>NZ_BAABCX010000003.1:0-410924 GCF_039539325.1 Zobellella aerophila
TATGCCTGGCGGCGATAGCGTTGTGGTCCCACCTGACTCCATGCCGAACTCAGAAGTGAAACGCACCCGCGCCGATGATAGTGTGGCAGCTGCCATGTGAAAGTAGGTCACTGCCAGGCACCCAATTCTGCTGATATAGCTCAGTCGGTAGAGCGCACCCTTGGTAAGGGTGAGGTCCCCAGTTCAAATCCGGGTATCAGCACCATATTAAAATTAGATATAGTAAGTTTTGTTTGACTGCCATAGCGTTGTGGTCCCACCTGATCCCATGCCGAACTCAGAAGTGAAACGCACCCGCGCCGATGATAGTGTGGCAGCTGCCATGTGAAAGTAGGTCACAGTCAAACACCTATCACCAAGCCCCGCTCGCAAGCGGGGCTTTTTCGTTTTTGCATTCAACCTCAGACATCTATATCCATATATTTATTAAGTGATCATGCTATTAAAAGGTGAAGATGATCACCTTTTTTTATCTGTATTTACCGCAAAATGTGGCATAACAGGCATTTTATCTGCAAGTTAACAAAAGGTTACCAGTTTTCCTGGCGATTGGCTGCAGCAAAGTCCAACTAACCATGTGAGCAAGATGAACGACAAAAATAACCAGATTGACATCAAAGATGTCACAGGAGCTGTGCGTTCCCACAGGCCGGTAGACAATGGCCATATCTATGTCCGAGCCCAGCAAGGCCGGTGGCAGCGTCTGCGTAAACAGATGGGTTGGTTTTTTATGTTGCTGTTCCTGGTAGGACCCTGGCTGACCTGGGATAGCCGTCAGGCTGTTTTACTGGATGTGGTTGAGCAGCGGTTCCATATTTTTGGTACCACCATCTGGCCTCAGGATTTTACCCTGTTGGCCTTGTTGTTTGTGGTGGCGGCCTTTGCCCTGTTTTTTATCACCACGTTTCTAGGCAGGGTGTGGTGCGGTTACCTGTGCCCGCAAACCGTATGGACCTTTTTATTTATTTGGTTAGAAGAGAAATTCGAGGGCAGTGCCAATAAACGTAAAGTGTTGGACAAGTCCCCTTGGAACCTCAATAAAGTATGGCGTAAAACCGGCAAACATCTGAGCTGGCTATTGGTTTCCCTGTTCACCGGTTTCACCTTTATCGCCTATTTTGTGCCGGTACAAGAGCTGGGCCTCGGTTTGCTTACCTTCTCCGCCGGCTTCTGGTCTGCCTTCTGGGTGGTCTTTTTCGCCTTCTGTACTTATGGCAACGCAGGCTGGATGCGTACCATTATGTGTACCCATATCTGCCCCTATTCCCGTTTCCAGTCGGCCATGTTCGACAAAGACACCTATACCGTCAGCTACGATGCGAAACGGGGCGAGGCCCGTGGCCCCAGACCTCGTAAGAAGGACCCCAGGGAGCTGGGCCTGGGTGATTGTATCGACTGTGATATGTGTGTACAGGTCTGCCCGGCCGGTATTGATATCCGTGATGGTCTGCAGTACGAGTGCATCAACTGCGGCGCTTGTGTCGATGCCTGTGATCAAACCATGGATCGCATGGGCTATCCAAAGGGGCTTATTAGCTATACCACGGAGCACAAGCTGCAGCATGATCAAACTCATGTGGCCAGGCCCAAGCTGATTGGCTACGGTTTAGTGATGGTGGTGATGCTGGCGGCCTTCGTATATATGGCCGCCAGCATCATGCCCATGGGGCTGGAAGTGATCCGCGATCGCAACCAACTGTATCGCGAAACAGCCGAGGGCCTGATCGAAAATACCTACACCCTTAAAATCATCAATAAGACCCTGGCGGCGGAAACCTATCAGCTGCATGTGGAAGGGCTGGACGAGGTTGAGTGGATAGGCCCTACCGAGGTTATCGTCCAGGGGGGTGAGGTCTATACACTTCCCATCAGCCTCTCGATAGACCCTTATAACCTGGCCAGCCCGGTACGGGATCTGGAGTTTGTGGTGACTCGCGAGGGCGTCCGCCCGGACGAACGGATGGCGGCGAGCCGGAGTCCCAGCAAGTTTTTCAGTTCACGCTAACAAGCGTTTAGGCCATGGGGGTGATAACCTCCATGGCTGCCTTCCCGTGATTTGTAGGATTTTTTATGGAATATACCCAGCTGACGCCGGATTTTATTGCCGATGCCCTCGGCAGCATGGACATCTATCTGGACTCCGGCCTGTTGGCGCTCAACAGCTATGAGAACCGGGTCTATCGTTTTAAAAACGATGAGTTGGGTGCCCTGGTAGTGAAGTTTTACCGCCCCGAGCGCTGGTGCAAGGAACAAATACAGGAAGAACATGGCTTTCTAACGGCCCTGTCTCAGGCCGGTGTCCGGGTGGCGGCGCCGATGAGCCTGCAGGGAGAAACCCTGTTCGAGTATCAGGGACGGCTGTTTGCCCTTTGGCAAAGCGTGGGCGGCCGACAATTCGAAGCCGATAACCTGGAGCAGTTGGAGGCACTGGGCGAGCAACTGGGGCGTTTGCATCAGGTAGGAGGCGCTTTTCCCTTACGGCACAGGCCGAGACTTACCACCGCCGACTATCTGCATCAATCCTATGACATGCTGAAGCAAAAGGCACAGATCAAGGCCGGCAGCACTGCCAGGGAATTTTTCGGTGTCTTGGAAAGGCTGATTACCAAGGCCGAGCCATTGTATCGTCCCCGGCATGAGCTTACCCTGCATTGCGACTGCCATGTGGGCAATATTTTATGGCGGGACGGCCCCCTGTTGGTGGACTTTGATGATTGCCGCAGCGGACCGGCGGTACAGGATATCTGGATGATGCTCAGCGGTTCCCGTCAGGAGCAGTTGGTGCAACTGGATACCATACTGGCGGGCTATGAAACGGTACGGAATTTCTCCCAGGCTGAATTGGCGCTGATCGAGCCGCTTCGGGCCATGCGCATGGTGCACCATATGGCCTGGCTGGCGGCTCGCTGGCAGGATCCGGCGTTCCCGGCCAACTTTCCCTGGTTCAATACCGATGATTATTGGTTGCAGCAGACCCGAATACTCAGCGATCAGCTGACAGCCCTCGATGCTCCGCCTTTGTCCTTGACGTCCTGGAATTGATTGCTTAATTTGAAGACGCCTTTAATGAATGGGATCCACTATGAAAAATATACTGTTTTCGCTGTTTGTTTTTATGCTCACACCCCTGGCGATGGCTGCAACTGAGTTCAAGGAAGGCGTTGAATACACCGTCGTTAAAGAGACGGCGACCAGTACACCTGAGGTCATAGAATTTTTCTCTTATGTCTGCCCCCATTGCTACAGCTTCGAGCCCCTGGTTAACGGCTTGGCGGAGCGGGTACCAGACGCTGATATCAAAAAGGTACCGGTAAGCTTTTTGGGCCGTGACATGGGACCGGTATTGCAGAAGGCCTATGCAGCGGCCCGCTTGCTGGAAGTCGAAGACAAGATGACCCCGGTTATTTTCGAGCAGATCCATCGGCACAAGAAGATGCCCCAATCCATGGATGATGTGAAGGCGATATTTGTCGCCAACGGGGTGGAGGCAAGAACCTTCGACGGTGTCATCAACAGTTTCGCCCTGAATGGCATGGTGGCTCAGTATGACAGGACAACCGAGGCCTTCAATGTCAGGGGAACGCCGACCATAGTCGTTAATGGGAAATATGAGCTTAATATGGGTGAGATCGGTTCAGAAGAGCGTTTTTACCGCATCGTTGAACATTTACTCAGCATGGAATAAAGGATATCGAGGGGCCCTGGCCGGCCCCCTATCAACATTTGGTTTTTTTATCGGTAATGGCGTGTACATTGCTGGCTTTCGTTTCTTGAGAGCCTTCACCATGTATGATCCATTGTTCCGTGGGCAGGTGAAACAGATAGTATTTTTCCCGGTGGAGATCGCCGACAAAACCCATGCCGTAGAGGGCCAGTTCATAATGGATGTCACGGATAAAATCCGGTGTGAAGCGTTGCCGCCCCGACAAGGTGCCAATATCGCTTCTGGTTAGGTAGACACCGGATTTTACATCTTTCAGCTGCCCCGCCAGCCAGTTGGCAAACTCTTTTGCACTTTTCATCAACACTTCCTTTTGCCGCCAGCCCATCCTATTTATAGCAGCAGTTAAAGCCTCAGTCTTGTTATTGTTTAGCCCCGCAGCTGTCGCAATAGCCTGTCCATGGCCCTGTAGCCGAGGGCTTCGATCAGGTGAGCCCTGGCTATCTCTTGCGTTCCCTCCAGGTCGGCGATGGTGCGGGCGACCCGGATCAGCTTGTGCCAGGCCCGTATGGATAACTTCATGCTGTTCAGGGCCAGCTCGAGGAAGGCAGCGTCATCGGCCTTGAGCGGGCAGAGCCTGTCCAGTTCGGACGAGTTCAGGCGGCCATTGGTTTTGCCGGCCCTGGCCAGCTGTCTCGCCCGGGCCGCCAGTACCCTTTCCCTGATCGTTGCCGTACTTTCGGCTTTGGGCCTGGGGCGACTGAGGGCTCCGGGAGGCAGCAGGGGAATTTCAACCGACAGGTCGAATCTGTCCAGGAAAGGCCCGGATACCTTGCCCAGATAACGCAGGATCTGCTCGGGAGAGCTGCGGCTCATGCCATCACCATAGTGGCCGCAGGGGCTGGGATTCATGGCGCCGATCAGCTGGAAATGGGCGGGAAAGGTGACCCTGTGGGCCGCCCTGGAAATGGACACAGAGCCTGTTTCAAGTGGTTCCCTCAGGGCATCCAGCACTCGTCGTTCGAACTCGGTCATTTCGTCGAGAAACAGCACTCCGTTATGGGCCAGGGAAATTTCTCCTGGCCTGGGGTAGCTGCCACCGCCTACCAGGGCAACGGCGGAAGCGGAATGATGAGGTTGGCGAAAGGCCCGCCGCCGCCAGTCATGGGGGTCCAGCCCCTGGCCACTGATGGAACGAATCGCCGCCGCCTCCAGCGCCTCCCGCTCCGACATGGGCGGCAACAAGCCGGGCAGGCGGCTGGCCAGCATGCTTTTTCCCGTGCCCGGTGGTCCCAGCAGCAAGAGGTTATGTTCGCCCGCTGCGGTAATTTCCAGGGCCCGTTTGCCGCTCTCCTGGCCGATCACCTCACTGAGGCAACCGTCTTGCTGTTGTTGGTGGTGTTCTGTCGGAGCCGGTGCGGCCAGCTCTCCCTGCCGGTGCAGCCAGGCGGTGATGGCCAGCAGGTGGGGAGCTATCTTGGCGGGGGTGGGATGGATCAGGCCGGCTTCGGCTTCATTACTGGCAGGCAATATCAGTTGCCGGCCGGTTTCCCTGGCCGCCAGCACGGCCGGTAGGGCACCTTTGATCGATCTCAGTTCACCGGTGAGCGCCAGCTCCCCCAGGAATTCCAGCCGCTCCAGTGACTGAGCCGGGATCTGCCCGGAAGCGGCGAGGATGGCGATGGCGATGGGCAGATCGAAGCGTCCGCCCTCCTTGGGCAGATCGGCGGGAGCAAGGTTGACCGTGATCCGCTTGGCTGGAAATTCAAATCCGGCATTGAGCAGGGCACTGCGTACCCTGTCCCTGGCTTCCTTGACCGTGATCTCCGGCAGTCCGACGATGTTGAATGCCGGCAGGCCATTGGCCAGATGGGCTTCAACCGTGACCAATGGAGCGGTGATCCCCAGGCTGGCCCGGGCAAAAACAACGGCTAGTGACATCCCTGTACCCTTATTTTTTATTCTGATAAAGATAGTTTTGCTGGTATTTCATACTGGTTGGATCGGGGTTGAATCTGGACTTTTTATTTCCTTTCCCGGATAAAAATCTTGTTTCATCCGGCCGCCCGTGCTAGTTCTATAGGCCAGTTGCAGCCGGTTTAGCCGGCGATCTCATTTATTATGGTCGGTATATGAATTTGTTCGCTCGTTTCGTCAACATTATCGTGGTCCTAGTGGTGATTATTAAATCACCGCTCGGGGCACCGTGGTCTGACGAAAGGTAACAACGCCGACAGACGACAACAAAACCCCCGAGCAAACCGCTCGGGGGTTTTTTTTTAAGCATATTTTCAGGCAAGTGACAGGACAACAACGCAAATGAATGGCGCTCAATACATTGTTCAGGCATTAAAACAACAAGGGGTAACCCAGATCTTCGGTTACCCGGGAGGAGCCATCATGCCGCTGTATGATGCCCTGTACGATGGTGGCGTCGAGCACCTGCTGTGTCGGCACGAGCAGGCTGCGGCCCTGGGTGCCGTCGGCTATGCCAGAGCCAGTGGTCAGGTGGGTGTCTGTATGGCCACGTCCGGCCCGGGCGCTACCAACCTGATCACCGGTCTGGCGGATGCCATGCTGGACTCCATTCCGGTGGTGGCCATCACCGGCCAGGTGCCGATGGCGGCCATCGGCACGGATGCCTTCCAGGAAGTGGATGTATTGGGCATGTCCCTGTCCTGTACCAAACATTCCTATCTCGTTGAAAGAGCGGAAGACCTTGGTGCCATCATCGCCGAAGCCTTCGAGGTGGCCAGCTCCGGTCGGCCCGGCCCGGTGCTTATCGATGTGCCCAAGAATGTCCAGGTAGCGCTGGTTGAGCCCAAGCCGCTAGGCACCAGCAGCGTCGAACCCGAACCCCTCGATGAGGTGGGCATAGCGGCCGCCAGGGCATTGCTGGCCGCCGCCGAAAAACCGATTCTCTATGTGGGGGGCGGTGTCGGCATGGCGTCGGCAGAAGCAGAATTACGTGCTTTTGCCGCCGCCAGCCAGATCCCGTCGGTGACCACCCTCAAGGGTATAGGCACGCTGGAACCGGACGATGAACTGTTTTTGGGCATGCTGGGTATGCATGGAACAAAAGCCGCAAATTTGGCAGTACAGCAGTGTGATCTGCTGTTGGTGGTCGGCGCCCGTTTTGACGATCGGGTGACCGGCAAGCTGGATGCCTTTGCGGTTAATGCTAAAGTCATCCATCTGGATAAAGACGCCGCCGAATTCGGCAAGGTGCGCCATGCCCAGGTGGGTATAGCGTCCGAGCTGAAGGCGGTGCTGCCCGCCCTGACCCTGGGTGAATTACAGATCGACGACTGGCGGCAGCGCTGTCTGGCGTTAAAGGCCCAGCATCCCTGGCGTTACGATCACCCGGGCGACAACATCTTCGCACCGCTGATGCTCAAGCAACTGAGCGAGGCACTGGATGACGGCGCCATGGTCAGCTGCGACGTGGGCCAGCACCAGATGTGGGTGGCCCAGCACATGCGCTTTACCAG
The DNA here is from genome assembly GCF_039539325.1 of Zobellella aerophila. Lineage (NCBI taxonomy): Bacteria > Pseudomonadati > Pseudomonadota > Gammaproteobacteria > Aeromonadales > Aeromonadaceae > Zobellella > Zobellella aerophila. Next base: position 7,153 of record NZ_BAABCX010000003.1, read on the forward strand.
CCCCCGTAACCACCTGAGCAGCTCTGGCCTGGGCACCATGGGCTTCGGCCTGCCGGCGGCGATCGGTGCCAAGCTGGCCCGGCCCGGGGACGAGTCGGTGCTGGTGTCCGGTGACGGCTCTTTTATGATGAATGTACAGGAGTTGGGCACCCTCAAGCGCGCCCAGCTGCCGGTGAAGATGGTGTTGCTCGACAACCAGCGCCTGGGCATGGTGCGTCAGTGGCAGGAGCTGTTTTTCGATGGCCGTTACAGCGAAACCATACTGACCGACAACCCGGACTTCGTGGCCCTGGCCGCTGCCTTCAATATTCCCGGGGAAACCATTACCCGCAAGGCCGAGGTGGCGCCTGCCATCCAGCGTATGCTGGCGGCCGATACCGCTTATTTACTACATGTTCGCATTTCAGCGGAAGACAACGTCTGGCCCTTGGTGCCGCCGGGCGTCGCCAACGATCAGATGATGGAGGATCAAGCATGAACCAGCACAACCTGCAGATAGAGACCCAGTTTCGCCCGGAAGTGCTCGAGCGGGTATTGAGGCTAACCCGCCACCGGGGCTTCCGGGTCGATGATATGGAAATGTCTACCTCGGTTGATTGTCAAAAGTTGAACATTCGGGTTACTGTCAGCAGTGAGAGACCCATTCAGCTGCTGAGTCGCCAGCTCGAAAAGCTGATGGATGTCACCCGTGTGGAAGCGCAGTTGCTGGAACAACGGCTCAAAAAAACGGCTTGAGGAAACAATAAATGTCTACCGCGAAATATATCTGGTTCAACGGTGAAATGGTGCCCTGGGAAAATGCCCAGGTGCACGTTATGACCCATGCCCTGCACTATGGTTCTTCCGTGTTTGAAGGCATCCGCGCCTACAAGACCCCCCAGGGTTCGATGGTTTTTCGCCTCGAAGAACATGTGCAGCGATTGTTTGATTCCGCCAAGATCTACCGGATGAACATCCCCTATACCAAGACCGAGCTGATGGACGCCTGCCGTCATGCGGTCAGCAAGAACGATCTGGACAGCGCCTACCTGCGTCCGCTGGCGTTTATCGGCAATGTCGGCCTGGGCCTGAATGCACCGAAGGACGTGCCCTGCGAGGTGATTGTCGGCGCCATTCCCTGGGGTGCTTATCTGGGAGAAGAGGGTCTGGAGCAGGGCGTGGATGTGTGCGTGACCTCCTGGAACCGGCTGGCGCCAAACACCATGCCCACCGGTGCCAAGGCCGGCGGCAACTATCTGTCTTCCCAGCTGATTTCCGGTGAGGCCAAGCGTCACGGCTACGCCGAGGGGATTTCCCTGGACGTGCACGGCCATCTGAGCGAGGGGGCCGGCGAAAACCTGTTCCTGATCAAGAACGGCGTGCTCTATACCCCGCCGGTGACCGCCTGTATCCTGCCCGGTATCACCCGCGATACCCTAATGACCCTGGCCCGCGATGCCGGTTACCAGGTGCGGGAGGAAGCCATCTCCCGCGAGGCCCTGTATCTGGCCGACGAAATGTTTATGACCGGCACCGCCGCCGAAGTGACCCCGGTGCGCAGCGTGGATGGCATCGAACTGGGCGAAGGCAAGCGCGGACCCATCACCGCCCAGTTGCAGAAGGCCTTCTTCGGGTTGTTTGACGGCACCACCGCCGACCAATGGGGTTGGTTGACCCCGGTAAAAGATTGATTATCAGATAGAGAGAGGGGCGCAGCGCGCCCCTGTTTTCCTCAGTTGTTTTTTCAGGAGTTAAAGAATGCCAAGGTATCGTTCAGCCACCACCACCCACGGCCGCAACATGGCCGGCGCCCGCGCCCTCTGGCGTGCCACCGGTATGACCGAAGAAGACTTCGGCAAGCCGATCATCGCGGTGGTCAACTCCTTCACCCAGTTCGTGCCGGGCCATGTGCACCTTAAGGACATGGGCCAGCTGGTGGCGCGGGAAATCGAGGCCGCCGGCGGGGTAGCCAAGGAATTCAATACCATCGCCGTGGATGACGGCATCGCCATGGGCCACGGCGGTATGCTCTACAGCCTGCCCAGCCGGGATCTGATCGCCGATTCGGTCGAATACATGGTCAATGCCCACTGTGCCGATGCCATGGTGTGTATCTCCAACTGCGACAAGATCACCCCGGGCATGCTGATGGCCGCGCTGCGGGTCAATATCCCGGTGATCTTCGTCTCCGGCGGACCCATGGAGGCGGGCAAGACCAAGCTGTCCGATCAAATCATCAAACTGGATCTGGTGGATGCCATGATCCAGGGTGCCGATCCCACCGTATCCGACGCCCAGAGCGAGCAGATCGAACGCAGCGCCTGCCCGACCTGCGGTTCCTGCTCCGGCATGTTCACCGCCAACTCGATGAACTGCCTGACCGAAGCCCTGGGTCTGTCCCAGCCCGGCAACGGCTCGCTGCTGGCCACCCATGCCGACCGGGAACAGCTGTTCAAGTCTGCCGGCCACCGTATCGTCGAGTTGACCAAACGCTATTACGAGCAGGAAGACGGTTCTGTGCTGCCGCGCAATATCGCCACCAAGGCGGCCTTTGAAAACGCCATGGTGCTGGATATCGCCATGGGTGGCTCCACCAATACGGTGCTGCACCTGTTGGCCGCCGCCCATGAGGCGGGGGTCGATTTCACCATGACCGACATTGACGCCCTGTCGCGCAAGGTGCCCCAGCTGTGCAAGGTGGCGCCGTCCACCCAGAAGTACCATATGGAAGACGTGCATCGCGCCGGTGGCGTGATGGGCATCCTCGGCGAGCTGGCCCGTGCCGGCCTGCTGCACACCGACGTGGCCACCGTACTGGGCATGACCCTGGCCGATCAGCTGGCCCAGTATGATGTGATGGTGACCGGCGATGAGGCGGTGAAGACCATGTTCCGCGCCGGCCCCGCCGGTATCCGTACCACCAAGGCGTTCAGCCAGGATTGTCGCTGGCCGACCCTGGACGACGACCGCACCGAAGGCTGCATCCGCAGCATCGACAACGCCTACAGCCTGGAAGGCGGTCTGGCGGTGCTGGCCGGTAACCTGGCGGTGGACGGTTGCATCGTCAAGACCGCCGGTGTCTCCGACGACAACCTGACCTTCCGTGGCCCAGCGCGCATCTATGAAAGCCAGGATACCGCGGTGGCCGGCATCCTCGGCGGCGAAGTGCAGGCCGGCGAGGTGGTGGTGATCCGTTACGAAGGCCCCAAAGGGGGTCCGGGCATGCAGGAAATGCTCTATCCCACCACCTACCTCAAGTCCATGGGCCTGGGCACCAAATGCGCGCTGATCACCGATGGCCGTTTCTCCGGCGGTACCTCGGGCCTGTCGATCGGCCACGTGTCGCCGGAAGCCGCCTCCGGCGGCACCATAGGCCTGGTGCAGAACGGCGATATGATCAACATCGATATCCCGACCCGCAAAATCGAACTGGACGTGCCGGTAGCCGAGCTGGCGGCACGTCGCGAGGCGATGGAAGCCAAGGGCGAGCAGGCCTGGCGTCCGCTTGATCGAGAACGGGAAGTGTCTTTCGCCCTGCGCGCCTACGCCTCACTGGCGACCAGTGCCGACAAGGGTGCGGTACGCGATCTCAGCAAGCTGGGAGGCTAACATGGCGCATTCGGCACCCAAGGACAGCGCAAAACCCCGCTCGGCGGCCGAGTATTTACGCAAGATCCTGCTGTCTCCGGTTTACGAGGCGGCCCGGGTGACCCCCTTGTCGCCGCTGAAGAAACTCTCCGAGCGTTTGGGGCACCCTGTGTCCCTGAAACGGGAAGATATGCAGCCGGTGCATTCCTTCAAGCTCAGGGGCGCCTATAACAAGATTGCCCAGCTGAGCCGGGAACAGCAGCAGGCCGGGGTGATCGCCGCCTCCGCCGGCAACCATGCCCAGGGGGTGGCCTTGTCCGCCTCCAAGCTGGGCATTGATGCCACCATAGTGATGCCGACCACCACCCCGGATATCAAGGTGGAGTCGGTGCGCCGTTTCGGCGGCAAGGTGGTGCTGTTCGGCAACAACTTCGACGAAGCCTATGGCCGCTGTTGCGAGCTGGCCGCGGCCCAGGGGCTGACCCTGATCCCGCCGTTCGATGACGAAGACGTGATCGCCGGCCAGGGCACTGTAGGCCGGGAGCTGCTGGAGCAGGACACCCACCTGACCCATGTGTTTGTGCCGGTGGGCGGCGGCGGCCTGGCCGCCGGGGTGGCGGTCTATATCAAGCAGCTGTTACCCCAGGTCAAGGTGATCGGCGTCGAGGCCGAGGGCTCCGCCTGCCTGAAGGCGGCGCTCAATGCCCACGAGCCGGTCACCCTGGAGCGGGTCAGCCTGTTTGCCGACGGGGTGGCGGTCAAGCGTATCGGCAGTGAAACCTTCCGCCTGTGCCAGCAGTATCTCGATGGGGTGATCACCGTCAGTTCCGACGAGATCTGTGCCGCGCTCAAGGATATCTTCGAGGATACCCGGGCCATTGCCGAGCCTTCCGGCGCCTTGTCGCTCGCCGGCCTGAAAAAATACAGCCAGGCCGGTGATTACGGCCATGCCCGCATGGCGGCCATTCTCAGCGGTGCCAACGTCAACTTCCATGCCCTGCGCTATGTGTCCGAGCGTTGTGAGCTGGGTGAAAAGCGGGAGGGGCTGCTGGCGGTGACCATTCCCGAATGCAAGGGGGCCTTCCTGGCGTTTTGCGAGGTACTCGGCAACCGTATGGTCACCGAGTTCAATTATCGCTACTCCGCCGAAGACAAGGCGGCCCTGCTGGTGTCGGTCCGGCTCAGCGAGGGTGACCGGGAGCTGGCGCAGATCATGATGGAGCTGGAACAGGCCGGTTATCCGGTGGCCAACATGACCGACAACGATCTGGCCAAGTCCCATGTGCGCTATATGGTCGGCGGGCGTCCGCCCAAGCCGTTGCAGGAGCGACTGTACAGTTTCAAGTTTCCGGAGCAGCCGGGTGCCCTGATGCGCTTTTTGCGCACCCTGGGTACCCACTGGAACATCAGCCTGTTCCACTACCGCAACCATGGTGCCGAATATGGCCGCGTGCTCTGCGCCTTCGAGCTTCCCGATGCGGATCTGGCTTCCTTCGAGCAGCACCTGGCCGAACTGGGCTACGTCTGGCACGATGAAACCCGGGATCCCGCCTATCGGTTCTTCCTGGCGAATTAAGCGTTGCCCACAGGCGTCTCCGGCCTGGTGGTGAAAGGGGTGGGCTGGACAGTTCTGTCAGCCACACCTCCGCACCTCCGCCAGCAAGATTGTGCACAACAATGTATTGATAAAGCCCCATTATCCTGCTCTAATCCTGAGCGCTTCTTCATTGCTTTCAGGGGTCCCTATAGATGGGTCTGTTGTCTGCTGTACTGGCTGGGATCGGCCAGATCTACTTTATCAACCGCCCCCTTCCCGGTTTGTTGATCACCCTGGCAGTGGCCTGGGTCTCCCCCTACATGGCGCTGGTCATGCTGCTGGCCACGGCCGGTGCAACCCTGACCGCCCACTGGCTCAGGTTCGATGCACAGCTGCAGGCGGAGGGGGTCTATGGCTTTAATGCCGCCCTGGTGGGGCTGGCCCTGGCCCTGTTCGCGCCCGATAATCCCTGGGTACCTTTGGTCGCCGTGGTACTGGGTTGTGTTTCTTGCTTGGTATATTTTTTATTACGCAAGCTTGGAAATATTCCCTGGTATACACTGCCCTTCAACCTGTTGATCCTGCCTTGGCTGTACTGGAGCGGGCAGCGTCTGGCCGATGAAGTTCCGGATGGCTATCAGTTTGCCTTGTCGGCGGTGGGCCAGGTGGTGTTTCTGCCCGATACCCTGCCGGCGGTACTGATTTGTATTGCCTTGCTGATGGCGGGTATCGGTATGCTGGGTTGGGCGCTGGCGGGCGGATTGCTTGCCAGCCTGTTGGCATTGGGGCTGCTGGTCAACCCGGATTATATGAACTTTGGATTGACCGGCTATAACGGGGTGCTGGCGGCGATCGCCATGTTCTGGCAGCGATTGAAGTTCGGCTGGAGCTTGGCCGCCGCCCTGCTGGCCGGGGGGATGACAGCCGTCATGCTCAAGCTGGGCCTGCCGATGCTGACTATGCCCTTCGTGTTGAGTTGCTGGCTTTGCCTGCTGGCCCAGTGGCTGGCTGGAAATAGGTGTCAGCCCACACCTCCAAAGATAAGGATATAGAGATGATGAAACTGGGATTTATTGGTATCGGCCTGATGGGTCAACCCATGGTGCTACGTCTGCTGGCGGCGGGTTTTGAAGTTCGGGTGTGGAACCGCAGTCCGGACAAGCTGGCGGTGGTGAAGGCGGCGGGTGCCACCGAGGAGGCAAGCATCGCCGAGCTGGTGGCCGGGGTGGATCTGGTATTGCTGTGCCTGGCCAATACCCAGGTGGTGGAGCAGCTGGTGTTCGGTAAAGACGGGGCGGCGGCCCATGGCCGGCTCGGTCAGCTGCTGGTGGATTTCTCCAGTACGGATCCGGAAGCGACCCGAGATTTCGCCGCCCGTCTGCAGGCCGCCTGCGGTATGGGCTGGGTCGATTCGCCGGTGTCCGGCGGAGTGGCCGGAGCCGAGCAAGGCAGCCTGGCGATCATGTGCGGCGGTGAGGCGGCGGATATCGAACGCATCCAGCCGGTATTGGCGCCGTTGTCCCAGCGCGTCACCCATATGGGTCCAGTTGGGTCTGGTCAGGTGACCAAGGTCTGTAACCAGATGATCGTCGGCTGCAACCTGATGGTGCTGGCGGAGATGATGGCCCTGGCCAAGGCCTGTGGCGTGGATGCGGAAAAGATCCCCTTTGCGCTGGCCGGCGGCTTTGCCGATTCCAAGCCGATGCAGCTGACCGGTCCGCTGATGGCCGCCGAGTCGGATCCTGAGCCGAAATGGCATGTGCGCACCCTGCTCAAGGATCTGGATATGGCGGTGGTCCAGAGCCAGCGCGCCGGCAGCGCCACCCCCATGTCGGGACTGGCCGCCCAGCTGATGCGCCAGCACGGCAGTAAGGGTTTCCTGGAGCGGGATCCGGCAACCCTGATCAAGCTCTATAAAGACGGAAGCGCAGCTAAATAACTGATTTCAATTGTACTACAGAGGACAGGCCGAATGCCGCAACACCGTAGGTTAAGGCCACCTGCGTTTTAGGGCTACTGCGAACATTCACTGGATGTTCGGTCAGCCATAAAGCTTGGTGCAGGCAGCAAGCTGCCCCCTGGGGGCTCTGCCGCGCCACTGACCGCCAGGGATGGCGGAAATGTCGGAACGGCAGGAGCACTTTCCGGCCCTGGCGCGGAGGGCCTACTTATCGGATCCTGACCGCTGTCTCAAATGTAGCGGTATTTGTATCAGTTATTTAGCCTAAACTGGCTGACTGAGTGTCCGTCGAGCGGGCTAATGCTCGCGCCGGTCAAGGTCCGTAGAAATGCCGCCAGCGCCGCTTTTTCCTCATCGTTCAGCCCCAACGGCCCAACCAGCGGGGATTGCCCGGGCGCGCCCGGGCCCCCCTGATCATAAAAGGCGATCACCTGCTCAAGGGTGGCAAGCGAGCCATCGTGCATATAGGGGGCGGTGAGTGCGATATTCCTGAGCATGGGGGTTTTGTAGGCCCATCGGTCAGCCGGATCCCGGCTGACCTCGAAGCGACCAAGATCGCTGGGCGGCGGTTGCCCTATACGGCGGATATCCCCGGCGGTCAGTTCTGCCCTAGTGCCGGGGGCCAGCTGTACGGTGACACCGGCTGGCGGGCGGCTGCGCAGCCAGCCGATGCCGGTGTTGTGGAAGTCAAAATCAGAAAGCAGCGCCGAACGTTCGCCTATCAGGTGGCAGCTGGCACACCGACCCTTACCGATAAAAATCCGATACCCCTGTTTTTCCAGTGCGCCGAGTGCCTGTTCCTCCCCGCGGTAGCGGAAGCGATCGAAGCGGGAATGACCCGACACCAGAGAGCGCTGGTAGCTGGCGAGCGCCTGGCCCACCCGGTCGGCCGAAGGTCCCTGACCGGCAAAGGCCGTCTCGAACAGGCCATCATAATCGGGCAGTGAGCGCAGCCGCTCGAGCAGGTGGCCGACAGAGGGATTGGCCATCTCGTTGGTGGCCAGCAAGGGGTCCCAGACCTGGGTTTCCAAGCTGGAATCGCGGCCGTCGTGGAACAGCAGCGGATGGTAGCCTATGTTGAGCAGGGTCGGGGCGTTGCGGCGCACCGTCGCCCCCGCGTTGCCGACCGGGGTGCGCAGTTCATGGGCGGTGAAGCCTTGGGTGGGGATATGGCACATGGCACAGGACATGGTGCCGTTTAGGGACAGCCGGCGATCGAAAAACATTTTCTTGCCGAGCGCGATTTTTTCCTCCGTGGGCGGATTATCGGCGGGCACGGGTAGGGCGGGCAAGCCGAGCGGGATCGGGATAAGGGGCTGGGCGGCGAAGGCCGTCATCGCCAAGGCCAGGATCCAGGAACATGCCGCCCCGGCCGTTTTAGGAAGCCGGCCCGGTCTCGAGCAACAGGGTTTCGATGTCATTGAGCAGCACCTCCGGGATCAGGAAGGCGGTGCTGTAGATTTCCCGGATCCCGCCCTTGCCATCGATCAGAAACATCTTGAGCAGATGGTTCCGCACCCGCGTCGGTTTGCCCTTGTTATCCAACTCCACCGTCACCTCTTGCCCGAGGGCATCCAGCAAGGGTTTCAGCTCGGCCACCGAGCGGGTGGTCAGGAAATGCCAGCGTACCGGGCTGGCCGGATCGGCCAGTTTGCCGGCATAGTGTTTCATCGTCGCCGGATCGTCATGGCTAGGATCGAACGACAGACTGACCAGGCGTACCCTGCGAGCCTGCTCGGGCCGCTCCAGCAAGCGTTGCCGTACCCTCATCATGGTCTTGAAGGCCAGCGGGCAACCGAGCGGATCGACGCAATAGGTGTACATAAAGGTAAGCAGGGTGACTCGGCCCCGGGTGTAGCGGGAAAAGTCGCCGGCTTTGCCGTTGCTGTCCAGCACGGGCCCCTTGGGTGCCTGCTGGATAACCGGCAGCCGATAGCTGCCGGGCGGCGGGGCGGCGAAGTCCTGCTTGGGTTCCCGGAGCCTGGGCTCTGGCTCACCCGCCGCCAGCACGGAGGCCGTTAACAGCATACCAAGGCCTGCACACAGCCAGCGGGCGACAGCTTGGTGCCTGGCCATGGGCTCAGTCGTGCCGTGTCAGACCGACGGTCTCGGCCAGCGCCGCCGTCTGTGCCGGCTTGGCCGAGAATTTCATATGATGGGCGCGGCCGAGCTGCAGTTTGTTGAAGTCGAGCGCAAATTGTTCAGTCAACTCCTTGCCGTCCCAGTGGAACAGCTTAAGGAATTGCTCGTTGTCGTCATCCTGTTTGTCCCAGTTCGCCAGCAGGCTGCTGGTGAAATAGACCCGCTTGCCATCCCAGCTCTGACTCACCATATTGACCTGGGCACCGATCACCTTCTCATAAACCTGGACCGGTGCTTGTGGGTTGGAGATGTCGAAGTAGCGGGTCTTGCCGTCCATAAAGGTATTGACCCACAGGCCCTTGGCATCGGCCGTAATGGAAATATCCACCGGTAGCGGCACCTGGGCCGGATCACCGATGGTGGCGACTTCCCGCGCCTGCCATTCCCCGCCCTCGTCCTGCCTGATCAGCACTAGCTTGGAGGTCAGCGCGGCTGCGCTCAGTGCCCAGTTATCCCCCTCTTGCAACGACCAGCGGATTTCCAGCGGCGCCCCGGGCACACTCATGACCTTGTGTGGCGTCATCGCTTTCAGATCCCACATCACCATGGTATTGCCGAAGTGCTTCATCGCCTCCGGATCCTGCACCAGCTTGCCGAAATCCATCATATAGTTGTTCCAGCCAGTAAAGCTGGAGGTCAGCAGGACATTCTTCTGTGGGTTGATGCCTATGTCATAACCGTAGCCATCGGCCATCACCTCGCCGTACTGGCCGGTGGGCATATCGTATTGGGCGACAAAGTCCCCCTTGTTGTTGTAGATCACCAGGCCGGTGCGGCCGCCGTGATCCGAGGTGTTTGACAGCGCCTGTACCATTATCCTTCCCGGCAGCGCGTAGAAGGTGTGCGGGCCGACAAAGCCGGTTTTATCGGAAAAATCCGAGATCGTCCTGATCAGCTTGGGCTTCGCCGGATCCGTGCCGATATCGAAAATAAAGATCTTGTTGTCGTCCAGGCGTCCCGCCCACAGATATTTACGGTCGTCGGTGAAGCCGGCATGGTGCGCCTCGCCGCGGCCACCGACCGAGACGGAATCAATGACCTTGCCGTAGTCCCCGGATTGGGGGTTGACGTCCACGGTAACGAGTTTATCCGACTCGTCCCCCAGGCCTTTGACGCCCAGTGTCCAGACATGGATATAGTCTTCCTGGCCCTTGATAAGGGGTGCCGTGTACGGGGAGTTACAGGTTTCATCGGCAGCAACGGGAGCCGGGGCGACCAAGGCGGCCATCAGGACGAGTGTCAGTAGGCTTAAGGGGATAGCTGGCGTTTTCATTGGGGTTACTCCTTGCTGGCGTTGAATCCGGGCGGACTCGGCCACTCCTAAAAGGATAGGAAGCCATACCAGGGAGAGCAACCGGGCAAGGTGGGCACAAAGGGGAGCAATAAAAAGGGAGCCGAAGCTCCCTTATATTCAGGCTTGTGGCGCCAGCGCCAGGCTGTGCCGGTAGTAGTCGTTGGCCTTGGCCAGGTCCTTGCGTTGTTCGGCTAGGCCGGCCAGCAGCACATAATCCCGGGCCTCGGGTTTGAGGGCCACCGCCTTCTGCAGGTGCTCCTCGGCCTCTTTTGGCTGGTTGTCCTTCAGATACAGCTGGCCCAGTACCGAGTGCAGCTGATGACTGTTTTCCTGTTTGGCCCGTTTTTCCAGCTTGTTCAACAGGGGATGGTAGTCGCTCAGCTGCAGCTGGGTCATGCATGCCAGCAGGCGGTTGTCGGCACTTTTATCCATACCATCCAGCAGCAATTGCTGAGCTTCCTTATGCGCCTTCAGATGGATCAGCCGGTCACACAGGGGAACCAGGATGTCGGGCTGGTATTTCTGTTTGCGGGCCAGCCCCTGCCAGGCGCCGAGCAGGCCTTCGCTGCCGTCCCGTCGGGCGGTGTTGTCAAACCAGCCGGCGTAGGCCTGCTGTTGCAGGCGCTGTTTTTCGTCGGCCTGGATCAACTGCTTGCTGTCCAGGTTGTCGAGGATGGCCAGCAGCTTTTCCCATTCGCCCAGGGCCAGGTAGACCTCTTTCTGCAGCTTGAGGAGGGCGGGCTGGGTGCCGTGATCCTGTTCCAGCTGCTCCAGACCGGCCAGGGCCTGCTCAAACTGACCCTGCTGCATCTGCAGTTTGGCCTGGGTAATGCCCACCGCCAGGCTGGCGTCCGGGCTTTGTTCATGGGCCTGGCGCAGGTAATCATCCCGCTTGCTGTTATTACCCTGGGCCTGGGCGGCGGCGGCGGCATTCAGGTAGTTGAGTAGGGCCAGTTCATTACCTTTGGTGCCCTTGACCAGCATTTTCTCGGCGGTGGCGTAGTCTTCGGCCACCAGGGCCTGCATGCCGGTCTGGGTGAAATTCAGCGCCTTGCGACGGCGCCGGCCGATAAACCAGCCGCGGGTGCGATGGCTCAGGCCGAAAACCCGGCCTAGCAGCCACTCCAGAAACAGCAGCAGCAGGTAAAACAGCACGGCCGAAATCAGCAGCACGGTCACGGTCGATTCGATGGTGTATTGACCGGCGGCGATCAGCACATAGCCCTGACGACCGGCGATATCCGGGCCTATGATCAGGCCGGCGGCCAGGAAGGCGACAATAATGGCAAGGCGTATCATGGTCTCCCCCTTATAAACCGGTTAACAGGCGTTGCAGCCGGTCATCCAGCAGCTGTTGCAGCCGATCCTGGGCGCTGAACTGCTCGGGATAATCGACATCGATCTGCTGGCCACGCAGCTGTTCAATTTGCTCGAGCATAAACTGGCGTACGCTGTCGTCGGCATAGTAGTTGGTCAGCCATTCGCTGGCCTGGGCCAGGGAGCTGTCGAACACCGCCTGCTGTTCACGGTAGACCGCCAGTTGCGCCTGCAGCAGCTTGCCCTTGAGGTTTTCAGCTAGGTACCAGTGCTGCTGGGGCGAAATCAGGGCTTCCACCTTGCCGTCCCGACGGCGCACGGTGACGAAGTTTTCGCTGAAACCGGCCCAGCTTTTCTTGAGGTTTTCCTTCCAGTCGGTGACCGATTCGGACAGGGTATGATCGGGCTCGGCTGCCTGGGCCATGACGATGCCGGTCAGCTTGAGCTTATCGACCTGGTCGTTGATGGTGTTCAGCTTGATAACCAGGCCGTCCCGGTCGACCTTTCTCAGCGACTTGATGCTGGCGATATCCTGGGCCAGGGCCTGGCGTACCGACACCAGTCCGGGGTCGTTGAGGGCGGCGAGGCGCTCGTCGGCATTGGCCAGCATCATGGCGGCGGCGACCACATCCTGCTCCAGCCAGAGTTTACGACCGGCCATCCGCACCAGGTATTCGGCTTCGGCCAGCATCCAGTCGCTGGGCCGCTTGTTGTCCAGAGCCAGGAGTTTGCGGGACAGGCCGGCCAGTTGTTCGTCGGCACTGGCCTGGCTGCTGTCCAGCTTGCCCAAGTGGGACTGCAGGGCGGCCTGCTCGCCTTGTTGGCGATTGAGTTCGGCCTCCAGCTTGGCCAGTTGTGCCGCCTGGGCGACGGTTTGATTGTGACCGTGCCAATAAAGCCCGGCGGTCAGCAGTATGGCCAGCACGATGGCGATGACGGCCAGGATGATGGCGGAGGAAGAGGATGTTTTCTCTTTGGCCTGGGGCTGGGTTGCCGCCGGCTCGACCGGCTTTCCGGTGGCCGTATCAGGCACGGCGTTGGCGCTGCTCGTCACGGGTTTCGCTTGCTTATCTTGGTTATTATTTGTCATTCCTTTTCCTCTCATCCAGCGCCTGTAGCAGCGCTTGGTTGGATGCACCTTCTGCATTGATGACCAGAGTGAATCCCAGTGTCTTGGCTTCTTGGGCCACCCGCTCACTGGGTACTATCAACAAACGGCTAAGCAGCCAGTCCTTTGCACGGGTGGCAGCCAGCTGAAAAAGATGGTTCAGCAATCCGCCACTGGTGATGATAATACTGTCGACACCCTGCCTCTGCCAACCTTTCACCAGCGCTCCGCCGGGATCCGCTCGATATTGGCGGCGATAGACCTCGCAATAGCTTACCCGGGCTCCCCGGGCGCCGAGGGTAGGGGCTATCAGATCACGACCGCCATCACCGCGCAGGATCACCACCTGGCTGCCGGACGGCTGTTGCAGTTCGGGCAGGGCGATAATGCCCTCTGAACGAGGATCGTCGGGCACGCTGACCTTATGGATGCCGATAGCGGCAAAGGCCTGAGCCGTGGCCTCGCCGACCGCGATATAATGGCTGTCCGGCCAGGGTAACTTTTGGCTTTTCAAGGCATTATCGGCAAAAGTCACCGCCTGTACGCTGACCGCTATCACATAATCCAGGGGGCCGCATAACGCCAGTGCCGGACCCAGCCGGGAAACATCCCGGCCGGCGGCAAAGTCGAGCAACGGGCAGACCAAAGGCTGATGGCCCGCCGCCGCCAGCTGCCGCCGCAGGGCTTCGGCCTGGGGCTCGGGCCGGACGACCAGGGGGATCATGCCTGATAGATCTCGTCCAGTATCCGGTCGGCACCCTGGGCCAGCAGCTGCCTGGCCAGGGTCTGGCCCAGCTGTTCGCCGGTGTCGGCCGGTCCGCGAATTTCATCATAGATAATCTGGCTGCCGTCCGGCCGGCCCACCAGGCCCCGCAACCACAGCTGATCGCCCTCCAGCTCGGCATAGGCACCGATCGGTACCTGGCAGCCGCCTTCCAGGCCGTGATTCATGGCCCGTTCGGCCAGCACCCGCAAACGGGTAGGTGGGTGGTCCAGGGGGGCGAGCAGGTCCAGCAGTTCCCGGTCATCCAGACGGCATTCGATGCCGACGGCGCCCTGGCCATTGGCGGGCAGGCTTTCCTCCGGGCTCATCAGCACCTTGATGCGCTCTTCCAGCGCCAGCCGTTTCAGGCCGGCCGCCGCCAGGATAATGGCGTGGTATTCGCCCTCATCCAGCTTGCGCAGCCGGGTCTGGACATTGCCGCGCAGGGTCTTGACCACCAGATCCGGACGGCGGGCACGGATCTGACATTCCCGGCGCAGGCTGGCGGTGCCGACCACGGCCCCGGCGGGCAGCTCCTCCAGGCTGGCATAATCATTGGAAACAAAGGCATCCCGGGGATCTTCCCGTTCACAGATGACCGAGAGCCCCAGGCCCTGGGGGAACTCCACCGGCACATCCTTCATGGAATGAACGGCGATGTCGGCGCGGCCTTCCAGCATGGCCACTTCCAGTTCCTTGACGAACAGGCCCTTGCCGCCGACCTTTGACAGGGGGGTGTCGAGCAGCACATCGCCCTTGGTGGTCATGGGTACCAGTTCAACCTGGATATGGGAATGGAGTGCCTCCAGGCGTGCCTTGACATGGTTGGCCTGCCACAGGGCAAGCAGACTTTTGCGGGTGGCGATGCGGATAATACGACTGGCCATGTGCGTCTCTGTGTTGGTCCTCGATGTCCCGATATTATCACCCTTGACAGCCGATTTCAGGGAAGAAAGGTGCACGGATTTGTTGAACGTCAATATGTTGCATGAATGTGTCATCTAACATGTTGTTCATTCCTTGGCTAATTGTTACCATGATCACACTTTTGACCTGTAAGGTCGTTGTCGGTCAACCGAAGGCCCTTTCCTTGCACGAGAATTTTCATCGACTCGTTGAGCGATGCGAACAGTTTAATCAGCAAAAACAGGCTCGGGCGCTCGCCGTTATGAGCCGTCATGGACAGCAGGTCTTTCAGCTGCTGCCCGTGTTGCTGCATTATCATCATCCGTTGTTACCGGGCTTTGTTCCGGGCAAGGTGCCTGCAGGTGTCTGTCATTTCCTCCCCAACCGGCGGCAGCGGGAATTTATCGATGAGTTGTGCCTGGCGGCTAATGGCTGCCAGGGACTGCACGACGAGAGCCCTGAAATCTTCGGCCTCTATTCGATGGGCAGCACCTCTTCCGTCGGTCAGTGCCGGCATTCGGATCTGGATGTCTGGGTATGTTATTCCCACCAACTGCCCGCCGAACGGGTCGAATTGTTGCAGCAAAAATGTCTGTTGATTTCCAAGTGGGCAGAGCAACGCCAGGTTGAACTGAACCTGTTTCTTATTCCCGACAATAAATTCCGCACCGACAACCAGCAATGGGTCGAGGGCGAAAGCTGCGGCAGCGCCCAGCACCTGCTGCTGCTGGACGAGTTTTATCGCAGCCACCTGCGCATCGCCGGCAAGAAGCTGGTGTGGATGTTTGCCCCGGGCAAGCTGGGGCCCAACTACGACAAGTTTGTGGCCGAGCAGTTTGCCAACGGCACCCTGAACAGCGATGAATGGCTGGATCTGGGGGGCTTTGCCCGCATCCCGGCCGAGGAATATTTCGGCGCCGCCCTGTGGCAGCTGTACAAGGGCATAGACTCTCCCTATAAGGCGGTACTGAAAACCGTGCTGATGGAGGCCTATTCCCATGAATACCCGGATACCCAGTTGCTGTGCCGCCACCTGAAGGGGCATTTTCAGACCGCCGAGCAGCTGGACGAGCGTCAGGATCACTATATGCTGATGCTGAAAAAGGTCACCGACTACCTGGGATCTATCGGTGACAGCGCCCGGCTCGATCTGGTGCGGCGTTGTTTCTATCTCAAGGTCTCCGAAGGGCTGCACCTGACCCACGGTGATGACGAACAATATGGCTGGCGACAGCAGCTGATCAACCGCTTGGTGGCGGAATGGGGCTGGTCGGCAGACAAGCTCGCCTACCTGAACAACAGGGCCAACTGGCGGGTGGAAGAAGTGAAAGCCGCCTACGGTGAGCTGCTCGATGCCCTGATGCACAGCTATCGTAACCTGATCCAGTTCGCCCGGCGCAACAACATCAGCGAGTCCATCAACCCGGAGGATATCGGCATATTGTCGCGCAAGCTGTACGCGGCGTTCGAGAACCTGCCAGGCAAGGTGCGGCTGATCAACCTCAAGATAGCCCCCAACTTGAGCGAGGCCGACATCAGCCTGGTGCAGGTGCCGGAAGGCAAGGTCAACAAGGCCGGCTGGTATCTGTATAAATACGGCCTGAGCCCGGGCGAGATCATCGGCCGCAGCCCCCTGGAATACAACACCTACATCAGCAAGCTGGTGGCCTGGGCGCATTTTAACGGCCTGCTGGTGCCGGCCACCCGGGTGCACCTGTTCAATCAGGGTTCTGATGTGATCCATCAGCATCTGCGGGAATTTTGCCGCGATCTGGCGCAAACCTTTCCGGTGCGTTGTCCCGCCCCGACCAACCTGGCCCTGAGCCGCCCCTGCGAGGTGCGTAACCTGGGCATCTTCCTCAACCTGGAAGTCGATCCCACCAGTTGCTGGCAGGGCAAGGCCATCGAATTCAGCGCCGAGACCAGCGATCCCTTTAGCTTTGGCCAGCAGCTGGAAAACCTGGTGGGCTCGGTGGATATCCTGTACCGCAACTCCTGGGATGAGATTCGCACCCTGCATTTCAGCGGGCCGACGGCGGTGGTGGATGCCTTGACCACCATACTCGGCAAGATGCATCAGGATGCCAGCGGCCCGGAAAGCCTGAATGTCTTCTGCTACAGCCGGCATTTCCGCAGCTTGCTGCGTACCCGTTTCGAACAGCTGGTGAAGGAAAGCGTCAAGTTGCGGCTGGCCCGCCAGCAGGACAGCGCCATCAAGACCCTGGTGCTGGGCAGGGAAAAGTACGGCATCTTCTTCGAACGTCGCGGTGTCAGCGTGCAGAAGATGGAAAATGCGGTGGATTTCTACAACCAGCTGTCCGCCCAGAAACAACACCGCCACGCCCTGCGCCTGGACAAAACCGAGGACAGGACGGTGCCGGATATTGTCGATGCCTATGCCAGCGAAGGCCTGATGCAGTTTTTCTTTGAAGATACGCAGGAAGGCTTCAACCTCTATATTCTGGATGAAACCAACCGTATCGAAGTGTACCCGGATGTGTTCGGCAGCAAGGACGAGCTGGTGCAAAGCATCAACCGCTTCTATACCTCCAATCACGAGCACCAGCCTCCCGCCGGCAACTTCGCCAACTTCAACCTGCCCCAGTATTACGAAATCGTGGCCGGGGAAGATGGCCAGGTGCAGGTATTACCCTATCGCAGTATCAAGGAAGATAAGGACAGCACCCGGGCCTGTACCGGCTGAGGGGCCGCCCCGGCAAGTGAATCGCTGCGCTTTGCCTAGCCCTCGCGTGCAGGCGTAGGCTTGTACAGGGCGAGACGCCCGCCATTATTAAAAGGCTATTTCGGTGCCACCCTGGCGTTGTGCCTGCAGGGTCAGCCAGGCCATCAGCTCATGGCCCTGGCGGTTATCTATCCAGCGACCCTCCTGATAGGCGAAGTGGTGGCCGTTTTCCCGGGTGGCCAGCCAGATCTGGTGCAGGGGCTCCTGGCGGTTGAGCACAAACTTGACGCCGTTCTCGAAGGTCAGGTTCATTACCCCGCCGATGGTTTCGCAATCGATATCGACCCCGCTGTGATCGATGCATTCTTCTATATGCTGATAAATGGCGTCCGCCAAGGCATGGAATTCACTGTCGTTCATCGCCCGCTTCCTATTGCTTTTGAGAATCTGAATGCGATTATAAGAGCCTGGAACCATATTCACAGTCATATGATGCACAAAATCAAGCTGACCGTTCTCGCTGCCCTGGCACTGACCCTGGCGGGCTGCGGCCTCAAAGGCCCCCTGACCCTGCCTCAGGCCGAACAGAACAGCACTCAGGTTGCGCAACCTTAAAGGGAAGAACCTTGGATTACTTTAATTATCAGGATAACGGCCACCTCTACGGTGAAGCCTGCGAACTCGCCCGTCTGGCCGAACAACACGGCACTCCCTTGTATGTCTATTCCCGGGCCACCCTGGAGCGCCACTGGCACGCCTTCGATCAGGCGGCCGGTGAGGTCGAGCATCTGATCTGTTATGCGGTCAAGGCCAACTCCAACCTGGCGGTGCTCAACGTGCTGGCGCGCCTGGGGTCTGGCTTCGATATCGTCTCCAAGGGAGAACTGTGCCGGGTAATCGCCGCTGGCGGCGATCCCCGCAAGGTGGTGTTCTCCGGCGTGGGCAAGCGGGTCGACGAAATCCAGTTCGCCCTGGAGCAGGAGATCTTCTGCTTTAATGTCGAATCGGTGGCGGAGCTGGAGCGCATCAACCAGGTGGCCGGCGAGCTGGGCCGTCAGGCACCGATCTCCATCCGGGTCAACCCGAATATCGACGCCGGTACCCATCCCTATATTTCCACCGGGCTGAAAGAGAACAAGTTCGGTATTCCCATCGAACAGGCCCTGGACATTTACCGCCAGGCGGCCGCCCTGCCGAACCTCAATGTCAGTGGCGTGGACTGCCATATCGGCTCCCAGCTGACTGAGCTGTCCCCCTTCCTGGAGGCGGTCGACAAGTTACTGCTGTTGATCGACAGCCTGGCCGCTGAAGGCATTCATATCCGTCATCTGGATGTGGGCGGAGGCCTGGGCGTGAAATACGATCAGGAGGCGCCGCCCGAGCCTAGCCGCTATGCGGAGCAGCTGAAAGCCCGGCTCAGCAATCGCGATCTGACCCTGGTGTTTGAACCGGGCCGGGCCATCGCCGCCAACGCCGGCGTGTTGCTGACCCGGGTGGAGCATCTGAAGCCCAGCGAAGCCAAGAACTTTGCCATCGTCGACGCGGCCATGAACGATTTGATCCGCCCGGCCCTTTACAGTGCCTGGCAGGCGATCATCCCCACCGATCTGAACCTGCAGCGCGAGGCGGCGGTCTATGATGTGGTCGGTCCCGTGTGTGAAACCGGCGACTTCATTGGCAAGGACAGGGAACTGGCCATCGCCGAAGGCGATCTGCTGGCGGTCCGCTCGGCCGGTGCCTATGGCTTTGTGATGGCGTCCAACTACAACAGCCGTCCCCGTGCCGCCGAGATCATGGTGGATGGTGACCAGGCCTATGTGGTGCGTGAACGGGAACAGCTGGCCGATCTGTGGCAGGGCGAAACCCTGTTGCCCGACGCATAAGAGGTTGTTGTGATCCATTTCTCCAAGATGCACGGCCTGGGCAACGATTTCATGGTGGTGGACGGGGTGACCCAGAAGGTGTTTTTTAACCCCGAGGTGATCCGCCAGCTGGCGGATCGTCATTTTGGTATCGGCTTCGATCAGTTGCTGCTGGTCGAGCCCCCTTATGATCCCGAGCTGGATTTTCATTACCGCATTTTCAACGCCGACGGCTCCGAGGTGGAGCAATGCGGCAACGGTGCCCGTTGCTTCGCCCGTTTCGTGCGGCTCAAGGGCCTGACCAACAAGGACAGGATCAGGGTCAGCACCCAGAAGGGCACCATAGTGCTGCAGCTGGAGAATGACAACCAGGTCACCGTCAACATGGGGGTGCCGGAGTTCGAGCCGGCCAATATCCCCTTCAAGGCGCAGAAGGCGGAAAAAACCTACCTGGTGCGGACCCGGGAGCAGACTCTGATGTGTGGCGCCGTATCCATGGGCAACCCTCACTGTGTGCTGGAAGTCGATGATGTGAATACGGCACCGGTTGAAACCCTGGGTGCCGAGCTGGAAAGCCATGAACGGTTCCCGGAGCGGGTGAACGTCGGCTTTATGCAGATAGTCAATGCCAAGGAAGCCCGGCTTCGGGTCTTCGAGCGTGGCGCAGGTGAAACCCTGGCCTGCGGCACCGGCGCCTGCGCCGCCGCCGTGATGGGCATTAGCTGGGGCAAGTTGGCGGAGCGGGTGCAGGTCCATCTGCCGGGCGGCACCCTGACTATCTCCTGGAAAGGCCCGGGCAAGCCCGTCTATATGACGGGTCCGGCCGAACATGTCTTCGATGGACAACTCAACCTATGAGTGACGGAACCCTGCTGGACGACACCGAACTGGATGAAACGCAGGTAGCGGACTATCTGCGGGACAGGCCGGACTTCTTCTTGCGTCACCGCACGCTGCTGGAACAGCTTCGGCTGCCCCACCAGCAGAAGGGCAGCGTTTCCCTTGTCGAAGCCAGGCTGGAGCGCCAGCGTCAGCGTATCCAGGCCCTGGAAGAGGAGATCACCGGGCTGATGACGGTAGCCGGGGAGAACGAGCGTATCTTCCGGGTCTATGTGGACCTGTTCCCCCGGCTGTTCGCCTGCTCCAGCCTGAGCCAGCTGGAACGGCTGCTGGCCCGCACCTTCCAGCAGCTGCGGTTGTCGGCCATCGTGCTGGTGATCGATCCGCGCTGGCGGCCGGGACCCTCGGTGCTGTCCGGCGAGCAGCTGGAGCGGTTATACCGGGAGCGCCTGGTCAACCGGGATATCTATCTGGGCCGGCTCGGCAAAGACGAAAAGCAGCGGCTGTTCGGCGATGCGATGGTCAGCTCCTGTGCCCTGGTGCGGCTGGGCGCCAGGGGAGAGCAGGGGCTGCTGGCCTTCGGCAGTGTCGATGCGGGGCATTATGGGGCGGAAAAGGACACCCTGTTCCTCAGTCAGCTGGCGGATGTGGTGTCGCTGCTGCTGCCCAGGCTGGTGGTCGATGACCGGCCCTGAGCTGAGCGCCGGTATTGCCGATTTCGTCGAATACCTGAGGGTCGAGCGCCAGCTCAGCCCCCATACCCGGGACGGCTATCGGCGGCACCTCACCGCCATGGCCGAGCAGCTGGCGGAACTGGGCCTCGACGGCTGGCGGCAGCTGTCCGTCAGTCATGTGCGGGGGCTGGCCACCCGCCTGCATAAGCGGGGCCTGGCGCCCCGTTCCATCGCCACTCAACTGAGCGCGCTACGCAGCTTCTGCGACTGGCTGATCCTGCATGGCCTGCTGGCCGCCAACCCGGCCAAGGGCGTGAGTGCGCCCAAGCAGGGTCGGCCGCTGCCGAAAAACCTGGATGTGGATGAACTGCATCAACTGATGAATATCGACGAGTCGGATCCGCTGGCGCTGCGCGATCGGGCCATGATGGAGCTGATGTATTCTTCCGGCCTGCGCCTGGCCGAGCTGGTGGCGCTGGATTTGGGCGATATCCAGTTTGCCGAGCGGCAGGTGCGGGTGATCGGCAAGGGCAACAAGCAACGTATACTGCCGGTGGGCAGGATGGCCTTGGAATGGCTGGAAAAATGGCTCGGGGTGCGTGGCACCCTCGCCGGCACCGAGGAGCGGGCGCTGTTTGTCAGCAAGCAGCAACGGCGTATTTCCCACCGCAGCGTGCAGCTGCGGCTGGCCGAGTGGGGTAGCAGGCAGGCGCTGTCGAGCCATATTCACCCGCACAAGCTGCGCCACTCGTTCGCGACCCATATGCTGGAGTCGAGCGGCGATCTGCGGGCGGTGCAGGAACTGCTGGGCCATGCGGATCTGGCCACTACCCAGATCTATACCCACCTGGATTTTCAGCACCTGGCCAAGGCCTATGATCAGGCCCACCCTAGGGCCAAACGCAGCAAAGATGAAGATTCATAGCGGCCCGGATGCTGAGAGACACGGCGCGTAGGCTGGCCCTTGGGTCGACATCTTTTATCATTACGGGAGATCCCCATGCGCTTTTATAAACGGCTGACACCGATCAAGGTGGTCAGCTTCGATCTGGACGACACCCTGTACGACAATGTGCCGGTGATCGCGGCGGCGGAAAGCTGGCTGCTGGATGCGCTCAAGCATGATCACCCCGAGTCCACCCTGCTCGACAAGACCAGCCTGGCGACCATCAAGCGGCAACTGCTGCGGTGCAGGCCCGAGCTGGCCCACGATGTCGGAGCCTGCCGGCTGGCGGTGCTGACCGAGGGCCTGAGCCGCCAGGGCGTAGCTAACGGCCGGGCTAGAGAGCTGGCGGAAGAATACTACCGGGGCTTCCTGGCGGTGCGTGGCCGGATCCAGGTGCCGAAAGCCACCCACAAGGTGCTCACCGCCCTGGGCCGGCACTACCGGCTGGCGGTGATCACCAACGGCAATCTGCCGATCGAGCATACCGAGCTGGCCCCCTATTTTGAGCTGGTATTACAGGCGGGTAAAGACGGCCGGATGAAGCCGGCCCCGGACATGTTCCAGCGACTGGCCGAGCAGGCCGGGGTGAGTCTGTCGGAGATACTGCATATCGGCGACCACAGGGACACGGATGTGGCCGGTGCCGTGCTCAGTGGCTGCCAGTCGGTGTGGCTGAACGACGCCAATCAGTCGGAAGCCGGGTTAAGCTGTTTGCCCCATCTTACCCTGGAGCGGTTGGAGCAGTTGCTGGAGCTGTTATAATCGCCGACATACTGTAATTCCGGGATACAAGAGGGACGGAGGGTTGACACACCGACACGCTGTGAATACATCCTTGTAAGCTCGATGGCGCCATCTGACCGCCATGGATGGCGGAAATGTCGAAAAATGCAGGAGCATTTTTCGACCCTGGCGCCAACGGTCGGCTTAAGCAATCCCTCCGTCCCTCATCCGGCATTGCACCTCATTGAACAAGAATAGGAGCCAAGATGGATGTATCCAGCCTGCTTGACGGCATGAACGACAAGCAAAGGGACGCGGTGGCCGCCCCCGCCCAGAACATGCTGGTGCTGGCCGGCGCCGGCAGCGGTAAGACCCGGGTGCTGGTGCATCGTATCGCCTGGCTGATGCAGGTGGAGCAGGTGCCGGCCTCGGCGATCCTGGCGGTGACCTTTACCAACAAGGCCGCGGCGGAAATGCGCGGGCGGGTCGAGCAGCTGCTCGGCGGCCGGCTGTTCGGGCTCTGGCTCGGCACCTTCCATGGCCTGGCCCATCGCCTGCTGCGCGCCCACCACCTGGATGCCAAGTTGCCCCAGGACTTTCAGATCCTCGACTCGGACGACCAGCTGCGGCTGCTGCGCCGGATCCTGAAAAGCATGAACCTGGACGAGAAACAGTGGCCGCCGCGGCAGGCCGCCGGTTTTATCAATGCCCGCAAGGACGAAGGGCTGCGGCCCAAGGATATCCAGGTACTCAAGGATCCGTTGCAACAAACCTATCAGCGTATCTATCAGGTCTATCAGGACACCTGCGACCGGGCCGGGCTGGTGGATTTTGCCGAGCTGCTGCTGCGCGCCCACGAACTGTGGCTGCAGCAGCCCCATATCCTGGCCCACTACCAGGACCGGTTCCGCCATATCCTGGTGGACGAATTCCAGGACACCAACAGCATCCAGTACGCCTGGTTGCGGATGCTGGCCGGCGATCGCGCACGGGTGATGATAGTGGGCGACGACGATCAGTCCATCTACGGCTGGCGCGGCGCCCGGGTGGAAAACATTGCCCGCTTCCTGGCCGACTTCCCCGGCTCGGAGACCATCCGCCTGGAGCAGAACTACCGCTCCACCGGCACCATCCTCAAGGCCGCCAACACCCTGATCGCCAACAATGCCGAGCGCATGGGCAAGGAGTTGTGGACCGAGGGCAGCGAGGGCGAGCCGATCGCCCTCTATGGCGCCTTCAACGAGGTGGATGAAGCCCGCTTCGTGGTGGAGCGCATCAAGCAGTGGCGGCAGCAGGACGGCACCTTGAGCGAAGCCGCCATCCTCTACCGCAACAACGCCCAGTCACGGGTGCTGGAAGAGGCGCTGATCCAGGAGCGCATTCCCTACCGTATCTACGGCGGCCTGCGCTTCTTCGAGCGCCAGGAGATCAAGGATGCCCTGGGTTACCTGCGGCTGATCAACAACAGGGGCGACGAGGCTTCCTTCGAGCGTATCGTCAATACCCCCACCCGCGGCATCGGCGAGCGCACCCTGGGGCTGATCCGCGATGCGGCCCGGGACCGGCAGCTGACCCTGTGGCAGTCGGCCTGGGCGCTGGTGGAGGAAAAAATCCTCGCCGGCCGGGCCGCTTCGGCGGTCAGCCGCTTCCTGGCGCTGATCAACCAGCTGGAGGACGACACCCGCGAACTGCCCCTGCATGTGCAGACCGACCGGGTGATCGAGCTGTCCGGGCTCAAGGCCATGTATCAGGCGGAAAAAGGTGAAAAGGCCCAGGCCCGGGTGGAGAACCTGGAGGAACTGGTCAGCGCCACCCGCCAGTTCACCCCGTCCGATGAGGACGACATGCCGCCGCTGTCGGCGTTCCTGTCCCACGCGGCGCTGGAGGCGGGCGAGGGCCAGGCGGACCAGTTCGACGACGCGGTGCAGCTGATGACGCTGCACTCGGCCAAGGGCCTGGAATTTCCGCTGGTGTTCATGGTGGGGGTGGAGGAAGGCATGTTCCCCAGCCAGCAGTCGGCGGAAGAAAGCCGGCGGCTGGAGGAAGAACGGCGGTTGGCCTATGTGGGCATGACCCGGGCCATGCGCAAGCTGTATATCAGCCACGCGGAGAGCCGCCGCCTCTACGGCCGGGAGATGTTTCACCGGCCCAGCCGCTTTATCAGGGAACTGCCCGGCGGCTGCCTGGAGGAGATCCGGCTCAAGGCCAAGGTCACCCGCGCCCTGCCCAACGGCCGCTTCAGCCAGGATCGGGTGCAGCAGACCTTCGACCAGACCGGTTTCCGCCTGGGCCAGCGGGTTGCGCATCCTAAGTTCGGCGAGGGCATAGTGCTCAACTTCGAAGGCGCCGGCGCCCAGAGCCGGGTCCAGGTTAATTTCGACGACGGCGGCGCCAAATGGCTGGTCACCGCCTATGCCCGACTGGAAGCGCTTTAACAGACAGCCGTAAGCTGTAAGCGGTCAGCTCCTGGGGGCTGGCTGCTTTGGCGTGGTGCTGGTGACGTTTTCGCTGCGTGTCGGTTTGCGTCGGCTAAGGCGGTGCCTACAATTTTTGCCTCACGCCTCACGCCTCACGCCTCACGCCTCACGCCTCACGCCTCACGCCTCACGCCTCACGCCTCACGCCTCACGCCTCACGCCTCACGCCTCACGCCTCACGCCTCACGCCTTTTTTCAATGTTCCTCCCGTTGCCTGATTATCCGGGAACCTTTTTCCTCCTTGCCGCATTGATAGGGTAACAACGCCTTTTCAGTAGTAAGGAGCAGCAAGATGAACAAGCCAGAGCAATTGATCATTTCCCCGCGTCGTCGGTTTCTGTTCGACGGCCTGTGCCTGACCCTGTCCGGCGCCGCCATCGGGCTGCTGGCCGGCAAACCCCGACTGGCGTTGGCCACGGAGGCCGGCAGTGAAGCCCAGCAGACCGATATCCGTATCCTGGGCACCGCCTGGTTGGCGGAGCGGGAGGCGATTGCTGCCTACCAGCTGGGCGCCGACAGCGGTTTGCTGCAGGCGGAGGCATTCAAGGTGGCGGTGAGCTTTCAGGGGCATCACAGGGAGCATGCGGAGCTGCTTGCCGGCACCATTGATCAGCTGGGCGGCAAGCTGCCCGCCAGTCCCGCCGACTATGCCTTCCCGGTCGACAGGCTGAACAACCAGGCGGATGTGCTGGCCTTTGCCGCCGGCCTGGAGCGGGGGGCGGTCAGCGCCTATGCGGGCGCCATCCCCCTGTTTGACAACCGGGAACTGGCCTCGGCGGCGGCCAGCATACTGGCGGACGAGGCTATGCACTGGGCGGTGCTGCGCTCGGCGCTGGGTATGGATCCGGTGCCCGGCGCCTTCTTCTCGTAGGGGGACGGATGCAGGTGCCATCATGGTTGGCGGGGCTGGCCTGCCTCCTGCTCGGCCTGTCGCCGGCCCGGGCGGAGCCGGCCGGCGATCCGCAACGGGGCGAGCAGATTTACAGCCGCTGCATGGGCTGTCATTCGCTACAGGTGAATCGCACCGGCCCGCGCCATTGCGGGCTGATTGGCCGGCGGGCGGGCACTGTGCCCGGATTCGATTACTCGGCGGCGATGCGGGAGTCGGGCCTTGTCTGGGATCAAGATACCCTGGATGCCTTCCTGGCGGCGCCGATGGACAGGGTTCCGGGAACTACAATGACCTATGCGGGCATAGCCGATCCGCAACAGCGGCGTGAGCTGATCGCCTGGCTGGCCACAGCGGCGGGTCAATGCGCAGAATAAGGAGAATATTATGGATATGCCGGCTGCTCGAGCACAAACCCAGGGAGGGACGGAACCGGATCCGGCCGGATTCCAACTGGCAATACGGCTGCGGGAGGGCGATATCAAGCTGTTCGAATCCCTGATGCGCCGTTATAACCAGCGCCTGTTCCGCCTGGCCCGCAGCATCGTCACCGACGATGATGAAGCCGAGGACATACTGCAGGCAAGCTATATCAAGGCCTGGCTGCAGAGAGAACACTTCGGCGAGCCTTATTACTTCGCCGGCTGGCTGTCGCGCATCGTCACCCGCGAGGCGCTGATGCGACTGCGGGCCCGGCGCCGCACCGGCCTGCTGGATGATACCCTGGAGGAGATCATGGCTTCCCATGTACCAGCGGAGCGGCAGCTTGCCTCGCCGGAGCAGGAACAGGCCAACAGGCAGCTGTGCGGCCTGCTGGAACAGGCGGTGGATGCCTTGCCCCGCCCTTTCCGCAGCGTGTTTGTGTTGCGTGCCGTGCAGCAGCTGAGCGTCAGCGAAACGGCCCTCAGCCTGGCGTTGCCCGAGGCCACGGTCAAGACCCGATATCACAGGGCCAGGGGGCTGCTGCGCGAGGCGCTGATGGCGGAGATGGAACGGCAGGGGCTGAAGCTGTACGAGTTTGCCGGCCATCGTTGTGAGCGGATAGTGGCGGCGGTGCTGTGCCGCCTCAAGGAACAGGGATGCCAGCGCCGCCTCTGACCGTTATGGAGGGGGCGGTATGGCGTGGTTACCCCAGGCCCTCGCTCACTGCCAGCCACAGGATGGAGCCGGCCACGGCGCAGAACAGCAGGCCGAGCAGCCGCTCCTCGGTTTCCCGGGGAGAGAGCAGTCCCTGCTCCAGTTGTCGGTGCAGCGCCAGGCTGTGCCGGTACAGGCCGGGATGATCCAGCAGGGGCTGGGTGAAGAAGGGCTCCACCTGTTCCAGCTCGTTGGCCAGGGAAGCCATCAGCCCGGGCGCGATGGAAAACACCCGGACCCGGAAGCCCCGTTCATCGAAGCAGCCACCGTCATGGGCGATATCCGGGTTGAGCAGCGACAGCCGGCCCGCGGCCAGCGCTGCCGAGCTACCCTTATGGATAAATTTCTGGGCGCCCGACTCGACCAGGCCGATATGGTAGTCGAGGTGGATATGCCGGCCATAGCTGAAGGCGGCATGGTCGGCCAGGCACAGCTCCATGCCCGGCAGCGAAGGATGTTTCCAGTATCTTACGGCATTCATGACGCTATTTTAGCGGTGCAGCCGGGGGCTGTTTTGTAAAGAATTGCGCCGCCGCTGCCTGACCCCGTCCAGGGTATAGATCACCAGCGCCAGCCAGATCAGGGCAAAGGTGATTACCTTGTCCTGGGTGAAGGGCTCGTCATAGAGCAGCACCGCCAGCAGGAACATCAGGCTGGGGCCCAAATACTGGAAAAAACCCAGGGTCGACAGCCTGAGTCGTTTGGCTGCGCTGGCGAACAGCAGCAGCGGAGCCGTGGTCACCAGGCCGGCGGAGATCAACCACAGGTTGGTGTTCAGGGAGTTATGGCTCATCTGGCTGGTGGTGCTGTCGGCAAATCCCCACAGGTAGAGGGCGGCGGCGGGCAGCAGCACCAGGGTTTCCAGCATCAGGCCGGTAAAGGGATCGACCGGCACCTTCTTGCGGATCAGGCCATAGCAGCCGAAGGAGGTGGCCAGCGCCAGCGCCACCCAGGGCAGGCTGCCGAACACCAGCAGCTGGATCAGCACGCCGCCGCCCGCCAGCGCCACCGCCAGCCACTGGGTGGGCCGGAAGCGCTCACCCAGGAACAGCATGGCCAGCACTATGTTGAACAGCGGATTTATGTAATAACCCAGGCTGGCATCGAGCATATGATCGTTGTTGACCGCCCAGATAAAGATCAACCAGTTCAGCCCTATGGTGACCGAGGACAGCAACAGCATCAGCAGATGCCTGGGCTCGCGCAGCATGGCCCTGACCCTGGGCCAGTAACCAAGCGCGCTGATCAGTGCCAGCAGCAACAAGAAGGACCAGAGCACCCTGTGGGTGAGGATCTCGTAGGCCGGCACATGCATCAGCTGTTTGAAATAGATGGGGGCTATGCCCCATAGAAAATAGGCGCCAAGGGCGTACAGGGCACCCTGGGCGGCGTGATCTTTTTCCATAGCGAGAAATCTGGCAATTAGGTAGAAAACTAGTTTAGCCATAACAGCCAACCGCTGACCAGTAGCAAATGTAACTAAATAACCGGACGGGGAGCGGTGCCCGTGGCCTGCCCGGTTTATTGTTTGCCCCCCCTGCTTTACAATGCCCCTTCCTTCTGACATAGCGGATTCACATGACTGCCTCGCCCGAACAGCCCCAGGCCCTGACCATTCCCGACACGCCGCTGGCGGTGTTGCAGCAGGTGTTCGGCTACCAGAGCTTCCGCGACGGCCAGGAAGACATTATCCGCTCGGTGACCGATGGCCGCGATGCCCTGGTGATCAAGCCCACCGGCGGCGGCAAATCCATCTGCTATCAGATCCCCGCGTTGCTGCGACCCGGGCTGACCATAGTGGTGTCGCCGCTGATATCCTTGATGAAGGATCAGGTCGACAGCCTGGTGGCCAACGGGGTGGCCGCCGTCTATATCAACAGCGCCCTGAGCCGTGAAGAGATGGTGCGCCATTTCGCCGCCATGCGCCGGGGCGAGATCAAGCTGGTCTATGTGTCGCCGGAACGCCTGCTGCAACATGAATTCATGGAGCGGCTCGGCGAACTGGAACTGGCGCTGTTCGCCATCGACGAGGGCCACTGTATTTCCCAGTGGGGCCATGACTTCCGGCCCGAATATGCGGAGCTGGGCAGGCTCAAGCAATGGTTCCCCCATATCCCGGTGATGGCGCTGACCGCCACCGCCGACGAGGCCACCCGCCAGGACATGCTGGGCCGGCTGGGCCTGCATGACCCCTTGATCCATATCGCCAGCTTCGACCGGCCCAATATCCGCTATACCCTGGTGGAAAAGTTCAAGGGCATCGACCAGCTGCTGCGCTATGTGGCCGAGCAGCAGGGCCAGTGCGGCATCGTCTATTGTTCCAGCCGCAAGCGGGTGGAAGAGGTGGCCGAGCGGCTGCTGTCCCGGGGCTACCGGGCGGCCAGCTATCATGCGGGCCTGCCCTTGGCGCTGCGCCAGTCGGTGCAGGAGCAGTTTATCCGCGACGACATCGATATCGTGGTGGCGACCGTGGCCTTCGGCATGGGCATCGACAAGCCCAATGTGCGCTATGTGGTGCACTATGATATTCCCAAGAATATCGAGTCTTACTATCAGGAGACCGGCCGGGCCGGGCGGGACGGCCTGCCGTCGGAGGCGCTGTTGCTTTACGACCCGGCCGACGTGGGCCGGGTGCGGCGGCTGCTGGAAAACAGCGATAACGAGCAGCAGCTGCAGGTGGAGCTGTATAAGCTCAATGTGATGGCGGCCTTCGCCGAATCGCTGACCTGCCGCCGCCAGGTGCTGCTCAATTATTTCGGCGACTACCAGAGCAAGCCCTGCGGCAACTGCGATATCTGCCTGGATCCGCCCCAGGGTTACGATGGCACCGAAGACGCGCGCAAGGCGCTGTCCTGCGTATACCGGGTCGGCCAGCATTTCGGCGTCATGTACGTGGTGGAGGTGCTGCGCGGTGCCACCACCCAGCGGGTGCGCGACCATGGTCATGACAAGCTGTCGACCTATGGTATCGGTCGGGATAAAAGTCAGGAGCACTGGGTCAGCGTGATCCGCCAGCTAATCCATCTGGGGCTGCTGACCCAGAATATCACCCGTAATATGGTGCTGCAGCTGACCGAGGCGGCCCGCCCGGTGCTGCGGGCCGAGGTGTCACTGCAGCTGGCCGAGCCGCGGCTGGTGCGGGTCAAGCAGAAGGACAAGGGGGAGTCGGTGCTCAGCCGCGCCGAAGACAGGGCCCTGTTCAAGGAGCTGCGCCAGCTGCGCAAGAGCCTGGCGAACGATGCCGATGTGCCGCCCTATGTGGTGTTCAGCGATGCCACCCTGACCGAACTAGCCCGTTACCGGCCGAAAACGGAAGCGGAGCTGCTGGGCATCAATGGGGTGGGGGTGCGCAAGCTGGAGCGTTACGGCGCGGCCTTCCTCGCGCTGCTGCGCCGGCAGGGATAAGGTCCGCCAAGGCGGACCCTGATTGCTTACAGGCCGGCGAAGTGGGCGGCCAGATCCTCGATGTCCTGGTCGGACAGGGGCTTGGCCATGGGTGCCATGATGGGGTCGTTACGATCGCCATCGCGGAAGGCTTTCATCTGTTTTACCAGGTAGGCTTCTTTCTGGCCGGCCAGGTTGGGGTAGATGTCCATGGCGGAGATACCTTCGGCACCATGGCAGGCGGCACAGACCGCAGCCTTGGATTTGCCGGCGGCGGCGTCACCGGCCGCGAAGGCGGGAGCACTGAGCAAGGCCAGCATGGCGGCGGCTGTCATCAATTTTTTCATCGTTGGACTCCGTTATTGTTAGAAAGACGAATTGCTTCCGGGCTCCTTTATTGAGCAGAAGCAGTATAAAGTAAGCTATGGTGAAAAATAAAACGCTGGTGCAGGCCCGAGGATGAAAGTGTGATATTGAACAATTTGTATGCAACTTTTGACTGGGCCGGCACCCGGGTCGAGCCCACGCCCTTGGCGGAGCCCCGGCTGCTGCTGATTAACCATGAATTGGCGGATCAGATGGGGCTGCAAGGGCTGAGCGATCGCCAGTGGCTGGATATCACCAGTGGTACCCGGCTGCCGACCGGGATGGCTCCGTTCGCCCAGGTTTATGCCGGCCACCAGTTCGGCGGCTATAGCCCGCGGCTGGGGGACGGCCGCGCCCTGTTGCTGGGCGAGGTGGAGGCCCCCGATGGCCAGCGCTGGGATCTGCACCTGAAAGGCGCCGGCAAGACCCCTTATTCCCGCTTCGGCGATGGCCGGGCTGTGCTGCGTTCTTCCATCCGTGAATATCTGGCCTCAGAGGCCATGCATCATCTGGGTATTCCCACCACCCGGGCCCTCTGCCTGGTGGGCAGCGACGAACCGGTGTACCGGGAAGAGGTGGAAAGTGGCGCCGCCCTGCTGCGCGCCGCCGCCAGCCATGTGCGCTTCGGCCATTTTGAATACTTCTTTTACAGCGGTGGAGAGCAGCACATCGCCACCCTGCTGGATTACCTGATCGACACCCAATGGCCGGATCTGGCCAAGGACCCGCAGGGTTACGCGGCCCTGTTCGAGCGGGTGGTGGAGCGTACCGCGCACTTGATTGCCCAATGGCAGGCGGTGGGGTTCTGTCATGGGGTGATGAACACCGACAATATGTCGATCCTGGGGCTGACCCTGGACTACGGCCCCTACGGTTTTCTCGACGCTTATGATCCCTACCATATCTGCAACCATTCGGACTATGCTGGTCGCTACGCCTATGATCAGCAGCCGGCGGTGGGCTTCTGGAACCTGCAGCGTCTGGCGCAGTCCCTGTCCAAGCTGATCCCCATCGAGCAGCTGCAGGAGGCCCTGGGCAAATACGAGTACGCCTTGCTGTCGACCTTTTCCGAATTGATGCGACAGAAATTGGGGTTAAGCGGCTGGCAGGACGAGGATCCCGAGTTGTTCAGGCAGATGTTCACGCTGATGGCCGAGCAGCAGGTGGACTATACCGCCTGGTTCCGCCGGTTATCGAGCCTCGCGGCCGGCGGCCCCGTGCCCGAGGAAATACTGGCCTTGCTGACCAAGCCCGATGCCTGGCAGGAATGGTTCCGCCGCTATCAGGCCCGGTTGGCGGTCGAGCACCGCGGCCAGGTGGAGAAAAAAGCACAAATGGACCTGATTAACCCCAAATATGTGCTCCGCAACCATCTGGCGGAGCAGGCCATCAAGGGTGCCGAGCAGGGGGATATCGGCGAATGCGAACGGCTGCTGGCCATCTTGCGCCGTCCCTTCGATGAACAACCCGAAGCCGAATCCTATGCCCAGCCGGCGCCGGACTGGGCCAAACAAATCTGTGTATCCTGCAGCTCATGATGAACATACTGACAACCGAAACACCGCTGACCATGGACAGCTTTCCCGCCTGGGCCGCCGGCCTGGTGAGCACCCTGGAACTGCGGCTGATAGAGCAGGAGCTCGGGGCCGACTACCACCAGTGGCTGGTGGAATTTGAAGGCACCCGCCTGCTGCTCTGTTACCAACATTATCTCGACTGTGTCTGGTTCAGCCCCCTGAGCGAGCAGGACCAGCCGGTGGCCGACTGGCTGGCCGGGCAATGGCACGGCTGAGGCCGTCCATGTCTCTTACCATCACAACAGGATAGTACCGCATGGCACCCAAGGATTTGTTACTGGCACTGGTGGTGATCGGGGTCTGGGGCATGAACTTCGTGGTGATCCTGGTGGGGCTGGAAGGGGTGCCGCCCATGCTGCTCGGCGCCCTTCGTTTTACCCTGGTCGCCTTTCCAGGGGTGCTGCTGATCAGGCGGCCGCAGGTGCCCTGGCGCTGGCTGATCGCTTACGGCGGCACCATCTCGCTGGGGCAGTTCGCCTTTTTATTCTACGCCATGGCCAATGGCATGCCGGCGGGGCTGGCTTCTCTGGTGTTGCAGTCGCAGGCCTTCTTCAGCCTGCTGTTTGCCGCCGTGCTGCTGGGGGAGCGGGTCAAGCCGGTCCATCTGGTAGGGTTGTTGTTGGCGGCAACCGGACTCGTCGTGATCGGCCGGGGCGGCGACGGCACCATGACTATGTTGGGACTGGGGCTGACCCTGACGGCGTCGGCCATGTGGGCATTGGGTAACATAGTGACCAAGAAAATAGGCAGGGTCGATCTGATCGGGCTTATCGTCTGGGGCAACCTGGTGCCACCGCTGCCGTTCCTCGGCTTGTCGCTCTGGTTGGAGGGGTCGCAACAGATAGCGGACGCCTTGCGCCATATCGGCAGCCATACCCTGCTGGCACTGGGTTACCTGGCGTTTGTTGCGACCCTGCTGGGCTATGGTCTGTGGAGTCGCCTGTTGCAGCGCTATCCGACGTCCATGGTGGCGCCGTTTTCGCTGCTGGTGCCGGTGGTGGGCTTAAGCTCGGCGGTGTGGTTGTTGGATGAGCGGCTCACACCGGCTCAGTGGGCCGGAGCCCTGCTGGTGATGCTGGGCTTGGGGTTGAATGTATTTGGTGCGCGCCTGTGGAAATTACTTTCAGGTGAAGACAAGGCGGAAGCGAAAGAGTAAGATGGCGCCGCACGCATTCCGGTGGCTGAAAAACAGGCGGCTGTTGATCGCCTGGGTTGTCGGTAAGGCACGCCGCCACGCCGTTACCGGGATGGCTTCCGATTTCATCGCTCAACAAGGTAAACCATGGTTATTTCCGCCGCCCAGTACCGTACCGCCCTGATCCGGCTGTCGTTGCTGCACATCGCTATCATTGCCGCCAGCAACTACCTGGTGCAACTGCCCTTTACCCTCTTCGGCCTGCACACCACTTGGGGCGCGCTCAGCTTCCCCTTTATCTACCTGGCCACTGATCTGACGGTGCGTATCTTTGGTGCCGAGTTGGCCCGGCGTATCATCTTCTATGTGATGCTGCCGGCGCTGGCTACCTCTTATGTGCTGTCGGTGCTCTTCTATGAAGCCACCTATCAGGGGCTGGCCTCCTTAAACGAGTTTAACCTGTTCGTCGCCCGTATCGCCTTGGCCAGCTTTATGGCCTACGTACTCGGCCAAATCCTCGATGTATCGGTGTTTAGCCACCTGCGGCATTTGCGGGCCTGGTGGGTGGCGCCTACCTGTTCCACCATCTTCGGCAACCTGCTCGACACCCTGGCTTTCTTCAGCCTGGCCTTCTACCGTTCACCGGATCCCTTTATGGCGGCCAACTGGATGGAGATCGCCCTGGTGGACTATGGGGTCAAGCTGCTGTTCAGCCTCGGCCTGTTCGTACCCGCCTATGGCCTGCTGCTGAGGTATTTGAGTCGTAAACTCACCGGCGAAGCGACCCGGCAACCCCAGGCCTCGTGCTGATACAAGAACGCCCGCCGTTTACAGCCGGGTCAGGGCCTGATAGTCGACGGCCTCGGCATAGGCCGTCAGCTCCGCTTCGCTGAGGGCGTGGCCATTGAACTGCAGCAGGGTGTTGGCGATCAGCATCTGTAGCTCCATGCTGGTGCCTTCCTGCTTGAACATGGCTGTCTGCCCCTGAATGCGTTTTACCTTATAGCCGCCCATGGCCGCCATGCTGGGATTGGTAAACAGCATGGCCATGGTCTGCAGCAGGGGGGAATCCTTGGTAATGACGATTTCCAGACGTTTATCGTCCATGCGGTAGGTGCGGGAAGCATTGATGCCGCCGCCGAAGAGGGCGGCCGATCCCGCCTGGCTGCTGACTTCTTCCGCTTGCCAGCCATCCAGCGGTGCCGGAAACAGCTCGCCCATCCCGGCCGCCTGTTGCTGGCGGATCAGGGTGGCCACATAGTCGAACTGGGCGGCCGCCTGGGACAGTTCGCCGGCCTGGTAGGCCTTCTGGCCCTCTTCTATGGCCTGCTTGATATCGGCCTCGCTGGCCGTGAGCGCCCATGGCAGCCACAAGCCCAAGATCAGTAATCCGTGTTTCATGTCTGGTTCCTGGCCGATGGGGTTCTACCTAGTTTAGCCAAGGAAAGGGGTGTGCGGGAAAATGGAAAAAAGAGGCGGGCAGGGAAAAAGTGTTGCAATCAGTAATGATAACGATTATCGTTAACTTGCGTTCCGGACAGGCTTCAGATATTCTCCCAGTGCAGATGAAGGCTGCTTGTGAAGGCACGACATTGCTCACATTGCTTCCAGAGTTTTAGGCCGGCGTTTGCCGGCCTTTTTTATATTTCCAGCCGTCGTTGTCGATCCCGGCTTACATTTCCAGCAGGCGCTTTACCAGCTTGCCTATGCCGGTATCGGCCTCGGCGATACTGCCGGCCAGCATATAGGCGGGGGTGGAGATCACCTGATAGTGGCTGTCTTCCACCACATCGGTCACCGCGCAGCCCACATGGTCTCCGCCCATGGCGTTAAATGCCGCGGCTACCCCGGTGTCTGTCCCTATGGTGCCCTTGACCCCGGCGGGATAGACATGGGGGATCAGCACGGGGGCGATGCAGCAGTAGCCGGCCGGTTTACGTGCCTTGGCGAAGGCCTTGCAGGCGGCCAGCACCTGAGGATCAACCTGGGCCTGGGCTCCCTGGGCCGCGAAATCACAGAGGTTTTTGGCGGCGCCAAAGCCACCGGGCAGCAAGAGGGCATCAAACCGGCTGGCATCCAGTTCCTGCAGCGGCGTGATTTCGCCCCGGGCGATACGCGCCGATTCTTCCAGCACATTGCGTGTCCCGGATTGTTCTTCGCCGGTCAGGTGATTGACCACATGGTGTTGTGCCTTATCCGGGGCAAAACACTGGTAACGGGCTCCCTGCTTGGTCAGGTGCAGCAGGCAGAGCACGGCCTCGTGAATTTCGGTGCCGTCATACACACCACAGCCACTCAGGATCACGGCTACATTCTTCATCGATGCTTATCCTTATTGAGTCCCAAATAATGGTTTATCGCGACTGGCGCCCCGATAAAACTATGCTAGCATTATTTCACTTTATCGGTTACCCGCTTTCCCACTGACGCTGATTTTCCACATTTTAAAATGATCTTACAGGATCCATATTTTTATCCTACTTTATTGATATAAAAAGAAAACACATAATAACCTAGGGTGATGTTTGAACCATTTCGCACAGACTTATCCACAGGCTGGGCGGGCCGGTGGCCGGCGGGCAAGGGGGCACTCCTGCCGTCGATGATTTGGAACGGTCAGGTAGCTATGGCATGCTAGCGGCCAATCGAATAAAGAGAAAAACTTCATGGTCGCCATTCCTGCCAAACCCCTGATCCTGGTCGATGGATCCTCCTACTTGTACCGGGCCTATTTCGCCTCTCAACAGGCAGATCTGAGAACCAGCGACGGCCGCCCCACCGGCGCCATCCGCGTGGTCACCAATATGCTGCGCAGCCTGCACAAGCAGTTTCCCGAGTCCCGGGTGGCGGTGGTGTTCGATGCCAAGGGCAAGACCTTCCGTGATGATATCTATGCGGACTACAAGGCCAACCGGCCGGCGATGCCCGACGAGCTGCGACAGCAGATAGCGCCGATCCACGATATTATCCGTGCCATGGGCTTGCCGCTGATCGTCGAAGACGGGGTGGAGGCGGACGATGTGATCGGCACCCTGGCCCGGCAGGCGACCGAACAGCAACTGGACGTGCTGATCAGTACCGGCGACAAGGATATGGCCCAGCTGGTGTCCGCCCATGTGCTGTTGATGGACACCATGAAAAACAGCTTTATGGACAGGGACGGGGTGGTCGAAAAGTTCGGCGTGCCGCCCGAGCTGATCGTGGACTTCCTCGCGTTGATGGGCGACAAGGTCGATAACATCCCCGGCATGCCCGGGGTGGGTGAAAAAACCGCCCTGGCGCTGTTGCAGGGGCTGGGTTCGATCGACGATATCGTCGCCAAGCTGGATCAGGTCGCCGGGCTGGGGTTCCGCGGCGCCAAAAACTTCGCCGCCAAGTTCCAGGAGCACCAGGAAATGGTGCGGCTCTCGCGCCAGCTGGCGACCATCAAGACAGATGTGGCCCTGGAGTTTGGCCCGGCCGAGTTGCAGCAGGGCGAGCCCGATAGCGCAGCCCTGCGCAGCATTTACCAGGAGTATGAATTCCGCAACCTGCTGGAAGAGCTGGAGCGCGGACAGGGCCAGGGCAGCGAGCCGGCGGCGGACGCTCCCGCGCCGACGCCGCAGCTGACTACCGACTACCAGACGGTGCTTACCCAGCAACAGCTGGATGACTGGCTCGAGCGGCTGGCCCAGGCTCCCTATTTCGCCTTCGACACCGAGACCACCAGCCTCAACTACAGGGATGCCCGGGTGGTGGGGGTTTCCTTCGCGGTTGAGCCGGGCCAGGCCGCCTATGTGCCGTTCGGCCACGACTATCTGGATGCGCCCGGGCAGCTGAGCGAAGCGGCGGTACTGGGCGCGCTCAAACCGCTGCTGGAAGATGAGGGCCGCATCAAGCTGGGCCAGAACCTGAAGTACGATGCCAATGTGCTCAAGAATCACGGCATCGACATGAAGGGCATAGGCCTGGATACCATGCTTGAGTCTTATGTACTCAACTCGGTGCAGACCCGCCACGATATGGACAGCATGGCTTCCTTTTACCTGAACCATGACACCATTTCCTTCGAATCCATTGCCGGCAAGGGCGCCAAGCAGCTGACCTTCAACCAGATCCCCCTGGAGCAGGCAGGCCCCTATGCGGCGGAAGATGCGGACGTCACCCTGCGGCTGCACCATCATCTGGCACCCAGGCTCGCCGCCGAGCCGGAGCTGCAGCGGGTGTTCAGCGACATTGAAATGCCACTGGTACCGGTCCTGGCCAGGATGGAATATACCGGGGTGCGCATAGACAGCAAGCTGCTGGCGGCCCAGAGCCAGGAGATTGCCAAGCGCCTGCAGGAACTGGAGCAGGAAGCACATACACTGGCCGGCGAACCCTTCAACCTCAGCTCCACCAAGCAGCTGGGCCAGATTTTGTTTGAAAAGCTGCAACTGCCGGCGCTGAAGAAGACCCCCAAGGGGGCGCCGTCCACCTCGGAAGAAGTGCTGCAGGAGCTGGCCCTGGATTACCCCCTGCCCAAGGTGCTGATCGAATATCGGGGATTGAGCAAGCTCAAATCCACCTATACCGACAAGCTGCCGCAGATGGTCAATGAGCACAGCGGCCGCATCCATACCTCCTATCACCAGGCCAATGCCGCCACCGGCCGGCTGTCGTCATCCGATCCCAACCTGCAGAACATTCCCATCCGCACCCAGGAAGGGCGCCGTATCCGCCAGGCCTTTGTGGCCGAGCCGGGCTACAAGCTGGTGGCGGCCGATTATTCCCAGATCGAGCTGCGCATCATGGCCCACCTCTCCCGGGACAAGGGGCTACTCAATGCCTTTGCCTACGGCCTGGACATTCACAAGGCGACCGCCGCCGAGGTGTTCGGGGTGGCGGTTGATCAGGTCACCACCGAACAGCGCCGGCGGGCCAAGGCCATCAACTTCGGCCTTATCTATGGCATGAGTGCCTTCGGCCTGTCGCGTCAGCTGGGTATCCCCAGGGCCGAATCCCAAGCCTATATGGATATCTACTTCGAACGTTATCCCGGTGTGTTGCGTTATATGGAAGAGACCCGCATCCAGGCCGCCGAACAGGGCTATGTATCCACCCTGTTTGGCCGGCGCCTCTATCTGCCGGACATCCAATCCAAGAACGGTGCCCGGCGAAAGGGAGCCGAACGGGCCGCCATCAATGCGCCCATGCAGGGCACGGCGGCGGACATCATCAAGAAGGCAATGATCAAGGTGGCCGCCTGGGTCGATCAGCAGCCGGCCGACAGCATCCGCATGCTGATGCAGGTGC
Organism: Zobellella aerophila; assembly: GCF_039539325.1. Classification (NCBI taxonomy): domain Bacteria; kingdom Pseudomonadati; phylum Pseudomonadota; class Gammaproteobacteria; order Aeromonadales; family Aeromonadaceae; genus Zobellella; species Zobellella aerophila. The sequence goes on from NZ_BAABCX010000003.1 coordinate 45,714, forward strand.
ACGATGAGCTGGTGTTCGAGATCAAGGAGGATAGCGTCGAACAATATAAGGCGGAGCTGAGCGGGCTGATGGAGCAGGCGGCCAGCCTGGATGTACCCCTGCAGGTGGAGGCCGGGGTGGGGGATAACTGGGATCAGGCGCACTGAGTCAAGTTGTCAAAAAACAAAAGTGTAAAAATATTACATATCTGGCTTTTTTTTTCCGCATGCCTGTTGTACAGTGCTGGGCAGGGTACAGAGGTAAGACAGCTGTCTTACAGACCTTTTATTCACGTAATTGAAGCTGGCTAGCTAAGCCGCCCCCGACTTTGATTCGGGGGCTTTTTTTTATCTGCATTTTATCCGTAATCGTGCGGCTTTCCGGGGCATGACGTTTCAAACGATATCGTCACCGCCGGCAGTGGTGCGGCGGTCTGCGAGGCGCATCTACGTGAGCCGCCATAAAGTAGCCCTCCATATATTTTATGTTTTTTTATTACATGCTTTGCCGCTGCCGGCGAGCAGATCGCCGGGACGACGGCTCCCCGAGGGCAGGCAGCCAGGTTGGCATCGTTGGAGCAGCCATCGGCGGCCTGGGCGGATGGCGCCGTGTTTTCCAGTGCGGCCATACTTGCTGCCCGGGCAGGGAGGTCAACGGCCTGCCATCTTGCCTTTTACCGGGGGCTTGCTAGTATCCAAGGTGCTAATAATTAAAATAAATAACCGCTCGAAGGGTTATCCATCCATTCCCAAACTATAGTCTGCACAGTGCTGTTTCTCTGTTCCTTCAGCTGATCCTGGCCTGTTTCAGGTGTAGAAAGGAGGCGGTTTGCCCATGCTTGTTGCTGTTCTGGCGGGGTTTGTCCTGGCTTGTTTTGTGCCCCGGCTGTCTTTGCTGGTGGGGCCGCATATCGGCTGGTGTCTGGCCTTGCTGCCGGCGGCCCTGTTTACCTACTTTGCCGGCTTCCTGCCCGAGATAGTGCAGGGCCACAACCAGGTGATTGACTATCCCTGGATCCCCAGCCTGGGGATCAGCCTCAACTTCCTGGTCGATGGCCTCAGCCTGATGTTCGCCCTGCTGATCACCGGCATCGGCACCTTCATCCTGATTTACGCGGGCGCCTATCTTAAAGGCCATAAGGATATCCATAAGCTGCTGATGTATCTGCTGGCCTTTATGGCGGCCATGCTCGGCCTGGTGCTGTCCAGCAACCTGATCGCCCTGTTTGTGTTCTGGGAGCTGACCAGCATCACCTCCTATCTGCTGATCGGCTTCAACCACGAGCATGACCCTGCCCGCAAGGCGGCACTGCAAGGCCTGCTGGTGACCGTGGGCGGCGGCCTGGCGCTGATGGCGGGGTTGCTGTTGCTGGGCGTTATCGGGGGCAGCTTCGAGTTGCATGAGTTGCTCCCCCGTGGTGATGCCTTGCAGGCCAGCCCGCTGTTTATGGCGATGATGGTGCTGGTATTGGCGGGCACCTTCACCAAGTCGGCACAAACCCCCTTCCACTTCTGGCTGCCCAATGCCATGGCCGCGCCCACGCCGGTGAGCGCCTACCTGCACTCGGCGACCATGGTCAAGGCCGGGGTCTATCTGATGGCCCGGCTGCAGCCGGTGATGGCGGGCAACGAGGCCTGGACCCTGACGCTGACCCTGATCGGGGCGCTGACCATGCTGGTGGGCGGTGTGATGGCGGTATGCAGTACGGATCTGAAACGGATCCTGGCGTTTTCCACCGTGATGGCCCTGGGCACCCTAACCATGTTGATCGGCATAGGCACACCGGGTGCCCTGCTGGCGGCCATGGTGTTTCTGCTGGCCCACGCCCTCTATAAGGGGGCGCTGTTTATGGCGGCGGGTACCCTGGATCACAGCACCGGCACCAAGGATGTCCATGATCTGGGCGGCCTGCGCGGCCTGATGCCCCAGACCGCGTTTTTCGTCGGGCTGGCGGCCCTGGCCCTGGCCGGGGTTCCGCCCTTGTTCGGCTTTATCGCCAAGGAGCTGATGTTCGAGGCGGCGCTGCAGGCGGGGGCATTGTCCGGCTTGTTGCTGGTGATGGCCATGCTCACCGCCGTGTGCATTGTGGCCGCCGCCGCCCTGGTGGCGATCAAGCCCTTTATGGGCGAACTCAAACCGACTCCGAAAACGCCCCACGAGGCGCCGTTCGCCATGCGCCTGGGATTCAGCGTACTGGCCCTGGGCGGATTGTTGCTTGGCCTGGTGCCCGGCCTGGCCGAGCCCCTGTTGCGGGCGGCGGTGAGGGCGATCGGCGGTCATCCGGTGGCACCGCTCGAGCTGGCACTCTGGCATGGTTTCAACCTGCCCCTGCTGTTCAGCGGCCTGGCCCTGGTGGCGGGGGTCTGGCTGTATCGGGACTGGGACAGGTGGCGCGAGCCCTTGGCGGGCCTGATCAGGCCGCTGGCCTACGGCCCTGAGCGAGGTTATGAACGGATGATGGAGGCTCTGGTTCGGCTCGCCGACTGGCAGACCCGGGTGCTGCAAAACGGCTATATGACCCACTATATACTCACCATACTGGTGACCACCATAGGGCTGCTGGCTTACACCCTGGTCTCCCGGGATGCCTTCATTTATTCCCTGTCATTCGAGGGGGTGCGTTTCTACGAGGTGGTGGTCAGCCTGCTGATGCTGGTGGCTGTGGTCTATGCCAGCGCCACCCACCTGCGGCTGGGTTCGGTCGCCGCCATCGGGGCGCTGGGCTTTGCCATGGCGCTGATCTATGTGTTCTTCAGTGCCCCGGATCTGGCCATCACCCAGGTGCTGGTCGAGACGCTGACGGTGATCCTGCTGGTGCTGGTGTTGTTCCGCCTGCCCGGTTTTCAGGATCTGTCCAGCCCCTGGATACGCTGGCGCGACGCCCTGGTGGCCGGCGCCTTCGGCGTATTGATCACCCTGCTGGTGCTGACCGTCAACCAGTCCTCCCTCGGCGGGGGCATCAGCCGCTTCCTGGTGGAAAACAGCTATGTGGCCGCTCATGGCCGGAACATAGTGAACGTGATCCTGGTGGACTTCCGGGCGCTGGACACCCTGGGGGAAATCTTTGTGCTGGCGCTGGCGGCGATCGGCGTCAATGCCATGATTCGCCTCCGGGCTGAGGAGCAACCATGAGTACAGATTCATCCCTGATCCTGCAGACGGCGACCCGCTTCCTGGTGCCGCTGCTGCTGCTGTTCTCGGTGTTCCTGTTATTGCGCGGCCACAACGAGCCGGGCGGCGGTTTTATCGCCGGGCTGGTGGCCTCCAGCGCCTTCGCATTGCACCTGTTCGCCTTCGATGCCGGCAGCACCCGCAAGCTGATGGGGGTGGAGAGCCAGCTGATCATGGGCATGGGCCTGCTGCTGGCGTTGGCCAGCGGCATGGTCGGCATGTTGTTGCATGGCCAGCCCTTCCTGAGCAGCCAGTGGTGGAGCCTGACCCTGCCCGGCATCGGTGACCTGGACCTGAGTACCCCGCTGCTGTTCGACATCGGCGTCTACCTGGTGGTGATCGGGGTGGTGTCCACCATAGTGCTGTCCCTGGCCAAGGCGGAGGAATGAATGGAAAACCTGTTCGCGTTTGTGATCGGCGGCCTCTACGCCACCGCCCTGTTTATGATGCTCAGGCGCAGCATCGTCAAGTTGGTGATTGGCCTGATGATACTGTCGAATGCCGCCAACCTGTTGATCTTTACCGGCGGCGGCCTGGTGCGTGGCGCATTGCCGCTGATCTCCGAGGGCATGACCCTACCGGACGGCCCGATCGCCGATCCCTTGCCCCAGGCGCTGATCCTCACGGCCATCGTCATCAGCTTCGGGGTGCTGGCCTTTGCGGTGGTGTTGATCCACCGGGCCTATGAAGTGATAGGTGCCGATGATATGAATGAGATGAAGAGCACAGACACATGAGCACCGAAGTCGTCATCCCTATTCTGATCCCCATGCTGGCCGGTGCCCTGTCCCTGGTCGGCTGGCGCTCGCGACTGGTGCAGCGCTGGATAGCGGTGCTGGCCACCGGTGCCCTGCTGGGCGCCGGCCTGTATCTGCTGCATCAGGTGCAGCAGGAGGGCATCCTGGTGACCTATGTGGGACGTTGGGCGGCGCCTTTCGGTATTACCCTGGTGGCCGATCTGTTCAGCGCCATCATGGTGCTGGTGGCCGGTATCATCGGTTTTGCGGTGGCCGTCTATGCCCTGGCCACCATGAGCCGCAGCCACGAGGCCTTCGGTTATTATCCCCTGCTGCACCTGATGCTGGCCGGGGTGGTGGGCTCCTTCCTGACCGGTGACATCTTCAACCTCTATGTGTGGTTCGAAATCATGCTGGTGGCCTCGTTCGGCTTGCTGACCCTGGGTGGAGAGCGGGCGCAGATGGAAGGGGCGCTCAAGTATGTGACCCTCAACCTGATCTCTTCGGCGCTGTTTCTGACCGCGGTGGGTCTGCTCTATGGCTACGCCGGCACCCTCAACATGGCGGATCTGGCGCAAAAGCTGGGGCAGACGGAACAGACCGGCCTGGTGACGGTGATCGCCATGCTATTCCTGATAGCCTTCGGCATCAAGGCGGCTGCCTTCCCGTTGTTCTTCTGGCTGCCGGCGTCCTACCATACACCGCCGGTGGCGATCTCGGCGGTGTTTGCCGGTCTGCTGACCAAGGTGGGAGTCTATGCCCTGTACCGGGTATTTACCCTGATCTTCGCCCAGGATGTGGCCTTTACCCATCACGGCATATTGCTGTGGATGGGCATCTTCACCATGGTCACCGGGGTACTGGGCGCCGCGGCCCAGCACGAGGTTAGGCGGATACTGTCGTTCCATATCGTCAGCCAGATCGGCTATATGCTGGTGGGACTGGCGCTGTTTACCCCCCTGGCCGTGGCCGGAGGCGTTTTCTATATCTTCCATCACATCATAGTGAAGACCAACCTGTTCCTGGTCAGCGGCATCATGTACCGCTACCACGGCAGCTACGAGCTGGACAAGCTGGGCGGTCTGTACCGCTCGGCGCCCTGGCTGGCGGTGCTGTTCTTTATCCCGGCCATGTCGCTGGCGGGGATCCCGCCCCTGTCCGGCTTCTTTGCCAAATATACGGTGATCCAGGCGGGCCTGCTGGCCGAGTCCTGGTTTATGGTGGCCGTTGCGCTGCTGGTCGGCCTGCTGACCCTGTTTTCGATGGTCAAGATCTGGGCCGAGGTGTTCTGGAAGGCCAGGCCGGAGCAGGCGAAACCGCTGCGCGGCGGCCGGGATCCGCACCTGTATCTGCTCTATCTGCCGGTGGCCGCCCTGGCGCTGCTCACCCTGACCATCGGCTTTGGCGCCGAGTGGTTTGTGCAACTGGCCACCGCCACCGCCGGGCAGCTGATGTCGCCGGCTGGCTATATTGATGCCGTACTGGGGGTTAGCCGATGAGAGCCTTCGGTTGGAACATGCTGCTGGCCATGGCATGGGTGATCCTGTCCGGCACCTACAGCATAGGTAACCTGGTGGTGGGCATGGTGCTGAGCTACCTGGTGCTGGCCTACGTATTGCGGGATAAGCCGACCTTTGCCCGTTACTTCGGCAAGCTGCCGAAGATTATCGGCTTTGTTTTGTTTTTTATCTGGGATCTGCTCAAGGCCAATGCCCGGGTGGCCTACGATGTGATGACGCCCACCCACCTGATGCGGCCCGGGGTGATCGCCATCCCCCTGGATGTGAAGGACGAGGGAGCCATCACCATCTTCGCCAACCTGATCACCGTCACCCCGGGCACCCTGACCCTGGACGTGTCCAGCGATCGCAAGGTGCTCTATGTGCATATCATGTATCTGGATGATGAGGCCCGCCAGCTGGCGGAGCTGAAGGCCCTCGAGGCCCGTGTCATCGACTTGCTGGGATAAGCCTATGTTCGATTTTGTCCTGACCATTGCCTTTTTGTTTTTGAGCCTGGGGCTGGTGCTGGCGGCCATCCGCCTGCTGCTGGGCCCCACCCTGCCGGATCGGGTGGTGGCCCTGGAGTTGATCGCCTCCCTTACCGTGGGCTTTATCCTGTTGTATGCGGTGGCCTTCGAGCGGCCCCAGTTTATCGATGTGGCCATCGTGTTGGCGCTGACCTCCTTTATGACGGCGGTCGGCTTTGCCCGATACTTGGAGCGGGGAGGCCAGCGCGATGATGACTGAATGGCTTGGCGGTGTTGGGGGTAGGAGGGCATTGTCATGGTGACCGAACTGTTGACCGGCCTCTTTATGTTGCTCGGTTCCTTCCTGATGCTGCTGGCCGGCATCGGCATTATCCGCATGCCCGATCTGTTGACCCGCATGCACGCCACCAGCAAGGCCGGGGCCCTGGGCGCCGGGCTGATGGCCTGCGGCTTCGCCATTTACTTCCAGGAAGCGAGTGTGGTGGCACGCGCCCTGGCGGTGGTGGTGTTCGTGATCATGACGGCGCCGGTGGCCGCCCATGTGCTGGCCCGTGCCGGTTACTTCGTGGGTATCAGGCTGTGGGAGGGCACGGTCAAGGATGTGATCAAGGAGCGCTACGATCTCAAGACCCACCGGCTGGGCAGTTCGGCGCGCAAGCGGGAGGAGGATTGAATGGCATCCATGTTGGATGCCAGCTCTATCATTTCACTTCAAAACCATAGGCGTAGGGGTCCTCGCTGTCCACCCAGATGGTGTTGTGGCCGGTGACCCGGGCCCAGCCCTGGATGCTGGGCATGATGGCCGGGTGGTCGCCGACCCTGGTCTCGCTCTCCACCCGGCCGACAAACAGGCTGCCGATGATGCTTTCGTGCACGAACTCCTCGCCGACCGCGAGCCTGCCCCTGGCCACCCACTGGGCCATGCGGGCGCTGGTGCCGGTGCCGCAGGGGGATCTGTCGATCGCCCGATCGCCATAGAACACCGCATTGCGGGCATGGGCCCCCGGCCGGGTCGGTTGCCCGGTCCACATCACATGGCTGGCGCCGCGCACCGTGGAGTCCAGCGGGTGCACGCAGTCCACCACCCGGTTGATCGCCTCCCGTACCTTGGGTGAGTAATGCAGCACCTGATCGGCGCCGAACGACTCGAGCCCGGGGAAGTTGGCCTGGGGATCGACGATGGTGTAGTAATTGCCACCATAGGACACGTCCACCGTCAGCTGTCCCAAGCCCTCCACCTCAATGGTGACATCCCGGTGCGCCAGGTAGCTGGCGACATTATAGATGCGTACCTTCTCCACCTTGTCGCCGTTCTGCTCATAGTCGATGCGGATCTGGCCGGCGGGCACATCCAGGATCAGCTTGCCCGGGGTTTTCGGCCTGAGCAGGCCGTGCTCGATGGCGCTGGTGACCGTGCCTATGGTGCCGTGGCCGCACATGGGCAGGCAGCCGCTGGTCTCGATAAACAGGATGGAGGCGTCGGCCTGGGCGCTGCAGGGCGGGTAGAGGATGGAGCCGGACATCATCGAATGCCCCCTGGGTTCGAACATCAGCGCCTGGCGGATCCAGTCATGGTGGCTCAGAAAATCCTGCCGCTTCTCGCTCATGGTGCTGCCCTGCAGGGCAGGATAGCCCCCGGCCACCAGCCTTACCGGGTTGCCGCAGGTATGGGCGTCTATACAGAAAAAAGTGCCTTCACGCATGGTTTATCTCTCCTTGTTATGCCATCGGTTAGTGAGATCTGGATCGGGTTTTTACAAATGATTAACCGGTAACTCTGGCATCCAGATATAAATTGTATATTTTATACAATCAAGGAATTTGGCGAAGGGATACTCAGATGCAAGACCTGAATCACGATTTAGTGGTCATCGGTGGCGGAATTATCGGCGTTAGCTGCGCCTGGCGGCTGACCCGGGCCGGTTACAAGGTGTTGCTGCTGGAGAAGGATGACATCGGACGGGGCGCCTCCTTCGGCAATGCCGGCCATATCGCCACCGAGCAGGTCCTGCCGCTGGCCTCGCCCGCCGTATTACGGCAGTTGCCCCGCATGCTGCTGGATCCCCTGGGTCCCCTGCGCCTGGACTGGCGTTACCTGCATCGTATCGCCCCCTGGCTGCTCAGGCTGGTGGCCAATATGCGGCCCCGGGCCCAGCGTGCCGGCAGCGCCGGGTTACGCCTGCTGAATGAGGCCAGCCTGCCGGCCTGGCGGCAATTGTTGCAGCAGGCGGGCCTGAGCCGGTTGCTGAAGGAGGAGGGATCCCTACTAGTGTGCGAAAGCGAGCAGGCGTTTGCCGAGTTGCAGCGTTATTCGCATGTGCTGGGCGAGTTGGGTGTGTCAAGTGAACCCTGGTCCGCACAGACATTACATCGGCAGGTTAGCGGTTTGGCACCTGCGGTCAGCGGTGGCCTGTCTTTCCCCGATACCGGCCATGTGACCGATCCTTACCAGCTGGTCAGGCGGCTGTTTGAACAGGCACAGGCCGCGGGTCTGGCGCAGTTGCAGGCCGAGGTTCACGGCGGCCGCTGGCTGGCCGACGGCATCGAGCTCGGCACCAGCAGGGGCCCTCTGTTCGCCAAGCGGGTGCTGATCGCCGCCGGCGCCTGGGCGGCGCCTCTGGTCAGGGAACTGGCCGGCCTCAAGGTGCCCCTGGACACCGAACGAGGCTACCACCTGATGCTGCCGGGTGAGCGGGCTCGCCCGCCGGTGGCGGTCAGCTCCCTGGAGCGTAAATTCATCATGACCCCGATGGCGGACGGCCTGCGCCTGGCGGGGACGGTGGAATTCGCCGGCCTGCAACGGCCACCGGACTACCGGCGGGCCTGGGGGCTGATGCGCCATGCCGATGCCCTGTTTGCCCGGCCGCTTGCTACAGAGGGGGCCACGCCCTGGATGGGCTGCCGGCCCTCGTTGCCCGACTCATTGCCGGTGATCGACAGGGTCGGCCCGCAGGGCCGCCTGCTGCTGGCTTTCGGCCACCATCACCTGGGCCTGACCCAGGCGGCGGTCACCGCCCGCTTGATGCTGAGCCTGCTGTCTGGAAGTGCTCCCGAGCTCGATATGGCGCCTTTCAGGTTAGCTCGATTCGGACAATTACCCCCCTCGCACAACTTTAATAACAGTGTTTGTCTGCCCGGCTCAGAAATTTAGCCGGGTTAACGTACCCCTAGGAGAAAGTATATGGATATTACTCGGAAAACCCCGTCGGCCCGGGTCCGCCTGCCCAACGGCGCGGAAGTGCTGGGCCTGCTGGCCGCCTTTATCGGCGTCATGTATCTGTTTTTGAATGTGTGGGCCCTGCCCATACAACTGGCCCTGTTCGTATCCTGGTTCCTGGTGATCGGCCTGGGTATCCGGCTGGGCCTGGGCTATGAGAGCATTCAGAAAGGATTGCTCAATGGCATCCATAACGGCATGGAAGCCGTGCTGGTGCTGATCACAGTTGGTGCCCTGATCGGCACCTGGATTGCCGGCGGCATAGTGCCCAGCATCATCTATTACGGCCTGTCGGTGATGAGTCCGAGCATCTTCCTGTTCGCGGCCTTTATCATCTGTGCCCTGACCTCGCTGGCGACCGGCACCTCGTTCGGCACCGCGGGCACCGCCGGCATCGCCATGATGGGCATCGGCCACAGCTTCGGTATCCCGATGCCGCTGGTGGCCGGGGCGGTCATTTCCGGCGCCTATGTGGGTGATAAGCTGTCGCCGCTGTCCGATACCACTGTGATGACCGCCTCCCTGTGCCGGGTGGATCTGATCGACCATATCAAGTCGATGCTCTATGTCAGCGCGCCTTCCGCCCTGATCGCCAGCCTGCTGTTCCTGGGGGTGGGCTATTTCTATGTCGACGGCGCCGCCGACACCAGCCGGGCGGATGCGGCCATGGTGGCCCTGGCCGAGCAGTTCAACATCGGCTGGTACCTGTTGTTGCCGACGGTGGCGGTGATCGCCCTGCTGGCCATGCGCAAGCCGTCTATTCCGGTGATCAGTTTCGGCGCCGTGCTGGGCATTGTCTGCGCCGTGCTGTTCCAGGACATGGCGGCGCTGGATGCGGTCAATACCGCCTACTTCGGCAATGCCATGAGTTCCGAGGTGGACTTCCTCAACACCCTGCTGAATCGGGGCGGTATTGAGTCCATGTTCGGGGTCATCGCCCTGGTGCTGTTCGCCCTCGGGCTGGGCGGGCTGATGGACAAGATTGGCGTACTGACCGTTATTTGTAACGGCTTCCTGTCCTGGGCCAGCAATGCCGGCCGGCTGACGCTGTCCACCCTGCTGGGCGGCTTCTTCGGCAATTTCTTCGGCGGCGCGGCCTATGTCTCGCTGATCACCGCCAGCACCATCACCGAGAAAAACTACGACAAGCAGGGCATCGATCGCCGGGTGCTGTCCCGCAATGCCGAGGCCGGCGGTACCGTCACCACCCCCATGGTGCCCTGGTCCGACGGTGGTGTCTTCATGGCCACCACCCTGGGGGTAGGCACCCTCAGCTATCTGCCTTTCCTCTGGTTCCATTTCCTGGTGCTGATCATCTCGCTGATCTACGGCTACGCCAATATCGCCATCTGGCGGGCTGGTGGTCATGGCTCCGTGCCCGCCGACGAATCCGAACAAAGCCTGGCCCCGGCGAAGTCTGCTTCATAACCCACTGTTCCGGGCCTGTGCTCAGGCCCTTTATCACGATAAGGATATAAATAATGAAAATTGAAGGTGTAATGGTTCCTGTAGTGACCCCCTTTGCTCAAGACGGCCAGATCGATTACCCGGCGCTGGCGGCCTTGCTGGCCCATCAACTGGAAGCGGGCGTCAGCGGCATAGTGGCCTGCGGCACCACCGGTGAGTATTACGCCCTGAGCCAGGCCGAGCGCCGCGAGTTGATGGCCTTTATCGCCCGGGAAGTGGGCGACAAGGCGCTGTTGGTGGCCGGCGTCAACGACACCCATTCGGCGGGCTCCGTCGCCAAGGCACTGGAGGCGAAGGAACTGGGTTATCGGGCATTGATGCTGGCGCCGCCCATCTATTGCCTGCCGGAGCAGGACGAGATCATCGGCCATTACCAAACGGTAAGCCGCGAGGCGGGCATGCCCATCATCATGTACAACTTCCCGGCCCGCTCCGGGGTGGAAATCGGCATCGAGGCTATCAAGGTGCTGGCCAGGGATCCCAATATCGTCGGTATCAAGGAAAGCAGCGGCGACTTCACCCGCGCCGTGACCCTGCTCAACCTGGGGCTGAAAGACTTCGAGGTGGTGTGCGGCTCCGATGACCAGGGGGCGGATTACCTGTTCTGGGGCGCCCGCGCCTGGATTGGCGGCGGTGCCAACTACCTGGCCGGGGATCACGTCAAGATGATCGAAGCGGCCAAGGCCGGCGACTGGCAGCAGGTAAGGGGCATCATGGCCCGCATCCTGCCGGTGCTGCAGAACATGGAATCCGGCGGTTATAACCAGAAAGCCAAGCTGGGCTGCGGCCATATCGGTCATCCGGTGGGGCCCGTCAGGGCGCCCCTGTACCCGGTAAGCCGGCAGGACGAAGACGACTTCCTGGCCCTGCTGGCCCAGGTGCTGAATTAAGGAGATGGTCATGTCAGTACAAGTGGAAAGCGTTTTTGCCAGGGCGAAGCGGGGGGAGCTACGGGCCGATGCCATCATCGTCGGCTATATTCCCGGGGATCAGACCCTGGACACCCGGGATCCCTATGACGGCTCCGTGATCGGCCGGGTCGAGGCCTGCACCGAAGAGCAGGTGACGCTGGCGGTGGCCGCCGCCCGGACCAGTTTCGAGCGGGGGGAGTGGCGCACGCTGGCCCCGGCCGAGCGTAAACGGCGCATGCAGGCCTGGGTCGCGCTGCTGGAACAACATAAGGAAGAGCTGGCGGCGCTGGATTGTGTCGATGGCGGCAAGCCGATCGGCGAGTGCCTGAACACCGACATCCCGGAAACCATCAACACCCTGGCCTGGTATGCCGAAGCGGTAGACAAGGTGTTCGGCAAGGTGGCACCGACCGGGGATGACACCCTGGGCCTGGTCGTCAACGAACCCATAGGGGTGGTCGCCGCCGTGCTGCCCTGGAATTTTCCGGCGCAGATGTTTGCCTGGAAGGTGGGACCTGCCCTGGTGACTGGCAATTCGGTGATAGTGAAGCCGGCCGAGCAGACCTCGTTGAGTGCCTGGCGCATGATACAGCTGGCTCATCAGGCGGGGATCCCGGAGGGGGCGCTGCAGCTGGTGACCGGTCTGGGTGAACAGACCGGCATGCCGCTGGGCCTGCATCCGGATGTGGACATGGTGTCCTTCACCGGCTCCACCGAAGTCGGCCGCCTGTTCCTGCAGTATTCGGCCCAAAGCAACCTGAAAGAGGTGGTGCTGGAGTGCGGCGGCAAGAGTCCGCAGCTGGTGTTCGATGATGTGGAGGACCTGGATGCCATCGTCGACGACGTGCTGGCGGCGGCGTTCTGGAACATGGGCGAAAACTGCAGCTGTGGTTCCCGCCTGCTGGTGCAGCGGGGCATCAAGGAAGCGCTGCTGGACAAGCTGTGTTCCCGCCTGTCGGGCTGGACGCTGGGTGATCCCAAGGAGGCGGCCACCATGGTCGGGCCCATGGTGGAGCCGGTGCACTTCAACAAGGTGAAGGACATGGTCGAGCAGGCCAGGGAGCAGGGCGCCCGGCTGCGTTACGGCGGCAACACCCCGGCCTTGGGTGCCGGCTTGTTCATTGAACCGACCATCTTCGATGGGGTGAGCCCCGCCATGACCCTGTTCCGGGACGAGGTATTCGGCCCTGTGCTGGCGGTGACCGAGTTCTCCAGCGAGGAAGAGGCGGTGTCCCTGGCCAACCAGACTCAGTATGGCCTGGCCGCTTCCCTCTACACCAGCCATATGGGGCGGGCCCATAGAGTCTCCCGGGCGCTGAAGGCGGGTACCGTCTCCATCAACTGCTTCAGCGAGGGGGACATCACCACCCCCTTCGGCGGTTACGGCCAGTCCGGCTTCGGCGGCAGGGACAATGGCCTGGAAGCCATGGAGCAATACCTGCAAAAGAAAACCATCTGGTATAACCAGGCCTAAATTAAATAACTGGGGTCGGTGGAGGCAATCCCTGTTGCCTCCTTAATCCCCGGTGCCGTCCGAGGGGAACACCCGCGGGCGACACTCGCGCCCGGGGGGAGGATAACGGATCTGCATATCGGATCCCGGGCGCTGTATCAAATGCCATACGGTTTTCCAAGCATGGGAAACATAAAAGGATTTTAAAGGAGATGGACATGAAAATAGCTAATTCCTGTGGAGCCATTCTGACTGCCTGTGCTCTCTTTGTGGCTCCCGCCATATCAGCCAAGGAAGTGACCTGGAAGGTTCCGACCTCGGTGCCGGAGGGATCTTTTTTCTACAATAACTTCCTGCAACGCTTCAGCGATCATCTGGCGGTCTATTCCGAAGGCGAGGTCAAATTGCGGGCCTTTGGCGCCGGTGTGGTGGTGCCGGCATTCCAGGTATATGAAGCCGTCCAGGACGGTATTGTAGAAGCGGGACACTCCACCCCCTCTTACCTAGTCAACAAGGATCCGACCAATGCCATTTTCGCCGGTTTCCCGGGCGGCATGTCGCCCGAGGCCACCATTACCTGGCTGTATGAGGGGGGCGGGTTGGAAAGCCTGCGGCAATACCGGCAGGAAACCATGGGCCTGCATACCATGGTGGTCGGGTTGGGTACCTCGGAAATACTGGCGCATGCCAATAAACCGATTAACAGCATAGCCGATTTCGAAAACCTCAAATACCGGACCTCCGGCGCCTGGGCCGGGGTATTGAAGAACTACCTGAAGGGGGTGCCCACGGTCGTGCCCCCCGGCGAGATTTATACGCTGCTGCAACGCAAGGGGGTCGATGCGGTGGAATGGGCGACCCCGGGCTCAAACATCATGGAGGGATTCCATGAGGTCGCGCCCTACATCATTACCCCGGGTATCCATCAGCCGACCTTCGTATGGGAATTCTTTGTGAAGCAGGAAACCTGGGATGCCCTGTCTCCCGAGCTGCAGGGGCGCATCGAAGACGCCGCCCGCTTGACCACCCTGGAGTCTTATCTGCATTTCGCCCATGAGGATATGCAGGCCATGGACAAATATAAGGAATATGGCACCCAGGTGATCACCCTGGATAAGGAGGTCATCGCGCAGGTACGGGGATTCGGCCATCAATGGATGCAGGAACAGGCCAGGGAGCAGGCTGAGAAAGGCAACGATAAAATGCAGGGGCTGCTCAAGGACTATCAGGACTACCAGGAGCGCTGGGCGAGGAATTCCTCCGTCCTGGTAAGGGACTGAGCCATCCCGGCTTGTCATTTCTGGTGATGAACGTTGTCTGAAAGTGATAAATGGCGCCCGAGGGTGCCATGCCGTTCACTTAAGGTGAAAAGGGGTGCCCTCCTCCACACACCGACTCGCCGAAATCCCATCCCTGGGGGCTCGGCGACGTCATCCATGACGCCAACGGTCGGCTTGGTAGATGAGGACTCCCCTTAATTGAACAGCATTAGCCCGACGGCGTCATTTATTAACGGGGTATAACCTATGAATGTTTTTTTAGCTCGGCTCGATAGTCTCTCCGACTATTTGGCAAGGATTTCCATGGCCATGGTGGTGGTGCTGGTGCTGTCCATCCTGTATGAAGTTGTCTCCCGCTACGCATTTGGTGCGCCGACACTATGGTCGTTCGACATATCCTATATGGTCAACGGCTCCCTGTTTCTATTGGCCAGCGGTTATTCGCTCAAGGTTGAGGCGCATGTCAGAATAGATTTCCTGTCATCCAGGCTCGCCTTGCGCCACCAGCAGCTTATCAACCTGTTTTTTTATTTTTTCATGATAGGTCCCGCATTTGCCTTTTTCAGCTATGTGGCCGCGGAAAAGGCCATTCATGCTTGGCTGACGGGGGAGGTCGAAAGCGTCAGCCCCTGGTCTCCCCTGGTCTGGCCTTTTTATGGCGCCATCGCCCTGGGCTTGATGGTGTTTACCCTGCAGGTCTATATCGACGGCATCAGGTATTTATCGGGTGATAAGGCTCCGGGCGAGTCGGCAATAAAGGATGAGATGAGTCATGGCTGAATTAATTCCATTATGGATGTTTATTATCCTGTTTGTATTTGTCTTTCTCGGTATCCCCGTGGCCATGTCGCTGATCGTGACCTCGGTGATATTCGGATTTTTTACCTTTGGCGATCTGCTGTTTAATCAGCTTTATGGTGCCATATTGCATACCGCCTCAAACTTTACGCTGTCGGCCATTCCATTATTCATCTTGATGGGAGCCATCCTCGAGAAGACGGGGCTGGCGCTCAGGCTGTTTCAGGCCCTGCAGCTGTGGTTTGGCCGCCTGCCCGGCGGCCTGGCACTGTCCACCATAGTGATGTGCGCCATCTTTGCCGCCGCCTCGGGCGTGGTGGGGGCGGTGGAAATCGTGGTGGGTATGATGGCCTTGCCCGCCATGGCGAAATACAAATACAACAAGGGGCTGATGGCGGGCACCGTCTGTGCCGGCGGCTCTCTCGGAACCATAATACCGCCGTCTATCGTGGTGGTCGTTTACGCCTCCATGGCCCAGCTGTCGATCGGCCAGCTGTTTGCGGCCAGCCTGATCCCCGGGGTAATGATGGTGGCATTCTTCATGATCTATATGCTCGTTGCCTGTCGTTTCAAGAAGGATTTGGGGCCGGCGGTGATCCTGGAACAGGAGGTGGCGCTGTCCGAGAAGTTGCTGATTACCGCCAAGGCCATCCTGCCGCCGCTGTTGCTGATCAGCTCGGTGCTGGGTTCCCTGCTGTTGGGAATCGCATCACCGACGGAAGCGGCCGCGGTGGGTGCCGCCGGCGCGGCGCTGGTGGCCCTGGTCTTTCGCGAGCTGTCCTGGTCCAGTTTCATCGGCGCATTGAAAACCACCATACAGATCACCGCCATGATCATGATGATTGTGGTCGGCGGTACCATGTTTACCAGCATTTTTGCGGTTTCCGGCGGAGGCTGGATGATAGTGGATGCCATCAACAGCCTGGACATCGGCGTCTATCAGCTCACCTTTATCCTGATGGCGGTGATCTTCCTGGCCGGCTTCGTGCTGGACTGGATCTCGATTGTGCTGATCTTTGTGCCTATCTTTACGCCGCTGATCAAAACGGCCGGCATCGATCCCATCTGGTTCGCGGTTATGTTTATGGTGGTGATACAGACCTCTTATCTCACCCCGCCGATGGCGCCTTCGATCTTCTACCTGAAGTCCATAGCGCCGGCCGATATGAGCTACCGGCATATGTACCAGGGGGTGGTGCCCTTCGTCATCCTGCAGCTGCTGGTGCTGTTGTCGGTGGTGGTGTTTCCGATGGCGGCCACCTATCTGCCTAGCCTGATAGCGAGTTAAGTATTACGACTGTGCAGATGAAAATGGCGCCGACAGGCGCCATTTTCATTGGAAAGATTGCATTTATATGGAGCCGATTTCTTCTTCAGTAAGGTGCCGCCACTGGCCGGGTTCCAGGCAGTCGTCCAGCCGGATAGGACCAACCTGCAACCGGTGCAGACCCACGACCTTGTTGCCGACGGCGGCAAACATGCGCTTCACCTGATGGTACTTGCCTTCCTGTATGGTCAGCAGCACCCGGGTGGGAGTGATGACTTCAAGCTGGGCGGGCAGGGTGGCCTTTTCTTCGCCGTGGAGCATCAGGCCCTCGGCAAAGTGCCCGGCCACGTCGTCGGCCAGCGGCTCGGCCAGGTCGACCCGATAGATCTTGCCGCAGGCTTTTTTCGGCGAGCGGATGCGGTGTGACCATTGGCCATCGTCCGTGAGCAGCAGCAGGCCCGTGGTGTCCAGGTCCAGGCGACCGGCGCACTGCAGTCCCCGCTGCAGCCCCTCGGGCAGCAGCCGCAGCACGCAGGGGTGATCTTCATCCTGGGTGGCGCTGATATAGCCGGCGGGTTTGTGCAGCATGAGATAGCGCGGGGAGCTCAGGCTGAGCAACCTGCCCTGGTAGCGGACCGCTTGCTGGTCGATCTGCAAGTCGCCCTTTTTTACTACCACTCCATCCACCTCGACCAGCCCTTTATGGAGGGCCTTTTTGGCGAAAGAGCGGGTCAGGTCCGTGGTTTCCGAGAGAAATCTGTCGAGGCGCATTAGGCTTCCAATGTTGTCAGCAATCCTGTTGCTGTTTATGTAATAGGGCGACGATGTCATCGGCCGCGACCAGGATGTGGCGACGCAGCAGCTCACAGGCTCCCGTTACGTCACCCGCCCGGCACAGTGCCAGTAACTCCCGGTGTTCCGTCTCCGCTTTTTGGACACCGGCGGCATGCAGCAACTGGATACGGATATAGCGGTCCGACTGGGTGTTCAGCTGGGTGATCAGCGCCATGGTTTCCGGTTTCTCGGCGGGGGTATACAGGGCCCGGTGGAAGGCGAAATTATAGTCGCTCCAGTGATCGATATGGCTGGAGGTGTCCAGCATATGATCCAGCTCGCTCAGCAGGGCCTCGGCATTATCCAGCTGCTCCGTTGTCATCCTGGGGATGGCGGCGGCCAGGGTATGGCATTCGAGCAGCACCCGTAACTCAAACAGCTCCAGGATCTTGGGCACCGATAATTCGGTGGCGTAGGCGCCCTTATGGGCCTCAAACTCCACCAGGCCTTCGGCTTCCAGGGTGAGCAGGGCTTCCCGGACCGGTATCCGGCTGACGTCGAACTCCTTTGCCAAGGCATCCTGACGCAGGGCCGAGCCGCCCTTTATTTCGCCGCGTAGAATCTTGGTCCTGATGGCGTCGGCCACAAATTGCGTTCGGGTCTTATGCATATCATTCCTGGCAAAGGTGAAGTGGATGGGGCACTTATTATTCTTGCTCGGCGTCCGGTACCTCTGCGGCGACGGTCTCGCCATCCCCCTGCAGCAGCCAGTCGCTGAGGATTTCCTTGGCCTGGTCCAGCCCCGTGCCCTTGAGCGAGCTGAAGGCTTCGACCCGGATGTCGTCGCCGAACACCTTGACGGCTTCGCGCACCTTCAGCACCTCTGCCTTACGGGCACCGGATTTGAGCTTGTCACACTTGGTCAGCAGTGCCAGCACCGGCAATTTGCTTTCGCAGGCCCATTGCAGCAGCTGCTGGTCGATGTCCTTGAGCGGATGGCGAATATCCATCAGCACCACCAGGCCCTTTAGACAGGCGCGTTTCTGCAGGTATTCCGACAGGGCCTCCTGCCATTTCAGCTTCATTTCTTCCGGCACCTTGGCATAGCCGTAGCCGGGCAAATCGATGAGCCGCTTGCCTTCGCTCAGTTCGAAGACGTTGATCAGCTGGGTACGACCTGGGGTCTTACTGGTTCTAGCTAGACTTTTCTGCTGTGTTATGGCGTTAAGAGCAGATGATTTGCCGGCATTTGACCTTCCTGCAAATGCAATCTCTACACCGGTATCTTCCGGCATATGCTTAATATTGGGCGCGCTGGTGATAAAGCGGGCGACTTGAAAATTTATCTGCTTGCTATTCAATGTTAAATCCCCGTGGTTCTGAACCAGCCTTGCTTACTTTCTCGCAAATTTGTGTAAAATGGTGCCGTTTTCTAAGTCGCATTGTAACATGCCCCATCAGGTATGTGATCTGGAAGCTATTACAACGAGAAGTCGGAACATCATGAAAAAAATTGTCTTCACGCTAGCCTTAATGCTCGGAGTGGTCGGTGTAGCGCAGGCCCAGGGCGATGCCGAAGCCGGCAAAGCCAAGGCAGCCACCTGTGCCGCCTGTCATGGTGCTGATGGTAACAGCCCTACCGACATGTATCCCAAGCTGGCGGGCCAGCATGCCAGTTATCTGGAAAAACAGTTAGTCGAATTTAAAGCCGCCGCCAGCGGTGGTGCCGGCCGTAGCAACGCCATCATGGCCGGTATGGTGATGCCCCTGTCCGAGCAGGACATGGCTGATCTGGCCGCCTATTTTGCCAGCGAATCCGTCACCCCCGTTGCCGTTTCTGAAGACGTGATCGAGCAGGGCTCGGCCCTGTATCAGGGTGGCGACATAGAGCGTGGCATTACCGCCTGCATCGCCTGCCACGGCCCCCGTGGCGAAGGCCTCGAGTCTGCCAAGTTCCCGCGCATTTCCGGTCAGCATCCGGCCTATGTGGTGGCCCAGCTGAAGGCATTCCGTGCCGGCGAGCGGGAAAACGATCCCAATGGCATGATGCGCGATATCGCCAAAAAGCTGACCGATGAGGATATCGAAGTCCTGTCTCAGTATGTAGTTGGTTTACGCTAACGCCGAAGGGGGCCTGCGCCCCCTTTCCCAGGCTTTCCCATGTAATGTCGGTCTAGCTCCTTGTTGTGTCCCCTCTGCGAACATACCGGAATTTTGCCTTTCTGGCAGGATAAAACCCGAAATTATTACCGTTGTGACCGTTGCCGGCTGATTTTTGTCGATCCCGCCCAGCGGCTGAATGCGGATGCGGAAAAGGCCATTTACGATACTCATCAGAATGATCCCGGCGATCCCGGTTACCGCCGTTTTCTGGCACGTCTGGCCGAGCCGTTGGCGGCCCGGCTGGCGGCGGGCAGCCGGGGCCTGGATTTTGGCTGTGGTCCGGGTCCGGCACTGGCTTTGATGATGGAGGAGGCCGGTTTCGCCACCCGGACCTATGATCCCTATTATGCGCCTTATCCCGAGCACCTGGCGCAGAGCTATGATTTCGTTACCTGTACCGAGGCGATCGAGCATTTTTATCATCCCGGCCGGGAATGGCGGCGCCTGCTGGGCTTGCTCAGGCCCGGTGCCTGGCTTGGTATCATGACCAAGCTGGCCCTGGATAG
This sequence comes from Zobellella aerophila, assembly GCF_039539325.1. Taxonomy (NCBI): domain Bacteria; kingdom Pseudomonadati; phylum Pseudomonadota; class Gammaproteobacteria; order Aeromonadales; family Aeromonadaceae; genus Zobellella; species Zobellella aerophila. Next base: position 65,427 of record NZ_BAABCX010000003.1, read on the forward strand.
AAGCGCCTTTGCCAATTGGCATTACAAACAAGACCCCACCCACGTCAGTTTTTTCAGCCGGGAAACCTTTCACTGGCTGGCCGAGCGGGATGGGCTTAACATCGTCATCATTGGTGCCGATGTGATATTACTGCAAAAACCGGAGTCCGTATGACACGTATTAAGAAGACCCGTACCCCGGGTCAAATCGGTTCCCGCAAGGAAAGTCGCGAAAGTGCCGATCAGAGCAGGGAACGCAAACGCAAGGCCAAACGCAAGGGTCTGGCGCCCGGTTCCCGTCATAATACGGAATCGGGTTCGGGCCAGGGTGGCAGTGGCGCCAAGGCAGCCCAGGATCCCCGACTGGGCTCTAAAAAGCCGATCGCGCTGCGTCCGGATGAACCGTCGGCAGCGGTAGTCAAGCAAGCTAAGCCCAGGGCCGACAAGGTCAAGGCGCCGGTCGCCGAGCCAGTCGCCGAACTGACTCTCGAGCAGGAGCTGGAGCAGCTGGAAAATAACGAGTGGCTCAATGAGCTGCTGGATCGGGTGGAGGCCGGCGACAAGCTGAACAAGGATGATACCCTCTGGCTGGACAAGACCCTGGCCCGTCATCAGCAGCTGCTGGAGCAACTGGGCCTGCTGGACGAAGACGACACTGAGGCCGGGGACGAACCCGACGATCTCTGGAATCGTTTTATGGATGCAGAGTTTGATCCTGCTCAATATCAGGAGAAGAAAGACAAGTCATGATCTCCCCCTGGCTCATCGCCGCCTTCGCGGGCGGCGTCATCATCGTCGGCCTGGCCGGCTATGCCGGCATCCTGCTGGCCAGGCTCAGGCAACAGCAGCTGCATCGTGAGCGGGCCATCGCCCGGCGCAATGCCCGTATTCTCGACAGCATAAGGGTAATTGCCTCGGCGGTGCGGGAAGATCAGTGCAACCTGTCCGAAGGGGCGATTCGGCTGACCAACCTGCTCAATACCCTGCAGTTTCGTCGGCCGCGAGACTTTACCGGTGAATATCCTGGCCTTTATGGCCTATACGACAAGGTCAAGGATATGCCGACTCATGAAGCCCGCAAACAGTATAAGCGCAATGAAATCATGCGCATGGATCTGGAGCGGGCCGGTTTTGAACATGAATTGGAAGGGCAGATAAAAGCCGAGGTAGCGCAGCTGGCGGCCCTGGAGCTGCCCGACCGATAACTTATCGGAGGCGGGCATGTCGCTACAGGCAGAATGGGATCAGCGGTTAATCGAAAAATATAATTACTCGGGTCCCAGGTACACCTCCTACCCGACGGCGCTTGAATTCAACGAGGCCTTCGGCATGGGGGAATTCGAGGCCGCCGCCGGTCGCTACCCCGAGCGGCCCTTGTCCCTCTATGTGCATATCCCCTTCTGCCACAAGCTCTGTTACTACTGCGGCTGCCAAAAGGTCATCACCCGCCATCAGGGCAAGGCCGACACCTATCTGGATTTTCTCGAGCGGGAAATCAAGACCCTGGCGCCCCGCTTTGCCGGCCGGCTCGTTACCCAGTTGCACTGGGGCGGCGGTACGCCCAGCTTCCTCACCGAGGCGCAAATCCGCCGACTGACCGGCCTGCTGCGCCGCCACTTTAATTTTGCCGAGCAGGGCGAGTTCTGCATCGAGATCGACCCGCGGGAAATCGAACTGGATGTGCTGGAGCTGCTCAAGCGGGAAGGCTTCAACCGCATCAGCCTGGGGGTGCAGGACTTCAACAAGGCCGTGCAGGAGGTCGTCAACCGGGAGCAGGATAACGACTTTATCCGGGCGCTGGTGCTGCGCGCCCGGGAGCTGGGTTTTGTATCCACCAGCCTGGACCTGATCTACGGCCTGCCGCTGCAGACGCCGGAAAGCTTCCGCCATACCCTGGAGCAGATAGTGGCCCTGTCGCCGGATCGGCTGTCGGTGTTTAACTATGCGCACCTGCCCAGCCGCTTCCCGGCCCAGCGCAAGCTGAGCGAGGCGGATATGCCCAAACCGGCCCAGAAGCTGGCCATGCTGCAGGATACCATCGGCTACCTGACCGCCCAGGGCTACCAGTTTATCGGCATGGACCACTTCGCCAAACCGGACGACAGCCTGGCGGTGGCCCAGCGGCAGGGTCAGTTGCACCGTAATTTCCAGGGCTACACCACCCAGGGTGATTGTGATCTGCTGGGCCTGGGGGTCTCGGCGATCAGCATGATCGGCGATGCCTACTCCCAGAACCATAAAGATCTCAAGCGTTACTACGGGCAGCTGGGCGAGCTGGGCCATGCCCAGTGGCAGGGCTATGCCCTGAGCCGGGATGACCGCCTGCGCCGGGATCTGATCAAAACCCTGATCTGTCATTTCGAGCTGGATTTTGCGTCGCTGGCGCAGGCCTACGATATCAACTTTTCCGATTATTTCGCCGAAGATATTCGCCTACTACAGACCTTTATCGATGATGGATTGCTGGAGCTCACCGCCGCTGGCCTCTTTGTCCCACCCAGGGGGCGGCTGTTGATCCGCAATATCTGTATGTGCTTCGACGCGCACCTGCGCCGGCAGGCCCGGCTGCAGCAGTATTCGCGGGTGATTTAATGGTGCGCTCGGAGCACTGACAGTCGCTGTTTGGGGCTCCTTGGCGCGTGCCGTTCAGAGGGCCGGTTTATCTCCTGTCCTCCCCGAGGAGGCACGGACGATCAGCTGTGGGCTGGGGCCTCTGACGATGGTGCGTTTTCCTTTGCCGTTGATGTGTTCCAGCAGCAGTGCGATGGCCTGGGCGGAGATATCTTCCAGGTGCAAATTCACGGCCGTCAGCGGCGGCTGGCATTGCTGCGCCCGCAGGCCGTCGTAGCGGGTTACCACCCTGACGTCTTCCGGTATTCGCCGACCGGCCTGCTGTAGGGCCCTGACGGCACCGACGGCAAAGGCATCCACGGGGGCGCAGATGGCGTCCAGATCCGGATGGCTGGCCAGCAGTTGGCGGCAGGCTTCGGCTCCCGCGGCTTCGCCTCCGGCCTCGTCGGCCTTGGCAACCAGGCAGGGCATGCCCCAGGCCGAAGTGAACTCCCGATAGGCCTGCTCTACGTCCACATAGGAGTGACGGCGTTGGTCGCCGATCAGCAGGGCTATCTGCCTGGACCCCTGCTCTGCCAGATGATCCAGCAACAGCAGGCCGGTTTCCCCGGCCTGCAGATCGATATAGGGCAGGGCTGTGTCTGCCTCCGGCTGACGGCCGATGGACACTATACCGATACCACGACGCTGAAGTTGGGCTATCTGGGGATCCTGAGCCACCGGCTCTATGATGATGGCGCCGTCTATATCCAGCTCGTCCAGCAGCCTCCTGGCTTCCGCCAGGGGCGGTACCAGCACCAGCGCCAGCCCCTGTTTCAGGGCCGCTTCCGCCGCCGTGGCGGCAATCTCCATCATAAAACCCAGGCGGGAGGCTCCGCCGGCCACGGCAAAAGGCATGGAGGAGAGCAGGGCGATGGAGTTGGTGCGCCCGGTGCGCAGCCGCTGGGCCCGTAAATTGGGCCTGTATCCCAGCAGCTTGGCGACCTCCTTGACCCTGGCCCGGGTCTGGGGATCCACCTGTCCCCGGTCGTTGAGGGCATGGGATACCGTGGTACGGGACACCCCCGCCGCCTCGGCGACATCGGCAATGGTAAGGCGACGCGACCCGTCGTGCTTGACTGAGCTCATAACTTCCCTGGACGCTGATAGCAGGATCTATCGAGTATACAGGAGCCCGGGCCCCAACCAAATCGATTTAGGCTTGCACGGAAGCCCGACTAAATTCGTGCCGATTCCCGGTTGACAAGCCGATAAACCCGGATTATGGTTTAACCAAATCGATTTGGGTAAACGATGTATAACTCCGAAATCGATTTTATCTGAACCTGCTCCGATGGGGAGGGGCGACCCGTAGCGAAGATACCCGGTACGGGTTGTTTTTTACCCATCTCCCAAATCGATTTGGGGTTGGTTCATGATGACAAGGACCCGGTTTATACCGCCACCAAGCAAGGTATTGCTTTAAGGAGATTATCATGTTGAAAGAGCACAAGGACGTCACCGCCCCGGTAGACGAAAAGTTGCCGCTGAAGACGCTGCTGGCGTTCGGACTGCAGCATGTACTGGTGATGGCGGCTTCCCCCATCGCCTCCGTGTTCCTGATGGCCACGGCCCTGAACTTCCCTCCCGAACTCACCATTAACCTGCTGAGCGCCACCTTTATCATCTGCGGCATAGGTACCCTGCTGCAGTCGGTCGGCTTCAAGGGTTTCGGCGCCCGCCTGCCCTTTATCATGCTGCCGGGCGGCGCACCCATCATCCTCTTTATCCTGATCGCCCAACAGACCGACGTGGCCACGGCCTCGGGGGCGGTGATACTGACGGCGCTGTTCTATTTCCTGGTATTGCCCGTCTTTAAGAAGTTCCTGCGTTTCTTTCCCTCGGTGGTGGTGGGCACCATGCTGTTGCTGGTCGCCGTCAACCTGGTGAAGATCTCCGGTTTCCTCATCGTGGGTAAGGCCGGCTCGGCGGATTATGCCAACCCTACGCATATCTTGCTGGCTTTCGCCACCATAGCGTTCACCGTGCTGTTCGCCCGTCTGCTCAAAGGTATGTGGAGCCAGCTGGCCATCCTTCTCGGCCTGCTGGGGGGCACCCTGGTGGCGATGGCCCTGGGCGCTTTCCATTTCGAGCACCTGTCGCTGTTTCCCCTGTTCAGCCTGCCGTTGCTGATGCCTTTTGGTATGCCCAAGTTTGACCTGTTCGCCGCCCTGCCGCTGATGATCTTCTGCGTCATCTCCATGGTGGAGGCCACGGGCCAGACCATCGCCATCGGTGAGGTGGTGGACAAGAAACTCGACATCGAAAACGACGTCGCCAGGACTATCAGGGGGGATGCCGCCGTTTCCCTGCTGGGGGGGCTGTTCGGCACCTCGCTGATCATCACCAGCGGTGAGAACATCGGCGTGGTGCGGGCCACCGGTATCCGCTCCCGCTATGTCACCCTGATGTCCGGCCTGATGCTGATTGCCTTTGCCCTGCTCGCACCCCTGGCCCGGGTTATCCACGGCGTGCCCGAGGCCGTGGTCGGCGGCACCGGCCTGGTGGTGTTCGCCATCGTCGGCACCATGGGCATCGACATGCTGCGGCGGGTCGATCTGCGTCATCACGCCAACATGTATGTGGTGTCCGTGGCCCTGGCGGTGGGTCTCTTCCCGATACTGGTGCCGGGGGTGTACAGCCAGTTCCCCGCCGGGCTGGCCTCCTTCTTGGGTAACGGCGTGGCCATGGGTGCCATCACCGCCGCCCTGATGAACGCCCTCTTCCACTGCCTGGGCAAAAAAGCGGCCCAGGCTCCGGTTACCGAGGAAAAGCCTGAGTTACAGGGCCAATAACCCCATGGGCGGGGCGGTTTCGCCCTGCCCCCAGTTTGACACAAGGATCAATATGAACAGTCAACTCAGCCCCCAACAGTTCGACAACCAGGCGCAGCTCCTGGCCCCCGACTGGTTGCTGCTGCCGGAAGGACCGGCACGGGATCAGGCCATCCTGGTGGACGGCGATAAATTTGCCGCCGTCGGCCCCCTGGCCCAGCTGCAGGACAAGTACCCCGGCCTGCCGTTGACCCGGCTCCCCGGCAAGCTGCTGATGCCCGGTTTTATCGATACCCATCATCACCTGACCCAGGCCTTCGGCAAGGCCCTGGTATTCGGCGAACCCTCGGAGATCTTTCGCCGGGTCTGGGTGCCGATGGAAGCCAGCCTGAACCCGGAACGCCTCTACCTTACTGCCAAGCTGGCGGCCCTGGAGGCCCTGCGCGGCGGTTTTACCACCGTCTGCGATGCCGGCACCCGGGCAAGCCAGGGTCTGGACGCCATCGCCCGGGCGACCACAGAGGCGGGCATCCGCTGCGTGTTGGGCCAGGTCTGTAACGACAAACGGGGCCCGGAGCAGCTGGACAGGGCTCCGCTGTTGAGCCAGGCCGAACGGCACATCGCCGCCTGGGAAGGGCATGATCTGGTGGTGCCTTCCCTGGCGATCCCCATCCCGGAGATCGCCACAGATCCCATGCTGCACGCGGTTTCCTCGCTCTGTGCCGAGGCCGGCATCGTGTTCCAGACCCATGTCAACGAGCATCTGGTGGCGGTTGAGCGCTCCCTGGAACAGCGTGGCCTGAGGCCGGTGGAGCACCTCTACCGGGTGGGCGCCCTGGGCCCCCAGGCCCTGTTGGCCCACGCCACCCTGCTCACTCCCACCGAGCTCAAGATGGTCAGGGACACCGACGCCGCCGTCAGCTACAACCCGGTGGCCAGCGCCTGGAAAGGCAACGCCGTGGCCCAGGCTCAGCTGATGGACACCCTGGGTATCCGCCTCGGTCTGGGTACGGACGGCACCCGCAGTGACGGCTTCCGGCTGCTGGACTATGCCGAGGCAGCCCAGCGCTTCGCCTTCGGGCTGGCGGTGGGGGATGCTTCCTGCGGTGGCGGTTGGCCCTGGCTGGAGCAGGCCACCCAAGGCGGGGCCGGGGTGTTGGGCTTGGCTACGGGGGTGATAGCCGAGGGCAAGGCTGCCGATTTCCTGCTGGTGGATCTGGAGGTGCCCGAGATGCTGCCCTCCTGGGATCTGTCCTGGGAACTGGTGCGGCTGGCTAACCGGGATCAGATCCAGGGCGTTTTTGTCGCCGGACGGCTGAGGCTGTGGCAAGGCTGGCCCCTGGACTGGGATGCCAGGACATTGATGCGGGAAGTCAGTATGCTGGCCAAGACGGCCGTGGAGCAGGCCCCAATCCAGAAGATCCACGCCTTCTCTTCCCAGCACCGGAGCGAGCGCAAGGAGCTGCCGACCCCGCCTTGCTGCACGATGACGGAAAGTACACATGAATCCTGATACCTTTATCTGGGTCGCCTTGGCGGTGGCGGGGGGCGCCTTTATCCAGGGTACTACCGGCATGGGCTTTGCCTTGGTCGTGGCGCCCGTGCTGGGGCTGCTGGCACCGTCGTTGCTGCCGATTAGCCTGCTGTTGCTGATGTTGCCGCTCAACGCACTGGTCGCTTGGCGGGAACGGCACGCCATCGATTTGTTGGGCACTAAATGGATATCTCTCGGCCGGGTATTGGGGACTTTTGGCGGGCTCTGGGTGCTGGTGGTGTTGCCCCTGAATCAGCTCAATATCCTGATCGGTGTGTCTACCATCGCCGCCTCCCTGGTCAGCTGGTTGGCTCCGGCCTTCTCTCCGGGCCGCAAGGCCTTTGTTTCTACCGGGATCATCACCGGCATTACCGAGACCGCCACCGGTATCGGCGGGCCGCCCCTGGCCCTGGTCTATCAGCATATGCCGGTGGCGACCCTGCGTGCCTCGGTGGCGCTGTGCTTTCTGATTGGTGAACTGGTGTCATTGCTGGTGTTGGCGGCCAGCGGCCATCTGCACGGTGAGCTGCTGCTACCGGTGGGCTGGATGCTGCCGGCCTTGGCGGCCGGCCTGATCCTGAGCCAGCTGGTACACAAGACGGTCAACGCCCGTTTCCTGCGTCAGTTCGTGCTGGTGTTTGCCTTGGGCTCGGGCATCTTAGTGTTGTTGCAATAACCCGGAGGTGCCGTGCCCTGTCGGGCACGATCAGCCTATCCAGAGACAGAGCCAGAAGGAGTCCTGCTGCTATTGTCGTTCGGCGCTGGCCGTCAGCAGCGCGGCTTTTTCCCCGGCGCTGATAAAGGCCATGGCCAGGGCGTTTTCCTGGCATAGGCGGGTCTGAGCCGGGGTCAGCCCGGCCCTGACGGCGGCGATCTGGTATTCATGGCGCAGTTCAATGCCTTCTACCGCCGGGTCGTCGGTATTCAGGCAGACCGGTATGCCGAGCTCCAGGAAGCGGTGTATTGGATGGCTGCTCAGCTCGGCCACCGTGCTGGTCTGCAGGTTGGAGGTCAGGCAGGATTCGATGCCGATACGTTGTTCGGCCAGGTAGCTCAACAGAGCGGGATCCTGCACGGCGTTGACCCCGTGGCCGATACGCTCGGCGCCAAGCGACCGGATGGCTTGCCAGATGCTGGCGGCGCCGGCGGCTTCGCCCGCATGGACGGTGATGCGCAGGCCCGCCTCCCGCACCCGCCTGAAATGATCGTTGAACAGTTCGCCGGGAAAGCCCAGCTCGTCACCGGCCAGGTCCATCGCCACCAGCCTGTCTTTGTGGGCTAGGCAGGCGGCCAGCTCCCGCTCGCAGGCGTCCTGGCCGAAGGTACGGCTCATGATGCCAATCAGCTTGACCGGTATGCCGAAATCCCGGCTGCCGGCGGCCACGCCATCGATCACCGCCTCTACCACCCCCTGCGGATCCAGACCGTGGCTCATGGCCATATAGGCCGGGCTGAATCTGAGCTCGGCATAATCGATGCCGGCGCTTTGCAGATCTTCGACATTTTCGAAGGCGACCCGGCGGCAGGCATCGTAGTCGCCCAGCACTTTGACGCCCCAGTCCAGCTTGCTGAGGAAAGACACCAGATCCGGGGCATTGTCCACTACCTGCACATGGGGTCTGAGTCCGGCCAGTTCGGTGGCCGGCAGCATCATGTCGAAGGCGCGCCCCAGCTCCAGTATGGTGGCGGCCCGAATGTTGCCGTCCAGGTGGCGGTGCAGATCGAGCAGGGGCAGGCTTGGGTCTATCATGGTGTTTTCCTTAATCGTTGCAGTCTCCGCTAGATGTTAGTCCTCGACCAGGCTGTCGTCACCATGCAATTCTTTTAACTTGCGGGTCAGGGTGTTGCGCCCCCAGCCCAGCAGGCGGGCGGCTTCCTGTTTATGGCCCTGGCTGTGGCTCAGGGCGCAGTCCAGCAGGATGCGCTCAAATTCCGGCTGCACATCGGCCAGCAGATCCTGCTGGCCCTTGGCCAGCGCCTGTTCGGCCCATTCTTTCAGGGACTGGCGCCAGTCATAGCCGGTGCCGTCCCGTTCTTTTTCTCGCTCTTTGTGCATCAACTCGGGGGGCAGATCGGCGATCAGCACTTCCTGGCCGGACGCCATCACCGTCAGCCAGCGGCAGACATTTTCCAGCTGACGTACATTGCCCGGCCAGGACAGGGTTTGCAGATAGGCCTGGGTATCCGGATGCAGGCTTTTGGCCTCTACCGACAGCTCCTTGGCCGCCCGGGCCAGGAAATGCCGGGCCAGCTTGGGGATGTCTTCCCGCCTGTCCTTCAGCGCTGGCATATGCACCCGGATCACGTTCAACCGGTGGAACAGGTCTTCCCGGAAATCCCCGGCCTCCACCTTCTGTTCCAGATCCTGGTGGGTGGCGGCGATGATACGCACATCCACCTTGATCGGCTGATGGCCGCCGACCCGATAAAACTGGCCATCTGCCAGCACCCGCAGCAGCCGGGTCTGGATATCGAGCGGCATATCGCCGATTTCATCGAGGAACAGGGTGCCGCCGTCGGCCTGCTCGAAACGGCCCTGACGCACGCTGTTGGCACCGGTAAAGGCGCCTTTTTCATGGCCGAACAGCTCGGATTCGATCAAGTCTTTGGGGATGGCCGCCATATTGAGGGCGATAAACGGATTACGCGCGCGCGGGCTGTGCTTGTGCAGGGCGTGGGCGACCAGCTCCTTGCCGGTCCCGCTCTGGCCGTTGATCAGCACGGAGATGGAGGAGCGGGCCAGCCGGCCTATGGCCCGGAATACCTCCTGCATGGCCTGGGCTTCGCCGATGATCTCCGGGGCATTGACGGCCTCCTGCTCGACGACCTTGCCCTTGGACTTGCTCTCCTTGAGATGGGCCACGGCGCGCTGCACCAGGGCGACCGCATCGTCGATATCGAAGGGCTTGGGCAGATACTCGAAGGCGCCATGCTGATAGGCGCTGACCGCGCTGTCCAGATCCGAGTGGGCCGTCATGATGATGATCGGCAGCTGGGGGGCCTGACGGTGGATGGCATTGAGCAGTTCCAGGCCATCCATGCCGCCCATGCGGATATCGGAGATCACCACGCTGGGCCGGCCCTGAGGCAGGGCCGCCAGCACGCTCTCGCCATCTTCAAAACTGTGGCAACGAAAACCGGCCTGACCCAGGGCCCGTTCCAGTACCCAACGGATTGAGCTGTCGTCGTCCACTATCCATACCAGTTCAGCCATAAGTCCTCCTATCGTCGTAGCGGCAGATAGATTATAAATTCGGTGTGCCCCGGCCGGCTCTGGCATTCGATGCGGCCCTGGTGCTGATGGATCAGATCCTGGGCAATCGACAGGCCAAGCCCGGTACCGCCTTCCCGGCCGGTCACCATGGGATAGAAGAGGGTGTCCCGCAGTTGCTCGGGAATACCGGGGCCGTCGTCGATGATGCGGATTTCCGCCGCCAGCCGGTAGCGACGCCCCTGCAGCATTACCTGGAAGGCGGTGCGGGTGCGGATTTGGATCTGCCCCCGGCCGGCCAGGGCCTCGACCGCGTTGCGCACTATGTTGAGTATGGCCTGCTGCAATTGCTCGGGATCCATTTCAAAGTCGGGGATGCTGGGGTCATAGTCGCGGCCGATGTGGATTTCCTGGGGGATCTCCATGGCCACCAGCTGCCGGACCTGCTCCAGCACCGAATGCAGATTGGTGACCTGACGCAGCCCCGGTCGCTGAGGCCCCAGCAGCCTGTCTACCAGGTTCCGCAACCGGTCGGCCTGGGCGATGATCAGCTGGGTGAATTCTTTCAATTCTTCCTGCGCCAGCTCCCGCTCCAGCAACTGGGCCGCGCCGCGCAGGCCGCCCAGCGGGTTCTTGATTTCATGGGCCAGGCCGCGCACCAGCTCCCGCGCCGCCTGCTGCTGGGCCCGCTGCTGCAGTTCCTGGCTGATTTTCTTTTGCTGATCGATCAGGCGCAGTTCGATCAGGGCCAGGGTATTACCCTCGAGAATAAACGGCGAGACGGTCACATCGACCCAACGGGGGGCGCCGTCGATCACCAACTGCACCTCGCTGTCGGTAAAACCCTGCTCGGTCTCGATGCAACGCTTGATACGCCGGGTATCCAGGGAAATATCCTCGACCAGATGATCAAGATAGGCCTCCTGCAGCCGGCGTTGGCTCAGGGTCAACAACTGCTCGGCGGCGGTATTGGCAAAACAGACCGACAAGCTGCCGTCGACCACCAGCACGGCGGTCAGCAGGTTATCGATAATCGCTTTGGTGGTGATTTGGGATCCCAACACCTTGCCCTCTCAATGGTGGTTGCACCAACATGGTGCATTTATTCTAACCGGCTCGGATGCGGTCTGCAGCCTTATGGTGCGTCCTGGCTGGCCTGCTCGACCCGAGCCCGGTGTAGGTAGAAGGTTATGGTAGAAGATTCTGCAAGAAACTTGCCGTCTTTATCGAGCAGCTTGAAAAAAGCCTGGTATTGCTCCTCCGCCAGGTTTTCCAGGGTCAGGCTGGTGCAGTTACTGACCCGGACGGCGGCCTGGCCATCCAGCCACAGCTCCAGTTGATAGTGTTCCGGTAGCGGGTCGAGGAGGGCGGTCAGGCGGACCCTGTCCTGGTGTTCGAAGAGGGTGTCACCATCTCTCGGATGGCCGAAGCTAACCTGGTAGTTGGTAATGGGCAGGGGCGGAGCCGCGGCCATGGGCGAGGAGTCGTCGGCGGCGGGCATGGTTGCCGGTGGCAGGCTGTCCGGGACAGGCACTACAGGGTTCACCGGGGCGGTCTTGGCGTCCGGGTGGGGGCGTTCGGAAGCATGGCCGACCCCGCTGTCATCGACCCGCTGGTACAGGGGGTCGGCCGCCGCCGGCAGGCTCAGCAGCAGGGGTAACAAGCAGTATTTCATCACAGCCCCCAAAGGCTTGAGCATGTTCTAAGCATAGTGAACGGCATCGGTGAGATAAATAAATCTTGTACAAAAAATTAGCAAGAATATAATTAGCATGCTAACTATATTGGAGCTGAGATGAATACATTGGGTATGACCCTGGCCTATATCGTGCGTCAGTGGCGCTGGGTGAATGACGAACGGCTTAAACCGCTCGGCCTGACCCAAAGCCGCTGGATCACCCTCTACCACCTGAGATTGAAAGACGGTGTGTTGCAGACCCAGCTGGCTCGCTGTGTCGGGGTGGAAAATCCGACCCTGGTACGCACCCTGGACGGGCTGGAGGCGGCAGGCCTGATCGAGCGCCGCCCCTGTCCCGATGACAGACGCGCCAAAACAGTGCATCTCACCGAGCAGGCCACGCCCCTGCTGGTGCAGATGGAAAAAGTACTGGACGACAGCAGGCAGCAGATATTGACGGGCCTGAGTGAACAGGATTTACAGCATTTCAGTCGGGTGATGGAGCAAATCAAGGATAACCTGCAGCACATCAGCGGCCATTCCCACTTATCAAGCTGAGGTAATCATGACTCCAGAACAAAGTTTCAGCCGCTGGGTCAGGGGGGCGCTGCTCGCCTTCTTCCTGCTCTTTGCCTATTTTATTCTCGCCGACAACTATATGCCGATGACGCCCCAGGCCCAGGTTCAGCGCTTTGTGGCACCGGTTGCGGCTCGGGTGGCCGGCCAGGTGAGCCGGGTATATGTAGAGAATAATCAGCACGTCGAGGCGGGCACCCTGCTGTTTGAGGTGGATGACAGCGACTATCGGCTGGCCGAGCAGCAGGCCGAACTCAAGCTGGCGCTGGCCAGGGTGGAGCAGGGGCGCTTAGGGGCGGCCCGGCAGGCCGCCGAAGCGACCCTGCAGCAGGAGCGGATCCAGGCGGATGAACTGTCGCGGGAGGCCAGGCGGGTCGGCCGCCTGCACCGGCAGGGGCATATGTCGGTGCAGCAGCGGGAACAGGCGGCCAGCCGGGCGGAGCAGGCGCAGAGCCGGCTGCGGGCCATCGAAGCCCGGCTGGGCGAGACGGTGCAGGCGGGCAAGGCGGGCGAGGTGCAGTTGCGGCAGGCGGAAAATGCCCTCAGCCAGGCCCGGCTGGCCCTGTCCCGCACCCGGGTGCGGGCCGAGGTGTCCGGGAAGATCGGCAACCTGCAGTTGCAGGAGGGCACCTATACCCAGGTCGGTCAGCCGTTGCTGGCGCTGGTGTCGGACCAGGCCTGGGTGACGGCGGATCTGCGGGAAAAAAGCCTGCGTCATGTGGCCGGGGGCACGCCGGTCGATATCGTCTTCGATGCCTTGCCCGGGCAGATCTTCAGCGGTCGGATCAGCAATATCGACAGTGGGGTGCGCGACGGCCAGCAGCTGGCCGACGGCCGGCTGGCGCAGCCGGCCAACTCGGATCGCTGGGTGCGTGACGCCCAGCGGCTGCGCACCCATATCCGCCTGGAGCAGGACTGGCCGCCGCTGGCCACCGGTGCCAAGGCCACGGTGCAGCTGTATCCCAGCGATAACCTGTTGTTGCGTGGGCTGGGCAGGATGCAGGCCTGGTTGGTCAGTCAGCTGCGCTATCTGTACTAGGAGGCGGCATGGAGCTGAGTGAAGATCGGCTGCGACTCTGCCTGCGGGTTGCCATCGGCAGTACCGCCGGCATGCTGCTGGCCAAGGGGATGAACTGGAACTTCGGGGTGTTCTTTACCGTCTACCCCATGTTGCTGCTGGGCATGGTGCCGGTGCTCAACCGTTTGGTGGCGTTGCAGTTTATCGGCTCGTCCCTGCTTACTTCCCTGGAGATCATGCTCCTGCCCGGGCTGCTGAGCCACTGGCCGCCGGCCTATACGGTGGCGGTGTTCGTGTTGTTCCTGGCGCGCTTCTTTTTAATGGCCAAGGGGCCGCTGATGCTGTTCGGGGCCACGGGCTGCGTCAGCCTCAGTATCATGCTGCACTTTGCCAGCTATCGGCAGTTCGATCTGATGGATATGGCGATGAGCAATATCACCGCCTCGGTGCTGGCGGTGGCGGTGGCCTATCTGCTCTATGCCCTGCTGCCCAATACCGAGCCACCCCAGGCGCGGGCCTTGCCGGAGAAGGGCGCCAGCCTGATCCGCCACCAGGCGCTGTTGGGAGCCATAGTGGCGACCTTGAGTTTCGTGGTCTTCCAGACGGTGGATCTGGCCGACTCGTTGTCGGCTCAGGTGGCCACCGTGCTCGTCCTGTTCCCCATGAGCTTTGCCGGGTCGGTACAGTCGGGCCGGCAGCGCTGCACAGGTACCCTGCTGGGTTGTGGTCTGGGCATGCTGTTCCAGCTGCTGCTCTATGACCATTACCATCACTTGTTGTTGCTGATGCCGGCGTTCTGGGTTTGCGCCATGCTGTTTGCCCGTGTGCACGCCAAGGAGGGCTTGCCCGGGGTCGGTTTCGCGGGATTGACCACCATAGGTATTCTGTTTGGTCAGTATGTCACGCCGGAGCACGATCTGGTGTACAGCGCCCTGTACCGGATGAGTTCACTGACGGTGGCCGTACTGCTGACCCTGTGCTGCGTCTATCTGGTGCACAGGCTGCTGAACCTGTTTCCCGCCACCAGGTGCTGTGAGCGGGAAGTGTTTAAGCCTGCCAGCCCGGCTGTTTGAATTGACGAAGAGAAAGGCAACAGGGCACCTCCGCCGATAAGCCGCAAGCGGCGGTATCCAAGGCTCGGACCAAAGAAAAGGGCCCGGTTTCCCGGGCCCTTTGACTTCCAGCTTCCAGCCTGTGGCTGTTGGCTTTATACGGAATAGTACAGATCGAATTCCAGCGGATGAACAGCCATGTTGATCATCTCGGCTTCCTTGCGCTTGTACTTGATGTAGGAGTCGATCAGGTCGTCGGTGAACACGCCGCCACGGGTCAGGAACTCGCGATCCTTGTCCAGGCAGTCCAGGGCGTTGTCCAGAGAAACGGCCACGGTCGGGATCTCGGCGGCTTCTTCCGGCGGCAGGTCGTACAGATCCTTGTCCATGGCATCGCCCGGGTGGATCTTGTTCTGGATACCGTCCAGGCCGGCCATCAGCAGCGCGGCGAAGCACAGGTAAGGGTTGGCGGCCGGATCCGGGAAGCGGGTCTCGATGCGACGGGCCTTGGGTGAGCTGACCAGCGGGATACGGATGGAAGCGGAACGGTTACGGGCGGAGTAGGCCAGCATCACCGGGGCTTCGAAGCCGGGCACCAGACGCTTGTAGGAGTTGGTGGACGGGTTGGTGATGGCGTTCAGGGCACGGGCGTGCTTGATGATACCGCCGATGTAGAACAGCGCCATTTCTGACAGGCCGCCGTACAGGTCGCCGGAGAACAGGTTTTCACCGTTCTTGGCCAGGGACTGGTGCACGTGCATGCCTGAGCCGTTGTCGCCTACCAGCGGCTTGGGCATGAAGGTCGCGGTCTTGTTGAACGCGTGGGCGACGTTGTGAACGACGTACTTGTAGATCTGGATCTCGTCCGCTTTCAGGGTCAGGGTATTGAATTTACAAGCAATTTCATTCTGACCTGCGGTGGCCACCTCATGGTGGTGGGCTTCAACCACCAGACCCATTTCTTCCATGATCAGACACATGGCGGAGCGGATGTCGTGGGAGGAGTCAACCGGGGCAACCGGGAAATAACCACCTTTCACGCCGGGCCTGTGGCCCTTGTTGCCTTCTTCGTAGTCGCGGCCAGAGTTCCATTTGGCTTCCACATCGTCGATCTTGAAGAAGCTGCCGGACATGTCGGTGCTGAAGCGCACGTCATCGAACATGAAGAATTCGGGTTCCGGGCCGATCAGCACGGTGTCGGCGATGCCGGTGGATACCAGGTATTCTTCGGCGCGGCGGGCGATGGAGCGCGGGTCACGGTCGTAACCCTGCATGGTGCTGGGCTCGAGCACGTCGCAGCGGATGTTCAGGGTGGCATCTTCGGTGAAGGGGTCCATCACCGCGGTAGAGGCGTCAGGCATCAGCACCATGTCAGACTCATGGATGGTTTTCCAGGCGGTCATGGAAGAACCATCGAACATCTTGCCGTCTTCGAAGAAATCTTCATTGATCTGGTTGACCGGCAAGGTAACGTGCTGCTCTTTACCTTTGATATCGGTAAAACGCAGATCGATGAATTTGACATCGTGTTCTTTGATCATAGCCATTACGTTTTCAGCTGACATCTGTGTCGACCTCCAAAATTAATTATCCTAGGGTCTGATGAGCAAATTCATCAGTTGCCAAAATATAAAGCGAAAACCATGCCAGATCGTCAACCCGTTGTCACACAGGGATTTTAACCTCAGGCACAGGCCAGAATATGCCGGCATTGCACCACTGTGGTGCATTCCTGGATCTTTTTGGTGCAAATGCCCGCTGGCAATGGCCATCATGGTGCATTCTGGCCCGCTTGAACAGTCGTTGCACAGTAATTTTCAAATCTGCTAGGCAGATCATCGGTGGCCGAGTAAAATGACCGACCATTTTTTATCCACCCCGGTATTTTTGAGGCAGGAATGTTAGACAACTTACGTAATATCGCCATCATTGCCCACGTTGACCATGGCAAGACCACCCTGGTAGACAAGCTGCTGCAGCAGTCAGGCACGCTGGAGTCACGCGGTGAAGCCGAAGAGCGGGTCATGGACTCCAACGATATAGAGCGGGAGCGCGGCATTACCATTCTTGCCAAGAACACCGCCATTCGCTGGACTTCTCCCGAAGGCCAGGACTACCGCATCAACATCGTGGACACCCCGGGCCATGCCGACTTCGGTGGCGAAGTCGAGCGGGTCATGTCCATGGTAGACTCGGTGCTGCTGCTGGTCGATGCCCAGGAAGGTCCCATGCCGCAAACCCGCTTCGTGACCCAGAAGGCGTTTGCCCAGGGCCTGAAGCCGATCGTGGTGATCAACAAGGTGGACAAGCCCGGTGCCCGTCCCGACTGGGTAATGGACCAGGTGTTCGATTTGTTCGACAACCTGGGCGCCACCGATGACCAGCTGGACTTCCAGGTGGTCTACGCTTCCGGCCTGAACGGCTGGGCTTCTCTCGACGCCGATACCCCGGCCGAGGACATGACCGCCCTGTTCCAGACCATAGTGGATCAGGTGCCGGTACCCGATGCCGACATCGAAGGCCCCCTGCAGATGCAGATCTCCCAGCTCGATTACTCCTCCTATGTGGGTGTTATCGGCGTCGGCCGTATCAAGCGCGGTACCGTCAAGGTGAACCAGCAGGTTACCGTGATCGGTGCCGACGGCAAGACCCGTAACGGCAAGATTGGCCAGGTCATGGGTTACCTGGGCCTCAAGCGCCATGAAGTCACCGAAGGCAATGCCGGCGATATCGTGGCCATCACCGGCCTGGGCGAGCTGAAGATCTCCGATACCGTCTGTGCCCAGGGCGCGGTAGAAGCCCTGCCGCCGCTGTCGGTCGATGAACCGACTGTGACCATGACCTTCCAGGTTAATACCTCACCCTTCGCCGGCCAGGACGGCAAGTACGTCACCTCCCGTAATATCCTCGAGCGCCTGACCCAGGAGCTGGTGCACAACGTGGCCCTGCGCGTGGAAGAAACTGGTGATCCCGATAAGTTCCGCGTTTCCGGCCGGGGCGAGCTGCACCTGGGGATCCTGATCGAGAACATGCGTCGCGAAGGCTTCGAATTGGCGGTGTCCCGTCCCGAGGTTATCCTGAAGGAAGAAGACGGCGTCAAGATGGAGCCCTTCGAAACTCTGACCGTGGACGTGGAAGAAAACAGCCAGGGTTCGGTGATGGAAAAACTGGGCGAGCGCAAGGCCGAAATGACCAACATGGTTCCGGATGGCAAGGGTCGGGTGCGTATCGACTTTATGGTTCCTGCCCGTGGCCTGATCGGTTTCCAGACCGAGTTCATGACCATGACTTCCGGCTCCGGCCTGATGTACCACACCTTCGATCATTATGGTCCGCATAAGGGCGGCAACATCGGCCAGCGTAACAACGGTGTGCTGATCTCCAACGGCAAGGGCAAGGCCCTTGCCTATGCCCTGTTCAACCTGCAGGAGCGTGGCCGTCTGTTTATCGAGCATGCCACCGAGGTGTACGAAGGCATGGTGATCGGTATCCACAACCGTTCCAACGACCTGACCGTCAACTGTCTGAAAGGCAAGCAGCTGACCAACATCCGTGCCGCCGGTACTGATGAAGCGCTGACCCTGGTGCCGCCGATCAAGATGACCCTGGAGCAGGCGCTGGAATTCATCGATGACGATGAACTGGTGGAAGTCACTCCCAACCATATCCGTATCCGCAAGCGTCTGCTGACCGAGAACGATCGCAAACGCGCCGGTCGTGCATAAGCCGATAGGCAAGTTGGATGCAAACAAGGGCGCTTCGGCGCCCTTTTTTATGGTGGCGGGTCCGGGCTCAAGCCTTGAGATGGCGGATAAAGGCCTCGGACTCGCGGATGGATTTATCCATGTCCTGCAGCAGCCGGCCGACATCGCGTTGCAGGCTGTCCACCTCGCCCCGCAGGGCACCGATGGCGGCGGCGTTCAGGTTGTGCTTGAGATACAGCATATTGTCCCTGAGGGTCGCCAGTACCGGTTCCATGGTCCCCTCGGCCCGGCGCATGGCGGCCAGCAGCTGGCGATAACGCTCCCGGGTGCTGCCAAGCTTGGCGGCGCTGTCCCGGCGCAGGCTGGCACTGCTGTATTGCTTCAACTCGTTTTCCCATTCCTTGAACAAGGCACCGGCAACGTCGTCCACCGCTTCGATCCGTGCACTGACCTCCCGGGCGGCGGTCGCGCTGTGCTCATAGGCGGAGCGGGTCTGCTCATAGGCCTGCTCCAGCTCGCCGCCCCGAAAGCCGGTGAGTTCCTTCATCCGGGTCAGGGCATCCTTAAACTCGGCCTGGGCTTGCTGTTGGGCGTCGCGGGCCGCGGTTACCCGGGTGACCAGAATGTCCCGTTTATGCACCCCCACCTGTTCCATGGCGTCGTAATAGACACTGGAGCAGCCGGCCGGTAACAGGGCGAGCAACACGGGGCAAAACAGAAACAGGACCCTTTTCATCGGTATTATCCTTAATCAAGCCGCTTATTCGTCAAGATTAACATATATCCAACTGGAACTTAGACGGCGTAATTTGTCAGAATAGGCCAGAGCAGCGCAGCCGGAGTCCTTATGAGTACGTTTTTTGCCCGCCTCGGGCATCGCCTGAGCTTTATTCAGCACCACGGTACCGATTATGGCCGCTTCTTGCTTAAACGAGTCAGCCAGGATCGGCTGACGGTGACCGCTGGTTACCTGGCCTATATCACCCTGCTGTCGCTGGTGCCCCTGGTCTCCGTGGTGTTCGCCATGATGTCGGCGTTCCCTATGTTTGCCGAGTTGAGGGATAGCCTGCAGAACTTTGTTTTTGCTAACTTTGTGCCGACCGCCGGTGAGGTGGTCAAGCAGCATATCCAGGGCTTTGTGGACAATGCCACCGGCATGACCGCGATAGGGGTGACGGCCCTGGCGGTGACCGCCATGATGCTGATCTCCACCATAGAGCAGAGCTTCAACCATATCTGGCGGGTCACCAACAAACGGCGCTGGTCGGTGGCTTTTTCCACCTACTGGATGATCCTGACCCTGGGGCCGATACTGGTGGGGACCAGCCTGGCGGTGAGTTCCTATGTGATCTCGCTGGGTATCTTTGAGGGCGAAAGTTTCTTCGGTGTCGGCGCCTTGTTGCTGCATCTGCTGCCGTTTCTGCTGTCGACCCTGATGTTTTTGGTGTTTTACATGGTGGTGCCCAATACCCGGGTGCGCTTCGGGCATGCCATCTGTGGCGCCCTGGTGGCCGCCCTGTTGTTCGAACTGGCCAAGCGGGCGTTCGCTTTCTACATCACCCAGTTTCCCTCCTACCAGGTGATTTACGGCGCCCTGGCGGCCATACCCATACTGTTTGTCTGGGTATATGTCAGCTGGCTGGTGGCGTTGCTGGGGGCTGAATTGACTGCCAGCCTGGGTGACTATGAACGCAGCCACGGGCTAAGCTTTAGGGAAAATGAAGAACAATCAGCGAAGGATGGGCCTTGATGCGTGTTTTATATCCGGCGATTGCCGAGAATCACAGCCGCTGGCTGGCGGTATCCGACCGTCACCGGCTCTATGTGGAAGAAAGCGGTAATCCGCTGGGTATTCCGGTGGTGCTGGTCCATGGTGGCCCGGGGGCCGGAACCAGTCCGGAACACAGGCGTTTTTTCGATCCGCAGCTGTATCGAATCATACTGTTCGATCAGCGTGGCGCGGGCCGCTCCGAGCCTCACGCGGAGCTGGCCGACAACCATACCCAGGCGCTGGTGGAGGATATGGAAGCCATCCGCGGCGAACTGGGCATAGAGCGCTGGCTGGTGTTTGGCGGCTCCTGGGGCTCTACCCTGGCGCTCTGTTATGCCCTCGCCCATACCGACCGGGTACTGGGGCTGGTGTTGCGGGGCCTGTTTCTGGGCAGGGAGCAGGATCTGCATTGGCTGTATCAGCCCGACGGCGGGGCAGCCCAGTTGTTTCCCGATTATTACCGGGATTTCCTGGCGCCCCTGGACGGCGATGCCCGACACCTGCTGAGTCATTATTACCGGCTGCTGACCAGTAACGATGAGCTGGCCCGGCTGCAGGCCGCCCGGGCCTGGGCCATCTGGGAAGGGCGTATCTCCACCCTCTTGCCCAGGCTCGATGCCGAACAATATTACGGCGAAACCCACAGCGCCCTGGCGTTGGCCAGGATAGAATGCCATTACTTTGTAAATCATTGTTTTTTCGTAGAAAATCATATCATCCGTAATATAGAAAAGATTCGCCACCTGCCGGCTGTGCTGGTCCATGGCCGTTATGACGTCATCTGCAAGCCGGCCGGGGCCCTGAGCCTGAGCGACCATTGGCCCGAGCTGGAGCTGCAAATCGTGCCCAATGCCGGTCATTCCGCCTTTGAACCGGGTATGATAGATGCTTTGGTTAAAGCCACGGATACCATGGCGCGGGAGTTGGCACACGCATGATTGCATTGATCCAGAGAGTGACCCGGGCGTCGGTGACCGTCGCGGGAGAGCAGGTGGGGGCCATAGGGCCCGGCCTGTTGGTGTTGTTGGGTGTTGAGCGGGAAGACGACAAGCCCAAGGCCGATAAGCTGCTCAACAAGGTATTGGGCTACCGGGTGTTTACCGACCCGGCGGGCAAGATGAACCTCAACCTGAAGCAGGCCGGCGGCGAGCTGCTGGTGGTGTCCCAGTTTACCCTGGCGGCGGATACCAACAGCGGCTTGCGGCCCAGCTTTTCGCGGGGAGCCAGTCCGGCGGACGCCGAGCGCTGGTACGATTACTTCGTCATGGCGGCCCGCGATCAGGGGGTCCGGACCGAGACCGGCCGCTTCGCCGCCGAGATGCAGGTGTCCCTCAATAACGACGGCCCGGTAACCTTCTGGTTACAGGTATAATTCCCCGCCTTAATTGCACTCTGCCGGCACTCGCGGCAAGATGGGTACTGACAAACCAAACAGGAGCAGACCATGTACCGGGTGGTCACCCCGCAAACGGACGCGGAACTGGAAGCCTATTACCAGCTGCGCTGGCAGTTGCTGCGCAAACCCTGGCAGCAACCCAAGGGTTCTGAACGCGATGAATTTGACGAATATGCCCTCCATCGCATGATGGTGGACGATGACGGCAGGCTGGCCGCCATCGGACGTCTGTATGTGAGCGGGGACGAGGCCCAGATCCGCTTTATGGCGGTGGTACCCGATTGCCGCGATAAGGGCCTGGGCACGCAAATGGTGCAGGCACTGGAGCAGGTCGCCCGTCAGCAAGGGGTACGCCGGCTAGTAATGAATGCCCGGGAAGAAGCCGTGGCCTTCTACAGCCGCTGCGGTTTTACCGTGGTGGGGGAAGGCCCGATCAGCTTCGGCAAGATCCCCCATCGGCAGATGATCAAGACCTTGGCGCCCATCCACCAGATCAGTCATAGGCCCGAATTATGTGACGAACTACAACGGCTGTGGCACAGGCGCATCCCCATCAGCGACAAGATGGGGGTCAAGATCATTCAGTACACGGGCTCCAGGTTTAAAACCAAGGCCAACCTCAATGCCAACCTCAACCTGCATGAGTCCATGTTTGCCGGCAGTATCTACAGCCAGTGCGTGTTGACCGGCTGGGGGCTGATCTGGCTGCAGATGCAGGAGTTCGGCGTTACCGGCGACATAGTGCAGGGCCATGGTGAAATCAAGTACCTGACACCGGTATGGGACGAGCCCACAGCCGAGGTCCAGGGGCGGCTGCGGGAGCAGCTGATGCCGCTGAAGCGGGGCGAAAGGGTCAAGATTGAGCTGGATGTAACCCTCTATAGCGGCGAAACCAAGGGCGCCCGGTTCAGCGGCCGTTACGTGATACTGCCGCAATAAACCTTTTTGCAATCAGGGAGCTATAAATCAGGCTCCCTATTCCTTATTCCTTATTCCTTATTCCTTATTCCTTATTCCCCGGGCTCAGCGCCCCCTTCAGCCGTCCCGGAATCCCGGCGGCGGGATAGGGTACGGGTCCCCGATACCAGGCCTTACAGGGCTCGGCCAGGGGCGGCTGATAGAGGCTGAGGGAGGGGGTTTGCCAGCCTCCGCCGAGGCGGATGGCCAGCTCGCGACAGCCACTGTCGTTGATGGCACCCAGTTCAAGCTGCCAGCCACCGGCCAGATCCAGCTCGCCGCGGATGGCAAGCAGGTGGCGCACCGTCTGCAGGGCGCTGCCGGTCAGCCGCCAGCGTCCCCGGTTGATGGGGCCGGCCAGCTCTGCCTGGTGGATAAAGGCACTGCCCCCGGTCAGCGCCATGGCGGCCAGCAGGGGGTCCACCTGCCTGGGGGAGGGATACTGTTCCTGCAGCCTGTCCCTCAGCCAGGCGTCCAGGTTGAACTGCTCGATAAAAATATCCTGGCCGGACAGCGCCAGCTGCCCCTGCCAGCCGGGAATATCTCCAGGCGTCCCCGCCAGCCGGCCACTGATATCCAGCTTGCCGGAGAAATCCTGGTCGGTCCGCAGCCAGCGACTGATCCGGCTTAAATCGAGCTGGTGGCCGTTGAGTTCAAGCTCGGCCAGGTAAGGAGGGAAGACGGCCATGCTGCCATGGGCACTCAGCTGACCGTCCAGCAGCTGGCCGCTCAGTTGGTCCAGATAAAGGCGGGTATCGGTCAGCCGCGCCGCGACGCTGGTCTGGCGGGCGATCAGGCTGTCATAGGCCAGCTCAAACCAATTGCTGTCCAGCCGTGCCTGTTCGGTCAACGGCCGCCACTGATCCCCGGCCCAGGCCAGGTCGGTGACGAACAGCTGCCAGCCGTGGATCGACAGGGGCAGCGCCGGATCGGCCGACAGCAGCTCGCCCTGGCTCAGGTTCAGCTTGTGGATGCGAATGTCCGGCAGCGGCCAGCGCAGTTCGGGCAGCCATGCCAGCTTGGTGTTCAACAGCTGCAGCTTGTCTATATCCAGCCGGCCCTGCTCCGGATACCAGCCCAGTTCCGCATCGACACTGCCTTGATAGGCCTTGCCCTGCAGGCTCAGGCCCAGGCGCTCCCGGCTGCCGAGCAGCTGACCCCTGTGCTGACCCAACCGGAGCCAGTCGAGAACGGCTTCTTCCGCCTGCCATTGACCGCGCATCTCGGGTAGACCCTCTTCCTGCCATTCTCCGTACCTCAGGGTACCGCTGACGCCGTTGGCGGTCAGGGCCGGAAAGTTCAGGCTGAGATCGCTGAAGCTGGCCCGGTTGACAAAGATTTTCCAGTCCGGTGCCAGGCTGGGCAGACGGGAAAACTGCAGCCGGTTGTGGCTGAATTGGGGGCCGGTCAGTGTCAGCTCCCGCGCGGGCCATTTCAGGCTCAGCTGGCTGTCGAACAGGCCGTCATAGAGGCGGCTCTGCAGCTTGTTCAGGGTGAGTTGCTGCCCGCGGATATTGCCTTCCAGCTCGATCTGGGAGGCTTCCAGCAGGGGATGGGACAGCTCGCCGGCGGTGCCCGATACCATGAGCGGAGACCACAGCTGCCACCGACCGTCCTTCCTCGGCTGCCAGCCGCTCAGATGGAGATTGATATCATGCGCCTGCCAGTCGGCCAGGGTCAGCGACAGGTTGTCGGTATTCAGTTCCTGGATCTGTACATTGGCCAGGTTGGCGGGTAAGGCGACCTCGGTGGCCCGATCCAGGGCGATATAGGGGTCTATCAGATCGACCAGCTTCACGCTGACCCTGCCTGAGCGAGGCGACAGCTCGGCCAGCTCCAGATAGACCTCTTTGGCGCTGAACCAGTCGCCCAAGCGCACATCCTTGGCCAGCAAGGTGTAGGGATGCAGGGGGTTGAAGTCGAGGCTGCCGACCTCCAGGGCCAGCTCGGTCTGTTGGTTCAGCCAGGACAGCACCGGCTTTTTCAGCCTGTTGGCATCGAAAAAGCCCAGCAGCAGCCAGCCGGCGACCAGCAGCAGCAACACCAGCACCAGCAAAAAACCGCCCAGCTTCTTCATGCATCATCCCTTTTAAATCCATGACTTAGCCATCATACCCGGCTTGGGGTAATGCGCAAACCAGCGGTCACCGAAAACGGGGTTAACAGGCCTTGATGCCGGCCGTTGGCCCCAGGGAAGGCGTGTGCGAGTCGGCACGAGGGCGGTCAATTCCGTGATGGCCGCTCACACCTTGCCGTAATGATCGCGCAGCCCCAGCCAGCGGCGGATCAGCGGTGCCACCACCTGGGGGTGCCGGTCCGCCAGGTAACGGGCCAGCCGCTGGACTTCGGGCAGCAGGTGCTGATCCCGCACCAGATCGGCAATCTTCAGGTCGGCCAGGCCGGTCTGGCGGGTGCCGAGCAGCTCGCCCGGGCCGCGGATTTCCAGATCCTTCTGGGCGATGACGAAGCCGTCGGCGGTATCCCGCAATACCCCCAGCCGCTGGCCGGCGGTTTTCGACAGGGGCGCGTGGTAGAGCAGCACACAGTGGGAGGCGGCGGCGCCCCGACCGACCCGGCCACGCAGCTGGTGCAGCTGGGCTAGCCCCAGCCGCTCCGGGTTCTCGATGATCATCAGCGAGGCGTTGGGCACATCCACCCCCACCTCGATCACGGTCGTGGCCACCAGCAGGTCCAGCCTGCCGTCCTTGAAGTCGGCCATCACGGCCTGTTTATCCGCCGCCTTCATCCGGCCGTGGACCAGGCCCACCTTCAGCTCGGGCAATTGCTGTAGCAATTGGGCGGCCGTGTCTTCCGCCGCCTGGCATTCCAGCACCTCCGACTCTTCGATCAGGGTGCACACCCAGTAGGCCTGCCGGCCCTGTTCCCGGCACACCTCTCGCACCCGGGCAATCACCTGCTCGCGGCGGGTATCCGGGATGGCGACCGTGGTCACCGGGCTGCGCCCCGGTGGCAGCTCGTCGATGATCGAGGTGTCCAGATCCGCATAGGCGGTCATCGCCAGGGTGCGGGGTATGGGGGTGGCGGTCATGATCAGCTGATGGGGATAGACCTCGCCCTGGCTGCCCTTCTCCCGCAGCGCCAAGCGCTGATGGACGCCGAACCTGTGTTGCTCGTCGATGATCACCAGTTCGAGGGCGTTAAACACCACCTGTTCCTGAAACAGGGCATGGGTGCCCACCACCATCGCCAGCTCGCCGCTGGCGATCCTGGCCAGCTGCTCGGTGCGGGCCTTGCCCTTGACCTTGCCCGCCAGCCAGCCGACCTCTATGCCCAGCGGCTTGAGCCAGGCGGAAAAGTTGGCCGCATGCTGTTCGGCCAGCAGTTCGGTGGGGGCCATCAGAGCCACCTGAGCCTGATTGCCGATCACCTGCAGCGCCGCCAGGGCCGCCACCAGGGTCTTGCCCGAGCCCACGTCGCCCTGTACCAGCCGCATCATGGGCACCGGCTTGTGCAGATCCCGGCCGATCTCGGCCACTACCCGCGACTGGGCGCCGGTCGGTTCGAAGGGCAGCCGGGCCAGGAAGTCGTCTATCAGGGACCGGGGGCTGGGCAGGGGGCGGGCGGCATGGGCCTGGCTCTGCTCGCGCACCTGTAGCACCGACAGGTTTTGGGCCAGCAGCTCTTCCATGATCAGCCGGGTCTGGGCCGGATGGCTGCCCAGCTCCAGCTGTTCCAACGCCACATCGGGCGGTGGCCGGTGCAGCAGGCGAACCGCCTGGTTCAGGCCGAGCTGATGGGGATAGAGGCCATCGGGCAGCCATTCCTGCAGCGGCTGCTGTTCCAGCAGGGTCAGCGCCTGCTCGGTCAGCTGGCGCAGGCTCAGCTGACGCAACCCCTCGGTGGTGCCGTAGACGGGGGTCAGGCTGGCCTCGGCCGACACGGGTTCGTCGGCACCGAGCAGGCTGTATTCGGGATGGATTATTTCCAGGCCATGATGGCCGGGGCGAACCTCGCCGAAGGCCCGTATCCGGGTACCGGCGGTCAGGCTGTTTTTCTGGGCGGCGGCGAAGTTGAAGAAACGCAGGGTGAGCGAGCCGCTGTGATCCTGCATCCGACAGGTGAGCATGCGCTTGCGGCCGAAGACCAGGCGGTTGTCGGTGATCTCGCCCACCACTGTTACGTGCATACCGGGTATCAGCCCGGCGATGGGGTAGACCCGGGTCCTGTCTTCGTAGCGCAGGGGCAGATGGAACAAGAGATCCTGCACCGTTTCCAGACCCAGACGGTGCAGTTTTTCCAGCATCTTATCACCCACGCCCTTGAGCAGGCTGAGGGACATCTTGTCCAGATTCATAGCGGCCCTACACTGTAAATATTTACAGAGGATAGCAAAGCCGGGTTCAAAATGGGACTGGGGACTGGGGACTGGGGACTGGGGACTGGGGATTGGGGATTGGGGATTGGGGATTTTCCTGTCCCCAATCCCCGGTCTCAAGTCCCCGTCTCAGAGCAGCCGTTTCAGCAGTACATTGGCGCGGGTGCGCTGGACGCGTTTCAGCAGTTTCTG
This sequence comes from Zobellella aerophila, assembly GCF_039539325.1. Taxonomy (NCBI): domain Bacteria; kingdom Pseudomonadati; phylum Pseudomonadota; class Gammaproteobacteria; order Aeromonadales; family Aeromonadaceae; genus Zobellella; species Zobellella aerophila. Next base: position 92,215 of record NZ_BAABCX010000003.1, read on the forward strand.
TACTGCCTGAGGATAGTCATCCAGCTCTTCTATCTCGCTGAAATGTTCGATGCGCTGGCAATGGGCCAGGATATTTTCCCGCTCCGCCTCGAAACGGGGCTTAAGCAACAGCTCAGGATCCTGCACCAGCAGGCCGTTTTCCAGATCCAGGCCCCAGGCACGGGGGTTGAGGTTGTTGCCGGTGATCATCGCCAGGTCGTCATCGACGAAGAGCCCTTTGAGGTGGTAGGAGTTACGCTCGTGGCGCCAGAGCATGATATTGAGATGACCCTGGTAGATAAAGGTCTGATTGGCGCGGGCGAAGCGGCGCAGGTTGGATTCGTAAAGATAGGGCAGGCCGCCAATGGTACGAAAGCTCTCTTCCGGCGCGATATAGAAGTCGTTGGCGGTTTTATCGCCGAGTACCAGGGTGACCTCGATCCCCTTCTTCAGCAGGTTGCGGATATCCCGGGCCAACGGCTTGGGCAGGTTGAAATAGGGGGTGCAGACAAACAGCCGCTGGCGGGTGCCCCGCACCAGGGTGCGGATGGTACGGTTCAGCCGGTTGCCGCGTTTGCCCAGGCCGGCCAGCGGGGTGATGCACACCTGTCCCGGGTTGCGGGGGGTGTCGCGAAACTGGTACTGGGTGCGGCGCAGCGCCTGCTTGAACAGGCGGATTTCGTTGCGCAGCTGGCGGGCCCGGGGGATATCCGCCCGGGTCAAGGGGGGCACCGCCGGGTTATCGATAAACAGCTCGCGGACATAGTTGACCATGGTCTGGGCCAGCTGGGGATGGGTTATCTGGTGGTAGCGATCGAAGCGGTACCTGTCCTGCTGGTGCAGATAGATATCGTTCAGGCTGGCGCCGGAATAGAGCAGGGTGTCGTCGAAGATAAAGCCCTTGAGGTGCAGTACCCCCAGGATTTCCCGGCCCTTGACCGGCACCCCGTGGATGGCTATCTGTTGCGGGTAGCGGGCGGCGAATTCCTGATACATCAGGTGGTTGCCGCCTTGCCCCTGATGGCCGATCAGGCCCCGCTGGGCCCGGTGGAAGTCGACGAACAGGCGGATATCCAGGGCCGGGTTGGCCTGTTTGGCCTCATAGAGGGCGGTGAGGATTTCCCGGCCGGCCTGGTCATCCTGCAGGTACAGGGAGACCAGGTAGATGCGGGTTTGGGCCCGGCTGATCAGTTCCAGCAACCGCTGCTTGAATGCCCTGGCAGAATGGAGCACCTGCACCTGATCGGCGTCGACCGCCAGCTTGGGCATGCGTTCGAGCAATTTTCTGTAGTAATTCGCTAGCTGCATAGATAACCCTGAAGAAGATAGGTTGCCGTTTAAGACCATACCCAAACGACAAAATTCGGGGGCAGTGTACCGAATTTATCGGAAGGGCGGCAAATTGCCGCCCGGGTCTTACAGCGGCCTGGTCGCCTGCTTCAGCCAGTCCAGCTCTTCCCCGTCCAGCTGCGGGCTGACTTTTTCCCATACCTGCCGGTGGTAGTCGTCGAGCCAGGCGATGTGCTTGGGCTCGAGCCAGGTTGGATCGATCAGCCGGCGGTCGAAGGGCACGAAGGTCAGGGTTTCCAGCTCGAACACCGGGATGTCGCCGTCGGTGGCGGCGGGCTGCACCACCACCAGATTTTCACAGCGGATGCCGAAGGCATCCTCCCGGTAATAGCCGGGTTCGTTGGACACTATCATGCCGGTGGTCAGCGGTACCATGCTGCCTTTGGGCGAGATCCGCTGGGGACCTTCATGCACGCTGAGGAAGTGGCCGACCCCGTGGCCGGTGCCGTGATCGAAGTTATAGCCCTGCTGCCACAGGGGCATGCGCGCCAGGGCGTCGAGCTGCAGGCCGCCGGTACCGGCGGGGAAGCGGGCCTGGGCCAGATCGATATGGCCCCGCAGCACCAGGGTGAACAGCTTGCGCATGTCGTCGTCGGGCCGGCCGACCGCCACGGTACGGGTAATGTCGGTGGTGCCGTCCAGATACTGGCCGCCGGAGTCGACCAGGTAGATGGCATCCTGGCCCAGGCGGCGGGGCACGCCATTGACATGATGGTAGTGGCACATGGCGGCGTTGGGCCCCAGGGCCGAGATGGTGCTGAAACTGGGCTCGACAAACTCCGGGCTCTGCCGGCGGCAGGCCGCGAGCCGATCGGCCAGGGTCCCTTCGTCTTCCTGTTCGGGATTGGGTTCGGCCAGCCGGCGGTCGAGCCAGGCCAGGAAGCGGCATACGGCGGCGCCATCGCGCAGATGGGCGGCGCGGCTGCCGTGCACTTCGACCGGATTCTTGCAGGCCTTGAGCAGCATGCAGGGATCGTCCCCGTAGATCAGCTCGGCTCCGGCCCGGCTCAGCACCAGGGCGCTCCAGGCGTTGGCGGTGCTGGGGTCCAACTGGACCCGGGCACCCTGCCGGCCCAACTCGGTCAGCGCCTGTTCCAGGGCATCCATGGGCGCCAGGGTCACGTCCTGGCCGCAGTGGGCCTGCAGCTCCAGATCGGTGAATTTGTCCGGGTCGGCAAACAGCTGTACCCGGCCGTCCCGGTGCAGCAGGGCGAAGCTGAGCACCACCGGCAGGCAGGGGATGTCCCGGCCACGAATATTGAGTAGCCAGTTGATCGGCTCCGCCTGGGTCAGCAACTGGGCGTCTATGTTGCCGGCGGCCAGGGTTTCGGCAATGCGGTGGCGTTTGGCCTCGCTATGCTGGCCGCTGTACTCCTGGCTGAGCAGGCTGGCGGGATGGTGGCCGGGGGCGGGCCTGTCATGCCAGAGCCGGTCGATGGGATTGTGACTCATGGGCACCAGGTTGATCCCCTGGTCCGCCAGCCTGGCATCCGCATCCTGATACCATTTCTGGCTGTGCAGCCGGGGGTCGAAGCCGACCCGGGCACCGCCCTCGAGCCGTTCGGCCAGCCAGTCCAGGTAGGGTTCGTTGATCAGGTGGTGGAATGCAAACAGCGTCGGGTCGCACTGGTGGCGCACCTGCACCGTGTAGCGGCCGTCGACAAAGATGGCCGCCTGTTCGGCCAGCACCACGGCGGCCCCGGCCGAACCGTTGAAACCGCTGATCCAGTCCAGCCGCTCGGCGTAGGGGGGAATGTATTCACCCAGGTGTTCGTCGTCATGGGGAATAATAAAGGCATCCAGGCCCTGTTGCTGCAGGCGCTGGCGCAGATCGGCAAGACGGTTGGCGTGCATCATAAAGCTTCCTTAGCGAGAATTGAGCGGTTGTTTAATGGACTGACCCGCCGATTCGATATGCGGTTTCAGCAGGGCCGCGGCTTCGAACTTGCGGCGCTGGCGGCACAGCTGCGACAGCCGGCTATATTCCCGCTCGGCGGTGATGATGCCCTGGCGGGAGTGGAGCAGTTCCGGCTGAATATACCGGTCGCAGCCAGGGTCGAGCTGCTCGACCGGCGCCAGGGCAAGCAGGTATTCAACTACCGGCGGGGTCAGGGTTTTATGGAGAGCCCGGCTCATCTGAGATCGTATAGGGTCTTGGTTCTGGTCACTCTACTCCGCCTTACGACCCTTGGCAAACGGGCGCGAGGCCCGTACCGGCCCCCTGATCTGCTGGATCAGCAGGGCCGCCACTATCATCAGCAGGCCCACCAGGGTGGCGGTATAGATTTCTTCGCCCACCAGCAGGCGCAGCAGCAGCAGGGAGGCGAAGGGCGCGATGAAGATCAGGTTGGAGATGCGCGCCGTGTTCTCCGCGTGTTTCATGGCCATCAGCCACATCACGAAGGCGAAGCCCATCTCGAACAGCCCCACATAGACGGCGCCGACCCAGCCCTGCCAGGCGCTGAGGTTAAAATCCGACCAGATGGCGGTGGCCAGGGCAATCACCGGCAATGCCAGCATAAAGCTCAGGGTCAGCGCCACCACCGGATCCCCCTGGTTGCGGGTGTTGAGGATCCAGTAACCGGCCCAGATCAGGGTGGAGATCAGCGCCAGGGCTACGCCTATCGGGTCTTCAAAATCCAGGCTGAGCAGGTCGCCTCTGGTGGCGATCACCATGGCGCCCAGGTAGCCGAGCACGATGGCAACCCAGTCCTGCCTGCGTATCCTCTGACCCAGGAAGGGCACCGCCAGCAGGGTCAGGGTGATGGCCCAGGTGTAGTTCAGGGTCTGTGCCTGCTGGGCCGGCAGCCGGTCATAGGCCTGGAACAGGATCAGGTAATAGAGCGCCGGGTTGAGCAGGCCCAGCAGCAGGTAGAAACCGGGACGGGCCCGCAGGTAGGTGCCGAGCAGGGCCAGCTTGCCCTGCCGGACGAGCAGCCCCAGCAGCACCAGGATCGAGCTGGCGGTGGCCACCAGCAACAGCTGGGGTGGGGAAAAATAGTTCAGCGACAGCTTGAAGGCGGTCGCCACCGTCGACCAGCAGGCGACCGCCCCCAGTCCGAACAGATAGGCTTTCTTTTGATCTTTCATTGTGGTTATCGACCCGGGCACAGAATGGGCCAGTGTAGGAAGCTCAGTGACGGGGAGCAAGGGCCCGCTCATTCCAATTCCTCGAAGGGCCGCCGCTTTTCCTTTTCCAGCACCAGGCTTTCCAGGGTGGACACCCGTTCGTGCAGACGCCGGTTTTCTGCCTCCAGGGCATTCAGCCTGGCCTCCAGGTCGGCCCGGGAGCGTCCGTGATTGATGAACAGGAACAGCAGCAGGCTGGCACTGGCGAGCAGGAGTATCCACATCAGCATAAGGGCCCGCCTTTAGGTCACAAGATGATTCTATGGCTGTTTGAACAAACTAACCCATGTGTCTTGTGGAATATAGACCCGCTTGCATGGGGATGAGTATAACGGGCATAGATAAGAGAATTTGTGCTTATGGTCCATGTTCATTGATCTGGCTAACCGTTACAGTGAGCGGACGTTAAGGATTGATGACGAAGCCTATGCATAACTCATTCGGTTTTGATCTGCGGGCACTGGAAGTGTTCATCCAGATAGTGGACGGCGGCAATATGACGGCGGCGGCGGAACGCCTGGGCATGACCCAGTCATCCATTTCCCAGAGCCTGGCCAACCTGGAAAAGAACCTGGACACCCAGCTGTTGGATCGCTCGGTGCGCCCCATAGAGATCACCCGGGCGGGGCGTTTTTTCTACGATAAGGCCTGCCAGCTGTTGCAGGAGGCCAGGACCACCAGCCAGGCCATGCAAAAGGGCCGTTTCGACAAGCTGCGCCATGTGCGCATCGCCTTGGTGGATTCGCTGGCCACCGCCGTGGGCAAGCCGCTGGCGGATGCGGTCAAACGCCACACCGAGCAGTGGTCGATGACCACAGGCCTGTCCCATATGCATGGTGAAGCCCTGCTCTCCCGCACCGTGGATATCATCATTTCCGATGATGCGCTGATGGATTATCCCGAGTTGAGCCGGTTTCGTATCCTGCGCGAGCCTTTCATGCTGGTGTTGCCCAAGAGCTTTACCGGCGAAGTCAAACAGCTGGAGCCGCTGATCAAGCAGCTGGATTTTGTCCGCTATCCCGCCCATTCCCTGATCGGGCAGCGTATCGAGCGCAACCTCCGCTACCGCCGCACCGGCTGGTGATGGACAACAGCTATGCGGTCTCATCCATGGTGGCTGCCGGCCTGGGCTGGACCATCACCACCCCCCTGTGCCTGTTCCAAAGCGGGATCTGGTTGTCCCAGGTACGCTGCCTGCCGCTCCCCGGGGGCAGTTTCTACCGAAATCTGACCCTGCTGACCCGCAAGCACGAACTGCATGAGTTGCCTCAGGTGATCGCCAACGACATCCGCCACATCCTGACCAGCGAGTATTTATCGGAGGTAACCAGGCACCTGCCCTGGGTAAGGGACATGATTGAAATAGGCGAGTTGTCTCATTGATACCCAAGGGAAGACTGCCATTGATGGATGCTCCCAGGCGGAGCCCCATGGGTTCCCTCGTGTCCCGTCGCAGGCTCCTGGTTTGCCTGACGATGTCATCCCGTCCTGCTCCGGGGAATGGTGGCACAAGGAGAATAACCGAGAGTGGATTTTATCATCTTGAAATATAAGCACTATTTATAAAACTTATACTGCTTCTGCAATAAAAAGTGATGCTTGTTGAGATGTTCTCAATGAGCTTTAGACTGGTTCCGACGACTAAAGACACGCAAGGAATGCTGGAGCTCGTCGGTTCGATGTCTGCCTGTCTTTTACCCAACAAACACACCACAAAGGATGAAGGTGAGTTATGTCTGAGTATGAAATGACCAAAACGGTGTCGTACGATTCCGTATCACAGGACTATCTGGAAAAACGCCAGTTGCAGAAGGGGGCCGCCGGCTGGATATTGCTGGCCGGCCTGGGGGTTTCCTATGTGATTTCCGGCGACTTCGCCGGCTGGAACTTCGGCTTGAGCCAGGGCGGCTTCGGCGGCATGTTGGTGGCGACCATACTGATGGCGGCCATGTATATCTGCATGGTACTGGGGCTGGCGGAACTGTCTTCTTCCTTGCCCACCGCCGGTGGCGGTTACAGCTTCGCCCGGCGCGCCTTCGGTCCCTGGGGCGGCTACCTGACCGGCACCGCCATCCTGCTCGAATATGCCATCGCCCCCGCCGCCATCGCCATCTTTATCGGCGGCTACGTCAATGAGCTGTTCGGCTGGGACGGTCCGCTGGTGTATGCCCTGTTCTACACTGTGTTCGTGGGCATCCATTTGTGGGGGGCCGGCGAAGCGTTGAAAATCATGTTTGCCATTACCGCCCTGGCGGCGGTGGCCATACTGGTGTTTATCCTCGGCCTGCTGCCCCATTTCCAGTGGGACAACCTGTTCAATATCGCCGTCAATTCCGCCGCCATCGGTGCGTCAGATTTCCTGCCCCAGGGCTATATGGGCATCTGGGCCGCCCTGCCTTTTGCCATGTGGTTGTTCCTCGCGGTGGAAGGGGTGCCGCTGGCGGCAGAGGAAGCCGGCGATCCGGCCAGGGACATGCCGAGGGGCATCATCACCGCCATGGTGATCCTGCTGGTGTTCGGCGGTTGTGTGCTGTTGCTGGCGCCCGGCGCCGCCGGAGCCGAGCTGATCCAGTCTCATGGCGCGCCGCTGGTGGGTGCCTTGCAGGCGGTGTATGGCAGCGATTCGCAACTGGCGTCCTTTGTTAACCTAGTCGGTCTGGCCGGTCTGATCGCCAGCTTCTTCTCCATCATCTATGCCTATTCCCGCCAGGTGTTCGCCCTGTCCCGGGCCGGTTACCTGCCCCGCTTCCTGTCGCTGACCAGCAAGCGCAAGGTGCCGGCCCTGGCGCTGATTGTCCCGGGCGTGATCGGCTTTATGCTGTCCCTGAGCGGGGAAGGAGACCTGATGATCACCATGGCGGTGTTCGGCGCCACCCTCTCCTACGCCATGATGATGCTGGCCCATATCGTGCTACGCCTGCGTGAGCCCGGGCTGGCCCGCCCGTACAGGACGCCGGGCGGCATACTGACCACCGGCATAGCCCTGATCCTGGCGGTGGCGGCCTTTATCTCCACCTTCCTGGTGAGCCTGGAGGCGGCCCTCTGGTCGGCCCTCTTCTACGCGCTGATGGTCGGTTACTTCTTTTTCTATAGTCGTAAACGCCTGGTCGCCCAGGCTCCGGAAGAGGAATTCGCGGCCATCGCCCAGGCGGAAGCAGAACTGCAATAACCATAATTCAGGCCCGGTGTGGCCGGGCCGACAGGCGGCCAGAGTGAATTTGGCGCGACACTGACAAGGAACCAAGGTGACAATATGTTAGACCCAAGACAGGTAACCAATGCCGAACAGGCCCGCCAGATCGTCGAAGAGCGCGGCCTCACCCATGTCAAGGTGGGCATTTTCGACCAGGACGGTGTCTTGCTCGGCAAGTACATGAGAAAGGACAAGTTCTTCTCGGCCCTGGAAGGCGGCTTCGCCTTCTGCAGCGTGGTGCTGGGCTGGGATTCCAAGGATCAGCTCTACGACAACGTCAAGTACACCGGCTGGCATAACGGCTACCCCGACGCCGAGGTGCGCATCCTGCCCCATACCTGCCGCGAGCTGCCGCTGGAAGACAATATGCTGTTGTTCCTGTGCGAATTTACGGGGTAGGCCGAGGCCATTTGCCCGCGGGGCACCCTCAGGCGGGTGCTGGAGATGGCCGACAACATGGGCCTGAATGCCAAGGCGGCCCTGGAATATGAATTCTTCATGTTCAAGGAGACCCCCGAGTCGGTGCGCCAGAAAGGCTATCGTAACCTGGAGCCGCTGACCCCCGACTGGTTCGGTTATTCGGTGCTGCGCAACTCGGTGCATGCGGAGCTGTATCACCAGATCATGGGGCTGGGAGAAAGCATGGACTTCCCTTTGGAGGGCATCCATACCGAAACCGGCCCGGGGGTCATAGAGGCGGCCATCGCCGTGGATGACGCGGAAAGCGCCGCCGACAAGGGCGCCCTGTTCAAGACCTTTATGAAGGTGCTGGCCCAGCGCAACAACCTGATGGCCACCTTTATGGCCAAGTGGTCCAATAAGTACCCGGGCCAGAGCGGCCACATCCATATCTCCCTCTACGACGGCCAGGGCAACAACGTCTTCTTCGACCCGGGCCAGGAGCACAACATCAGCCAGGCTCAACGCCACTTTATCGCCGGGCAACAGCAGCTGATGCCGGAATTCCTGGCCATGCTGGCCCCGACGGTAAACAGCTATAGCCGGCTGATCCCCGGGTTCTGGGCGCCCACCGAGGCCACCTGGGGGGTGGAAAACCGCACCACGGCGTTGCGGGTCATCCCCGGCAGCAACAAGAGCCAGCGGGTGGAATACCGTCTGGGTTCGGCCGATGCCAATCCCTACCTGGCGCTGGCGGCAGCGCTGGCGGCGGGTTTGTATGGCATCAAACACCAGTTGGAGCCTGCGGCCGAAGTCCAGGGTAATGCTTATGCCCTGCAGCATCCGGAGCATCTCCAGCTGCCCCGCACCCTGTGGGAATCGGCCCAGCGGCTGAAGCAGTCGGAGGCGGCACGGGAGATGTTCGGCAATGACTTCGTCGAGCATTTCGCCGCCACCCGGGAGTGGGAGGAACGGGAGTTCCGCAAACACATTACCGATTGGGAAATGGATCGTTATTTCGAAATTATCTAATTGAACGGAGCCTGCTGATATGAACGACAAGGTAACAACCATTTCTCCCATCGACGGGCGCGTCTATGTGGAACGCCCCTTCGCCGACCAGACCGCCATCGCCGAGGCGCTGTACCTCGGCAAGCGGGCACAACAGCATTGGTGCCGGGTGCCCTTGGCCGAGCGGGCAGCCCTGTGCAACCGCGCGGTGGACGCCTTCGTGGCCAACAAGGCGGCGATCGCCGAGGAAATCAGCTGGATGATGGGGCGTCCGATCCGCTACGCCGGTGGCGAAGTCGACGGCCTGGCCGAGCGGGCACGTTACATGATCGGGGTGGCGGAAGAGGCGCTGGCGCCGGTACGCCTGCCGGAGAAGCCCGGTTTCGAGCGTTATATCAAGCGGGAGGCCCTGGGCCTGGTGCTGGTGGTCGCGCCCTGGAACTTCCCCTACCTCACCGCCATCAACGCTGTGATGCCGGCGATCATGGCGGGCAATACGGTGATCCTCAAGCATTCGGCCCAGACCCCGCTGTGCGCCGAACGTCTGCGCGATGCGTTCGACGCGGCGGGTCTGCCCAAGGGGGTGTTCCAGTATCTGCATCTGTCCCATCCCGACACCGGGGCGCTGATCCAGGCTCCCGAGGTGGACTATGTGGCCTTCACCGGCTCGGTGGCGGGCGGTGCCGCGGTCGAGCAGGCGGCGGCGGGACGCTTTATCGGCGTCGGGCTGGAGCTGGGCGGCAAGGACCCGGCCTATGTGCGGGCCGATGCGGATATCGAGCAGGCGGTGGACACCGCCATCGACGGCGCCTTCTTTAACTCGGGCCAGTCCTGTTGCGGCATAGAGCGCATCTATGTGCATGCGGATGTGTATGACAGCTTCGTGGCCAAAGCCGTGGCCCTGGTCAAGGGCTATCGGCTTGGCCGCTCCGACGATCCGGAAACCACCCTGGGACCCCTGGTCCGGGCCGGTGCCGCCGATTTCGTGCGTGGCCAGATAGCCGAGGCGGTCGCCTTGGGCGCCACCGCCCATATCAATCCGGCGGACTTTCCCCTGGACAAGCCCGGGACTCCCTATCTGGCGCCCCAGGTGCTGACCGGGGTCAACCACGGCATGCGGGTGATGACCGAAGAGTCCTTCGGCCCCGTGGTGGGGATCCAGAAGGTGCGGTCCGACGAGGAAGCCATAGCCCTGATGAACGACAGTGACTTCGGCCTGACCGCCGCCATCTTTACCCGGGATGTGGCCACCGGTGTCGCCCTCGGTGAACAGCTGCATACAGGTACCTTCTTTATCAACCGCTGCGACTATCTGGATCCGGCCCTGGCCTGGAGCGGGGTCAAGCAATCCGGACGGGGCTGCACCCTGTCGAAGCTGGGCTATGAAAGCCTGACCCGGCCCAAGTCCTTCCATATTAAACTGCCGAGCTGAGGAGAGACGATGACTACCTATGTCGCCAACTGGAATTACCCCACCCAGGTCAGAGTAGGAGGGGGACGTATCAAGGAACTGGCCGATGCCTGTCGCCAGCTGGGCATGACGGCACCGCTGCTGGTCACGGATCCGGGTCTGGCCGCCCTGCCCATGGTGCCCGCCATCGTCGCAAGCTGTCGGGAGCAGGGGCTGGCGCTGGCGGTGTTTTCCGCCATCAAGGGCAATCCGACCGGAGAAAATGTCGCGGCCGGGGTGGATGCGTTCAGAAACGGCGGCCACGACGGCGTGGTCGCCCTGGGCGGTGGCTCGGCGCTGGATGCGGGCAAGGCGATCGCGCTGATGGTCGGCCAGGACAGGCCCCTGTGGGATTTTGAGGATGTGGGCGATAACTGGTCCAGGGTCAGGGAGGAGGGCATGGCGCCGATCGTCGCCGTGCCCACCACGGCGGGAACCGGCTCGGAAGTCGGCCGGGCCTCGGTAATCACCGACCAGGCCAACCATATCAAGCGCATCATCTTCCATCCCAGGATGCTGCCGGCCATCGTCATCCTGGATCCCGAACTGACGGTCGGGCTGCCGGGCAAGATCACCGCGGCCACCGGCATGGATGCCTTGTCCCATAACCTGGAGGCATTCTGCGCACCCGGCTACCATCCCATGGCGGAAGGCATCGCCCTCGAGGGCATCCGGCTGATCCATACCTATCTGCCCCGTGCGGTGCGCGATGGCAGCGATCTGGAAGCCCGTTGCCAGATGCTGGTCGCTTCCAGCATGGGGGCCACCGCCTTCCAGCGGGGCCTGGGCGCCATGCATGCCCTGGCTCATCCCATGGGGGCCCTGTATGACGCCCATCACGGCCTGCTCAATGCCATCCTGATGCCTTATGTGCTCAAGGCCAATGAGAAGGCCATTACCCCGGCCATCGAGCGGCTGTCCCGTTACCTGGGGCTGGAACACGGGGGCTTCGGCGGCTTCCTGGACTGGGTGCTGACCCTGAGGGCCGAACTGGGCATTCCATCCAGCCTGGGTGAGATCGGTATCGAGCTGGACAGGGCGGCCCAAATCGGCGCCATGGCGGCGGTCGATCCATCGGCCGGCGGCAATCCCATCCCGTTCACCGCCGCACAATATGAGCAACTGTGTCGCAAGGCCATTACCGGCAGCCTGTGATGCCGGTTGAGGAGCGCCGATGAAAATAGGTATTTTACAGTGCGACGACGTACTGGACCAACTGCAGCCCAGGCATGGCAATTATCCGCAGATGATCCGCCAGCTGCTGACCGCGGTGGACAGCAGCCTGGAATTTGCGGTTTATCGAGCCCTGGATAATCAGCTGCCGGACGATCCTTATGCCTGTGATGCCTATATCACCACCGGCAGCCGTCATGGGGTGAACGACGGCCACGGCTGGTGCAACCGGCTGGCCGATTTCGTGGCCCTGCTGTACCGGGAAAAGCGTAAGCTGGTGGGGATCTGCTTCGGCCATCAGCTGATCGCCAAGGCCCTGGGCGGTGAGGTGGTCCAGTCGGATAAGGGCTGGGGCATAGGGGTGTCATTCAACCAGGTCCATAAAACAAAGCCCTGGATGGAACCGTCGTCCCAGGCCCTGGATCTGGTGGTCAGCCATCAGGATCAGATCAGCCGTTTGCCGGCCGAGGCCGAAATCCTGGCCGGCAGCCCCTTCTGCCCCTTCTACATGGTGCAGTACCAGGAGCATTTCCTGAGCATACAGGGTCACCCGGAGTTCAGCCGGCCCTATTCCGCCGATCTGATGGCCACCCGCCTCGAGCGCTTCCCGCCCAACCGTTATCGGGAGGCGCTGGCTTCACTCGGTGCCGAGGTGGATGATCATTTGCTGGCGCGCTGGATACTGGCGTTTATGAAAGCCTGAGGTGCCCCGTTCCATTAGCAAATAAAGAAGGGCTGCATATCGCAGCCCTTCTTATTTCTATGCCGGCGATTTCCTTGCGTCAGTGGAGTCCCTTGGCCTTGGGGGCCAGTTCTTCGTCAAATACGGGCAGGGGCTTATGGCTGGACGCCATAAAGGTGTAGATCACCGGCAGCACGAACAGGGTGAACAGGGTGCCTATGCTCAGCCCGGAAACGATGACGATACCCATGCCGAAGCGGGAAACGGCGCCGGCGCCGACCGCGAACAGCAGCGGGATCAGGCCGGCGACCATGGCGGCCGTGGTCATCAGGATGGCGCGCAGGCGGATGCGTGCCGCCACCCGGATCGACTCGGTGCGGCTGCGGCCGTTATGCAGCTGCTCTTCCTTGGCCACCTCGCACATCAGTATGCCGTGCTTGGTGATGATGCCGACCAGGGTGATCAGGCCCACCTGGGTGTAGATGTTCATGGTCGCCAGGCCCCAGGCCAGGGCCACCAGGGCCCCGGAGATGGCCAGCGGCACCGACACCATGATCACCAGCGGATCGCGCACGCTCTCGAACTGGGACGCCAGCACCAGGAAGATGATGAACAGCGCCAGCAGGAAGGTCATGTACAGGGCATTGCCTTCGGTGACGAACTGGCGGGCCGCGCCCAGGTAGTCGTGGTTGTAGCCGCTGGGCAACTGGGCGGTCACCTCCTGCTCGAGGAAGCCGATGGCGTCACCCATGGACACGCCCGGGGTCAGCACGGCCCCTATGGTGGCCGAGTTCAGCTGGTTGTAGTGGGGCAGGGCGCGGGGCTGGGCTTCCATGGTGATCGACACCAGGTTGGCCAGCGGCACCATGTCGCCGTTGTGGGCGCGCACATAATAATCCTTGATGGAGTCCGGGTTGAGCCGGTTCTCCCGGGCCACCTGGGGGATCACCTCATAGCTGCGGCCGTCCAGGTCGACCCGGTTGACATAGCCGTCGCTCATCATGGTCGACAGGGTGATGGCGATGTCCTGCATGGTCACCCCGTAGGCGCCGGCCTTGTCCCGGTTGACCTCTATCTTCATGGTGCCCGAATCGAAGGCCAGATCCAGCTCGCTGTAGACAAACAGCGGGCTCTGGCTGACCTTGGTCAACACCTCGGCGGCCACTTCATACAGGCTTTCGAAGTTGTTGGGCGTGGTCAGCACATACTGTACCGGCAGGCCGCTGGAGGCGCCGGGCAGCTCGGGAAACTCGAAGGCACTGATGGCCACCGCCGGGATGGCCTGCAGCGGCGGGGTGAGCCGGCCGATGACGTCTTTCTGGGCATCCCGCTGGCTCCAGGGCTTGAGCACCGCCACCGCCAGCCCCTGGTTGGCATTGGGCACGCCGGCGATGGTCAGCGAGGTCGCCAGGGCATCGTCCTGGTTGAGCACCTCCACCGCCTTGCGCATATTGTTCTCGATATAGTCGAGGTTGGCGGTGTTGGGGGCCTTGGCCATCATCAGGAAGGCACCTCGGTCTTCGTTTGGCGCCAGTTCGCTGGGGATAAAGCTGAACAGCACCGGCAGGGTGCCGAACACCAGCACCGCGAAGGCGATCACCACGGGGCGTTTCTGCAGCACCGCGTCCAGCATGCGGGCATAGCCGTCGGTGAGCTTTTCCAGGGTGTTTTCCACCCCCTGTTCAAAGCGGTTGGGATTGTCGTGGGCCTTGAGCAGCTTGGAGCACATCATCGGCGACAGGGTCAGCGCCACTATCCCGGAGATAAACACGGCGCCGGCCAGGGTCAGGGCAAATTCCTTGAACAGCGAGCCGGTGATGCCGCTCATCAGCGCTATGGGCGCATACACGGCGGCCAGGGTGATGGTCATGGTGATCACCGGCAGGGCGATTTCCCGGGTACCCAGGATCGCCGCCCGGTAGGGAGGTTCGCCGGCCTTGATGTGCCGGTCGACGTTTTCCACCACCACGATGGCGTCGTCCACCACCAGGCCGATGGCCAGCACCATGGCCAGCAGGGTCATCAGGTTGATGCTGAAGCCGAACATGCTCATCAGCATGACCACCCCGATCAGCGACAGGGGGATGGTGATGATGGGGATCAGCACGGCACGCAGCGAGCCCAGGAACAGGGTGATCACCACGATAACGATCAGGGAGGCTTCGAGTATGGTCTTGACCACCTCGAAGATGGACTCGTTGATGGCTTCGGTGGCGTCGTACAGCAGCTTCATCTCTATGGTGTCGGGCATGTTGCGTTCGAGGCTCGGCAGCATGGCACGCACATTATCCGCCACATCCAGGGGGTTGGCGGAAGGCGTGGGATCGACGCCGATAACCACCGCCGACTGCCCGTTGGCCAGGGCGCGCACCACGTCGTGGCTTTTCTCCAGCGAGACCTTGGCCACGTCGCGCAGGCGCACCACGGCATCGTCGCGGGTGGCGATCACCAGCGACTCCAGCTCCTCGGTATTCTCGACCTGGGAGTTGATGTCGCTGTTGTAGAGCATGAAATAGCCGGTGGACTGGCCGGCCGCGGCCTGGTAGTTGTTGGTCTGCAGCACCGACAGGATTTCACTGGCGGTCAGCTGATGGGCGGCCATGCGCAGCGGATCCAGCCAGATGCGCAGGGCAAACTTGGCGCCGCCGAACAGGTTGATCTTGGCCACCCCGTCCACCGAATAGAACTGGGGCCGGATCACCCGTTCCAGGTAGTCGGTGATCTGGGAGGCATTGAGCTGCTCGCTGCTGAAGGCGATGTACATGATTGAGGTCGATGAGCCCGTGGTCATCTCCAGGCTGGAATCTTCCGCCTCCTGGGGCAACTGGGAGCGCACCGAGTTGACCCGTGCCAGTATATCCGACAGGGCCGCATTGGGGTCCGTGTTCAGCTTCATCTGCACCGTGATCTGGGAGCTGCCGTTACTGCTGGAGGAGCTCATGAAATCGATGTTGTCCGCCTGGGCGATGGCCTGCTCCAGGGGTTGGGTGATAAAGCCCTGGATCAGGTCGGCACTGGCACCGTAGTAACCGGTGCTGACGGTGACCACCGTATTGGTCATCTCCGGGTATTCACGCACCTGCATCTTCTGTAGGGCCTGCAGCCCCAGCAGCACGATCAGCAGGCTGATGGAAACGGCCAGCACCGGCCGTTTGATAAAGATATCGGTAAAGCGCATCAGATTCTCCGCTTACAGCAGGGGGGCAGACTCGGGGGTGTCCAGGGCGTTGCTTTCCGCCGGGGTGACCCGGCTGCCGTTTGACAGGCGCACCTGACCCGAGGTGACTATCTGTTCACCCGCCTGCAGACCCTTGATAACCCGGGCGACGTCTTTTTCCCGCTCGGCGACTTCCACTACCCTTTGCCGGGCGATCAGCACTGTTTCGCCGTCATCGGCTTGCTGCTCTTCCACCACATAGACGGTCTGACCGTAGAGGGTGAAGTTGATGGCGTGCTGGGGCACCAGCAGCTGATCGGTAAGGGCCGGCAGATTCACATTCAGCTTGGCGAACATGCCCGAGCGCAGCTTGCCGTCCTTATTGGGGATGCTGGCTTGCACCTGCACCACCCCCGACTCCGGATCCACCACCGGCTCGATGGCGGTGATTTCACCCTCGAAGGGGGTATCCGGGTAGGCGTCCACATAGATGTTCAGCGACTGTCCCACCTTGATCTCGGCGATACGGGTCTGGGGGATGGTAAAGCGGATGCGGAAACGGCTGGTGTCTTCCAGCCGGGCGAGATCCGTGCCGGCGGTCAGGTACTGGCCCAGGAAGGCGTTGCGGATACCCATGATGCCGTCGAAGGGCGCGCGTATGGTGCGTCGCTCGATGGTGGCCTGCAGCGAGTCTATCTGGCCCTGCAGCTCGCGGTAGTCGGCCTCGGCTTCATCCACCTGACCCCTGGAGACCGAGCCGCGGCCGTACAGCTCACGCATCCGTTTCAGGTTGGCCTGTACCGAAGGCAGCCGGCCCTGGGCGCTGCGCAGGTTGGCTTTTTCCACGTCCGCATCCAGCTCGACCAGCACCTGCTCTTCGGTAACCTGCTGGCCCGACTCAAAATTAATGGCGCGGATGATCCCGGCCGATTCGTTGCTGACGTTGATGCCCTGGATCGGCTCGATAAAACCGATGGCGGCGATGCTGGGTGACCAGTCCTCGGCCTCTAGCGTCAGGGTGGTGACCGGGAAGCTGGGCACGGGCTGGTTGGCGAAAAACTGCGCCATCATCTTTTGTTTGAACAGATTAAAACCGATTACACTGCCAAAGATAACTATCACTATCAGCAGCATGGACAGGGTCCATTTTTTCATCAGGTAGCTCCCGCAAATTTTTATCGTTTTAGGATGGCATTCCAGCTGGCGTCGATCAGCGATTCATACAAGCCTTCGTGCAGATCGATACAGCCCTTGGTGTGTTTCTGGGTCAACAGCATCAGGTTTTCCAATGCCAGGCTGCCCAGCAGCTCGGCCGGCAGATCCCTGAAGACCCCCTCTTGGCGGCCTTGCTCAAAAAAATCAAAGATAGGTTTGAAGTAACGGTCGTGCAGTTCCTTGTCTTCTTCTTTGCTGAACAGGGGCGAGGCTTCGTATTGCACCCGGTAAAGCAGGGCATCCGGGCTGTCGAGCAGGCAGCGGATGGTATTCAGCCAGAGGGTGCGGAACTGCTCATAGCGGGGGGCGTTGGGGTCGACGTCCCGGATGATACTGGCTCCGACTTCCCGCATCCGCTCTTCATGGACACAACGCAACAGGGCTTCCTTATCGGCAAAGTAGCGATAAATGGTGCCGGTGGCGACGCCGGCCTGGGTAGCCACCAGCTGCATGGACATGCCACGAAAACCATACTGGGCGATAAGGGATTCAGTTGCATCCATAATTCGTGTTTTTTTGTCTTTTTCCATCGTAATCACCCATTAGTGAATGACCGTTCATTCATTTTTTGTGATTGTAGAGAGTCTGACGGCCAAGTCAACCGCCGCCGCCGGAGCAATGGCGGGCCGAACCCGATAAAACGTGCTAAATATAGCCAGCCTGGCGACAAATCCGCCAGCTGACCGCTTTTTATGAAAAAGTGCTGGACAAGGTAGGGGCTGGGTCTTAGTATTCGCGACGTCCAATATCGAGCGCCCGTAGCTCAGCTGGATAGAGCGCTGCCCTCCGGAGGCAGAGGTCACAGGTTCGAATCCTGTCGGGCGCGCCATCTGGTAATGGACGAGAAGTTATTGTGGTGACCGTAGCTCAGTTGGTAGAGTCCCGGATTGTGATTCCGGTTGTCGCGGGTTCGAGCCCCGTCGGTCACCCCAGATTTTGCCCTATGGGTAGGATAAGGCAGTAAAAACGCGAGGGTGGCGGAATTGGTAGACGCGCTAGCTTCAGGTGTTAGTGTCCTATGGACGTGGGGGTTCAAGTCCCCCCCTTCGCACCACTGCTTTATAGGTTAGAGTGCTGCTCTAGCAATGATTTTAAAAGTTTCTCGGCGTTTAGCGCAGCTTGGTAGCGCATCTGGTTTGGGACCAGAGGGTCGCAGGTTCGAATCCTGCAACGCCGACCACTTTCGAAAAAGCCAGCTTAAAATAGCTGGCTTTTTTGTGCCTGCGATTCGGTTGTCTTATGCCAAGTCCGGCAAGGGGCGGAGAGTATCCGCCAGGCTCCAGCACGTCTCGTTTCAGTCAACCGAGTTCTTGGCGGATTAAATGCCTTTCGCCGGCAGTGGCTGGATACGAATTTGGGACTCTCGCAAGTCGGCCATTCTCTTCTCGAAATGATCGATACCATCGCCGTCACTTTGCAGGGTCAGGTGGCCAGGATCCCGGCTGGACTGCAGCTCGGCGGCTTGAGTGGTACCGACGGCAAGCAGGGATAACAAAGCGATGGCGGGCAGTAGTGGGGTACGCATAATTATTCCCTCTCAATATTATTAACTAAGAATTTTGTTACCCGGCTATGTTATTCAAGGCCTACTGCTCTTGAAATCAACAATAGTTGACTAAGATCGTCAGTTATTTTGAAGGAGTCTTACGGTACAGAAAGGCGAACCATCGGGAGCGGCTGTCTTCGGGGTTGTCATTGGGACATGGGCAGGGTGGCGCATTTCCATAAAAACAGGGCCTGCTTTCCCCTTAAGCAGGCCCTGTGTCGTAATGATCTTAACTGGCCGGCTCAGGGCTGGGCGGCGTAGGCCACGATTTCGCAGAGCATTTCTTCCCGGGCCAGGCCGGCGACGATCATCGCCGCCCGGTTGGGGTAGGGGGCTTCAAAGTACTCGGCATAGACCTTGTTGAACACCGGCAGCTGGTCACGGGCGGTGACATAGATCAGCACCTGAGTCACGTCCGCCATGGTCAGGCCGGCCGCCTCCACCGTGTGCTTGAAGTTGTCCATGGTCTGGCGGGCCTGGGCTTCGATGCCGCCATCCACCACCTTGCCTTGCGCATCGATGGGGATCTGGGCGGTATAAAACTGGCCGTTGGCCATCACGGCCCATTCCAGAGGGGCCTTGGAGGCGAAAAGCTCAGTTTTTACGACTGTTTTCATCTGTTTATCCTCTACTGATAGGGTGAAAAAAAGAGCGGCTGACGCCGCTCGAAAATGCTGCAGGGAAACCACCGAACAGCATGCTGTTGCTTAGAGACCCTGCTCTTTTGCCATTTTTTTAATGATTTTCGGTGCCGTCCACAGGGTGGGCAGCAACACCAGGGAAACCGGTACCGCGGTGACCACGATGAAGGACTGCAGGGCTGAGATACCACCCGAGCCGATGGAAATCAGGATGGCGGCTACCACCCCCATCATGATGCCCCAGAATACCCGCACGCCGGTGTGGGGATGGTCGGTGCCGGTCATCACCATAGAGACCGCATAGGTCATGGAGTCGCCGGTGGTGGCGACAAAGATGGTGGTCAGCACCAGGAACAGCACGGAGATGGTAAAGCCCAGCGGCAGTTGTTCGGTGATCGCCAGCAGGGCGGCGGGCAGGTTAAAGCCGGTGAAGGGGCCGGATACGCTGCCGGGGCTGGCCAGCTCAAAGGCCAGGCCGCTGCCACCCATGATGGTGAACCAGAAGCAGGTGATCATGGGCGCTATGATGGAAATCAGCATGATCACCTGACGCACTGTGCGGCCGCGGGAGATACGCGCTACAAACATCGCCATCAAGGGACCATAGCCGAGGAACCAGCCCCAGAAGAATACCGTCCACCAGTCCAGCCAGGCCGGATCGGCGCGGAAGGTCGCCATCGGGATAAAGTTATCCAGATAGGTGCCGAAGGCATGCAGGTAGGCGTCGATAATAAAAGCCGTCGGACCGAACAACAGGATAAACAGCATCAGGAAGGCCGCCAGCAGTACATTGATGTTACTGAGGATCTGAATGCCGCGGGTGACACCGCTGACCGCCGACAGGGTATAGATGGCGATCAGGCCAAGCAGTATGGTGACCTGAGTGCCATAGGTATCGGGGATGCCGAACAGCTTCTCCAGGCCAAAGCTGACCTGCAGGCCCAGGAAGCCGATGGGGCCCACGGTACCGGCGACCACCGCCAGCACGCAGCAGGCGTCGACCAGGGCACCCAGCCAGCCTGTCATGACCTTGTCGCCGAACACCGGATAGAGCAGGGTGCGGGGCTTCAGCGGCAGGCCCTTGTCATAGTGCAGGTGCATGAAGACCACGCCAGTCAGGCTGCCGAGGATGGCCCAGGCCAGGAATCCCCAGTGCATAAAGCTCTGGGCTAGGGCATTGAGGGCCATGCCGGTCTTGTCGGTCTCGCCGGCATACAGGGGCGGCGGCGATATGAAGTGGGCCATGGGCTCGGCGGCGGCCCAGAATACGCCTCCCCCGGCCAGCAGGGTACACATGATGATCGACATCCACTGGAAGGTGGACATCTCGGGCACGCTCAGGCCGCCCAGGCGAACGTTGCCGCCACGGCCCGCGGCCATGATCAGGCCGATCAGGAAGGTCAGCAGCAGTAACACCTGCCAGTAGGCGCCGAACAGCTTGGTCGATACCGCAAAGGCGCTGTTTACCCAGGCGGAGACCAGTTCGATGTCATACAGGGCCAGCACGACGAACAGTAGCAGGGCACCGCCACTGATCAGGAATACCGGAAGATCGAGTCCGGTCAGGAAGGTGGGCTTGGCGTTGATATCCTTATTCATGGCCAGGGTTGCCTCTGTTTTGTTGCTCATGTTCGCCTCCATAATGGAACATCATGCACGGGGGAGCGAGGGCTCCCCATATAATCCTTAACGACTCGCGGTTTGCGGCTGCAATGCATCATCGAGGAAGTTGAGCCAGTTCAGGCCCATGATCTTGGCCACGTCTTCCTGGCTGAATCCCCGGGCCAGCAGGCCCTGGGTCAGGTTTGGAAAGTCGCGGCTGTCCTTGAACCAGGACAATGGCCGGGGCCAGTCGGCATTGGACTTGGAACCTTCGCCGTAGTCCATGGACTTCGACCAGCGACCGTTGCGCATCCACTCCAGCACCGACAGCGGCTGGTTCTGGCACAGGTCGGTGCCGATCCCCAGCCGGTCCACCCCCATCAGGTCGGCGGTACGGGCGATCATGTCGCAGTACTCTTCCAGGGTGCAGTCGGGGCCATTCTTCAGGTGGAAGGGATAGGCGCTGAACCCCAGCAGACCGCCGGATTCGGCCAGCGCCTTGAGTACCGTGTCCGATTTGTTGCGCTTGGCTTCGTGGAAGCTCAGCGGGTTAGCGTGGGAGATGACTATGGGGCGTTCGGAGATCTCGATCGCTTCCAGGGTGCTGCGCTCGGCGCTGTGGCTCATGTCCACCACCATGCCGACCCGGTTCATTTCCTGGATAACCTGGCGGCCGAAGCGGGTCACGCCACTGTCGACCGCTTCGTAGCAACCGCAGGCCAGCAGGCTCTGATTGTTGTAGGTCAGCTGCATGATCATCAGGCTCAGATCTCGCATCACCTCAACCATGCCGATATCATCTTCGATGGGGGAGCAGTTCTGCGCCCCGAACATGACCCCGACCTTGCCTTCGGCCTTGGCGCGGCGGATATCCGCCGCGCTGCGTACCGGCATGATCAGATCGCCGTGTTGCTCGAACTGACGGTTCCATTCGGCAATGCGCATCAGGGTTTCGCGAATTTGCTCATGGTAAACGATGGTGGCGTGCACCATGGTGACCCCGCCCTCGCGCAGCTGTTCGAAGATCTCCCGGTTCCAGTTGGAATACTGGAGCCCGTCGATCACGATCATCTCGTTATGGAGTTCTCTGCTCATTGACCCGTCCCCGTTATGCGCGGATGTAGGTGGTTTTCACAACGGTGTAGAATTCCTTGGCATAAGTACCCTGTTCGCGAGGACCGAAGCTGGAATCTTTACGACCGCCGAAAGGCACGTGGTAATCGGTACCGGCCGTCGGCAGGTTTACCATCACACAGCCGGTCTTGGCGTTGCGTTTGAAGTCGGTGGCATACTTCAGGGATTCGGTGCAGATACCGCCGGTCAGACCGAAGTTGGTGTCATTCAGGGTAGCCAGCGCTTCGGCGTAATCCTTGACCTTGATGACGCAGGCGATCGGCGCGAAGGCTTCTTCCCGGTTGATGGTCATGTCGTTGCTGGTGTCGACAAACAGCGCCGGCTGCATGTAGTAGCCTTCGGTTTCTTCGGTGATCACCTCACCGCCGTAGACCAGCTTGGCGCCTTCGTTCTTGGCCAGCTCCAGGTATTTCAGGTTGGATTCCATCTGGCGGGCATCGGCCACGGCGCCAATGTGCACGCCTTCCTTCAGCGGGTTGCCGACCACCAGTTTCTTCATACGCTCGATCACGGCGGCGACAAAACGGTCGTGGATGCCTTCGGTGACGATCAGGCGGGAAGACGCGGTACATTTCTGACCGGTACCGCCGTAAGCACCGCCCACGGCGCACTCTACCGCGTTGTCCAGATCGGCGTCATCGAGCACGATCAGGGCGTTCTTGCTGCCCATCTCCAGCTGGCACTTGACCAGGTTGCCGGCGGTGGCCGTCGCCACCTTACGGCCGGTTTCCAGCGAGCCGGTGAAGGTCAGGGCATTGATCTGGCGGGAGTTGATCAGCACATCACCGACCTCGGCGCCCGGACCCATCACTAGGTTGAAAGTACCGGCGGGCAGGTTCTGGCGGGAGATGATTTCGGTCAGGGCCCAGGCCGATGCAGGCACCTGGTTGGCCGGTTTCCAGACGATGGCATTACCGAATGCCAGTGCCGGGGCGATTTTCCAGGCGCCGGTCGCGGTCGGGAAGTTCCAGGGGGTGATGATGCCGACCACGCCCACCGGCTCGCGGCGGGTTTCAATTTCGACGCCGGGGCGTACGGAATCGGCGGTTTCGCCCATCTGACGCAGTACTTCGGCGGCGTAGTAATGGAAGAACTGGCCGGAACGATAGGTTTCACCGACACCTTCTGCCAGGGTCTTGCCTTCCTCCCTGGCCAGGATCCGACCCAGTTCGTCCTTGCGGGCGATGAGTTCGTCACCTATGGCCATCAGCACGGCGTAGCGCTGCTCCAGACCGCTCTTGGCCCACTCCAGCTGGCCTTTAACGGCGGCGTCGATGGCATCCTGGGTCTGGGCTGCGTCGGCCTGGGCGTAGTGACCTATCACATCGCTGAGGTCGGCAGGGCTCACGTTGGCAACGGAACCCGGGCCTTCAACCCATTCGCCGGCAATATAGTTACGAAAAACTGAATCAGACATAGTAGACCTCCTTTACCTAGTTGGAATCATCATAGGAGCTGTGCTTTAATAACAAAAATTAATTAATGATATTGCTTGATAAGGAAGACTTATCATGTTGCCGGAATTCAAGATCACTCAACTGCGTCATTTTGTCTGGGTCGCCGAGCTGAAAGGCTTTCATGTCGCGGCGGAAAAGGCGCACCGTACCCAGCCGGCCATCTCGCTGTCGATTCGCGATCTGGAAAACAAGCTGGGCGAGGCGTTGTTCGAGAAACGCAACAGCCGCACCGCCAAGACCGAGTTGACACCATTTGGCAAGCATTTCCTGCCCAGGGCCAAGGAGCTGATCGCCCATCACGATCGTATCGCCGAAGATATGACGCTGCTGGCCGAGCACAAGACTGGCCACCTGCGGCTGGCCTCGGTCCCTTCCATCGCCAGTCGTTTTTTGCCGGAGTTGTTGCTGAACTTTATCGGCGACAGTGAACTGCACGTCAGCGTGTTTGACGACAATTCCAGTGCCGTGCTGCAGATGGTGGAAAACCAGCAAGTGGATTTTGGTATCGCCGGCCTGTTCGATGAACAGGAACAGAGTGAAAAACACTTTATCCCGGTCTGGGAAGACCATATCGGGGTGGTCTGCCCCCACCAGCATCCGCTGGCCGCAAGCAGCGGATTGCACTGGCAGGAGCTGAGGCCCTACCGGTTGATCCGCAACGGTACCTCGCGACTGCTGGAAGACAGCGAGGCGCAACCTTTGCTGGCGAATTCCCAGTACTACATCTCCAATATGATCTCGCTGATCGCCATGCTGGAAGCGGGGTTCGGCATCACCACCCTGCCCTGGTACGCCTTTCCGACAGACAACACCAAGCTGGCATTTATTCCCTTGCATACCCCCCTGGTGCGCCGGCGTATCGGCATCGTGACCCTCAGCAATAAATCGCTAACCCCGCCGGCCCAGGCCCTGGTCGATTTTATCCTGGCCAGCCGGCCAAGCTGACCAGGATGGTTGCCGGTTCCCCTCCGGCCAGTTGCTGTTTTCGACAACCCGCTCGATTACTTCCGTCCTTTGTAAACGAAATGAGTGTGTTTCGGTCAAGCCGGATGGCCTCCAATATCAGTAATGACGCGGCTTGTTATCATTTAGATAAATTATACTTATCAATTGATATAGCCTTTTAACTTGTCTGAATTTATTGCTTTGGATGATGATGAAGCACATGAGGAAAGCAACAGCACCGTTACTCGGGGAATGGCTCAGTCCATCCGGTTTGCCGCCACGCGCAGTCTGACAGCACCTGGTTCGGGGTCTCTATAAGCTTCAGGTGTCGCTTCCTCTGGCAACACAGTACCGTTGCCGGGCCTAGAGTCCGGCCGATGGCGCTTAAGGACAGTAGCAATTAATCGAGGATAGAAATGATGAGGTTAGCTGCGATTAAAGCCTCTTTGACAGGCCGGAATGCCCTGCCGCTGCGACCTGTCAGCCAGGTGATGGATCTGGAACGGCTGGGGGCCATGCATCAGAGCCGGTTGAGTTTTATGCGTACCCTGGTGCGCCGCATCATGCTGGAACGCTGGCAGATCGACACCGTTCGCCTCGATCTATGTGCCGACGGCTACGGTACCGTCATCTATGAAATCAATACGCCGCAGGGTTTATTCAGCTTTGTTATCTTTTCCGACTATCTGAGCCCGGAAGAGCGCAACGACAGGGTAATCGCCAGCAAATGGGACCTGACCATGGCCCTGGTTGAAGGGCGGGTCGAAGACGATTACCTGGACTTCCTGCGGCAGAATGTTCCCTTGCAAGAGGCTGGGAGGGTGGATGCCCGTGTATTCGTGTTGTCACGGGCCAATCGCAGCGCCCGCAACTTCGATTATGTGGTGGAGCAACTGGCGAAGGGCGAGCAGCCCGACGTGGCTCAGATTGCCCGGGTCGGATATCTCTATCGCACTACGGCCGTCTATGGCAGCGGCAAGCTGGGCATGGCCGACTGGGACAAGGTCAGCACGCGTTATCCGGATTTTGCCCGTCCCTTTGCCGCCGAGATGTTTGTCTGTTTTATGCTGAGAAATTTCAGCCTGTTGCAGGTGGAGCATATTGCCCGGCAACGGGCCCCGCGGCAGTTTGTACCGATGAAGACCGAAATAAAACGCTACTTCGGCATCGGCAACTCCACCGGGCTGGGCATGGCGCCCTATCTGATCAACCACCCCATGCTGATCAACCGGTGGGTGGAAATGCGCGAGCTGGCCCTGGCCCTGGTGCGCACCCTGGGACACATAGACGACGCGGTACGTCGGCAGTTTGACGCCCTGCTCGCACGCTGCGCCCGGCACATGGCCGAGACAGTGACCGAAGATCAGTGGCAGACCGAGAATAACCTGCGGGTGATCGCGGATCTGGCCGCCCTGCGGGAGCAGGCCGGTGCCGCGCTGGACAGCTGGGATGCCCTGCTGGCCTGGAGTGAACGGCATTGCTCGCTGCAGGGACAGGAGCTGCTGGTGTCGGTGATGCTGGAGCTGTACCCGCAACTGGTCGACGGCCTGGACGACTATTATTGCGTGGAAGAGTTTCTCGATCTGGATCCGCTGATGCCGTTACAGAAGCTGAAGGAAGTGATCGAGCGGCGCTATGACTGGGCGCTGAAGATCGACTTCAGCGAAGAAGGCGCCCGGGATATCTTCTGGTATCGCTCGGAAGAAAAAATGGAGCCTCGCCTGGGCCAGTGCGCCCTGGACAGCGGCAAGGAAAAACAGATGGCCCTGGGGGTCGGCTATGCCGTGTTCAAATGTTACGAACAGCTGTGTGAGTACATCGAGGAACAGCCGGAGCATACCACGGCCCGCTTTATGGTGGCCCGGCCCAAGCTGCGCGGCATAGTACGCCGCATCCAGAGCATGGACCGCTGCGTGTACGGCGATATCCAGGCCAACCTGCTGGCCAAGGATATTCTGCCCATGCACTTGCTGCGGGCCAAGCTGTCGTTCTTCGGCGTGAGCAAGTTTGATCCCCGCTCCCGTCTCTGGGTGCGCAATACCATGTACCAGGGTGCCCCGTTACTGGAAGATATAGGCAAGACCTATAACGAAGACTGGTTTATGCCCCTGGCCCCCGGACAGCAAGGAGAAGCCTGATGCAGGTATCGATGAATGAGCTGAAGGCGGCGCTGCGCCGCTGCTTCGAAGCCGCCGGTTATTTTGTCGGCAACTATGAAGACGCCGCCAACATGGTGTTATGGCTGGAAAAGCACGGCCTGGACGGGCTGGCGGAGCTGGAGCGGGCGCTGCCCTATATCAAGTCGGATGCCGACAAGCCGCTGAGTACCGTGGTCTATGAGGACAGCACTTCGGCCATTATCGACAGTAATGGCCGCAGCGCCCTGAACTGCATCGCCGCCTCGGTGGACCTGGCCCATGCCAAGGCGCTGGAAAGCGGTATCGCCACCATCACCGTGCATAACTGCCATAACCGCATGTTCGCCCTCAAGGCCCTGACCGACTGTGGCCGCCGCGGTATCAGCGTCACCGCCTACTGGCAGAACGGCAGCCAGACGGTCAAGGAATACGCGGCGGCGATCAAGGCGGGGGAGCGCTACCCCAGCTTCAGCGAGGCGTCCACCAGCCTGGTGACCAACCCGGATGAACAGCAGACGCTGACCATTGTCTGCAGCTCCCGGGTTGATCTGGCCGGTTCGCTGCAACGTTCGAAGGGCAACCGCAATGCTCGCTATATCAGCCCCGAGCAACTGGCCGCACATAAGGAATATATCATCGACAACGGCATCGAGATCGACGAGGCGCTGTGGGCCGAGATCAACCGGATTGGCGACGGTATCCTGGTGGAAAGCACCGAACGTTCCCGCCAGGGGGCGGGGGGCCAGTAATAGCATCAGGTATCTGATTATCGTATCCCGGCCTGAAGGTAACAGGGACACCCCGCCGACTCTCCATATATGGAGTCTCGGGCGACACCGTCTGACCGTCATGGATGACGGATATGCCGGAACGGCTGCCTCTTCATGGCATCAGAATAGGCCGGTGGAGCGCCAACAGGCGTTGCCGGAGCTTGAAGTAGGATAAAGGGAACTCAGCCGAGCTTCCGTTTCAGGGATGAAGCGGAGAGCGTGCATGGATGTATCCACAGTGTGTCGGCGGAGTGGGACCTTTGGCCGGTCTGCAAGTGAAAATCAAATAGCCCATTCATTTAATCCGATTGGCATTGAGCTCTACATGAGATCATTTGGCCCGCGGTGTTATCCACGCCCGTGGTAGACTGCCAAATCCCGTCGTCCTGGATACCTGACCATGCTGTATTCCCCCGATGAACTACTGGCCTTGCTAATCGTGACCGGCGGCATACTGGTGCAGGCCTGGGTAGGCATCGGTTTCGGCCTGCTGGCCGCTCCCTTGTTGTATTTGATTGATCCCGCTTATGTACCCGGCCCGGTGCTGGTGCTCGGCTGGCTGCTGTCGGTGGTGGTGGTGGTGAAGCAGCGGCATTCGCTTAACTGGCGGCGGGTGTTTCCCGCCATTGTGGCTCGTCTGCCGGGTTCCTGGTGCGGCGCCCTGTTGCTGGTGAACATAGCGCCTTATCAGCTGAGCCTGTTCTTTGGCGCCTCCCTGCTACTGGCGGTGTGGTTGAGCAGCCGTCACTATGGGTTGGCGCTGAGCCCGGCCAGCCTGACGGTGGGCGGCTTTTTTTCCGGGCTGCTGGGCACCGCCACTTCGGTCGGCGGTCCGCCCATGGCCCTGCTTTACCAGCATGAGCCGCGCTTGACCGCCCGCAATGAAATTGCCGCCTTCTTCCTGATCGGCACCCCCATGTCCATGCTGATGTTGCTGTCGCGGGGCGGGCCGGCGCTGCTCAGCCCCACGCTTACCCTGAAGATGATCCCCGGCGTTCTGCTGGGTTTCTGGTTGTCCCGGCGACTCGAGCGTGTCTTCCAGAAAGACAGCGCCCGGCCGGCGATACTGCTGATCTCCGCGGCATCGGCCTCGGTGGTGTTATGGCAAGGAATAACGGCAGGGCTGGCGGGCTAGGGTCATGCGCCTTGGCAAAAGCCGGCGTGAGCCATCGGCGCCGGCTTTAGTTCGCGGGTCATCCGTTTTTTTCCTGGCAGGCTCGGCGGCGCTCGGCCATTCTCTTCTCGAAACGATCCACACCGTCACCGTCGCTTTGCCATGTTATGCGCGCCGGATCCTGGTAAACCGGTATGGCGGCGGCCTGCAGGCTGCCTAAGGGCAACAGCGCAGCCAGGGTGAGTATGGACAGCATATGTAATTTCATTGTGGATACCTCTCGGTTGGGTGAAATGATGCGTTGATCCCCTCCCATAGTAAAAATAGCTCCTTGCCATTAAATCAGCCGTCCTTCAGCCCAATGCCGTTCACTTAAGATGAAAAGGGAAATCCTCCTCCACACGCCGACTCGCCGAAATCCCGTCCCTGGGGCTCGGCGGCGTCATCCATGACGCCAACGGTCGGCTTGGTAGATGAGGACTCCCCTTAACTGAACAGCATTAGTCCTTCGGCCCGACTTGGGCGGGTTTTTTACCGCCATGGCGGGGTGGTATCGCGCTCGGTTGGTCGTCTGGGGAGCAGACAGAGGTTTGTTCCATTTGACAACAAGTTACCGGATAGATAAGTTGCCCGGTGGCTAAGTGTTTAGACGTCTGGATGGAACTTTATTGGAATTACAGGATACCACCAAGGCCTTTGGCCCCCACCAGGTCTTGAAAGGGGTGAACCTGCGGCTGCCGGCCGGCCAAGTCACCGCGCTGATGGGGGCGAACGGCGCCGGCAAGTCGACTCTGGTCAAGGTGTTGTGCGGGGTACACAGGGCCGATGCGGGGAACTTGCTGCTCGACGGCCGTCCCGTGGTCTTTCAGGATCCCCGCCAGGCCAATGCCGCCGGTATCGTCACCGTGCATCAGCAGATCAACGACAATGTGGTGCTGTCCCTGACGGTGGCGGAAAACCTGCTGCTGGACCGGCTGAGCGACGGTCGCTTGGGGGGCCTGCTCGGCCGCAAGCGGCTGGCGGAGCAGGCCGGGCCCCTGGCCGAGGCGGTGGGGCTGAATGTGCCGATGGACACCCAGGTGGCGGCGCTCGGCCAGGCCGAGCGCCAGCTGCTGGCCATCGCCCGGGCCCTGGCCCATCAGCCCCGCCTGCTGATCCTCGATGAACCGACCTCCACCCTGTCCGATGCGGAGGCCGAGCGGCTGTTCGTGCTGGTGGAGCGGTTGCGGGCCCGGGGCACCGGGGTACTCTATATCAGTCACCGGCTGAGCGATATCCGTCGCCTGGCGGATCGGGTGGTGGCGCTGCGCGATGGGGTGATCGTGCTGGAGCAGGAGACCCCGGATTTGCCCAGGGCTGTGCAGGCCATGCTGGGTCATGGCCTGGGCGAGGCGAGCCACGAATACCGGCGCGGTGGCCGGGAGCGGTTCCGGTTGCAGCAGGCCCGGCTGGTTGCCGGTGCCCCCCCTTTCTACCTGAGCCTGCGCGAGGGGGAGATCACGGTGGCCACCGGCCTGTTGTCGAGTGGCGGCATGGGCCTGCTGCAGGCCATCTACGGCCTGGCACCCCTGGCCGCCGGCACCATGTACAAGGGGGGCAAACCCTGGCGACCCCGGAGTCCGGCCGAGGCCATCGCGGGAGGGGTGTTTATGGTCCAGGAAGACAGGGCCAGGGCCGGCATCATTCCCGGTTTTTCCCTGCGCCATAACCTGAGTCTGCCGTTCCTGTCCCACCTCAGCCGGCTGGGAATGATCGATCGCCGGCGGGAAGCCGAGCGTGGCAAACACAGCCTGGATCAGGCCGGGGTTGTCTATCGGTCCGACCGGCAGCCGATGAGCGCGCTGTCCGGCGGCAACCAGCAAAAGTTGATGCTGGCCCGTTGGCTGCAGCAACCCTGTGAGCTGTTGCTGCTGGCCGAGCCCTTTCAGGGGGTGGATATCGGCGCCCGGCGGGATATCGCCCGCCTGCTCAGGCGGACCGCCGACGAGCGGGCCACCCTGGTGGTGTGCACGGATCTGGAGGAAGCCCTGGAGCTGGCCGACCGGTTGCTGGTATTCAATCACCACCGGCTGGTGGGTGACCACAGGGGCGAGCAACTGAATATGGAGCAGGTGCTGCAGCAGATAGCCGCCCTGCCGGAACACATTGATGAGGAACTGAGATGATACGGCAAGGTGCCATCAAATACGGGCTGGTTGTGCTGCTGGTGGCCATGGTGCTGGTATTCAGCTACCTGCAGCCGGCCTTCGGCAGCATGCGCAACAGCTTCATTATCCTGCAGTCGGTGTCGATTGTTGCCATCCTGGCCCTGGGCGTCACCGCCACCCTGGCGGTGGATGGCTTCGATCTGTCGATCGGCGCCACCGCCGCCCTGGCGATGATGACCTCTTCCTATGTGCTGGTGGTGCTGGACGGCGGCACCCTGGCGGCCGTGGTTGCCGCCCTGGGGGTGGGGGTGCTGGTGGGGCTGCTCAACGGCTTCCTGACGGTGCAGATGCGCATCCCGGATCTGCTGGCGACCCTGGGGGTGATGTTCCTGCTGCTGGGGCTGCAGTTGATCCCCACCGAGGGCCGCTCCATCGCCGCCGGCATGATACTGGGCGACGGCGGCTCGGCGCCGGGCCGGTTCAGCGCCGCCTTCCTGGCGCTGGGGCGAACCCGGCTGTTCGGGGTGGTGCCGGTACCCGTGGTGATCATGCTGGTGCTGGCGCTGATCACCTGGCTGTTCCTGGAACGCAGCCGGTTCGGCCGGCTGTTCTACGCCATCGGCGGCAACCGCTCGGCGGCCTGGCTGGCGGGCGCCAATGTGTCGGCCTACCGCTACGGTGCCTATGTGATTTCCGGCGTCTATGCCTCCATCGGCGGCATCCTGTTGGCGGCGCGCATGGGGCGGGGCGACGTCAGCTCCGGCAACAGCCTGCTGATGGACGCGGTGGCGGCGGCACTGGTGGGCTTTGCCGTGCTTGGCGCGGCCCGACCCAATGCCCTGGGGGCCGTGGTGGGGGCGCTGTTCGTGGGGGTGCTGCTCAATGGCCTGACCATGCTCAATGCTCCCTACTATACCCAGGACTTTATCAAGGGCGCCGTGCTGGTGGTGGCGCTGATGTTTACTTTTGGTCTGGCTAAACGTACTTAAAAAGGAACGAGATGATGAATTGGTGGAAACCCCTCGCTGCCGCGGCCCTGCTGCTGCCGGCATTGACCCAGGCGGCCGAATTGCCGGCCGGGCTGGAAAACAAGAGAATTGCCCTGGTGCGCTTTATCTCCCAGGGGGACTTCTTCCAGGCTTATCTGGCCGGGGTCGAGGCCCAGGCCGAGGCGCTGGGTCTGGAACTGCAGGTGTTCGATGCCCGCCAGGACGCGGCCCGCCAGCGGGACATGCTGGACCAGGCGATACTGCAGGGCTTCGACGGCATACTGCTGCAGCACGGCTTTACCGACAGTATCAAGGACAAGGCCGCCGAAGCGGTGGATGCCGGCATCAAGGTGGTAGCCTTCGATGTGGATGCGGAAAACGAGGCGATTCCCCAGATCCAGCAGTCCGATGCGGAGCTGGCCCGGTTGGCGCTGGAACAGGCGGTGGCCGACCAGGGTGAGCAATTCGATGTGGGTTATGTCTATGTGTCCGGTTTCCCGCCCCTGGAGCGGCGTGATGCGGTCTTCAGTGAATACAAGCAAACCTATCCCGGTATCAGGGAAGTGGCCCGCTTCGGCACCGTCAACAACCCCATCGCCAATTCGGTGGCGGATCAGGCGGCCGCTGTGCTGCGCGCCAACCCCACCATCAGCGTGATCTTGGCGCCCTTCGATGAATTCGCCAAGGGCGCCAAGATCGCCCTGGAAGAAGCCGGCCTGGCCCAGGATGTGAAAATCTACAGTGCCGATATCTCCACCGCCGATATCCAGGCCATGCGCGAGCCGGGCAGCCCCTGGGTGGCCACCGCCGGCACCAATCCGGCGGTGATGGGCGAGGTGAGCGTGCGGGCCCTGGCCATGCTGCTGGCCGGCGAAAACCCGGGCCGGCAGGTGCTGGTGCCGCCGACCCTGATCACCCAGCAGCTGCTCAACGAGCAGGATATCCAGAACATGGAGCAGCTGGGCCAAAAGCTGCCCGCCTTCGCCCACGCCGAGGTGGCGAATCCCGAGTGGATGCGGCTGCCCAAGCGGTAATGAACAAGGGCCGAAGCATCATGCCGGTCAGTTAAGGAGATTGATTGGCTTTCAAGCCGACCGTTGGCGTCAGGGTCGAAAAATGCTCCTGCATATTCGATATTTCCGCCATCCATGGTGGTCAGATGGCGCCGCCTAGCCCTCAGGGGTCGAGTTTACTCGCCGTGACAAGTGGTTTCAGCCTGACCGAACATTCTGTGCATGTTCGCAGCAGGCTGAAACGACGAGTGTCATATTTTGCGGCGTATTAGCGTGGGAAACCTTATCCTGACTGGCACCTTACGCTAACTGAACGACAGGAGCCTCGAGGTACCCTTTATATTGCTGATCGAGGGGGAAATAAAAACAGCCCCACAGGTGCTCCCTGTAGGGCTGTTTTTATTTGAGTTGGGTGTTATTGAGATTTGTTGAGGACGAGCCTTTTTGTTACCTGACCCTCCTCTCTATTCCAACAGTCTTTGTGGGAGCCCGACCTCTGGGCGATGAGGGACTGCGGCTCTCGTCTTCGCGGCGGGGTCGCCGCTCCCACAGCCCCGGGTATGTCTACTCCAGCCGGAAATCGTCCGCGTTTATTCTATGTAGCCCGGGAAGCGCTTCCTGCGGGGCTGCCTACTCCAGCCGGAAGTCGTCCGCATCCATCCAGGCCGGGAAGCGTTCCCGGTAGTCGCGCAGCTCGGTCAGGCTCAGGCTGGCCTGCAAAACGGCGGCTTGGTGAGCGTCGGCCTTGGCCAGGATGCCGCCCTGGGGATCGATGATCAGGCTGTTGCCGCTGTAACTCAGGCCGTTGTGGTCGTGGCCGACCCGGTTACAGCCGGCGACAAAGGCCTGGTTTTCGATGGCCCGGGCGGTCAGCAGGCTGGTCCAGTGGTGGGCGCGGGGGGCCGGCCAGTTGGCCACATAGAGCGCCAGATCATAGTCTCCCCGGTTGCGGGACCAGACCGGGAAGCGCAGATCGTAGCAGATCTGCGGCAGTATCCTGAACCCCTTCCAGTCGATCACCAGCCGCCGCTCGCCCGGCTGATAGACCTCGTGCTCGCCGGCCATGCGGAACAGATGGCGCTTGTCGTAGCGGTAAACGGCGCCGTGCGGATCGACCAGGATAAAGCGGTTGACCGCGCCCTGCTCGGTCTGCAGGGCCACGCTGCCGCCGATCATGGCATGCAGGCGCTGGGCATGGTCGAACAGCCAGTCATAGACTTCGCTCTCCGGCAGGGCATGGCGGGCGGCGTCCATGGCGAAGCCGGTGGTGAACATTTCTGGCAATACGATCAAATCCTGATCATGCAGCCGGGCTAGCAGGCCGTCGAAATGGGCCAGGTTGGCTGGGCCGTCGTGCCAGTGCAGCGGCTGCTGCAGCAGGCTGAGATTCAGAGTCGGCATAAACGGGCTCCCGCTTCATCCAGAGTGGCGTCTTGCTTAGCAAAGCATAGCCGAACCAGCTTATGGGGGAAGGGGCCGGCCGAGAACACCGACAGCGGAATAGCGGCGACGCCGGCATGCTCGGTCAGCCAGCGGGCGAAGGCCACATCGTCCAGCTCGCTGATGGCGCTGTAATCGACCAGCAGGAAGTAGGTACCCTGGCTGGGCAGGACGGTGAAGCGACTGCCCGCCAGTGCCTTGGCAAAGCGATCCCGCTTGGCCCGGTAGAAGGCGGGCAACTGCTGCCAGTGCTCGGGATGGGCGTTGAGCATATCCGCCAGCGCCAGCTGGGCCGGGGTATTGATGGAAAAGGTCAGATACTGGTGCACCTTGCGCAGCTCCGCGCTCAGGGCGGCGGGGGCGATGGCGTAGCCCACCTTCCAGCCGGTCATGTGGAAGGTCTTGCCGAAGGAGGACACGGCGATGGTCCGCTCCCGCAGGTTGGGATGTTCCAGGGCGCCGACATGGCCCTCGGCGGTGAAACAGATATGCTCGTAGACTTCGTCGCTGAGCACGAAGATGTTCCGGTCGGCGATGGCCTGCCACAGCTGGTTGTAGTCGTCGGCCTGCCACAGGGTGGCGGAGGGATTATGCGGGCTGTTGATGATCACCAGCCGGGTGCGCGGGCTCAGGGCGGCGCGAAAGGCGGACCAGTCCACCTTGAATGCAGGTGGATTCAATTGCAACCTAACCAGCTTGCCACCGGCCAGGCTGACCGCGGGGGCATAGCTGTCGTAGCTGGGATCGAAACAGACCACCTCGTCCCCGGCACGCACCAGGGCGGTGATGGCGGCATAGAGGGCTTCGGTGGCGCCGGCGGTGACGGTGACCTCGTTGTCGGCACAGACGGATATGCCATACTGTTGCTGGGTTTTGGCGGCGATGGCCTGGCGCAGCGCCGGGACTCCGGTCATGGGTGCGTATTGGTTGGCGCCCTGGGCGACATGGTAATTGAGTCTGTCTTTCAGGTAGGCGGGGCCATCGAAGTCGGGGAAGCCCTGGGACAGGTTGATGGCCTGGTGCTCGGCCGCCAATGCGCTCATCTGGGTGAAGATAGTGGTGCCCAGATCGGGCAGTTTGCTTTCCAGGTTCATCTAGGGCTCCTCGCTCGGCGTGTTGCCCGGCACTATAGCAGAGTGTTAGGATTTGGCAATCGAGACACTTGGACGGTTAAACGTCTAAACAGCCGGACTCAGATTGCTTATATAGAGGGGATGGATTGGCTGTTAAGCCGACCGTCCGCGCCAAGGTCGAAAAATGCTCCTGCATTTTCGACATTTCCGCCATCCTTGGCGGTCAGTGGTGCGGTCGAGCTTACATGGGGCAGCTTGCTGCCTGCACCAAACTTTAAGGTTGACCGAACATCCGGTGAATGTTCGCAGCAGGCGTAAAGTGCAGGTGGCCTTGACCCGCAGCGCGTCGGTGTGCAGCCAGCCCTCCCCCTCCTTCGGCCATCGCTGTTTATATAAAGGAAATCATTATGTTGTATCCCTCCGGGCTGGCCGAGCTGGTGGCCGCCTGTCATTGGATTGGCGCCAAGGGCTGGTGCCCGGCCACCGGCGGTAACATGTCCCAGAGGCTGGACGCCGAAACCTGCCTGGTGACCGAATCGGGCAAGGACAAGGGCAGTCTGAGCGAAGCGGATTTTCTGACCGTGCGCCTGGCCGACAACGGCGTGGCCGATGGTCGTTGTCCGTCCGCCGAAACCGGTCTGCACACCCTGATCTACCGGCTGTTGCCGGAGGCAGGGGTGGTGCTGCATACCCACTCGGTCAACGCTACCGTGCTGTCCCGGGCAGAAAAGGGGGCGGCGCTGGCGCTGAACGGCTATGAGATGCAAAAGTCCCTGTCCGGTCAGCAGACTCACTTGGGTACGGTGCAGATCCCGATTTTCGATAACGATCAGGACATCGACGCCCTGGCCATGCGGGTGGCGGATCACCATCGGCGTCAGCCGCTGGCCTACGGTTTCCTGGTGCGCGGCCACGGCCTGTACTGTTTCGGCCGCACCGTGGCCGAGGCCCGCCGCCACCTGGACGGGCTGGAGTTTTTATTTCAATGCGAACTGACCCGCAGACTGCTGGAGGCAAAGTGATTAAAGCCATAGTTACCGATATAGAAGGCACTACCAGCGATATCCGCTTCGTGCACCAGGTGCTGTTTCCTTATGCCCGGGAGCGGATGGCCGACTTCGTGCAGGCGACCGCCCATGATGCGGAAGTCATGGTGCTGCTCAATGATGTCCGCGCCGAGATGGGCCGGCCCCGGGCCTCGCTGGACGAAGTGATCGCCGAACTGCGGCGCTGGATAGACGAAGACCGCAAAGCCACCCCGCTCAAGGCCTTGCAGGGCATGATCTGGCGCCACGGCTATGTGAACGGCGACTTCAAGGGTCATATCTATGAGGACGCCGTCAACTGCCTGCAAGACTGGCATAGATCCGGTATTCGTCTCTATGTCTATTCGTCCGGTTCAGTGGCGGCCCAGCAGCTGTTGTTCAGCTACAGCGAGGCGGGGGATCTGACCCCGTTGTTCAGCGGCTATTTCGATACCAAGATCGGCGCCAAGCGGGAAGTCGGGGCCTATCAGACCATAGTGTGGGAGCTGGCGCTGCCGGCTGACGCGATCCTGTTCCTGTCGGACATTCACCAGGAGCTGGATGCCGCCGAAGCCGCCGGCATGCAAACCTGCCAGCTGATCCGCGGCGAGCCGGACCCCGCCAGCCATCACCATCAGGTGAGCCGTTTCGATGAAATCAGCCTGACAGCCAAGGAGTGACCATGAGTGTCTTAACCGTTTTTGCCGACAACAACCCGGCCCAGCCCCTGTTTTCCAGCCGGGATGGCGCCGCTATCGCCACCGAACTGGCGAAGATCGGGGTGAATTTCGAACGCTGGCGGGCCGACCGCGAGCTGGCCGCCGATGCCGATAACGCCACCATCCTGGCCGCCTATCAGGCCGAAATCGATCGGCTGGTGGCGATGGCCGGTTATCAGAGCTGGGATGTGGTCAGCATGCAGCCGGAGCATCCGGATCGGGCGGTGTTTCGCGAGAAATTCCTGTCCGAGCACACCCATGGCGAAGATGAAGTGCGTTTCTTCGTGGAGGGGGCCGGGCTGTTCTGTCTGCATATCGAGGGCAAGGTGTATCAGGTGCTGTGCGAGAAGCATGACCTGATCTCGGTGCCGGCCAACACCCGCCACTGGTTCGATATGGGCTCGGCCCCGCGCTTCACCGCCATCCGCCTGTTCAACAATCCGGAAGGCTGGGTCGCCCAGTTCACCGGTGACGGCATCGCCGACGGCTTTCCCAAGCTGGATTGATAGCATTCACAGGCGATCTGCCGTAACCGTAGAGAGGCGGCAACAGGGCCGCCTCCGCCGACACGCCATGGAGAAATGACACCGATGGTTTCAACCTGCTGCGAGGTGACCACGCCGGTGTCCCGCACCCAGCCACTGATAAGCTCGGCCGGGGTGAGATCGAAGGCGGGGTTGAACACCCGCGCCCGCTCCGGTGCCCATTGGTAGCCGAAAATAAAAATAACAAAAAACGTTCCCACTTATTACAAAGTGGGAACGTTTCGTCATTGGTTGCAGTTGTGTCGTCAGCCGTACTTCAGAAAATAGTGTTGAACCTTAATAGTGGATTTGGACGTCACAAATAAACTATTACCAAGCGACGGCCGCGCCGTCGGTACGGGGCTAGGTCCCAGCACAAAGTGTTCCGCTCTCTGAGTCACGCAAGATAATCCGGCCTCGACCGAGGCTCAGCGAATCTGTGCGTTTTATGACATTATGGCCTCTACACATAAGCGCTTGATCGCTCTCGTGTAAAAAGCCACGTCTGCCCTCTGGGCGCGCTTGCTGTTACTGCTGTAACCGGGCGAGATCAGCGGCATTCATCAACTGAAGAATGGAGTTAATGAATCCTTCCAGTGCCCGCAGTGACAGGCCAAAGAAGACCTTGAGCATGAGGGCGGGTTGCTGATGTTGTGCCGCGCTTTGGCCATCTGTCTGCTCTTGAGTTCATTCGTCAGGCGATCAGGTCATGGGTGAGACAGATAGTTCACTGATTTAGGAAACAACGCCCTAGGCCGAGAGTTCTCTGCGGAGGATTTCTGCACCTGCACTTAAGGCATTTAGCTTGCCTCTTGCTACCCGACGAGATAAGGGTGCCATGCCACAGTTGGTACAAGGGTAGAGCTTGTCGGCATCTACAAACTCAAGTGCTTTTCGCAGAGTATTGGCTACTTCCTCTGGCGTCTCAATGCTATTGGTTGCAACATCAATGGCCCCTACCATCACCTTTTTACCTCGAATGAGTTCAAGCAGTTCGATTGGGACACGAGAGTTGTGACATTCTAAGGATATAATATCGATATTAGACTTTTGCAGTTTGGGAAAGACCTCTTCATATTGTCTCCACTCAGAACCCAACGTCTTTTTCCAATCCGTATTGGCTTTGATGCCATAACCATAGCAAATATGTACAGCAGTTTCACATTTAAGGCCTTCAATGGCTCTTTCTAAAGCTGCAATCCCCCAATCATTTACCTCATCAAAAAACACATTAAATGCAGGCTCATCAAATTGGATAATATCAACACCAGTTGCCTCTAATTCTTTGGCTTCTTGATTGAGTATTTTGGCGAATTCCCAGGCTAGTTTTTCGCGACTTTTATAGTGGTCGTCATAAAGCGTATCTATCATAGTCATGGGGCCTGGCAGCGCCCATTTAATGGGTTGCTTGGTTTGCTGACGTAAAAACTTGGCATCTTCAACAAAAACCGGCTTGTGGCGACTTACTGCGCCAACGACCGTCGGTACACTCGCATCATAGCGATCACGAATTTTAACAGTCTTACGTTTTTCGAAATCAACACCGCTAAGGTGCTCAATAAACGTAGTCACAAAATGTTGGCGCGTTTGCTCGCCGTCACTGACAATATCAATACCTGCTTGTTGCTGCTCTTGCAACGACACACGTAAAGCATCGTGTTTACCATCAATCAATTCCTCTTCTTGCAATTTCCAAGGTGACCAAAGTGTCTCAGGTTGTGCAAGCCAAGAAGGTTTGGGTAAACTGCCCGCAGTTGAAGTGGGTAATAATTTCTTCATGAAAATACCTTTTTACATTCCCGTTAATTATAAAGCGCAATTGGCAGACCATTGCTCAAGAATAGATTGGTATGGCCTGATGAAATGCTTCTCAGCAAATTTACCCTGCTTAATACCTAACTTGCTACGTTCTTCTCGATCATAAATGATTTGAGTTAATGAATGATCCAGGTTCTTCAAGCTTGGTTTATAGCACTTTCCTGCTGCAGCGTTAGCATTATAAATCTCAGGTCGGTAAATCTTTTGAAAAGTTTCCATCGTGCTGATGGTACTTATAAGCTCAAGATTACTGTAATCATTAAGCAAATCACCAAAGAAATAAAAAGCCAGAGGAGCAACGCTATTTTGCGGCATAAAGTAGCGGACTTCCAACCCCATTTTTTTGAAATATTGCTCAGTCAAAGATGATTCATTTGGCTGGTATTCAACACCCAGTGCGGGATGCTGATTTTCAGTCCGATAATAGGTCTTGTTATCCGAAATACTGAGACAGATAACAGGGGGTTTAATAAAGTTTTGTTTGTAGGCATCTGAGTTCACAAAGCACTTGAAGAGTTTTCCATGCAGATCGCCAAAATTATCTGGAATGCTGAATTTTGGTTGATTCTTATTATGATCCAACAGCAATACGCTGAAATCATAATCTCGCACATAAGAGGAAAAATTATTTCCTACAATACCTTCAATACGTTTGTTAGTTTTGTGATCAACAATATTCGTTTTCAATACTTCAATCGTAGGGAAGGTATGACCCTTGCCTTCATTATCAATATCCATATCAACGGAAATTATTTCAAGTTCGACAGAATAACGATCTCCTTTGGGATTATCCCAATGCGCCAAGGCATTGAAACGATTGTCAATCATCTTTAAGGCGTTGCGCAAGTTCTCTTGGCGGCTCTCTCCTCTAGCCAAATTAGCAAAGTTGGTAGTAATACGCGTATTGTCTGAGGGCTGATAATTTTCATCGAAACCAATGCTGTTTATAGCAAATGTAAAGTCGTTACTCATCGTGATCTGGCATCCAATTTTCCGAGATAAAATCTGAATTTATTTATTGCTATTTCTGGGCTTACTTATTTTTTCATCGCCAAGCGGCACAGTCCTTCCTGGTTTTGTCTAATTAACAATCAATGGCAATGTTATCTAGAAGTCCAGATGTCTAGAGCTAAGCGTAGATATGTTATACAGGGATGGTTACATGAAAAATAATGATTTCATTTCATAAAAACATGAACAAAGCTCATGATTCGTTGTAAGCCAGCGGTCAAGCGGTATGCCACATTTACGGTGTGGGTGCACTTGCAGATGCAGCTGTATCCCGGCGGGTCAGGGTACGTCTATCAGCTGAAAAATGGCAGTATCACTGCCGGATAGCCTCTTCATCCATCCGAAAGGTCAGTAAACTGCGATTGACCAAGGTCAGGTTGTATTGCAGACAGTTGCCGATGTTGTGCCGTGCTTTACTTATCTTTTTATGCCTGAGTCCGTTCGTCGGTTGATCAGATCATAGCGGAGACAGATAGTTCACTGTATAGGAAACAACGCCACCTGACAGTAGCAGCAGCTGTATTAGTGAAAAGATGTGTGAGTTTAAATAACTGTTCCTAATTGTGCTATAGAAATCAGGATCGAACGCAGACACGCCGTAAACCCATCCTTGGGGGCTCCGCCGCGCCATCCCTGGCGCGGAGGGTCTGCTAATCGAATCCTGACTTCTGTCTCGAAATGTAGCGGTATTTGTATCAGTTATTTAAAGGCAAGACTGAGTAATTACCTGATGTGCTGAGCCTGAGCAATGAAATCACTCAGGTAATTAATCTGTTCTTCGCCTTTTCGCATTCCCAAAAAGATCTGTTTTCTAATCCCATGGTTACCGAACCGGAGGCTTTTAATAGCCATTGTTTTGGCGAATTCATCCACTAACCAACCAGGCAATGCACAGACGCCTCTGCCTGCTGCCACCATTTGCAACATGATTTCCGTCGTTTCGATGGTCTTGTGTTTTTTGACCGTGCATTTTGCGGGGTTTAAAAACTGACTGTAAATATCCAGCCGCGCAGGCTCTACCGGATAGCTGAATAAAACTTCTTCATTTAGCTGTTCAGGCATGATCGAGTTTTGTATGGCAAGGGGGTGAGATGCCGAAACGACGAGTCTATGTTCATAGTCAAATACCGGTATAAACGTCACCTTAGGTTTATACAAGGGATCAGGTGTGACGAGGATATCTATTTCGTAGCTATGCAGGGCGCCTAGACCACCGAACTGAAATTCCTGCTTCACGTCAATGTCAACGTTTGGCCACTTTTCAAGATAAGGTTCAATCACTTTTAACAGCCATTGATAACAAGGGTGGCATTCCATGCCGATGCGAAGTGAACCCATTTCGCCTTTCGCTATCTGACGCAATAGAAGTTCAGTGTGTTGAAATTGCGGCAATACCCGATTGGCAAGAGTCAAAATTTGTTCACCTGCATTGGTAAGGCACAAGTTTCTACCTTCTTTTTGCCAAACAGGTGTTTTGATCTGGCCTTCTAATTTTTTAATGCTATGACTCAATGCAGACTGGGTTAAATTTAACGATTCAGCAGCCTGGGTTAAGGTTCCTTGCTCTTTTATTGCTGCCAGTACTTCAAGGTGAAACCGCTCCAACATAACTTAACTCCGGTCTTTAGCACTTAATAATATGAATATAATTCATGATTTATTGAAAATATATCATTATTTTCATTGTTTAAATGTCGTCAATGCATATCTAGAAGTATTTTTGATGCAAACTAATTGACGTTGTTGATCAAAGCAGAGCCGGGACAGTCTATCCCCATTGGGGTAGATGCCTTTAACTGGTCGGCTGACGAACAGGCATACCGAGCCCGATGACTTTGTTCATGACCTTCACGTCGCCGAGGCTTGACCGGCGTTGAAGGGGGTTGAGCAAGGTGGGCAAGACCTCGTTATCCGCCGCATTCTCCAGGCTGATTTCAGCAACGATGACCTTGTGGGTGTACGCATCGACAGCAAGGTGCAACTTACGCCAGACACGGCGCTTGTCCTGCCATGCTTGCGCTTACAGATGCTGCTGCGGGGTGACCACGCCGGTGCCGGCACCCGGCCACTGATAAGCTGGCCGGAGTGACATCGAAGGCAGGGTTGAACACCTGCGCCCGCTCCGGTGCCCATTGACAGCCGGAAATTAGAATAACAAAAAACGTTCCCACTTATTGCAAAGTGGGAACATTTCGCCATTGGTTGCAGTTGTGTCGTCAGCCGCCCTTCAAAAAATAGTGTTTAACCTTAATGGCTGACTTGGACGTCACAAATAAACTATTACCAAGCGACGGCCGCACCGTCGGTACGAGGTTCGGTCCCGGCACAAAGTGTTCCGCTCTTTGAGTCACGCAAGATAATCTGGCCTCGACCGAAGCTCAGCGAATCTGTGCGTTTTATGACATTATGGCCTCTACGCATAAGCGCTTGTGCAAGATGATCAGGAAAATGGGGCTCAACTTCAACGGTTCTTCCTTCAGTCCATTTCCAGCGAGGCGCATCGAGCGCCGCCTGCGGATTGTAATGTTCGTCCAGCATGCTTGTGATGACCTGCACATGACCTTGTGGTTGCATAAAACCACCCATAACACCAAAGGGACCAACGGCTTGGTTATCGCGGGTAATAAACCCGGGGATAATCGTGTGATATGTCCGCTTCCCCGGTTCCAAACAGTTCACGTGCTCTGCATCCAGGGAAAATGACCACCCACGGTTTTGCAGGCTGATACCTGTACCGGGAACGACCACTCCAGAC
Organism: Zobellella aerophila; assembly: GCF_039539325.1. Lineage (NCBI taxonomy): Bacteria > Pseudomonadati > Pseudomonadota > Gammaproteobacteria > Aeromonadales > Aeromonadaceae > Zobellella > Zobellella aerophila. The sequence goes on from NZ_BAABCX010000003.1 coordinate 134,814, forward strand.
CCAAAACCTTTAAAGTTGCTCTGGATAAAAGAAACCATATTCCCATCGGCATCGGCAGTGGCCAAGTAGACGGTTCCACCTTGGATGGGGTCTCCTGGTTGAGGATGCAGGGCTCTGTCACCGATCTCTGCACTACGCTGCAGAGCGTAATGGGGGGAAAGTAGTTCCTTCAAATCGACTTGCATATGTTCCTGTTCGGTGATGTAGCGAAAGCCGTCCACGTAGGCCAGCTTGGTGGCTTCGATACGCCGATGTAATGTTTCCACTTCGTCATTGGAAGCGTTCATGCCCTCCAACATATTCAATGCCATCAAGGCAATCATGCCGGAACCATTGGGAGGCATTTCCCAGATGTCATAACCACGGTATTTGACACTCACAGGCTCAACCCACTCAGCTTTGAAGGCGGCCAGATCGCTCTCGCGTAAAAAGCCACCATGCTCAGCCGCATGGGCAGCAATTTTGGCGGCCAGCTTGCCATGATAAAAATCTTCGGCGTGACTCTCTGAGATCGCACGTAATGTGTTGGCATGATCGGGGGCTTTCCATACTTCACCTATACGTGGGGCTCGTCCATCGATACTGAATGTGTCAAACCAAGGTCTGAATACGGCATCATCGTAAGCACTATAGGCCGCATGTGCCTCTTCCCACATCTGGCTAACCACGGGTGAAATAGGAAAGCCCTGTTCAGCAATGTCGATGGCCGGAGCAAGAAGCTGTTTGAAAGGCAACTTACCGAAACGTTGGGACAAGGCTGCCCATGCAGCCGGCGCCCCTGGAACTGTAACGGGAATCCAGCCATGGGTTGGCATCTTTTCATGGCCTAAGGCACGAACCGCCTCCCGTGAAATACTTTTCGGTGCTGGACCGCTGGCATTCAGACCATGCAATTCATCATTGACCCAGACAATTGCGAAGGCATCACCACCAATTCCATTGGAGGTAGGTTCAACCACTGTAAGAGCAGCAGCGGTAGCGACCGCAGCATCTATAGCATTTCCTCCCTGCTTAAGAATATCCATTCCTACTTGAGCGGCTAACGATTGAGAGGTAACTACCATTCCTCGCTGACCATAGGTAACCATTCGACGAGAGGGGGATGGATAAAAGAGAGCATCATTTTTCATCCGTTAACTCCTGTTTAGGGGCGTGCTTCAATTGTCGCCTTGGGTTTGAGGGTGTGCGCAATCCTGCGATTTTGAAGGATAGAAAATACGACCGAAATAAGTGCCAGCGCGAAGAAAAAGGCCGAGAATGGGCGTGTGAAAAAAGTGGTCCAGCTCGGATCTAACTCGAGAGCACGAAACATTTGAGTTTCTAGATTATTACCTAAAACCACACCTAAAATTAGTGGCGTGAGAGGAACTGCTGCTTTCCACAGTAAATATCCGAGAATACCGAAGATGAACAGCACCCAGACATCAAATAAATTATTGTTTAATGCAAAAGATCCGACAGCACAAAGCATTAATACGGAAGGAACTAATATCTGCTGAGGGACTTTCGATATTTTAGCAAACCAACGTAGAAGGAGTATTTGACAGAATACCATGACAAAGGCAGCAATTAACAGGCTAGCATAAATACTTCCTACGAGGATGGGGTTCTGCTCGAACATAAGTGGTCCGGGAGTGATTCCATGTAATATCAGTACTCCCATCATGATGGCCATTGGCAGATCACCTGGAATTCCAAGTGCCAGTGTTGGGATAAAGGCCCCGCCTGCAACGGCACTATTGGATGCTTCGGATGCAATGATCCCATCGGGAATGCCGGTGCCATATTTACTGGGGTCGCGTGATAGTTTTTTTGCTTGATCGTAACTAAGGAAATTAGCCACGGTTCCACCAGTCCCTGGTAGGGCGCCGACCAGGCCTCCGATTATCGAGGAGCGTATTATGTTTATTTTCTGACGGGAAAGGTCAATGATTATCTTACGGTAAGGGATTTTCAATGATGTGCTTATTCCTTCCTTCTTGCCACTTTGCTCGGAACCCAATGATTGAACATTGCTCATTAGTTGAGAGAAGGCGAACACACCAATCATAACGGGCAATATTTCAAAACCGTCACTCAAAGGCTCAAAGCCAAAGTCAAAGCGTAGGTTGCTATTTCTATCAAAGCCAACTGTGGTAATAAATAACCCAATCGCCGCTGCCATCAAGCCTTTAAGCAAAGCCCCGTTGGATAGACCAGCCACTAGCGTTAAAGCAAAAACAATTAAAGCAGTAATCTCCCATGGGCGGAAGTTCATACTAAACTTAGCAATCAGTGGCCCAAAAAATACCAGCATTAGAATACTGATCAAGGTGCCGAAAAATGAGGCGAACATGCCAATTCCAAGCGCTCTACCAGGTTCTCCTTTTTTAGCCATGGGATAACCATCGTAAACGGTGGTTATCGATGACGGGGTACCTGGGATACCAAGCATAACTCCCGACACGATACCGCCAGAATATCCCCCAACGAAAACACCCACCATAAGAGCGATACCGCTAACTGGATCCATCGAAAAAGTGAATGGAAAGACAACCAGGATAGCCATTGTCACTGTAAAACCAGGAATGCTTCCACCAATAATACCAAATAACACACCAGCAAAAATCAAAGATAGTGTATATAAGTCACCGACCTGCGTCAGCGCTTGTAGCAATGACTCACCCATTAGTGCGCTCCGTAACTGTTAAGGTAGCCAGACGTTCAGGCCGAATTTAAAAATAACGTATACCAGTGGAACCATGATTCCTGAAGTTAAAATATTGACAACCCATTTTTTAGGTGTATTGACTTCCAATAAAAGTCCCTGCATGGTGACCATAAATACCATGGTGGAAATTAGGTAGCCGAGTATAGGGAGAAGTGCTGCGTAACTGCCAAATATGACAAAGATACCAAATACTTTCCAATCGAATACCAGTCGTTTTTTTGAACCATCTTGTTCAATTGGTGCGATGTTAATAAATGATTTAAGTAAAACCAGGGTTGCGGTGACACCAATGATCCCTAAAAGGATCTGGGGATACAACGCTGACCCATAAGCTTGCCAGCTCGTCTTTTCAGGAATATTTTCTGACTCAATGAACAGTATGACGACCATGAGCAATACAGCTATAGCAAGATAGCGGTCCTTATTCATGTTCTTATTAACTCCAGATTAGGTTGATAGGGTAACCATACTCATTACTTGGAAAAGTCCACCTTCTTTGCGACATTCTTAAGTACGACTTCACCATCCATTAGGAACTGCTCATATTCATTGTGGGGAAGGTAATTTATTACTGAGCCAAACTCGTTTTCGATTCTGTTAACAACGCTATCATTCTCAAGAGCTTGCTTATAAGCGTTTGCAATCACTTGGATATCTTCTTCTGGAGTACCTTTAGGTGCAAAAATACCACGACTGGTAGTGTTGACAAGATCAATACCTTGCTCTTTAAGGGTTGGGGTATCAGGAAGGGCATCAAGACGCTCGTTATAGGCAACCCCTAGTGGCCGGAACGTACCTTCTTCGAAGAATGAATTGCCCGCAGCCATGTTGAGCAGGGTGAAGTCAATCTCATGTGCGAGCAAGGCAGAGACTTGTGAACCCGTATCTGGGTAGCCTATTAGACGAATATTTTCTAACGGAATTCCTGCTGCTTCAAAGAACTGGATCCAAAAGAAGTGATCGGTGGAGCTAGGGATCATACCTACACGCACATTACCCGGATTTTCTCTGACATACTGGGCTATGCTCTTAGCGCTTTTTACAGGGTGATCAGCATAAGTAGAGGGCATGTTGACTGTTTTAGTCAGAAGGGCAACCGGTTCAAATGCGTCATAAGAATAATCGACCATCCCGGAGATTTTTGACAAAGCAATAGTTTCATGACTACCAAGTATGGTGTATCCATCAGGCTTGGCATTTTTTACCTCACGCGAACCTCGGGTAGCCCCAGCCCCCTGAATGTTGACCGGTATAATGGATTGGCCGAGATTTTTTTCTGCCTCTTGAGATATAAGTCTAAAGATAATATCAGTAGCCCCACCAGGACCATAGGGTATAACTAACTTAATATCTTTCTCAGGAAATTTATTCGCAGCATGTACTGAGGTGGCGGCAACAAGCGTCAATGAAGAAATTGTAATAAGAGCCGTTAATGACTTGAGTTTCATATCCACACATCCTTGTTAAAAGTGTTTCTGGTTCAAGTGATTAAATAATTAAAAATAGCAAGTATTAACTAAGTTGGAAATGCTTCATGCAATACTGACAATAATTAATTTCTTTTAGTTCTTGTTCACTATTTGACTCATTGGTTGAGCAGCAACCCTCCATAAATAAGTGAGAAAAAGACTACGAAAGCTGGGTGAATTTTAAATTTAATCAGGGCAACTCCTGATAATGAAGCTATTACTAGCATATGTATCAGCCCTGGGTTATCAATCCCTTCGGTAAAGAACCCCATGGTCAACCAAGCCATCATAAGTGCAATAACCGGCCGTACCCACTGGCTCATACGCTTTACCCGGAATGAATCACGATAGCGATAAAGCACACCAAGGGAGCCTAACATTAATAATAATGAAGGGACCACAGTGGCAAGCACGGCAACCATCGCACCGGTAATACCAGCCACTTCGTAGCCCACGTAGCCCGCCATCTTGGTTGCTATCGGGCTGGGGAGTGCATTACCCAACGCCAAGGTCTCAGCAAATTCTTGAGAATTCATCCAGCCATAATGGCCAACCACCTCTGATTCAATTAGCGGGATAATCGCCGGTCCACCACCATAGCCGATGATGTTTGGAACAAAAAAAGCACAGAACAGATCCCAGTAAATCATTCAGTGGCCTCGTTATTTTTATATGTCCGTTCGGGGAGCAGCCATGCCATAATCAGTAAGCTACCAATAACCCAACCCGGATGGATTCCCAGCCAATAGATAAGCACGCCGGCCACAATCATAATAACTAAGCTCATGAACAGTCCAAGGGTCTTGTAGGATTTATCCCAAAAATCCCAAGTAAGTTGACCCATCATGACCATGACCACTGGTATGACTGCTTGGCCCATGCCGTGAATCCATCCAATATCCCGATATCGACTGAATATACTCAGTAATAGGATCATTCCTGCAATCATCGGCAGAATAACGGCCAAGACAGTGCTGATACAACCAAGTACACCACCAACGCGATAGCCGATATACCCGGGGAGCTTAGTGGCTATTGGCCCAGGCAAGACGTTGGCAATGGCTAGCACATCGGCGAATTCTTCCTCTTCGAGCCAGCCGTAACGTTTGACCACTTCTTGATGCACTAGAGGGATCATCGCTGGCCCACCGCCGAATCCAAGCAGGCCAATTCGTATAAAGGCCATGAAGAGCGCGCCTTGTGATGCTGGCCTCATACGAAATGCCTCGCATGCAAGCTAGGCATGAGGCAAAAACAAAAAAATGTTATCTTCGGCTGAAGAGTTTCCATAAAGTATTTTTCCTTTTTAATCGTTATTTTTATGAAAAATCGATTATTATTGGAATCTATACTTAACGTGATGTTGCGTCAACCCTTCATCTAGAATTGTTTAATCAGGAGAAATAGTGGACATGAAGCACACTAGTAGCAGTACCACGGCGGCTAGCTGTATGTTCGAGACATTACGCCAGGATCTGATTAACGGACGCTTTGCTGCGGGAGAGAAAATCTCTATCAGTGCGCTCAAGGAGCATTATCAAGTAGGGTTGAGTCCACTTCGCGAAGCGCTGAACAGGCTGGCTGCCTACGGCCTGCTTATCCAGGAGAATCAACGTGGTTTTCGTGTGCCTAAACTGTCACGCAACGAGCTTGACGACATTACCGACATGCGCTGCAAGCTGGAAGGAATGGCATTAGAGCGAGCCATATCCAATGGAGATGCAGAGTGGGAGTCTCAGCTGGTAGCAGCCGCATATCGACTGAATCGCGTAGAGCATGGTCAAATGGAGACCTCTGAGTGGGAAGCTGTTCATGTACACTTTCACCGGACCCTGGTAGCCCCCTGTGGCTCCGAGTGGTTAACGCGTTTCATCGAACAATTGCATGATCAATTTGATAGGTACCGGCGTTTGGCTCCACCGATACCCGAAAGCCGTACTATTTTGGACGCACAGCATAATGAACTCGTAGAACTAGCACTCCAACGCAAAACTATTGAAGCTCAAGAATTGTTAACAGAACACATCCGTTTGTCCTATAAGATAGCGCTGGGTAGCTGTCGGGGTCAGCATGATTGATCATGCAGTGGCTCCTGCCATTCTGCCGCGGAGTTTGCGCGCCCCAGCCGCCTATATTACCGCAATGCTTGTTTGAATATGCCTGCCTCGACCTGCTGCGGGGTGACCACGCCGGTGTCCAGCACCCAGCCGCTGATAAGCCCGGCCGGGGTGACATCGAAGGCGGGGTTGAACACTTGTGCCTGCTCCGGTGCCCACTGGCAGCTGCCGAAACTGCCGGAGACCCCGGTGACTTCCGTCGGCTCACGTTGTTCGATAGGAATGGCGCTGCCGTCAACGCAGGCCGGATCGTGGGTGGTGTGGGGAGCCGCCACATAGAAGGGGATGCCATGGTGTCGGGCCAGCACCGCCAGGTTATAGGTACCTATTTTGTTGGCCACGTCACCGTTGGCGGCGATGCGGTCGGCGCCGACCCAGATGGCATCCACCTCTCCCCGGGCCATGGCCACCGCGGCCATGGAGTCGCAGATCAGCTGATAGGGAATATTCAGCTGGCCCAGCTCCCAGGCGGTGAGCCGGCCGCCCTGCAGCAGGGGACGGGTTTCATCCACCCAAACGCCGGCCACCTTGCCCCGCTCATGGGCGCGACGGATCACCCCCAGGGCGGTGCCGACGCCGGCGGTGGCCAGGCCACCGGTATTGCAGTGGGTCAGCAGCCGGCTGCCGGGCTTGACCAGCTCGCTGCCCTGGTCGGCGATGGCGTCGCAAAGCCGCCTGTCTTCTTCCACCAGCCGGTAGGCTTCGGCGATAACCGCCGCCGCCATGCCGGGCTGTTCAATGGCCTGCGCCATGCGATCCAGGTTGTTCATCAGGTTGACCGCGGTGGGGCGGGAGGCGCGCAGGGTGAGCAGTGATTGCTGCAGCTCGGCCTTGTCGGCGCCACGGCTGGCCAGCACCGCCAGCAGCAGGCTGGCGGACAGGCCGATCAGCGGGGCGCCGCGCACTTTGAGGGCGCGGATATGGGAGACCAGTTCCTCGACCGACTCGCAGGGCAGCCACAGGCTTTGCTGGGGCAGGGCCTGCTGGTCCAGTATCCACAGGCGGCCATCGTTCAGTTTCAGGCTGGTGGCGGCAAGGTCTTTCATCATCACAGGGCTCCTCTCGGCGGTTGCGCATCTGCCCTCATTCTGCCAACATGCCGTTTGGATGTATAGGCGTCCACACTCTTTTACGCCTATCGGTTTTTATTCTAAATAACCGCTCCGTATCTGACAGAAGCTTCTGGCCCCGGCGTAGCAGGTCTGCCTGCCAGATCCTGATTTTTGTCCCGGGAGGAGTGGCATTAACTTACTCTAGTGAATATCACCAGCAAGCAGGGAGACCTTGCCTCATGAGCCGTTACCGTATTTTCAACACCCAAGATGCCATCGAATACGCCCGCGAGTTTGGCCGCTGTTTCAGTTCCGACAGCCGGCTGAGCGCCGAAGAGATCGGTGATGGCAACCTGAACCTGGTGTTTAAAATTCACGAAGAAGGCACGGATCGGCGGCTGATCGTCAAGCAGGCTCTGCCTTATGTGCGCTGCGTGGGGGAGTCCTGGCCGCTGACCCTGGACCGTGCGCGGATCGAGGCGGAGGTGCTGCTGCGTCATGGTGAATTCTGCCCCGAGCACACGGTGGCGGTACTGCATCACGATGCCGAGCTGGCGATCATGGTGCTGGAAGATCTGTCCCACTGCCAGGTCTGGCGCGCCGGCCTGATCGCCGGCAAGGCCTACCCCAAGGCAACGGCCCAGCTGGGGGAATACCTGGCACAGACCCTGTACCACACCTCGGATTTTCATCAGCCGTCCCAGGACAAGAAGGCCGATGTGGCCCGCTTCATCAACCCGGAAATGTGCGAGATCACCGAAGACGTCTTCTTTACCGATCCCTATCGTGACCATGAACGTAACAATATCAACCCGGATATTCGTGCCGACGCCGAGCGGCTGTGGGCCGACCGGCCGCTGAAGGCGAGGGTGGCGTCGCTCAAGCATGCCTTCCTGACCCGGGCCGAGGCGTTGCTGCACGGCGATGTGCACTCCGGCTCCATCTTTGTCGACGAAGATACCCTCAAGGTATTCGATGCCGAATTTGGCTATTACGGCCCCATGGGCTTCGATGTGGGCTCGGCCATCGGCAACCTGCTGCTGAATTTCTGCGGCCAGCCCGGCCTGCAGACGCCGGAACAGGCGTCGGCCGCCCAGGACGCCCGCATCCAGGATGTGCTCATCCTGTGGCAGACCTTCAGCCGACGGTTTGCCGCCCTGGCGGCCGGCAATCGGGATCAGGCCCTGGCCGAGCCCGGTTATCTCGATGCCTTCCTGGGCCAGGTATGGCGGGACAGCCTGGGCTTTGCGGGTACCGAGCTTGTCCGCCGCACCATAGGCATCGCCCATGTGGCCGATCTGGACGGTATCGCCGATGCGGCCGCCCGGGCCCGCTGCCAGCGCACCGCCCTGGCGCTGGGCCGGGACCTGATCTTGTCCGCCGATGCCCTGCACGACAGCGGTGCTTTGGTGAATCTGCTCACTTCTTACCGCTAAGAGGCGGGACTTGGCCGGTATTTATCAATACAATGTCGGCCAGGTCTTTATAGCTGACGGTTTTCCATGGCAGACGAAACGATAAAAACCAAGAAGACGAAAACACCAAAACCGGCCAAGCCGGCAAAACCGGGCAGCGGCAGCCAGGTGCAGTCCCTGTCCCGTGCCCTGCTGCTGCTGGAACGGCTGGCCGCTTCCGATATGGGGATGTCCCTGACCGAGGTGGCCGGCAGCCTGGGGCTGGCTCCTTCCACCACCCACCGGCTGTTGAACAGCCTGCGCAGCCATGATTTCGTGGATGTGGACGAGGCCCAGGGCCTCTGGTCGATCGGGGTCAATGCCTTTTCCATCGGCAATGCCTACCTGAAAAAGCGGGACTATATCGCCCAGGCCCGGCCCTTTATGAAACGGCTGGTGGCGGAAACCGGTGAAACCTCCAACCTCGCCATCCTGGAAAAAAACAGTGTGGTCTATGTCGGCCAGGTGGAGTCCCCCCAGACCATGCGCATGGTGGTGTCTCTCGGCAACCGTTCGCCGCTGCATGCCTCGGGTGTGGGCAAGGCCTTGCTGTCGGCCATGCCGCGACGGGATGCCATGGACATCATCAAGAAAACCGGCATGGTTACCTTCACCGGCAATACCATCACCAGTCCCAACCAGTTTGAGCAGGAGCTGAACAAGATAGGCCAGCAGGGCTATTCTCTGGATGATGAAGAGCAGTTTGAAGGCCTGCGCTGCATCGCCGCCAATATCTATAACGAGCATGGCGAAGCGGTCGCCGGCATCTCCATCTCGGGCCCGGCGGTACGGGTCAAGTGGGAGCGCATACCCATGCTCAGCGCCCTGGTGATGGACGCCGCCCGGGAGGTGACCAAGGCCATCGGCGGCCAGGTACCGGCGCTGTTGAAAAAAGCCAATGATGGCTGATATCACCAGCCCTCGCCAATAAACGACAAAAGCACCACGAAGGTGCTTTTGTCGTTTATATGATGGTTTCCGGGGTTATACGGTTGCGGCCGCGGCCAGTACCCTGTTGCGTTCCTTGGCCCTGGAGAGGGGGATCATCAGCGCTATCAAGGTGGCGATGGAGACGGCGGCAATCCCCCACCCCGCCAGCGGATAGCCGCCCATCGAGATCAGCATGCCGGATATGGCCGGGCCCAGCGCGATCCCTAGGGTCAGGAAGCTGCCACAGGCGGCGACGACCCTTCCCTGCTTGTCCAGAGAGGCGGCCAAAGCGGTAAGGTAGGCCAGGGCATAAAAATAGGTGAAGGAGATCATCATGACCGCAATGGTATACATGGTCTTGGAGTGTTCGCCGAGCACATAACCCAGGCTAACACCGCCGCAGGCCAGCACGCCTATGATCACCGGGGTACTCATGCCAAACTTCTTGCCGATAATGGCCGCCATCAAGGGCCCGATCAAACCGACAAAGGACTGAAACGAGAACAGCATCCCTAGGGTTTCTCCATCGTAGCCGACCCGGATGCCGACCTGTTCGACAAAGGCCCAGCCCATGGTGTCGCGGGCGGCAAAGAGAAACATGGCCAGCATCATGCTGATGGCCACGCCGGAAAGCAGCTTGCTGTCGGGCGCGGCCTGATGGTGCACATGGTGTGAGGTATCGGCGTACTGCTTCATGAAGAAGATGGGCAGCAACATCACCGTCATGGTGATGGCCATCGCATAATACAGGCCGGACAGGCCATAACTGGCCATGGCACTGGCGAAGGCCAGCATGACCACTATCATCAGGCCCACAAAGAAGACATTCATGTAGCCGGCAACCTTGTCGGGATCCTTAGCGCTGGAAACGCAGGCATTACCGCAGGCAAACGCCAGGCCGGTGCCGACGCCGGTGATGCAGCGCAGTGCCGCCAGCAGTTCCACTTGCTGGATCGAAGCCGAGGCCAGGTTGGCCCCGATTGCAATAATGGAACCAATCAGGGCCATTGTCTTGCGAGGGGCCCGGCCCATCAAGGGGGCCACGATCAATGAGGCCAGCATGGTAAAGACAAACTCCGCCGACAGCAGCAAACCGGCCTGGGCTTCATTGAGGCCAAGATCATTGATCACGGCACTGATCAAAAAGGGCAATGCGAGTAAAGCAAGCAAACCGACGCCGTAGGCGGCAGCGAAAGAAGAAAGCACCAGGATCCAGCTTTCCGGCATGAAATCACGTACCTGTTTCATATCAAATCCCTCCGATGGATTGCATCGTAAAACCGAGCCAATAGTTATTCATCAATAACAAGGTGACATTGCGCTTCACGTGTGTTTTCTGGCCCCGCAGGGGCCCTTTGTTCGTCACCCCCCTTGCTATGTTGCTCACTGCCTGAGCCTAACGCGGACAGGGTGTCGGTGCGCTGACGGGCAGCTTGTCAAAGGCTAGCACAGGACAATTCATATTTCATATGGATTTATATGTTTTGTCGAATTGAAATGCCGCTACCGATTGGCTCATTGACCCTTCACTTATCTGGAAGCGTAAATTGCCCCAACTTTGTGCAAAGTCAGGCAGATAAGGGGAGTTCGGCACGGTTCACATCTTGTCTGCCAAGCAGGGAAAACGGGCGGGACGAGGGCGGCCGCCTGTGCCCGAATTCAGGCGGCTCCGGCGAACCGGCGCAGGCAGTGCCTGGCGACCAGAGTCCAGTGTGACATGGTCTCTTTCAGTTCGGCGTGCTGATGCTGTGTTTCATCGCGGGCAAGAAATTGTTTGGCCATGTCACCGGCGCACCAGTTGGCCGTGTTGGCTGCCACGACCCGGCCCTCATGGGTGACGATCAAGGCTTCCTCCGGCACCTGCATCAATTCGGTAACGAGTATCCTTTCAAGTTTGTGCAGGGCAATATCCGCACCGGCAATACCGACAAACTCACCGCCTATGTGAATGGGTCTGGAGAAGGTCAGGATGTACATGTCCTGTCCATAAAGATCCACGTAGGGTCCGATAACGGCACTGTGAGCAGTTTCCCTTGGTCGGGAAAACCACGGCATTTTTATGTAGTTGTAATAGTTTTCGCTGTTCTGGTTGAAGTTCAGCGGAAGGGGCGCCAGCCGGTCACCGGTACTCTTGTGCCACCATTCGCAACACATTTCCCTGTCGATGAAAATATTGGGAGCAAATACCACGCCATTGCCCTGGATGCAGGGGTGGCCCGTGGTCAGATGGGCCGATATTGAGGATTTGAGTGGGGACAAGTCCGCTGACTTCGGTCGAATACCCTGATGGGCAAGCGGCTGCAGGATGGCGGTCACTTCATCATGGATAATATCTATCTGCTTGAAGATACTGGCGATAGCAGAATTTATCCGGGTGGCACATTGGTTGAGTCTGGCTTCATCCATGATATAGCCCTTCTTTCATTATTCGCGGACTAACATCCAAGCCGGTCGGTTTTGCGACTTGAATGTATCTCTGTTCGGCGGCGCGGATATGTTACGCGGATAAAAAGGTTAACATATGGTTACGTATTTTAACAGGTGGTTTTTTTGTAACCAGCGGCATCGTGTCCGGCGTCTCGGTTACAGCGCCAAACCAACAACGCAGGGGGCCTGCCCAATCATTCATTTTGGTTGGACAACATCTCTAACTTGAGGTTGATCAGTTTTTTTATACCCCGGGAGACGTGGGCTTCCGCCAGGGCGCCGGCCAGGTTGATGTCACCTCCGGCAATGGCCTCATAAATGGCTTCATGTTCGCTTTGAATGGCTTCGGGACTCGAGGTCCCCGGTAACCATAGTAACTCCCCCAGCTCGGCCTGCAGGCGGATTTCGGCATGGGTGAGCCTGACCGACTGCGAGGCGACGGCGACTTCAATGTGAAAGCGGGCATCGGCCCGGCGGCGTTCCCGTCGCGACTCCGCCTTGCCGAGTGCCTGAATATAGTGTTCCAGCCGCTGATGGTGCTCCGGGGCCGCCCGTTTTGCCGCCAATCTGGCCGAGGTTCCCGAGATGGCGAGGTGTTCATCGCACAGATCCCTGAGCTCTATGGTGCTGAGCTCATGCAGGCGCTTGAGCAGTATCTCTGTCGGGAGTTCTGCGGCGTGACGCACAAAGCTGCCGCCATTGCGTCCCCGGCGTGTTTCAATGGCGCCTTGCTGACGCAGATAAGCCAGTGCTTCTCGCAGGGTGACGGTGGCGACCCCGAACTGCATGGCCAGTTCGGTTTCACTGGGCAGCTGTTGTCCTTCCGCAAACAAACCGAGATCAATCGCCTCCATCAAACGGCGTACCACTTCTTCGGTTCGGCCTTCCTGGCGGATCCGAATAAATGAGCCAGAGTGCTGGGCGAATGTATCGTTCATGCTTCTTGAAACCTTATCTTGAGCTGCTATTGGGCCGGAGCTATTGATGAATGGCTATTTCCAGACTAAACAGCGGTTAATTGATGCTAACTTGAATAGCAGGCTGGATATCCGCCAAAGCAGTATATCATCAAAGCATAAATGTACAGGAGGAGGCAACTGAATCGCTCGGAGGCGACGGGGGTTAGCTATCATCGCGGTATGCCCTCGAAGCATACCGCGATTGGGGGATCAGAACGGGTAGCGCAGGCTCGGCATCCACCATTTCCAGAGTGCTTCAAGTTCGCCGCTGGCTTTCACCGCCGCCAGCGCCTCGTTCACCCTGGCCAGCCATTCCGGCCGCCCTTTGCTGATGGCGATGCCCCATTCATTCCTGGTGGGAGCGGTAAAGGCAATCGCCAGATCCACTTCCTCGGCCAGGGGCACCAGGGCCACATCATCATCCACGAAGGCGTCGATGTCACCATTACGCAGGGCCTGGACCATGTCTCCCATCACGTCATCGGAGTTGCCGGCAAAAGGCACGGTGATACAGCCGGTAAAGGTTTCGGCCAGCGCCATGTTCAGGCTGTTGGCGATGGCACCCACCCGCTTGCCCACCAGGTCGGCCGGGCCCTTGATGGGGCTGTCTCGCAGTATCATCACCGCCTCATCGAACACCGCATAGGGTTGGGTGAAGTCGGCGAGAGTCTTGCGGTATTCGGAGATACCCTGGCCGCACAGCAACATATCCCCCTGGTTCGCCTCCAGCGCCGGATAGAACTCGGCCCAGCTCTGATACACCAGCTCTGTCTCCAGCCCCATTTTGCTGGCCAGCAGCCTGGCGACATCGGTCTCGTAGCCGTGGCGATAGCCGTTTTCATCCTTCCAGAATAGGGGCGGAGCCGGCAGATCGGCACAGATGACCCTGAGTTTCTGATCCTGTTGTTCGGCAAGGCTCATGGCAGGTACTCCATATACATTTTCTTCTCCCAGTCGGTGACCACGGCGCAGAAGCGGGCCCACTCATCGGCCTTGAGATCCCGATACAGGGCGGCCATTTCCCCGGGCAGGGCGCTGCGGATCACCTCATCCTGGTCAAAGCAGTGAATGGCCTCGCCCAGGGTTTTCGGCAGCATGCGGGACCGATCCGGCGTGGCCGGAATGCTGTTGCTGTTATCCGGCGCCCCCGGATCCGTCTTGTTGCGCAGCCCGTCTCGCATGGCGGCGAGCAGCAGGGTGTGGGAAAGATAGGGGTTCACGCTGGCGTCGGGAATCTTGTACTCCAGACGACCGTTGGCAGACAGGCGCACGGTACAGGTTTTGTTGTCCATGCCCCAGTTGACGCAGTTGGGGGCGAACAGGCCGGCGTCCCAGTAGCGCTTGTAGGAGTTGACGGTGGAAGCCATCATCATCATGGAGCCGGGGGCGTGTGCCAGGACGCCACCCAGTGCATGCTGACCGATCTCGGTCAGGTGCAGGTCGCGACGTCCCGGTTCGGCCAGCACGTTATGATTGCCCCGCCACAGGCTGAAGTTGTGGTGGCAGCCATTGCCCATGCTACCGGTGGTGGGCTTGGGCATGAAACTGGCCTGCACCCCGAACTCGCTGGCGACCTGGCGGCAGATCATGCGATAGGTCATCAGCCGGTCGGCGGTCAGCTCGCACTGGTCGAACATCCAGTTCAGTTCCAGCTGGCCCGGATCCTCGTAATCGCCCTCGATCATGTCCAGCCCCATGGCGGTGGCGTATTCCATCACCCGCTTGTAGATGGGGCGCATCAGCTCGAGGTTGCCCATGTGATAGGCGGGGCTGGCACCTGGACGAACATGGACTTCCAGCTTTTCGCCCAGCCAGGACATTTCGGGCTCGCAGCCGGTTTTCATCTGCAGGCCGGTTTCATCCCGGAAGGCCCTGTGGGTGTCGATCAGCAGGCTACGCGCATCCGTGGCCAGGGTCTGTCCGCCGATTTCGGGGATGTGCTCCGGCTCGTAGAGACGGCAGAAGAAGGAGCCGACAGACTCATCCCAGGGCAGCACATTGAAGCTGTCCATGTCCGGCATGGCGGTAAACTCGGCCGCCTGGGCGCCCCCGCCGAGCAGCACGCCATCCCGGGTGGTCTGTAGATCGGCAATGGCGGTGCGATGGAACTGAATGCCTTTCTCAAGATTGCGCAGCAGGTGCTTGGCCGGGACCACCTTGGCGATGACCCGGCCCGTCAGGGTCACCACCTGATAGTAGAGATATTCAACGCCGGAGTCCTTGACGCGAGCCGCGAGTTCCCGGGCCTGAACGGAGCCGGTATTGTGCTCTCTGTGTAAATCTAAAGCGGTCATTTTAACTCTCCTTGTTGCGCCTTGAGCGCTACGCAATGGGTGCAATTTCTGATTTGGTCGGTGCCATCTCAGGTCAAATTAAATATAAAATATGGTTTTATAGTTTTCAATGTGAAAGTCACCCCGATAACACATTTTTTACATCGTCGGTGAGGTGACATGATCAGGCGGTGATCGGGCGGTATTTGCGGAAAAAGTTCGCCACCCAGGCGGCGGACCGGGTGTTATCGACGCTCAGTTGCTCCAGGCTGCTCAGGGCGGTATCGGCCTGTTCCCGGGTCAGCATGGTGCCCGCATAGCGGTGTGCCAGGGCGCTCATGTAATCGGTGGTGAACTCGGGGTGATATTGCACCGAAAGCGCCGGGAACGGGTAGCTCAGCACACCGTGACGGCAATGGCCAGAACCTCCCAGCACCCGGGCCTCGGGCGGCAGCTCCACCACCTGATCCTGGTGGAAGACAAAGGCGGCGCCAGCCGTCGGGCCTTCTTCCGGATAGTGGTACTGCTGGGCCCCCAGGCCCCATCCCTGCTCTGCCTTGCGGGTGCGGCCACCGTAGGCGTCCGCCATGATCTGGTGGCCGAAGCAGATGCCGAACACCGGGCGTTGCAGCTCGCGTAATCGCTGTAAAAAGCGCAGCAGAGCCTCCATCCAGGCGGCGCCTTCATAGCAGCTGTGGCGTGAGCCGGTCAGTATGTAACCGTCGAATGCCAGCGGATCCGGCAGGGGTTCCCCCGTTACCGGAGACACCTGGCTGAAACGGGCCTCCGGCAGGGCGGGGACCAGCCAGCGTTCGATCATCGCCGGATAACTGGCAAAGCTGCCCTGTAAATCTTCCGGCACCAGGCCGTTTTCGATAACGCACAAGCGCAATGGGGCGCGAGTCACATGTTCCATGGGCTGTCCTGTTTATTGAGCAAGGGATAAGGTCCGGCAAGTTGGGCGGTTACAGCGAACTCACCACTGTCTTGAGCCAAGCCAGCGCCACGTCACCGGGCAGTTCGCCGCTGGAGGCGTCGTGCCGGCCCCGTTCGGCGATCTCCGTGGCGCCCAGGGCGAGGAGCTGATCGGCCATGATCTGGCTGCCCTTGTTGAAGGTTTCATAGAAGCTGTCGCCCAGGCCAAAGGTAGCGAAGCGAAGCTGGCTCAGCTCCGGTTGCTCGCTGACCAGCATGTCGAACAGGGGCTGGGCCGAGTTTGGCAACTCACCGTTGCCATAGGTCGAACAGACCAGGAGCAGCACGTCTTCCTGCCGGATGTCGTGAATATCGAAATCCGCCATGTCATGGGCACAGGCCTCGAAATCGGAGGCCAGCGCCTCGACGATATCGTCGGCCACCATTTCCGCATTACCGGTTTCGGTACCAAACAGTGTGATAATTTTCATGATTGAGGCTCTCCCTGATGGATATCGTTCACAATCCGCAGCATCTCGGCGGTATCCCTTATTTTTTGGCGTATTCTTCCTGCGGGCGCGGCGGCGACTTCGGCCGCGTCTATGCGTTTCCAGCCGGCATAATCGACGAGCTTTCCGGTAATGGCGGCTGGCAGAGCGGCAAAGCCGGGCTTGCCGAGGCCCATGGCGGCCGCCTGGGCCAGGATCAGCGCCGCAACGGCCTTGGCGTCGGCCCGGTTTTCGGGAATGGTGCCGGTTGGCCCCCGCTTGAACCATCCTGTGCAATACAGTCCCGGAGCCAGCTGGCTGGCGTCGGGATCGGCACCGGTACGGCTCAGGCCGTGCTTACAGAAGTGGCTGTCCGGCTGCTGGGTGAAACCGATGGCGGTGATCACGCTGTCGGCGGTTAGTCGCAGGCTTGTCTTACTGCCGTCGGTGGCCTTGAAGCGGAAGCGGTAGCCGTCCTCCTCGGTGTTTAGCGACTCGGGCTGCCAGCCAAAGTGAAAGCTGATGTCGAGCTCTCCCTGTCCGACTCTTTTCAGGGCGCGCAACGCCTCCAGTTTGGCGGCCACGGCCTTGTCTTCCTCGCCGCCCGGCTCCGGCAGGTCGCGAATATCGAAACGGGCGCGCCGCAGGCCGGCCAGCTCGCGCAGCATCAGGGTATCGAACTTGGCCTGCCGGGCCGGCGAGCGGCCGACGATATGAATGTGCCTGAGCGGGGTTGCAAGCAGCCGGCCCAGTACCTCGTCGGTGATTTCCGAGTTGTCGAACTCCTCGACAGACTTGGCCAGCAAGCGCAGCACATCGATGGCCACGTTGCCGTTGCCGACGATGACGGTGGTCTCGCCCAGTCGGGGGCGGAAACCCTGTTCGTCGGGATGATCGTTCAACAGCCGGGTCAGCCGGCCCGCACCATAGACTCGGGCCTGGTCGGCACCCGGAATATCCAGCGGACGATCCCCGTGTAGGCCGGTGGCCAGCACCACGATATCGTAAGCCTCACGCAGGACATCCAGCGGGATATCCCTGCCGATCTCGACATTGCCGGCAAAACCGATGTTGTCTCGTTCGAACAGCCGCTCGAACTGGCGGACGACGTTCTTGGTGCCCGGATGGTCGGGGGCCACGCCGTAACGCACCAGACCATAGGGCACCGGCATGCGGTCAAACAGGGTTATCTCGGCGTGCGGCCATTCCTTGCGCAGGGCCTGGGCGAGGTAACACCCGGACGGACCGCTGCCGACGATGGCGACGGTCGGGCTCTTCATGCCATCACCACGGCGTCGAATGCGATTGGCATGGTGATGGCCCCGGTGTTGCCGCTATCGGGCAGCCAGGTGGCATGACCGTTGTAGCGTGGATTGTGCATCCGCTGGGCCAGCAGGGCGAGGGCTTCGGTCATGTCGCCCCGGGCGATGAAGTGGCCGATGCAGTGGTGGGCACCGGCGCCGAATCCGAAGTGCGGGCAGCGTTTGGCGGTGATATCGAACTCGGGGTTGGGCATGGCCCTGGGATCGGTGCCGGCCGACTGGCTGAACAGATGGACGGTGGTGCCCCGCTTGATATCCAGCCCCTGGAAGGTGAAGTCTTCCAGTGCCTCGCGGGTCACCCAGGTGACGGTGGGGCGCACGCGCATCACTTCTTCCACGGCGGCCCGGGCGAGTTCCGGTTGCTGGCCCAGCAAGGCCCACTGCGCCGGATGCTGCATAAACATGTCCATGGCCAGGGAAAGCTGGTTGCGGGTGGTGTCAATGCCGCCAAAGATGGCCAGCACTATCATGTCGTACAGCTCGGTATTACTCAGGGCTTCCTGATCTTCCTGGTTGGCCCGGATCAGGTTGCTGAGGAAGTCGTCGCCCAGCCCCTGCTGTTTCAGGTTGGCGACCGCCTGCTCCGCATACTGGAACAGCTTGTCGGTGGCGGTATTGACGACGCTTTCGTCCTGCTTGAAGGTCACGCCCAGGGCCAGGCCCATGTCGCTGGCCAGGATTGCCAGCGCTTTCCACTCGGATCTGGGTAGGCCCAGCAGGGTACAGATCACTTGGGTGGCGTAGGGCTCGGCAAACTGGGAGACAAAATCGCAGTGACCATCATTGATGAAGTCATCGATCAGCTCGCGGGCGATCTCCTGAAACACCGGGGTCAGCTTCTTGACCAGTTTGGGGGCGAAGGCCGGATTGGCCAGGCGGCGCAGGCGGGAGTGATCCGCGCCTTCACGGCTCAGCAGCATGCGTATCCACCAGTCGGAGAAGCTGCCGGTGGCCTTGTTGTGGGCCGGCCAGGCATAGCTACCCTGACGCAGACGCTGGTCGCGCAGCAGGTGGTTGACCTCGTCGTAGCGCAGAACGGCAATGCCGTAAGGTGTTCGCGCGCACCAGCTTTTCTCCCTGGCAGCGATCACCTCGGGCGAACGCATGGAGAACGCGGGATCGGCGACATCGAGATAGGGGATATCTTCGAGGGTGTTCTGGGGACAGGAAAGCATGGACTACCTCCGTATATATGCTGCCTTTGATATTCCGTTCAGGCTTGTCGTATTCGTTAGTGACGGTGAGTCACGGATCGTGTTCGTGTTACGGGGCGGGTCGTGAGACGGGCCCGAGTACCAATAAAGTTAAAATATGGTTTTATATTTTTCAAGGATAATTTCAGCCATACTTGCCCTGCTGTGGCGTTGACAGCGCTTGCTTTTCCGGTTTCCAGGGCGAAGGGCACGAAAATAACGGGAGTGATTGGCAAAAATGGTGAGTTAAGATATGGTTTAATATGTTTTAAGCCAGGAGGATGATTTGCCATGAACATTAGCCGTGCCGTCGCACTGATTCATGCGGAGACGGATCTCCCCGGCAGCCTGCCGGAACTGCTGTCGGAGCTGGGAATTACCCTCGATGTTATCTCCGTCAACGATGTGCTCCCGGCGCCATCGGAGCTTGAACTGCTGTTCGTCATGGGCAGTATCGAATCCGCCTATGACGACAGCTTGCCCTGGATGGCAAAAGAGGTGGCCTGGTTGCGGCAGGTGGTGGACAGCGGGGTACCTGTGCTGGGTATCTGCTTTGGCAGCCAGCTGCTGGCCAGGCTGCTGGGGGGAAGCGTGTCGCGCAATCGCCAGCCGGAAATCGGCTGGTGCCACATCGATACACCGGACGACGGCTGGTCGCACCAGGGGCCATGGCTGAACTTTCATTTCGATGCGTTCATCGCGCCGCCGGGGGCGACCCTGCTGGGCAAAACCGAGCTGGCCCAGCAGGCGTTCCGTCATGGCAAGGTCATGGGGGTTCAGTTTCATCCGGAAATAACCGTGGACATGTTCGATACCTGGACGGCGGGCTGGCGGCAGACCGGGGAGGGGCGTCGCTTCCTGGAGAAGGTAGGCGACCTGCCCGACCGGCTTCGCCGGGAAATCGAACAGAGGCAGCCGGAAAACAGGGCCAATTTGAGCCGGCTGTTGCAGGACTTTCTGCAGTCCCTTGGCGCAGTCGGTGCCGGGATGGAGCCGAATTGTGTTCAGACACCAGTGAGTCAATAGGCTGATATAAGGAAACCGAAATGAGCCAGATAAGCAAAACGGATTGGGAAGCGCGTTACGAGCAGCTGCAAATAGAGGGGCGCTGCTTTATCAATGGTCAGTACCGGGAGGCGCAGCAACAGCAGACATTCGACTGTATCAGCCCCATCGATCAGCGACTGCTTGCCAGGGTTGCCAGTTGTGATCAGGAGGATGCGGAGCTGGCGGTCAGCAATGCACGGCAGACCTTCGTGTCCGGGGTGTGGTCGCGCCTGGCACCAGTCCGGCGCAAGGCGGTGTTGTTGCGCTTTGCCGAGCTGATCACCGAGCATGGCGAGGAACTGGCGCTGCTGGAAACGCTGGACATGGGCAAGCCTATCGGCGATTCGCTGGCGGTGGATGTGCCGGCCACCGAGTGCGCCATTCGCTGGTCTGCCGAGGCGATCGATAAAATCTACGATGAGGTGGCCGCCACCGGCCACGATGAGCTGGGTCTGGTCACTCGCGAACCCGTCGGCGTGGTGGCCGCCATCGTGCCCTGGAACTTCCCGATGATGATGGCCTGCTGGAAACTGGGGCCGGCCCTGGCGAGCGGCAATTCGGTGATCCTCAAGCCATCGGAAAAATCCCCGTTGACCGCCATTCGGCTGGCGGCGCTGGCCCTGGAAGCGGGCCTGCCCGCCGGTGTGCTGAATGTATTGCCCGGTTACGGCCACGCGGTCGGCAAGGCGCTGGCCCTGCATATGGATGTGGATACCCTGGTATTTACCGGCTCCAGCCGGATTGCCAAGCAATTGATGATCTATGCCGGCGAGTCGAACATGAAACGGGTCTGGCTGGAGGCCGGCGGCAAGAGCCCGAACATTGTCTTTGCCGACGCACCGGATCTGGGCGAGGCGGCCCGGACGGCGGCGGCGGCCATCGCCTTTAACCAGGGGGAGGTCTGTACCGCCGGCTCCCGCCTGCTGGTGGAAGCCTCCATCAAGGATCTCTTTGTAGAGAAGGTGGCGAACGCGCTGCAGGAGCACTGGCAACCCGGGCACCCGCTGGATCCGCAAACCCGGGTCGGCGCCCTGGTGGATCAGGGGCAAACCGATACCGTGCTGGGCTATATCCGGGCTGGTCAGGAGGAGGGAGCCCGGCTGGTCGTGGGTGGCCGGCGGGTACGGCAGGAAAGCGGTGGTTTCTTTGTCGAGCCGACCCTGTTTGACGACGTCACCAACGAGATGCGCATCGCCCGCGAGGAAATCTTCGGCCCCGTGTTGTCGGTGATCAGTTTCGAGGGTTTCGAGGAGGCCATCGCCATCGCCAACGACACCATCTATGGCCTGGCGGCGGCGGTGTGGACCCGGGATCTGTCCAAGGCGCACCTGGCAAGCAAGGCCTTGCGCGCCGGCAGCGTATGGGTGAACCAGTACGACAGCGGCGACATGACGGCCCCCTTTGGCGGCTTCAAGCAGTCGGGCAATGGCCGTGACAAATCCCTGCATGCGTTCGACAAGTACACCGAGCTGAAGGCCACCTGGATCAAGCTTTAGGCTCAGAACAAGCCATGCTGCTGTTATCAACGTAGTCAGGGCATAGGCGCGAGATAACCAGGAGCCATCGGCGGCCAGGTAGCGCACCGTTGAAAAAGCCGGAGATGGCCGACGTCAGCAGCCCTCGCCAATAAACGACAAAAGCACCACGAAGGTGCTTTTGTCGTTTATTGGCGAGGGATTAAAGGCTTAGCCGACCCACTGGGTGAACTGGGCGAAGATCAGGAAGCCGATGGCGATGGCGATCCAGATGGCGAACAGCGGCAGGAAGAACTTCACCCACTTGTTCCAGGTGACACCGGCCAGGGCCAGGGTCGCCATAAAGTAGCCAGAGGTGGGGTAGAGGATATTGCTCAGGCCGTCACCCAGCTGGTAGGCCAGGACCGCGGTCTGGCGGGTCACGCCGAGCAAGTCGGACAGGGGCGCCATGATCGGCATGGTGACCAGGGCCTGACCGCTGCCTGACGGGATAATGAAGTTGAAGCCAAGCTGCGCAAAAAACATGCCGATGGCCGACAGGACTGACGGCAATCCACCGACCAGGTTGCCCAGGCCATAGACCAGGGTATCCATGATCTGGCCGTCTTCCAGGACCACGGCAACGGCGCGGGCGACACCGCAGATCATGGCGCCGACCAATACGTCACGGAAACCTTCGTTAAACCCTTCGCAGATATCGGTGGTGTTCAGACCGGCGATCAGGCCGACGGTGATCCCCATGATGATAAACAGGCCGGCCATTTCCATCATAAACCAGCCCTGGGTCATCACGCCCCATACCAGCAGGCCGAAGAAGCCGAAGGCGGCGAGGGCGGCCCATTTCTGACGTGTGGTCGCGTTCAGTTCAGTCTCGTCGGCCCCATGCAGGTAACGGGCGCGCTTTTCCTTTTCCTTGGCGTCATCGCCCATCAGGCTCAGCTCGGGATTATTACGTACTTTCAGGGCGTAGCGGGTGACGTAGAAGATACCGACCAGCAACACGGCGGCAAAAGCCAGGGCGCGCAGCAGCATGCCCGAGTAGACCGGCAGATCGGCCAGTTGCTGGCCAAGGCCGGTGTTGATGGGGTTGAGCACACCTGTGGTAAAGCCGGCGGTGGTGGCGCACAGGGCGACGGCGGCGGCGGTGACCGAGTCGAAGCGCAGGGCGATCATCAACGGCAGGATCACGGGCACATAGACCAGGGCCAATTCCTGGGTACCGATCAGGGTGGCGATCACCGCAAAGGTGGTCATCAGCACCGGTATGATCACTATCGTGTTATGGGCAAACTTGCGGGTCAGCTTATCGACCCCCACCTCGATGATGCCGGTGCGGCGCAGTACCATGAACATGCCGCCGATGACAAAAGTGAAGAACACCACGGTACCGGCGCTCATCAGGCCCTTGGGGATGGCCAGCATAAAGTCGACCAGGCCAATCGGGTTGGACTCAATCACTTGGTAGGAGTTGGGATCTATGGTGATTCGGCCGTTGGGGCCGGGGATCCGATCATACTGACCGGCGGGCACTATGTAGGTAAGCACAGCGGCGAGCGCGCTGAACACGAACAAGATGACATAGATATGGGGCATCTCGAACGACTTTTTCTTCTGTTCCACTGTGTCGGCGGAAAACTGATTGGCTTTAGGCATGGGTTCCATGACCTCTCCCTCTTTCACATCAACTGATTAAAGTCCATTTATGCTGGGCTTGCGTAACTCTTTACAAGGTGATGGGCGCAACTCGTTTCCAATATTAATGGGGCTGGTTTGAATCGCACCACTTATCAACCTCACAGGCATTATTAAATATTTAATAACAAGAGATCAACATATTTTGGAATGTATTTCCATTGAGTGGAAATTGAGTTTTTTGTGACTTTAAAGTCAGATTTTTAATTGATGGTTTTCTTTAAGTTGTTGTTTTTGATTGGTTTTATTTTTTGTCGCCGAGTTTGGTAATGATGCCGGTATTATTTGTGTCATTTGGTTTAACTTGTTGTTTTATTTATTTTTCAGTTCGTTTGTTTTGATTTTAATAGAATAAAAATACAATCTAAAAAGTTAGTGTATTATTTATTGAGTTGAGTTTTGTTGTTTATTTTTAGTTATTTTGTATCGCTTGGTTTTGTTCATTGTGGACATAATTTATGTTTTAATTCTTAATCTATAATTATGTAATTAATTGTGGCTGGCAACCCATAGGAAGCGGTTTTTATTGAATCTCTTGGGTGGCGAAGGGAGCTTCCTATCGCGGCTCAGGGCTGCACCACCGGTGGTGGTATCTCAAGGTGTGGTTGGCGGTGAGGATAAGCATGATGGAGCGAAGTGCTGCGCCCGGGAAGGGCATCTTGCCACGACAGGCGGCACGGAGGCTGCTTTCAGCCGGGTAAGAGTTGCTGGCGCCCGCCATATTGGGCACGACGGAAAGCCGGAAGAGCCTATTTCCGTTCGTGTGGCCGAGGCGTTATCGCGCGCGCCGCCTTAACTGCCCGTCATGGCCCATGGCGTTGTTTCATACGCCAGGGAACATCCGCCGCAGCGGGGCTCATGCCAATCCCATTCAGTCTCTGATCATCTTTTGGGCCTCAGCTCCAGAGGCAACAGCAACCGGCTCCTCTTGAGCACCGAGTCGTCCGCAGGCAGCGCCAACAGACTGCTGTGATGCATCAACGAGGGTAAAGGGCGGCACGGGCCTTGACGGCCCCTGGGATTGGGCAGAGGGAAATAAATAACCCGCCAAGCGGCGGGTTATCAGGCATCGGTGAGCGGGGGCGATCAGGAAAGGGCGACTTCCAGCTGGCCCGGCTCGATATGGAACAGATCGCAGTTGTCATCCTTGCCGATGCGGTCAACGATGATAAAACGCTGGGCGTCCTTGAGGGACACCAGCGGGTGGTGCCAGGAGTCGGTGTGATAGTTGATGCCCTGGCGACCATTGGTGATGAACGCCTTGATCTCTTCTATTCTGATCTCGGGACCGCGGGGGGCAACAATCACCAGGAAAGGCTCATTATCCAGCGGGATAAAGGCTTGGGAACCCTTGGGGTGCTTTTCCATCAGGGTGACGGCCAGCGGCATCTGGTAGGGAGCGACGTCCACCAGGCTGATGCCGACATGGGCCGCATCGCCACTGAATTCGGCCTTGGCTACATCATGAAAGCGCAGGGCATTGCCGTCGTTGATGTGGAAGCTGTGCTGACCTTCAGATTCAATCACGTCCCCGAAAGGGGCGAAGGCTTCGGCCGTTAACGGCTGGGCAATAATTCGTAATGTCATAGTTTATCCTTGGCGCTTGGGCCTGAACGTGCTTTACCGAACAGACGCCGGCGGTGAACGCCGACGTCTGCATAGATGTTTATTTTTTATCTTGGCCAGCCGCTCCGGTTTATCGGGTCTGGCAGCCAGACCCGATTCTCGGTGGAGGGCCGGCCGTTGACCGAACGACAACCGCTTGCTGGTGGGGGCGAGTTAACCGTCTGCGCCCCGCGGTTAAGCGCGTCCCTTACTCGGGTAAAATCAGGATCGCGCGAAAATCATTCACATTGGTACGGGTCGGGCCGGTTTCGACCAGCGCATCCAGCTGAACAAAAAAGCCATAGCTGTCGTTATTGGCCAGATAGTCTTCCGCCTTCAGTCCGGCCTGCTCGGCCTGCTGATACAGCTCGGGGGTGATCAGGGCTCCGGCGTTGTCCTCCACCCCGTCGATACCGTCGGTATCGGCCGCCAGGGCATAGACCCGGTTCAGCCCTTTCAGCTCGTTGAACAGGCTCAGCATAAATTCGCTGTTGCGGCCGCCCCGGCCATTGCCCTTGATGGTGACCGTCGTCTCACCGCCGGACAGGATCACGCAGGGCGCCGAGATCGGCTGGTCGCATTTGACCACCTGTTTGGCGATGGCGGCATGAACCTTGGCCACTTCCCGCGCTTCCCCTTCGATGCAGTCACCCAATACCAGCGGGGTGATGTCGTGGGACATGGCCAGATCGGCGGCGGCGTCCAGGGCGTCCTGCGGGGTGGCGATCATATGAAACTCGGCGCGGCTGAGACGTTCGTCGCCGGGCTTGACGGTTTCCGACTCCGGGCTTTGCAGCCAGGCGCGCATGTGGGCCGGCACTTCAATACCATAGTTGTCCAGGATGCTCAGGGCCTGGGCCGAAGTGGTGGGGTCAGCCACGGTGGGGCCGGAAGCGATAACCGTGGGCTCGTCGCCGGGCACGTCGGAAATCCCCAAGGTGATCAGCCGGGCCGGATAGACGGCGGCGGCCAGGCGGCCACCCTTGATGGCGGACAGGTGCTTGCGCACGCAGTTCATCTCGTCGATGGCGGCACCGGATTTCAACAGCGCCTTGTTGATGGCCTGTTTGTCGGCCAGGGTCAGGCCCGGCGCCGGCAGGCTCAGCAGAGAGGAGCCGCCACCGGACAGCAGGCAGATCACCAGGTCGTCTTCACCCAGGGAGCTGACCAGTTCCATCATGCGGCGGCCGACCCGCTCGCCGGCATCGTCGGGCACCGGATGGGCGGCTTCGATAACCTCGATGCGCTCGCAGTCGGCGCCGTGCTCGTAGCGGGTGACCACCAGGCCGGATAATTCACCTTCCCAGATGGCATCCAGCTCGGCGGCCATGGACGCGGCTGCCTTACCGGCTCCGATAACAACGGCTTTTTGACGAGTATCTTCCGGCAAAAAGGCGGCCAGGTTGCCTTTGGGCAAGGCGGCGGCCACGGCGGTGTCGAACAGTTGCCGCAATAATGCTTTTGCGTTTACATCCATAGCAAAATACTCCTGAAAAAGCCTTTATTAATTATTGGGTGAGTTACAGATCGAGCGCTAGCCAGCGGCTCAAAGGTTAATCTATGGGATGGGGCAGCCGACAAGCTTAAGCTCTGAGCTGGGGTGACGGAAGGGCAGTACGGCCAACGCGCGGTGAACAATCTCCCTGGGCGCTCGTCCGCAGCCTCCTTGCTGCGGACGGTCGACTTAACTGTTTCCTTCCATCTCCCGTTGCCGTACGGGTCTCACCGGCGAACAGGCTTGTCGTTTATTGCAGTCCATCACCGCAATACAATTTATTTGCTATCAGCCGATACTCACTCACCACGAATATTGTGGTTAGCCAGGTGCTCCAGGGCTTTTACCATGCCGGAGTGATCCCAGCCGGCGCCGCCCAGGGCGCTGCAGGTATTGAACAGCTCTTGGGCGCTGGCGGTGTTGGGCAGGGCAACACCCAGCTCACGGGCACCGCTCAGGGCCAGGTTCAGGTCCTTCTGGTGCAGGGCGATACGGAAGCCCGGATTGAAGGTGCCCTTGACCATACGCTCGCCGTGTACTTCCAGGATCTTGGAAGAGGCGAAACCACCCATCAGCGCTTCACGTACACGGGCAGGATCGGCACCGGCCTTGGAGGCGAACACCAGGGCTTCGGCAACCGCTTCGATGTTCAGCGCAACGATGATCTGGTTGGCAACCTTACAGGTCTGTCCGTCACCATTACCGCCCACCAGGGTGATGTTCTTGCCCATGGCGTCGAACAGCGGCTTGACCTGGTTAAACACGGACTGCTCGCCACCAACCATGATGGTCAGGGTGGCGTTGATGGCACCCACTTCACCACCGGATACCGGGGCATCCAGGTAGTCGGCGCCGGTTTCATTGATGCGCTTGGCAATGGCCTTGGTGGCAATCGGAGAGATGGAAGACATGTCGATCACGATTTTGCCGGCGGACAGGCCCTCGGCCACACCGTTGGCACCGAACAGCACTTCTTCTACCTGGGGGGTATCGGGCACCATGGTGATGATGACTTCGGCTTCTTGAGCCACGGCGGCCGGGTTGGCCAGGGCAATGCCGTTGTCACCCAGCAGGTCGGCCGGAGCCTTGTTGTAATGCTCGGAGAAATACAGGGTGTGACCGGCTTTTTGCAGGTTCTGTGCCATGGGCTTGCCCATAATACCGGTACCGATAAAACCTATTTTCATGGGATCTTCCTTCTTAATTTGGGTGGGCGCGGACCCCGGAGGGAGCTAGTACTTCAGGGTCCGCGTCCTTAAACATGTTCAGACGGTGCTCAGGTGAAGGAAGGATGCAGCCAAGCCGGCCGTTAGCGCCAGGACCGGAAAATGCTCCTGCCGTTCCGGCATTTCCGCCCTCCATGGCGGTCAGTGGCGCCGCCGCCCCCATGGATGGGGTCACGGCGTGTCGGCGTGTTGCGCCTTCCTTCGCCTGTTCCAACCTTCAGATCTGGTCAGTGCAGGTTGTACTGCTGCAGCCAGCCCAGACCGGCTTCGGTGGTGGTGGCCGGCTTGTATTCACAGCCGATCCAGCCTTCGTAGCCCACTTCGTCCAGGTATTTGAACAGGAAGGCGTAGTTGATCTCGCCGGTGCCCGGCTCGTGGCGGCCCGGGTTGTCGGCCAGCTGCACGTGATTGATGTTGGCCAGGTTGTTCTTCACGGTACGGGCCAGGTCGCCTTCCATGATCTGCATATGATAGATGTCATACTGCAGGTACAGGTTGGCGCTGCCCACTTTTTCGCGGATGGCCTGGGCCTGCTTGGTGTTGTTCAGGAAGAAACCGGGAATATCCAGGGTGTTGATCGCTTCCATCACCAGTTTGATGCCGGCGGCTTCCAGCTTATCGACGGCAAACTTCAGGTTGGCAACGAAGGTGGCCTCGGCCTCTTCGTAGGACACACCCGCCGGCTGGATGCCGGCCAGGCAGTTTACCTGGGAGTTGCCCAGCACCTTGGCGTAGGCGATAGCCTGATCCACACCGGCACGGAATTCTTCCACCCGATCCGGATGGCAGGCGATACCGCGCTCGCCGCCGTCCCAGTTACCTGCAGGCAGGTTGAACAGCACCTGGGTCAGGCCGTTGGCGTCCAGGCGGGTTTTTATATCATTAACCGGGAAAGCGTAGGGGAACAGGTATTCCACCCCCTTGAAGCCGGCCTTGGCGGCGGCATCGAAGCGGTCCAGGAAGTCCACTTCGGTAAACAGCATAGACAGATTGGCAGCTAATTTCGGCATAACAATGTCCTTCACTTAATTCATTTGAGCCGAGCGGTTAGCAGGGGATTGCATCCCCTGCTAGAGACCAGCTTAGTCGAGCAGTGAAATGGCGGTCGGGGCGTCGGCGCCTTTCTCGGCCAGTGCTTCAAACTCGTTGACGGCGTCGATTTCCACACCCATGGAGATATTGGTGACCCGCTCCAGGATGACTTCAACTACCACGGGTACCCGGTGCTCGGCCATCAGTGCCTTGGCCTGTTCCAGGGCCGGGGCGATCTCTTCCGGCTTGAATACCCGGATGGCTTTACAGCCCAGGCCTTCGACCACCGCCTTGTGATCGACACCGTATTCACCCAGTTCGGGGGCGTTGATGTTTTCGAACGACAGCTGTACGCAGTAGTCCATATCGAAGCCACGCTGTGCCTGGCGGATCAAGCCCAGGTAGGAGTTGTTCACCAGCACATGGATGTAAGGCAGCTTGAATTGGGCACCCACCGCCAGTTCTTCAATCATGAACTGGAAGTCATAGTCACCGGACAGGGCGACTACCTGGCGACCGGGCTCGGCGGCGCACACACCCAGGGCTGCAGGAATGGTCCAGCCCAGGGGGCCGGCCTGGCCACAGTTGATCCAGTTACGTGCCTTGTACACGTGCAGGAACTGGGCGGCGGCGATTTGCGACAGACCGATGGTGGAGACATAGGTGGTGTCGCGGCCGAAGACCTTGTTCATCTCTTCGTATACACGCTGTGGCTTGACCGGTACGTTGTCGAAGTGGGTCTTGCGCTGCAGGGTGCGTTTGCGCTCCTGGCACTCGCCAACCCAGGAACTGCGGTCTTTCAGCTTGCCGGCCGCCTTCCATTCTTTGGCGACTTCCACGAACAGCTTCAGCGCTTCGCCGGCGTCGGAGACGATGCCCAGGTCCGGACCGAATACGCGACCGATCTGGGTCGGCTCTATATCCACGTGCACGAACTTACGGCCCTTGGTGTAGACGTCGACGGAACCGGTGTGGCGGTTGGCCCAGCGGTTGCCGATACCCAGCACGAAGTCGGAAGCCAGCAGGTTGGCGTTACCGTAGCGGTGTGAAGTCTGCAGACCGCACATACCGGCCATCAGCTCGTGATCGTCGGGAATAGTGCCCCAGCCCATCAGGGTCGGGATCACCGGTACGCCCAGCACTTCGGCAAACTCGGTCAGCAGGTCGGCGGCATCGGCGTTGATCACGCCACCACCGGAAACCAGCAACGGCTTGTCGGCATCGTTGAGCATGGTCAGCGCTTTTTCCACCTGGATGCGGGTGGCGGCCGGCTTGAACGGGGTCAGCGGCTGGTAGGCTTCCGGATCAAATTCGATCTCGGCCATCTGTACATCGAACGGCAGGTCGATCAGCACGGGACCGGGACGGCCGGAGCGCATGATGTGGAAGGCCTGCTGGAAAGTACCGGGCACCTGGGCCGGTTCCATCACGGTCACCGCCCATTTGGCAACCGGCTTGGCGATGGATTCAATGTCGACCGCCTGGAAATCTTCCTTGTGCATGCGGGCGCGGGGAGCCTGGCCGGTGATGCACAGAATCGGAATGGAGTCGGCAGAAGCCGAATACAGGCCGGTGATCATATCGGTGCCGGCGGGACCGGAGGTACCGATACAAACGCCGATATTGCCCGGGTTGGCGCGGGTGTAACCCTCGGCCATATGGGAGGCACCTTCCACGTGGCGGGCCAGCACATGACTGATCGAGCCAAGACCGCGCAAAGCGGCGTAGAAGGGGTTGATGGCCGCGCCGGGAACACCAAAGGCTTTGGTTACACCTTCCAATTCCAGGATTTTGGCGGCTGCTTCGATTGCTTTCATTTTAGCCATAGCTGGTACCCATTCATCTGCGGTGCCTGAGGCACCTGAGTTATGTATCTATACTGGGGTTGGAAAGCGGTCACGCCCGGTGATGGCGATTAACAACTGCTTAACCCATGCACAGATAATACAAAAAAAAATGTGACGATCAACATATTTTTGGAAATCGCTTTTGTAATGTGGAATTAGTTTGTGGCGCGAATGTTCGGGCAGGTTCGGCTATTTTATTTGTAACATACTGTTTGTTATTTTGTTTTCTGTGTTTTTTGTTGAATGTTAAGCACAATTTAGGTTGCTGAGTAAGGGTGTGGAGGGATTTTACTTGTTTTCCATATAGTGGAATTCAATGCTGTTTTTAATTAAAGCGCTTCGGACAGGCCGCTGGACACCTATAGTCGTCGGCATCTTCATTTCTCTTATTGATAAGCGGTGTCATCAGGTCGCGGCCAGGTAGCGGCCGTCATCCAGGTGGATTTTGTTTCGTCTGGCAAGCCGAGACGGAGCCGCCAAGGGTCTGAACACAGGGTCGGAGCCCAAGTAGATCGATCTTTGATTTTATTGCCCTGCAAAAAATGACTGCCTCCTGAACCGCATCTTAGCCATCGGCACTGCTGGATCCTGGGGATGCTCAGCTGTTTGAGCGGTAACTCGATCCTATCGAGTGAAGCACTCCGGCGTTTACCGCATTATTTTCCCTGTATCTTCTGGTGGTTCTAGCCAGTCGCCGCTCCGATTGAGTGTGGCGGCTCAAGAGGGGCGTTTTGCGATGCACAAAAATAACTTGCAAACGCTTTTTGTGCGGTGCAATAATGCAGTGGCGCGCCGAAGCTGTTGTCTTGGTCTGACTGTTGGCGTGCCGGGCGATATGGCCCCCTCATTCTCAGGAGACTTCAGATATGTCATTTTTCGATTTCGATAAGATTCAGAACGCCCAGAAAGCCAACCTGGAGCTGTTGCAGCAACTGAACGGTGCCTTGTTTGCCGGTGCCGAGCAGCTGGGCCAGCTGCAAGTCAAGGCGCTGCGTACCATCGGCGAAGAGAGCTTCGAGAACGCCGCCAAGTTTTATGCGGTACGTGACGCTCAGGCCTTTGCCGAGCTGCAGGTTTCCCTGTTCAACCCGACCGTACAACTGGAGCGGGTACTGGAGTTCAATCGTGAGGCCCTCAGCCTGATCTCCGGTGTACAGGCCGATATCGCCAAACTGGGTGAGCAGCAGGTTGCCGCCGGCACCAAGCAGGCCAAGGAAGTGGTAGATGCCCTGGTCAAGAATGCCCCTGCCGGGTCCGAGCCTGCCGTCGCTGCCCTCAAGTCGGTCATGGCCAATGCCGACAGCGCCTATGAGAGCGCGCAGAAAGCCGCCAAGCAGGCAGCTGAAATCGCCGACAATGCCGGCAAAAAAGCCGCTGAGTTTGCCGAGAATGCCGCCAAGCAGGCCGCCGAGATCGCCGAAAAAGCGACCAAGCAGGCCGCCGAGACCGGTATCAATGCCGCCGCTGCGGCCAGCAAGAACAACCGTGCCGCCAGCAAAGCAAGTGCATAACCACTAACTAAGCGGTACAGAGGTGTTTGCGGCGACCTGGATTATTCCTCGTCGCCGCTTTTTTTGGTATCCAGATCGCCGGCGTCGGGCTTGTCCGCAAAGCCGCCAAACAGGCCGAACATATTCTGGGTATTCTGATAAAGGGCCTTCGACTGCTCCATATACTGGTGCATCAGCTCCTGCATCATCGGCGCCTGGCCATGCATAAAGTCGCGCCAGGCCTTGGATGACTGGGTGCCGGCCTGTGCCTGAATATCGATCATCGACTGGATGCTGTCTTCCAGGTAGCTGCCGAGCACGCCCTGAAAGGGGCCGTAGAAGCGGATGATGTTTTTCAGCATGTTGCTGGAGAAGATGGGGTTCCCGTCGCTTTCCGCTTCCTGGATGATCTGCAGCAGAATGCTGCGAGTCAGATCTTCGCCGGTCTTGGCGTCCACCACCTGAAACGGCTCCTGTTCGAGCACCAGGCGGCGAATGTCGGCGAGATTGAGGTGGCTGCTGGTGCGGCTGTCGTACAGGCGGCGGTTGGGGTATTTCTTGATAATGCGGATATCGTCCTGGCTGCTGTCTGACATGCGACCTGCCCTTATTGCTTGAATATAAAGGCAGTGTATCCCAATCGACGGCACCGCTCAATTTAGCGGCGGCTCCCCGGCCCGTGCCGCGCAGGCCCGAACCGCGGACGGACGGGCCCGGATTACTTACTGGCGCGGATCATCGGCCGGATTGACGTAGTTGACCTCCCAGGGGCCGACCGAGGTCAGCTGAACCACGGTTTCACCCTCGGCAATGGCGTAGTGGCGCATGGCCGGCGGCATGGCGGTGTAGCTACCGGCCGGCAGACGCTGCGCGTTCTCCTTGGCCTGGCTGTCATCCATGCCCAGGTAGAAGATGCCACTCAGCACCGTCACCCGCTCGACCCCGGGATGCGAGTGCAGCGGTACCCGGTAACCATCGGGCAATAGCAGCCGCAGGGTAAAGATACCGGGCTCGGCCGGGTTACCTTCCAGTACCACAAAGCGGGAGCCGGCCGGCAGCGAGGCCGGACCATCCTGCCAACTCATCTGGTCTGGCTGGTAGAGCAGGTGCTGCCCCGGGCCCGGATCCGGCAACTCGACGGCCAGTGCCAGCATGGGCACGGTGGCACTCACCAGACAGCCGGCCAGGGCGGTTCGGAATTTCATGGTGTTTTCCTCCCTCTGACGGGCCCGGTCACCCAACCGGGCCCTGTTTAAATAACTGATACAAATACCGCTACATTTCGAGACAGAAGTCAGGATTCGATAAGCAGACCCTCCGCGCCAGGGCCGGAAAATGCTCCTGCCGTTACGGCATTCCCGCCATCCATGGCGGTCAGTCGTGCGGCGGAGCCCCCAAGGATGGGTTTACGGCGAGTCTGCGTTCGAGCCTGATTTCTGTAGCACAATTTAGGAACAGTTATTTAAAGCGTAATACAGAAGGCAGGGTGCGGAGCCGGTGGATGGGAATGCTGAACAGGATCCGGCCATCTGCTATGATTCCGTTCGGTCAGAGGCTCAACTTATATTAGGACGACAGATGCAGATTGCCGATAACACAGTGGTTCAGTTCAATTACCGCCTGAAGGGCGAAAACGGCGAGGTGCTGGAGAGCAATGCCGGCCAGGCGCCGCTCGCCTACCTGCATGG
This sequence comes from Zobellella aerophila, assembly GCF_039539325.1. Classification (NCBI taxonomy): domain Bacteria; kingdom Pseudomonadati; phylum Pseudomonadota; class Gammaproteobacteria; order Aeromonadales; family Aeromonadaceae; genus Zobellella; species Zobellella aerophila. The sequence goes on from NZ_BAABCX010000003.1 coordinate 168,720, forward strand.
CCACAACAACATGATGGTTGGGGTGGAGAAGGCCTTCGCCGGCAAGGCCGAAGGCGACAGCTTCACCGTGACCCTGCCTCCCGCCGAGACCTACGGAGAGCGCAAGGAAGGCTTTACCCAGCGCATTCCGGTCAAGCATCTGCTGGGCGCCAAGCGCTGGCAGGCGGGCATGACCGCGGTGGTGCAGTCCGAGCAGGGCCAGCGGCAGGTGACCATCCTCAAGGTGGGCAAGTTTATGGCCGATGTGGATTTGAACCATCCCTGGGCCGGCCGCACCCTGACCTTCGATCTGGAGGTGCTTTCGGTGCGGGCCGCCAGCGAGGAAGAGATCGCCCACGGCCATGCCCACGGCGAAGGCGGCCATCACCACTGATGGAGAGGGCGGCCAAGGCCGCCCCTTTTGCATCAGGCTCCTGATCATCTATAGTGACTCGAGTTACACTGGCATCATCTCCATCCCGTCGATGACCACAGCAGTTTTGCCATGACATCCCTTCTTGCTTTGACCCACTGTCCCTGATCCCTGTCCGAAAGGTAGCAGCCTTAAAATCAGCCACTTAGCGAGTGGTCATATATTTTTTTGATTTTTGGCCTGACCAGTTAGTGGTTTTTTATATCATTCAATCCCTTTCCTAGCCTAAGCACTCCTCCAATTAATCATAAACGCTGCTTTTCCTCAGATACGGCTGTCGCACGATGTTCGCCCATATTGCTGTTATATCGTGCATCCCCTCCTTGGGGAGGCTACTTTATCCTGATTAATAGATCCGCTTCACAAATTTAACAAAGAATGGTGTACTTAGATTGATCAATAACTGGCCTGATCTTAATCTTCGCGCTGGTCATGACAATGGTTGAGTTTGGTCAGGCCAAAATAACTGAGTTCAAGTTTACATCGAGCTTGGAAGCTCTGGTAAGCGTCAGGCCCCACTGTGGCGGGCCTATCGTGATCACAATGAAGGAGTCAAGATGAAAAGGTCATTGATTAGTGCGAGCACCCTCGCCCTCGCCCTGCTTGCCGGTTCGGCCCAGGCGGCAGAGTTCGAACTGAAGTTGGGCCATGTGGCCAACGAGGACAATAGCTGGCACCAAGCGTTCGAGAAATTTGCCGAGCTGGTGGAGCAGAAATCCGCTGGACGACTGGAGATCCAGCTCTATCCGAACTCTCAGCTGGGCAATGAAACGGATCTGATCAACGGTATTCAGCTGGGCATCGTTGATATGACCATGAGTGGTGAAACCCTGCAAAACTGGGCGCCCAAGGCAGCCCTGTTGGCGGTTCCCTATGCGCTGAGAGATTCAGCGCACCTGCAGCAAGTGGCGGGCGGCGAGTTGGGCAGGGAAGTGGAGCAACAGATCACCGAGCGCACCGGCTTGGTCCCCCTGACCTGGTTCGAACGCGGCGCCAGGGAGCTGACCTCCAACAAGCCGGTGAAAACCCCGGAAGATCTGAAAGGCATGATAGTCCGTGTGCCCAACGTCCCCCTGTTCGTGTCCGCCTGGCAGGCGATGGGAGCCAAGCCGACGCCGATGGCCTTCGGTGAGGTGTTTACTTCCCTACAGCAGGGGGCGATCCATGCTCAGGAAAATCCGCTCTCCCTGATCGACAGCGCCAGCTTCTTCGAAGTCCAGAAGTATGTGAACAGGACGGATCATGTGCGCAGCTGGATTTATGTCCTGATCGGAAAACGCCAGCTGGAGCAGCTGCCGGAAGAACTGCAGCAGATCCTGATGGAGTCGGCCAAGGAGATGCAGGCTTATGAGCGCACCCTCTTTACCCAGGCCGAGGCCGAGCTGGAAGCCAAGTTGAAGGAAAAGGGCATGGAGTTCGTGGATGTCGATCAGGCGGCCTTCAAGGCCAAGGCCCTGGAGGCCGTCCGGAAGACATTGGATGCGGAGCAGCTTGAGCTCTTCAACAAGATCCAGGCGATCTGATTCATCGGCTTTATTTATGGGGGGGCGACCCTCCATATGGGATCAACGATATGCGTATGCTTGAAGAAAATATCAAGACGGAAGCGCCTGCCGGTGGCTGGCTGAACACCATCGAATGCTGGTTGAACAGGGTGTTTTCATCACTGACGGTGGTGCTGCTGCTGGCCCTGTGTGGCGTCGTGCTGCTGCAGGTGACCGCGCGTTTGCTGTTACCGAGCTCACCGGCCTGGACGGAGGAGCTGTCCCGCTATCTGTTCATCTATGTGGTGGCCTTCGGGATCGGGGTGGCCTACCAACAGGGGGAGCTGGTCAGCGTTGAGCTGTTTCAGAGCCGCCTGAGAGGCCTGAGCCGGCCGCTCTACCGGATGCTGATCAGCCTGTTGATGCTGGGCTTCTGCGTGCTCATGTTTAAACCAGCCCTGGCCTTTAGCGCCATCGGCGAGTTTCAGACTTCGCCCACCCTCTTTATCAAGATGCAATTTATGTTCGTCTCCACCCTGTTGGTATTCGTCAACTTGTTTGCCTACATCCTGCTGGATCTGCTGCGTTGCCTGCAGGCGTTGTTCAAAGGGGAAGTCTGATTATGGAAGTCGCGGTTCTCTTTATCTCTTTCTTCGGTTTGCTGCTGCTGGGGCTGCCCATCGCCCTGACCCTGGGGATGTCTTCCCTGGTATATCTGTTTATCTCCGGGATCCCGCTGACGGTGGTGCCCCAGAAGATGTATTCCGGCATAGATTCGTTCGTGTTGTTGTGCGTCCCCGGCTTCATCCTGGCCGGTAACCTGATGAACGCCGGCAATATCACCGATCAGATCATCCGTTTCAGCAATGCCCTGGTCGGGCATGTGCGTGGTGGCCTGGGGCTGGCCAATGTCGCCGGCTCCATGCTATTCGGCGGGGTGTCCGGCACCGCGGTGGCGGACACCGCCAGCATCGGTTCGGTGATGATCCCGGGGATGGCCCGCCATGGCTACGACAAGCCTTTTGCGGCCGCGGTCACGGCGGCGTCATCGACCATAGGACCTATCATACCGCCCAGCCTGCCGATGATCATCGTCGGCACCCTGACCGGCATTTCCGTGGGGCAGTTGTTCCTGGCGGGTGCCATTCCCGGTTTGCTGCTGGGTCTGGCAATGATGGTGACCTGCTACCTGCTGGCCCTGAAGCGGGGGTATCCGCGGGAGCCCTGGGCCGGCTTTCGTAACCTGCTGCTGGCGTTCCGCCGGGCGTCCTGGGCCATCTTCCTGACGTTTCTGATCATTTTCGGCATCGTCGGCGGCTTCTTTACGCCGACCGAAGCGTCCATCATCGCCAGCCTCTATGCCCTGCTGGTCGGCATGTTCGTCTACCGGGGGCTGACCTGGCGCGAGCTCCCCCAAGTGCTGAAGGCAACGGGGGTGACCACGGCCGCCCTGATGCTGCTGGTGGGGCTGGCCAACGTCTTTGGCTGGATCCTGACCAGTGAGCGGATCCCCCAGATGATTGCCGACGCCATCCTGGGGATCAGCGATAACCCCTTGATCGTGCTGTTGATCATCAACCTGCTGCTGTTGCTGGTGGGCAGCTTTATGGAGACCATCGCCGCCCTGATCATCCTGTTTCCCACCCTGCTGAAGGTGGCCACCCTGGTGGGGGTTGATCCGGTGCACTTTGGCATCATCGCCGTCCTGAACCTGATGATCGGCTTGACGACACCCCCCGTCGGGGTCTGTCTGTTCGTGGCTTCCTCCATCGGCCGTTTGCCCATTGCCGAGGTGACCCGGGCCATCATCCCCTTCATCCTCACCAATATCCTGGTGTTGATGGCGGTGACCTATATTCCGGCCCTTTCCCTGTGGCTGCCGGGCCTGTTCTATGGCGAATAAGTCTTACATTATTTCAGTTGAGCGAGCATTGTTATGAAAATCATTGAAGGTAAAGTCATCGTCTGTTCTCCGGGACGCAACTTCGTGACCCTCAAGCTGGTGACGGATGAGGGTATTTACGGCATCGGTGACGCAACCCTGAACGGACGTGAGAAGTCGGTGGTCAGTTTCCTGGAGGACTATGTGGTTCCCTGCCTGATCGGCCAGGATGCCTCCCGTATCGAAGACATCTGGCAATATCTGTACCGGGGGGTTTACTGGCGCCGTGGTGCGGTCAACATGACCGCCATCGCCGCCGTCGACATGGCGTTGTGGGATATCAAGGCCAAGGCGGCCAACATGCCGTTGTACCAGCTGTTGGGGGGCAAGAGCCGGGATAAGGTCATGGTCTATGCCCATGCCAACGGTCATGATATCGAAGAGGTGGTGGACGAGGTGGGTAAGTGCCTCGAACAGGGCTACCAGGCGGTGCGCGTGCAGTGCGGCATTCCCGGGCTGGATAAGACCTATGGCGTGGGCAAGAAAAACGAGCGTTATGAGCCGGCGGACTCGAGCATCCCTTCCGAGCATGTCTGGAACACCACCAAGTACATGACCCATGTGCCCCAGCTGTTCCGGCGGCTGCGTGATGTCTATGGTGACCAGCTCGAGTTGCTCCATGATGTGCACCATCGTCTGACCCCCATCGAAGCCGCTCGCCTGGGCAAGGAACTGGAACCTTGTCGCCTGTTCTGGATGGAGGATCCGGTGCCGGCGGAAAATCAGGAGTCCTTCCGGCTGATCCGCCAACACACCACTACCCCCTTGGCGGTGGGCGAGGTATTCAATTCCATCTTCGATTGCAAGTCATTGATTGAAGAACAATTGATCGATTATATCCGCGCCACTGTGGTACACGCGGGGGGCATAACCCATCTGCGCCGCATCGCCGATTTTGCCTCCTTGTACCATGTGCGCACCGGCTGTCACGGGGCGACCGATTTGTCGCCGGTCAGCATGGGGTCGGCCCTGCACTTCGATTCCTGGGTGCCCAACTTCGGGATCCAGGAACATATGGCGCACAACGAGCTGACCGAAGCGGTATTTTCCCATGGCTATCAGTTCGAGGCGGGACATTTCGTGCCCGGCGAACGGCCCGGTCATGGCGTGGACATCGATGAGCAGCTGGCAAAAAAATACCCCTACAAGCGTGCCTGCCTGCCGGTCAACCGGCTGGAGGATGGTACCTTGTGGAATTGGTGAATTAAAAACGAGGGGAGACGGGCAATGATAGATAAACAGGCAAAGCATACCCGGTTGTATTTACAGGTGGCGAATACCCTGATCGATAGTATTCGTAAGGGGCAGTTCAAGGTGGGAGAGCGACTGCCACCGGAACGGGATCTCGCCGCCCAGCTGGATGTGAGCCGGGCCAGCCTGCGGGAAGCCATGATTGCCCTCGAGCTTAATGGCGTGGTGGCAATCCGCAAAGGCTCGGGCATAGAAGTATTGCAGGCTCCGGAGAGCAATGTGGCCGTCTCCGATCCCGTGACCCCGTTCGAGTTGCTTGAAGCTCGCGAGCTGATTGAACCCCAGATTGCCAAATTGGCCGCCCGCAAGGCGACACCAGAAGACATAGAGCAGCTGCGAGACACCCTGAGGCTGATGGAGCTCGCCCTGAAGCTGAGCGTGGAAGCGTTGCGGGAGGCGGCCAGTGTAGACGCCGATCGCCAGTTCCACGCGGCGCTGGCGGAGATTTCGGCCAACCCCCTGATGCAGGAAATGATGGAAAAAGTCTGGAGCAAAGGCGTACGAGGCGCGCTCTGGGAGAGGTTGGATCATCACTCCCATGCACCATCATGGCGCCAACGCTGGATCGACGATCATACCGCCATCTTCAGGGCGATTGAGGCCAAAGATGAAGATGCCGCCTATCAGGCCATGTTGAAGCATGTGCTGAATGTCGGTGAAGTGGTCACCAATTTCGACGTGGTATAGGCGTCAAGAGAGTTACAACATGAAAGCATTGAAAATTCATCAGCCTGAGGATATCCGGCTGGAAGACGAGGCCCTGCCGGCGCTGGCCGAAGGGCAGGTCCGGCTGGCCATAGAATCGGTCGGTATCTGCGGCTCGGACCTGCATTACTACTATGAGGGTCGCTGCGGCAACTTCGTTATCCGGGAGCCTTTCAGTCCGGGTCATGAAGCGTCGGCGACCGTGCTTGAAGTCAAGGCCGAACATTGCGGGCTGCGACCGGGAGACCGGGTGGCGTTGAACCCGGGCCACCCCTGTGGCCAATGCGCTCCCTGTCGCCGGGGCAGCAGCAACCTGTGCGAGCAGATGCGTTTCTTCGGCACAGCTTCTACCTGGCCCCATAGCCAGGGGCTGTTGCGCCAGTTCGTTGACGTCTGGCCGAGCCAGTGTCACCGGATCTCCGATGATATCAGCTTCGAAGAAGCCGCCTGTGGTGAGCCGCTGGCGGTGGCGGTGCACTCGGCCCACCGGGCCGGTGACCTGAACGGGCGCCGGGTGCTGGTGCTGGGGGCGGGGCCCATCGGCAACCTGATCACCGCCGTTTGTGCCCATAAGGGGGCCCGGGTGGTGGTGACGGATCTGCAGGACCATGCCCTGTCCATCGCCGCCGCCATGGGGGCGGCGGTCACCATCAATGTCGCCAAGCAAGCGGAAGCGCTGGCCCGGGAGGTAACGGCCGGGGGCGAGTTCGACGTGGTGATGGAAGTGACCGGCAGCCCCAAGGCGCTGGACGATGCCCTGCCGTACGTGCGGCGCGGCGCCACCCTGGTCCAGGTCGGCGGCTTCGGCGCCGGGGTGCAGCTGGACAGCCTGGGGCTGATCATGAGCAAGGAGCTCAACTACCTGGGCTCCTTCCGCTTTACCGAAACGGATTACCAGGAGGCGGTGGCGCTGCTCAAAGGCAAGGCGCTGAACCTGGCGCCGATGCTGAGTGCGACCCTGCCCTTGGAGCAGGCGGAGGCGGCCTTTGCCCTGGCCAGGGACAGGACCAGGGCCAGCAAGGTACACCTCAAGATGCGGGGTTAATCCATGCAGCTCAACCGGAACAATCTCAAGCGGGCCAACGCCGGGACGGCGGTGCCCGGTTATGACAGGGCACCGCTGCAAAGCCGCATCCTTCATTTCGGCTTCGGTGCTTTCCACCGGGCGCATCAGGCCCTGTATCAGGATCGGCTGTTGCAGCTGGAAGGGGGCGGCTGGGGGATATGTGTCGTCAACCTGCGCAGTGCCGGACTCCTCGAATCATTGCGGGCACAGGATCATCTCTTTACCGTGCTGGAGCAAGGAGCGGAAGGGAACCAGGCCAGGGTTATCGGCAGTGTGACCGAGTCCCTGCATCCCCGGCTGGACTCCCCGGCTGCGGTGATCGCCAAGCTGGCGGATCCGCAGCTGGCGATCGTCTCCATTACCCTGACCGAGAAAGGATACTGTATCAACCCGGCCACCGGCCGCCTGGATTGGGACAATCCCGATATCCTGCGGGATCTGGCCGAGCCGGGCCAGCCGGTATCGCTGATCGGCTATATCGTGGCCGGCCTGGCCAAACGGCAGGCGCTGGGGCTGGCCGGCGTGAGCGTCATGTCCTGCGACAATATTCCCGACAATGGCCGGGTCATACGCCAGGCGGTGCTGGATCTGGCATCGAGACGGGATCCCATGTTGGCGGCCTGGATTGAACGGGAAGTCAGTTTTCCTTCCACCATGGTGGATCGCATAGTGCCTGCGGTGACGGCCGATACCCGTCGTGAATTACGCGACACCCTGGGACTCGACGATGCCTGTGGCGTGGCTACCGAGCCTTTTACCCAATGGGTGATCGAGGATGACTTCGTGGCGGGCCGTCCGGCCTGGGAGAAGGTCGGGGTCGAGCTGGTACGGGATGTGCGCCCTTTTGAAGCAATGAAACTGAGGATGCTGAACGGCACCCATTCATTTCTGGCGTACCTGGGCTACCTGGCCGGTTACGAATATGTCTCCGACTGTATGGCGGATCCCGTGTTTGCCCAGGCGGCCCGGAGGCTGATGCTGGATGAGCAGGGCGTTACCCTGTCCATGCCGGAGCAGGAGGCGCTCACCGCTTATGGAGAGCGGCTGCTGGCCCGATTCCGCAACCCTTGCCTGCGTCACCGTACCTGGCAGATTGCCATGGACGGCACCATGAAGCTGCCGCAGCGGTTGCTGGCTCCCATCCGACAACAGCTGGCCGAAGGCAGGCCCTGGCCGCTGTCTGCCCTGGCCGTCGCGGGCTGGATGCATTACGTCGGCGGCGTGGATGAACAAGGGAACGCCATCGATGTCCGGGATCCCCTGTGTGACAGCTTGGCGTCCCTGGTGCAGGCCGCCGGGGATGACGAGGCCTTGGTCAGGCGGCTGATCGGGCTAGAGTCGGTATTTGGCAGCGACTTGTCCGGTAATGAAGGTTTTGTCGGCGGCATCCTGCCGGCTTACCGGCGGTTGAAACAGCGGGGGGCAGCCCTGGCGGTGGCCGACACCTTGAGCCTGCGGCAAGGAGATAATGATGTCCGACGTTAAGCTGGCGGTGCTGGGTGAGTGCATGGTGGAGTTGCAGCAGACGCCGCAGGGGCTCAGCCAGCGGTTTGGTGGCGATACCCTCAATACCGCCCTTTACTACCACAGGGTGTGCGGCGGGGAAACGGCCTATGTCACCGGTCTGGGCCGAGACGGTTTTAGCGATGCAATGTTGCTCCAATGGCGGCAGGAAGGGTTGGATACCAGCCTGGTCAGCCGCCTGGACGACAAGCTGCCGGGTCTCTACCTGATCGAGACCGATGCGCTGGGAGAGCGGCGTTTTCACTACTGGCGCAAGGACGCGGCCGCCCGCTACTGGCTGGAACGCCCCGGCGCCGAGGCGATGCTGGCCCGGCTGCAGCAGGCCGAGCTGATCTATCTGAGCGGGATCAGCCTGGCGATACTGACCGAGGCCAGCCGGGAGCGGTTGTTCGACTTCCTGGCCGGCTTCCTGGGAAGGGTTGTCTTCGATAACAACTATCGTCCTGCCCTCTGGCCGGATCCCGCCCAGGCACAGGCCTGTTACACCCGCCTGCTGAAATATACCGACATGGCCCTGCTGACCTTCGAGGATGAGGCTCTGCTCTACGGCGACGAACGCCCGGAGGAGAGTATCGCGCGTACCCTTGCCCTGGGGGTCGGGGAGCTGGTGCTCAAAATGGGGGCTGAACCCTGCCTGCTGGTGGATTCCTCGGGTCGCCGGCAGGTGGCAGCGGAGCGGGTGGCGACAGTGGTAGATACCACCGCCGCCGGCGATTCGTTCAACGGCGCCTATCTTGCCAAGCGCCTCCATGGCGCCACCATGGAGGCGGCGGCGAGGGCCGGCCACCGGCTGGCTGCCCGTGTCATCCAGCACAGAGGAGCCGTGATCGACCCTGAATTTATGCCAACCTTTTAACACGAGATGGAACCTATGGATCTGGAACAACAATTAGCGGCCTTCAAGGTCGTTCCCGTGATTGCCATCAACAGGGCCGAAGATGCCCTGCCCCTCGCCAGTACCCTGGTGGAAAACGGCCTTCCCTGCGCGGAAGTGACCTTCCGCACCGACGCGGCCTGCGAGGCGATCAGGCGGATCCGGGCCGCGCACCCACAGATGCTGATCGGCGCCGGCACCGTGCTGACCCGCGACCAGGTAGATCAGGCCATAGAGGCCGGCGTCGACTTCGTGGTCAGTCCGGGCTTTAATCCAGAGATCGTCAGCTACTGCCAGCGGCGGGGCATGCCGATGGTGCCCGGGGTCAATAACCCGAGCCTGGTCGAGCAGGCCATGGCCATGGGACTGAAGACCCTGAAATTCTTTCCGGCTGAGGTGTCGGGCGGCCTGGGGATGATCAAGGCGATGGCTGCCGTCTATCCGGTACGCCTTATGCCGACCGGCGGTATCTCGCCGACCAATATCAAGGAGTATCTGGCCCAGCCATCCGTGCTTTGCTGCGGCGGTACCTGGATTGCCCCCACCAAGCTGATTGACGAAGGAAACTGGGAAGAAATTGGCCGGCTGGTGCGGGAGGCCGTGTCCCTAGTGCAACAAGCATGATCTGGTGAGCCGTTATCCCCGGCCTGATCGTAAAAAGGCCAAGAGTCTCGTCTTGGCCTTGGGAAGGGGAAAAGCGTTAGATTTCTAGGGTATTGGGAGTAGGGCTACCCCATCACCACTGAGCCGCTGGCTTGAACCAACAAAAAGGCCGAGCATCTGCTCGGCCTTTTTGTTGGGTGAGGCAGACACGGTACACGCCAGGGCTAGCGGCCAATCTCTGTGGGCTGGACCAGTCTCAGGTAGTCTTTCATGGGCAGGCTAAACAGCTCACGGTAACTGCCGGCACTGAAGACGATCTCTTCCTGGTGTGCTAGTTCGGTGTCTATATACACCGGCATTTCATACAGGTTGCCAAAGGGAGGCAGGGCACCGACTTCGCAGTCGGGAAACTTCTCGCGGAAGTTGTTTTCATGCAGAAAGGTCGCCTCCTGCGCCGACAGGGACCGGGCCAGACTGTCGGGATGGATTATCTTGGGGGCGGGCACCACTATCATTGCCATCTGGCCATCCAGCGTCATAATCACTACCTTGGCCATCACCCTGCCCGGTATATGGGCTGCCTCGGCCACCTCCTGGGCGGTAAACGCCGGCGAGTGGCTAATGACCCGATATTTGACCCCCTGCTGATCCAGGTATTGCTGCAATCGTTGGGCCGGCATAAGCAGTCCTCCTCGACAGATACTGAGCGTCGGTTGAAGTATAGGCCATGGGGAGGATGCGGGCGGCGTACCATAGACCCCTGAGGAGAGATCGGCCGGGAGCTGCAACCGATTGTGCATTGAGGTGTTGAGGACATTCCTGATGCCCCTTCCCTGGCGCTTGTATGGGCGGAGTTGGGGCTTTTACCAAAGAGCTAGTGGTGGGAATGGATGTAGCTGATATTAAATGAGATATCACCAAAAGCCGAGCAGGCGCTCGGCTTTTTAGTTTTTATATCAAATAGTTATCTCATGGTCACAAACTCTTCGGCGCCGGTGGGGTGGATGGCCACACAGGCGTCGAAGTCGGCCTTGGTGGCGCCCATCTTCACCGCCACCGCGAAGCCCTGCAGGATCTCGTCCATGCCGAAGCCGATGCCGTGGATGCCGACGATTTTTTCGTTGTCGCCCACGCACACCAGCTTCATCTTGCAGGGCTGGCGGTGCTGGGTGACGGCGGTATACATGGCGGTGAAGCTGGAGGTATACACCTTCACCTGCTCGTCGCCATGCATTTCCCGGGCCTGGGGTTCGGTCAGTCCTAGGGTACCTATGGGCGGATGGCTGAACACCACGGTCGGCACCAGGTCGTAATCCATTTTGGCATCGGGCTTGTTGTTGAACAGCCGTTCGGAGAGTTGCCGGCCGGCCTTGACCGCCACCGGAGTCAGCTCCACATAGCCGATGTTGTCGCCTACCGCATAGACGCCGTTGGCGGTGGTGTTCTGGTATTCGTCGACCTTGATGTAGCCATGCTGATCCACGGACACCCCGGCGGCCTCCAGGTTCAGGCCGGCGGTCAGCGGGCGGCGGCCGATGGCCCAGATAAGGCAGTCGACATTGATGTTTTCGCCATTGTCCAGGTGCAGGGTCAGGCTACCGTCGGCCTGCTTTTCCACGCTCTTGGGAACGGCCTGGGTATGCAGCTGTGGGCCTTCGGTATGCATCACCTCGACCAGGGTGTCGGTGAGCAGGGGATCAAAATTGCGCAGCGGGGCCTGTTTACGTACCAGCAGGTGGGTTTCCGAGCCCAGGGCATTCATTACCCCGGCCAGCTCCACGGCGATATAGCCGGCGCCGACCACCGCCACCCGCCTGGGCTGCTCGTTCAGCTCGAAGAAGCCGTTGGAGTCGATGCCGTATTCGGCACCGGGAATATGGGGGATGATGGGCTCGCCGCCGGTGGCGATCAGGATATGGTCGGCGGTGTACTGCTCGCCGTTTACCTCTAGGGTGTGGGCGTCCTTGAAGCGGCCGAAGCCCTTGATCACGGTCACCTTGTTGTTGCCCAGGACCCGGTCGTAGGACTGGTGGATGCGGCCGATATAGGCCTGGCGGCTTTCCACCAGGCGGGCCCAGTCATGGCCCTTGAGGTCGATATCGAAGCCGTAATCCTCGGCGTAGAGCTTGATCGCATCGGCTACCTGGGCGCCGTGCCACATCACTTTTTTCGGCACGCAACCGACGTTGACGCAGGTGCCACCCAGATCTTTGGCTTCAATTAGGGCTACTCTTTTACCGTACATGGCGGCCCGGTTGGCCGAGGCGATACCGCCGCTGCCGCCGCCGATGGCGATATAATCGAAATGTTGTGCCATAAACCTCTACTCCGTTCGTTAGTGAACCCGATATTGAACAGTTGGGGCCGATTGTACACCAACTCAAGTCGGCCGCAGATAAAGAGTGTCCCGGCCGGGAAACTGGCTTACCGGTTGAAAATTGTGCGTTTCGTCAGCAACCGGCTGCCGATGGCCAGGAAATGCTTGAACATCGGGGGCAGTATCACCATCTTAGGGGTATTCCCTCGTCCGCCTGCCGGGCTTGACGATGGCCCTAACAACAAGAGGTAACTGGTTATGACTAATCCGCTACTGACCATGGACGGTCTGCCGCCGTTCAGCCAAATTCAGCCGGACCATATCAAGCCGGCGGTGGAACACGCCATTGCGGATTGCAAACGCCGGATCGAGGCCGTGCTGGCGCGTGATGAAGAGTTTACCTGGGACAACCTGGTTGCTCCCCTGGAAGAAGTCAACGATCACCTCAGCCGCATCTGGTCTCCGGTCGGTCATCTAAACGGCGTGCTCAACAGCGATGAGTTGCGCCAGGCCTATGAGTCCTGCCTGCCGCTGCTGTCCGAATACCAGACCTGGGTCGGCCAGCACGAAGGCCTGTTTGCCGCCTATCAGGGTCTGGCCGAGCGGGATGACTTCAAGAAGCTGAGCCAGGCTCAGCAGAAGGAAGTGGAGAACACCCTGCGCGACTTCCGGCTGTCGGGCATTGCCCTGGAAGCCGAGCACAAGCAGCGCTTTGGCGCCATTCAGGCGCGGTTGTCGGAACTGGCATCGACTTTCTCCAACCGGGTGCTGGACGCCACCCAAGCCTGGTTCAAACAGGTGACCGATAAGGTGAAGCTGAGCGGCCTGCCCGAGTCGGCGCTGGCCGCCGCCGAGGCGCAGGCCAAGGCCCGGGAGCTGGAAGGCTGGGTCTTCACCCTGGATATTCCCTCCTATCTGCCGGTGATGATGTACGCCGACGACGCCGCCCTGCGGGAAGAAATGTACCGTGCCTACAGCACGAGGGCGTCCGATCAGGGCCCCAATGCCGGAGAGTTTGATAACACCGCGATCATCGAGGAAATCCTGGCGTTGAAGCAGGAGCTGGCCGAACTGCTGGGCTTTGAGCAGTATGCCCAGCTGTCCCTGGCCACCAAGATGGCGGACAGCGAGCAGCAGGTGCTGGAATTCCTCGATGAGCTGGCGAGCCGCTCCTATCCCCAGGGCCAGGCGGAGCTGGCCGAGCTGACCGAATTCGCCCATCGGCACCATGACATCGCCCAGCTCAATGCCTGGGACGTGACCTACTATGGCGAAAAGCTCAAGCAGCATAAATACACCATTTCCGATGAAGAGTTGCGGCCCTATTTCCCAGAGCAAAAGGTGGTGCACGGGCTGTTTGAAACCGTTAAGCGGCTGTTCGGTATCAAGGTCGTGGAGCACTTCGGGGTGGAAGTCTGGCACCCGGATGTGCGTTTCTTCGACATCTATGATGAAAGCGGCGAGTTACGGGGCAGCTTTTACCTGGATCTCTACGCCCGGACCAACAAGCGGGGTGGCGCCTGGATGGATGACTGTATCGGCCGCCGTTATCGGGAAGACGGCAGCCTGCAGAAGCCGGTGGCCTACCTGACCTGCAACTTCAACGGTCCGATCGGTGACTCTCCCGCGCTGTTCACCCATAACGAGGTGGTGACCTTGTTCCATGAGTTCGGTCACGGCCTGCACCATATGCTGACCCGGATCGATGTGGCCGGGGTAGCCGGTATCAACGGTGTGGCCTGGGATGCGGTGGAGCTGCCCAGCCAGTTCCTGGAAAACTGGTGCTGGCAGCCCGAGGCGCTGGCCTTTATTTCCGGTCACTACCAGAGCGGCGAACCCTTGCCGGCGGAGCTGTTGGAGCGGATGCTGGCGGCGCGTAACTTCCACTCGGCGCTGATGATGCTGCGCCAGCTGGAGTTTTCGCTGTTCGATTTCCGCCTGCATATGGCCAGGGACGGCGCCCAGCCCGGACGGGTACAGGACATCCTCAATGAAGTACGCAAGAGGGTCTCAGTGCTGCCGCCGCCCGATTTCAACCGCTTTCAGCACAGTTTCTCCCATATCTTCGCCGGCGGCTATGCGGCGGGCTATTACAGCTACAAGTGGGCGGAAGTGCTGTCCAGCGATGCCTTCTCCCGCTTCGAGGAGGAAGGGGTATTCTCGGCCAAGGCCGGCCGCGACTTCCTGCATGCCATACTGGAGCAGGGCGGTTCCCGGGCGCCGATGGAATTGTTCAAGCAGTTCCGTGGCCGCGAGCCCAAGATAGATGCCTTGTTGCGGCATTGCGGTATTGCGGCCTGAGGTTCACTGGCATTTGTTCCAAGCTGGGATGGTCGGCTTGATGGCGAACCATCCCAGCTTGCCTGAACACCCTTTAAACCTGTCTGATATGACTCAACGGCTGGCCTTTGGGCCAGCCGTTGTCTGTGGTAGTTCCCTATGACCGAAAAATTGATCCCCCTGCGTATCGAGCTGGAAGACCCGGCCCTGCAGGCCGAGGCCGAACGGCTGGCGCCGGCCATGCAAGGGGTGGCCGCCGCCGCGCCCTTTGCCCTGGTGTTTGTCGAAGGGCGGTTGGAGCTGCGCAAGCTGGACGAACCCAAGCTGGGCGCCGTCTATGTGGATTTCGTCGGCGGTGCCGCCGCCCATAGGCGCAAATTCGGTGGCGGGCGCGGTCAGTCGATCGCCAAGGCGGTGGGCCTCAAGCACGGGCTGACGCCGACCGTGATCGACGGTACCGCAGGCCTGGGTCGGGACGCCTTCGTGCTGGCCTCCCTGGGTTGCCGGGTGACCCTGTGCGAGCGGCATCCGGTGGTGCATGCCCTGTTGGCCGACGGCCTGCGCCGGGCGCGGGAAGATGCGGAAATCGGTGGCTGGGTCGGCGATCGACTGTGGTTGAGCCCGACCCCCTGTGGCCTGGAAGGCATCACCGAGCCGGTGGACGTGGTCTATCTGGACCCCATGTTTCCCCATAAGAAGAAATCGGCGCTGGTGAAGAAGGAGATGCGGGTATTCCAGTCGCTGGTCGGGCCGGACCTGGATGCCGACGGCCTCCTGCCCCGGGCGCTGGCGCTGGCGCGGGCGCGGGTGGTGGTCAAGCGGCCCGACTATGCGGGCTGGCTGGCGGAGCAGGCGCCGAGCACCAGCATCGAAACCAAGAACAACCGCTTCGATATCTACGTCAAGGCGGCATTGCAGGGCGGCTAGCCTGATTTGTAATACTAAACAGATTAAATAACGGATCTATGTTGTTGCTCTGTACAGGTCGGACAAAGGGGCTCCTCCTCCGAGACGCTTCAAGCACACTCCCTATGATGCTCAGCACATGTCATCTGACCGCCAGGGATGGCGGGAATGGCAGGAGCATTTTTCGGGCCTGTCATGTGCTGGTCGGTGAAGTAGCACCCTTCGTCCTCCTTATGCCATCGAGTTGCCTGGTGGCGCTGTCTACAGGCAACTCGATGTATGAGAAGAGGCAGCAGAGATCGCCTCCCACGACCGTGAAATGTCATGGACGGCATTTCCCGAGCCCTCAGGGATGAGTTTATGGCGTGTCGTGGGAGATGACTGTGTTGCCTCTGAAATTCAGGCTTAAATATGTCAGGTCTATATTCAAATTGGTATAAGAGCCCGACTCCGGGGGCGATGCAGTTATCGCGGCGAGATCGGGGCTCCACACCTAGCTCGAATAATCCGATATTCAAACTGCGTGTTGCAGATGCACAAACAACTGTTTCTGCAGTTCGGGGGCGGACAGCGGTCTGTGGTGGATCAGCTCCAAGCGGCCTTCTTTCTGCGGCGCGATGCGATAGACGCTGAGCTGGCCGCCGACCATGTTGAAGGCCCGCCAGCCATCGTCGCAGGGTAACACCGCCTTGAGCCGGTCGACGGCCAGGGATTCACAAAAGGCGGTGAGGCCGGGCAAGTCGAAGCGCAGCTCATCGAGAAAGCGCCAGCCGATGCTGAAATGATCTTCCCCATGATTGCTGTACCTGCGCCAGGGCTGGCCCTTGCTCAGGCGGGGGCCGCTGTCGGCGATCAACGGCCGGCTTTCGATACCGGCGTGGGCATCGGGCTTACCCGCCCGGCGCCGGGGATCATGGGGTTGTTCGAGCCATTCCAGACCCAGCCGCCCCTGCTCGACCACGACCAGGCCTTGCTTGGCCGGTTGCAAGTGTTCGTAATCCCGGCGCAGGGCCTCCAATTGCTGTGCGCTGCACAGATCGGACTTATTGGCGACCAGGATATCGGACAGGGCCACCTGATCCCGATAGGTTTCGTGCTCCCGGTAGCGGGGGTCCTGCCATTGGCGTGGATCGACCACGCAGAAGGTGGCCTTCAGCGCCAGCTTGTCTTGGTAATGTTCCGCCGTCAGGGTATCGATAATGCGGCTGGGATGGCCGAGGCCGCTGGGTTCGATCAGCAGCCGATCGGGTTTGGCCTTGTGCAGCAGGGCGTTGAGGCCGATTTGAAAGGGCAGCCCGGAGACGCAGCACAGACAGCCACCGGGCACTTCCTTGATGGTTGCCCCCTGATCCGCCAGCAGGGCGCCGTCTATGCCGACTTCGCCGAATTCGTTGACCAGAATGGCCCAGCGTTCATGTTCGGGCTTGGTGGCCAGCAGGTGGCGCAGCAGGGTGGTTTTGCCGGTGCCGAGGAAACCCATGATCAGGTGGGTGGGAATAGCGGTCAGCATAGCTGGGATCTGTGGTCGGGAATGATTCTGTTATCTTATAACACTTTTAGGTGACGGCAAACCGGTGAAAGGCGCATGTCGCGTGAAGTCAAAGGGGTTAGCCCGGCCGGCGAGGCTAACCCCTTGTCGCGTTACAGCCCGGGGCGTTTAAGGCTGGATCAGCACCCGGCCCCTGAGCTTGCCGTTGAGCAGATCCTGGGCGGCCTGGATGCTTTGCTCCAGGGTGAATACCTGGACCTGCTCTTCAAAGTTCAGGGGCAGGCTGTTGTGCAGCCGCTCCCAGGCCTGGATACGCTGTTGCTTGGGGATATGCACCGAATTAATGCCCAGCAGGCTGACACCGCGCAGGATAAAGGGCATCACAGTGGTGTGCAGGCCCACCCCGCCGGCCAGGCCGCAGGCGGCCACGGCACCGTACATCCTGGTCTGGCTCAGCACCCGGGCCAGGATTCGGCCTCCGACCGTATCCACGGCCCCAGCCCAACGCTGGGATTCTAGCGGGCCGGGCTCACCATCCAGTTCGGCCCGTTCGACGATCGCGGCGGCCCCCAGCTGTTTCAGCCAGTCCGCATGCTGCGGCCGGCCGGTGGCAGCGTGTACTTCATAACCGGCCTTGGCCAGCAATTGTACCGCCACCGAGCCGACGCCGCCGCTGGCGCCGGTGACCAGCACAGGGCCCTGCTCGGGGTTGATCCCCGCCCGCTCCAGCGCCATCAGGCTGAGCATGGCGGTAAAGCCGGCGGTGCCGATGGCCATGGCGCGTTTGGCGCTCATGCCGGCCGGCAGCGGGATCAGCCATTCGGCCCGGGCGCTGGCCTTCTCGGCCAGGCCGCCCCAGTATTGTTCGCCCACACCCCAGCCGGTAAGTAGCACTTCGTCGCCGATGCGATAGTCCGGATGGTCGGAAGACAATACTGTACCCGCATAATCGATGCCGGGGACCATGGGCCACTGCCGGACAATTTTACCCTTGCCGGTAATGGCCAGGGCATCCTTGTAGTTAAGGGTGGAGTAATCCACCTTCACCAGCACGTCGCCGTGGGTGAGCCGGCTCTCCGGTAGACGTTGCAGGCTGGCTTTGGTGTTTTTACCAGCTTCTTCTAAGACTAATGCATTAAACATGGTGAGCTCCTCCCGTGCATCGTTTCCAGGGTCCAGTCTAAAGAGCACAGTACGGATTGCCAGCCCATCGGTCAGGAAAAACCGAGACAAATTATGATTTTGTGAGCTTGGCGATACTTGTGGTTTTTAGCCAACGCTCGTTGATCCAGAGGGACGCGAGCAACAGCAGGCCACCCAGGGTGAGTTGGGGCAGATTGGCCTCCCGGTTCCAGAGCAGCAGGTTGACCAACAGGCCGGCGGGCACCAGGGCATTGTTCATGATGGCCAGGGCGCCGGCATTGACCAGGGTGGCGCCCTTGTTCCACAGGAAGTAACCCAGGCCGGATGCGCCCAGGCCCAGCCAGATCAGTATGCCCCATTGCAGGTTAGTGCTTGGGTATCTGGCACTGCCCAGCAACAGCCAGGCGGGGATCACGATCAGCAGGGCGCCCAGATAGAAATAGCCGAACAACCTGTATTGGGGAGTCTGGCCGGGATAACGTTCCATCAACACCTTGTAGCCCACCTGGCCCAGGGCGAAGCAGAGGTTGGCCCCCTGTACCACGGCAAAACCCAGCAGGTAGGAATCGGTCAGGCCGTCGAAGCGGATGACCAGGGCGCCCAGTACCGCCAGCGCGGCGGTGAGCAGATAGCCGGGGTTGAAGCGGCGTTGCAGCAGATCGTAGATCAGGGTGACATAAACGGGCGTGAGCACGGTAAAGATCAGTACTTCCGGCACCGTCAACAGTAGGAAGGAACGGTAATAGAACAGGTACATGAGTCCGAGCTGCACCGCGCCTGCGGCCATCAGTCCCAGCGCCAGCCTGGGTGGCTGACGCCAGGACATCAAGGGCATAAACAGCAGGGTGGCCAAGAGGATACGGCTCAGTACCGAGAAGTAGCTGTCGACGGTGCCGGCCAGGTACACGCCGATCAGGCTGAAAGAAAAGGCCCACAGCAGGGTAACGATAACCAGGTATGGCATTGGGTGATTATTCATCGGTTGTAAATAGGGGGCGGCTATGATGGCGCAAAGTCCGGTGGCAATCCAGCCGAAATAAAAAAGCCGGTGCAATGCACCGGCCAGGGACTAAGCATCAGGTTTGTCATAAAGGAGAGAATAACGTCCCTAAAAAGTGGTGTCACACCACAGACAGAACTCATGCCGCATTGCTGCGGCCAAACGCAGAATCAAAAAGGTTGTCAGCGTGGTAACCCCGGTGTGGACGAGAAGCCAACACCTCGTTTTTCCATGACCACCAAGACACCTGGCCTCGATGTGGTCAGGAGACAGGCAGTACCCCCCATGATGCCACCATGTCCTTAACGTTGCTTACGCCCGCACCGGGTTCAAGGTTTTATCACCACGCCGACGATTAAATCGTCAACAGCACGCATTCTACGGTCAGATTTTGTATGCTAGAAATGAATTATCATCATTAACGTATGGCGGATATCGATGGATAACCTCTTTCAACGGCTCGATCTTAACCTGCTGCGGGTGTTCGACACCCTGATGCAAAGCCGTAATGTCACCCGGACCGCCGAGCGGTTGAACCTGTCCCAGTCCACCGTCAGCCATGCCCTGGCCCGGTTGCGACAGGCCCTGAACGATCCACTGTTTGTGATGACCCGCAAGGAGATGCGGCCCACCGACCGGGCCCAGGCGCTGGCGGCGCCGGTACGCCAGGCGCTGGCCTTGCTGGAACAGGGCATCCGGCAAGTCGCCGGCTTCGACCCCGGTCATGCCCGGCGCACCTTTCGCCTGGCGGTGCCTTCGTCCATCGAATACAGCGCTGTGCCCCTGCTGGTGGATTTGCTGCATCAGCAGGCACCCGGCTGCCGGCTGGCGGTCACCGAGCTGGTCGACTCGGATTATGAAGAGGACCTGGCCCGGGGCAGCCTGGATATGGTGGTGGCGTTCGCCGGGGCAGGTCATCTGTCCCCCCGCTTGCTGACCCGGCCCTGGTTTGACAATGCCCTGGTGTGTCTGGCCAGCCGGGCACTGGGCTTGGAGCAGGGGTTGTCACCGCAGACGCTGGCGGCCTGGGTGCATGTCTGTACCTCGACCTGGGGCCATAGCCAGACCCGGGTCGAGAGCTGGTTGAGCAGCCGGGGCGTGAGCCGGGAAATAGGTGTCTGGGTGTCGAGCTTTGCCGCCCTGCCCGGCTTATTGGCCACGGGCCGTTACCTGGCGGTGGTGCCCGAGCTGATCGCCCGGGATTTTTGCCAGCATTACCCGCTCAGCCGGCATAGCCTGGATGAGCCGCTGGCGACCACCTATGTGCTGGCCCAGCATCCGCTGACCGAGTTTGATCCGGCGCTGCTCTGGTTTCGGCAGTTGTTGAGAGAGGTGGGCGAGCAGCTAGGCTGATCGCCCGGAAGGCGTCAGGATTTGGGCAGGGGCACCACCAGCATGTCGCAGGGTACCGCATTCATCAGCTGGCGGGCGGAGGAGGTGAGCAGGCTCCAGAAGCTTTGCTCATGGCCGCAGACCAGCAGATCGATCTGATTTTTTTCCACGGCTTCACACACTTTCATCGTGAGATCGCCACAGATCACCAGTTTTTTCTCGATGGGGTAGTCGACGTCGGCCAGGTACTCCTCCAGGCGCTGCTTGGCATCGGCCACCACTTGATCCTGGATATTGTCGATATCGATATCGATCATCTCGGTGTAGAGATCTTTTAAATCCACATCAACATGGATCACCGACAGCTTGGCATGGTTGGCTTTGGCCCTGTCCACCGCCTTGGTGATCACCTTGCGATTGCTCTCGCTCATATCGACTGCCGCGAGCACATGGGTGTATTGACCGGTCATAGCATGTCTCCTTTTTTACTAACTCTATCAAGCTGTTAACCGTTAAACCGTGAGCGGGATAAAGTTTTGACCGCACTGGCCTGCTAGCAGAATAGCCTGTTAGTTGAAGTATGGACAAAAAGTCGAAACATATGCTCAGGATTTCTCTGCCCGGATCAAATAGCGGCGCGGAGTATTGGCCTGCTCGGTAAAGGTGCCCAGGGTGACCCGGTAACCCTGCTCCTGCAGAAACAGGGCCCGATCGAGCAGCAGCCAGAGCTCCAGCGGATAACGATACAGATGGCGGACCAGCTCGATGCGCTTGACCAGCAGGCGCCGCCGCTCGGCGCGCGCCAGCCAGTGCCGGCTGTCGAGCCGGGGCGGCAGCGGCAGGCCTTTTTCGGCACAGGCCCAGGCGGCAAAGGCGGCGAACTCACCGCTGAGCAGTTGCTTGGCAAAGCTGGGCAGGGGCAGGTACTGGTCGCAGCCCCTGAGTTCCCGTTGCAGCTCGTCGAACGCCAGCCGCCAGGTCAGCTCGACGTGACGCAGCCGGCGTACCCGCTCGCCGCCGGTCACCTGTTGCTGCAGGGGCAGGCGCAGAGCCTGTTTATCCAGCCCTAAATCCAGCTGTTGGCCGAGGCGGGATAGGGGGGCATAGTTATCCTGCGAGATCAGGTGATAACAGCAGGGCGACAGGGCCAGGACCCGGGTGCCCGCGCCGACCCCGTGGCGCAGGAAGCGCAGATGCAATTCGCCGCAGGCATGCAGCGCCAGTGCCTGTTGCTCCACCTGAAACAGCCGGTGGGCAGCCGGGCCCAGGGCATCGTCGCAGACAAACTGGTGATCGATATCGAGCCGGTCGGCCAGTTCCTCGCCCTGACGGCACAGATCCGGATCCCGCTCCAGGCTGAGCACCGGCTGGCCGGATTGGATCGCCAGCAACCGGCCCAGATGGCCCTTGCCGGCGCACCACTCCAGAATGGGATAATCTACGGTGATACTGGCGGCAAAATCGCTGATCTGTGCCCATTTCCGGCCGGGAATGCCATTGCTCCAGCGTGGATTAGTCGCCTCCGCAGGACGATTGAAGGCGGGCAGCGTTAATCGCTGAATGGCCGCCACCTCCGGCCTGATGTCTGCAAAGAAGCGCCATTTCGCCGCTTCGTCTTCCTCCAGCGCTTCAATGGCCGCTTCATCCAGGTCATCGAGCCGCTCCGTCCACTCAGGCCAGGGCAGTTCGGTGCAGGCAAAGGGATACAGCTGCCAGTCGCCACGATATTGGCACAGCAGTCGACTGATATCTTGAAACAGGGGGGCAAGGTCGTTCATGGGCACGGATTATAAGGCGTGGGGCAGGGCGCGTCACCTACAGGGAAAGATGATGGTGTCGGCGCGGGCGGATCGGTAAAATGCCGGCTTTATTGTTTGATGCCAGTGGTTGAGCTAGAGATGAAAGCCTGGGATGTGATTATTATCGGCGCCGGCGCCGCCGGCCTGATGTGCGCCATCGAGGCGGGCAAACGGGGCCGCCGGGTGCTGGTGCTCGACCACGGCAAGCGTATTGGCCGCAAGATCCTGATGTCCGGCGGCGGGCGCTGCAACTTTACCAACTACTTTGTGGAGCCGGGCGCCTACCTGTGCGGCAATCCCCACTTCGTCAAATCGGCGCTGGCTCGCTACACCCAGTGGGACTTCATCGCCCTGGTGGAGAAACACCGCATCGCCTACCACGAAAAGACCCTGGGCCAGCTGTTTTGCGACGACTCGGCCCAGGATATCGTCGATATGCTGGTCAAGGAATGCGCCGACGCCGGGGTCAGCATCAGCCTGCGCGCCGAGATCCTGGCGGTAGCCGAGCTGGGTGAAGGCTTCAGTGTGGATACCGAGGCCGGCCAATACAGCTGCCACTCGCTGGTGGTGGCCACCGGCGGCCTGTCGATGCCCAAGATTGGCGCCAGCCCGTTCGGTTACCGGCTGGCGGAGCAATTCGGGCTTAAGCTGTTACCCACCCGGGCCGGGCTGGTGCCCTTTACCCTGCAGCCGCAAGACAAGGAAACCCTGGAGTCCCTGGCCGGGGTCAGCCTGCCGGTGGTCGCCGAAAGCGCGGACGGCACCCGTTTTACCGAAAGCCTGCTGTTTACCCACAGGGGCGTATCCGGTCCGGCGGTGCTGCAGATTTCCTCTTACTGGCAGCCGGGCGAGCCGGTGCGTTTCCAGCTGCTGCCGGAAGGCTGTTTGGCGCAGGGGCTGGCCGAAAGCCCCAGCCAGGAGCTGAAAACCTGGCTGGCCCGTCAGTTGCCCAAGCGGCTGGTGGAAACGCTGTTGGCGCGGGAAGGGTTGGTCAACAAGCCGCTCAAGCAATATATCCCGAAGGAGCTGGCGGCCATCGAACAACGGCTGGCGGCCTGGCCCTTGCAGCCCGGCGGCACCGAGGGCTATCGCACCGCCGAGGTCACCCTGGGCGGGGTCGATACCAAGGAGCTCTCCTCCAAGACCATGATGGCCAACCGGGTGCCCAACCTCTACTTTATCGGCGAGGTGATGGACGTTACCGGCTGGCTGGGCGGTTACAATTTCCAGTGGGCCTGGAGCTCCGGCTGGTGCGCCGGCCAGGTGGTTTAAACAATATCCAACGGCGGCTTGCGGCTCGGCGCCGGGAAGGCGGCGTCGAGCCGGGCCAGCACGGCCTCGTCCAGGTCGATGTTCAAGGCCTCGGCGTTCTGCCGCACATGTTCGGGCTGCACCGCCTTGGGGATGGCGATGACATCGCGTCGGCCACCGACCGGGCGGATCGCCCAGGCCAGCAGCAGCTGGGCCGGGGTGATGGCCAGTTCCGAGGAAAGCGTCAGCACTTCCGGATGGTTCAGCACCTTGGTGCGCAGGCGGCCGCCCTGGGCCAGCGGGCAATAGGCCATGGTCGGCGTGCCCTGTTGCCGTTGCCAGGGCAGCAGGGAATGTTCGATGCCCCGGGAGCCCAGGTGGTAGAGCACCTGGTTGACCGCGCACTGCCCGCCGCCGGGCAGTGATGCCAGCTGCTGCATCTCGTCGATATCGAAGTTGGAAACACCGAAGCGCTTGATCTTGCCCTGGGCCTGCAGCCGTTCGAAGGCCTCCAGGGTGTCGTCCAGCGGAATATCCCCCGGCCAGTGCAGCAGATAGAGATCCAGATGGTCGGTGTTCAGCCGTTTCAGGCTGCGCTCGCAGGCGTCGATGGCCCTCTGCCGACCGGCATTCCAGGGATAGACCTTGGACACCAGGAACGCCTGTTCGCGACGTCCATTCAGCGCCTCGCCCACCACTTCCTCGGCGCCGCCGTCGGCGTACATTTCGGCGGTGTCGATCAGCCGCAGGCCGAGCTCCAGGCCCTGTTGCAGGGCGCGGACCTCGTCGCGGCGAGGTGCCAGGCCCTCGCCCATGTACCAGGTGCCCTGACCGATGGCGGGCAGTGCTATGGCCGGCAGGGTGCCGGTGAGTGTTACCCGTGGCTCTGGGGTTGCGTCCATGATCACCTCTCGATTCTGATATTTTGGAAATGGTTTCCGTATTATGGTGGCGCAGGGCGGCGGGCTTTGCAATGCCCGGGCGGCGTTCGGTTAAGGGGAAGGGGGGAAATCATCCCGACGGGCCCCAACCGGCTGGTATTGGCCGTGACCTTGCTTTTAGGACCGCTTTGCTCTTAACTCGGCGAGGAGCATAAAAAATGAGTGAGCACAAAAGGAGGGAGCGCATTGGATACCGAACAGCCGGGCCAGGAAGAACACGCCCTGGTGCGGCGCCATTTAAAGCTGGATCATATGAACCAGTTGCAGATAGAGCTGCTGGCCGAGGTGTTTAGTGCCGAGCCGGGGGTCGCCAAGGTGGTGGTGCGCAAGCACTGGCTGGATATCGACTACGATGCCGCCGTGCTGACCCTGGATCGGGTCATCGCCCTGCTCGAGGCCCATGGCGGCGAGTTGTCCCATGACTGGTGGACGGCGTTCAAGGCGCACTGGTATCGCCGCCGGGAAGAAAAATTGCGCTCCCGGCTGGCGAAAGGCGATACCGCCGACGACTGAGCCCGGCCCGTATCCAGGGCCTGGCGCTCCCGGGCGCAGGTTGTGTCGGGGCGCTTAACTGCATCAGGAGCGCCAGCTTACTTCGCCATCCAGGCTGGTGCCTGGCACCACCCCGATATATTTCCCCGTGGCTAGTTGCTGCTCTCCCAGGCGTCGTCGATGATTTCGGTAAGCGGGCTGACCGGTACGCTGATCACCTCGTTTTCAAAGGGCTGGGGGCCCGGCTCCGGTATGGGGGCTTGCGGTTCGGGCTCGGGGACGGGCGCCGGTTGCTGGGCTCCCTGGCAGCCGGCCAACAACAGCCACAGCGAAAACCCGATATATTTGAACATTGTGCTTTTCTCCGGGAGGGGTCACCATTAACGGCACTCAAAGTGCCACATGACGCTGCAAGCCGCCAGAGGCATCATCACAAAAGTTGAGTTAATCCCAAGGAGCCCTCATGGCCTACTGGTTATTTAAAACCGAACCCGAGACCTTTTCGATCGATGATCTGGCGAAAAAAGACACTATCTGGGAAGGAGTGCGCAACTACCAGGCACGTAACTTCCTGCGCGATGGCGTCAAGGAGGGAGATGAGGTGTTTATCTATCATTCCAGTTGCAAGCGGGTGGGCATAGCTGGCATCGGCCGGGTGACCCGGGCGGGCTTTGCCGATCCGTTCGCCTTCGATCCGGACAGCCGCTATTTTGATCCCAAGTCCAGCCCGGACAAGCCCATCTGGTACGCCGCCGAGCTGACCTTTGTGCGACGCCTGCCGCTGCTGTCCCTGGCCGAGCTGAAGGCCAACCCGGCCCTGGCCGAGCTGGCGCTGGTGAAAAAAGGCAGCCGGCTGTCGGTTATGCCGGTGAGTTCGGCGCAGTGGCGGAGCATTTTAGCGATGGCGGAGTAAACGGCGGTATTCAGCCATGGGACCTGCTCCCTGGACGTCCAGGAGCAACCCGCACTCAGAGCCTGAATACCCGTTGCAGGTAGTGCGCCACCCCGTCTTCATCCGCGCTCAGGGCGCGCTCGTGATGGGGCAGGGCCTGGTGCAGGCGGGCATGGGCATTGGCCATCACCACCCCCCGGCCGGCCCGGGACAGCATTTCAACGTCGTTCATGCCGTCGCCGAAGGCCAGCACCCGGGCCATGTCCGTCTCCCGCAGGCCCATCAGCGAGGCGACGGCCGAGCCCTTGTTGACCTCGCAGTGCATCACCTCCAGGCATTGGGGCAGGGAAAAGGTGATGTTGAGTCGATCGCCGAAATGGTTGATGAGCCGCTCTTCCACGCGCAGCAGCCGTTCGTGATCGCCGACATAGAATACCTTTTCCACCCCCTGCTTATGGGCTTGGAGCAGATCGGTGAGCTGGTAGCGAAAGCGGGACTGGGGGCTGAAGTCCAGCATGCCCGGCATGACTTCCTCGACCAGCCAGTGCTCGCCCTGGAACATATTCAGGTGCACCCCGGGCAGGCGGAAACCGCCGACCAGCTCATCCACCAGCTCGGCGGGAATGGTCTGGTTGAAGATCAGCTGATCATCGGGATCGTGCACCATGGCACCGTTGCTGGTGATCAGGCTGACGTTCAGCCCCAGGTTGTCACGGATCGAGCGGACATCCACATGATGACGGCCGGTGGCGATGACAAACTCCACGCCGCGGGCGACCAGCTCATGTAGGGTTTCCCGGGTGCGGGCCGAGATCTGATGGCGGCTGTTGAGCAGGGTACCGTCCAGATCGGAAACAACAACCTGATGCATAGGGTCCTTGAGGTTAGTTACTGTCAAAAAACGCCAGCACTTTATTCAGTGCCTTCCGGCGGTAGCGGTCCCGCTCAAAAAAGAGTTCATGGGCGGCGCGGCCGATCCGCCGGGGACCGCGGCCTTCACAATGTTTGAGGGCCTTGCAGAAGGCGTCTTGCGCCTTGTTGTCGACGACCACATCGGCACCGGCCTGCAGCACCAGCAGCGGGGCCACGATGCGGTGGGCCCGCGCAATGGCCCGTTCGCCCGCCGTGAAACTCTGCGCCAACCATTGCAGGCTGGGGCCGCCCAGCTGCAGCCCGGCCTGGTCCCGGTATAGTTTCCGAAACAGTTCATAGCGCGGCTCGCTGTGGGTCAGCTGGTTCTCGGCGAAGGGGGGGGCCTCATAGCCGCCTCCCTGGCCCGGGACATAGCAGGCCGGCTTGCCGAGCAGGCGGCATCCACCCTGAAAGACGTTGACCAACCCCTTGGCCAGCCAGGCGGGCAGGGGGCCCAGATAGATACCCATCATGGGCGAGGCCAGGGCGGCCGCATTGATGCGCACCTGGGTATCGCTTAGCCAGAGGGCGGAGATGGTGCCACCCATGGAATGGGCCAGCAGATAGAGGCGTTCATGGGGGGTGGTGAGCACCTGCTGCTGCACGAACTGCTCGAGATCCTGCACATAGTCATCAAAATTGTCGACATGGCCCATCAGGGGATCATCGAGCAGACGCGGCGACAGGCCCTGGCCCCGGTGATCGTAGAGGTAGAGGTTATAGCCGTTTTGATACAGATCCCGCGCCAGTTCCTGGTACTTGAGGTAGCTTTCGGTGCGGCCATTGACCAGTATGATGGCCTTGTCGTGCGCGGGGGAGACCAGCTTGGCGAAGTGCAGCGCCAGGCCGTCCTGGCTGGTAAAGGTGCCTTCCTCTGCGGTATTTTGCCAGAACGCCTGCAGGCCACCCAGGCCGAGCTCGCCGAGTTCGGCTTCGGTGGTAAAACGCGGCGACGAGGCAATGGCATGATTCATCAGCAGGCAGATCCCGACTAAGAGTAGGCGACCAAGCATAAGGACTCCGGTGAGTATTTTTACCCGTCAACAGGAAAACAATGCTTGGCAGTGTACCGTTAACGCAAGGGATAGCAAACGGCGTGGCTTATTCAAGCCGCCGCCTTAGTTCCGTTGCCGGTGCACCTTGAGCACGTTGGGGGTGACCCGGATCTTGCGCATGATATTGGCCAGATGGATGCGGCTCTTGGTGGTGATCAACAACTCAACCACATAGACACGCCCGTCTTTTTCCTCGGTGCTGATACTGTGGATATTGGCACCGGTGGCGGCAATGACGTTGGCCAGCTCCGCCAGGGCTCCTTGATGGTTGATGATTTCGATGCCGATCTCGGTCTTGAACTCGAAGTCGAAATCCTGCTCCATGTCCCACTGCACCGGCAGATATTTGTCCGGCTCCTTGCCGTAGCCACGGATATTCTTGCAGGGTTCCAGGTGAACCACAAGGCCCTTGCCCGGGCTGATATGGGCGACGATGGGATCGCCGGGAATGGGACGACAACAATTGGCGAAGGTGAGCAGCATGTCGTCGGCGCCGCGGATCGGCATCTTCTTCACCGTCTTCTGGCGCTCGGCGCGGGGCATTTCATCCAGCTTGCCTTGTAGCCGGCGGGCCACCACCAGGCTCATGGCGTTGCCCAGGCCGATATCGGCCAGCAGGTTATTGAGCGAGCCGTGCTTGGTGTCTTTCAGCACCTTCTCTATACGTTCGGCCGGAATATCTTCCAGGTTCTGGTTGCCCAGGGCGTGGTTGAGCAGCCGCCTGCCCAGCAGGATGGATTCTTCGGTGCGCAGGTTCTTGAGGAACTGGCGGATCTTGGTGCGCGCGCGCGAGGTCACCACAAAGTTCAGCCAGGCCGCATTGGGGCGCGCACCGGGGGCGGTGACGATCTCCACCGTCTGTCCCGAGTGCAGGGGTTGGCTGAGGGGGAAGGGTTGCCGCTCTACCCGGGCCCCGACGCAGGCATGGCCGATGTCGGTGTGCACCGCATAGGCAAAGTCCACCGGCGTGGCGCCCGAGGGCAGTTCCAGGATGCGGCCTTCCGGGGTAAACACATAGATCTCGTCGGGGAACAGATCTGTCTTCACCCCTTCGATAAACTCGAAGGAGGAGCCGGCACTCTGCTGCAGTTCCAGCAGGCTCTGCATCCAGCGCTGGGCGCGCACCTGGGCGGTGGTGCCCGAGCTTTCGTTGTCCTGCTTGTAGGCCCAGTGCGCCGCTACCCCCTTGTCGGCCATCTGTTCCATGTATTCGGTGCGGATCTGCACCTCGACCGGCACCCCGTGCGGGCCGACCAGAGAGGTGTGCAGGGACTGATAGCCGTTGGTCTTGGGGATGGCGATATAGTCTTTGAAGCGCCCAGGCCTGGGCTTGTACAGGGTGTGCATCTGACCCAGCACCCGGTAACAGGTATCTATGTCCTTGACGATCACCCGGAAGGCATAGATATCCATCACCTCGTGGAACTGCAGTTCTTTTTTTACCATCTTGTTGTAGATAGAGAACAGGTTCTTCTCCCGGCCTTTGACCTGCGCCTCGATATGGGCGTCTTCCAGCCGGCCCTTTACCTCTTCCTTGATCGACTGGATGATTTCCCGGCGGTTGCCCCGGGCGCGGCGCACCGATTCCCGTAATACCCGGGTGCGCATGGGATAGAGGGCTTCCAGGCCCAGCTCCTCCAGCTCATTCTTGATGCTGTGGATGCCCAGGCGGTTGGCGATGGGGGCGTAAATTTCCAGGGTTTCCCGCGCGATCCGGCGGCGCTTGTCCGGCCGCAGTGCGCCCAGGGTGCGCATGTTATGGGTGCGATCCGACAGCTTGATCAGGATAACGCGGATATCCTGGGTCATGGCCAGCACCATCTTGCGGAAGTTTTCGGTCTGGGCTTCCTTGCGGTTGCGGAACTTGAGCTTGTCGAGTTTGGACACGCCCTCGACCAGCTCGGCCACCGGCGTGCCAAATTGTTGTGCCAGCATCTCTTTGGTGACGGGGGTATCTTCGATCACATCATGGAGCAGCGCCGCCATCAGGGTTTCGTGATCCAGGTGCATCTCGCCCAGGATCCTGGCCACGGCGACCGGATGGGTGATATAGGGTTCGCCGCTGGAACGGGTCTGCCCCTGATGAGCGTCCCGGGCCAGGATGTAGGCGGCCTTGAGCTGCTCGACCTGTTCGGCGGGAAGGTAGCTGGAGGCGAGCTCCTTGAGTGATTCAAATAGATACAAGTGGTACCCCGACAGTCAACGCCGTTTGCACATAACAGAGGGCCCCACCTAGGTCAGGGGCTGGCCCGCCATGGTGGACGGGCCGGAAGATGCTTAGCCGCGGCCTTCGGCAATGGCGGCAACGGCGGCGAGTTCGGCCGCTTCCAGCTCCTGTTGTTCCTGGCGGTCCTGTACATCCATAACCGCATGATTAACCAGGCCTTCTTCGATCTCGCGCAGGGCGATCACGGTCGGCTTGTCATTCTCTTCGGCGACCAGCGCGTCTTTACCCTGGGTGGCCAGTTGGCGGGCGCGACGAGCGGCGACCAAAACCAGATCAAAACGGTTACCTACCTGTTCTACAGCATCTTCAACAGTAACGCGTGCCATAATGGACTCCAATGATTAAAAAAGGTGCAAAATTCTAATGGATCTTAGCTTATTCCGCCAGTAGCCGGGAAAGCAAGCCCTGGTAACGGACGGCCTGCTTGGCGGTGTTGGCCCGTTCGGCGTGGATGATGGCATTGAGCTGGCCCAGGGCATGCTCGAAGTCATCATTCACCAATAAGTAGTCGTATTCGTCGTAGTGCGACATTTCCGACACCGCCTTGGCCATACGACCTTGGATCACCTCGGCGCTGTCCTGCTGGCGGGCATTAAGGCGGCGCTCCAGCTCTTCCCTGCTGGGCGGCAGGATAAAGATCGATTTGGCACCGGGGGACTGGGCGCGGATCTGGCGGGCGCCCTGCCAGTCGATATCCAGCAGCACGTCTATTCCCTGTGCCAGCAGCTGCTCTATCCACCGGCGGGAGGTGCCGTAGTAGTTGTCGAACACCTGGGCCCACTCATAGAAGGCCTTGCTGTCGATCAGGGCTTTGAACTCGGCCTGATCGACAAAATGATAATGTTCGCCGTCCACCTCGCCGGGACGCATGGCCCGGGTGGTATGGGACACCGACACCTGCAGGTTATTGTCGCTGTTGTGCCGTTCAAGCAGGGCCTTGATCAGGCTGGATTTGCCCGCGCCGCTGGGAGAAGAAATGATAAACAGGGTACCGCTATGCGCCATATGTCTTGCCCGTAGGATGTATTTTACCAGCACCGGGTGTGGCGGCTGGAACCAGGGGCGGCAAAGCTTACCAGAAGACGGTAGATAAAAAAATGGCCGCTGTAGAGACAACGACCATATAAAAGTAACTATAGCTTGCTGTGGAAGTGCCCTCCACGCAATCTGCATTATGGTGACCCGCCATATTCGGCTCTATCAGTTTATACCGGTATAATAATTCGTTAAAACCGAGCTGTTAGCGGGTGTTCGAGCGAATGGTTAGTGTGTCTGGTGGCATAGCTTGTCGGCGAGGCCCGACTCCGGCGGGGTTGAGGGGGCGTATTGACCCTGTTCGGGCGGACCGTTATGCTCCGCCGGACACAGGGGTACCGCCAGCCGCCCCCTGACCGACGCTTGTCTCATCTACCCTGCCGATTGCCGGCGTTAAGGCCTGATTATGCTCTGGATCCCCTTTACCCTGATGGCCGCTTTTATGCAGGCATGGCGCAATGCCTTTCAAAAACAACTGAGTAAAGAGGTGAAATCCACCGGGGTGACGCTGGCGCGCTTTATCTGGGCCGGGCCGCTGGCCGGTGTCTATCTGTGGGGCCTGTACCAGTGGCAACCGACCGAACTGCCCCGTTTCTCGCCGGTGTTCGGCGGCTATATCCTGGCTGCCGCCCTGGCTCAGATCCTGGCCACCAACCTGATGGTCAAGCTGTTTCAGCTAAAGAATTTCGCCATCGGCGTGGGGCTGGCCAAGAGCGAGGCCATCCTGGCCGCCGCCCTGGGGGTGGTGTTTTTCGCCGCACCCCTTACTCCCCTGGGCTGGCTGGGTGTGCTGTTGGGCGGGGTGGCGGTGTTTCTGCTCAGCGGGGTAACAAAGGTGCGCGGTCTTTCCTGGCAAACTCTGGCGCTGGGCCTGGGCAGTGGCCTGGCGTTTGCGCTGACCTCGCTGTGGGTCAGGGAGGCCAGCCTGGAACTGGGGCTGCCGGTTCCCTACGGCGCCGGCTGGGTACTGCTGCTGGTGATCTCCCTGCAAACCTTGCTGCTGACCGGCTGGCTCTGGCTGAAAGACCGGGTCACCCTGCGCGCCTTGCTGGCCCGGCCCAGACTCACCCTGCTGATCAGCGGTTGCAGCTGCCTGGGCTCGATCGGCTGGTTCACCGCCATGAGCCTGGAAACGGTGGCCATGGTGAAGACCCTGGGTCAGGTGGAAGTGCTGTTCACCCTGCTGATCTCGGCGTTCTTCTTCAAGGAAGTGCTGGCGCGCAACGATCAGCTCGGCCTGGCGCTGATCGTGATCGCCGCCCTGTGCGTGATGTGGTCCTGAGCCTATCGGCGGGTGTCAGTAATCGGTGCCTTTCATCACCCAGACCACCCGGGTCTCGGTCTGGCCGGGATTATAAATTAGATGGGGCTCATCGCCGGCGATCGAAAAGCTGTCACCGGCTTCGAGCAAAAAGGTCTGCTGGCCTATTTTCAGCTCCAGCTGACCGGCTTCAACATAGCCGGCTTCTTCGCCCTTGCGCTGTCGGTGCTCTTTACCGCCGCTGGCCCCTGGGGCCAGGCGGGTCATGATCAACAGCAGCTGGCCACTGAGCCGTGGCGACAACAGCTCTTCACGGACACCGATGCCGGAAAAGGTCATGGAGCGGCGGTTTCCGGCACGTACTATATATTGAAGTTCACCGTCAGGCGTCTCATCATCGGTCTGGAAGAACCAGCTGGCCCGTACCCCAAGGGCCTCGCTGATGGTTTGCAATACCCCGATCGGCAACGAGGAGGTGCCGCGCTCGACCTGGCTCAGATAACCGACCGACTTGTTCACCCGTGTGGCGAGGGTTGCCAGGGTAATGCGCTTGGCCTTGCGCAGATCGCGGATCTGTCGGCCAATACGCAGATCGTCGGACTCGGTTGTGCCGCTGTTGGGGTGAGTGGGCTCTGCCATGATCAATCTTCGCTCTTCAATAGCTGATGGTGTGAAAGCATATCAGAACCCCGCTGTATTTGAAAAATCACCGGTTTTTTTCATAATAGCCTGTAATAGGTGGTGGGCATGAAAAGGGAATGAGGTGCCGAGCGGCACGGCTGTTCAGTTAAGGGGGCTTCCATTGAATCGACCGTTGGTATCATGGCCGGAAAATGTTCCTGTTATTCCGGCATGCCGACCATCCATGGCGGTCGGTGACGCCATCGTGGCCCCAGAGGTAGCTTACCGCCGCGCCAGGCTTTACGGCTGACCGAACGTCTAGTGGCTGTTCGCGGCAGACGTAAAGCGCGGCGGCCTTATCTTTCTGCAAGTTGGCGAGCGGAGGATGCCCCCTTATTCTGCTTGGCTGAACTGTATTATTGAAAAGTCAGGGCTTTTCTACAGGGTCCGGCAGCGTAAAGAATTACTCTATGTTCTGGATCTGCTCACGCATCTGCTCAATCAAGACTTTCAGCTCGACCGCCGAGGCGGTGATGTCGGTGTTGATCGACTTGGATCCCAGGGTGTTGGACTCGCGGTTGAACTCCTGCATCATAAAGTCCAGCCGCCGGCCACAGGCTCCGCCTTTCTTGAGGATTTTGCGGGTTTCGCCGATGTGGGTGACCAGACGGTCCAGTTCTTCGGCTACGTCCACCTTCTGGGCCAGCAGCACCATTTCTTGCTCCAGGCGCTGGGGATCCAGCTCGATTTTGGCCTCTTCGAAGCGATCCAGCAGTCGCTGACGCTGCCAGACCATGATGGCGGGCATCTGGGTCTTGACCTTGGCGACTTCCTGTTCGATGCCGGTGAGGCGTTGCTCGATCAGCTCTTTCAGCTTGTCACCTTCGCTGGCCCGGGCGGCGAGGAAATCATCGATCACCTTGTCCAGGCAGGTCATCAGCTGGTTGCTGAGGGCATCCATATCCTGGGCCTGGGCTTCCATCACCCCGGGCCAGCGCAGGATATCTACCGGGTTCAGGCTGCCGTGGCCGGCTTTTTCCATCACCCAGGTGGCGCCTTCGATCAACTGCTCTGCCAGCGATTTGTTCATCTGCAGCTGGCCCTGGTTGGCCAGGTTGGACTCAAAACGCAGGCCGCATTCCACCTTGCCCCGCTGCAGGCGGGCGCGCAGTTTTTCCCGTACCAGGGGCTCCAAGCCCCGGAACTGCTCGGGCAGCCGGGTATAGGTTTCCAGGTAGCGCTGGTTGACCGAACGGATTTCCCATACGGCCGTGCCCCAGTCTTGTTTGAATTCCTGCCGGGCATAGGCGGTCATGCTGTGGATCATGCTGTTCTCATCATGTTGCTCTTAATGGGGTCAGTTTGACACAGGCCATCTGCTTGCGCCAATGCTTGCCGGCTGCAATGGTGCGCCGCTTTCCCTATAATAGACCGCGATATTTCTTAAAGGGTGCAACAAAAGGCCCTACGCCGAACAATCTGTTCCCTTTGAATCCCAAATGACTGGAGTACCCCTATGCGCGCAAGCGGACGAGCGGCCGACGAAATCAGGCCGGTAACCATTACCCCCAATTACACCCGCCATGCCGAAGGGGCTGTGCTGGTGGAGTTCGGCCATACCAAGGTGCTCTGTACCGCGACTGTGGAAACCGGGGTGCCCCGCTTCTTGAAAGGCAAGGGTCAGGGCTGGGTGACTGCGGAATACGGCATGTTGCCGCGCTCGACTCACAGCCGCATGCATCGCGAGGCGGCTAAGGGCAAGCAGGGCGGCCGCACCATGGAAATTCAGCGGCTGATCGCCCGCTCGCTGCGGGCGGCGGTCGACCTCAAGGCGTTGGGCGAACATACCATTACCGTTGACTGTGATGTGATCCAGGCCGACGGCGGCACCCGCACCGCCTCCATCACCGGCGCCTGTGTGGCTCTGGCCCATGCGCTGACCTGGATGCAGCAAAAAGGCATGATCGCCGCCAGCCCGCTCAAGACCCTGGTAGCCGCGATTTCCGTGGGCATCGTCGATGGCCAGGCGGTTTCGGATCTGGAGTATGTGGAAGACGCGGCCGCCGAAACCGACATGAACGTGGTGATGACCGCCGAAGGCAGGATGATCGAGGTGCAGGGCACCGCCGAAGGCGAACCCTTCAGCCATGAGCAGCTGCTGGAGATGCTGGCCCTGGCCCGCAAGGGCATCGACGAGCTGGTGGCACACCAGCGCCAGGCGATTTGAATACCGAAACGATTGTGGATTAGTGAGCGGTAAAAGGGATGCCGTCGTTGAGCATACAAGGATGTACTTGCTGCGTGTTGGCGTGGGGTTGCCTTATCCCGCTAACTCCTTATTCGGAGCCGTTTTTTTAAGTTAACGCTGCCTTGCACGGTGGCGACCGATATATTCCAAACCGAACATCATTTGGAGCAGAACAAGTAATGAAAGCCTACCAGCGTGATTTTATCGAATTTGCCATGGCCAAACAGGTGCTGAAATTTGGCGAATTCACCCTTAAGTCCGGGCGCAAGAGTCCTTATTTCTTCAATGCCGGGCTGTTCAACAGCGGCCGGGATCTGGCCCGCCTGGGCCGCTTCTATGCCGCCGCCCTGGTCGATGCGGGCATCCGGTACGATGTGCTGTTCGGGCCGGCCTACAAGGGCATTCCCATCGCCAGCGCCGCCGCAGTGCAGCTGGCGGAAGTGCATGATCAGGACGTGCCTTACTGCTTCAACCGCAAGGAGGCCAAGGATCACGGCGAGGGCGGCAACCTGGTGGGCAGCCCGCTGAAAGGTCGCATCATGCTGGTGGACGATGTTATCACCGCCGGCACCGCCATTCGCGAGTCGATGGATATCATCCAGGCTAACGGCGCGGAGCTTGCCGGGGTATTAATTGCCCTCGATCGCCAGGAAAAAGGCAAAGGCGAGCTGTCGGCCATTCAGGAAGTGGAGCGGGACTATCAGGCCCAGGTGATCGCCATCATCACCCTGGCCGAGTTGATCGAGTATCTGGGCGAGCAGCCCGAAATGGCGGAACACCTGGAGCGGGTGCGCCAATACCGGGAACAATACGGTATTTAATACTCCAGGTATCAGCTGGGAGCTTGCCGGATCCTGTTCCTCGCTAAGGATGCCAACCCCTTAGCGCCCATAAAAAAAAGCCGCATCGTCATGCGGCTTTTGTTTGTGCCGGGTGGGCTCAGGCGACGTCTTGTCGCCGCAGCTGGCCGTCTGCTTCTTTTTTGAATAGGTGGACATCCATCTGCGGGAATGGAATGCCGATGCCGTTGGCGTCCAGCTCGTTCTTGATCCTTTCCAGCAGGTCAAAGCGGGTGTTCCAATAATCGTCGGCCTGCACCCAGGGGCGCAACACAAAATCGACCGAGGAGGCGCCCAGCTCGCCCACCGCGATGCGGCACTCGGGTTCCTTGAGGATGCGGTTGTCCTCGTTGATGATGCGGGTCAGCACTTCCTTGGTCTTTTTCAGGTCGGCGCTGTAGGAGACGCCGATCACCAAGTCGATGCGACGGGTCTTTTCCTTGGAATAGTTGATGATGTTGCCGTTCAGCACATTGGAGTTGGGCACCACTATCATGCGGTTGTCGGGGGTCATCAGCACAGTGGTGAAGATCTGCACCGAGTTGACGGTGCCGGCGGTGCCGGCGGCCTCGATGTAGTCACCGGCCTTGAAGGGGCGGAAGGCGATCAACAGTATACCGGCGGCAAAGTTGGACAGGGAACCCTGCAGCGCCAGGCCGATGGCCAAGCCGGCGGCACCGACCACGGCCACGAAGGAGGCGGTTTGCACCCCCACCCGGCCGAGGGCGGCGATGATCACAAAGGCGAGAATGACGTATTTGATCAGGCTGGTGATAAAGTCGGCGATGGTGCTGTCGATCTTGCGTCTCAACAGGCGGTTGAGGCCGCCGGTCAGCATCTTGGCCACCATAAAACCGATAATCAGGGTGAGCAGGGCGGCGGTGATATTGACCGCATACTCGATCAATAGGCCTTGATTATTGACTATCCAGCTCTGCATATTGTTAATGACGTCGGTGTTCAACAGTTCTGTTTCCATATCACTCGTGCCTCTTTAGTTGTTATTTGTGCTAACAAGGTACCGGGCTTGCCGTTTCCATCTTGAGCAAGACATGGAGAGCCCGCCCGGGAGTCACGCCAGGGCCAGTTGCTGGTGCAGCAGCGGCCAGTGGCTGTCAAAATGTTGGCTGGGTTTGCGTTTGAATTGGCTGCGCACATACTGGTTGATGCGGCCTTCCACATAGGTCAGCAGCAGGTTGGCCAGCACGGTTTCATCTTCGTGCAGTCCCTCGCCCTCGCGCAACCGGCGTTCCCGCATCACCTGTTTGAGCTGGGTTTCCAGCCGCTCGAACAGCTGGTTGATGCGTGCCAGCAGGCGTTCGTGCTCGCCCTGCAGGGCATCACCGTTGAGCAGGCGGGTGATGCCCGGATTGCGCTCGGCAAAACCGAGCAGCAGCTGGATGATATAGCGCAGTCGCAGGGAGCAGTCCTTTTCTTCCTGCAGGATCAGGTTGACCCGTGAAAACAGGGTTTCCTCAATAAAATCAATCAGTCCTTCAAACATCTTCGCCTTGCTGGGGAAGTGGCGATAGAGCGCCGCCTCCGACACGCCGACGGCGCTGGCCAGCTTGGCGGTAGTGATGCGCTGTCCCGGGCTGGTCTCCAGCATGTGGGCCAGGGCCTGCAGGATTTGTTCACGACGATTTTTTTTATTCTGGGTATTGGCCATGGTCGCACTCGACTGTTCAGTGGCGGCCGGATGATCCGAAGCCGCCTTCTCCTCGTTCGCTGGCATCAAATTCATCCACTAGGGTGAATTGGGCCTGAACCACGGGCAAGATCACCAGCTGGGCAATCCGTTCGCCCGGCTGTATGGTAAAGCTGTCCTGTCCTCGGTTCCAGCAGGATACCATTAACTGACCCTGGTAGTCAGAGTCAATCAGACCCACCAGATTACCCAACACGATGCCGTGTTTGTGACCCAGGCCGGAGCGGGGCAGTATGGTGGCGCACAGCCCCGGATCCTTGATATGCATGGATAGGCCGGTGGGTAGCAACTGGGTTTCACCGGGCGCCAGGCTCAGGGGGGCATCCAGGCAGGCGCGCAGATCCAGGCCTGCCGAGCCGGGGGTGGCGTAGGCGGGCAGGGGAAAGTCGGTGCCGACCCGGGGGTCGAGAATCTTCAGCTCAATGGGTTTCATGATATTTGTCTGCAATTAAAGTGATAAGGCTTCTGGCCAGCTCGGTTTTGCCGGCCAGTGGTAATTCGATCTGCCCCTCGGGCCAGAACAGGGTCAGGGCATTGTCATCGGCGTTAAAGCCTTGTCCCGCCTTGGCGACGTCGTTGGCGGCGATCATATCCAGCCCCTTGCGGCTGAGCTTGTCCCGGGCGTATTTTTCCACATCCCGGGTTTCCGCCGCAAACCCGACGGTAAAGGGTTTGTTCGGCAAGGCGGCGACATCGGCGACGATATCCGGATTCTTGGTCAGTTCGATGACCATGGTATCACTGCTCTTCTTGATTTTTTGGCTCGCCACCAGCTTCGGCCGATAATCGGCCACGGCGGCACAGGCGATAAAAATTTGCTGCCGGTCGATGCCGGCCATCACCGCGGCGTGCATCTGTGCGGCACTTTCCACATCGATCCGTTGCACCCCATCCGGGGTTGCCAGCGAGACCGGGCCGCTGACCAGGGTCACCTCGGCGCCAAGCGCCACGGCGGCGCGGGCCAGGGCAAAGCCCATCTTGCCCGAGCTGTGGTTGGAGATAAAGCGCACCGGATCCAGCGGCTCGCGGGTGGGACCGGCGGTGAGCATCAGCCTGATCCCGGCCAGCGGCGTGGCCTCGGGCTGAAACTGTTGCTCAACCAGGCTGACCAGCTCCAACGGCTCCAACATGCGTCCCGGACCCACGTCGCCACAGGCTTGGCTGCCCTGGCCTGGGCCCCAGATCAGGGTGCCGCGGCCGGCGAGGCTGGCCAGGTTGGCCTGGGTGGCTTGATGGCGATACATCTGCTGATTCATTGCCGGCGCGATCGCCAGCGGCGCCGGGGTCGCCAGGCAGAGGGTGGTGAGCAGGTCATCGGCCAGCCCGGCGCTCAGGCGCGCTATGGTGTTGGCGCTGGTCGGGGCGATTAGCACCAGATCGGCCCACTTGGCCAGCTCGATATGGCCCATGCCGGCTTCGGCGGCCGGATCCAGCAGGGCATCAGACACCGGTTCACCCGACACCGCCTGCAGCGTCAGCGGGGTGATAAAGGCCTTGGCCGATTCGGTCATCACCACCCGTACCAGGGCGCCCCGTTCCTTTAGGCGGCGCACCAGATCCGCGCTCTTGTAGGCGGCAATGCCGCCGCTCAATCCAATCAGAATGCGTTTGCCTGTTAACGACATGTTCCGCTCCCCCTCGCTGAATGGCGCCAAAGATATCACAACCGGGGAGGGAGGTCAGGTCACTTACCCGGGTATTGCCGTCGTTTGGCAGGGCATTCGGCGGCGAGTCGGCTAGTCTTGAACAGACGGCATGGGAGAGAAAGAATGAGCATAAAGGATTGGCCCGAGGGAGAGCAGCCTCGGGAAAAACTGCTCAGCCGCGGGCCGGGCAGTTTGTCTGATGCCGAGCTGCTGGCGATTTTCCTGCGTACCGGTGCCAAGGGCATGGATGCGGTGACTCTGGCCCGGACCCTGCTGACAGAGTTTGGTTCGCTGCGCCAGTTGCTGCAGGCGGATCAGCAGCAGTTTTGTCAGGGCCCCGGTCTTGGGCCCGCCAAATTTGTGCAGCTGCAGGCCAGCCTGGAGCTGATGCGTCGCTTCCTGGATGAGAGGCTGGTGCGGACCCACGCCCTCACCAGCCCGCAGTTGACCCGGCAGTATTTGCAGGCACAGCTCAGGGATCAGCCGCGGGAAGTGTTTGCCCTGCTGCTGCTGGACAACCAGCACAGGGTGATTAAATTTCACGAATTGTTTTATGGCACTCTGGATGCCGCCGCCGTCTATCCACGGGAAATCGTTGCTTTAGCGCTCAAATTGAGTGTCGCGGCGGTGATTTTGGTGCATAATCATCCATCCGGAGTGGCCGAGCCCAGCCGGGCGGATCGCATGATCACCGAACGTATTCAGTCCGCTCTGGGGCTACTGGATATCCGGGTGTTGGATCATCTGGTGGTTGGTGATGGTGAAACCGTATCTTTTGCCGAGCGTGGCTGGCTTTAGTGCCGGGCGCTTGGCTTTTTGTTGATCTCGAGCTCAGTATGCTGTATAAATTGCCGCCTTATTTTGCCCCGATAGACGGCCAACGGGGTGATTAATTGCTCGAGCAAAAGTAAGTTTTGGAGAAGACTGACATGTCTAAAGTATGCCAAGTAACTGGTAAGCGGCCAGCTGTTGGTAACAACCGCTCTCACGCGAACAACGCCACCAAGCGTCGCTTCCTGCCTAACCTGCAAACCCACCGTTTCTGGGTTGAAAGCGAAAAGCGTTTTGTAAAACTGCGCATCACCACCAAGGGTATGCGTATTATCGACAAAAAAGGTATCGACAGTGTCCTGGCTGACCTGCGTGCCCGTGGCGAAAAGGTCTAAGGAGATAACCCATGGCTAAAGGTATTCGCGAGAAGATCCGCCTGAACTCCAGCGCTGGTACTGGTCACTTCTACACCACGACCAAGAACAAGCGTAACATGCCTGAAAAAATGGAGATCAAAAAGTTTGATCCCGTGGTTCGTCAGCATGTGATCTACAAAGAAGGCAAAATCAAATAAGATTTTGCCTTCTCAAAAAACCCGGCCCCGGCCGGGTTTTTTTATGGGTATACTGCCGTCAGACAGATCTGAGGAGCAACAGATGCCGGAATTACCAGAGGTGGAAGTCAGTCGCCAGGGGATCACCCCCTTTGTACTGGGGGAATCGGTGATGCGGGTGGTGGTGCGCAATGCCAGCCTGCGCTGGCCGGTGCCGGCCGAGATCCAGCAGCTGGTGGGGTTGACCATCACCGCCGTGCGCCGCCGGGCCAAATACCTGTTGCTGGACACCGACTGGGGCACGGCCATCCTGCATCTGGGCATGTCCGGCAGCCTGCGGGTGCTGCCCCATGGCACACCGGCGGGCAAGCATGATCATGTGGATATCGAACTGGCCAACGGCAAGCTGCTGCGGCTCAACGATCCCCGGCGCTTCGGTGCCCTGCTATGGACCCGGGAGCCGGTCGAGCAGCATCCCTTGCTGGTGAAGCAGGGCCCCGAGCCCTTGACCGACGACTTTAGCGGTGACTGGCTCTATCAACGCAGCCGGGGACGGAAAGTGGCGGTGAAACAGTTCATCATGGACAACCATGTGGTGGTGGGGGTAGGCAATATCTATGCCAATGAATCGCTGTTTGCCGCCGGTATCCACCCCCAGAGGGAGG
Organism: Zobellella aerophila; assembly: GCF_039539325.1. Lineage (NCBI taxonomy): Bacteria > Pseudomonadati > Pseudomonadota > Gammaproteobacteria > Aeromonadales > Aeromonadaceae > Zobellella > Zobellella aerophila. The sequence goes on from NZ_BAABCX010000003.1 coordinate 209,964, forward strand.
CGGGTCGGATCGGCCTGACGCGCTACCGGAAACTGGCGGAGGAGATTAAAACGGTGCTGGCCCGGGCCATCGAGCAGGGGGGTACCACCTTGCGCGATTTTACCGGCAGTGACGGCAAGCCCGGCTATTTTGTTCAGGAACTGCAGGTGTATGGCCGTACCGAACAGCCCTGTGCCCACTGCGGCGCGCCCCTGCGGGAGATCCGCATGAACGGCCGCAGCACGGTATTTTGCCAACGCTGCCAGCGCTAGGCTGTCTCTCCGAAGGTCAGGGACGGAGTTTGTTAGCCACCGCCTCGGCGACGGCGGCGGGTACAAACTGGTCGATATTGCCGCCGTGGATGGCCACTTCCTTGACCAGGGTCGAAGAGATAAAGGAGTTTTCTTCCGCCGGGGTGAGAAACACGCTTTCAAGCGTTGGCATCAGCCGGCGGTTCATGTTGGCCAGCTGAAACTCGTACTCGAAGTCGGAGACGGCGCGCAGGCCACGGATCAGCACATTGGCCTGGTGGTTCTTGGCAAAATCGACCAGCAGCCCGGAAAACCCCACTACGGTGACGTTACCCAGTGCGGCGGTGACCTCCTTGACCAGCTCGACCCGCTCTTCCAGTTCGAACAGCGGGCGCTTGCTGGGGCTGAAGGCCACCCCGACCACTACCTCGTCAAACAGCAGCGACGCCCGCTCGATCAAATCCAGATGGCCATTGGTAATGGGGTCGAAGGTACCCGGATAGATCACCCTTATGGTCATAGCCTGTGTCCTTAGTCAAAGTGCAAAGGGGGATTATAAGAGTTTGGCTTGAGAATAGCAGAGCCTTTAGCAAGAATACCCAATCGGGTAACAAAGCGAGACAGAGAATGAAGCGAGTGCTGGTGATACGCAACGATAAAATTGGTGATTTTATGTTGGCCTGGCCGGCCTTTGCCCTGTTGAAAGGCTCGCTGGATTGTGAGTTGACCGCCCTGGTGCCGGCTTATACCCAGGACTTGGCCGAGCTGTGTCCTGCCATCGATCGGGTGATGCTGGATCCGGGCAAAGACGCCGGTCCGGTTGCCCAGAAGGCTTTGCTCGATCAGCTGAGGTCCCGGCGCTTCGATGCGGTTATCTGCCTGTTTTCTAATTTTCGCAACGCCAAGCTGGTCTGGCAGGCCGGTATTGCGGAACGCTGGGCGCCGGCCACCAAACTGGCCCAGCTGCTTTATAACCACAGGGTCAGGCAGCGGCGTTCCCGGTCGGAGAAACCTGAATATGAGTATAATTTGGATCTGGTGCGGGCCTATCTGAATGCTCACCGGATAACACCGCTTGAGCCGACCCCCCCTTATTTAGCGTTTAACGTCGAGGAACAGGTGGCCTTCCGGTCACAACAGGCGCAGCTTTTAGGCGTTTCGGCCGAGCGGCCCTGGCTGGTGGTGCATGCGGGCAGCGGCGGCTCGGCCAATAATCTGTCGGTGCAGCAATATGCCCACTTGATTGGTCAACTTCAACGGGATTTCCCCGACGTGCAGCCGATATTAACCGCGGGCCCCGGCGAGTCCGCGCTGGCGGAGCAGGTGGCGGTGCAGGTGAAGGGAGCCGTCCCGGTCGCCCATGGCCTGGCGTTGCCGGATTTTTGCCGGCTGCTGGCCTGTGGCCAGCTGTTTATTGCCGGCAGCACGGGCCCGCTGCACATTGCCGCGGCCCTGGATGTACCGACCGTGGGCTTCTTCCCGCTGCGCCGTTCGGCCACGCCGCTGCGCTGGCGACCGCTCAATAGCGAGGGGCGCCACCTGGCCTTTCATCCTCCGGCCGGCGGCGAGCTGGAGGACATGAGCCAGATCGATATGAACGAGGTGGCCGGCAAGATCAGGGGGTGGGCCGCTCGGTATTTGTCTTGATCCACAGGTCGGCGTACTTCACGAAGGTGGAGTGGGCCGACAACAGGCACAGCAGCAGGCCCTGCTTGCCATCCAGGAAACCGGCCTTCAGCACGTACATCTTCAGGAAGCAGCCGATCCCATGCAGCAGGCCCTGGGTCAGCGAGCCCTGCTTGCCGCGTTCGGCCCGCTGCCGCGACCAAGCGGCGGCATAGCCAGCGGACTTCACCAGGTAATGTTCCAGATCCCGGTAGGTATAGTGCAGCAGATCCCCCTCGAGCCGGACGGTCTTGATACCGGTCCCTAGTTCGACCTTTTCATGCACCAGGGCGTCGTTGTAGCCGGTGAGGCCCTTGGGATAGAGGCGCAGTACCCGGTCCGGGTACCAGCCACAGTGGCGGATAAAGCGGCCGAATACCCAGGACAGACGGGCAACGGCATAGACGGTATCCTTGGTCGGCCGGGCCAGCACGGCTTCTATGCTGGCCCTGAGCTCGGGGGTGACCCGTTCGTCCGCATCCACCCACAGCACCCAGTCGGACTGCACATGGTCCTGGGCCAGCTGCCGCTGGCGGCCGAAGCCGGGCCAGTCGTCGTTGATAAAGAAACGGGCGCCGGAGGCTTCGGCCACTTGCTGGGTACCGTCGGTGCTGCCTGAGTCGAGTACCACTATTTCATCCACCCAGTCCAGGGTGGCCAGGCAGTCGGCCAGGTTTTCCGCCTCGTTTTTTACGATCAGTACGGCGGCGAGGGTCGGGCGGGCGCTCATGATGGCTCCTTCAGGATGGCAAGTGCTTGGGTGACCTGGTCAAAGCGGCTGATGACCATCTCGGGGCTGATCAGCCGCATGGCGTTGGGATTTTTCACCCGGGTACGCCAGGGCAGACGGTCGGCGGTTTTGCCGGTTTCTGCTAATAAGGCCTGTTCATAGGCGCTCACCACGTAAGGCCGGCACAGGTAGGGGCCGGTGCGCTGGGGATTATGGTGGGCATACAGGCCGATCACCGGGGTGCCGACCATGGTGGCCATATGGGCGGGGCCGGTATCCGGGGCCACCACCAGACCGGCCTGGCTGATCAGTGCCAGCAGCTGGGGCAGGCGGGTCTTGCCCACCAGGTTCTCGTCGATATGGCCGGTCAGTGTGCAGATTTTGGCGGCCAGCTCTTGTTCGGCCTTGGCCGGACCGCCGATCAGCATCACCTTCATGCCTTGGTGATGGGCATGGTCGGCGAGCGCGGCGTAGCCTTCGGCGGTCCAGTTTTTGTAGGTTTTGCTGGACGCGGGACAGATCAACAGTAGCGGTTGTTTACCGTGGTATTGCCGGGCCCAGTTGATGGCCTCCGGCTGGAGCGGAAACTGCCAGCGGGGCTGGAGGTCGGTCAGTCCCAAGGACTTGCCAAAGCCCATAAAGCCGTCCACCACATGCTCACCCAGGCTGATGACCTTATGGTTGGTAAACAACCACTGGCCGTCTTTGGCCCTGTCTTTGGGCAATCCCAGCCGGTATCTGGCACGGATCCCTAAGCTGAGCAGGCTGGCGCGCATGGCGGCCTGCATGTGCAGCAGGGCATCGAAGCGCCGCCCGCGCAGTTGCCGCCAGATCTCGGCATAACCCCGCCAGCCTGCCTGTTTATCGAAGACGATCACCTCGATGTCCGGCAGCTGTTGCAGCAGTTGTGCCTCTATCTTACCGGTAATCCAGGTAATCCGGGCATGGGGCCATTGCCGCTGGATCGCCTGCACCAGGGCCACCGCATGGCAGCAGTCACCGAGGGCGGATAAGCGTAGCAGGCAGAGTGATTGGGGAGCCTGGGAAAATAGCGCCATATGTTAGATCTCTTAATACTGAGTCCGGCATTATGCAAAGGCTGGCGAGCCATGTAAAATTTGCTTTTTTACGGGGGATGGCGATGGAAAGGTTAGTTCACGGTTCTGAGATTATCTGGTACGACCCGGAATGTTTCGACGATTTCGAGCGGGATTATTTTGAAATTGATTATTGGCGGGAACGCGATGCCATTCGCGGCAAGGCGGTGGGGCGTAACACCACCTGGTTTGTGGAGGACGGGGCCGGGCACAAGGTACTGCGCCATTACTATCGTGGTGGCCTGATCGGCCGGGTGATGGAAGATACCTTTCTGCATGTGGCCGAGTCCAAAAGCCGGGCCATGGCCGAGTTTACCGTGTTGGCCAAGTTGTATCGTCGGGGCTTGCCGGTGCCCAGGCCCTGTGCGGCGCGGATGATGCGTTCCAACCTAGTGTATCGTGCCGATATCATCCTTGAGCGCATCGGAAATGCCCGGGATCTGGTGGCAATTTTGCAGGAACAGCCACTGAAAGCCGCGCAGTGGCGTAACATCGGCAAGATGATCCGCCAGTTCCACCAGGCCGGCCTCTACCATGCGGATTTGAACAGCCACAATGTGTTGCTCGATGATCAGGGTAAGGGCTGGCTGATCGACTTCGACAAGTGTCATTTCCGCCAACCCGGCAGCTGGGCCCGGGAGAATATGGATCGCCTGTTGCGTTCATTCCGTAAGGAAGTCAGCCTGCATCCCGGTTTCCAATGGGATGAGGCCGATTGGCAGATCCTGCTGGATGGCTACAAAGCCAGCTGAGCCTTGATCACCGCCGTGGTCTTGGCCAAGGCGCCCTGATTGGCCCTGACCACGGCGAGGGCTTGTTGGCCCATGAGTTGTGTCTGGCCGGGATCATCGAGCAACAGGCCCAGCTGCCGGGCCAGGGCATCGGCATCGGCCACCACGCGAGCCCCACCGCCTTCGAGCAACTGGCGGCTGATATCGCTGAAGTTAAAGGTGGAAGGACCGGTGAGTACCGGCTTGGCCAGGGCGGCCGGTTCCAGCAGGTTGTGGCCGCCCCGTTCGATCAGGCTGCCGCCGACAAAGGCGATATCGGCCGCGGCCAGCATCAGGGGCAGTTCACCCATGGTGTCGCCCAGGTAAACTTGCACGGCGGGGCTCCCCTGCCGGTCGCTGCGGCGCGTCAGGGACAGGCCTTGTTGCCGTACCAGCTCGGCTACCAGCTCAAACCTTTGTGGATGGCGGGGGACCAGGATCAGCAGCAGTTCGGGATATCGATGCAATAGTCGCCGATGGGCGGCCAGCAGTTGTTCATCTTCGCCCTCGTGGGTGGAGGCGGCTATCCACACCGGTCTGGATGCACCGAGGTGCTCGCGCAGGGTCCTGCCCTGCAGGTGAACTTTTTCGTCATAACCGATATCGAACTTGACCGAGCCGGTGACCGTCAACTTGTCCGTGGGCACGCCCAGGGTGGCGAAACGCTGAGCATCGTCCGGATGCTGACAGGCGATATGTCGTAAATGGGGAGATAACTGGTTGAATACACCCTGAAAGCGCCGGTATCTTTGACAGGAGCGGGCGGAGAGACGGGCATTGAGTAAGATCACCGGCAACCCTTGTCTGCCGCAGGCCGCCAGCCAGTTGGGCCAGAGTTCGGTTTCCATGACCAGCAGGGCCGAGGGGCGGATGCGGTGGAGGAATAGGGCAACGGACCAGGGAAAATCCAGCGGGGCGTATCTGTGTTCCACCAGATCTCCTAGTTTGGCCACCAAATCGGCTCCGGTGCGGGTGGTGGTGGTCACCACAATGGGCAGTGCGGGGTATTCTGCCTTCAGCGCCTTGAGCAGGGGCGTAGCGGCGACCACTTCGCCTACGCTTACCGCATGGAGCCAAATAGGAGCCTGTTGGCCGGTGGCCGGTACCAGCCCCAGGTGCTCCGCCCAGCGCCGCCCAAAGCCGGGTTTGCCCCGTTTGGGCCAGTAGAGCAGAGCCAGCAGTGCCGGGCTGAACAGGTGGATCAGCAGGTTGTAGACTAGGCGATATATCATAACGACACGGGTCAGGGACGAAGGCCCAAGTATCCTAAAAAGTACAAGTCATGCACAAGGTTAAAAAACGCGATGAAAAAATTCCTAGTGGTACAGACCAAAGAAATCGGTGACGTCTTGGTGTCTACCGCTTTATGTAACAACCTGAAGCAGGCATATCCTCAGGCCAGAGTCGATTACTTGGTGATGGATTACTGTGCCGGCATGGCGGAAGGTAATCCGTACATAGATAACCTGATCACCCTGGATAAAAAACAGAAGGATGATTGGCGTTATCTCTGGCAGTTGATGAAAGCTATTCGCCAAACGGCATATGACACGGTGATCAACAGTCAGGGGCAGATCATCGGTCTGTTGACTTGTCTGTTCAGTGGTGCCAAGACGCGTATTGGTTTCGACTCTTTACCCTGGAGACTGGGGCACAATCGCATCGTGCATTTTGGCAAAGACACCGATCATCAGGGCAATGCCTATATGGTTGATGATCGCTTTTCTCTATTGGCTCCCCTGCAGCTGCCGAAAGAAGACAGGAACTACTATCTTTGGCTGTCAGAGCAGGAAAAGCAGCGGGGCAGAGCAAAGCTGCAGGAGGCAGGTATAGACTTTAACCAGCCCTTAATTACTTTTGGTGTTAACTCCAAGGGGGCCTACAAGTGCTGGCCGATAGAGCATTTTGCAGAACTTGCCGAAATGATGATAGACCGCTATCAGGCGCAGATCCTGGTCTATTGTGGGCCGGGTGAGGAAGCACATAATCGCCAGTTAAGGAAGCGGCTGCCCGAAGCAAAAAATTCATATGTGTTCGATAGCATCGCCACAAGCTCAATAAGGGAACTGGCAGGGCTGATAGTTCACAGCCAATATTTTATCGGCAATGACACGGGGCCAAGGCATATAGCACAGGCTTTGGAGGTGCCGAGCTTATCCATTACCGCCCCATTTGGCGACAAGCGGATAGCGAACCCTGAGGAACATCATAAATTCAGGACAATAGATATTCCCGGCGCCTTGGAGCTCACCATGGAACAGTGGGATAAAATGCGCAGCGGGGTTCAGCGGGGAACACCGGAAGAGCAGGACGTTTTCCGAAAGTTGACACCAAGCCTAGTATGGAAAAGTGTAAAACAACAAATCGATGAGCTTAGGTTGTTGAAGTAATGGACGATGAATAAAGTAGTTTTCAGTATCACTAACTGGCAACTACTTTATTCGTTAACCTTATGATTCTGTGGATCCGATTCTCCCGTAGAGGATCTCGCCATGCCCCATGTTTCTTCGCGGTCGAATCGCTAAGATGATACGTTATCGATGGCTGTGTTCACGTCTTGTGGAGGCAGCTCTTTTAAACACTTTAGGTGTCCCAGCGGACACTCCCGCTTAAAGCAGGGGCGGCATTCGATGTCGGTATGGACCACAGCTACCTTTTCTGCCAGCGGAGGGGTGTACTTAGGAGAAGTGGAGCCATATACCCCTACCAGGGGTCGTTGCAAGGCGGCGGCGATATGCATAAGGCCGGAGTCGTTAGAGACAACAACCGAGGCCAGTGCCATCAGATCGATGGCCTGATGCAGGGAGGTTTTTCCGGTCAGCAAATGGCAATGGGGGCGCATTGCTTCGGGCAGCGAAGCTCGAATGGTTTCGGCGACCACCACATCTTTGGCCGAACCGAAAATCCATACCTGACGACCCTCGCTGATCTGTTTTCTGGCGACCTCGGCATAATGTTGTTCCGGCCAACGCTTTGCTGGTCCAAACTCGGCACCCGGACAGAGGGCCAGTATGGGTCTTTCGGTATTCAGCTGCAGATGGTTCAACGCCTGCTGCTGATTCTGAGGGTCAACGGAGAGTGCGGGCCAGGGCAGTGCCGGTAAACAGTGATGGTCTTTCATCTCTGCCTTCGTATAGGCCAGGGCAGCGTAGCGCTCAACCATCAGGGGAAAGTTGACCTTGTTGCTACGCAGGTCGTTGAGCAAGCCGTATCGCGCTTCACCCTTCCAGCCGGTACGTTTCCTGATGCCGGCAAACAGGGGGATTAGGGCAGACTTCATCGAGTTGGGTTGAACTATCGCCCAGTCATAATTTTCTTTTGCCAGGGCGCGACCCAGCCGGAAGCGTTCGGTCAGCTTGAAGACGCCATGGCCCAGCGGCATGACGATGGCCTTGTCTACCTCAGGCATCCGTTCCAGCAGGGCGCAGCACCAAGCAGGGGCCATCACATGCAGCGTCGCGCCAGGATACAGTTGCTTCAGGCTGATATACAGGCTTTGGGACATCACCATATCGCCTACCCAGGAGGGACCGATCACCAATATCTTTTCTGACATAAAGAGAAACTCTACTTTAACCTGAGGGTATTATACAATGCTTTTTAGTAAAGTTAGTAATTATAATTTACTATGGGATAATTATGAAAAATTATGTGTTTGTTGTTGAGGATTTATATGGTGGTGGAGCAGAGAAAGTTTTGCTCTCAACAGCAAAGCTGTTGCTTGATGCTGGTCATGGTGTGCATGTTCTTACATTAAGGGATAAGATAGAGCATGAGATTCCTGTTGGGCTTAATCCGATAAATATCGGGTGTGTTAATAAAGTAACAAAGATGTTTGATAACATTCTTTTTGAAAAGTTTCAAGCCAGCGTCATCCTAAAGAAAATAAATAAACTAAATCCTGACGTTGTTGTATCTTGCTCATGTGACAAGATAACACGTCATTTGCATAAAGAGTTGAATATCTATTACTGGATTCATGGGAATATAACTAATTTTTCAAAAAACATAAAAAAATCATATAAGAAAGCAAGACGTTTTTATAGTAATAAGAAGATAATATGCGTGTCGCAAGGTATTGCGTATGATTTAATCAATTGCGTTGGTGTGAATGCAGAGTCAGTACAAGTGATATATAATCCATTCGATGAAAATGATATAATAAAGAAGTCTAATCTTTATCAGCCTGATGTAAGTGGTAAATATTTTATTAGTCTAGGTTCATTTGAAAAAAGAAAAAGGCATGACAGGTTGTTACGAGCGTATAAAATGAGTGGGGTTAACACTCCTTTGATTTTAATGGGGAAAGGAGGGGAAGAAAAAGAAATAATTGGTATGATTAATGACTTAGACTTGACTGAACGAGTGGTAATTAAAAATTTCGAGAAGAACCCTTACCCATATATCAAGAATGCCGCGGCATTAGTGCTGACGTCTGATGCTGAAGGTCTACCCACAGTGCTTATAGAATCTTTGATATGTAGGACTCCGGTTATCAGTGTTGACTGTCCATCTGGACCATCAGAAATATTAGTTGATGATCTTAAAGAGTACCTTTGTCCGCTCGAAGATGAAGAAAAATTAGCAATGTTAATAAAAAAAATAGATTCAGAGTCGGTAGTGATTGAAAGTAAGCATTTCAATAGGTTTTTATCAAAAAACTGTCTTGGTTTATTTGAATCTCTGTAGATGATAGTTGGCTGAGTAATGGGGCTAAGCTTGGGGTTATTCGATGCAAAGTTTCTACAAAATGATAAAAACATTAAAAATGTTTATCGTTTAATAGAAACTTCTGGAAAAAGGCGACGCTATTGGTGGTATCTCAGCAAGATTAATTTAATGTTACCTTTGTTTTTGGAGTGATTATATGTATAAGTTCTATTCCTTCCAGAACACATCACTTTTAATCAGCTTGGCCGGGTTTCCAGCAACAAGTGAATGAGGTGTATCGAAGCGTCCTGTCACTAGGCTCTGGGCACCGATTATACTTCCATTTGATATGTAAGAACCTTTTAATATAAATGCTCTAGCACCTATCCAAACCTGATCGCCGATATTGATCTCTTTAGCATGATTAATGACGGTACCATTAGCATCTAATATATCATGGTGATCTGTGTCAGTTATGATGCTTTCCCAAGCCATTAATACATTTTTCCCTATCGAAACTTTTTCTCTAACAAATAGTGTTCCCGCTGCTGAAATGTGAAAGTTGACTCCTAAATCGAGATTGCCCTCGACTGATATTCTTGAACCCATCCCTATTTTCGTTTTTCCTCGACAATGAACATGTCCTGATATGCTTACTAAGGTTCTTTGATATCTGAAGTCATAAGTCTCGACACTGCCGAAGCCGATTCTGAGTATGCCAAGTTTGGCTTTATCGAAGGTGATTTTACCTGAAGTACTCTCAAGTTTTGTTTTGTGTGACATTATAATAGGAAGTTTTAACGCGGTTTTAAAATCACAAAAAATAAAACATGCATATATGCTCTTTGGTAATCCTAGAAGATATCTGAAATTTCTTAATAGTTTCATTTTTTATTTTTCCTGAACACATAATTTCCCTTTATCTTCCGCCACAGCCCGAAGACATCGGTACGGGGGAAGATGGCGATACGGCGGATCTGGTACGGATCCTCGTGCATCGCCAAGGGACCGCTGTCGGTGGTCACGGCAAAGGGGTAGCCCAGCTGTTGGGCCAACTGCTTGCTGTCTTCGTTATGAATGCCGAAAGGGTAGGCGAACGAGGTCAGTGGTTGGCCGAGCAGCGCTTCCAGCTGTGCCTTGTTTTCGGTAATTTCGTGACTCTGCTGCTCTTTGCTGAGTTGGTCCAGTTTAGGATGGCTGAGGGTATGGCCGCCAATTTCCACCAAGCCTGAGTCAGCCATAGCCTTGATCTGTTCCGGGCTCATCAGTTCGACTCGTTTTTCCGGATTATCGGGCTGCTCAACGTCCCAGCGATTAAACTGCTCGCCGGTCACCACATAGACCACTGCCTTGAAGCCGTACTTTTCAAGCAGGGGCAGCAGCAGTTCATAATTGTCCCGGTAGCCGTCGTCGACGGTGATGATGATGTATTTTTTACCGGCCTCCAGCCGGCTGGCTAGGCCACGGTCGGCCAGGTCGGCGAAGGTGAGCGTTTCATAGCCCAGTCGCTTGAGCAGCTTAAAGTGCTTTTCCAGCATATCGACGTGCAGATAGGTACCATGTACGCCTTTCTCGCTGTCATCCTTGATGAAACGATGATACATGATGATCGGTATTTCCCGCCGCCGCCGGTGCACATAAACCGACTGGTAGTGCTGCTCCAGCTCGTCCACCACCTGGTGCAGGTCATAGGCCGCTTTGACCCGTTCGATAATGCGGTTATCTATTGTATCTGCAGCCAAGGATGCGCTGATTTGTTCCGGGATGGCAGCAAAGTCGATATCCAGATCCTTAGGCCCGATATCGCCGAAGTTGCTCGCCATGGCGGCGGCAAGGTTTTCTGCCGTCACCAGTCCGATGGCATTGGCTTCGCCGATGGCGAAAGTGGGGCGGCCCATCAGGATCGACTCCATGGCCACCCGACCGGCGCCGATCACCAGATCCGAGCGGGTCATCAATCCAGGTACGTCCTGTATATAGCCCAGAAATGTTACCTGTTCCTCGAAGCGTTTAAAGCGGGTGGGGATCTGCGAGCCGGAGGCGATCTGCACCCGGTATTTGTCCGGATCCAGGCACTCATCCAACAACCGATAGCACAGCTCACCCTTGGGGCCGGTCAGGCGGCCGATGATGCTGAGCACCGGCTTGTCATTATCGGGGCAAGGCGAGGGTCGGTAGTGGTCGGTATTGATGCCGTTGCGACCGACGGCAATCAGCGCAGGCGACACGCCCAGGCTGGAGATTAGCTGGTCGCGCACCGCTTCGCATACTGCCAGGGCCCTGTCGCCCAGGGCATGAAACTTTTTGCGGGAGGCGTGCACCGGCTGGCGGCCATGGACACTGGTGATCATGGGAGTACCGGTGAGCCGGCAGGCGACATAGCTGCTCCAGCTCGATGCTCGGCTGTGGGCATGCACCAGCTGGATGCGGTGCCGCTTGATCAGATAAACAAGGTAAGCCACGTGCCAGAAGCGGCGGGGAATGCTGCGTTTGTTGAAACGCAGCCGGAAATAGCGACCCAGATGAGCTTTGGTCAGGGTATCGGAAACATAGAAGACCCGGTGACCCCGGCGGATCAGTTCATCACCCACGGTCGTGGCGTAGACTTCCGCCCCGGTCACCTCGAGCTGGGAGAGCGCCATTAATATATTCATGTGTGATTCCGGAAGCAGGTGGGCACGGGGCCCGCCTGTTTTATGGGTTGAAGCTTACTTGTTCAGCCAGGCCATATAGTCGGCGACACCTTCGGCAACGGTCTTGAATTGACCGTCGAAGCCGGCGGTACGCAGCTTGGTGAGATCCGCCTGGGTATAACTCTGATAGCGGCCCTTCAGATGCTCGGGGAAGGGAATATATTCCACCTGGCCCTTGCCGTGGTGTTTGATCACGGCATCGGCAACCTGCTGGAAAGGTTCGGCGCGGCCGGTGCCGCAGTTATAGATGCCGGACACCTGCGGGTTTTGCCAGAACCAGAGGTTCACCTTGCACACATCCTCGACATAGATGAAGTCGCGCATCTGGCCGCCATCGGGGAAGCCGTCGCAGCCTTCAAACAGCCGGGGGTTGTTGCCTTCCAGCAGTTGGGTGTTGAGATGAAAGGCGACGCTGGCCATGCTGCCCTTATGCTGTTCGCGCGGACCGTAGACATTGAAGTATTTCAGCCCCACCACCTGTGAATTGGCCTCGGGCAACAGCCGGCGCACATACTGGTCGAACAGCTGCTTGGAGTAGCCGTAGACGTTGAGTGGTTGCTCGTATTGGGGCTCTTCGATGAAGTTGTCGTTGCGACCGCCGTAGGTGGCGGCGGAGGAGGCGTAAATGAAGGGGATCTCCCGCTCCAGGCAGTAGTGCAGCAGATCCTTGGAATACTCATAGTTGTTTTCCATCATGAACTTGCCGTCCCACTCGGTGGTGGCCGAGCAGGCGCCCTCATGGAAAATCACCTCTATGCCGCCCCATTCGTCGAACTCGTCACCGGAGACGATGCGGGCGATAAATTCCTCTTTGTCCAGATAATCGGCGATGTCGAGATCCACCAGGTTGACGAACTTGGTGCCGTCGGTCAGATCGTCGACCACCACGACGTCTTTGCGTCCCTGGGCGTTCAAGGTTTTTACCAGATTGCTGCCGATAAAGCCGGCACCGCCAGTCACAATTATCATGGTCTTTGCCTCTTGCTGGCCGGAGCGTATCCGGCGGTAGGGGATCGATTGGCCGGGGATTTTATCACGGAATCTAGGGGGAAAACTAACCTTACGGGACAGGGGGCCCCTGACGGTGCCCAGCGAAGAGGAACGACTACTACGCTTATGAAGACCCTGCCCGCAGCTACGGCAAGGGCGGTGGTTGACGGTGTTCACGGGACATTACAACGCATCCGGTAAGCAAGGTAGTGATCCATTTCACAAATAACCCTAATCTGCAGGTTATTTTGTTTTAAAATCAAGTGTTGATAGTAATATGCTCCAAGTTTAAGCGATTTTACCTGGTTAAGAACGGGAGTTCAGTATGTCGTCGGCCTTTTATGCTCATCTCAACGAGCAATTGAATCAAACCAAAGTGGAAGGGCTCTATAAGCAGGAACGGGTGATTACTTCACCGCAAAGCGCCGCCATTTCGGTCGGCGGCCGGGAAGTGGTGAACTTCTGTGCCAATAACTACCTGGGGCTGGCCAACCATCCCCTGCTTATCGAAGCGGCCCAGCAAGGGTTGGACAGCCATGGTTTCGGCATGGCGTCCGTGCGTTTTATCTGCGGTACCCAGGATCTGCACAAGCGCTTGGAAGCCGAATTGTCCGCCTTCCTGGGCATGGAAGACAGCATACTTTATACCTCCTGCTTCGATGCCAACGCCGGGCTGTTCGAGACATTGCTGGGCCCTGAGGATGCCATTATTTCCGATGCCCTCAATCATGCCTCCATCATCGACGGGGTGCGGCTGTGCAAGGCCAAACGCTACCGCTATGCCAACAATGACATGGCCGAGCTGGAGGCCTGCCTGCAGCAGGCCGATGCGGACGGGGCCCGTTTCAAGCTGATCGCCACCGACGGCGTGTTCTCGATGGACGGGGTGATTGCCAACCTGCAGGGAGTCTGTGACCTGGCCGATAAATACAATGCCCTGGTGATGGTGGATGATTCTCATGCGGTGGGCTTTATCGGCGCCCAGGGTCGTGGCACCCATGAATACTGCGAAGTCATGGGCCGGGTCGACATCATTACCGGCACCCTGGGCAAGGCCATGGGCGGAGCCTCGGGCGGTTACACCGCCGGCAAGAAAGAAATGATCGACTGGCTGCGCCAGCGCTCCCGTCCCTATCTGTTCTCCAACTCGGTAGCCCCGGCGATCGTGGCGGCGTCCATTAAAGTGTTGGATATGCTGAAAGATGGCAACGAATTGCGGGAAAAAGTCGCGGCTAACAGCCAGTATTTCCGTGAGCAGATGACCGTCGCCGGCTTTACCCTGGCGGGCAAGGATCACGCCATCGTGCCGGTCATGCTGGGTGATGCCGCGCTGGCCGCGCAAATGGCCGACCGGCTGCTGGAAGAGGGCATTTATGTGATTGGTTTTTCCTTCCCGGTGGTACCCAAGGGGCAGGCCCGGATCCGTACCCAGATGTCGGCGGCCCACAGCCGCGAACAGCTGGACAAGGCAATCGCGGCCTTTACCAAGGTAGGCCGTGAACTGGGCGTGATTTAAGGGACACCGACGATGAAAGCACTGGCAAAACTGAAAGCCGAGCCCGGCATTTGGATGACCGACGTGGCCGAGCCCGAGCTGGGCCACAACGATCTGCTGATCAAGATACGCAAGACCGCTATCTGCGGCACCGACATCCACATCTATAACTGGGATGAATGGTCCCAGAACACCATCCCGGTGCCCATGGTGGTCGGCCACGAATATGTGGGGGAAGTGGTGGCCATCGGCCAGGAAGTGCGTGGCTTCGAGGTGGGAGACCGGGTATCCGGTGAAGGCCATATCACCTGCGGCCACTGCCGCAACTGTCGCGCCGGGCGCACCCATCTGTGCCGCAATACCGTGGGCGTGGGCGTCAATCGGGAAGGGGCCTTTGCCGAATATCTGGTGATCCCCGCCTTTAACGCCTTTAAATTGCCTGCGGAAGTGACCGACGATCTGGCGGCCATTTTCGACCCGTTCGGCAATGCGGTGCACACGGCCCTGTCCTTCGATCTGGTCGGTGAAGACGTGCTGATCACCGGCGCCGGTCCCATCGGCATCATGGCTGCCGCCGTGGCGCGCCATGTGGGCGCCCGTCATGTGGTGATCACCGATGTCAATGATTTCCGGCTGGAGCTGGCGCGCAAGATGGGCGTGACCCGGGCGGTCAATGTCGCCAATGAAAAGCTGGATGACGTCATGGTCGAACTGGGTATGACCGAAGGCTTCGATGTAGGCCTGGAAATGTCCGGGGTACCGGTTGCGTTCCGTGACATGCTGGCCAAGATGAACCATGGCGGCAAGATTGCCATGCTGGGCATTCCGCCGTCGGACATGGCCATCGACTGGAACCAGGTGATCTTCAAGGGGCTGGTGCTGAAAGGCATCTATGGCCGCGAGATGTTTGAAACCTGGTACAAGATGGCCAGCCTGATCCAGTCAGGCCTGGATCTGAGCCCCATTATCACCCATCACTTTCCGGTAGACGAGTTCCAGCAGGGCTTTGATGTCATGCGTTCCGGTCAGTCCGGCAAGGTGATCCTTGACTGGTCGTAAGTCTGGGGATTTGTGACTGGGGATTGGAGCGATAACAGCTCCATTCCCTATTCCCTGCCCGAGGGCGGACACACCGAATCCCGTACCACGAGGCGAGGGGTGAGTTCCAGCTGTGCTTGCCGGTGATCTTTTGCCTGGATACGTTTGAGCAGCAACTCCAGGGCCCATCGTCCCAGGGTGCGCTTGGGGTGGGAAATGGTGGTCAGCGGCGGGCTGGTAAAACGGGCCATATTGACGTCGTCATAGCCCAGTACCGAGATATCTTGGGGTACCCTGAGTCCCGCCTGGGTAATGGCACAGATGGCGCCAAACGCCATGGTGTCACTGAATGCGAAGACGGCGGTCATCGGGGATTTTTGACGCAGTAACTGCTGCATACCCCGGTAGCCACTTTCACTTTCAAAGTCCCCCTCCACAATCGCCGAGGCCGGCAGTGTTAGGCCCACTTCCGAGAGGGCTTTCTTGAAACCTTCCAGGCGAAGCTGGCTGGTGCCTTTGGTCAGGTGGCCGCTAATGCAGGCGAAGTTTCGATGGCCCTGCTCGATTAGGTATTTTCCCGCCAGATAGCCGCCGATATGGGCATTATCATGGATAATGTCGGCAATGTTGCTTTCCCGGCTCCAGTCCAGCATCACCAGGGGTAGCTGGCGGTGTTGCTGCAGCAATGCCTGCAAGGCAGGTGGCGTGTCGGTACAGATAATCAACAGGCCGTCGACCCGCTTCTCCATCAGCATGCGTACATGCATCAGCTGCCGCTCGGGCTGGTTTTCGGTATTGCACAGGATCAGGCTGTAGCCCAGTTCAAAGCACAAATCCTCGACCGCCTGCACCACTTCGGCAAAAAACGGATGGGCACTGGTGGTGACCAGCATGCCGATGGTACGGGTATTGTTCATCTTCAGGCTGCGGGCGACCGAATTGGGGGCATAGTGCAGCCTGCTCACCGCCTCCTCGACCCGCAGCCGGGCGCTGTCGCTGACCTTGCGGGTGCCGTTCAGCACATGGGATACGGTGGAAATGGACACCCCGGCCTGGGCCGCTACATCCTTGATTGTTGCCATTGTTCAGCTACCCGTTAAAGGAATCCATCATAACAAACCCGCGCCTCGAGTCGGCATACTTGTGTTGATATCTCCCCCGATGAATCAAAGTCGGCCGCATAGCGCTTTTCGGTAAGTGAACACCAGAGGCCGGAGAAAAACTGAGATCTTGCTCGGCAATTTTATTTTTATTTTGTTAAGGTCTTCAATTGAAGCATTTTTCGCTTGTACTCCGTCCTGACTAGGTTTAGAAGAGTGGGCATACCGGGTCGTGCTCCGGTAGCGCCAATATGAATAAGAGAGAGGGAATCCACATGGTCACATGGAATAAAAAATCAGTAGCGGTCGCCGTCTTTGCGGCTTTGGGTTACGGCGCAGCATACTCTGCTGCCGCCGAAACGGTAAAAATTGCGGTGGCCGGCCCGGTGACCGGGGCCGTGGCCCAGTATGGCGACATGCAGTTTACCGGAGGCCGAATGGCGGTGGAGCTGCTCAACAAGTCTGGTGAGCTGGGCGACACCACCCTGGAGGTGGTCGAGTATGATGATGCCTGCGATCCCAAGCAGGCGGTGGCCGTTGCCAACCGCATCGTCAATGACGGCATCCAGTTTGTGGTGGGTCATCTGTGCTCCGACAGCACCCTGCCCGCCTCGGACGTCTACGAGGACGAAGGCATACTGATGGTGACCCCGGCGTCTACCAACCCGGCCATTACCGAGCGGGGCCAGGAGTTCGTGCTGCGTACCATCGGCCTGGACAGTGATCAGGGTCCGACCGCTGCCCGTTATGTGCTGGAGCAGCTCAAGCCCGAACGCATCGCCGTTATTCATGACAAAAAACAATACGGTGAAGGCCTGGCTTCCAGCGTGCGTGATGAGCTGACCAAGGCCGGTGCCAATGTGGTGGCCTATGAAGGGGTGACCTCGGGGGACAAGGATTTTTCGGCGCTGATCGCCAAGCTGCAACGGGACAAGGTTGACTTTGTTTATTACGGCGGCTATCACCCGGAGCTGGGGCTGATCCTGCGGCAATCTGCCGAAAAAGGCTTCAAGGCCCGCTTCATGGGACCGGAAGGCGTCGGTCATAAGGACATTACCTCCATCGCCGGGGATGCCTCCGAGGGCCTGCTGGTGACCCTGCCCAAGAAGTATGATTTGGACCCGGCCAACGCCCCGGTGGTGGAGGCGATCAAGGCCAAAGGTGAAGATCCGAGTGGTCCCTTCGTGTGGACCACCTATGCCGCGGTGCAGGCCATTGCCGAAGGCGTGAAACGGGCCGGTACCGACCCCGAGGCGGTGGTCGAAAGCCTGAAGGCCGAGCCGGTAGGCACGGTGATGGGCGACCTGGCCTGGGATAACAAGGGCGACCTCAAAGGCTTCGAATTCGGTGTGTTCGAGTGGCATAAAGACGGCTCGTCGACCCAGAAATAACGACGGCTAATCTGCCCGTAATACCGGCGGGGCCTCCATCAGGCCCCGTTTTGATATGACAGTTCCGTCATTTGCTCTTACGACAAGGACCAAGTTGTATGTCTGAGCCCATTCTCTATTTTATCCAGCAACTGCTCAACGGCCTGACCATCGGCAGTACCTATGCCCTGATCGCCATCGGCTACACCATGGTGTACGGCATTATCGGCATGATTAACTTCGCCCATGGCGAGGTTTACATGATAGGCGCCTACGCCGCCTTTATGGTGATGACCGGCCTGATGATGGCGGGCATCGACAGTACCTTCCTGCTGCTGACTTCGGCTTTCCTGGTCAGCATGGTGCTGACCAGTGTCTATGGCTATTCGATCGAGCGGCTGGCTTACCGGCCCCTGCGCAGCAGCAAGCGGCTGATTGCCCTGATCTCCGCCATCGGCATGTCCATCTTCCTGCAGAACATGATGCGCCTCTCCCAGGGCTCGCGGGATGTGGCCATGCCGACCCTGGTATCCGGCGGCTGGAATTTTGGCGAGGCGGACTTTCAGGCCTCGCTCTCCTATATGCAGCTGATCATCTTCGTGGTGACCTTTATCAGCATGACGCTGTTATCCCTGTTTATTTCCCGCTCCCGCATGGGGCGTGCCTGTCGGGCCTGTGCCGAAGACCTGAAAATGGCCAACCTGCTCGGCATCAACAGCAACAGCATCATCGCCCTCACCTTTGTGATCGGGGCGGCCCTGGCAGCCATCGCCGGCGTGCTGCTGGGTTCCTATTACGGGGTGATCAACCCCTATATCGGCTTTATCGCCGGGCTCAAGGCCTTTACCGCCGCCGTGCTGGGTGGCATCGGCAGCATTCCCGGCGCCGTGCTCGGTGGCTTGCTGCTGGGGGTGACCGAAGCCATGACCGGCGCCTATTTCAGCACCGAATACAAGGATGTGGTGTCCTTCGGCCTGCTGATTTCGGTGCTGCTGTTTATGCCGACTGGCATCCTGGGTAAACCTGAGGTGGAGAAGGTATGAACAACATCAAATCCGCACTGATCGCGGCCGGCCTGTTCCTGATCCTGGCCGGCTGGCTGATGGGCTTCCGCCTGGAAACCGCCGGCACCCGCCTGGTGGTCGGCAACCGGCTGGACACCGCTTGGGAATGGCTGGCGCTGGGGGGAGGGCTGGTGTTTCTGGCCCAGCTGTTCCATGCACAGGTAACGCGGCCGTTTAAACTGCTGGCCGAACGGGGAGGCAGTTTCGCCCTGCCGGCGCCCGAAGAGAAACCCATGCTTTTCCGCTTGCTGACCCTGCTGGTGCTGGCCGGGCTGATTATCTGGCCCTTTATCGGCTCCCGGGGAGCGGTGGATCTGGCTACCCTGACCCTGATCTATGTCATGCTGGGCCTGGGGCTGAACGTAGTGGTCGGGCTGGCTGGCCTGCTCGATCTCGGCTACGTGGCCTTTTATGCGGTAGGGGCTTACAGCTACGCCTTGCTCAATGCCTACCTGGGGTTCGATTTCTGGACCTGTCTGCCGATTGCCGGTGGCCTGGCGGCCCTGTTCGGCTTCCTGCTGGGCTTTCCGGTGCTGCGCCTGCGCGGAGATTATCTGGCGATAGTGACCCTGGGGTTCGGCGAGATCATCCGTATCCTGCTCAACAACATGACCGAGTTGACCGGCGGCCCCAACGGCATCGCCGGCATTCCCAAACCCACCCTGTTCGGGCTGGCGTTTGAGCGCAAGGGGGACAGCCTGTTCCACGAGTTTTTCAACATCAGTTACAACTCGGGATACAAGGTGATCTTCCTCTATCTGCTGGCGCTGGGGCTGGTGGTATTCACCATCTTTATCATCAATCGCCTGCTGCGCATGCCCCTGGGACGGGCCTGGGAGGCGCTGCGGGAAGATGAGATCGCCTGCCGCTCCCTGGGGCTGAATCCAACCCTGATCAAGCTGACCGCCTTTACCATAGGCGCGGCTTTCGCCGGCTTTGCCGGCAGCTTCTTCGCCGCTCGCCAGGGCTTCATCAGCCCGGAATCCTTCGTGTTTATCGAGTCGGCGATCATCCTGGCGATCGTGGTGCTGGGGGGGATGGGTTCACAGATCGGCGTGGTGCTGGCGGCGATCGTGATGACCATACTGCCGGAGCTGACCCGGGAATTTAATGAATACCGCATGCTGCTGTTCGGGCTGCTGATGGTGTTGATGATGATCTGGCGGCCACAAGGGCTGCTGCCCATGCACAGACCCCATATGGAGATGAAGTCATGACCGACCTGTTAGCCGTGTCCGGCCTGACCATGCGTTTCGGGGGCCTGGTGGCCGTGGATCAGGTGGCGCTGACCATGAAGGAACGGCAGATCGTTTCTGTTATCGGCCCGAATGGTGCCGGCAAGACCACCATCTTCAACTGCCTGTCGGGTTTCTACAAGCCGTCGGGCGGGACAGTCCACTTCAGGGGGCAGGCCATCCAGGGCCTGCCCGGGCACAAGATAGCCCGGCTGGGGATGGTGCGTACCTTCCAGCATGTACGGCTGTTCAAGGAAATGACGGTGCTGGAAAACCTGCTGGTGGCCCAGCACCGTCTGCTGAACACCAACTTTATCGCCGGCCTGTTGAAGACCCCCGGCTTTCGTCGGGCCGAAAAAGAGGGGCTGGAACGGGCCCACTACTGGCTGGAGAAGGTCAGGTTGACCGAGTTTGCCAACCGGACCGCCGGCAACCTGGCCTATGGTCAGCAACGGCGCCTAGAAATTGCCCGTTGCATGGCTTCCAGGCCCGAGCTGTTGATGCTGGATGAGCCGGCGGCGGGCCTGAACCCCAATGAAACCGATGAACTGGACAGGTTGATCTGCGACTTGAGAGATAACGACGGAGTCAGTGTGTTGTTGATCGAGCATGATATGAAGCTGGTGATGGGCATCTCGGATCATATCTATGTGGTCAACCAGGGCCGGCCCCTGGCCGATGGTACCCCGGGGCAGGTGCAAAATAATGCAGAGGTCATCAAAGCCTATCTGGGAGAAGCTTAATCATGCTGAAAATTGACAATATTTCCGCCAGCTACGGCAAGATTCAGGCGCTGGAAAATGTCAGCGTGGAGATCGGCAAAGGTGAAATAGTGACCCTGATCGGCGCCAATGGTGCCGGTAAAACCACCTTGCTGATGTCGATTTGTGGCGATCCCAAGCCGACCCAGGGGCGGATACTGTTTGAAAATAAAGAGCTGAACAGCCTGGATACCGCCACCATCATGCGCAAGGATATCGCCATAGTGCCGGAAGGGCGGCGCATCTTCGCCCGGCTGACCGTGGAAGAGAACCTGCATATGGGCGCGTTTTTTGTCGATAAGAGCGAGCATGCCGGCTTGCTCGCGGAGGTGTACCGCCTGTTTCCCCGCCTGAAGGAACGGATGAAGCAGCGGGCCGGCACCATGTCCGGTGGTGAACAGCAGATGCTGGCCATCGGCCGGGCGCTGATGAGCAAGCCGCGCATGCTATTGCTGGATGAGCCGTCCCTGGGCCTGGCCCCCATCATCATCGCCCAGATCTTCGAGACCATAGCCCGCCTGCGGCAGGAACAGGGCATGACCATCTTCCTGGTGGAGCAAAACGCCAACCAGGCGCTGAAGCTGGCCGACCGGGGTTATGTTCTGGAAAACGGCCGTATCGTGCTGGCCGATACCGGTGCCGCACTGCTGGTCAACAAGCAGGTGCGGGAGGCTTACCTGGGAGGGTGATGCCAAAAGCCGAGAGATTGGGTACACTGCTGCAAAGTTTTCAAGGAGTGCATCATGGAGCAGTTTGCCCATATCTCGGTCGATGAGGCCAGCGCCATGCTGGCCGAAGGTCGTGCCCGTCTGGTTGACATCCGGGATCCCCAGTCATTTGCCCTGGCCCATGCCGAAGGCGCCTTCCATCTGACCAACGACAGCCTGGTCGGCTTTACCAATGAGGTCGAGTACGACACCCCGGTGATCGTGGTGTGTTACCACGGCATCAGCAGCCAGGGGGCGGCCCAGTTTCTGATCAATCAGGGTTATGAGGAGGTCTACAGCCTGGATGGCGGCTTTGAGGCCTGGCGGCGGACCCAAGCCGTCGTTGCTGGCTGATGAAGCAGTTGCTGGTGTTGGATGATCCCCGTCGAGCCCAGGCCTTTGTGGATTATTTGAACGATATCGGGCTGAAATGCGAACTGACCCTGGATGATGACCATAATGCCACTCTCTGGCTGGTCAATGAATCCCGTTATCAGGAGGCGTTGCTGGAAGTGAAGCGCTTCCTGGCCGAGCCTCTGCACCCGCGCTATCAGGATGCCGCCTGGCGCCAGGGCGACACCCATATCCATTTCAGCCCGGATCCGAGTAAGCCCGGGCTGGCCGGTGACCTGCTGCGCCGGACCGGACCGGTCAATATGCTGGTGTTATTGGCCTGTGCCGCCGTGTATGCCCTGAGCTGGCTCGGCCTGCCCCTGTTCGGTGTGTTGTCTTTTCCGGCCGATCCGTCCCGCCTGCTGGGCTGGGAATTCTGGCGAGCCTTCACCCCGGCATTGATGCATTTTTCACTGCTGCACCTGCTGTTCAATCTCTTCTGGTGGTGGTATCTGGGCGGCATGATCGAGCGGCGGCTGGGCCACGGCAAGTTGCTGTCGTTGCTGTTGCTGGCGGCGGTGCTGTCGAACTTTATGCAGTTCTGGGCGAGCGGACCGCGCTTTGGTGGTTTGTCCGGCGTGGTGTACGCGCTGGTTGCCTACACCTGGTTAAGCGGACGGCTGACCCCGGCCAGGGGCATAGGCCTGCCCGACGGTATGGCGGTGTTTATGGTGGTCTGGCTGGTGCTGGGCTTCGCCGATCTGCTGGGGATCCCGATGGCCAATATGGCCCATTTGGGTGGCCTGCTGGTGGGCCTGCTGCAGGCTTGGCTCGATCGGAATAAAGCGGTGCTGTCCTGAATCAGGAGTGCGGCGCTGTTCTTTAGTTTTTTGCCGAATCGTTGTTGTTTATGTTTCAGGAATTCACGAGTGATTAAGCGAGCCGATCAAGGGTGGCACTGGTTGACGGGTCAGGAATTGCCTGAGTTGTCTCCTCTACTGACAGACTGGCTGTATGACAGAGGTTCGATGACCGAGCGGCTCCGGCGTCATTGTCGGGACTTTCGCGTAGTGGTGCGGGCCCAGGCCGACGATGTGATGCTGGAGCCGGCCCTGGCTGAACGGCTGGGGGGTGTCCGGGGATTCTGTCGGGAAGTGCTGCTCTGTTGCGATGGCGTGCCCTGGGTTTATGCCAGCTCCCTGTATTCAGGCGCCAGCCTGGAAGCCTGCCCGGAATTGGCCGGACTGGGGCAAAAGGCGTTGGGTGAGCTGTTGTTTGAACACCCCGGGCTGGCGCGCAGCCAGTTTGAGTTTGCCGGTCTGGGCCATGAGGCACGGGTGGCGCTGGCCCAACGCATCGAGCTGCCTCTGGCGGCGGACTTTCCCCTGTGGGGCCGGCGTTCCACCCTGCAGGCCGGTGGTGCCCGGGTGTTGGTCACCGAGCTTTTCCTACCCCAGGCCCAGGCCTATCAGGAGCAACTATCATGACGACCATGACGCGTCCGCGCTGGCGTGCCTATATGGCGCTGGCGCGACTGGATAAACCCATTGGCACCCTGCTGTTACTCTGGCCCACCCTGTGGGCCATCTGGATTGCTGGTCAGGGGCGTCCGGATCCCTGGGTGCTGCTGGTGTTTGTGGTGGGGGTGTTTTCCATGCGTTCGGCGGGCTGTGTGATTAATGACTTTGCCGACAGGAAGATCGATGGCCATGTCAAGCGCACCCAGGCCCGTCCCCTGGCATCGGGCGAGCTGACGGCACGCCAGGCTCTCGGCTTGTTTGTCCTGCTGGTGTTGGCTTCCTTTATGCTGGTATTGACCACCAACAGCCTGACCATCAAGCTGGCCTTTGCCGGCCTGGGGTGGGCGGCGCTCTATCCCTTTATGAAGCGGGTTACCCATTTACCGCAACTCTTCCTGGGTATCGCTTTTTCCTGGGGGATCCCCATGGCTTTTGCCGCCCAGAGCAATGCCCTGCCGGTCGGGCTGTGGCTGCTGTTTGCCGCCAACCTGACCTGGACGGTGGCCTACGATACCATGTACGCCATGGTGGACAGGGACGACGATCTGAAGATAGGCGTCAAATCCACCGCCATTCTGTTCGGCCGGCGCGACAAGCTGATCGTCGGCCTGCTGCAGCTGGCTACCCTGCTGCTGCTGCTGTGGGCCGCCCAGGTATTCGCCCTGGGCGGCGCCTTCTATTGGGGCTTGCTGGCGGCGGCGGCGTTGTTTGTCTATCAGCAGCGGCTGATCAGGGACAGGGAAAGGATGGCTTGTTTCCAGGCCTTCCTGAACAATAACTATGTCGGCCTGACGATCTTCGCCGGCCTGATCCTGGCCCTGCTGTAACCATCCATGTTGTCCGGCCAGCCAGTTGGCCGGTTTATCCCTCCCGTCTGGAAATGTCCGCCGGGCATTTAGCCCTTGCCCTCCTGAATTTACTGGATATACTGACAGTTAGCTGTATAAAAAAACAGGTCTCATGATGAAAACCCTTACCCCTCGCCAAACCCAGGTTCTGGATATTATCAAAGCGCATATGCAACAAACCGGTATGCCGCCCACCCGCGCCGAAATCGCCAACATCCTAGGGTTTCGTTCCGCCAATGCCGCCGAAGAGCATCTGAAGGCCCTGGCCAAGAAAGGGGTGATCAGCGTGATGCCCGGCACCTCCCGCGGTATCCGCCTGCTGCAGGAGGAGGAGCCGGAGGTGGTGAACCCGGATAGCGGGTTGCCCCTGATCGGCCGGGTCGCCGCGGGTGAACCCATCCTGGCCCAGCAGCATATCGAAAGCTATTACCAGCTGGATCCATCGCTGTTCCGCCCCCAAGCCGACTTCTTGCTGCGGGTAAGCGGCATGAGTATGAAGAACATCGGTATCATGGACGGTGACTTGCTGGCGGTACACAAGACCCAGGATATTCACAACGGGCAGGTGGTGGTGGCCCGGCTTGATGACGAGGTCACCGTCAAGCGCTTCCAGCGCAAGGGCAACCAGGTCAGCCTGCTGCCGGAAAACGAAGAGCTCTCGCCCATCGAAGTGGATCTGCGCCAGCAGGAGTTGATTATCGAAGGCCTGGCGGTAGGCGTTATTCGTAACAGCGAAGGTTTTTGAACCGGGCCTGAACCTGTCCGAGGGGGCGGCTCAGTCCGGCCCTTGGGCTCCCCGTTGGTAAGCACTCAACTCCCGGCATGGTTATGCCGATCTTCTTTCCGGCTTTGTCGTACGGCTCCCACTTTTTTCTCCTTTCATTTTTTACATTTTTTAAATCAATGCTTTACTTATGATGAGCTGAACCATGGATGCGGTTGTTCAGTTAGCACTGACTCTCTTTTGAGTGCGCCAAAAATAAAGGAATAAAAATTTGGGGGTGCGTGTGAAGCTGCTTTTATTGCTCTTGTCCTTGCCGACGAGTCTGCCGGTTTTGGCAAATTCTCGCTTTAATATGACGCCGGGGGTCACCGATATCAGCCGGCAGGTCTACGACCTGCATATGACCATACTGCTGATCTGCGTGGTGATCGGCATCCTGGTGTTCGGGGCCATGTTCTGGGCCATTATTCACCATCGCAAATCCAAAGGGGCGAAGGCGGCGCAATTTCATGAGAGTACCAGGGTTGAAATTCTCTGGACCCTGATCCCGTTTCTGATCCTGATCGCCATGGCGGTGCCCGCCACCCGTACCCTGATCGCCATGGAGGACCCCAGCCAGTCTGATCTTACCGTCCAAATTACCGGCTCCCAGTGGAAGTGGCATTACCGTTACTTCGATCAGGGTGTCGAATTCTACAGCCTGCTGGCTACCTTGCCGCAGGAGATCAACGGTAGCCTGAGCAAGGCCGGTAATTATCTGCTGGAGGTGGATCGGCCCCTGGTATTGCCGACCGATCGCAAGATCCGTTTCCTGATCACCTCCGACGATGTCATCCATTCCTGGTGGGTGCCGGCGTTTGCGGTCAAGAAAGACGCCATTCCCGGTTTTATCAACGAGGCCTGGACCCGGATCAACACCCCGGGCATGTACCGGGGTCAGTGCGCCGAGCTGTGCGGCAAGGACCATGCGTTTATGCCGATAGTGGTGGATGCGCGCGAGCCTGAACAGTTTGCCCAGTGGCTGGCGCAAACCAAGACCCGGCAGGCAGAGGCCAAGGCGGCGGAACAGGCCTTGGCGGCGATGGAGATGACCCGGGATGAATTGATGAGCCTGGGGGAGCAAGTATATCTGCGGAGCTGCGCCGCCTGTCATCAGGCCGGTGGCGAGGGACTCCCGGGGGCCTTCCCGGCGTTGAAAGGCAGTGAACTCATCCTGCAGGACAGGGCGGCCCATATCGACGTAGTGCTGCACGGCAAGGCGGGAACCGCCATGCAGAACTTTGACAAACAGCTGGCGCTGAAAGAGCTGGCTGCGGTGATCACCTATGAACGCAACGCCTGGGGCAATGATACCGGTGATCTGGTGCAGCCCGGGGATATAGCTGCGGCACGGCAGGGACAATAGGGGGCAGGGATGACACAGCAAGACAGGACACAAACGGCCGATGGGCATCTGGAAGTCGAACATGCCCATCATGGCCCGGCCAAGGGTATAGGCCGCTGGCTGTTTACCACCAACCATAAGGACATCGGCAGCATGTATCTGCTGTTCAGCCTGACCATGTTCCTGGTTGGGGGCAGCATGGCCATGGTGATCAGGGCCGAGTTGTTCCAGCCCGGGCTGCAGCTGGTGGAGCCCAATTTCTTTAACCAGATGACTACCATGCACGGCCTGGTGATGATTTTCGGGGCCGTGATGCCGGCCTTTGTCGGCTTGGCCAACTGGATGGTCCCGATGATGATAGGCGCACCGGATATGGCGCTGCCGCGGATGAACAACTGGAGCTTCTGGATATTGCCGTTCGCCTTTGCGCTGATGTTGTCATCCCTGTTTATGCCGGGTGGAGGCCCCAACTTCGGCTGGACCTTCTATGCGCCCCTGTCCACCCATTATTCTCCCGACAGCACCGGCCTGTTCGTGTTCTCCATCCATATCATGGGGATCAGCTCGATCATGGGGGCGATGAATGTCATCGTCACCATCTGGAACCTGAGGGCGCCGGGCATGACCTGGATGAAACTGCCGCTGTTCTGCTGGACCTGGTTGATCACCGCTTTCCTGCTGATCGCGGTGATGCCGGTGCTGGCGGGGGTGGCGACCATGGTGCTCACCGACAAATACTTCGGTACCAGCTTCTTTGCCGCCGCCGGTGGCGGCGATCCTGTGATGTTTCAGCATATTTTCTGGTTCTTCGGCCACCCGGAGGTGTACATCATGATCTTGCCGAGCTTCGGCATTATCTCTGCCATTTTGCCCACCTTCTGCCGTAAGCCGCTGTTCGGCTATTCCTCCATGGTGTATGCCACCGCGTCTATCGCCGGCTTGAGTTTCCTGGTCTGGGCGCACCATATGTTTACCGTGGGTATGCCGGTGGCAGCCGAGCTGTTTTTCATGTACTGCACCATGCTGATTTCGGTTCCCACCGGGGTCAAGGTGTTCAACTGGGTGGCGACCATGTGGCGGGGCTCGCTCAGCTTTGAAGTGCCCATGCTGTTCGCCTTGGCCTTTATCATACTGTTCACCATCGGCGGTTTCAGTGGCCTGATGCTGGCCATGACCCCGGCGGATTTCCAGTACCATGACACTTACTTCGTGGTGGCCCACTTCCACTATGTGCTGGTCACGGGGGCAATCTTTTCGGTGATGGCGGCGGTGTATTACTGGCTGCCCAAATGGACCGGACATATGTTCAATGAGCGGCTGGCCAAATGGCACTTCTGGTGCTCGCTGGTGTCGGTCAATGTGCTGTTCTTCCCCATGCATTTTCTGGGGTTGGCCGGCATGCCCAGGCGTATTCCCGACTATGCCCTGCAGTTTGCCGATATTAACGTGCTGGTCAGCATAGGCGGCTTCGCCTTCGGCCTGTCCCAGTTGATCTTCGTGGTGGTGCTGGTGAAGTGTATCCGGGGTGGTGAGCCGGCCACGGCGGCTGTGTGGGAGGGATCTCATGGTCTGGAGTGGACTCTGCCTTCACCGGCTCCCTATCACACCTTTACCACCCCACCGGAGATCAAGTAAATGGCTCATCGCAAGCAAGCGGCCCGGCTGGGCTTGATGGCACTGGCCATGTTCGGCTTCGGTTTTGCGTTGGTACCGCTCTACGATGTGTTTTGCCAGATCACCGGACTGAACGGCAAGACGGCCAATCGGGTCGCCGCCGGTTCCGTCAGCCAGGATCTGAGCCGGTTAATTACGGTGGAGTTTGTTACCTATACCGCGACCGGTCTGAATGGGGAGTTTGAGCCGTCGGTGCGGCGCCTGCAGGTGCACCCGGGGGAGATGCATCAGGTGGACTTTACCGTAACCAGCCATGCCAGTGAAGACAGGGTGATGCGCGCCATTCCCTCGGTGTCCCCGGGGTTGGCCGCCAACTACCTGCGTAAAACCGAATGTTTCTGCTTTCAGGAGCAACCCATCGCCGGACAGTCCGCCGCAGTGATGCCGATGCGTTTCTATGTCGATCAGGGGCTGCCGGACGATATTGAGCTCTTTACCCTTTCCTACACCCTGTATGACATCAGTGAGCCGGTTGCCAAGCGAGGCTGACGAGGAGGCGTTATGGCGGTTAAAACGGAATCTTATTATGTGCCGGCCCAGAGCCCTTGGCCGATCATCGGCGCCCTGGGGTTGTTCTTGTTGGCCCTGGGGGCCGGTATGTGGGCGGCGGGCATTGCCGGCATTTGCGGGCCGGTGATCTTCGGCAGCGGCACCCTGGTGATGACCATCATGCTGTTCGGCTGGTTTAGCAACGTGATCAAGGAATCCCACTCCGGCCTGTACAGTGCGCAGATGGACAGATCCTTTCGCCAGGGCATGAGCTGGTTTATTTTCTCTGAGGTGATGTTCTTCGGCGCCTTCTTCGGCGCTCTGTTCTACGCCCGGGTGCTCTCCGTGCCCTGGTTGGGGGGGGCCGGCAATAACGCCATGACCAACGAGGTGTTGTGGCCCGACTTTACCGCTATCTGGCCGTTGACCCTGACCCCCGGCGGGCTCGAAACCACCGCCATGGGCTGGTTCGGCCTGCCGCTGATCAACACCATTATCCTGCTCAGCTCTTCGGTGACCGCCCATCTGGCCCATCTGGCCTTGCTGAGGGAGCAGCGCCAGCCGTTAAAGATGTGGCTGGGAGTGACGGTGCTGCTGGGGCTGGCTTTCCTGGGCTTGCAGCTGTGGGAATATCTCCATGCCTACCATGAACTGGGACTGCGGCTGGATTCGGGGATCTACGGCAATACCTTCTTTTTATTGACCGGCTTTCATGGGGCGCATGTCACCCTGGGGGCGCTGATGCTGTTCGTCATGTGGTTGAGGATCCTGAAAGGGCATTTTACCCCGGCCCATCATTTTGGTTTTCAGGCCAGCAGCTGGTACTGGCACTTCGTGGACGTGGTCTGGCTGTGCCTGTTTGTGTTTGTTTATATTCTCTAACCACCCGGGGTGGAGTTGGGCTGGATCAGGCCGATGGCCATGGCCAGTACCAGCAACAGCATGATAATGACGGCAAATAACAGGCGGCGACCGATATAACGGCTCATCAGCAGCGGATCCTGGCCCGAGACTAGGGCCTTGAGGCCGAGCAGCAGGTTGCCGATCATAAAAATCAATAACAACACTATCAGTAACTTGATCAGCATAGGGATTTTCCTGGGGGAGCCTGGCTTGAGTATAGGAAAGATGCGCGGATTGCTGGTGCTAACCGGCGTCATGATCGCCCTGATGACCGTCATGGGGGTGTGGCAGTTGTCACGGGCCGAGGAAAAGCGTCAGTTACAGCTGGAATGGGACAGCCGCAGCCAGATAGAGCTTGAGTTGGCCGAAGCCCTGGCGGTCAATGCGCCCTTCGGCCATCGGCTGCGGGTGTCCGGTGTCTATCTGGCGGGGGGAGATTTGTTTCTGGATAACCAGATTGAGCAAGGCCGGGTCGGCTATCGGCTGGTGCGGCCTCTGCAGACGGCCGCCGGCCTGTTGGCGGTCGATCTCGGCTGGGTCGAGGCCGGTGCCGATCGTCGCCGCTTGCCGGTGGTGTCCCCGCCCGACGAAGACAGCATTGAGCTGAGCGGTTTTATCGTGCGCCCCTATCTGCCCCCGCTTTCCCTTTCCAGCCACCGCCAGGATCTTGTCTCCGCCCGGGTACAGAGCCTGCAGCCTGAGTTGCTGGCCCGGCAATGGGGGGAGCCGGTGCAGCCCTTTGTCTTGAAATTGGTGGAAGGCGATGCCTTGGAGTCCGGCTGGCAGCCGGTGGTGATGGGTCCGGAGCGACATACCGGATATGCCATCCAGTGGTTTGTGATGGCGTTGGCGGTGTTGATCACCGGGCTGATGTTTTATCGGAGGTGGCATGAAGCATAAGACGGTTTGGGCTCTGTTAGCGGTCTTCCTGCTCCCCATGGGGCTGGCCTATGCCACCCTGCAGATGGGTTGGTTCACCCCGGGGGTGAGCAATAAGGGAGAATGGGTCGAGGGTCATATCGGTCAGGATCGACAATGGCGGCTGTTACTGCCCGTCAGCGACAGCTGCTCCCCGTGCAACGAGGGTCGGCGGCTATTGGAGCAGATAGATCTGGCGCTGGGACGGGACAGCCAGAGGGTCGAGGTGATGCAGCTGGCGGCCAGCGAGCAGCTGGAGGCGGGTTTCGTGTATATCGCCGATCCGCCGGGTACTCTGATCATGCGCTATCCGCTGTCGGATGATCCAGAACAGTCCCTGCTGCTTGGCAAGGCCCTGCTCGGTGACTTGCGGCGGTTGCTTAAATTGTCCCGGGCCGGTTAGGAGGCAGGATGCGACAACTTTGTCTGCTGGCATTTATGCTGGCACTGCTGGTGGTGGGACTGGGAGCCTATACCCGGCTGACGGATGCGGGACTCGGTTGCCCGGATTGGCCCGGCTGCTATGGTTTTCACTATATTCCCAGCTCGGCCGACGATCACAGCCTGGCCGCCGCCCGCTTTCCCGATGCCCCGCTGGAGGTGGCTAAGGCGCGTAACGAAATGGTGCACAGATATGCGGCCGGCACATTGGGGCTGTTGATCCTGGCCAT
The DNA here is from genome assembly GCF_039539325.1 of Zobellella aerophila. NCBI lineage: Bacteria > Pseudomonadati > Pseudomonadota > Gammaproteobacteria > Aeromonadales > Aeromonadaceae > Zobellella > Zobellella aerophila. The sequence goes on from NZ_BAABCX010000003.1 coordinate 241,023, forward strand.
GGCCCTGCTATCCCTGAAGCCGGCCTATCGGGCGCATCGGCTCCCGGCCTGGATACTGTTGCTGCTGGTGGCCGGCCAGGCCATCCTGGGGATGCTGACGGTGACGTTGAACCTGCTGCCGCTGGTGGTGATGGGCCACCTGCTGGGGGGATTCGCCATCTTGTCGCTGCTATTCCTGCTCTATTGTAGCTCCCGCCCTGCGCCGGCAAGGGGCGGGGTCGCCGGGCTGGCTCCCTGGTATTTGGTCGCATTCGGCGCCCTGGTCATCCAGATAGCCCTGGGCGGCTGGACCGCGGCCAACTATGCGGCCATGGCCTGTCTCGAGCTGCCTGTGTGCCAGGGGGACTGGCTGGCTCAATGGCAATGGAGCGCCTTCCATCCCCATGGGGTGACGGCGGATAACTATCAATATGGGGTGTTGAGCCAAGAGGAACGCGTCAGCATACATGTGGCGCATCGGCTGTGGGCCGGCTTGACTACCGTCCTGCTGCTGGCCTTGGCCTGGCAATTGTGGCGTCGTCCCGGGCTGAAGGGCTGGGGTCTGCTCCTGCTGCTGGGCGTGTTACTCCAGGTCTCCCTGGGGGTGGCCAATGTGCTGCTGCATCTGCCGCTGGCGGTGGCGGTGGCCCATAACGGCGGAGCCGCCGGTTTATTGTTGATCTTGGTAGGCATCGGTGAACGCGGATGGCGTATCGGGGCGTGTCCCGCAGGCGGTGCCCTGTGGGGGCCGCAACAACATCAGGCTGACAAAGGGGATATCCCAAGGGAGGCGATATGACAAAAGGCGCATTGTTATCCAGAAGCCGGGGATTGGCCTGGCGGGATTATTTTGCCCTCACCAAGCCCAAGGTGGTGGCCCTGATCCTGTTGACGGCGGTGGTGGGCATGTTTTTAACCGGCTCGCTGCCCACTCCCGGGGTGGTGCTGGCGGCGACCCTGGGGATCGGGCTGATGGCCGGCGGGGCGGCGGCCATCAATCATGTACTGGACCGGCGCATCGATCTGAAAATGGCCCGCACCTATCACAGGCCCGTGGCCCAGGGCCGGGTGCATACGGGCGCGGCCCTGGTCTTTGCCTTCGGCCTGTCCGGCGCCGGGCTCGGCGTCCTGCTGCTGTGGGTCAATGCCCTGACCGCCTGGCTGACCCTGGCTTCCCTGTTGGGTTATGCGGTTGTCTATACGGTGTTCCTCAAGCGGGCCACACCACAAAATATCGTGATCGGCGGCTTGGCGGGCGCCATGCCGCCGCTGCTGGGCTGGACCGCGGTGACCGGGCAGTTCGACGGCCATGCCTGCCTGCTGGTGATGATTATCTTCACCTGGACGCCACCTCATTTCTGGGCTTTGGCCATCCATCGCCGGGATGATTATGCCAAGGCCGATATTCCCATGCTGCCGGTGACCCACGGCATCGAATTCACCAAGACCTGTGTGCTGCTCTATACCCTGCTGTTGACCCTGGTGTGTCTGCTGCCCTGGGTGGTGGGCATGTCCGGTGTCATCTATCTGCTGGGCTCCCTCGGCCTGAACCTTAGGTTTATGCAATGGGCCTGTCGGCTGAAATTTAGACCCAGTCCCCAAACTGCATTACAATGCTTCCGTTTTTCCATCAGTCATCTTATGTGGCTGTTTGTGTTGTTACTCGCGGATCATTGGATAGTCTATGCCTGGTAATTCGAAGCGAATTTGGTGTTATGCCCTGGGCCTGCTGGTTGTGGGGATGTTAAGCGGCATAGCCTGGCACCACAGCCAGCCCAAAAAGTTGAGCGAGGCGGTGGTGCTCTATCCCGAGCCTCGTCCGCTCAGCGGCATCGACTTGACCGATGCCGACGGCCAGCCGCTGACCGAGCAGGATTTCATGGGGCACTGGAGCCTGGTGTTTGTCGGCTATACCTATTGTCCCGACATCTGTCCCACTACCCTGGCGGACATGGCGGCCGTCTACGATCAGCTTAAGCAGGCCTCGGCGCAGGCCCAGCTGGTGTTTGTATCGGCCGACCCCAAGCGGGATACACAAGAGCGACTCAAGGCCTATACCGCTTACTTCAATCCCGAGTTTATCGCGGTCACCGCCTCGCATGACAAGCTGATGCCGGCGGTACAGCAACTGGGGCTGATCTATGGCATCTATGAGCGGGAAGGCAGCGATTATCTGGTTGATCACTCCGCCTCTATCGCACTGGTCAACCCGGATGGCCGGCTGCATGCTTCTTTCCGTCCCAGTTTTGATGAGCAGACCCAGGTTCCGCTGGTGGACAACGGCCTGCTGGTGCAGGACTTTGGCCGTATCGTCAACCGTTGGCGGTAACACAGCCAGCCATGATCCCGTCCGCACTCCAGCCCCGGTGAGATAGCCATGAGCTCCGCCTTCTTCAGTGGTGCCGCCCACAGGCGCACCTTTGCCCTGGCCTTGCCCATGGTGCTGTCGAATATTACCGTACCCTTGCTGGGGCTGGTGGACACCCTGGTCATCGGTCACCTCGAGCAGGCCTATTATCTGGGCGGAGTCGCAGTCGGCGGCACCATCATCAGCCTGATCTTCTGGCTGCTGGGCTTTTTGCGGATGTCCACCACCGGGCTGGCCGCCCAGGCCTATGGTGCCAATGATGATGAGCGCCGGGTGCAGGTATTGGTGCGTGCGCTGTTGCTGGCGTTGGGCCTGGCGTCGCTGGTGCTGCTGTTGCAACAACCGCTGATCGAGCTGGCGTTCTGGTTAGCCGGCGGCAGTGATCCGGTGCAGTTTTATGGTCGTCAGTATGTGGCCATCCGTATCTGGAGCGCGCCGGCGGCGCTGGCCAACCTGGTGCTGCTGGGGTGGTTGCTGGGCAGTCAGAATGCCCGGGCGCCCATGTGGCTGCTGATCCTCGGCAACAGCGCCAACATACTGCTGGATATCTGGTTCGTGATGGGACTGGGCTGGCAGGTGCGGGGCGCCGCCGCCGCCACCGTGCTGGCCGATTACCTGAGTCTGGCGCTGGGGCTCTGGCTGGTATGGCGCACCCTGCGCCATAAAAAGATCATCCTGGCGGCCGATTTCTGGCCCCGTACCCTCAACCGGACGGCCTTCCTGCGCGTGCTGGGCCTCAACCGGGATATTTTTCTGCGGGCCCTGTGCCTGCAGTTATGTTTCGCCTTCGTCACCTTTCAGGGGGCTCGGCTGGGTGATGATGTGGTGGCCGCCAATGCGGTGCTGATGAACTTCCTGATGTTTATCTCCTTCGGCCTGGATGGCTTTGCCTACGCGGTGGAGGCCATGGTCGGCAGGGCCATCGGCCGCCGCCGGCGGGATGAATTGCGTCTTGCCTGTGCCCTCAACCTGTTCTGGGGGGCGTTGGTGGCCGTTTTGTTTACCCTGGTGTTTGCCCTGGGCGGCGAGCGGCTTATCGGCATGATCACCAGCATAGAGCCGGTGCGGGCGCAGGCGGCCCTGTATCTGCCCTGGTTGATGCTGATGCCGCTGGCGGCCTGCTGGTGCTTTATCCTGGACGGTATCTTTATCGGTGCCACCCGGGGCCGGGATATGCGCGACATGATGCTGTTGTCGACCCTGGGGGTGTTTTTCCCGGTCTGGTGGTTGAGCCAGAGCTTGGGTAACCACGGCCTCTGGCTGGCGCTGCTCTGTTTTATGCTGGCCCGGGGGCTGAGCTTGGGTTGGGCGCTGTGGCGGCTGGATCGGCGGGACGCCTTTATGGTTCAGCAGGCGCCGCTGTAACCCAACTGACGCCAGCTTTCGTAGACGAAGACCGATACCGCGTTGGACAGATTCATGCTGCGGCTGCTGGCCAGCATGGGAATGCGCAGCCGTTGTTCCGGCGGCAGGGCGGCGATCACTTCGCTGGGCAGGCCGCGGCTTTCCGGCCCGAACAGCAGCACGTCGCCGGCGGCAAAGCGGGCCTCGCTGTGGGGCCGGGTGCCCTTGGTGGTGCAGGCATAGACCCGACCCGACAGCGTTTCCAGGCAGGTCTCCAGGCTGGCATGGCGAATGATGTGGGCGAACTCGTGGTAGTCGAGGCCGGCCCGGCGCAGGCGTTTGTCATCCCAGTCAAAGCCCAGCGGCTCGATCAGGTGCAGCTGGAAGCCGGTATTGGCACAAAGGCGGATGATATTGCCGGTATTGGGCGGTATTTCTGGCTGATAGAGGACGATATGCAGCATGGTTCAGGGTCTCGTTAAGCAGGCCTCAAGCATACCCGGGCATCACGGCAAGTCAATGCAAGGGTCACATTCGGACAGGGGCGAGGTATACTAGCCGAAAGCTCTCAATCCGGTTGAACCATGAACAGCTCGTCCTACTCCCGTCTGGTCACCACGGCGGCCATCGCCGCCGCCGGGGCGGCGGGCCTGATGATCATCGCCAAGCTGCTGGCCTGGTTTTATACCGGCTCCGCCAGCATGCTGGCTTCCCTGACCGACTCCCTGCTCGATATCAGCGCCTCCCTGATCAACCTGATGGCCATCCGCTATGCGCTGATCCCCCCCGATCAGGACCACAAGTTCGGCCATGGCAAGGCGGAATCCCTGGCCGGCCTGGCCCAGTCGGCTTTTATCAGCGGTTCGGCGGCATTTTTGATTATCAACGGCATCTCCCGGCTGCTGAATGCCGAACAGGTTCAGCACGCAGGTATGGGGATCGGGGTGATGCTCTTCTCCGTGCTGCTGACCTTGGGCCTGGTAGCCTTCCAGGGCTATGTGATTAGACGTACCAACTCGGTGGCGATCCGTGCCGATCAGCTGCATTACCGTTCGGATATTCTGCTCAACGTCGGGGTACTGCTGGCGATAGCCCTGGCTTGGTATGGCTGGCACTGGGCCGATGGTCTGTTTGCGGTGCTGATCGGCGGCTATATCCTGAAAGGCGCCCTGAAAATCGGTTACGATTCGGTACAAATGTTACTGGATCGGCAGTTGCCGGAAGAGGAGCAAAAGCGCATTATTGAGACCTGCATGGCGGTCGAGGGGGTGAGGGGTCTGCATGAGTTACGTACCCGGCAGTCGGGAGCGACCCGCTTCGTTCAGCTGCATGTGGAGCTGGATGACCAGCTGCCCCTGGTGCGCGCCCATCGCATTGCCGACCGGGCGGAAAAAGCAGTGCGGGCATTGTTCCCCGATACCGATGTGATTATTCACATGGACCCTATTTCGGTCCTGCCGCGCGAGGCCCACTCCCAGGATATGAGCGAACATCAATTTTTAGAAAACAAGGTTTAACCCATGGACGATGCCATTCAATCCAGTACCTGGTTACGTATCCGCGAAGAGGCACAGCGGATGATCACAGAAGAGCCTATGCTGGGCAGCTTCTTTTACTCCACCATCCTCAATCACGACAACCTCAAGTGCGCCTTGAGTTTTATTCTGGCAAACAAGCTGGAAAGCGCGGTGATGCCGGCCATCATCCTGCGCGAGGTGATTGAAGGGGCACTGGCCGAAGAGCCCGGCATACTGGATTCGGTGGCCATGGATATCTGTGCGGTTAAGGAGCGGGATCCGGCGGTGGAGCTGTACTCCACCCCCTTGCTCTATCTCAAGGGTTTTCATGCCCTGCAGGGATATCGCATCGCTAACTGGCTATGGCGCCATGAGCGTCGCTCCCTCGCCAGCTACCTGCAAAATCAGATTTCGGTGGTGTTCGGGGTCGATGTACACCCAGCCGCCCGTATCGGCAAGGGCATCATGTTCGACCATGCCACCGGCATCGTGGTGGGTGAAACGGCGGTGATCGAAGACGATGTATCGATACTGCAGAATGTGACCCTGGGGGGGACCGGCAAGGAAGGCGGCGATCGCCATCCCAAGATCCGTGAAGGGGTGATGATAGGGGCCGGGGCCAAGATACTGGGCAACATCGAAGTGGGCATGGGGGCCAAGATCGGCGCCGGCAGTGTGGTGCTGGAGCCGGTACCGCCCCATACCACGGTCGCCGGAGTGCCGGCCCGAATCGTCGGGCGGCCGACCTGCGACAAGCCTTCGCTGGATATGAGCCAGGATATTTGAAAAACCAGGTTGTTAAGGCCTGCCTTGACGGGAGCAAGTTAAATATAGGCGACAAACAACGGCCACATGGTGGCGGGAGCTTGTTGTCTTGGATACCTGGAGGTATCCTCGGGCATTGAGGGCCAGAAGGTCAAACATCGATTAGGGGTAACGCATGTCTTTTGAAGTATTAGAAAAACTGGAATCCAAAATCCAGGCCGCGGTAGACACCATCTCCTTGCTGCAGATGGAGCTGGACGAGCTGAAGGAACAGAACGGTCAGCTGGCTCAGGAAAACCAGCAGCTGAAACAGGATCATGACGCCTGGCAGGATCGCTTGAGGGTGTTGCTGGGCAAGATCGACCAGGTGGAAGAAAGCGCCTGAATCACCCGCTAACCAAAAAGCCTGTCATAAGACAGGCTTTTTAAGGAACAGCGTCGGCAATTAATCTATATCCAGCGGTTCGGGAGACAGGATAACCCCGGTGGTATCTGCGTACAGATGATCTTCCGGCAGGAAGGTCACCCCACCGAAGTTGACCGGTATATCCAGTTCGCCCACGTCGCTGTCGCCGGCGCCGACCGGAATCGAGGCCAGCGCCTGAATACCGATATCCAGTTCTTCCAGGGCGTCGACTTCACGCACGCAACCATAACAGACTATGCCTTCCCAGCCATTATCGGCGGCAATTTCGGCGATTTCCGCATCGATCAGCGCCCGACGCAGAGAGCCACCGCCATCGATCAGCAGTACCCGGCCGGCGCCGTTTTCTTTCACCACATCGATGATCAGGCCGTTGGCTTCAAAGCATTTAATGGTGGAGACCATGCCGCCGAAGGAGCTGCGGCCGCCAAAGCTGGAGAACATGGGTTCAACCACATCCACCATTTCCATATAGGTATTGCACAGTTCGGAAGTGTTGTATTCCATGGTGTTGGTCGCATCTGGAAACAAGGTAACCTCAGTATAAAGGGGCGGGAGCGGTTTTCAATCACAATTATATGACCGCCCTTTTTATCTGCGCTGATCAGAGGATATAGCGGCTCAGATCTTCATCTTCCACCAGATCTTTCAGGTAGCGATCCACATAGTGTTCATCGATGGTGATGGTATCGCCGGACTTGTCGGATGCCTCGTAGGACAGTTCATCCAGCAGCCGCTCCATCACTGTGTGCAGTCGGCGGGCGCCGATATTCTCGGTGGTCTCATTGACCCGCCAGGCGGCCTCGGCGATGCGACGGATACCCGGCTGGCTGAACTCGATGTTGACATTTTCGGTGGCCAGCAGCGCCTTGTACTGTTCGGTCAGGGAGGCGCTCGGCTCGGTGAGGATACGTTCAAAATCGTCCGTGGTGAGGGAGCTCAGCTCAACCCGGATCGGCAGACGCCCCTGCAGCTCGGGGATCAGATCCGACGGCCTGGCCACCTGGAAGGCGCCGGAGGCGATAAACAGCATATGGTCGGTACGCACCATACCATGCTTGGTGGTGATGGTACTGCCCTCGACCAGCGGCAGCAGATCCCGCTGTACCCCTTCACGGGAGACATCCGGACCCGAACTTTCACCGCGCTTGCAGATCTTGTCGATCTCGTCGATAAAGACGATGCCCTGGTTTTCCACTGCGGCGATGGCCTGTTCTTTCAGTTCTTCCGGATTGAGCAGCTTGGCCGCTTCTTCTTCCACCAGCAGCTTGAGCGCATCCTGGATCTTCATCTTGCGCTGCTTGCTGGTATTGCCGGACAGGTTCTGGAACATGCTCTGTAGTTGGTTGGTCATCTCTTCCATGCCGGGGGGGGCCATGATCTCCACCCCCATCTGCGGGGCGGAGACATTGATCTCGATTTCCTTGTCGTTCAGCTTGCCTTCCCGCAGCTTCTTGCGGAAGATCTGGCGGCTGTTGCTGTTGTCGGCTTTCTCATCCTCGCCCCAGGTGTTGCGGGGATTGGGTAGTAGGGTATCCAGCACCCGTTCTTCCGCCGCCTCTTCGGCCCGGAAGCGCACCTTTTCCATCTGTTGCTCACGGGTCATCTTCATGGCGATGTCGGTCAGATCACGGATGATGGAATCCACTTCCTTGCCCACATAGCCGACCTCGGTGAACTTGGTCGCTTCCACCTTGATAAAGGGGGCGTTGGCCAGCTTGGCGAGGCGGCGGGCGATCTCGGTCTTGCCGACCCCGGTCGGGCCTATCATCAGGATATTTTTCGGGGTCACTTCCTGACGCAGCTCGGGCGTCAGCTGCATGCGGCGCCAGCGGTTGCGCAGGGCAATGGCCACGGCGCGCTTGGCCTCGGCCTGGCCGACGATATGGCGATCCAGTTCGTGGGCGATTTCTCTCGGGGTCATGTCAGACATAATGGGATCCTGTATTCGGCGAGGGAGGCGGCCGGCAGAGCATGGCGTCGATATGGCCGGCGGCGGGCCTCCCCCGGGCTGATTTAATGACTATAGTCGAGCTCTTCGATAGTCTGGTTGTTGTTGGTGTAGACACAGATGTCGCCGGCGATGGTCAGGGCCTTTTGTACTATGTCGCGGGCCTCGAGCTCGGTGTTTTCCAGCAGGGCACGGGCGGCGGACTGGGCAAAGGCGCCACCTGAGCCGATGGCGATCAGATCCTGCTCCGGCTGTACCACGTCGCCGTTACCGGTAATGATGAAGGAATTTTTGTCGTCGGCCACAGCGAGCAGGGCCTCGAGCCGGCGCAGCATGCGGTCGGTTCGCCATTCTTTGGCCAGGGCCACGGCGGCGCGCTCCAGGTTACCCTGATGGGCCTGCAGCTTGGCCTCAAAACGTTCGAGTAGGGTAAATGCATCGGCGGTACCGCCGGCAAACCCCGCCAGTACCTTGCCGTTGAACAGCCGGTGTACCTTGCGGGCATTGCCTTTCATCACGGTATTGCCCAAGGATACCTGGCCATCGCCACCGATGACCACTTTGCCGTTACGGCGGACTGAAACGATCGTTGTCACTGTGAACCTCACTTGACTGTGTAGCCAGCCAGACTGGCAGAAATGTCATGCTCACAGAAATGGGGACGAAGGGGGGAGAGATCAACCCTCCCAGAACCAGATTGCACAGTGATTGACGTTGGCCCGCAGCAACTGGTGCTTGTCTTTTTCCGCCTGCCGCTTGCTTTGATAGGGTCCGAGGATAACCCGATACCAGATACCGTTGCTGCCGTCGGAACGACGCACCTGCGACTCCATGCCCTGGAAGGCGATACGGGCCTTGAGTTGCTCGGCCTGGCTCTGTGAGCGGAAGGAGCCGCACTGCATCAGGTAAGGCTGGCTGTTCTCTTCGGCCACAGGTACATCAACCTGTATTTCTTTGTTTTCCAGCTGCTCGATATAGCGCCATTTTTCCACCGGCTTCTGCTCCAATGGATCGATGGCGGCGGGGGCGGCCTGGGTCTGGTTGATGTCGGCGGGCTTGCGTTCGGCTGAGCCCTTGACCAGATAAATCAGGTAGCCGAGGCCGGCGGCCAGCAGCACCGCCAGGATTACGGCCAGCCAGGGAATATTGAGCCCCTGGGAGGCGGCCTTGCGCTTGCTCCCGCCGGTGGTACGGGAGTTGCGTTTGGGCCTGGGCCTGTTGCTGCGCCGGACGTAATCCTTGGCCATGGCTTACATGCGCTCCATGGTCTCTATGCCTAGCAGCGTCAGGCCCCGTTCCAGCACCTTGGCGCTGGCGGCACAGAGCAGCAGGCGGCTGGCGCGTTCCTGCTCACCGACACCGTCCTTATTGATCGGACAGGCTTCATAGAAACTCATAAAGGCGCCGGACAGCTCAAACAGATACAGGCACAGCAGGTGAGGCATGCCCTTGTCGGCGACGCTCTTGACGGTATCGTTGAACTGCACCAGCTTTTGCGCCAGCGCCTCTTCGGCGGGGGCGCCTATCTGTACCTGGCCGTTCAGCTGTTCGGCATCCACCCCGGCCTTGCGGAAGATGGACCTGATTCGGGTATAGGCATATTGCAGATAAGGGGCGGTATTACCCTCGAAGGACAGCATGTTGTCCCAGTCGAAGATGTAATCGGTGGTGCGGTTCTTGGACAGATCCGCATACTTGACCGAGCCCATGGCCACCCGGTTGACCACCTGGGCCTTTTCTTCCGGGGTCAGCTCCGTCTGTTTCTGTTCCAGCAGCTGGGCTGCCCTCTGTTCGGCCTCATCGAGCAGTTCGACCAGCTTGACGGTGCCGCCGGAACGGGTCTTGAAGGGACGGCCGTCCTTGCCCAGCATCATGCCGAAGGCATGGTGCTCCAGGCTGACCTGCTCGGGCACATAGCCGGCCTGCCGCACTATGCTCCAGGCTTGCATCAGATGCTGGTGCTGACGGGAGTCGATAAAATAGAGCACCCGATCGGCACCGAGCCGCTGATAACGGTATTTGGCACAGGCGATGTCGGTGGTGGTATAGAGGAAACCGCCGTCCTTCTTGCGCACGATAACCCCCATGGGATCACCGTCCTTATTCTTGTATTCGTCCAGGTAGACCACCAGGGCGCCCTGATCTTCCACCGCCAGGCCCTTGGCCTGCAGATCCTCGGCAATCTCGGCCAGCATTGGGTTGTAGGTGCTTTCGCCCATCACATCGGCTGGGGTCAGGGAGACATTGAGACGGTCGTAGACGGCCTGGTTGTGCTTAAGGGTGACGTCGACCAGCTTCTGCCACATGCCCAGGCAGTAGCTGTCGCCGCCCTGCAGCCGGACCACGTAGCCCCGGGCCCGCTCGGCGAACTCGGGATCCGCATCGTACTGCTGTTTGGACTCGCGGTAGAACTGTTCCAGATCGGCCAAGCCGGAGGACAATACCTCCGGATTCTGTTTTTCCAGTTCTTCCAGGTGGGCGATCAGCATGCCGAACTGGGTACCCCAGTCACCGATATGATTGGCGCGGATCACCTTGTGCCCCAGGAACTCCAGGGTGCGTACCACCGCATCGCCGATGATGGTGGAGCGCAGGTGGCCGACATGCATTTCCTTGGCGACGTTGGGCGCCGAGTAGTCGACCACCACGGTTTGCTGGTGTTCGGCGACCGGCACATGAGCGCGCGGATCCTGTGCCATCAAGGCAATCTGATTGGCCAGCCAGTCGTTGTCGAGAAAGAAGTTGATAAAGCCGGGTCCGGCCAGCTCAGTCTTGGCTACCAGGGGCGAGGCGGGCAGCTTGTCTACAATTAACTGAGCCAGGGCACGGGGATTTTGTCCCGCCGGCTTGGCCAGCAACAGGGCCAGGTTGGTGGCCAGATCCCCGTGGGCCTTGTCTTTGGTTCTGTCTACTTGAATACGCGGCTCCAGCTCGGCGGGCAATATGCCTTCTTGTTTCAGGATAGAGACCGTCTGCTCAAGCAGCGCTTGAATATGTTCTTTCATCGTCAGTTCACCAAAATTAAGACAAGGTCGGATAGGTACCCAGGGGGGATAAATTCTACTCATATCGCGTCGAGAAAACTACCGTTTGCGCCCGGGGAGAGGCGGATTGAAAGCAATCGACACGAAAAGGGGTCTTTATAGCTGTTAATTGCAGGGGAGGACAGGGCCATGAAACTGGCGATTCTACCGCTGACCCTCCACCTTATGCCCGGTGGTAAATTGCCTTTGCGTATTTTTGAATCCAGGTATATCAGGATGGTCAGCGAAGCGGCGAGCACGGGAAACGGCTTCGGCATCGGTATGCTCGACGATGAGCCGAAAAAGCGCACTCACAGCCTGTTTATGCTGGGTACCCGGGTGCAGATTGTCGATTTTTACAGCCTGAGCGATGGCTTGCTGGGGATTACGGTAGAGGGGACGGAGCGCTTCCTGATCCGCTCCCTGAGTCAGGATGCCGACGGCCTGCTGCAGGCGGAAGTCTCGCTGCTGGACAACTGGCAGTCCTGTACCCTTTCCTCATTCGAGCGGGTCTTGTCCGACAAGCTGCAGGAAGTGTTTGACGAATATCCTGAGCTGGCCGAATTGCACCCCTCACCCAGATGGACGGACGCCGCCTGGGTCACCCAGCGTTGGCTGGAAGTGCTGCCCTTGGGCGGACACCAGACCCAGTTGCTGATGGCCGAGGACAACTGCCGGCGGGCCCTGGCGTTCTTGATGACCATGGTCAAACCCGACTCGGTACCCGGCCTGCGTCATTAGGGTGTTACCACAGCTCGGTCGGATCTATATCCAGCGACCAGCGTACCTTGCGCGCCTGGGGAATGGTGTCGATCAGGGCCAGCGCTTGGCGTGCGGCGATGGCCAGTTGGCGCCGGTTGTCGGCCTGCAGCAGCAGTTGATGCCGGAATTGCCCCGCTTTTTTCTCCATCTGGGCGCTGAAGGGGCCTGCGCAGAGCAGCTCGGCGGGCAGCAAGGGCTTGAGTTGTTCCACCAGCGCCTGCAAAAAATACTGACAGGGTTCGGATTGGGGGGCCTGGACCCGGAACAAGGCCTGGTAACTGAAGGGGGGTAGCCCGGCCTGTTGCCGTTCCTTTAGGGCGGTGCGGGCAAAATGATCATAGCCCTGATTGGCCAGATCCTGCAGCAGCGCATGATCCGGATGATGGCTTTGCAGCACTACCCGTCCCGGTTTGCTGGCTCGCCCGGCCCGGCCGGCTACCTGGATATAAAGCTGGGCAAAGCGTTCGGTTGCCCTGAAGTCGCTGGCAAACAAGGCCGCGTCGACATCGAGCAGCGCCACCAGGGTAACATCGGGAAAGTGGTGGCCCTTGGCCAGCATCTGGGTACCCAACAGTATTTGATACCTGCCCTCGCGGATGCCGGCCAAATGCTGCTGAAAACTTCCCTTGCGGCGGGTATTATCCCGATCGATCCTAACAGTGTTGTATTGAGGGAACAGGGCGGCCAGGGCCAGCTCGACCTGTTCGGTGCCCAGGCCGGTACCCAGCAGCTGCCGGCCGCCACAGCGGGGGCATTGGCGGGGTACCGGGCGCTGGTGATCGCAATGATGGCAATGCAATCTGGCCTTGCCCCGGTGCCAGGTGTAATGGGCGTCGCAGCGCTCGCAATCGGCCAGCCAGCCGCAGTCATGGCAGAGCAGGGCGGGAGCATAGCCGCGGCGGTTGAGGAACAGCATCACCTGATTTCCCTGGCTCAGTTCCCCTTCCATCAGCTGGATCAGCTGGGGAGACAGTCCGGCGTGCAGCTGTACATGCTTGCTGTCCAGCAGCAGGTGTTGGGCGATGGTGGCCGCTCCCGGCCGCTGGCGCAGGAGCAGGTGGCGGTACTTGCCGCTGTGAGCATTGTGCAGGCTTTCAAACGCCGGGGTGGCCGAGCCCAGCACTATGGGGATGGCCAGCCGGCGGGCCCGCAACATGGCCAGATCCCGGGCATGGTACCTGAAGCCGTCCTGTTGCTTGAAGGAGGCATCATGCTCTTCATCGATCAGGATCAGTCCCAGTTCGGCAAAAGGCGTCAGCAGGGCGGAGCGGGTGCCGATGACCACCGCCGCCGAGCCATCACGGCAGGCGAGCCAGGCGTCCAGCCGCTCCCGTTCCGACAGCCCGGAATGCAGGGTGACGATCGGTACCTTAAAACGGTGTTGAAACCTGGCTATCGTCTGTGGTGTCAGCCCGATTTCGGGCACCAGCACCAGCACCTGTCGACCCTGTCGCAGCACAGGCTCCATCGCCTGCAGATAGACCTCGGTCTTGCCTGAGCCGGTAACGCCTTCCAGCAAGAAGGGGCTGAACCCCGAGGCCTGATGGATGCAACTGACTGCCAGTGCCTGTTCGGTGTTGAGCCTGGGTTTGTCATCCTCGTTCACCGCATAGTCTCGGCGCCAGTCGGCAGGAGCGGGCAGCTGTTCCCGCTTTTCGGCCAGCCCCTTGTCGGCCAGGCCTTTTAACACCCCGGCGGTAATGCCCCGGACTTCCAGTTCACCGGGTGTCAGCGGGCTCTGGGCAAGCAGCTCCAGGGCCTGGCGCTGCTTATGGGCCTGGGGAGACAGGGCCTGGCCGCTGGCCCCGGGAGCGCAGTTGTGCCAATAGCTGATGGTTTTGTAGTCGGCGGCCTCTCCTTTGCGCAGCAGGGTGGGCAGGGCTTGAAAATATACCTCGCCGGCGGCATGCAGGTAATATTGCACCGCCCAGTCCAGTAAGCCCATGTCCTGTGCCGTTAACACGGGGCGGGGGTCGAGCACCGTCTGTATGGGCTTCAGCTTGTGAACGGCGACCGAGGCTTGCTCCGGATGTCCCACGACCAGGGCGACCTGGGAACTGTTGCCAAAGGAGACCATAACCCGGCAACCGATGGCGGGTAGGGGGAGTTCACTCAGGTAATCGAACTCCTGCCTGAGTGGTATGGGCAAAACAACCCGTATTAACCCCGAGGTGGCCGGTGCCGACATTGGTGATTTTCTCCCCGTTTTCCCTTGCCCAGAAAAGCGTGATCCTATAATATTCGCAGCCTTCACAAAACATGTATCACTGCGTGTGGTGTCTGGCATAGGATCAGATAGCGACACGGCCTAATGACAGAGGTTGTCCATGAAACAAGGTATCCATCCCGAATACAAAGAAATCGTTGCCAAATGTTCCTGTGGTAACGAAATGAAGATCCGCTCCACCGTGGGTCACGATCTGAACCTGGACGTATGTTCCGCTTGCCATCCTTTCTATACCGGCAAACAGAAGATTGCCGACACCGGTGGCCGCGTAGATCGCTTCAACAAGCGTTTCGGTGCCCTGTCCTCCAAGAAATAAGTGACGATTTCTTGTTAAAAAAGGCGCTGCGGCGCCTTTTTTATTGCCCTTTTCCCCAGCCTTGTCCATCTTTAGATCCCGCTCTTCCTGATGAGAGGCAGGATGCCGGCCTCCTCCTTATTTTGGTTATTGCTGCTGTGTCCTTTATGGGTCTACGCCACCTGTCCGCGCCTGACTGCCGATGAAATCGTGCGAATCGAGCGAGTGGTCGATGGCGATACCTTAAGGCTGCAAGACGGTCGAACCATCCGCCTGATAGGTATAGACACTCCTGAGCTGAACCGGCATGGCCGTACCCGGGCAGAACCGGGAGCCGCGCATGCCCGGGACTGGTTGCGCAATAATTTCAAAAAAGAGTCTCAATTGAAACTGGTTTTTGGTGTTAAAAGACGTGATGATTATGGCCGCTGGTTGGCACATCCACTGGCGGCCTCCGGTATTCCCCTGACAGAACAGATGCTGCTCCAGGGGTTGGGTTCCTTGCTGGTAATACCACCGAACCATGAATTATGGCCCTGCCTGTTTGCCGCCGAATCCAAGGCCAGACGGGCGAAGCTGGGTATCTGGTCGCAGCCATTGCCGATGGTGCCCAGTCAGGCCGGATGGCAGATGTTGCGGGGTCGAGTGACGGCGGTCAGTTCCGAAAGCAACCAGGCACGGGTGCTATTGGAAAACAAGCTCTGGCTGCGGGCGGGAAGTCGTGCCGCTCCCGAACTGCGGCAACGGCTGGCCCGGCTCAGGCCCGGTACCCTGTTGTTTGTCAGGGGACGGGTCTACAGAGACAAGGGCGAATGGCGACTATGGCTGAACAGCCCCTGGCAATACAGCGAGGAAAACTAAATTTCCGGGTAGGGCAAGTGTAAATCGGTAGATCACTATCGCATTGTACAAAAAATGTGTTAAATTTGTGTCACCAAAGAAGTAATAATGTCAACAATCGCATCAGGGTACTCGAGAAAATGACCGATTTTCGTCAAAAAGCATTGGATTATCATGCATATCCGAAAGCAGGTAAGATATCTGTAGAAATCAGCAAGCCCGCTGAAACTGCCAAGGATCTGGCCTTGGCCTATAGCCCGGGTGTGGCCGAGCCGGTACGCGAAATCGCCGCCAATCCGGAAAATGCCTATAAATATACCGCCAAGGGCAACCTGGTCGCGGTGATCAGCAACGGTACCGCCATCCTGGGCCTGGGTAATCTGGGTCCCTTGGCCTCCAAGCCGGTCATGGAAGGCAAGGCACTGTTGTTCAAACGCTTTGCCAACCTGGATTCCATCGACATCGAAGTCAAACACAGGACCACCGACGAGTTTATCCAGACCGTGGCCGCCATTGCCGATACCTTCGGCGGTATCAACCTGGAAGACATCAAGGCACCCGAGTGCTTTGAAATTGAAAAGGCCCTTATCGAGCGTTGCAATGTGCCGGTATTCCACGATGATCAGCACGGTACTGCCATTGTTACCGCTGCCGGTATGCTGAATGCGCTGGAAGTACAGGGCAAGAACATCGCCGATTCCCGCATCGTCTGTATGGGTGCCGGCGCCGCCGCCGTAGCCTGTATGGAATTGCTGATCAAATGCGGTGCCCAGCGGGAAAATATCTATATGCTGGACCGTAAAGGTGTTATCCATACCCGCCGTGACGATCTGAACGAATACAAAGAGCTGTTCGCCAATAACACCGACAAGCGCACCCTGGAAGACGTGATCACCGACGCCGATGTGTTTGTGGGCGTTTCCGGTCCGGATGTACTGCCGGCAGAGGCGGTGGCCATGATGGCGGAAAACCCGGTGATCTTCGCCTGTTCCAACCCGGACCCCGAGATCAAGCCGGAACTGGCTCATTCCGTGCGCCAGGATCTGATCATGGCGACCGGTCGTTCCGACTATCCCAACCAGGTGAACAACGTGCTTTGTTTCCCCTTCATCTTCCGTGGCGCCCTGGATGTACGGGCTTCACGCATCAATGATGAGATGAAGGTAGCAGCAGTTGAAGCAATCCGTAGCCTGGCCAAGGAGCCGGTACCCCAGCAGGTATTGAGCGCCGCCGGTATCGAAACCTTGGAGTTCGGCAAGGACTATATTATCCCCAAGCCGATGGATCCCCGTCTGCTGCCTCGTGTGGCCCGTGCCGTCGCCGTGGCTGCGGTGGAGTCAGGTGTGGCCGGCATCGAATTGCCCGAAAACTATATGCTGGACTAAGCACGGCATATCATCCGCACTAAAAAGGAGCCGGAAGGCTCCTTTTTTATTTCCATGATTTATTTCCATACGGAACCAGTTCGGCGCAGATATCGGCTCCATACGGACTTTTTGTTACAAATATGATCATTTTCACTAAAAAACCCTTTGGATAAAAGGGGTTTATTGGTTAGAATTTGGGCGTTTTTATGCATCTTCCGAAGGAGTCTGCTGTGCGTAATAGGGTGAAACTTGGCTTAATGTTAGTATGCATGGCTTCTACCAAGCTGTATGCAAAGGGATCCGATTTGGAACTAAAACCACCTGTGGCCAAGAAAATCCCCCACAGCCTGACTCATCATGGCGATACCCGGGTCGATAACTATTATTGGTTACGGGATGATCAACGGGAGGCCAAAGAGGTGCTTTCCCACCTGGAAGCGGAAAACAGCTACAGCGATCAGGTGCTGCAGCCCCTGTCCGCCCTACAGGAAAGCCTCTATCAGGAGATGTTGTCCCGCATCAAGAAAGACGACAGCTCGGTGCCCTATCGTAAGGACGGCTACTGGTATCAGACCCGCTATCGCGAAGGTGGCGAATACGGCATCATCGAGCGCTACACGGAAGATCAACCCGAGCAGATCCAGCTGTTGCTGGACTGTAATGACAGGGCCGAAGGCAAGGCCTATTACAGCATGGGTCAGCTGGCTGTCAGCCCGGATGACCAGGTGCTGGCCTTTGCCGAGGACTTTGTCTCCCGCCGCCAGTATGAAATTCGCTTCAAGTCGCTGAGCGACGGCCAACTGTACGAAGAGGTGTTGGAAAACACCTCTGGCAACTTGGTGTGGGCCAATGACGGCAAGACGCTGTTTTACGTGAAGCAGGATGAAGAGACCCTGCTGCCCTACCAGGTATACCGCCATACCCTGGGCACGCCTCAAAGCGAGGATGTACTGGTGTATGAAGAAAAAGACGCCAGCTTCTATACCAGCATCTATAAGAGCCGTTCCAATGACTATATCGTGATCGGCGCCTGGAGTACCGTTTCCAGTGAGATGAGCCTGGTCCCGGCGGATCAGCCCGAGGCTGCGGCCGAGGTATTCCTGCCCCGTCAGCGGGACCATGAATATTCCCTGGAGCACTACCGGGATCGGTTCTACGTCCGCTCCAATAAGGAAGGTGCCAACTTTGCCCTGTATCAGACCGAGCAGAGCGAACCAGAGCAGTGGCAAACGCTGATCCCCGCCCGGGAAGACGTGCTGCTGGAAGACTTTGCCCTGTTCCGTGACTGGCTGGTGCTGGAAGAGCGTCAGGAAGGCCTGGTGCACTTGCGTCAGATTAATTGGCAGGATGGCCGCGAGCACCAGATCCGCTTCGAGGATCCCGCCTATGTAACCTGGCTGGGTGCCAACGCCGAGGATGAGACCCCCTGGCTGCGTTACGGTTACTCTTCCATGACCCGTCCCGTGACCACCTATGAAGTCAACATGGATACCCTGGAGCGCAAGCAGCTCAAGCAGCAGTATGTTGGAGAGTCGTTCGACGCCGATAACTATCGCAGCGAGCGCCTGTGGGTGACCGCCCGTGATGGTGTTAAGGTGCCGGTTTCCCTGGTATATCGCGCCGACCAGTTCAACCAGAATGGCGACAACCCCCTGCTGGTTTACGCCTACGGCTCCTATGGTGCCAGCATGGATCCGGATTTCAGCAGTGCCCGCCTGAGCCTGCTCGATCGCGGCTTTGTCTATGCCATCGCCCATGTGCGCGGTGGTGAAGAGCTGGGGCGCGACTGGTATGAACAGGGCCGTTTGATGAGCAAGCAGAACAGCTTTAACGATTTTATCGATGTTACCCAGGCCTTGGTGACGCAGGGTTATGCCGACCGTAGCCGGGTGTTTGCATCCGGTGGCAGTGCCGGTGGCCTCTTGGTCGGTGCCGTCGCCAACATGGCGCCGGAGCTGTTTAAAGGGGTGATTGCCTCCGTGCCCTTCGTGGACGTGGTGACCACCATGCTGGATGAATCCATTCCCCTGACCACAGGAGAGTATGACGAGTGGGGCAATCCGGCCGATGACGATGCCTACCGTTATATGAAGTCCTACAGCCCTTACGATCAGGTGAAGCCGCAGGCCTATCCCCATATGTTGGTGACCACAGGGCTGCACGATTCTCAGGTACAGTATTGGGAGCCTGCCAAATGGGTGGCCAAGCTGCGTGAGTTGAAAACCGACGACAACCTGTTGCTGCTGCACTGTGACATGGACTCGGGCCATGGAGGCAAGTCCGGGCGTTTCTCCTACTATCAGGATCTGGCCCGGGAATATGCCTTCCTGCTGGCCCTGGCCGACGAAGAGGTTCAGGTCAGCCGCATCGCCGGCTTCAGCAAGGCCGAAGGTGTGGTTAACTAATAGTCCGCTGGTTTGCTAAACCAAAGCCGGGTTAATTACCCGGCTTTGGTGTGTAGATAGGGGTGGGAAAGGTGGCCACCTTATCGCTCAGCTCGGTCAGCTTGGCACTGCCTCGTTTTTGTACCGCATCGATCCGCAATATCTGGTGCAGCGGGATATAGGTGCGATTCACCTCGGCAAACTCGCTCTTTAACCTGTCCTCGGCCGGGTCCACCAACAGCGAGGTGCGGGTATCCCAGACAAAGTCCGCCAGTTCGACAAACCCGAATAAACTTCCCTGGGTCACTTCCCGTACATAGATCTCATAATGTTTGCCGGCGTTGATAAACTGGACCCGGTACAGTAATTCCGAAGCTGCCATTCGCTGTCCTACAGATTAAATTAGAAGGATGGTAGATAAGCCAGATAATCAATATCTGCTCCTAAAGAGTGCTACATTCAGAACCTGGCGTAGGCGTAAAGCGCAGATGGTCCTGATCTATGGCCTGTCAGAACTCCGCAACTGGCCCGCGGCCTACCTTTAGGCACGGGTTATATATAAGGACGGAAGTGGCGGTCATCAAGTACACGGGGGAGATGAGGGCGTCGGTACCGGGCTGGATGACAGGCCAATACCCAGTGATACCAATCTGGTTAAGCATCTAGTCATCATTATTGCGTCGTAGTTATCGAGGCCGCAGGGCATCGGAGTGGAGCTGAAGGGGCACAACAGGAGATACTGAAGCTTCAGGAGAACCAAGGAAGCTGGCTCTCTGGCCTGCCTGCAAGGGAACTGAAATAGACCACTTGTTTAATCCGATTGGTATGCCTAAGGCAGGCTCCCCTCCCGTGAGGAGGGGAAGCAGGGCAGGGGACGAACCTTGGTTCAGGCCAGTTGGGTGGTCAGCTTCAGCCAGTTGCGCTTTTGGATCTGCAGGGATGCTCTCAGTTCATCACAGTTAAGCCTGAGCCTGAGTTCTTCATATTTGCATCCCACCGCCTTTTTCTTCATGTCCAGCAGGGTCTTGCGGGCCTGGTAATAGGCTTTCAGCTGCGCCAGCAAACGTTCATATTCGCCATGCAGCAGCGCCAGCCATTGTTCGGTATCGGCCCCCTGACGGCGCAGCAGCCGTTGGCGTGCCTGCTCTAGGCGCATTTCCAGCTTGGCCTGCTCGATGCGCTCTTGAGGGCTGGTGCGTAAACGGCGAGCCAGGCCCACCCAGCTCATAGACTTGATCAGCCATTTGGTCGGGTCGTAATGCCACCAGCTGATGCCGTTGCGGTAATCGGATTCGAACAGGTGATGAAAATTATGATAGCCCTCGCCAAAGGTCAGTACCGCCAGCAGGTCATTGTCCCGGGCGGTATTTTTATTGGTATAGGGTTGGCGACCCCAATAGTGGGCCAGGGAGTTAATAAAAAAGGTCACATGGTGGCCGAGTACCAGGCGCAATACGCCGGCCAGCAACAGCATGCCCCACAGGTCGCCGTGCAGCAGCCCCAGCGCAACCGGCAGGCCCAAGTTCATCAACAGGGTGAGGGCCAGGTAGTGCCGATGCTGGAAGGCCAGTATGGGGTTGCGTTTAAGATCCGGGATATTGCTGTCGTCCTCGGGATGATAGTCGCGCAGCATCCAGCCCATATGGGAAAACCACAGGCCTCGTTTGGCCGAGTAGGGATCTTGTTCAATATCATCCACATGACGATGATGGCGACGGTGATCCGCACACCAGCGCAGCGCCGAGTTTTGCAGCGACAGGCCCCCCCCGAGGGCAAACACCCACTGCATCAGCGGATGGGCCTCATAGGCTTTATGCGCCCACAGGCGGTGATAACCGGCGGTGATCGACAGACAGCTGTAGCTGAACAGCAGCAACAGGGCCAGCCATTGCCAGCCGTCGTAGCCATGGGTCAGGCCATACCAGGGAACCAGCACCAGGGCAGCCAGACCGGTACCGGCAAAGACGAGGGCATTGGTCCATAACAAGGGGGGTTTACGCATATCAACATCCATTGAGCGAACAACTGTACACCATTTTCCCGGTTCGGTTGGGTGGGGTCAATCATAAAATGACCAGCCGGGGCTGACCCCATTCATACAAAAAGGTATGATCCGACCATAAAGCGTTAGACCCTGGAGTCTTGTGGGCATTCGAGCCGAACAAAAAGAAAAAACCCGGCGTTCCCTGATTGAGTCTGCCTTCCGGCAGTTAAGTGCCGAGCGAAGTTTTTCCAGCTTGAGTCTGCGTGAGGTCTGCCGGGAGGCCGGCCTTGCGCCCACCTCCTTTTACCGCCATTTTAAGGATATGGAAGAGCTGGGGTTGACCCTGGTTGATGAAGGGGGTCTTACCCTACGCCAGCTGATGCGCCAGGCCCGGCAGCGGATTGCCGATGGCGGCAGCGTGATCCAGATTTCGGTTAAAACCTTTATGGAGTTTATCGACAGCAGCCCGGATGTGTTTCGCTTGTTACTGCGCGAGCGCTCCGGCACCTCGGTTGCTTTCCGTCAGGCCGTAGCCCGAGAGATCCAGCATTTTACCGCCGAGCTGACCGATTATCTGGAAGAAAGGCAGCATATCCGGCGTGATTACGCCCTGTTGCAGGCCCAGACCATGGTCACCCTGGTGTTCAGTGCCGGCGCCGAGGCCCTGGATATGAATGATGTTGAGCGTGCGGCGCTAGCCGAGCGCATGATCCTGCAGCTGCGCATGGTTGCCAAGGGCGCAGATGCATATTATAAGACTAAACGGCCCTAGGCCCTTACGTGAGGAAGGATGTCCATGTT
The DNA here is from genome assembly GCF_039539325.1 of Zobellella aerophila. Classification (NCBI taxonomy): domain Bacteria; kingdom Pseudomonadati; phylum Pseudomonadota; class Gammaproteobacteria; order Aeromonadales; family Aeromonadaceae; genus Zobellella; species Zobellella aerophila. Next base: position 263,054 of record NZ_BAABCX010000003.1, read on the forward strand.
ACAAAATAAACAAATTCGTCGTAAGCCCATACTATTGGCATTCCTGGTGGGGGTGTGTGGTAATGCCACCCTGGCAACGCTGAGTGTCAGTCAGATGGCATTCTCGGTGTTCCCAGCCATTGCGCTGGTGTTGGCCGCCTATATGCTTTATCAGGAGTATTTGAGCGTACCTATGGAAGGCGATACCCCCTTGTGTGCCCTGCTGAGCTTTCTGATCGGGGTGTTTGGGTATTCTTCATTTTTACGGATGCAATTCCCGGAAATGGGTACCAACTTCCTGTCCATCATCATCACCCTGGGGTTACTGGCCTGGTTGGCAGTCAAACTGGGGTTAGCAGCGGGCCCTAAAGCGGGGTAATAAGCCGCTATCGATTTGTTATCTGATGCCGGTCGGCCGAAGCCGACCGGCATTTTTCAGCCCGGACTTTCCCCTGTGGCCAGCGGCAGTTCGTCCCGGCTGCCCCATTCGGCCCAGGAACCGTCATAAACGGCAATTTGCCGGTGTCCGCTCACCTCGGCGGCTAGCGCCAGAATAGCCGCCGTTACCCCTGAGCCACAGCTGCAGATCAACTGTTGCTCGGGCTTGAGTACCGAGTTCAGTTGCGCCACCAGCCGTTCCCGCGGCAACAGGTGACCATCTTCGAGCAGCTCGGTAAATGGCAGACAAACGGCGCCGGGCATATGACCGGCCCTGACCCCCGGCCTGGGATCGGGGGCTTCACCATGGAAACGTTCCCGACTCCTGGCATCCAGTACCCGGCATGCCGGGTTCGACAGGGCATCCAGCACGGCCGTTGCATTTCGTACCCAGCCAGGGCTCCAGCTGGCTTTATACTGACCCGGCAGAACCCGGAGAGCCGTCCCCTGTTCGGTGGTATGCCCCTGTCTTTTCCAGGCTGGCAGGCCGCCATCGAGCACAGCCACCTGTTGATGCCCCATGACCTTGAACATCCACCAGGCCCGGGGGGCGGAGAAGATCCCCAGGCTGTCGTAGACGACTATCCGGTGATGATTTTCCAGCCCCAGCCGAGAGGCCTCACGGGAGAACAAGTCGACGTCGGGCAGCATATGGGGCAGGTGGCTGTGTTGATCCTTGATGCGATTATCGAAATCAAAATAGCGGGCCCCCGGAATCCGACAGGCCAGCCACTCCTGTTCAGCATTTCTCTTGGCTCCGGGCATATGCCAGCTGGCATCCAGTACCACCAGATCCGGGTCAGTCAGATGTTCAGCCAGCCACTGGCAATCAACCAGGGCTGAAGTTAAGGCGGGTTCGGCCATCGGCAATTCTCCTTGTCTGCTACTGGTTTAATATTAACGTCAAAGTGGGGATAGACGACATCCCCGGGGCTCCTGATCATAGTCAGTCGGGTGGCTGAGGTTATCAGCGACTTTTTTTGTAAGAGATATCTCAAAGAGGCTGCAGCAAATACATTTTTATTGCCGGCTACTTTAGCCTGCTGAAAGGTTTTTGTTACATAAAACAGTTGGTTATTTTTTCCAGTCAGCGTTAGGTTATTTTTTTATAAAGGGAACTTTCTTGAGGGATTCGAAAATTACTCTATATTTAGAAGGGCAAGGAGCAAGGAAGTCGGTCAGGAAGACAGGCTGCCAAGAAGGCGAAAGGAACACCGCAGGATGCGGTCAGGGACACCTCCCAGGACGGAGATAGTCGAGCGAGTCAGGATGACACGCGGTCAGGATGACCAGGACGCACCGAAGGATCGGGAAGAGGATCACCTTAAGGATAAGGTACAAGTCAAGGACTGCAGGGAGCAATTTGGTTTAAGGATTGAGCCATACGACGACCCAAAAGGGGGTGACATGACGTCACCCCCTTTTTCTATATACAGCATCGGCAAGGGGATATATGAGCGACTGGATCCCGGTTTATGAGGCCTCCAATAGTCTTGAAGCCCATACCCTCAAGGGAGCATTGGAAGTGGTGGGCATCGCGGTGCAGCTGCGGGGCGAGGCCCTGTCAGGTGCCTTGGGTGAGTTGCCGGCCAATGCGGTGGAAGTGACCCTGCTGATCCGTCCGGCCGATCTGGAGCGGGCGCAGCAGGTGTTGGCAGGGTACCGGCAAGGCGGTGAGCGTTCCTGGAAATGCCGGCATTGTGGGGAACAGAATGCCGGCAGCTTTGAGGTTTGCTGGCAGTGCGGGCATGAGCCCGGCACCGAGTAGGCTGTGCCCCGTTAATGCTTTTGTGCCATCAGCTGCTTGAGCCGGGCCCGATGGTGATGCATGGCGAAGGAGCCGAATACCAGCACGGCCAGATAATCCTTGATGGTGGGGTTGAGTACGTTGGTCGCCTGTTTCAGCATCAGCATCTGTAGCAGATGCATCACCAGCACCACCGCGCCCAGCATCAGCGGCAGGGAGCCGACTTCCTCGAGTTCCGGGCCGACAAGCGCATAAAGGATGCCTCCCCAGAACATCAGCATCACTAGCCGCATTAATATATTCAATATCTTCATTCAGTTTGCTCCCGTTGATAAAGCTGATAACTGACTTGACCGGCTCGCTTGTCCTTCAGCCGCCGCCAGTTACCGGGCAGGGCAGGTTCATTTGAGATCTGTTCCCGCTCGATATAAATCCTGGCTTCCGGGGCCAGCCATCCGTCTTGTTCCAATCGAGTACACACCTGTGACAGCAGATCCTGATGAAACGGAGGATCGAGAAAAACCAGATCAAAGGGCTCAGGGGGCCCGGCCAGATAGGTTTGGGCATCGCTGTTGATCACCTTCCCCTCGGCTCCGGGCAGGCTGGCCAGGTTGAGCTCCAGCTGGCGCGCCACCCTGGCCTCTTTTTCCACCATTACCAGGCGTTGTGCCCCCCTGGACAGGGCTTCAAAGCCCAGACTGCCGCTGCCGGCAAACAAGTCCAGGCAGACTGTGCCCCTGACATCGAACATCAACCAGTTAAACAGGGTTTCCTTCACCCGATCCGAGGTGGGCCTGAGTCCTTCACTGTTGAGGACCGGTAACTTGCGGCCCCGCCATTGGCCGCCGATCAGGCGGATTTGACCTATGTCCGCAGACGGTTTCTTTACCTGTTTTGCTTTGACCATCACGTTTCGCCGTCTTTCAATAAAGTGCTAGTATAAGGCGGTTTTTCACCCCTAAGGGGCGAGTATTCTAATTAAGGGGCAAGGCCTTGGCCAGCCGGAGCTCGGCCGTAGCGGAAAATCCGAGGAAAGCTTTTTATCCGGTGGGTGCGGAGCGTACTGGTACAGCCCATGGCTCAATGCTGACGAGCCTTGCCAGCAGGCGATAACTTGTCCGATGTCCCCCAGACTAGTGAGTAATAACAGGATGGCGAAGAAAGGTTTTTTTTCATGGTTGGGCTTTGGCAAAAATAAAGAGCCGCAACCAGAAGTAATTGAAGAGCAACAAACACCGGCAGCCGAACCTGAGCCAGAAAAACCGGCGACCGAAACCCTGGAGTCAGAGGTGGAGGTTACGGCGGCGTTGGAAGTGGAAGAAGCCCTACTGGAGCAGCAAGCGCAGGCCCGGGCGGCGGAAGAGGCGCGGCTGGCGGCCGAGGCCGAGGCGGCGGAAGAGGCGCGGCTGGCGGCCGAGGCCGAGGCGGCGGAAGAGGCGCGGCTGGCGGCCGAGGCCGAGGCGGCGGAAGAGGCGCGGCTGGCGGCCGAGGCCAAGGCGGCGGAAGAGGCGCGGCTGGCGTCAGAGGCCAAGGCGGCGGAAGAGGCGCGGCTGGCGGCCGAGGCCAAGGCGGCGGAAGAGGCGCGGCTGGCGGCCGAGGCCGAGGCGGCGGAAGAGGCGCGGCTGGCGGCCGAAGCCGAGGCGGCGGAAGAGGCGCGGCTGGCGGCCGAGGCCAAGGCACCAAAGCCGGGATTTTTTGCCCGTCTTAGGCAGGGGTTGGTAAAAACCCGGCAAAATCTGGGCTCCGGCTTCTTCGGCCTGTTCCGTGGCAAGAAGATCGACGACGAGCTGTTTGAAGAGCTGGAGACCCAGCTGCTCACCGCCGATCTGGGGGTGGAAACCACCATGTCGATTATCGACAACCTGACCCGCCAGGCCAGCCGTCGTCAGTTGAAGGACGGCGAAGCCCTCTATGAGCTGTTGAAAGAGGAAATGGGCGAGATCCTTGCCAAGGTGGATCGGCCACTGGAAATTGACGGCGGCCATCAGCCCTATGTCATTTTAATGGTGGGAGTTAACGGGGTAGGCAAGACCACCACTATCGGCAAGCTGGCGCGCCAGTTCCAGGCCGAAGGCAAATCGGTGATGCTGGCGGCGGGGGATACCTTCCGGGCCGCGGCCGTCGAGCAACTGCAGGTGTGGGGTGAGCGTAACAAGATCCCTGTGGTGGCCCAGCATACGGGAGCCGATGCCGCCTCGGTGATTTTCGATGCGGTACAGGCGGCCAAGGCTCGTAAGATCGATGTGCTGATCGCCGATACCGCTGGTCGCCTGCAGAACAAAGCTCACCTGATGGAAGAGCTGAAAAAAATCGTGCGGGTGATGCAAAAAATCGATGGCCAGGCGCCCCACGAGATCATGCTCACTTTGGATGCCGGCACCGGACAGAACGCGCTCAGCCAGGCCAAAATCTTTAACGATGCGGTGCCCATTACCGGCATAGTATTGAGTAAGCTCGACGGTACCGCCAAGGGCGGGGTGATCTTTGCCATCGCCGATAAATTCGGTATTCCTATCCGCTATATTGGCGTGGGTGAAAAGATAGAAGATCTGCGTCCCTTCGATTCGCGGGAATTTATCGATGCATTGTTCAACCGGGAAGACTAAATGATTCGCTTTGAGCAGGTTAGCAAGGTATACAGCGGTGGATTTCAGGCCCTGCAAAAGGTGGACTTTCACCTGGGTAAGGGGGAAATGGCGTACCTGACCGGCCATTCGGGAGCCGGCAAAAGCACCCTGCTCAAGTTGATCAGCGTCATGGAACGACCTTCTGACGGGCGGGTGTTCTTCAATAACCAGGACGTAAGCCGGATCCGGCGCAGCCAGATCCCCTTTGTCCGCCGGCGTATCGGCATGATTTTTCAGGATTACCACCTGATTAGTACCCGTAGCGTCTTCGATAACGTGGCCCTGCCGCTGGTGATCGACGGCTATCGCCACCAGGATATTCGCCGGCGGGTGTCGGCGGCGCTGGACAAGGTCGGCCTGCACGGCAAGGACAGGTACTTCCCGCCCATGCTGTCCGGCGGTGAGCAACAGCGGGTGGGCATAGCCCGTGCCATCGTCAACAAGCCTTCCCTGTTGCTGGCCGATGAACCGACCGGCAACCTGGATACCGAACTGTCCATGGAAATCCTGCGCTTGTTCGAGTCCTTTAACCGGGTCGGGGTCAGCGTGCTGATCGCCACCCATGATACGGGGCTGATCGATTCATCCCGTTATCGCACCCTGACCTTACACGCCGGCCGCATGCTGACAGGGGAAGCCCGATGAGCAAAACCGGACCTAAGCACAGCGGGTATCGCCGCCTTGCCATGTACTGGGTGGATCATCTGCGCCAGCTGTTTTCCAGCCTGGGAGAGCTGTGGCGCACGCCGTTAAGCTCGCTGATGACCATTGCGGTACTGGGGGTCAGCCTGGCGTTGCCCGCCAGTTTTTATGTGTTGCTGAAAAATGCCGAGTCGGTCAGCCAGCATTGGCAAAGCAAGGCGCAGATCAGCCTGTATCTGCAGCAAGGCGTGACCGAGCAACAGCTTGCCGGCCTCAAGCAAGGGCTGTCTGAAATGGATGAGTTGGAAACGGTGACTTATATCAGTCCCGAGCAGGGTCTGAATGAGTTCAGGGAGGCGGCCGGGTTCGCCCAGGCCCTGTCCTTGCTGGCCGACAATCCCCTGCCGGCGGTCTTTATCCTGAATCTGTCCGCGACCGGGCGGCAACCCCAAGCGGCGGAGGCGTTGTTGCAGCAGCTACAGGCACAGCCCCTGGTTGCAGAGGCGAGGCTCGATATGGCCTGGCTGGCGCGTTTGTCGAGCATCGTCGAGCTGTTGCGCCAGGTGGTGGTGGGCCTGGCCGTGTTGCTGTTGGTGGGGGTGTTGCTGGTGGTGAGCAACACCTTGCGCCTGAATATCCTCAACAGCCGGCGTGAAATTGAAATTATGAAGCTGGTCGGCGCCACCGATGGCTTTATCCAGCGGCCTTTTCTCTATGTCGGGCTCTGGTATGGCATCATCGGCAGCATGCTGGCCTGGTGGTTGACCCTGGTGATGGTGTTTTGGCTGAGTCATAAGGTCAGCGTCCTGGCGGCGCTCTATAACAGTGATTTCCGGCTGTTTGGCCTGGATTGGTCAGAGAGCCTGTTGCTGCTGCTAACCGGCACCCTGTTGAGCCTGCTGGCATCAGGCTTTGCGGTACGCCGACATATCAGAGCCATAGAGCCGGGCTGAACTTCTCGCCCCTGTTGTGGTTCTAACTGCTCTGAGAGGGGCGACCCGGCTTGACATTTAGTGTAGGATACATACATTTTCCGCATGGGTGCATGCGGCACCGGACAATCAAAGTCATTGCAGGCTGCCTTGCCGCAGCTGTTCAATACGGAGTCATGTAATGAGCACGAGTTTGATGACGACAGATTTTCAGCGACATTTTGCCCTGGTGCCCCAGGGGAGCCTGGAGGCTTATATACAGGCGGTCAATACCATCCCCGTGCTGACGGCCGAGGAAGAAAAGAGCCTGGCCGAACGGCTGCAGGATGACGGTGATCTGGCCTCGGCGCGTCAGTTGATCATGTCCCATCTGCGCTTCGTGGTGCATATCGCCAAGAGCTATTCCGGTTATGGCCTGCCGCAGGCGGATCTGATCCAGGAAGGCAATATCGGCCTGATGAAGGCGGTCAAACGCTTCGACCCCAAGGTGGGCGTACGCCTGGTCTCCTTCGCGGTACATTGGATCAAGGCCGAAATTCATGAATATGTGCTGCGCAACTGGCGGGTGGTCAAGGTGGCCACCACCAAGGCGCAGCGCAAGTTGTTCTTCAACCTGCGTAAGTCCAAGAAGCGCCTGGGTTGGTTCAACCAGCAGGAAGTGAACACGGTTGCCGAAAATCTGGGTGTGTCCCCGGCAGAGGTGCTGGAGATGGAATCCCGCATGAGCGGCCAGGATCAGGCCTTTGATCTGGCATCCGATGACGATGACAAGGACACCAGTTTTTCACCGGTGCACTACTTGGAAGATAAAAGCTCGGATGTGGCTTATCAGGTAGAAGAAGCCAATTGGGAGCAGACGGCAAACCGTCGACTGCGGGCCGCGTTGGCCACCCTGGATGAACGCAGTCAGAAGATTATCCAGGCCCGCTGGCTGGACGAGGACGACAAATCCACGCTGCAGACCTTGGCCGATGAATATGGCGTGTCTGCCGAGCGAATCCGCCAGCTGGAAAAGACGGCGTTGAAGAAGCTGAAAAGCGCCATGGACGCCTGAGCCCGGCGAGCGTCACCAAAAGGCCCCATCGGGGCCTTTTTGCCGTCCGCATCCGATTTCCATATTCCGTAACCGCAGGAGATCGCCATGAAAATGTTAGAGCATTTGTTTAAAAATAATCAGGAGTGGGCTGAACAAATTAAGGCGGAAGATCCCCGCTTTTTTGAAAAGCTGTCACTCCAACAGGCGCCTGAGTACCTTTGGATCGGCTGCTCCGACAGCCGAGTCCCCGCCAACCAGCTGACCGGGCTTTTGCCTGGCGATGTGTTCGTGCACCGTAATGTCGCCAACCTGGTAGTGCACACCGACTTCAACTGTCTGTCCGTGGTGCAGTATGCGGTAGAAGTATTAAAGGTAAAACACATCATCATCTGCGGCCACTACGGCTGCGGTGGGGTCAAGGCCGCTATGCACAACCAGGAGCTGGGGCTTATCGATAACTGGCTGCGTAACATCAAGGACATCTATTACAAGCACCAGGAGGCGCTGCAGGCGATAACAGACGAACAGGTGCGGGAAGACTACATGTGTGAACTCAATGTGGTCGAACAGGTCGCCAACCTGTGCCATACCACCATAGTGCAGAATGCCTGGAAACAGGGCCAGCCGCTGTCGGTGCACGGTTGGGTGTACGGTATCAAGGATGGCAGGCTGCACGACCTGGATGTATGTGTCAACGGCTTCGAACAAATACCCGATGTCTACCGCATCTTCCGCAAGCGCATATTGGGTGAAAACAGCTAGGCGAATAGCCTTAACTTGAATGATTAGGACATCTCCATGAGACGTGAATTGGCCATCGAATTTTCCCGGGTGACCGAAGCGGCTGCCCTGGCCGGCTACAAGTGGCTGGGTCGGGGCGACAAGAATATTGCCGATGGTGCCGCCGTGGCCGCCATGCGCCATGTATTGAACCAGATAGAGATCAGCGGCGAAATCGTCATCGGCGAGGGCGAAATTGACGAGGCGCCCATGCTCTATATCGGCGAACAGGTCGGTCTGGGCGGTGAGGAAGTGGACATCGCCGTGGATCCCATCGAAGGTACCCGGATGACCGCCATGGGCCAGTCCAACGCTCTGGCGGTGATGGCAGTGGCCGAAAAGGGCGGCTTCTTGCGTGCCCCCGATATGTATATGGAGAAGCTGATCGTGGGTGCCGGTGCCAAGGGCGCCATCGATCTGCATAAATCCCTCGAGCAGAATATCAAGGCGGTGGCCAAGGCGTTGAACAAGCCGTTGTCCCGCTTTACCGTGATCACCCTGGCCAAGCCGCGCCATGACAAGGCGATCAAGACCATGCAGGCGTTGGGCGTGCGGGTGTTCGCCATTCCCGATGGCGATGTGGCGGCTTCCATCCTGGCCTGCATCCCCGAGAGCGAGGTGGACATGCTCTATGGTATCGGCGGTGCCCCCGAAGGGGTGGTGTCGGCAGCGGTGATCCGCGCCCTGGATGGCGATATGCAGGCACGTCTACTGCCCCGGCACGAGGTCAAGGGGGGGACCGAGGAAAACCTGCAACTGGGCCAGCAGGAGATCGCCCGTTGCAAGGAAATGGGTATCGAAGTAGGTAAGGTGCTCAGGCTGGAAGATATGGCCCGCACCGACAACGTGATCTTCGCGGCCACCGGTATCACCAAGGGCGATCTGCTGGAGGGTATCACCAGCGACGGCAGCTATGCCCACACCGAGACCCTGGTGATCCGCGGCAAGTCGCGCACTATCCGCCGTATCCGCTCGACCCATATCCTGTCGCGCAAGGATCCGGTGCTGCAGGCTATCATACTGTAATCCCTCGTGTTGCTGCAGTTCCTTCAAGGTGGTAGAAGGATGCGGCTAAGCCGCCCATCGGCGCCAGGGATGGCGCCGCTTGCGCACCCATGGGCGGGTTCACAGCGAGTCGGCATGCCGAGCCTTCCGGCACCTGCCGCCGACATCAAAGTTTTATGAATATGTAAAGGGTATGCCTCGGCATCTCTTATTCTTATCCCGCTGAATCTTTCCGCTGACCTGTCCCCATCGGCCGGGCATGACTGGCTGTCGCGTTTTATATTCCGGGTTATCTATGCTGGTCTAACGTTAAGCTGAACAAACCACAGGAGGGCAAAGCAATGAGCTATCGTTACCAGCGTCGATACACAGGGCCGGTACAGGCGGTGATCATGGACTGGGCCGGCACCACGGTCGATTATGGTTCCCTGGCCCCGGTGCGTGCTTTCCAGCGATTGTTTGAGGGGGAGGGCATCGCCGTCACCCTGGCCGAGTGCCGGGCGCCCATGGGCAGCGAAAAGCGGGAGCATATCCGCCGGATGCTGGATATGACGCGTATTCGTGATGGCTGGATCCGGAGCCAGGGTGCAGCGCCGACCGAGGCGGATATCGATCGGCTATACCAAGCCTTTATCGGCATCCAGATAGAGTGCATCCGTGACTGCGCCGAGCTGATCCCGGGCATGGCGGAGGTGGTGGATAGCCTTAGCGGCAAGGGCATCCGCCTGGCGGCCAATACCGGTTACAGTGAGGATATGATGGCCGAGCTGAGGGAGAGGGCCTCCGAGCAGGGCTATCAACCGGAGGTGGTGATCACCGCCTCCGATGTCAGCCACGGCCGGCCTTGGCCGGAAATGAGCCTTAAAGCGGCCATCGCCCTTGAAGTGAATGCGGTACAGGCCTGCGTCAAGGTGGATGATACCGGCCCGGGCATAGCCGAAGGCTTGAATGCCGGCATGTGGACGGTGGCCGTCGCAGTTTCGGGCAACGAGGTGGGGCTGTCGCTGACCGACTGGCAGGCTCTGGATCCGGCCGAACAGGCGCGACGGCGCCGTTTGGCCCACGATCGGCTGACGGCTGCCGGTGCTCATTATGTGATCGATACCATCGCCGAGTTACCCCGGGTGATCGAGGATATCGAGGCCCGCTTGGCCGGGGGAGAGTATCCCTGAGCGGCCTGGTTAGGTTTTACTACCGCCCAGGGTCAGCCCCATAGGGTCCAGCAGTTTGCGCAGGCTTTGTTCGTCCAGATCCGTTTGCTCTAGGGCCACCTCCAGGATGGGGCGACCCTGGGCATAGGCCAGCTTGGCGATTTCTGCCGCCCGGCCGTAGCCGATTACCGGGTTGAGCGCGGTCACCAGTATCGGGTTTTTGGCCAGGCTGCGGGCGATATTGTTTTCATTGACGGTAAAGCCGGTGATGGTGTCGGCCAGCAGCGGGCTGCAGTTGCCGAGCAGCTTGATCATGGTCAGCAGATTGTTACCCACCAGGGGCAGCATCACATTGAGCTGAAAATTGCCCGATTGGCCGGCGATGGTGACGGCGCTGTCCAGGCCGATCACCTGGGCGGCTACCATGGCCACCGCCTCGGGGATCACGGGGTTGACCTTGCCCGGCATGATGGACGAGCCGGGTTGCAACGCCGGTAGTTGGATCTCGGCCAGGCCGGTTAGCGGGCCCGAATTCATCCAGCGTAAGTCGTTGGCGATTTTCATCAAGGCGACCGCCAGGGTCTTGAGCTGGCCCGAGACCTCCACCGCCGTGTCCTGACTGCCCAGGCTGTAGAAGTAGTTGTCCGCCGGGCAAAAATCCAGTCCCGTCTGCTGGTTCAGATAGTCACAGGCCAGCTCGGCCTGAGCCGGATCGGCATTGATGCCGGTGCCGATGGCGGTGCCGCCCAGGGCCAGCTGCTGCAGCCGGGATTGCAGGCCTTCCAGCCGTTCGCGACCGTGGCGGATCTGTGCCGCCCAGCCTCCCAGCTCCTGATCGAAGCGGATGGGCATGGCATCCATCAGGTGGGTGCGGCCGGTCTTGACCTGGCGGTCCAGCTGTTCCGCCTTGCCGAGGATGGCCTGCTCCAGGTCGAGCAGGGCCGGCAGCAGCTGCCGGCTTAACCCAAGGGCGGTGCTGACATGGATCGCCGAGGGGATGATATCGTTGGAGCTTTGACCCATATTGACGTCGTCGTTGGCGCCGACCTCGGTACCCAGTGCCCGGCTTGCCAAATGGGCCAGCACTTCGTTGACATTCATATTGGTACTGGTGCCCGAGCCGGTCTGATAGACGTCGATGGGGAAGGCTGCGTCATGCAGGCCCTCGATCACCCCATTGGCGGCCTGGATGATGGCGTCGGCCTTGTTGTTATCCAGGCGTTCAAGCCGGGCGTTGGCATAGGCACAGGCGGCCTTGAGCCGGGCCACCGCGTGGATAAAGGCCATGGGTATGGGTTGACCGGAGATGGGAAAATTATTGATGGCCCTTTGGGTCTGGGCGCCATACAGGGCGTTGGCCGGCACCTGTATTTCACCCATTGAGTCTCGTTCGGTACGCATTTTCATGGCGATTCCTCTCACGGGCTGCATTGTTGGAAAGATAGCTGACGTGGTGGCCCGGATGCGTGGCGGCAACAGGGTTAACTCCGCCGGCTTGCAGTGGGACATGGCACTCGCTGTTTCAGCCTGCTGCGAATATTCACAGGATATTCGGTCAGCCTGACATAGCTCGACCCGGCGAGTAGCCTCGCCCCCTGGAGGCCATCCGCGCAATTCCTGGCGCGGATGGCCGGTTGCGGTAATCCCTTTCACCGGCAACCCGCGATTTCACATTGGGAATAGCTTGGTGGTTAATACACAGAGTAGCTCAGCAGGTGCTCCGTGCCAGTGAATCCCTGCTCCTGCAAGAATGCCAGCAGGCCGGGCCGGTTTGCGGGGCTGGCCTGGGCCGGATCGAGCCGCAGACGGGTCAGGCCTGAGTGTTTGGCGTCTTCTTTGATGTGACGCAGCAGCTCGCGGCCGATGCCGCGGCGGCGGGTCAGATCCCGCACCGCCACATACCCCAGCCGATCATCCTGGCGCCAGGCGAGGGCGACGGCCTTGTCATTAAAGGTAGCCAGATAAAAGCAGGCCTGCTCAGGTAACTGGATATCCGGTGTGGAATGCAGGATAAGATCCACATGTGCCTTATGCTGCTCGGGGATCTGGGTCAGGGTATGGATGGTCAGTCGCATGATGAAATCCTTGCCGAAAAAATGACAGTTTACCATGAAGCCGGGGCCGTTCTGACCAGGATTCGACAAGCTCAACACGGCGTAGCATCATGAGGGACAGGTATCAACAACAGCAACTGGTTTGCCATGACATTCGACACCACCCAGCACAATCGCCGCATGACCCACTTCGACGACCACGACTCCTTTTGGCTGTTCGGCTATGGGTCTTTGATCTGGAAAGCGGATTTCCCTTTTCTTGAGCGCCGACCGGCCTGGATCCGCGGCTGGAGCCGCCGCTTCTGGCAGGGTTCCCATGATCATCGCGGTACCCCAGACGCCCCCGGGCGGGTGGTAACGCTGACTCGTGAGCCCGGTGCACACTGTCACGGCATGGCCTATCGGATTCGGCCCGACATTCTGGCCCAGCTGGATATGCGGGAGAAAAACGGTTACCTGCGTGCGCTGGTGCCGGTGCATTTTGATGCCGAGCAGGCGGCGGAAGGGCTGATTTATCTGGCCACCGAGGAAAATGCCGCCTTTCTGGGCGAGGCCCCGCTGACGGTGATGGCCGCCCAGATCGATCAGGCCTGGGGCCCCAGTGGCAGCAACCGGGACTATCTGCTCAACCTGGCGCGGGCGCTGGATGAACTGGGGGTGGACGATCACCATGTCTCGATGTTGGCGGCATCGTTGCCCGGCACAGGAACAAAGCTGTAAGCCATAAGCGGTCAGCTGTAAGTTAAATCAACACACCTCAACCTTGTGTTTTTGTAGGATCCGTTTTAACGGTTGAAATTCACACCGCTGATGGCAGGACTTCCGAATAAATTTGGGTCTACCAGTGGCGGATGTTGCTCTTACAGCTAATGGCTTAAAGCTACAGCTATTTTTTCAGCGAGGTAATGAGATGGAATGTCGAAGTGGTTGTGGCGCCTGCTGCATCTCCCCCAGTATCAGTGGTCCCATCCCGGGCATGCCCGATGGTAAGGCGGCGGGCGAGCCTTGTGTTCACCTGCTGGCGGATTTTCGTTGTGGCCTGTTCGGCCGGCCCGAGCGGCCGGCGGTGTGCGACCGCTTCAAGGCGGCGGCGGATGTCTGTGGTGACAGCCGCCAGCAGGCGGTCTGGCTGCTGACCGAGCTGGAGCTAGCGACGCGCTAGCCAGGCCTGGGGATCGATGGCCTGGCCCTGATGACGGATTTCAAAATAGAGCCCGGAGTTTGACTGGCCGCCGCTTTCGCCACTCAGGGCGATGGGCTGCCCGGCCGATACCTTGTCTCCGGCCTGCAATAGCAGCGACTGATTATGGCCATACAGGCTCATGTAGCCCTGGCCATGATCGATGATCATCACCATACCGAAACCGCTGAGCCAGTCGGCATAGAGTACCTGGCCGTTGGCGATGGCCCGCACCTGCTGGCCGACCGGGGTACCGATCAACAGCCCCTTCCAGCTGAGCTGGCTGGTGCGCGGGCTGCCATAACGGTGGATCAGCCTGCCGTTGAGGGGCCAGGGCAGCTTGCCCTTGGCGGCCTTCAGGCCGGAGAAGTTACCGCTCGGGGTCACCACCACCGGGGGCGGGCGGCGAGGCCCGGCGGAGCCGGCATTGTCCTGATGGTCCCGCTCGCGTGTTGCCCTTTCCCGCTCTGCCCGCTCGCGCGCGGCCTGTTCCCGGGCGGCTTTTTCCCGGGCAGCCTGCTCGCGTGCCGCCTTTTCCCGGGCTTCTCTGATCTTCTGCTCCAGCTGCCTGGCGGCCTGCTGCAGGCTGCTCAGCTGCAGGTTGCCCTGGGTCAGGGTGGCATTGAGCGCCTTGGCGGTCTTGCTGCGTTCGGCCTGGGTCTTGCTGAGGCTGTCTTGTTCCTGTTGTTGCCGGCTCAGCAGGCGGTTGAGCTCGGCCTGGGTGTGCTCGGCCTGGCGGCGGTTCTCGGCCAGTTGCTGCCGGGTACGGGCCAGCTCCTGCAGTGCCTGGGCCCGGATCTGGTTGAGGTGTCCGTAGTAGTGCAGCAGGCGATCGATATCAGCGCTGTCCTGGCCATTGAGCAACAGCTTAAGGTAGTCGTGACGGCCGTTTTGGTAGGCCGCCTTGAGTTGTTCGGCCAGCAGTGCTTGCTGGCGCTCGGCCTGGCGACCCAGTTCCCGGTGTTGTTGATTGAGTTTGGCCAGGTCGGCCTGGCCGGCCCTTAACTGATCGCGGGTGTCGTTCAGGCGCTTGGCCAGGACGGAAATGGCTTTCTCGTCCTTGGCCAGCTGCTGTTGCAGCCGCTTTAGCTGGTCCTGCTGCTGTTTCAGGTTCTGTTGCTGGCTGGCGATCTGACCCTGGACATCCTTCAACTCCTTGCTGTCATTCGCCCAGGCGCAAGCACCGGCCATCAGGCCGGTGCTCAACAACAGGGTTCTAATCAGACTTTGGGCGCCCATAGGGCCCTGATTATTTCAGAACCATCAAGGGCTTGCCAGTCATTTGCGGGGGGATCTCCATGCCCATCAGGGTCAGCATGGTGGGGGCCAGGTCCGACAAGCGGCCATCCGCTACCGGGGTGGCATCCCGGCCCACATAAATCAGCGGTACCGGCAGGTTGGTATGGGCGGTATGGGCCTGACCTGTCTGTTCGTTGACCATCTGTTCAGCATTGCCGTGGTCGGCGGTGATCAGCGCCTCGCCACCCACTTCTGCCAGCGCCGCGACCACCCGGCCGATGGATCTATCCACCGCCTCACAGGCCTTGACTGCCGCCTCGTAGACGCCGGTATGACCGACCATGTCGCCGTTGGGGTAGTTACAGATAATCACATCAAACTCACCGCTCTTGATGGCAGCGACCAGCTTGTCGGTGAGCAGTTCCGAGTTCATCTCCGGCTGCAGATCATAGGTGGCTACCTTGGGGCTGGGGATCAGTTCACGCTGCTCGCCAGTGAAGCAGTCTTCCTGGCCACCGTTAAAGAAGAAAGTGACATGCGCGTATTTTTCGGTTTCGGAAATGCGCAGCTGAGTCTTGTCGTGCTTGGCCAGCCACTCACCCAGGGTATTGACCAGCTGCTCGGGGGGGTAGGCGCAGCTGGTATGTATGTCGGCGGCGTATTCGGTGAGCATGACAAAATCGCTTAAGCCAGGGCGGGCTTCCCGTTCGAAACCGGTGAAGTCGCTATCGACAAAGGCACGGGTGATTTCCCGGGCCCGGTCGGCGCGGAAGTTCATGAAGATAACCGCATCGCCGTTTTGCATGGCCACCGGCTCGCCGACCACGGACGCTTTCACGAACTCGTCGTTTTCTTCCCGGTCATAGGCCGCCTGCAGGGCTGTTACCCCATCGGCATGCTGGTAATCGGCCTTGCCCTCGGTCAACAACTCATAGGCAGACTGAACCCGGTCCCAGCGGTTATCCCGGTCCATGGCATAGTAGCGGCCGATCAGGGAGGCCAGGCGACCCTTGCCCAGTTCGGCAAACAAACGGTCGAACCGCTCGATCGAACCCTGAGCCGAGCGGGGAGCCACATCCCGGCCATCGAGGAAGGCATGTAAGTAAATTTCATCGGCGCCGCGCTCGGCGGCCAGCTTGATCATGGCGGCGATCTGATCTTCATGGCTGTGTACACCGCCGGCGGACAGCAGGCCCATGATATGTACCGCCTTGCCCTGGCTCACAGCCCCGTCTACTGCCTTGGTCAGCGCCGGGTTGGTGAAGAAGTCGCCGTCCTTGATGGCCTTGTCGATACGGGTCAGGTCCTGATAGACGATACGGCCGGCGCCAATGTTAACGTGCCCTACCTCCGAGTTGCCCATCTGTCCGTCGGGCAGGCCCACATCATCGCCCGAGGTGGAAATCAGAGTTGAGGGACGGGTCTGCATCAGCTGGTCGAGCACCGGGGTATGGGCGGCGAGAATGGCATTGTGCTCGGTCTTTTCACTGTAGCCCCAGCCGTCCAGGATGATGAGAGCCAATGGCTTCTTGGGTGCGCTCATGGTGTTAATCCTATTGTTTGATGATGTGAAGAAAACTGAAATTGTTGGTTATATTACTACAATTGCCGATTTCGTCGCCAGAACGGAAGTCGGGGAATGAGATCATGATCAGCCTGCCGGGGAGATACTTTGTATCCCGGTTTCGACCTAGGTTCGGGCTGTTATTTGATGTTACCCCATGTATACTCGGGCTTTTCCGAATATTCCCTTAGAAGAAGTAAATCATGCAAGAGTACATTGACTTTGCCGCCAATCATACCCTGCTGACCATGGCCTGGCTGGGTTTGGCCGGTGCCGTGATCTATATGTCGGTCATGTCCAAGCTGACCAAGGTGACCGTGGTCGGTTCCCAGCAGGCCGTGATGCTGATCAACAAGCAGGACGCCGTGGTGGTGGATATCCGCTCCGCAGAGGAGTTCCGCAAGGGCCATATCGCCGGCGCCATTAATGTGCCCAATACTCAGCTCAAGGCCAACAACCTGAATCTGATCGAAAAGTACAAGGGCTCGCCCGTGGTGCTGGTGTGCGACACCGGTATGACCAGCAGTGCCGCCGGCCGGGTGCTGAGCAAGGCTGGCTTCACCCAGGTTTATACCCTGCGCGGCGGCTTGTCCGACTGGCGCAGCCAGAACCTGCCGATCACCAAACGTTAATCTCCATTATCTGACAGCATATAAGGATATCTTCATGGCTGAAGCAGCAAACGGTGCCAACGCTCAACCCGAACAGCAGGTTGAATTCCAGATCCAGCGTGTCTACGTGAAGGATATTTCCTTCGAAACCCCGGGTACCCCGCTGGTGTTCCAGAAAGAATGGACCCCGGACGTTAAGCTGGATCTGGATACCAAGAGCGCCCGCCTGGGTGACAATGTCTTCGAAGTGGTGCTGACCCTTACCGTTACCTGCAAGCTGGGCGAAGAGGAAATCGCCTTCCTGTGTGAAGTACAGCAGGCCGGCATCTTCACCATCGGCAATATGGCCGAGCCGCAGCTGGCCCATTGCCTGGGCTCCTTCTGCCCCAACATCCTGTTCCCTTATGCCCGCGAAGTGGTATCCAGCCTGGTGAGCAAGGGCTCTTTCCCGCAGCTGAACCTGGCGCCGGTAAACTTCGATGCCCTGTTTGCCGCCCATGTGCAGCGTGCGGCCCAGTCGCAGGCGGATGCCTGAATGAAAGCGGATGCCGCCATCTCAGTACTGGGTGCCGGCTCCTATGGCACGGCATTGGCCATCGCCCTGGCCCGCAACGGCCACCGCACCCTGTTGTGGGCTCACAGGCCCGAGCAGGTGGCCACCCTCGCCGGGGATCGGTGCAACAAGGTTTTTTTGCCGGATGTGAGCTTTCCCGACAGCCTGGAGTTGGAGGCGAGCCTGGCGAAAGCGGTGCAGGCCAGCCGCGATTTGCTGCTGGTGGTGCCCAGCCATGTGTTTGCCGGGCTGCTCAAGCGGCTCAAGCCCCATCTCAGGGCCGACAGCCGTATCGCCTGGGCTACCAAGGGACTGGATCCCGAGTCCGGTTGCCTGTTGCAGGATGTCGCCCGACAGATCCTGGGCGAACAGGTCCCGCTGGCGGTGTTATCCGGCCCTACCTTTGCCAAGGAACTGGCCATGGGCTTGCCCACGGCGATTTCCCTGGCCTCGACCGACGACGACTTTGCCCGGGATCTCTCCGATCTGCTGCACTGCGGCCGCTCGTTCCGGGTCTACAGCAATACCGATATGGTCGGCCTGCAGTTGGGCGGTGCGGTCAAGAATGTGATCGCCATCGGGGCTGGGCTGTCTGACGGACTGGGCTTTGGTGCCAATGCGCGCACCGCCCTGATCACCCGGGGGCTGGTCGAGCTGCAGCGGCTGGGGGTGGCCCTGGGCGCCGAGCAAGAAACCTTTATGGGCATGGCCGGCCTCGGTGATCTGGTGCTGACCTGCACCGACAACCAGTCCCGCAACCGGCGTTTCGGCCTTGCCCTGGGCCAGGGCAAGGATGTGCATACGGCCATGGCCGAGATAGGTCAGGTGGTGGAGGGATATCGCAACGCCGAGGAAGTGCACCAGCTGGCCGCCCGCCATGGGGTGGAAATGCCCATCTGTGAGCAGGTGTATCAGGTGCTGTACCAGGGCAAGAATGCCAAGGATGCGGCACTGGCCCTGCTGGGACGGGATCGCAAGGCCGAGTAAAGCAGTGGCATAGTCAGCTTGAGCCGTATGGTTGTAAAAGGGTCAGTTCTGCCGGCTCGCAGTAAACCCGTGAGTATTCAGTTGAGTCACTGACTGCTGACGGCATCTCCTGCCTTGGCGAAGAAAGCTGGCGGCACTGACCCCTCCCGTTGCAGTGGAAGTCTGGTTGCCATATAAGCAATAAAAGGGAGCTATGCTCCCCTTGTCTGTTTTATAGCCGTTCCGGATGTGCCGCTGTCCTGAGCCGTGGCTGTAAGTTTCCCATCGCGTGGCGATAACCGTCGGGATCGAAGATCCTAGACAGGAATAGCATAGAACAGGCTACCCCGCCATGAACCCACCAGCCAGAAACAAAGTTGCCGCCCAGATCCAGCCAAGCTCCCAGCAGCCAAGGTGCCGTCGCCGCAATTATAAATCCCACCCCCTGCACAAAGGCGGCTAGGGTACCCGCCGCCTGAGCCTGGTGAAGATGATCCAGGCTGAGGATGAGGCTAAGGGAAAAAAAACCACCCAGTCCGGATCCTGCCAGGGCCACCCATAACCAGGGATAGCTGCCCGGCAGTAGGGCAAACCCGATAAATCCTGCCAGCTGAAGCAGCAGGGCTAGGTAGAGCACCGGACGTCGATCCTTGGACTTCCTGGCCAAGCAGGGCATCAGCAAGGCGGCTGCAGCTTGAAACAAGGCCATCCATGCCAGCAGATTTCCAGTGGACTGACTCCCAAAGCCATACTCGCGGTAGAAGGAGGGAAGCCAAGCCACCAGGCTGGAATAACCACTGTTGGCCAGGCCGAAGTAAAGTGCCAACAGCCAGGCACGACGGTTGAGCAAAAACGGAGTTAACCCCGGGGAGCAAGCGTCGTTGCTGACTGGCGTGGGGGGGGAAGGGGCCAGCCAATACCATAGCAACAGGACCATGAACGCTGGCAGTGACCAGAGTGCCAAGCCCCAGCGCCAGCTGTCCAATTGCTCGCTCACCCAGGGACTGACGATGGCTCCGAGAGCACCTCCGCCCACCAAGGCTGCCGAATAGAGTCCCATGGCCAGATTGATACGATGTGGAAACCAGCGCTTGGCTACCCCCGGCAGCAGGGCCTGGATAACCGCGACACCACTCCCCGCCAGGCCGGCACTCAGTACTAGGCTGCCGCCCCCTTCGATCCACAGTCGGGCTCCACAGCCAACCCCCAAGAGCGTTAATGCGGCCATCAGGGCCGAGCGTTCACCACAATGCCTGATAAGGATGACGCTGGCAAAAGCCAGACCTCCCATGAGCAGGAAAGGCAGTGAGGTGATGAACGCCGCAGTGCCGTAATTCACCCCAGTATCAAGGCGCACCTTATCCAATACCGGTCCGAGTGAGGTTAAGAAAGGCCTCAGATTCAGACCAATAAGCAACAACAATAAAAAGCCGATCCGTGGCTCATCCTTCCA
This sequence comes from Zobellella aerophila, assembly GCF_039539325.1. Classification (NCBI taxonomy): domain Bacteria; kingdom Pseudomonadati; phylum Pseudomonadota; class Gammaproteobacteria; order Aeromonadales; family Aeromonadaceae; genus Zobellella; species Zobellella aerophila. The sequence goes on from NZ_BAABCX010000003.1 coordinate 283,011, forward strand.
CTGTCCGTCCTCGTGCATCTTCATTTGGAAGCTCTCCCCGATCACCTTGGTTTTGGCGTTGAAACCATAGGCGCCTAAGTCAGGGGCCTGATCCGGCTCTGACGACTTTGGCCCGGTCCGGCGCGGTTATTTAGCGGGCGGCTATTATCCTTATTTCCACCGCTATTTCCGACCTTGCCATTTGAGCTTGCACACAGGAACGAACGGGGGGACGGGTTGGGTCCACCCAGGAATTCCAAACGTCATTCATAGTTTCATAATCGGCTATATCACGCAGCCAGACCATGGCTGAGAGCACCCGGGTGCGGCTGGTCCCTGCCTCGATTAGGTACTGCTCCAGTAAATCCAGGACCTGTTTGGTTTGATCGGCGACGCCGGTGGTACGATCCGGAGCTGTGGCGCACACGGTGACCCAGTCATCACAGGCCAAACCCAGGCTCATCACTGGCCTGCCCGGAGAGTTGACAATGCCGTAGCGTTCAATGGCCATTTTAGTTACCCCCCTTCAGTGCGGTCACCATGATCTCAACCAGAATCTCCGGGCGACACAATTCACCGCTGACGCAGGCTCGGGAAGGTGGGGACTCTGCGTCGACCCAGGTATTCCAGACCTCGTTCATTTCCTGAAACAGGCCCATATCCTTGAGCCAGACTTGGGCCGTTAGGATGTTGCTTCGTTTTGTGCCCGCCCGTGCCAAGTAGCTATCGATAGTTGCGAGCACTTCTTTTGTCTGAGTGCGGATATCGGCCGGGAAGGTGCTGGCTCTTATGCCGGCCAGATATACCATATTGCCGTGTATTACACAGTGGCTCATCACCGCATCGGGGACAGAAGTAATATCCATGTGCGTTATCGTCATGTTTGGTTCCTCATTGTTCTGATGTGTGGCTATCCGCCCCTGGCGGGACGAATAGCCGGTATGGTGCAACGGATTTGGGGAGGGATCCTCAGGCGGTGGCCGGCAAGGGGCATTTTCGATGGCGCCACACGGCGATGGCCATGCTGAGCAGTGACAGAAGCAACTGGCCGGTCAGGGCCATGGAGCCATATCCCAGCAGATACAGTCCACCGACTAGGGTGGCGGCGGCGAATAAGAACCGCAGCGGCGTGGAAAGGTGGGTGCCGAAGGCGCCGTAGCTTGCCGCGCTATAGGTCACGCACACTAGCAGAGTGGACGCTAGAGCGATGGTGCCTTCCATTCCGATATTGGGAAAATTCAGCAAGGCGGGATGGAAGATAAAGGCGAAGGGAATGAAATAGCCCACTAGCGACAAACGCAGGCCTTCGAGAGAAGTTCGCATGAAACCGGCGTCGGCTATACGGGCGGCCACGATAGAGGCCATGGCGATGGGGGGCGTCAGGGTCGAGAAGATCGCGAAATAGAACACGAACAGGTGTGCGCCCAGCACATCTACACCGAGTCCGACCAGGGTGGGACCCACCGCCAAGGCAGTGAGCACATAGGCCGGCACAGTGGGTACTGACATACCGAGCAAGATGCAGATTACCATGGCTGCTAGCAGGGTCGGTAGCAGGGTTCCGTCGGTCAGGCCGATGACAAACTCGCCCAGCTTGGCTCCCAATCCCGTGGTGATCACCACTTGGGAGAACATGCCGACACAGGACAAGACCATGGCGATTTGTGCCCCCTGCACCGCCCCCTCGCTGAGGGCCTGAACCAGCTTCTTGAATGATATCCGGGTCTCGGGCAGTACCGCGGATACTGCCAGCAGGGCTAAAGTACCTAAGGTAGCGGCATACATAGGGGAATAGCGCTGGATCAGCAGTGCGACGATCAACCCCAAGGGAATAAAAAAGCAGGGCAAGCGGCGCCAGATCATCAGGTGGGAGACCTGCACCTTGGGCGGATTGATGCCCAGGGATTTGACCAGAAAATAAATGCCCACGGCGACGGCGGTGAAGTACAGCAGGGCGGGTACAAGAGCGCGTTGCGCGATTTCGATGTAGGGCAGGTTAATAAAGGCCGCCATGATGAACACGGCCGCGCCCATTACCGGCGGCATGATCTGTCCTCCGGTTGAGGCACAGGCCTCCACCGCTGCGGCATGATGCCCCTTGAAGCCGACCGCCTTCATCGCCGGAATGGTGACACTCCCGGTCAGCACCACGTTGGCACCGGGGGCTCCGGTGACGGTGCCTACCATGGCGCTGGCCAGGGTCGCCGCATAGGCGGGGCCGGGTTTGAGGACATTGCCTATGGCGCGGCCCAGCTCCAGGAACATTTCCACAACCCCGGTACGCAGCAGTATGTTACCGAAGATCACAAAGAGGAAGATGAAGTTTGCCGATACAGGGATGATCCAGCCGATAAAGCCCTGGGTTGGGCTCAGGCCCAGATAGCCCATCACATAATAGGGATCGAACTCGGCATGGTTGAGGGCCATGAAGACCCCCTCGGAAGGGATTAGATGACCCAGGAAAAAGTAGAGGATGGCAACCAGGGTCAGCAGTGGCAGGGTGGGTCCCCAGTGAACCCAGGTCATGATCAGGATAGTGGCGATGGCCATAATCCCAATGGGCAACTGATGGGGTTCGAAGTAGGGAAAAAAGTCTTCCAGGTCTCGCGCGTAAAAGCGCATGTAGAGCAGTGCGGCCGTCCCCAAAAGCAGTACGGTGGCCAGGGCTAGGGTCGCTACCACTTTTTTATGACGGGTGCGTTCGGATTTCAGTGTTTTCAGCATGGGGGTCAGGGCACAGAGGATGACCCCGAACGTAATGTGGGTGATATAGTGTTCCGTCGAGCCCTGTAGTGTAGTGAACACGTAGATAAAATGATAAAGGGCAATACCGGCGCCACCAAAGAGGATCAGCCCCTCTAATCCTCTTATGATGATATCTGCAGCGTTTTTTGAAACTGAGTGCATAAATTTCACTTCCCAGAAAGGTTGCTATGGCGATGACGATATCGCCTTAACTCCCAAGACCGGACCCTGTCTCGGCCTTGGGGACACAGTGAGGGAGCTTATTCCTCGGGAATATGGATGCCGGCTTCACGATAGGCTCGTACGGCGCCTGGATGTAGAGTTTGTACCGTTTGTCCGGCAACCCAGGTGTTGGGGGTGGTCAAGCCCCACAGGGAGTGGTGTTTCTGCAACTCCTGCCAGTTAGTCATCATGAATTTGACCAGTTCATAGGCAGTTTCTTCCGGAAATTCCTCATGAGCATAAACGGTGGCAGGATCACCATAAGTCTCCATTGGAGCCTCCAGGCCAGGTAAGGCACCAGCCGGGATCGTCATTTTCAGGAAGGCAGAGCCCATTGTGTTATTCAGCTTATCGATAGCGGCATGTTCCGCGTGGGAAATGTACCGGAAGTTACGGCCGGAACTTTCCAGCTCCATCATGGCGCCGGGGGCGCTGCGGGATTGAAAATCATAGGTAAAGCTGTCTGAAACCGCGGCAGTGTCCACTGTCCCGTCCAACATGGCCCGCATCGCTTCACTGGGTCCCAGGCTGTCCACTTGGTTCAACCGATATCCATAACCCTGCTCGAGAAACAAACGGGGGAAAACCGACCAGTGGGTCTGGGTTGCCCTGCCTAAACCCATGCGCGAGGCGGCGACTTGCTCCGGCGTTTCAATATCGGGATCGGTGGTGACAAAATACCCGGTCAGCACATAATATACCCACAGTGCTTTCCAGCCCTCGGCCTGGGTAGGACTGCGCCAGGGACGCATGCCTTGAGCCGCGGCAAACAGGGCCCCCGGGCTGATGGCCGACAAGGTGTCCTTACGCAAGTCAGGGTTTTTGGCCATCTCTATTGAGTTATAGACCCAGCCTGGGGTTTCCAGGGCTTCAAGACGCAGCCAGGGGTGGTCTTTCCCCAGTGCTTGGCCGAAGGCGGCATACTTGGCATGCACGTTGGTCCCAAACGGTGCGGTCAGCATCTTCACCGAGAATGCTTCCTGAGCCATAGTCGCCGAGGCAAACAGGCCCATCACCGTCAGAAATGACGTCAGTACCACACGACGAGGCCAGCCCGGGAAGCCCTGTGGTCTGGATTGCCTGCTAGAATAACGAACTGCCTGTCCCTGACCCCGGCCATATGGCGGCCAAGTATGATTGCAACATTTCATGTTCTGCTCCTTTCCATGGTGATGAACCGACTCACTGCTTAAACCCTGTCCGGAACAAAGAAAACTTTATAAAAACAAAGGTTTTTGCTTCGATTTCCGGGTTTTGGTATCATCTCGGCCAAGATGTAAGTAAATTTATACTTACATGCTGTATGTTTGTCAATCAATGTACCGGTGATATTCTCACCACTCCGGCCTAGCTTGGATATGAAGCATGGGTCCATGCGGGATTCCGCCAGCACGGATATCTCCCCCAACTGCCGGAGAGGGAGTACTGCCGTCTGTATCCGGGGGCAAATCAAGGAGGTCTTATGGACGCCCAGAAAAAAACAAGGCGCACTCCCAGGCCGCGCAATGCCGTTGCATCACGGCAGGACATTCTGGACGGGGCGATGAAAGAGTTCTGTGCCAAAGGGTTTGACGGGGCGCGCACCGAAGACATTGCCCGCCGGGCACAAATCAATATCCGGATGCTTTACCACTACTTCGGCAATAAGGAGAGGCTGTATCAGGCTTGCCTGGAAAAGGTCTATGAAGATCTGCGTGCCAAAGAGGCCGAGATAGATCTACTCCACCTGAGTCCTGAGGAGGCGATAGTCGCGCTGGTCGACTTCACCTTCGAGCATATGCTGGCACATCCCGAATTCATCCGTATGGTGGAGATCGAAAATATTCATCGTGGCAAATTTCTGAAGACGCTACAGGTGGTTCCAGAGCGAGGTGCCTTTCTAATCGATATGATCCGCGATGTTCTGCTCAATGGGGAAGCGGACGGATCTTTCCGTACGGGTATAGACCCTTTCCAACTCTATATTTCAATTCTGTCTCTTTGTTATGTACATTTGTCCAACCAGTATACCCTTTCCATTACTTTCAATAAGGATTTGGGACAACCAGAGTGGCTTGCGGAACGTAATCAGCATGTGCGCGAATTGATCCTCGCTTATCTGAACCGACGATAGCCTCTTTTATGCAGGAAGAGTCTGGCAATTACGCTGATGCCAGTCGGCTTACCGACTGGCATCAGGGGGTTTACCATAATTAGGAAATCTCAGTAGTAGGAGTGGTCGCCGCGCTCATGCTCGGTGGCATCTCGTACGCCGGTCAGTTCACCGGGGAACAACTCCAGCAACTGCTTTTCAATGCCTTCTTTCAGGGTATAGTCGACCATGGAGCAACCGTTACAGCCGCCGCCAAACTGCAGTATGGCCAGGCCGTCTTCGGTGATCTCGGTCAGAACTACCTTGCCGCCGTGGCTGGCCAGTCCGGGGTTGATCTGGGACTGCAGCACATACTCGATACGGTCGGCCAGGGGGGCATCATCCGGCACCTTGCCCATCTTGGCATTGGGGGCTTTCAGGGTCAGCTGTGAGCCCATCTGGTCGCTGACAAAATCGATATCTGCCGCTTCTAAAAAGGGGGCGCTTTGCGGGTCTACCACTGCCTCGAAACCTTCGAAAGGCAGATGCGTGTCATCATGATCGACGGCATCAGGAGGGCAATAAGAGACACCGCACTCGGCGTTGGGCGTGCCCGGATTGACCACAAAAACACGGATCCTTGTGCCTTCCGGCTGCTGCGACAAGAGCTTGCGGAAGTGACCCTGGGCGGTCTCTGAAATTGTAATCATCGCTATCCTCGTAAACCTGACTAAACAACTCAACTTTTATCATACTCTTGTTGCCGGTCGATGAATAGCGTCAGTGTTCGAGAGTACGGCACAATGCCCACACTTCTATTGTTTCCACGCCCTGCCGGCGTAGCAGCCCGACCAGTTCGTTCATGGTCGAGCCCGTGGTAATCACATCGTCGAGCAGGGCCACATGCCGGTAGTGTACGGGGGCCAGCCGAAAGGCCCGGTGCAGGTTCCGCCGCCGGGCCTTTCGGCTCAACCGGGCTTGGGCCGGGGTGGCGCGAATTCGGCGCAGGCTGCGGCAGTCGATGGCCACGGGCAACCGGCTGGCCAGGCCCCTGGCGATTTCCTCGGCCTGGTTGTACCCCCTGCGCCACCGCCGCCACCAGTGTAGCGGCACCGGCAGGATGACTTCCGGCAAGGGCGGGCTGATCCGCTCGGCAAGTAACTGGCCCAGCAGGCGCCCGGCCAGTCGCTGGTGTTGGTACTTGAGTCGCTGGATCAGTTGTTCGAAAGGGTATTCATAGTCGGCCAGTACCCGCATCCGATCCCAGGCGGGCGGATGGCGCTGGCAATGGCCGCAGTGGGCGCCTTGCTGCGGCAGTGGAAAGGCGCACAGTGGGCAGGGATGTTTCAGTCCTGGCAGCGCTTCCCGGCACTGGCGACAGATCAACGGCTGTTGCTGGCAGTCCTGCCGGCAGAGCAGGCATTGTCCCCACCACAGGGAGCCGGATTGTGCAAAGCCGCGCAAGCGTTTTATCATGGGGCTGGTTTTCCGGTTCTTTTGTTGAGTGTAGATGAGTTTATATATAGAACGCCGCGGGCAGGGACCCGATCTGGTGCTGCTGCATGGCTGGGGCATGAACGGGGCTGTCTGGCATTCCTTTGCCGAGTGGCTGGAGCAGGATTTCTGCCTGCATCTGGTTGACCTGCCCGGTTTCGGAGAGAGCCCGGCCCTGCCGGCGAACGCCAGCCTGCAGGACTGGACACAGGCAGTGCTGGCGGTCATGCCCAGCCAGGCGAGCCTGCTGGGCTGGTCGCTGGGGGGGCTTATCGCCACCCAGCTGGCGGTCCAGCAACCGGGGCGGGTCCGCCACCTGGTGACCCTGGCCAGTTCGCCCAAGTTTGTTGCCGAGCCGGACTGGCCTGGCATCAAGCCGGAGGTGCTGGCGGAGTTCGAGCGGCAGCTGGCCGACGATCATCTGCAGGTGGTCAACCGTTTCCTGGCGCTGCAGGCCATGGGCAGTGAGCACGCCCGGGAAGATATCCGCCGGCTGCGTGACAGCCTGAGCCGCAAGCCGGCCCCGGACCCGCAGGCGCTGGCCTCGGGCCTGGCGCTGCTAGGCCAGGGTGATTTACGTGCCTCACTGGCGATGCTGGAGGTGCCCCTGCTGCGGCTCTATGGCCGGCTGGACGGCCTGGTGCCGAGAAAGGCGGCGGCCCTGATCGACCGGCTGGCGCCCGCCAGCCAGAGCCATATCGAGGCCAAGGCTTCCCACGCCCCCTTTATTTCCCATCCCGAAGCCACGGCGCGTGTCATCCGGGAGTTTCTGCTGAGTTGAATTAGTGCGGGATCATGACTTAATTTCAGTTCGTAGTAAGCAGAGCCTGCTTTCGCAGGCTGGCTTTATATCATACAAAGATATTTTTAAAGGTAGTGTTGGTCATTCACTTTTTATAAACAATTACAATGTTTTATGCGTTACCTGAGCAGTTCGCTTCTACGTTGTAAATTCTGGGTGAAATTTCAGACGCACCTCCAATAGCAAAGTCCAGAGGAATTGATACGATGCCAAAATCTATCAAAATTCCTAAGAGGCTTGTTTTATCAAAGGCTGTTTGGGTCTCGATACTATTTGCGAAGCATCCCTCTTTCTTAGCTGTGATAATATGTGTTTTACCACGCTTCAGAGGGATTGTGATATCACCTCGACCAGCTCTGTTGCCATCAACATAAATCGAAGTATCTGCGTCAGAGGTGATGCTCACTGTATCGTTAGTGCCATTGATAATAGATGCACAGCCGGTCGTCAATGAAGCAACGACAGTTACCACCAATAAAGACTTTATTTTCATATTATTTATCCCGATATGATTGCGTCGCTATCCCAGGCCGCGACCTTGGCCTTAGCGCTCTTAGATATTCTTAACGCGGGCTAGAGATTAACGAAAGGTTTCACCAGAGTCTATTTCAATATTCTGGTCTTGGCGGAAGATAACAAATAGCCAATTAAATCAAATTTAATACTGATAATCATTCAATGGAAGCAGCAGGGTGTTGAGCAGGTTTTGCTGGGTTGGCTGAAGAGCACATAGTGGTTGTTCAACTGCACTATACTGGGAGCGACCACAAGGAGGTGCGTGCCATGACTACTTGTACCCTGAAGCTCAAACGCAAACAGCACATCGCCGATGGAACCATGGCGTTTTACTTCGATAAGCCGGATGGATTCGATTTTCAGGCTGGCCAGTGTGCCCGCCTGGGACTGATCGATCCCCCGGAAACCGATGAAGAGGGTAACGGCCGTATTTTTTCGCTGGCCGGCGCCCCTTATGAACCGGAGCTGATGGTGGCCACCCGCATACGGGATACTGCCTTCAAGCGGGTATTGAGCGCCATGGCGGTAGGCACCGAGCTGACCCTGAAAGGACCCTATGGTTCTTTTACCCTGCATAACAAGGCCGAGACACCGGCGGTGTTTATCACCGGCGGCATCGGGGTGACACCGGTAAGAAGCATTATCCTGCAGGCTCTGCACGATAAGGTCGGCCATCGGCTGCTGGTGTTCTACGCCAACCGGCGGCCCGAAGACGCCGCCTTCCTGGACGAGCTGACCCGGGCCTGCGCGCAACATGTCAATTGCTCCCTGATCGCCACCATGACCCAGATGGATAAATCACGGCGCGACTGGCAGGGGGAAACCGGCTACATCGATCAGGCCATGCTGAGACGCCATCTGGATGATCTGTCCCGGCCCATCTATTACCTGGACGGGCCACCGGCCATGGTGAAGGCCATGTGCCAGATGCTGCATGAGGCGGGGGTCGACGAGGATAATATCCGCAGCGAGGAATTCTCTGGCTACTGAGTAAAAGAGACCCATCCTGAGCCAGGCCGTTAGCGCACCTCCCTGTGCAGGGCCTGGCTCTGGTGGTTTCTTGAGCCGGCCTGACCTACCCTTAGCCTATATTCAGGATGGCCGCGGCTGACATGATGGGCGGCTGTTATGGCGGGGTTGCTGCCCTGCCGTTGTTGTGCCATGAGGACTGCTGCCATGGTCGAACTTCCCATTCGTCTGCTACTGATAGAAGACAACCCACTCCATAGCCGGCTGGTCCTGCAGCTGCTCAAGGCCGACACCCAGCTGCAATGCGAGGTCGAGGCGGTTGAATGCCTGGCCGACGGCCTGAGCATACTCGCAGGGGGAGAGGTGGATCTGGTGTTGCTGGATCTGGTCCTGCCCGACAGCCAGGAACTGGAAACCCTGTTGCGGGTGCGGCTGGCGGCGCCGCAGGTGCCGGTGGTGATCCTCACCAGCCTGGACGATGTCAAGCTGGCGGCGCGGGCGGTGGAGTCCGGCGCCTACGACTACCTGGTCAAGTCCAACCTCAAGAGCACCGCCCTGAGCCGGTCGATCCGTTATACCCTGTCACGGGCCCGAGCCCGGGGGGGGGAGTGGGATTCCCCCATGTTCCGGTTGGCCCAGCAGCAATTCCTCAAGGCCGCCCAGTACATGGACCTGGACGATAATATCCGCCAGCGGCTGCTGTTCCCGCAACGTACGCAGATGGTGTCTTTTCCCTTCTTTCGCGACGATAGATCCCAGGTGGAAACCGTGTTCGGCTATCGGGTACAGCATGTCCTGTCGATGGGGCCGACCAAGGGCGGGATCCGCTATCACCAGGACGTCGATCTGGGCGAGGTGGCGGCCCTGGCGATGTGGATGACCTGGAAGTGCGCGCTGATGAAGCTGCCCTTCGGCGGCGCCAAGGGCGGTGTGCGGGTTGATCCCACCAGCCTCAGCAAACGGGAGCTGCAGCGGCTGACCCGGCGCTATACCGCCGAAATCATCGATATCATAGGGCCGGACAAGGATATACCGGCCCCGGACATGGGCACCGATGAGCAGGTTATGGCCTGGCTGATGGATACTTACAGCCAGCAGGTCGGCCATGCGGTGCCGGCGGTGGTGACCGGCAAGCCGGTGGTGCTGGGCGGATCCCTGGGACGCAAGGAGGCGACCGGCCGCGGCTTGGTATACCTGATTGAAGCCTCGGCAGCGCATCTGGGGCTCGAGCTCGACAAGGCGACCGCCGTGGTGCAGGGCTTCGGTAATGTCGGCAGCTACACCACCCGTTTCCTCGCCGAGGCGGGGGTCAAGATCATCGGCGTCAGCGACGTCTCTACCGGCCTCTATTGTCCGGAAGGGCTGTCGGTGACGGATTTGCTCGCCTACGTCGCCGAGCACCGGGTGCTGGCGGGTTTTCCGGGCGCCGAAGCCATCAGTAACCAGGCGTTGCTGGAGCTAGAGTGCGACGTGCTGGCGCTGGCCGCCCTGCAGAACCAGGTGACGGTTGAAAACGCCGGGCGGATCAACTGCCGGCTGCTGGCCGAAGGTGCCAACGGACCCACCATGCTGGAGGCCGACGAAATCTTGTTTGAACGGGGCATATTCGTGCTGCCCGATATCCTCGGTAACGCCGGCGGTGTCACCGTGTCCTATTTCGAGTGGGTGCAGGGCATGCAGAACCTGACCTGGACCCTGGATGAGATCAACGGCCGGCTGCAGACGATACTGCTCGATGCCTTCCAGCGTACCCTGCGTCTGGCGCAGGAGCGACAGCTCGATATGCGTACGGCCGCCTTGATCGAAGGTGTGACGCGGGTCACCGACGCCAAGCTGTTGCGCGGTGTCTTTCCGTAACAGGGGGGAACATGCAATCGAATTCCGGCGACAACGACCGCAAGCACGAGCGAGCCCTGCGCGAGAGCCAGCGTCAGCTGGCCACCTTGATGGCCAACCTCCCCGGCATGGCCTATCGCGGCCTCAACGACCGGAAGTGGACCATGGCGTTCCTCAGCGAGGGCTGCCATGCCCTGACCGGCTATGCCGCCGACGACCTGATCCATGGCCGGCCGTCGTTCGCCGAGCTGGTGCATCCGGATGATCGAGAGGCGCTGTGGGAGCAGGTTCAGGCCGCTATCAAGGAGCGGCGGCCATACCGGCTCGAATATCGTATCCTGACGCGGGACGGAAGCGAAAAATGGGTCTGGGAGCAGGGCTGCGGGGTCTTCGATGCCGATGGCGAATTGCAGGCACTGGAAGGCTTCATCACCGATATCACCGAACAACGTCGGGCGCAGCGCGAGCTGGCCGAGCAGGTCGAGCTGACTAGGGCGGTACAGACGCGGGCCGAGGCGGCCCACCAGCAGTTGATCGAAGCCATCGAGTCCATTTCCGAGGGATTCACCCTCTACGATGCCGACGATCGGCTGGTGGCATTTAACTCCCGCTTTCGCATCGACTATTCCGCCGCCCCCGACATCGTCAAGGTGGGCATGCGTTTCGAGGAACTGATCAAGGTGGTGATCGACCAGCAGCTGATCGAACTCGGCGAGCAGACGGCACAGGAATGGTTCAACTGGCGGCTGGCCCAGCGGCGCAACCCTGGCCCGCCCTTCAAACTCAAACGCGCCGATGGCCTGCAGTTGAGGGTCAGCGAACGCAGGACCCGCGACGGCGGTGCGGTGGCCATCTATACCGATATCACCGAGCTGGAACAGCAGCGCGAGCATCTCGAAGCCCAGGTGCGGATGACCGAGGAGGCCCGGGATCAGCTCACCGAGGCGATCGAATCCATCGCCGAAGGCTTCACCCTCTATGATGCGGAGGACCGGCTGGTGCTGTTTAACTCCCGTTTCAAAGAGCATTTTGTCTTGCCCAGTGATTTTGTCGAGGTCGGCATGCGCTTCGAGGACCTGCTCCAGGAGGTGGTCGCCAAGGGCCACCTGCCCCAGGGCTATGCGTCGGGCGACGCCTGGATCGCGGAGCGCCTCGCACAGCACAGTGATCCCAAGGGTCCTTATCAGTTTACCCGCAGCGACGGCCTGTGCATCCAGGTCAGCGAGCATCGCACCGGTGACGGCGGTTATGTCGCCGTCTATTCGGACATCACCGAGCTCGAACAGCACCGCCATCACCTGGAGGAACGGGTCGCCGCCCGTACCAAGGCATTGCAGGCCAAGACCGAGGAATTGCGCCGCTCCCAGAGCGAGCTGCAGCGGGCCCGGGATCTGGCGGAGCAGGCCAGCATCGCCAAAAGCGAGTTCCTGGCCAACATGAGTCATGAGATCCGCACACCGATGAATGGCGTGATCGGTATCGCCGAGTTGCTGGAGCGAACCGAGCTGACCGAGCAGCAGGCGGAATACGTCGCCATCATCCAGAAATCGGCCGACACCCTGCTGGCGCTGATCAACGATATTCTCGACTTTTCCAAGATAGAGGCGGGGCGGCTTGAACTGGAGACGATCGCCTTCCAGCTGCGCGACACCCTGGGCGATACCCTGCAGACCCTGGCCCTGCGTGCCCATGAAAAGGGCCTGGAGTTGGCGGTGCATATCCCGGCCGGGATCCCGGACCGGCTGCTCGGCGACCCGGTGCGCCTGCGTCAGGTCGTGGTGAACCTGGTCGGCAACGCCATCAAGTTCACCGAGAGCGGGGAAATCGTGGTCGACCTGCGCCTCGCGGCCCTCGATAACCAGGCGGCGCGCATCGCCTTCGAGGTTCGGGACACCGGCATCGGCATCCCGGAAGCACAACGCCGGCGGATATTCGAGGCATTCGGTCAGGCGGACACCTCCACCACCCGTCGCAGTGGCGGCACCGGGCTGGGACTCTCCATTGCCGCCCAGCTGGTGGCGATGATGGGCGGGCGGATCCGGGTCGACAGCGGGCCGGGAGGGCAGGGTAGCTGCTTCTCGTTCAGTGCCGATTTCGGGCTGGCGGCGGAGCGGCCCGAGGCCCGGTCGCAGCCCCTCGCCCTGCACGGCCAGCGGGTGCTGGTGGTCGATGACAACCGCACCAACTGTATGATCCTCGAAGAAATACTGTTTAGCTGGGGCATGCGGCCGACCGTGGTGCGGGGTGGGGTGCAGGCGCTGGAGGTGCTCGACAACGCCGGGGACGATCCCTTCCCCCTGGCGTTGCTCGATGTGATGATGCCAGATATGGACGGTTTCGAGCTGGCTGCCCGGATCCGTGAGCGATCGGCCCTGGCCTCCCTGCATATCCTGATGCTTTCTTCGGGGGGGCATTCCGGCGATGCCTCGTTGCGCCGTCGGTTGCAGATCTCACGCCTATTGATGAAACCGGTCAAGCAATCGGATCTGCTGGACGCCGTCGGTGATGCCCTGGGCATCGCCACCAGGGTGGAGCAGGTGGCGGCGCCCGGCGAGCCCGGCGGCGATCTGGTCCAGCGGCGGGTACTGCTGGTGGAGGATGGCCTTACCAACCAGAAGGTGGCCATCGATCTGCTGAGTCAGCGCGGCCATCTGGTCGAGCTGGCACAGAACGGGGTGGAGGCCATCGATGCGGTCCGCCGGCGGCGCTTCGATGTGGTGCTGATGGACATCCATATGCCGGTGATGGACGGTCTTGCCGCCACCCGGGCGATCCGGGAGCTGGAATGGAACCGGGGCGAGCATGTGCCGATCATCGCGATGACGGCGAGTGCCACCAAGGAAGACAGGGAGCGCTGCCTCGCCGCCGGCATGGATGATTATGTGACCAAGCCGTTTCGCGCCGCCGAACTCTACGAGGCCGTCGAGGTCAAGGCCCCGGCGGTTACCGGGAGGGAAGCGTCCCCGGAAGTAAGGACGTCTTCGATTTCTGAAGTCGCCGCCATGCGGTCGAATGCCGGGCTGGCAGAGGCTGAGCCGCGGCAGACCCAGTCCGCCGAACCCTGCCTGGACTGGGACGGGGCATTGCAGAACCTGGAGGGTAACAATGCGCTGCTGGAAGAGCTGGCGGAGCTGTTTCTCGAAGAGTGTCCCAAGCTGATGCAGGAGATCGAAACCACCAGTGCCGAGGGCGATGCGGTGGCGCTGCGCCGGGCGGCGCATACCCTGAAGGGATCGGCCCAGGTGATAGGGGCGAGGGCCGTTGGCGGCGCGGCGCTGGGGCTCGAGACCCTGGCCCGCGCCGGTGATCTTGATAAGCTGGCCCAGGCCCGCCGGCGGCTGGAACAGAGCCTGGCCGAGCTGGCGCCCGCGCTCAAGGCCGCCATCGGGCGCGGTCGCGGTAATGGAAAATAGATCTGTGTCGGCTCAGGGTGTAAAATTCGCCTTCTTTTGACGATAAACGAGACGATCACATGGGCAGAGCCTATCAAAACCGCAAAGAATCCATGGCCAAGACGGCAAACGCCAAAACCAAGGTCAACGGCAAATACGGCCGCGAAATCTATGTATGTGCCAAGGCGGGTGGCCCGGATCCGGACGGCAACCTGTCATTGCGGGGCCTGATAGAGCGCGCCAAGAAAGATCAGGTGCCGACTCATGTTATTGAAAAAGCGCTGGAAAAGGCCAGGGGCGGCGGCGGCGAGGATTTCTCCCCGGCGCGTTATGAGGGCTTTGGGCCGGGCAACTGCATGGTGATTGTCGATTGCCTCAGCGACAACCCCAACCGCACCTTCGGTGACGTGCGCCAGTGCTTTACCAAGACTAAATGCAAGATAGGCTCACCGGGCAGCGTCAGCCATATGTTCGACCACTGCGCCATCCTGGCCTTCGGCGGCGATGACGAAGAGGCGGTGCTCGAGGCGCTGATGATGGCGGATGTGGATGTCACCGATATCGAGAGCGAAGGCGGCAAGATCACCGTGTTTGCGCCCAATACCGAGTACTTTAAGGCTAAGCAGGCGCTGACCGAGGCCTTCGAGGGCATCGACTTCGAGGTGGACGAAATTCAGTTCGTACCGCAGACCACCACCGAAATCAGCGGCGACGACGTCGCCCAGTTCGAGCGCTTCCTGGATCTGCTCAACGATCTGGATGACGTGCAGAACGTCTATCACAACGCCGAGTTTTAATATCGTTTGCAGGGAGCATAGCACCGCCTCGCATGCAACAGGGGACAGTCCACGGACTGTCCCCTGTTGTTTGTGCCGGTGGAGCCAATAGGATATCCCTCCGGCCCGGATACTCAGGTAAAAAACGCCTGGTATTGCCCGGGAGAGATGGCCGTACGCCGTAGTGGGTGAAAAGTGCGACTACCGTGCCGCTCAACAATAACCCCATGAGCAGATTAAACCTAGCCTGATATTTGGGATTGGCCAGCAGGCATCCGAGCAGGGTGCCGAAGGCGGCCCAGGTGCCGACGCCGAGCAGGCACATGACAAACGAAACGGTGCAGAAGATGGCGAGATAGGCACCTGCGGGTGTGTAGGCCGTCACGAACAGATGGACACCAGCCAGGCCTTGGGATTGAGCAGCTGCGCCAGGGCGCCTTCAATCAAACGGGACGGCACCGCCCCTGGAGGCAGGTGCCTGGTCTGCCGCGGTTGTGTTTCGGCCTGGGCCAGGGCGGACGAACATGGCGTAAGGCGGAACCTCAACTGGGGGTAGGCGATGATGAGGCCTGCCATGGCCGCCCGAGAGACGGCTCAGCGGCGGGGGAAGTTGTCCAGGGTCAGCTGGGCCACCTGTTTCAATTCTTCCGGCGTGGCGCCATTGGTGGCCTGGATGGCCATGCCCTGCAGCACAGTCCCCAGGTAGCGGGCCAGAATGGTGGTATCGACGTCGGCCGGCAGATCGCCTTGTTCCCTGGCCTGTTCCAAACGCGCTCGCAAGGCCAGTTCACCGTCACGACGCCGGGCGATCAGCGCGGCCTTGACGGTCGCGGCCGCCTCACTGCAGGACAGGGCGCCCTGGACCACCACACAGCCATGGGGGTGGCTGGTGTCGGCCATGCTGGTGGCGGCGCCGAACAGCATATGCTCCACCACCAGGTAGGCGGTCGGTTGCTGCAAGGCCGGGTAGAAGAAGGCGCAGGGGCGATTTTCATAGAGCTCGATCGCTTTCAGAAACAGCTGTTCCTTGTTGCCGAAAGCGGCGTACAGGCTGGGCTTGTTAATGCCCATGGCCTCGGTCAGGTCGGACAGCGATGCCCCGTCGTAGCCCTTCTTCCAGAACACTTCCAGGGCTTTTTCCAGGGCCTTCTCCATGTCGAAGGCACGTGGGCGCCCGACACTGGGGGGGCAAGTTCCCGTAGACATCAACAGGCTCCTACATAAAAAACTGCTTACATCTTAAACATCGTAAAACCCTCTGTCCAGCAGGCTTATTTACCGACTGGTAAACAAAGGGCGGGAAGGCGTGGCCTGGATGCAGGCGGGTTGGCCCACGGCGAGCCGGTCGATAGAAAAATTGTGTACCTATTGGTATAAAACTAATTGACTGCCGTCCTTCGTCCTATATATTTACTCATCGGTACAAAATTAAAAGGCTAGCCGTCTGTCGGCGCGAGCCACCGTTAACCGCCTTGAGGATATCGTCGTGAACAGCAATAACGTCATCAGGAACATCATTTTTGCAGGCCTTGCCGGCATGCTGCTGGCCGCTTGTGAACGTCCGCAAGCGGCGGCGGGGGCGCCCGCCGCGCCTGAGGTGCAGGTCGCCACCGTTATCCATGAGCGCATTACCGAGTGGGATGAATTCACCGGCCGGTTGCAGGCGCCGGAAACCGTGGTGCTGATGCCCAGGGTGTCGGGCTATGTACAGCGGGTGCATTTCAGGGAAGGGAGCCTGGTCGAGCCGGGTGAGCCGCTGTTCCAGCTCGACCCGGCCCCCTTTCAGGCGGAAGTGGCGCGGCTGAAGGCCGAACTGCACGGTGCGCAGACGGCCCTCAAGCTGGCCGCCAGCGATTACCGGCGGGCCGATGCGCTGCGTGCCGGGCGGGCCATTTCCGAAGAGGTGCTGGATGCCAGGCTGGCGCATAAGCAGCAGGCGGCGGCGGCGGTGGCCTCGGTCACGGCTGCCCTGCAACGGGCCGAGCTGGATCTGGCATATACCAAGGTGACGGCGCCTATCGGTGGCCGGGTGTCCAATGCCCAGGTCACCGCCGGCAACTACGTCAGCGCCGGCCAGACCCCGCTGACGCGTATCGTTTCCACCGAGGAAATGCATGCCTACTTCGATATGGATGAGCAGACTTACCTCAAATACGCCGTGCTGAGCCGCGAAGGCCGACGTGCCGACGCCCGGGAGGACGATAATCCCGTCTTTATGGCCCTGGCCGGTAGTGGCGGGTTCGACCGTGTCGGCCGCATCGATTTCGTGGACAACGCGGTCGATCAGCAAACCGGCACCATCCGCCTGCGGGCCAGCTTCGCCAACCAGGACGGCAGCCTGTTGCCGGGTCTGTTTGCCCGCATCAGGCTGGCCGGCAGCGGCAGCTACCGGGGCGTATTGATCGATGACAAGGCGATAGGCACCGACCTGAACCATAAATTCGTGCTGGTGGTCAACGAGCAGGATCGGCTGGAATACCGGGGCGTGACCCTGGGGGGCAAGATCAGCGGACTGCGCATCATCAAAACCGGGTTGAGCCCGAATGAACGGATAGTGGTCAATGGCCTGCAGCGGGTCAGGCCCGAGATGACCATCACGCCCACCCTGGTGGACATGGCCGAGGCCGGGCAGTTGAGCGGCCTGCGGGCGAACCAGGCATTACTGGACAAGGCCGGGGCCGGGCTGACGGCCCGGGCCGAGCCGGTCCGCGGTTAAGGAGTCGGACTCATGTTTTCGCAATTCTTCATCAAAAGACCGATCTTCGCCGCGGTGATCTCGATGATTTTCGTGATCGCCGGCGCCATAGCGGTATGGCAACTGCCCGTCACCGAATATCCGGATGTGGTGCCGCCGACCGTGGTGGTGACCGCCAGCTACCCGGGCGCCAACCCCAAGGTGATCGCCGAGACCGTCGCCTCGCCGCTGGAGCAGGAGATCAACGGCGTGGAGCAGATGCTGTATATGTCTTCCCAGGCGACGTCCGATGGCCGGATGACGCTGACCGTTACCTTTGCCATCGGCACCGACGTCGACCGGGCCCAGACCCAGGTGCAGAGCCGGGTCGACCGGGCCATGCCGCGGCTGCCGCAGGAGGTGCAGCGGCTGGGGGTGGTCACCGAGAAATCGTCGCCGGACCTGACCATGGTGGTGCACCTGACCTCGCCCGATGACAGCTACGACATGCTGTATCTGTCGAACTATGCGGCGCTGAACGTGAAGGACGAGCTGGCGCGGATCGAGGGGGTCGGCAGCGTACGGCTGTTCGGTGCCGGGGAATACAGCCTGCGGGTGTGGCTGGATCCGCACCGGGTGGCGGCCCTGGGCCTGTCGCCCCGGCAGATCATCGACGCCATAGGCGAGCAGAATCAGCAGGCCGCCGCCGGCAGCCTGGGTGCCCAGCCCAGCCGGGAGTCCGAATTCCAGTTGCTGATCAACGTCAAGGGCCGCCTGAGCACGGTGGAAGAGTTTGAAGACATCATCATCAAGGTCGGGCCCGGCGGGGAAATCAGCCGGCTGGGGGATGTGGCCCGGGTTGAACTGGGGGCCGACAGCTATGCGCTGCGTTCCCTGCTGGATAACCGGGAAGCGGTGGCCATTCCGATCTTTCAGGCTTCGGGCTCCAATGCCATCCAGATCTCCAACGCTGTCAGGGCCAGGATGGCCGAGCTGGCAGAGGCCTTCCCGGCCGGGGTGGATTACGCCATCGTCTACGATCCGACGGTCTTCGTTCGCGGCTCGATTGAAGCGGTGGTAAAAACCCTGTTCGAGGCGGTGCTGCTGGTGGTGCTGGTGGTGGTGCTGTTTCTGCAGACCTGGCGCGCCTCCATCATTCCGCTGGTGGCGGTGCCGGTGTCGCTGGTCGGCACCTTCGCCTTTATGCACCTGCTGGGGTTCTCCCTCAATGCCCTGTCCCTGTTCGGCCTGGTGCTGGCCATCGGCATAGTGGTGGATGACGCCATCGTAGTGGTGGAAAACGTGGAGCGTAACATTGCCGAGGGGCTGTCGCCGGTGGCGGCGACCCGGAAGGCGATGAAGGAAGTGACCGGCCCCATAGTGGCCACCACCCTGGTGCTGGCGGCGGTGTTTATCCCCACCGCCTTTATGTCGGGCCTGACCGGGCAGTTCTACAAGCAATTTGCGCTGACCATCACCATCTCTACCTTCATTTCCGCGCTCAATTCGCTGACCCTGAGCCCGGCGCTGTCGGCCTTGCTGCTGAAAGGCCATGGCGAGCAGAAGGACGCCCTGACCCGGGCCATGGACCGGCTGCTGGGCGGCTGGCTGTTCGCGCCCTTTAACCGCTTCTTCGCGCGCCTGTCCGACGGTTACGGCTGGCTGGTCAGGAAGGTGATCCGCTTCGGCGGTATCGTCGGCGTGCTTTACCTCGCGCTGGTGGGCCTGACCGGGTTGCAGTTCGCCACCACCCCCACCGGTTATGTGCCGGGGCAGGACAAGCAGTACCTGGTGGCCTTCGCCCAGTTGCCGGACGCCGCCTCGCTGGAACGCACCGACGCGGTGATCAAGGAGATGTCGCGCATCGCGCTGGCGCACCCCAGCGTCGAACACGCGGTGGCCTTTCCCGGCCTGAGCATCAACGGTTTTACCAACAGCCCTAACAGCGGCATCGTGTTCGTGACCCTGACCGGTTTCGATAAGCGCCAGGGCGCCGGGCTGACGGCCAATGCCATCGCCGGTGAGTTGAACGCGGCGTTCGGGGGGATCCAGGATGCGTTCGTCGCCATCTTCCCGCCGCCGCCGGTCATGGGCCTGGGCACCATAGGCGGCTTCCGCCTGCAAATCCAGGACAGGGCCAACCTGGGCTACGAGGAACTGTACCGGGTGAACATGGCGGTCATGCAGCGCGCCTGGGCCACCCCCGAGCTGGCGGGGATCTTCTCCAGTTACCAGGTGAACGTGCCGCAGCTGGAGCTGGACATAGATCGCACCAAGGCCAAGCAGCAGGGGGTATCGCTGGATGAGCTGTTCCAGACCCTGCAGGCCTATATGGGGTCGACCTACGTCAACGACTTCAACCGCTTCGGCCGCACCTATCAGGTGAATGTGCAGGCGGACGACGCCTTCCGCCAGGATCCGGAACAGATACGCCAGCTGAAGGTGCGCAACCTGAGCGGAGACATGGTGCCGCTGGGTTCCTTTATCGATATCGGCCATGTTGCCGGACCGGATCGGGTGATGCGCTACAACGGCTTCACCACCGCCGAGATCAACGGCGGGCCGGCGCCCGGATTCAGCAGCGGCGAGGCCCAGGCGGCGATGGAGCGGATCCTGGCGGAGACCCTGCCTCATGGCATGAGCTACGAGTGGACCGAGCTGACCTATCAGCAGATCCTGGCCGGTAACAGCGGCCAGCTGGTCTACCCGCTGGTGATCCTGCTGGTGTTTATGGTGCTGGCGGCCCAGTACGAGAGCCTGAGCCTGCCGCTGGCCATCATCCTGATCATTCCGATGACCTTGTTGTCGGCGCTCAGCGGCGTGCTGCTCTACGGCGGAGACAACAACATCTTCACCCAGATCGGCCTGATCGTGCTGGTGGGGCTGGCGACCAAGAACGCCATCCTCATCGTCGAATTCGCCAAGGAGCTGCAGGATCAGGGCATGACCACCCTGCAGGCGATCCTGGAAGCGGCCCGGTTGCGCTTGCGGCCGATCTTGATGACCTCCATCGCCTTTATCATGGGGGTGGTGCCCATGGTGTTCTCCAGCGGTGCCGGTGCCGAAATGCGTCAGGCCATGGGGGTGGCCGTGTTTTCCGGCATGATCGGGGTCACCGTCTTTGGGCTGATGCTGACCCCCCTGTTCTATTACCTGCTGGCCAGGCGTGGCGCACGCCGGGCCGCCGCACGGCAGGCTGCAACGGCTGAGGACTTACAGCATGCGTAACATCATCATCTCCATGACGGCCGCCATGCTGCTGGCCGCCTGTGCCACCGTGGGACCCGACTATCGGGCCCCGCGGCAGGTGGCGGACATCGACTTCAGCAGTCCTTACAGCCGGGCCGAACGGGCCCTGAGCTGGTGGCAGGTATTCGAGGATCCGCACCTCGACCGGCTGATTGAACTGACGCTCACCCACAACCGCGAGCTGGAGCAGGCCAGGGCCAATGTTGAACGGGCCTACGCGGTGTTCCGCGACGTGGACAACAACCGCTGGCCCGAGGGGAGCCTGGACGCCGGCTATCAGGCCAGTGAAAACGGCACGGTGGCGAACGATGACGATGGCACAGTCGTGCGCGGTTATCGCAGTGGTCTCGGCCTGAGCTGGGATCCGGACTTGTTCGGCAAGCTCCGTCGTGCCAGCCAGGCGGCCAGGGCCGAGGCCGAGCAGGCCAGGATCCTCTGGCACGACGCCCAGCTGCGGCTGGTCAGCCAGGTGGCGACCAGCTACGGCGAGTACAGGGGCGCCCAGCTGCGGCTGGAAGTGGCCCGGCAAAACCAGGACAACCTGCGGCAAACCAGGGACATCATCCAGGCCCGCTTCGACGCCGGCCTGGCCTCCGAACTGGAGCTGGTGCGCATCGATGCCCAGTTGCTGGAAGTGGCGGCCGGCATACCGGACCACCGGTTGGCACTGCTGACCGCGGAGACGGCCCTGACCGCCTTGGTGGGCAGTAAACCGGGTTCGCTGCGGCTGGGGGAGCGGGCCGAATTACCGCGGCTGGCGCAACCGGTGGCCATCGCCGACGGCACCAACTACTTGCGTTATCGCGCCGATGTGGCCGGGGCCGAGCGGGCACTGGCCGCGCGCACCGCCGATATCGGAGTGGCCACCGCCGATCTGTACCCCAAGCTGTCGTTCAGCGGATTCCTCGGGTTCGTGTCCGGTCCCGGCTGGTCCCTCGGCACCGACCAGCGCAGCTGGTCCATCGCCCCCGGGCTGAGCTGGCAGGCGGCGGATCTGGGGTCGGTCAGGGCGCGGATCCGGGCCGCCGGCGCCGGTCGGCAAATGGCCCTGGCCGAGTTTGAACAACGGGTCATCGACGCCCTGGCCGAGATGCAGCTGGCCCTGCACGGCTACAACCTCGGCCGGGAGCAGCAGCTCCGGCTGGAGCAGCAATGGCAGGCCAGCAATAAGGCGGTGGCGATCGCCCGGGCCCGCTACCACGCCGGCAGCGGCGAGTTCCTCGAGCTGCTGGATGCGGAACGGGAGCAACTGCGCAGCCGCGACCGGGTGGCGCAACAGGAGCAGGACAGCTTCAGCCGGCTGGTTGCCATCTACCGTAGTTTCGGTGGCGCCATCGAGCCAATCTAGTACGCCGGAGCGGAGCAATACCGGCGAGCCCGGTTTTGTTCCGCCTGCTGCTGCTGGCGCTTAAGCGCGTCAGGCGGGAAGGTGGGCGTCGAAGGTCCGGTCGCAGGCGCCGATCAGCCGCTCCGCTAGTATCTTGCTGTGGGCCGAAAGCTGGTCCTGGGCGTGTAGGGTCAGTTCCAGATCCGGCACCGGGGGCAGGCCGTCCTGTTCATCCAGGATGCGGTGGTTCGGCGTCACCAGCCGCCGGGGCAGCAGCGAGATGCCCAGGCCCGCCTCCACCGCACAGCACACCCCGGACAGGCTGGTGCTGACATAGGCCAGCCGCCAGCTGCGGCCCAGGCTGTCGAAGGTATGGGCCATTTCGCTGCGATACAGGCCGCCGATGGGAAAGGTGACCAGGGGGATGGGGTGGCTGTGCAGGTTGTTGCCGTGCAGGCTGTCGATCCAGCACAGGGGTTCGGGCCAGCAGGCCAGGCCGGGCGCGCTGCCCTGGCGCTGCTTGACCAGCGCCAGATCCAGCTCGTTGCGCTGGAATTCACGCCAGATGTCGCTGCACAGGCCGCTCTTTACCTCCAGCCGGATACCCGGGTATTCACCGGAGAAGGCGGACAGGGTGGGCATGATGGCGTGGGTGGCGAAGTCTTCCGGTACTCCCAGGCGGATTTTCTGCTGTTCGGCGCTCAGGCTGGTCTGGGCCACCGCCTCGTTCATCAGCTGCAGGATGCGCCGTGCATAGCTCAGCACCCGCTCGCCCTCCAGGGTGGCGGTGACGTAACGGCCCTTGCGGTGCAGCAGCTCGCAGCCGAGCAAGGCTTCCAGCTTGCGTACCTGCTGGCTGACGGTGGATTGGGTGAGATGGGTGCTGTCGGCGGCGCGGGTAAAGCTGCCGGTGTCGACCACGGCCACAAAGCTGCGCAGCAGTACGGGGTCCAGGGTGTTATTCAGGTTCATCATGCTCGTATCAGTGGCAAAGCCACTAGTTGCCATTCGGTTATTTAATTTATAAATCAAATGACCATGCTCTACAATCGTAGGTGTTCAGCATTTATGCAGTCAGGCCCATGGGGCGTGGCTCCTGCTGGCGTCAAGCCAGCCACTTAGTATCAAAGGACAGATGTCATGGCCCGTAACAGCTACTATGCCCCCACCGGCGGTCTGCCACCCCAGACTCAACTGATTAACGACCGCGCGGTCTTTACCGAAGCCTACGCCATCATCCCCAAGGGCGTGATGAGCGATATCGTGACCAGCTTCCTGCCGTTCTGGGATAACACCCGGCTGTGGGTTATCGCCCGGCCGATGAGCGGCTTCTCCGAAACCTTCTCCCACTACATCATGGAAGTCTCCCCCCAGGGCGGTAGCGACAGGCCCGAGCTGGACGGCGGCGCCCAAGGCGTGCTGTTCGTGGTGGAAGGCGAGATGAGCCTGACCCTGGAAGGGAAAGAGTACCAGATGCAAACCGGTGGCTACGCCTACCTGCCGCCGGGCGTTAAATGGAGCCTGAAGAACAACGGCGATGCGCCGGTGCGTTTCCACTGGATCCGCAAGGCCTATGAATTCGTCGACGGTATCGAGGTGCCGGAAGCCTTCGTCACCAATGAAAACGACATAGCACCGACCCCGATGCCGGACACCAACGATGCCTGGGCCACCACCCGCTTCGTGGACTCAGCCGACATGCGTCACGACATGCAGGTCAACATCGTGACCTTCCAGCCCGGCGGCGTGATCCCCTTCGACGAAACCCACGTCATGGAGCACGGCCTGTACGTGCTCGAAGGCAAGGCGGTTTACCACCTGAACCAGAACTGGGTGGAAGTGGAAGCCGGCGACTACATGTGGTTGCGCGCCTTCTGCCCCCAGGCCTGCTACGCCAGCGGCCCGACCCGCTTCCGCTACCTGCTGTACAAGGACATCAACCGGCACATGGTGCTGAATGCCTCTCCCGCCTATCGCGGCAACCGCAAGTAAGCATCATCCCCATATCCTCAAAGGGCGGCCCAGGGCCGCCCTTTTCTGTTTCCCTGGTGGCAGCGGCGACCTCGCCGCGAGTTAGCCGGCGGTGGCCTCTGTTACGGGCTGGAGCAGGGCTTTGCCAACGACATCGCCCTAATCCGGGCACTGGACCAGTATCAGGAAGGACTGGCCTATCTGCCGGTGATCGTATACGGCTGACTGGGAGTTGAGCAGATCTGCGCCGAAGGCCGGCGCTGATGACCAGCGCCCTGAGTTCGGCCATCTTGCTGGTCTACGGTCTGCTGGCCGGGGATGCCGAGGAACTGTTCTGGAACCTGTTCGTCTTTAGCGCCATTATCTCCCTGCTGCCCTACCTAGCCATGCATTTGTCCTGCCTTAAGCTGCGCCGCTCCCGGCAGGGGCGGGGGGCAGGGTACCCGGCCCGAACTGGCCGGGGCCCCGGCGTTGTCATCGCCGCCAGCGGTGCCCTTGACAAATCGCACTGACACCGGCCCCCGTGCTGCCCTAAGATAACAGTCCCGCTCACGGACGGATAATCTCAAGGTGCATAAGGCCAATCTCAACCTGTTACCCACCCTCAAGGTACTGCTCGATACCCGCAACCTCAGCCGGGCGGCCGAGCTGCTGCACCTGAGCCAGCCCTCCATCAGCAAGCAGCTGGCGCAGCTGCGTGGCGAGTTTAACGACGAACTGCTGGTACGGGAGGGACAGCGCTGGCTGCTGACGCCCAGGGCCGAACTGCTGGCGCGGGAGCTGGCCGATTCCCTGGGGGCGCTGGAGCGGCTCTATGCCGTCCCCGGTTTCGAGCCAGCCTGTTGTGCGCGGGTGTTTAAGCTGGCCTCGTCCGACTACGTGGCCCAATATATACTGCCGGATATCTGCGCAGAGCTGGCGCGCCTGGCGCCGTTGGCCGCGCTGGAATACGTCTTGTGGGACAAACGCCAGCTGCCGCAGTTGTGGGAATCGCCGCTGGATCTGGTGTCGACCATCACGGATGAAGTGCCCGAGCAGATCCGCGGCCTGCACCAGGGCGAGGACGGACTGGTGCTGCTGATGGGCCGGCATCATCCGCTGGCGGGCAAGGCGATCGGCCTGGGAGATTATCTGGACTGGCCCCACCTGCAGGTCAGCGGCGGAGGCGACAAGGACAGCCCGGTGGAGCGGGTGCTGGCACCCCAGGGGCTGAGCCGTCGCTGGTTTGCCCGGGTGCCCTTTTTTCAGGCGGCGGTGGAGGTATTGCTGCGTACCGATTGCCTGATGACCACTCCTGCCCATATCGCCTGGCAGTTGTCGCGACAGCATGCGCTGACCTATGGACCCTTGCCCTTTGCCAGCAAGCCCCAGCAATACCATCTGATGTGGCATCAGCGCCATCATCAGGATCCGGCGCATCGCTGGTTCCGGGAGCTGGCCTATCCCTTTCTGCGCGATCACCTACAGCGCACCACCCACGAGAGTCGCGTCAAGCTATAGCCAAAAGCTATGGTTTATATTCATAACTTTCACTTCGCGCATATTGATAGCGAGATTAAGCTGAAGGCCATTGAAGAGAGCGGAGAAACAGGAGCAGGGTGATGGAGTTTTCCAGCTGGCTGGCGCTGGCGGCGATTTGCGTGATGGGGGCGATCAGCCCCGGCCCCAGCCTGGCGCTGGTGCTACGCAATACGGTGCGCGGCGGACAGGGGCACGGGGTGGCCACGGCGCTGGGCCATGGGCTGGGGGTGGGGATTTATGCGCTGCTCACCGCCCTGGGGCTGGCGTTGCTGATCACCAAGACCCCGCTGCTGTTTGATCTCATCCGCTACGGCGGCGCCGCCTTCCTGGCCTGGCTGGGGATCCGGGCGCTGCTGGCCAGACCTGCCGACGGCGAGGGCAGCGATGCCCTGCACGCGGTGCACAGCCGGCGGGGCGCCTTCGAGGGCTTTATGGTGGCTTTCCTTAATCCCCAGCTGGCGATCTTCTTTGTGGCGCTGTTCAGCCAGTTTATCCATGCCGACACCGGCTGGCGGGAAGGCGGCATCATGATGCTCACCGCCGGCGGCATAGACGCCACCTGGTATGTACTGGTGGCGCTGGCGTTGTCACGCGGGCCCGTACTGGTCTGGCTCAAGGCCAAATCGGGAGTGATCGACAAGCTGAGTGGCCTGGTGCTGCTGGGGCTGGCAATCAAGGTGGTGTTCTAAATGGAATTCAATACTTTGCCGATGTTTATCCTGGCCTGCCTGTCACTCAACCTGATCCCGGGACCGGACGTGGTCTATGTGGTGTCCAATACCCTGAGCGGCCGGCGGAGCGCCGGCCTGCTGGCAGCCCTGGGTCTGGGGCTCGGCTATCTGGTACATACCGCTGCCGCCGTACTCGGCCTGTCGGCCCTGATCCTGAGCTCAACTTTCCTGTTCGGGCTGGTGAAGTACCTGGGGGCGTGCTATCTGATCTACCTGGGCATCATGACGCTGCGCAACTGCTACCGGGGCGGCCCGAGCCTGCGCCTGGACGGCGACATGCTGCCGGCGCGGGGCGTGTTCCGCCAGGGGGTGGTGGTGAGCGTGCTCAACCCCAAGGTGGCCATGTTCTTCCTGTCGTTCCTGCCCCAGTTCGTTGAGGCAAATTCGCCCCTGGCTAGCCTGGAGCTGGTGCAGTTGGGCCTGCTGTTTACCCTGCTGGCCACCCTGTGCAACAGCCTGTACGCGGCCCTGGGCGGCTTGCTGCTCTGCCGACCCGGCTCCGGCCGTTATGCCCGACGGCTGGAGGGCGCAGCCGGCGTACTGCTGCTCGGGCTGGGGGCCCGCATCGCCCTGCTCAAGCCCTGAGGCGTGCGCTGGTGGTGAGGGCGGCGTGCTTGATCCCAAGGGACGGGGCGGCGTCGATGAAAAATACCTGATCATCGAGTCCACTCTGCTGAGGCCGGTGATGCCGGTGCTCGTGAGGACGCTGCTCCTTGCCTGGAAACACCGGGAAGGACGGGGTCACGAGACCTGCCGGCAACCCGTTGATCATCAAACAGCATGATTGCCGTTCAAACCGAGCCGCGCGGGTAGGGCGTGGTGTTAGCGCATGGTATGCAGCTCCGTGATACTCACTTGCCGTTGGTCATTCTGCAGCCGGCTGAGCGGAGTCCGGGTGAGGGCGGTCGCCGGAGCAGGCCGAGAGATCCTCGATGAAGGCGCGGAGGATCGGTGGTGGCGCTATGCCGCGCCGGGTGATGACGTCGAATGGCGATATCAGCCGCAGCTGCGTTGCCGCCAGTTGCCGCATGTCACCGGTCTTGACCCACTGCGCGGCGAAGTGCACGGGTAAGAAGCCAAGATAAGCCCCGGAGATAATCAGGATGGCCAGCGCCTCTATGTTGTCCACCGTCGCGGCTGCCTTGCCGACGCCCAGCAGCTCCAGTTCGTCGTTTTGCATATAGCCCCTGACGGCGATGCGGCTGGTGCCAATTTGCTTGAGCTGTTCGGCGCCCTTGGCTTTGCTGCCGTGGAGAGGGTGACGGCGACCGCAATAAAGCCCGGATGCTTCCTGATAAAGCATCGCATACGACAGACCGGCAACATGGATGGGGAAGTGCCCCACGGCCAGATGCAGGCGGCCGTCGAGTACGCGTTCCTCCAGCTCTGCCGGCGAGCCTATGTATACGTTGAGATGGACGTCGTGTCCCCTGGAGACGAAGCGCTGGGTGGTGCGTGGTATGGGTGAGTCGGGGTCGGTAATGGTGCTGTCGATGATCCCCAGGTTGAGCTTGCCACTGATCTGCTGTTTGAGCACATCGGCATCCATACAGAAATTTTCCACCGCCGAGAGCAGCCGCAGGGTGGCTTCGTGGACCGCCACGCCTTGCTCGGTCAGGCGAAAGCCGCTACGGCCGCGCTGGCAGAGTTTGACTCCGAGCCTGGCTTCCAGGTGGGCCATCTGTTCGCTGATGGTCGACTGGCCGGAATTGAGCGCCGCCTGGGCGGCGGAAAAGCCCCCGCACTTGACGATGGTAGCGAACACCCTGAGCAGTTTCAGGTCGACATCATGCAGCTGTATCATTCTCACCTCTTGTTCGATATGCATCGGAAACGCCGATATTAACATCTGAACTTTAGCATTTTTTTAACAATCGCCAACACCTATAGTTTCCTCAACGGCGACGCCTGGCGGCTTCATCCCCCGTCAATCAGTGGAGATGCCTAACGGTGTCGGCATCGAGCATACCGATATTAACCAGGGCGCCGCCACGCAGCGGCACAGTCCGGAGCAATGAATAAACATAACGGCACACACCAGGCCTTTCAGGAAGCCACAATTGAGCTGCGCCGAGTCGCGCAGACCGGAGGACACGACATGGACAGCAAGGTAAAACTCTACCTACAGCAATTCGGGATCGGCGAGGCGACGCAGCGATTCCTCACCAAGCCCCTGCGGATGTTTATCGGCGGCGCCTGGCTGGAGGCCGGCGACGACGCCACCGCCGAGGTCGTCGAGCCTTACACCGAAGGCGTGCTGACGCACATCCCCATGGCCACCAAGGCCGATCTGGACTGCGCCGTGCGGGCTGCCCGCGCCCAGTTCGACGGCGGTGCCTGGCGCCTGCTCAAGCCGCTCGAACGGGAGCGGCTGCTGCACCGGCTGGCCGAGCTTATCGAGCTGCACGCCGCCGAGCTGGCCGAGATAGAGTCGATCGACGTAGGCAAATCCGTCGCCCAGGCGCGCGACGTGGATATCCAGGGCACCATAGATACGTTCCGCTATTTCGCCGGCTGGGCCAGCAAGATCCACGGGCGCACCGCCGAGCCTTCGTTGCCGGGTAACTATCTGGCCTACACGCGCAAGGAGCCGGTGGGCGTGGTCGGTGTCATAGTGCCGTGGAACTTCCCGCTGCAGACCATGGCCTGGAAACTCGGCGCGGCACTGGCGTGCGGCTGCACCGTGGTGGTCAAACCGGCCGAGCTGACCTCGCTGTCGGCGCTGCGCTTCGCCGAACTGGTGCAGGAAGCCGGCATTCCCGATGGGGTGGTCAATATCGTCACCGGCCGCGGCAGCGTGGTGGGCGAGGCCATGGCGACCCATCCGGGCATCGACAAGCTGAGCTTCACCGGCTCGACCCCGGTGGGTTGTACCGTGGGCAAGGCGGCCATGGATCAGATGAAGCGCCTGACCCTGGAACTGGGCGGCAAGTCGCCGGTCATGGTGCTGGCCGACGCCGACCTGCCGACCGCCGCCCAGGCCGTGGCAAACGGGGTATTCTTCAACTCCGGACAGGTCTGTGACGCCGGAACCCGGGTCTATATCCATCGCAGTATCTACGACGAATTCCTGCGCGAGCTGGCCGCCTACACGCGGACCCTGAAGCTGGCGCCGGGACTGGATCCCGACTGTTTCATCAGCCCGCTGGTCTCGAAGCAGCAACAGGAGCGGGTGCTGGCCTACATCGAAACCGGCAAGCGCGAGGGCGCCGAACTCTACTACGGCGGCCAGCCGGTCGAGGGGCCCGGCTACTTCGTCGAACCGACCATCTTCGCAAACTGTCGAAACGACATGCGCATTGTGCAGGAAGAAATCTTCGGCCCCGTGCTGGTCACCGCGCCCTTCGACGATGAAGAGGAGGCGCTGGCGCTGGCCAACGACTCGGCCTTTGGCCTGGCCGCCGCTATCTACTCCAACGATCTCGGGCGGGTGCACGGCCTGATCCCGAGGCTGCGGGCGGGCTCTGTGTACGTCAACGCCCACAGCACCATAGATCCGTCCATGCCGTTCGGCGGTTACAAGCAGTCCGGTTACGGCAAGGACCTGGGGTCTGAACAGCTCGACTACCTGCTGGAGACCAAGGCGGTCTGGATAACGCTGCCCTGAGCGGCAGGATAGCCCAACGACCATCGGCCACAACAGACGTCAGATGCCGGATGCATCGCGTCGCCGATCAGAGCACCACCTAAAACAACCTGGAGGTTATACCCGGATGGACAGCCAAGCAGAAATCGCAAGAGCACAGGAGCTGGAAAGGCGCATACGCGCCTACGAGGAGCTGGAGAACGGTGACGAATGGCCCGGCGCGCTGCGCGCGACGGACTACATCGCCATCATCCTGATGACGCTGGTGCTGGTCATCGGCTGCTACCTGTGGGGGTACTGAGTCATGACCAAGCATGAGCAAATCAATCACAGCCTGGAGGCGGAGCGCGGCGACACGCCCTTGCTGCCCTCCGAGCGGATGTGGGGCTTCTGGGAGTTCAGCTACGCCAACTCCGCCCTGGCCATCGCCACCTGGGCCTTCCTGATCGGCGGGGCGACGGCGTTGTTCGTCGGTCCCAGGGAAGGCATCGCCGCCATCATCATCGGCAACATCCTGGGGGTGCTGCTGGCGACCTTCTCGACCTGCGCGCCCTGTGGCAAGTACGGCACCGAGCAGTTCACCTTCCTGCGCAGCATGTTCGGCGCCAACGGCAGCCGCCTGGTCTATGTGTTGGCGGTGGTGCTGCTGACCATGGGCTGGCTGGCGGTGCTGGGGCTGATGTTCGGCCGCTCCATCGACGGCCTGGGCTCGTTGGTCAGTGACCATCAAACGGATCCCGGCGGTGCCCTGGTGCTGGCGGCCGGCACCTTCGCCATCCTGCTCACCGCCTTCGTGGTGGCCAAGGGGCCGACCTCGATCAAGGTGTTCAACACCATAGTCGCCCCGGCGCTGGTGGTGATCATGGGGGTGATGCTCTACCTGATCCTCGGCCAGCACTCGTTTGCCGAGCTGATGGCGTTGCCGGCCCTGGACGCGCCTTTCGACAGCAAACGCGTCAACTTCATGATCGCGGTGGAAGTGAATATGGCGGCCGGCTTTTCCTGGTGGCCCTACATCGGCAACCTGGCCCGGCTGAGCAAGAATCAGCGGACGGCGTTCTGGCCGAACATCATCGGTATCTTCGGCGCGGCGGCGCTGGGCGAAGTGGTGGGACTGCTGGCGGCGGCCGCCCTCGGCAACAGTGATCCGACCGTGTGGATGACCCATATCGGCGGCCTGGTGTTCGGCGTGATAGCCCTGGGCTTCGTGGCCTTCGCCAACGTGACCAGCATGATCAACATCCTCTACACCGCCATCGTCGGCCTGCGTCAGCTCGCCGGTGCCGGGCTCAGGGCGCTGAAGTGGGAGTTGCTGGTGGTGGCGTTCTGCATAGTGCCGGTGCTGATCGTGCTCCTTGGCCCGGGCATCTACGATGGCTTTTTCATCTTCCTGGTATGGACCTCGGCGCTGAACAGCGCGCTGGCGGGGATCGGCATCGCCGATTACTTCTTCCTGCGTCGCCAACACCTGAACCTGCGCTATCTCTATGTGAACGACCGGCAATCGGCCTACCACTTCTGGAAGGGCTTCAATCCTGTCGCGCTGGTGGCACTGGTGGCCGGTTTCGCCATCTACGTGGTGCTGTTCAATCCGCAGACCCTGGCCAACACCGAGCTGTTCGCCTTTATTTCGGCCTCCATCCCGTCCTGTGCGCTCGCCGGTCTGCTGCACTACGGTCTGACCCGAGTGCTGGCCCCACGGCTGGGCTGGGGTGCCTACCCCAAGGACGATGAGGGCCGGGGGGTAATCGATTCCATTGTACGAGGTTTCAGCAATGACTAAGCATTACGACTACATCATAGTGGGTGCGGGTTCCGCCGGTTGTGTGCTGGCCAACCGCCTGAGCGAAGACCCCGGCACCTCGGTGCTGGTGCTGGAGTTCGGCGGCAGCGATCGCAGTGTGCTGATCCAGATGCCCAGCGCCTTCTCGATTCCGATGAACACCAAGAAGTTCAACTGGCGCTATCAGACCGAGCCCGAGCCCTACCTCAACGGGCGGCGCATCCACTGCCCGCGGGGCAAGGTGCTCGGCGGCTCCTCGTCGATCAATGGTCTGGTCTACATCCGTGGCCATGCCTACGACTTTGATGAATGGGAGCAGCTCGGCGCCCGCGACTGGGGCTACCGTCATTGCCTGCCCTACTTCAAGCGGGCCGAGAGCTACGAGCAGGGGGGCGACGGTTACCGGGGCGACAGCGGGCCGCTCAGCACCACCAACGGCAACCAGATGCAGAATCCGCTGTATGGCGCCTGGGTCGAAGCCGGCGCCGAGGCCGGCTATATCAAGACCGAGGACACCAACGGTTTCATGCAGGAAGGCTTCGGTGCCATGCACATGACGGTGAAAAACGGCGTGCGCTGTTCCACCGCCAACGCCTACCTGCGACCGGCCATGGGACGGCCGAACCTGACCGTGGTGACCCAGGCGATGACGCGGCGGATCCTCCTCGAAGGCAAGCGCGCGGTGGGGGTCGAATACGACTGCGGCGGCGAGACGCACCGAGCCTATTGCAACCGCGAGGTGCTGGTGGCGTCCGGGCCGATCGGCTCGCCGCATCTGCTGCAGCGTTCCGGCATAGGTCCGGCCGGGGTGCTGCGCCAGGCCGGCATCGAACTGCACCATGAACTGCCCGGCGTCGGTGAGAACCTGCAGGATCATGCGGAGGTCTACATCCAGTTCGGCTGCAAGCAACCGCTGACCCTGAACAGCAAGATGGATCCCCTGAGCAAGCTGTTGATCGGCCTGCGCTGGCTGCTGTTCAAGGATGGCCTGGGGGCGACCAATCACTTCGAAGCCGGTGGCTTCATCCGCTCCGAGCAGGGATTGCGCTGGCCCGACATCCAGTTCCATTTCCTGCCGGCGGCCATGCGCTACGATGGCAAGAAGCCGATCAAGGGCCATGGCTTCATGGTATTGACCGGGCCGAACAAGCCGAAGAGCCGGGGCCATGTGCGGGCCCGCTCGGCCGATCCCTATGAGCATCCGCAGATCCTCTTCAATTATTTGCAACGGGAGGAGGACAGGGAAGGCTTTCGCCGCTGCGTGCGCCTGACCCGGGAAATCATCGGCCAGCCGGCGATGGATCCCTTCCGGGACGGGGAGATAGCCCCCGGTCCCCAGGTGCAGAGCGACGCGGAGATCGATGCTTTCGTGCGCGACAACCTGGAGAGCACCTATCACCCCTGCGGCACCTGTCGCATGGGCGAGGACGAGATGGCGGTGGTCGACTCCGAGCTGCGTGTGCGCGGCCTTCAGGGGTTGCGGGTGATCGATTCGTCGGTGTTCCCCACCGAGCCGAACGGCAACCTCAATGCTCCGACCATCATGCTCGCCGAGCGGGCTGCCGACCTGGTGCGCGGACACGCGCTCTTGCCCGCATCCGAGGTGGAGGTCGGTCTGGCACCCAACTGGGAAAGGGCCCAGCGCAGCCGTGAGCCAGTGCGCAAGGTGGCGCCCTGACTCCGCCGGGCCGGATCGCTTTGTTGGAACTGTCATGCGGGCCGAAGCCGGGCTTCGGCCCGCTTCTGCGACCAGTGACGGGCGCCGTTAGGTAACGCTATCGGTATTAGCCATCCCATGGCGCTCCGCCTACTCGCAACCAGGCGTCAGCGCATGGAGTGCAGGCCGATCACATTGCCTTCGGTATCGGCCACCAGGGATATAAAGCCGTATTGGCCGATGGCGAACTTGTCGCGCACTATGTGCCCGCCGTTGGCCGCTGCCCGACCGGCCTGCTCGGCGCAGTCATCGCAGCTGAAGTACACCAGGGTACCGCCGCCACCGGGAGGGCAGCCTTCCATCCGCACCAGGGCTCCGCAGGCCCCGGCGCCATTCTCCTGGCCGGGAAAGGCCCACATTTCCGGATCGGGGCTGTCCAGCCGCTCCAGCCGCAGGGTAAACACCTTTTCATAGAACTTCCGGGCGCGCGCCATATCCGCCACATAGACCTCAAACCAGACTACCGGATTGCTGTTCATCACCGTGCTCCTTGTCATCGCTGGGGGTTAACCGTCGCCGGGGCCGGCGCTACCCGACCGCGAACTGTGGCTTCGAGGCTGGCCTGTCGGACGGCATCATTAATGTAGTCGATCGGGTGCTGTGCCGCTCGGAGGCGGTATTTTTTTCATCTCGGCATCTCGGCATCTCGGCATCTCGGCATCTCGGCATCTCGGCATCGCGGCCGCCCGGCCGTTTCCGGGCGGAGCCGGACGGGGACGCCTCCTGTGAATCAGGCTCAGGAGGGCACCAGCAGCAGCGGATTGACCGCCCGCCGGCAGATGCTTTCTGCCATGCTGCCGAGCGGGGGTTCGTTGTCGGTCGGGGTGCCATGTTTGCCAATCACGATCAGCGGTGTTTTCAGCTCACTGGCGGCTTCGCAGACTTCATCCACCGGATCGCCGAGGGCGACGCCGACGTCCAGGCGTTCATTGTCCGTTGCGAACGCCTCTTCGGCTCTCAGTTCATCGAAGGCCACCTGATGATCCGGATTGCGGACTATCATCACCCGGCCGTTGCGCTCGCTTCCCAGCAGCTCGGTGAAGCAGATCCGCGCCTTGGCGGAGGTCGGTGAATGATCCGTGACCAGCAGCAAGGGGGCGGAGTCATCGAGGGGGCCGAGATCGACCGGGATGATCAGCAGCGGCAGCCGGCTCTGGCGGGCGAGATCGAGTGCCACATTGCCCATAATGAAATCCTGCCCGCGGGAATGGCTGTTGTTGGCCACCAGGATCAGCTCGGCCTCCCGGCGGCTGGCGATCTCCAACAGGGAAGATGCGGCAAAGCCCGACACGAAGACGGGGTCTGTCGGTATTGCCAGGGACTCCGCCATATCCTTCGCCAACTGTTCCAGATGGGTGCGGCGATTGGCGCTGGTGTTGGTCTCCTTGCGGGATCTGTGATGGGGCTCGTCCGCATGGAACAGGGTGAGTTGCCGTATCCCCAGCAGGGGGACCATGCGTGTCAGCTGGGTCCGAGCTTGGTCCCAGCCGGTGGAAAAATCAATGCCTGCGATACAATGCCTGAACATAACTCCCCCTTGTGCGCGATGCTGAGCCGGCCCGACATGAACGGTTACCCTCAGTTCAAGAATAGTTCAGGGGCCCGAGCCCCGCTTTCGTCCGGTCCGGGGCTATTCCAGGCGGATGGCCCGGCGGATGCGCAGCAGTTCGACCCGGATACCCAACTGGCTGCCATTCCGCAGCCGGGCCAGGGCTTCTATCGGCAGGCCGTCCTGCTGGAAGGCGGTCGGCAGGTTGATGGGATGGTAATGGGTGCCGCGGGCATCGCGGATAATATAGATGCCACCCTCCAGGTTCAGGTAGCGCACCGTGCCGCTGATATGTATCCCGGGTTCGCCGGGGGTGATATCGAGCCAGCGGGGGCTGTTGGCGAGGGCTGCGGCGGGCAGCACCAGGGCCAGGGCCAGGCTCTGCAGCAGGGCGCGCCAGCGATGGCAGGAAAAGCATGACATACAAGGCTCCTGTCGGATGGCCCGTCGAATAGCATCACGACAGGGTAACCAATCCCACTGATGGCATGCACGCCGATGGCCTCTCCCCGGTATCGGCCTGTACGCCTGGCGCGTTACGCACCCATGAGTACCAAGCCCGCCTACAAGGTGATGGTTTATCCCCGTGCGCCTTGTTATGGCTCAGATTAACTATAGTCGGCCCGGGCGACGATATACCGGCGATGCCGGCGCGGGCGGTTTCAGCCCGGCCTTAGCGCTCCCGTCGTACCGTCCACAGGGCCAGGCACAGCAGCAGTACACCGGCTGCCTGTAGCGGGCTCAGCGGGTTATCGTACAGGGCCCAGTCCACCAGGATGGCGGTGGTGGGATAAACGAACTGCAGCAGCGCGATGCGGCTGGTCGGCAGCCGGGCCATGCCGGCATAGAGCAGGGCGTAGGCGAGTCCGGTGTGGATGAAGCCGAGCCCGGCCAGCCAGGCCCAGGCCGGTCCGGCGGCGGGCCAGCCGTGCCACAGCGGCCACCAGGCGGTGAGCAGTACCCCCACCGCGCATTGCCACCAGGCGAGGGCGAAGGAGCTGATCGCGGGTGCCAGCTTGGCGATCAGCGTGACCGCGGCATAGGCGAGGGAGCCTGCCAGGCACAGACTCAGCCCGAGCAGATAGTCGTCAGTATCCGCTCGTCCGGTGGCGGCGCCGTCGAGCAGCCCGGTCGCCAGCGCCAGACCGATCAGCGCCGCCACCACGGCCAGGGCGCGCCTTGGCGAGATCCGCTCGCCGAGCAGCCAGATCCCCATCGCCATCACCCAGAAGGGCTGCACATGGAAGGCGACAGTGGCGATGCCGACAGAGGTGAGGGGGATGGCCGCGAAGAACAGCCCCCAATTGGCCACCATCAGCACACCGGCGGCGATGGCGACGAGCAGGGTACGGCCGCGCAGTGCCAGCTCGGGGAGCCGCCGGTTCAGGTG
This sequence comes from Zobellella aerophila, assembly GCF_039539325.1. Classification (NCBI taxonomy): domain Bacteria; kingdom Pseudomonadati; phylum Pseudomonadota; class Gammaproteobacteria; order Aeromonadales; family Aeromonadaceae; genus Zobellella; species Zobellella aerophila. Next base: position 319,311 of record NZ_BAABCX010000003.1, read on the forward strand.
GCCCCACAGCAACAGTGCCAGGGCGCCGAAGAAGCAGCGGAACAGGACGGTGGTCAGGGGATGTTGCGCCGCCTCTTCGACGAACACACCGAGGGTGCCGAGCAGCAGGCCGCCGCCCACCATCAGGGAGGTGCCCCGTCGTTCGGAGCGGGCGCAGGGAGCGGGATTAAGGCCGGTGTGGCCAGGGGATGACAGTGTTTTCATGACCGGCATTATGACGATCTTGTAATTTCCCGAAAAACGAATTTATATTGCATTAATCATTCGATTTTCGAATTATTGAGGTTCCTGTTTTGTCGAAAGATCTTCAGCTCGACTGGCTGCGCGCCTTCGTGTCGGTGGTGGATACGGGGTCGCTGACCGCCGCAGCCAGGCAGGTGTACCGCTCCCAGTCGGCGGTGAGCATGCAAATCAAGAAACTGGAGGAGGTCGTCGGCCGGCCGCTGCTGGCGAGAGGCCCGCGCCACCTGCTGCTGACCCCGGCCGGCAGCGAACTGCTCGGCTATGCCCGCCGCCTGCTCGACGTCCACGGCGAGGCCCTGGCCGCCGTGCACGGCCCCGAGATTTCCGGGCGGATCAGCCTGGGGGTGCCGGACGACTACGCTATGGCCTACCTGACGGCGGTGCTGCGTACCTTCGCCAACCGCCATACCGGGGTCGAGATCACCCTGGTCTGTGAGCAGTCCACCGCGCTGATCCCCAAGGTGGAGCGGGGCGAGCTGGATCTGGCGGTGGTGACCCGGGATCACCCGCAGCGGGGCACCCTGTTGTTCCGGGAAGGGCTGGTCTGGGTGGGGGCCGAACAGCAAGAGGCCTGGCGACGGGAGCCGCTGCCGATAGCGGTGCATGAACTGGGCAGCCGGGCCCGCAGCGAGGTGCTGGCGGCGATAACGGCCCAGCGCCGCGACTATCGCATCGTCTACCACAGCCCCAATGTGGCGGGGCAGCTGGCCGCGGCGGAAAGCGGCATGGCGGTGGCGGTGCTCACCCGCTGCAGCCTGCCCGCCGGGCTCAAGGTGCTTGACGAGCGGCAGGGGCTGCCCGCGCTGCCGGAGCTGGAGGTCGCCCTGATCCGCAGTAAAAGCTCGGTCCATTCACCCGCGGTCGACGCCATGCACGAGCAGATCATCCGTACCCTGTATCGACCCTAGCCGGGCCCGGTCCTGGGGCGGGGCTCAGTCGAGGATGATATGGGGCAGGTAGCGGGACATGTCCTGGGTGATCGGCCCGCTGTCTTCGCGGATGGCGATGCCGGCGGGCTGATCGTCCACCAGCCAGCTGCCGACCAGGGCATGGTTGTCGCCGAATTTGGGCAGGGGATGGTAGGCCTGCACTATAAAGCCCTCCTCGCCATAGGGGCCGTCGACCTCGGCCACCAGCTCCCCGTGGCGGACCAGGCTGATGTTGGCGCCTTCGCGGGAGAACAGCGGCTTGCGCACATAGTCATCTAGCTGTGCCCGGCGGGGATCATCGCCGAAATAGGCCGGCAGCAGGTTGGGATGGCCGGGAAACCGTTGCCAGAGCAGCGGCAGCAGCGCCTTGTTGGACAACACCGACTTCCACATGGGCTCCAGCCACTCCACCCGGCTGGAGCCCAGGTGGGCGGCATATTGTTCCCGGAACATAAACTCCCAGGGATAGAGCTTGAACATCCAGTCGATGGGCCTGTTGTCGAGATCGGTCAGCCAGCCGCCCTCGCCCAGGCCAATCTCCTCGATATGCACGAAGGCGGTGTCCAGTCCGGCCTCCCGGGCGCAGTCTTCGAGGTATTGCACCGTGCCCCTGTCCTCGATCGTGTCCCGGCAGCAGGCGAAATGCAGTCGCCGTCCGGGGCGGCTCGCCGCCAGCCCGGCAAAGCGGGCCACCAGCCGCTCCTGCAGCAGGTTGAACTGATCCGCGTCCCGGCGCAGCCAATGCGCATCGACGTTGTCTTCCAGCCACAGCCACTGCCAGAAGGCGGTTTCGAACAGGCTGGTGGGGGTGTCGGCATTGTTTTCATAGAGCTTGGCCGGGCCCCGGCCGTTATAGGCCAGATCCAGCCGGGAATAGAGGCTGGGGTCCCGTCGCCGCCAGGAATCCAGCACCCCCTGCCACTGGGACTCGGGGATGCAAAAGCGCCTGAGCCAGCGTTCGTCGCGCACCACCAGATCCACCACCTCCAGGCACATCTGGTGCAGCTCGGCGGTGGGCTCCTCGAGATCCCGCTCGATCTGCGCCAGGGTGAACCGGTAATAGGCAGTTTCGTCCCAGTAGGGTTCGCCATACATGGTGTGAAAGCCGAATCCCAGCCGCTCGGCCTGGGCGCGCCAGTGCGGCCGCTCCTTGTGGCTGACCCTCAGCATCAGCCGCCCCAGCTGCGGGAGCTTGAGCGGCTGCTGCTTTTCCAGCTGCTCTTGGCCTGGGCGGTGGAGCCGAAGCCGCCGCGGGAGATGGTGCGGGTGACCTTGGGTTTGGGGGCCAGCGCCTCCTTGCCCACCGGCATCCGCTTGCCATAGCTGGCCTTGCCCAGCCGATAGCCGTTGGCGGTGCTCCAGTGGCCGTAGTAGGGCGAGTAGGGGTTGCGGGAGGTATAGACGGGGGTGTTGATATAGCGGTCCCGGTCGAGCATGCGCCCGAACATGAAGCCGGCCATCGCCGGCATAAACCAGCTGTTGCCCTGGTACTGGTAGGGCACACAGCTGCCGCCGCCGAAGTCGGCCTCGCAGTCCTGCCGCAGGTCATATTTGGGGGCGGTTTCCGCCGCCTCCGCCAATGCCTGTTGATAGGAGGCCTGGCACTGCTCGGCCAGGGAGGGGTTGTCGCCGCGGCAGTCGTCGGCCGAACGATAGACCTGAACCTCGGTGTCGTTGTTGCCGCAGGCGCTGAGCAGCACCGAGCCGGCGATGGCCGCCCCCACCGGCTTGCCGATGCGATCCGCCATACGGGAAAGCAGGAGACGCTTGGAACGTTTCATAAGGCCCCCTCAGTAGGTGATGCAGGCGGCGTTGAGCAGCCCCACGGCGACCGACAGGCCGCCGACCACGGCCCCGGCCGAGACCTGGCCCTCGTTGATGCGCTCGGCGATTTTGGGCAGGAACACCAGCCTTACCAGGGCAAAGGCCAGCAACTGGGCAAACAGGGCGATGATGCCCCAGACCGCGAAGTCCAGCAGCGACACCGAGTTGGCCGCCGCACTGGCCACCGCCAGCGAGAAGCCGACAACGGCGCCGACCAGGGCGATGGCCGCGGCCAGGTTCTGGTGCTCCTTGATCAGCTTCCATTCGTCATAGGGGGTGACGAACACATACAGCCACTTGAACAGCAGCAGCATCAGGATAGACAGGGAAAAGTACAGCAAGAAGGGCCCCAGGCCCGAGAGAGAACTGATTAAGGCTTCCATAGGTTTCCTTACGCCAGGCGCTGATAAGTTGTCGTTATAGTGTCAGAGGTTACCTTCTGACACTCTTGTTTTTTATGTTCGTTGCTTGAGGGCTATTGGTGATTCGGGGTGCTGACAAATCTTAGGCCGAGTAGCAACAGGCAACACTCAAGTTCAAAGGCAGATCAAGGGAGCACTCCGCGACCCTCCGCGTCAGGGAGGGCGCGGCGGAGTCCCCAGGGATGGGTTTACGACGAGTCGACGGAGTGGTCTTTTTGTCTGCCTCAGTTGGCATCATCAGACTTTTTCATCAGGCTGAAACATCAACATACCCTAGCTGATAAATTTAAAATCGGTGGGAGTCAAATCGATCCCCGTGCTGAGCACCAGGCTGCGCTCGGCCCGCTGGTGGCGGATTTTTTCTTCCGCCGCCACCATCAGCACTTCCACTTCTGCCCCGACCAGGGGCCGCTCGTAGATCATCACAAACTGATCCGTTTCGCTGCGGCTGCCGTCCTTGAGCCAGGTGGTTTCGGTCATGGCCACCGGCCGGGTGTTGTCCCAGGCCTTGGTAAAACGCTGCCCGTCCAGCGTCCACTCGGGCTGCACCAGCTCACGGTCGAGCAGCGTCTCCCAGGCCGGATCATCGTCTATCGGACGGGTCTGGTAAAAATACCAGAGCTTGACCTCGGCCACGCAGTCATCCGTGGTGCCGCCATCCAGCAGCACCTGGATGAAGCCGTCGTCATCGGTGTAGAAGCGCAGCAACTGGTGGCTTTCATCGAGGATCACCCGGCCCACGGCCCTGACAAGCTGGGTGCTGGCGGCACCCTCGAAGGTCACCTGTTCATCGAGCAGCGACAGCTTGAGCGGATCCAGCTCGAAGCCGCCCCCCAGGCGCAGCCCCAGCACCTCGGGGGCCGGTTCGGCCCCGGGTTCATCAGGGGCCAGTTTTTTCTTCAGCCAGTCGAACATGCTATTTGCCCAGGATCCGCGCCAGCTCGTCCTCGGCGCCGGCGGAGCGGCTGCCGGTAATGCCGGCGGACTCGAGTTTCCGGGCCAGGGCGTCGCCGCTCTCGGTGGCGGCCCGCTCGGCGGCCACGTCCAGCTCGGCCTGGCGCTGGGTCTGTTTCTGCTTGATGCGATCCAGGGATTCCACCGCCGTCTTCATCTTGGTGTTGGCGCCGCTGTGGCGGGAAGACACCGCCGCCTGGGCCTTCTGCACGCTTTCGGTGGCCTTGACCACGTCCAGCTGCTGCTCGAGCTGGCGCAGGCGGTCCTTGGCGGTGCTTATGTTGCTCTTCAGGCCCTGCTCCGAGGTGGCAAACTGCTCCAGATAGACCTGCTCGCCCTGCTGATCATTTTTCAGCTCGGCCACCCGCTGGGCGCATTCCAGGGCCAGCTCCTTGTTTTCCTTGGTCATGGCGGCCCGGGCGTGGGCTTCGTATTCATTGATGCTGGCGCCGATGGCATCCACCTTCTGCCGGGCCAGCTTGCGCTTGGCCATGATGCCGGTCAGGGCTTCATCGGAGCGGCGCAGCTCCTGCCTGGCCTCGCGGATTTCCTGCTCCAGGATGCGCAGGGCCTGGCTGTCGGCCACGGCCTCGGCGGCTTCGGTGGCGCCGCCCTTGATGGCGGTGACCAGTTTTTTCCACACGCTCATAATTCCACTCCTTGCAGATAGTCCTGGTACAGATCGAGAAAGGCTTCGGTGTTGCGGAACAGGGTTTCCACCTCGATCCGCACACTCTGCTCTTTTGAACTGGAGGCCAGTGCACCGAAGGCGATGTAATAGCTTTCGCCGTTGATGTCGCTGATGCCGACCGTGGTCAGCGGCATCAGCTGGTGGGTGCGCAGTATGGTGTCGTTCAGCCCGGCGATATCGGTTACCTGGGCGGCGGGAAACAGCAGGGTTTCGGCGATGATCTGCTCGCCGGCCACCGCCAGGTAGGCCTCCAGGCCGTCGGCGTTGGTGATCAACAGGGAGTCGTTCTCGAGTTCGCACCGCCAGCCTTCCCGGGCGGAAAGCAGGTGGTGGAGCTGTTCTAGGGTCCAGGACATATCGATACTCCAGTGTTGGGTTGGGGATAGCTAAGACAAGATAGAACAGGGTTGGTTCCAAAAGCTACCCTCATATTCCACCAGATGGGCTGAGGGCAGGACCAGCCTTGCAGAATAACGCCGTGGTGTTGCCGTACCTTGCCGGATAGATGCTAACAGGCAAATTAAACGCCAGGGCTTCCGGTCTCGCCTAGAAGTGCATGGTCAGGTTGGCCATGGGGCCGCTGAAACTGACGTCGGCATTGACATCGCTGAGGTCATCCAGGCGCAATTCCAGCTGGCGGTAACCCACTTCCACGCCGAGGCCAAAGGCCGGGGTATCGATAAACTGGTAACCGGCGTTGACCTTGTAGTCGGCGATACGGTGGCCGTCAAAGGCCAGGAAGCTGCCTTCGGCACCGACCGAGGCGCCGCTAAATGGCAGATCAAACCGGGCGGCGCCATACAGCATCGGCATGGCGGCGCTAAAGTCTGCGCTGCCGCGGGTATTGGTATCTTCCTGGTTCAGGGTTATGTTGCCGTCGATCACCTTGACATTGATACCCGCATCCAGGTTTACCCAGTTATCCAGCAATTCGTAATACATTATGACGTCGAGTTGTTTCAGGTCGATGGTGGCGTCGACGTTACCGGTGAAAGTCTGACCGGCAAAATCGACGTTGACATTGCCGGTGCCGCTGCTGTCGTTACGGCCGTATTGTAACTTCAGATTCGGCAGCACGGGAACGGGGTGCTCAAAGGCAAGATAGACGAAGCCTTCGGTTTCATCACCGAAGTTGAACTGGGAGGCGCTGATGTTTCCGCCCCTGTTGCTGAAGTCTCCGTCAAATTCATTATCCCATACTCCGGCACCGGCCTGTATGCCCAGGGTGTCGGCCTGTGCCGAGCCCAGCAGCAGGGTGCCGAACAGGGTGAAGAGGGCCCCGCTTACAGGTGTTTTGTTCATTCTGTTATCCCCTATTATTGCTGTTATTGTCCTGTGCCAGGAGCCCAGGCATTATTGTCGTTGCTGGAGCTTCGCCGTCAGTTACTGGCTCGGGTCCTTTATCGCCGTGGCGCCTGCCTGCCCGGGGCACTCCGGATCGGCAAGCGTCGCTTACACCCCGGAGGCGGATGGCCTCCAGATTATCGAGTGGTCCCAATAGGGTCTAGCTGCTGTGCCGCGTTTTGTCGAGTGGCGGTGGCAAGCCCGTGATGGAATAAACCATGGCAGCTGATCGCTAAGGAGCAGTGGCGGCTTTGGTTTCGGTACGGGCTTAAAGCTGGGTCGCCAGCCGGTGCGCCAGTCGCAACAGTTCGTCGGCATGTTCCAGCCCTTCGATAAAGCGTTGCGGAATGCCCGCCAGGCCGGTCTGGGCGCCGGCCAGGGTGCCGGTGAGGATGGCGCGCGCCTGATTCTGCCCGCCGCCATTCACCGCATGGAGCACGGCGGCCTCGAAGTCGTTATGGAAGCGGGCCGCCAGGTAGTAGGCGGCCGGCAGCTGATGGTAGATGGCACAGGGCATGCCGTACACCAGGGATACCTTCCAGGCCGGCTCGATGCGAATGCCGGGATCCGCGGCGGCGGCGGCCATATAGGAAGGGGTGAGCAGGGCGTCGGGCGAGGCGAAACGACCGGCAGGGGAGGGCTCGGGCTCACCCGGGCGGGGCGGCTGCAACCGCTTGCCGGTCACGGAGTGAAAGGGCAGTTCGCCGCTCTTGACCAGCCCCATCAGCTTGTCCGACAGACCGGTATCCAGGCTGTGCCCCTGCACCAGCAGCCCGGTGACCGCCCCGAACGCCACCGTCATCGACACCAGGGTGTTATCGACCTGGGTCAGTACCGTGTTGGCGGCCACGGCGTCGGCCAGCCGGGCCGGTTGCAGGGCATAGCGTACGGCGATGGCCAGGGTGCGCTCTATGGCCTCGGTGGTGTCGGCATGGCCGCCGGTCTTCCCCCAGGGCCGCCCCTGCTGCACCCGTTTGCGCCAGGCGTCGCGGATCGACTGGCTGGTGTAGCCGCCGGGTCCCTTGAACGGCGTGCCGTCGAGCAGCGGGAACAGCTGTTCGTCCATGCGGCGGCAGAAATCCGCCTCCTGATAGCCGTTGCACTCCACCAGGGAGCTGAGCAGCAGTTCGAGGATGATCCCCGCCTGGGAAAGCTGCCCGGCTTTAAGGCCATCATGGTAACGACCGGGTCTGGGATCCGTATAACCGTCGATCCAGTCGCCGTAGTCCCGGCGCAGCTCGGCCAGGTCGTAATACCAGTGGGGGCCCAGGCCCAGGGCATCGCCGATAAAGGCACCCATGATGGCGCCGGCGGCGCGATCCCGGATACGCGAGGGGGACGGCATGGCTCACTCCCTGTATGAATAACCGACTGTTACCTGATTCTAGACTCAGGGCGTGCGCTTCACACCATGGCCCGGCGGTTGCCGAAAATGGGAGCGGGGCTTGAGGCAGCCGGCGGCAGCGGTGCTAAGCTGAAGTTCAGGTTTTGGCTATCAGGACACGCCGTCATGCTTCGGCCCCAGCTCGCCCCCCGTCAGCTTGCCCACCAGCACCTTCGCCTGGAAGGGGAATTGGGTGTGCTGTGCTGGAACACCCAGAAGCTGACCCTGGACGGCGATTTCCGGCGCTGCCTGACCCGGCTGATGGGGCAGTTTCCGACCGCGTTGTTGCTGTTGCAGGAAGCCAAGCTGGCGATGAATGGCGGGTTGCGGCTGGAGGGCTGGTCTTATGCGGTATCCCCCAACATTCAGACCCATTCACACCTGTTCGGGGTGCTCACCGCCGCCCGCTGCGCCTTCGACGAGGTTGCGGCCCTGCTCAGCCACACCCGCGAGCTGAACTTTGCCACCCACAAGAGCCTGATCCTGACCCGCCACCCCCTGGCGGATCAGCGGCAGCTGCTGGTGGCGAACATCCATGCCATCAACTTCGTGCGTCACGGGCTCTTCTATAACGAGATAGCGGCCCTGAAACGGGAGTTGTTCCAACACCGGGGGCCGCTGATCGTGGCCGGGGATTTCAATGTCTGGAACAAGAAACGGCGGCGCTACCTCAGCGACTTCTGCTGGGAGATGGGGCTGGCCCAGGCGGTGATGGAAGATCCCCACCATATCAAGAGCCTCTTCCGCCAGCCCCTGGATTTTATCTTCTACCGGGATCTGACCCTGCGCTCGGCCATTGCCATCGACACCCAGGTGGTGTCCGACCACAACCCCATCTATGCCCGCTTTTCCCTTTCGGAAAAGCCGGGTTGATCAATCACCCCGGGCGGCATTGGCATTTTTTGCCGCTATCCACTGGGACATATATTTGGTGCTCATCATGGAATGATGCCTGAGCATGCCGCCGGTGAAGTTGTCCAGGCGATGTTCTGCCAGGTTGTTTGCCGTTGCGGCTATCCTGGCGATCAGCCCGGCACCCAGGGTTTGGCCGTCGTATCGCGCAGTCAATAACGCGTTCCCGTTTCTCTGGGCCTGGCGCCATGCCCGCTCATCCCGGTACAAGGCCACCGCCGCGTTGGCGAACGCGGCCGCATCATCCGCAATCACCCCCGGCCAGGGTTCCAGCTCGTGCATGCCTTCGCTGCCCACCGAGGTGGTGATGCTCGGCGTCTGCATGATCATGGCATCCAGCAGCTTGCCCTTGATGCCGGCGCCGAAGCGCAGCGGCGCCAGACAGACGCGGGATTGTTCCATTACCGCAAAGGCATCGGCGGCCCAGCCCTTGATCAGGAAGCCGGTCTTGGGGTTATGCAGCGCCGTGGCCTTGGGGGGCGGGTAGGAGCCATAGATATGCAGCTCGGCATCGGGCAGCCGTTTGCGGATCAAGGGCCAGATGCTTTGCAGGTAGAGCACCGCATCCCAGTTGGGGGCGTGGCGGAAATTGCCGATGGTCATAAAGTGCCGGCGTTCACCGAAAGGGGCTGTTTCGGCCGGGCAGCTTGCCAGATCCACCATAAACGGCAGCCGGTGCAGCAGGCGGGCGTCGACCTTGAAGGTATCGATCAGCAGTGCCATCTCGAAGCCGGAGATGATCAGCGACAGATCGCTGCGCAAGATGGCGGCAATCTCCCGCCGGGCGATGTCGTTGAACAGATCCGCCCGGGTCATGGCCCGGCCCGCCTTGTGGGCCTGATGGCGGCCATGGCGCAGGCACTGCAGGTCTTCGGTATCCAGTATTCTCAGGGCGTCGGGACAGTGCTTCTCGACCCGCCAGCCGAACTGTTCTTCCATCATAAAACGGTCGAACATGACGATATCGGGCCGGTATTCGGCCACATAGGCATCGAAACTGTCGCAATTCAGCGCTATGGCCCTGCTTGAAATCCCTTCGCGGGACAAATCCACCATATGCTCGGTCGGCTGTGCCGGGGTGGCGAACTCCACCTGCCAGCCCTGCCGCCTGTACAGCCGCAGCAGCGACAGCATATGGCTGCCCGCGGCGGAGGAGTTGGGCTCGGGCCAGACATAGCCGATCACCAGTACTTTTTTCATTTCATTGTTTTCCTGTTTCCGGCAGTACTTTTTTCAAAAGCCGTCGATTTCGTCGGCGGTCAGGTGGCGCCACTGGCCCGGCCCTATGTCCAGGCGGATGTTGCCGATCTGTTCCCGGTGCAGGCTGAGCACCCGGTTGCCGACGGCCGCGAACATGCGTTTCACCTGGTGGAAGCGACCTTCGGTGAGGGTCAGCAGCGCCTCATTGGGGCCGACCACCTCCAACCCGGCCGGCAGGGTCGGGGAGGTTTCCCCCTGCAACAGCAGGCCCCGGGCAAATCGGGACGTCACCTCGTCCGCCAGCGGGTCGCGCAGGCCGACCCGGTACACCTTTTCACACCGTTTTTGGGGGCTGATGATATTGTACGACCAGCGGCCGTCGTCGGTGACCAGCACCAGGCCGGTGGTGTCCGCGTCCAGGCGGCCGACGATATGCAGATCACAGGTCTTGTCCAGCCCGAGCCGATGCAACAGCGACGGATACACCCCATCCACATTCGAGCACTGGGTGCCGGGCGGCTTGTGCATCATAAGATAACGCGAAGGCCGGGCGATCAGCCGCCGGCCGTTAAGGGTAATGTGGTTGTTTTCATGGACCTGGGTCGCTTCGGTGGTGATCAGGGCACCGTTGACGCGCACTTGGCCGGCGTGAATCACCCTTCTGGCGTCGGCCCGGGCCAGCGCGGTGCTCTTGCAAAGAAATTTATCGAGGCGCATGACAGGCCACATTCAGCAACAAAGGGCCATTATCGCACAGCTTTGCCGGGCTGTGGCTCCCGCACCCGGGTCAGCAGGGCGGCGCCGACCACAAACAGCACCAGCAGGCTGAGGATGGATACCCGGTTGCTGCCGGAGATCAGCGCCACCAGGCCGACCAGCAGGGGGCCGAGCACCGCCGCGAACTTGCCTATCATATTGAACAGGCCGAAGTAGGCACCCGCCTGATCGGCGGGGATCAGCCGGGAATAGAAGGAGCGCGACAGCGCCTGCACCCCGCCCTGCACCAGGCCGATGGCGGCGGCCATCATAAAGAACTGGGACACGGTCTGCAGGTAATAGCCCCAGGCGGTGACCCCCACGTAGACCAGCAGGCCCAGGTAGATGGCCTTGCGGGTGCCGATCCGCTCGCCCAGGTAGCCGAAGCCCACGGCGGCGGGAAAGGCGATGAACTGCACCATCAGCAGGGCGGCGATCAGGCTGTTGCTGTCGAAGCCCAGGGCCATGCCGAAGTCCACGGCCATGCGGATGGTGGTATGCACCGCATCTATGTACAGCCAGTAGGCGAGCAGGAAGGTGAGTACGCCCGGCCTGGCCAGCGCCTGCCTGAGGATGGCGAGCAGGCCGGCGAAGCTGGTGTCGGTGTCGGCCATGGCGGGCCGTTCCCGCACCCGGATAAACAGCGGCAGCGCGAAGACCGTCCACCATACCGCCACCATTACGAAGGACAGCTTGACTGCCTGGGCCGCGGACGCCAGGCCGAACCACTCCGGCTTGGTGGCCATGACCACATTGACCGCGAACAGCAGGCCGCCGCCGAGGTAACCCAGGGCATAGCCCCAGGCCGAGACCCGGTCACTGTCTTCCGGGCCGGCCACGTCCACCAGCAGGGCATCGTAGAAGGTGAGGCCGCCGAAGAAGCCCACGCTGGCCGCCGCGAACAACAGCGCCGCCAGCAGCCACTGGCCTTGGCCGGCCCAGAACAGCCCCAGGGTGGGCAGTACCCCGATCAGGGTGAACAGCAGCAAGAAGCGTTTCTTGGCCCCCCGGCGGTCGGCGATGGCGCCGAGCCAGGGCGAGAGCAGCATCACCAGCAGGCTGGCCGCCGAGCTGAACAGGCCCAGCCAGAAGGTGCTGTGGGTGGCCGCCATCTCGCCGGCCCAGTATTGCTTGAACAGCACCGGGAAAAATCCGGCCAGCACTGTGGTGGCGAAGGTGGAGTTGGCCCAGTCGTACAGCGCCCAGGCCCAGGCGGCGCGGTTGTGTTGCAGGGAAATGCCCATATGGATCGTCCTGTTGCTGTGCGCCGGCGGCGGCCGGGGCGGTTAGGAATGTGGCAAGCTGTCGAGAACCGCCAGCATGGCCGGTGAGATGTCCGTGTGATGATGGATCATCTTCCAGCCGTCGCCTTCTCGCTGATAGAGGTTGGTGACCCTGTGCTCGATGGCGACCCGTTGGTCGGCGAGGGTGATTTGGCCTTGTTCGACGCCGGTTTCACAGGCCAGCTCCCCGGCGATGTGGATGCGCTGCTGGTGCAGCTCGACCTTGCCTCCCGAGGCCAGCCGGGCGACCTGCTCGAATGATGCCCTGACCGCATCCCAGCCGACCTGCCGGCCCCCGATGGGGTGCAGGGCGGTGACCATGGCCCCCTGGGACCAGACAGCCGCCATTGGCTTGGCGTCGCCGTTGGCCATGCGGGTAAGGGCCGCATAGAAGCGCAGGGATATGGTGCGAACTTCGTCTTCCGGTGACATAGGGCTCTCCTTGAGTGGCTGGTCGCGCCGGGCAGCTCCAGGCTTGCCCCGGGCGTTATTCTCTATTCTGGTCGCGATTGCGGGCCGCCACAAATTTGCCGGGGTGTTTTTATCGACGGAGGCCGAGCGCCTGATACCTTTAGACTAATGACTTTTCCATGGCGAGATGGGGGATCCCCGCCTCCATAAATTCCTCGCTGACGGGCGTGAACCCCAGCCCGGCATAGAAACCGATGGCCTGCCGCTGGGCCCCCAGGTACACCCGCGGATATCCCCGGCGTGCTGCACCAGCTTTGCACCCAGCCCCCGGCCCCGATAGTCCCGCAGGATGGCGATGCGCCCGATATGGCCATCGTCCAGCATGCGGCCGGTGCCCACGTAGGTTCCCTCTACCGCCACCAGCGCATGTATCGCCGAGCCGTCCAGGCCGTCGAATTCCAGCCCGGGATCGATGTTCTGCTCACCGATGAACACGGCATCGCGGATGGCGCGAATAGGCGGTTGGTAGTCGGCGTCGAAGGCGACGATGGTCAGATCCGGCATGGTGGTTCCTTTTTTATCAAATGGTTCTGACACTCGGGGCGAGTATCTGAGCTGAGGATCGCTCATCGAATAATAATTAGGTGTCGCATGACACTGATTAATATATCATCTTATCAAAGGCTTGGGCCGGGTATTGAGGGTAAAGAAGAGGGACGCGAGTGAGAATGGATCTGGAAAGTGTGGTTGTTGAGAATGGGGTGGAAGTCATGTACCGGTATAAATATCTACCGTTTAATGAGTACAGCCTGAAGACGATCACCGAAGGTACGCTCAAGTTCACTTGCCCGCTGGACTTCAACGACCCTTTTGATTGTTCACCCGCCTATGACCCTAAAAGCATTGACAATTTGCATAAGTATCGCCCTGATTTACTTAAAAAAGTTGGTGACTCTAAAGGCTTAAGCCCTGCTAAACGAATAATGAACCGGGGACGCTTTGTTCAGAATATCCGTAATGTGGTGGAGTCAGGGGAATATGTGAAAACCCTTGTTTCTGGTATCAGTGTATTTTGTGTCAGTCGTACTCCAAATAATACTCTGATGTGGTCCCATTACGCTGATCACCACCGGGGTTTCCTGGTGGAGCTAAGAATCGCTATGGATACGCCGGATCATCATTTGACGAACTTGATACCTTACCAGGTGAGCTATCAAGATAAACGGCCCATTGTTAATTGGGCTACTGCTTGCGGAAAAAACTTAGAAGAGTACTTCTATACTAAGAGCCGTGACTGGGACTACGAGCAGGAAGAGCGGGTAATCAATCCTGGACAGCGTTCCGGCATATATCCCTATTCAAGGGAACATTTTCTCTGCTCGGTAATTGCAGGTGCCAGGATGAGCCCTGATGACCACCAACAGCTCCAGCGGGCGGTAACCCAAGCCTCTAGTGATATCGGTAAGACCATACCGCTCTATCAAGCCAAACTCGCCACCCACTCCTATCGGGTGTACGTACCTGACCATCCATTCCCAGAAGTCAGCCGCGAGATTTGATAAAAACAGACCACCATGATTATCAAATCTTATGGCGGGCTTTTTCAAACTTCGCGGCGGGCTACACTGATGGGGACGGGTTAATGGGCACTATACCATCGGGGCAGGCCTGCCATGCCCGGCATGCGGTAATCGCGGACAAGGGTTTTGCCTATCACTACTTGGGAATTGCCTTGCAGCCCGGCTTTCACCGGGCTTATCAAACAACTTTGACCTTACTTTTTCTTCTGCAGTGCGGCGGCCAGGGCCGCGCCCATGGCGCCTTGGGGGGCCGGCTGCTCTTTGCGGGCGGGGCGATTGCCGGCTTGGCTCTTGCCTCCGCCACGGTTGGCACCCTGGCTCCGATCGTCCCGGCGCGGTGCGGCCTTACCCTCGGCATGCTCGGCGGCGCTTTGCTCCAGGCGCATGGTGAGCGCGATGCGCTTGCGCTGCAGATCCACCTCCAGCACCTTCACCCGGACGATATCGCCGGCCTTGACCACCTCGCGCGGGTCCTTGATAAAGCGGTCGGTCAGCGCCGAGATATGCACCAGGCCGTCCTGATGCACGCCGATATCCACGAAGGCGCCGAAGTTGGTGACGTTGGTGACCACCCCTTCGAGCACCATGTCCGGGATCAGATCGGCGGGCTTTTCCACCCCGTCCATAAAGCGGGCGGTCTTGAACTCGGGGCGCGGATCCCGGCCGGGCTTGTCCAGCTCCTTCAATATGTCCTGCACCGTGGGCAGGCCGAAGTGCTCATCGGTGTAGTCTTTCGGGTTCAGGGTCTTGAGCAGGCCGCTGTTGCCGATAAGGGTGTTCACCGGCTGCTGTAGTTTGCCCAGGATGCGCTCCACCACCGGATAGGCTTCGGGATGCACGGAAGAGGCGTCGAGCGGGTTTTTGCCGTCGCGGATGCGCAGGAAGCCGGCGCACTGCTCGAACGCCTTGGGCCCCAGGCGCGGCACCTTGAGCAGTTGCTTGCGCTCGCGGAAGGCGCCCTGCTCGTCGCGGAAGGCGACGATATTCTGGGCCAGGGTCGGGGTCAGGCCGGAGACCCGCGCCAGCAGCGGCGCCGAGGCCATGTTCACGTCCACGCCCACGGCGTTCACGCAGTCTTCCACCACCGCATCCAGGTTGCGGGCCAGCTGGCTCTGGGACACGTCGTGCTGGTACTGGCCCACGCCTATGCTCTTGGGATCGATCTTCACCAGCTCGGCCAGGGGATCCTGCAGCCGGCGGGCGATGGATACGGCGCCGCGCAGGGAGACGTCCAGATCCGGGAACTCGTTGGCGGCCAGCTCGGAGGCGGAATACACGGAGGCGCCGGCCTCGCTGACCACCACCTTCTGTAATTTAAGCTCCGGGCTTTGCTTGATCAGCTGCTCCACCAGCCGTTCGGTCTCGCGGGAGGCGGTGCCGTTGCCGATGCTCACCAGGCTGACATTATGGCGGCGGCACAGCTCATCCAGGGTGCGCAGGCTCTGCTCCACCTTCTTGTGGGGTTCGAAGGGATAGACGGTGGCCTGCTCCAGCAGCTTGCCGGTGCTGTCGACCACCACCACCTTGACCCCGGTGCGGATCCCCGGATCCAGGCCCATGGTCACCCGGGCGCCGGCGGGGGCGGCCATCAGCAGATCCTGCAGGTTGAGGGCGAACACCTTGATCGCCTCGGCCTCGGCCTGCTCCCGGGCCTGGCCCAGCAGCTCGGTTTCCATCTGCAATGAGAGTTTCACCCGCCAGGTCCAGCTCACTACCCCGGCCAGCCAGGCATCGGCGGCGCGGCCCTTGTTCTGCCAGCCCACATGGCGGGCGATTATGGCCTCGCAGGGATGGCTGTCGGCCTCGGTTTCCACCACCAGGCTCAAGGAGAGCACGCCTTCGTTGCGGCCGCGCAGCATGGCCAGCAACCGGTGTGAGGGCACCTTGCCTATCGGCTCCTGGTGTTCGAAGTAGTCCTTGAACTTGGCGCCGCTCTGCTCCTGCCCGGCGATGACCCGCGCCTGCAGCTGGCCGTGCTGCCACATATGGCGGCGCACCGCTTCCAGCAGATCCGCCTGCTCGGCGAAGCGTTCCATCAGTATGTATTTGGCGCCGTCCAGCGCCGCCTTGGCATCCGCCACCCCGGCATCGGCATTGATAAACTGCTCGGCGAGGGCCTGTGGCTCCCGGGTCGGGTCGTCGAACAGGCTGTCGGCCAGCGGCGCCAGCCCGGCTTCGATGGCAATCTGGCCCTTGGTGCGGCGCTTGGGCTTGTAGGGAAGGTAGAGATCTTCCAGCCGGGTCTTGGTGTCGGCGGCCAGCAGCTCTTTTTTGAGTGCGTCGGTGAGCTTGCCCTGTTCCTCGATGGACTTGAGGATAACGCCACGCCGGTCTTCCAGCTCGCGCAGGTAGCCGAGCCGGCTGTCCAGGTTGCGCAGCTGGGTGTCGTCCAGGCCGCCGGTCACCTCCTTGCGGTAACGGGCGATAAAGGGCACGGTGGCGCCTTCGTCAAGCAGGCGCACGGCGGCGTCGACCTGCTGTTGCGATACGGCCAGTTCAAGGGCCAGGGCGTGATTGATGTTGGTCATAATATCCGGGCTCCGGGCGGGGCGGCGGCATGTGCCTCGCCGATAACAGAAAGTAGGAGAGCGTTGAAAAAACAGCAGCCAGACCCAAACGCAGACCCGCCGTAAACCCCTCCCTGGGGGCTCCGCCGCGTCGTCCCTGGCGCGGAGGGTCTGTTTATTGGCTCCTGGCTACTGTTCAACATGCTGCAGCTTTTAAAGCCGATCACTCAAAGGGAATGTACTGGATCTTGTTGATATACCACTCTTTCAGGCCGGACGGGGTTTGCACCTGCACCTCGTCGTCCACCTGCTTGCCGATCAACGCCCGGGCCATGGGTGAGTTGATGGTGATGTGGTTGTTCTTGGTGTCGATCTCGTCGGTGCCGACGATGCGATACCAGACGATGTCACCGGCGTCATTCTCCAGCTCTACATAGGCGCCGAAGAACACCTTGCCGTCCTGACGCGGATCGTAATCGACGATTTTCAGCGCCTCCAGCCGTTTCATCAGGAAGCGGATGCGGCGGTCGATTTCACGCAGCCGCTTCTTGCCGTAGATGTATTCGGCGTTCTCGCTGCGATCGCCGAGGGCGGCGGCTTCCGACACCGCCTGGGTGACCGCCGGGCGCTCCACCTTCCACAGGTATTTGAGCTCGTCGTCCAGCTTGTGCCAGCCGGCGCGGGTGATCAGGTTGGTTTTCATACGGATATGTTCAATGGCCTGATAAGTGAGGGCTATTGTGTCCCAGCGCAGGGGAAGAAGGAAGCCCCCCGGGTCAGGGGGCAAAAGGCCAACGGCAGTATGTGGTGCCTTGTTATTCCCAGGCGGGGAAGGGATCGGGCAGCTGCCGCCAACCCGGCTGGCCCGGATGCATTTCCCGCTCGGTGAGCAGGCAGGCGTCCAGCTGGCGGCGCAGTGCCTCTTCGCTCAGGCCCTGGCCGATGAACACCAGCTCCTGGCGTCTGTCGCCGTAAGGCTCCTGCCAGCTGGCCATGATATGTTCCAGGCTTTCCTCGTCTTCCGGCCAGTCTTTGCGGGGAACCGCCTGCCAGAACAGGCCGGCCCCGCCGTGGTAGGCGATGCCGCCGGCCTGGTTCCACTGGCCGGCAAAGTCCGGGCGGCTGGCCAGCCAGAAAAAGCCCTTGGAACGCAACAGCTTACCCTGCTGGTCGGAGCGGTGCAGAAAGTCGAAGAAGCGCCGGGGATGGAAAGGGCGGCGGGCGCGGTACACAAAGCTGCTGATGCCGTATTCGTCGGTTTCCGGTGAGCGTTCGCCGCGCAAGGTCTTCAGCCAGCCCGGGGCGCGGGCGGCACGTTCGAAGTCGAAGCGATGGGTACAGAGTACCTTTTCGATGTCCACCCGGCCCTGGCGGATGGGCAGGATCTCAGCCTCCGGATTCAGCTGTGTCAGTATGGCGGTGAGCTCCGCCAGCTGGGCGGGCGTGACCAGATCCGTCTTGCTGACCAGCAGCAGATCGCAGAATTCCACCTGCTCGATCAGCAGATCGGTCACGCTGCGTTCGTCATCTTCTCCCAGGCTTTCGCCCTGTTCCTGCAGGGTTCGGGCCTGGTTGAAGTCGGCCAGAAAGTTCACCGCGTCGACCACTGTCACCAGGGTGTCCAGCCGGGCGAGATCGTTCAGGCTGGTACCGTCTTCATCGGCGAAGGTAAAGGTCTCGGCCACCGGCAGCGGTTCGGAGATGCCGGTGGACTCGATGACCAGGCAGTCGAAACGACCGGCTTCGGCCAGTCGGCGCACTTCTATCAGCAGGTCTTCGCGCAGGGTGCAGCAGATGCAGCCGTTGCTCATTTCCACCAGCCGGTCCTCGCCCCGGTGCAGGGCCACCTGCTGGTGAACGGTGGCGGCGTCGATGTTCACCTCGCTCATGTCGTTGACGATCACGGCGACGCGCAGGCCCTGGCGGTTGTTGAGTATATGATTGAGTACCGTGGTTTTACCGGCGCCGAGAAAGCCGGACAGCAGGGTAACGGGTAAACGGGAATGGCTCATTGTGATTGCCCCACTGGGTTGCGATGGCTTATGATTAATTGATTTGTTATAACATAACACATTCGTTTTCATGCAGTCATCAGGGAGTTCGAGTCGGCCATGAACATCACCGAACAGTCGTTGTCCTGTTCCGCCCCCGTGAGTGTGCAGGGCGGAGAGCCCGCCACACTCACCAGAATCTATGATCCCGGGTGCAACCTGGCGGTGTGGCGTCGAACCCTGCCGGTCGAGGTGGCAGCCTATGTGCAGAAACTTATGCAGCTGGACCGGCGGGTGAGCGTGCGCGGTCTGCTGACACCCGAGACGGTGATGGATGAACTACATGCCCGCTTGCCGGATTTGCCCGGCCGTGAGGCGCTGGCCGCCGACATCCGGCTGCTGGTGGAGATGTTTGCCTGTCTGTTCGGGCTGTCGCGGGTAGGGGTGCGCCTGGCCAGCCTGCAAACCGCCATGTGTCCGCGTTTTCATGTGGACAGGGTGCCCTGCCGGCTGGTGACCACCTATTCCGGTCCCGGTACCCACTGGCTCAACCAGCAGCAACGGGACCAGTTGCTGGAACAGCAAGGCAAGGAGCCCGAACGGTGGCAGCAGCTGGCGGTGGGCGAGGTGGCTTTGTTGAAGGGAGAGGCCTGGGAGGATAATGACGGCGAAGGTCTCTGGCATCGTTCGCCGCCGGTGCCTACCGGCTACGGCCGGCTGTTCCTGTCGCTGGATGTTGCCGACTAGCGGCGAGCCCTATCAGAGCTGCCGAACCCGAGGAACCTGATTCGGCAGAAATGAGGATGGGCCCGTCGTGCGGGCCTGGGATATTGGCGGGGGATTAATCCTGCCGGGCCGCCTCCTGGCTGCGCTTGGCGAAGGATATCGCATAGGCGGGGGGGCGGGCGTGCAGCACGGGATCATCCGAAGGCTTGACCCCGTCCGACAGTCGCAGCGGATCGAAGTTGATCGTGCGGCAGGCGGCAGTGGCGTCGGTTTCCACCGCGTGCAGCCGCAGGGTACCGGCCTGGATCACCCGATGGGGACCGGTCCAGGGCTGGCTGGGATCGGTGAGCTGATCGTCCTCGTTGGCCAGGGTGAGCTCCATGCGCCAGTGGATGTCACCGCTGTCCAGCCGGTCCTGCAACCTGTCCTGCAAATAGTCGGCGCCGAGCGATTCGGCCTGCTCGTTGCTCAGGTAGGCCTCTTGGTCCTCTGCGGGAATGAAGGCCCAGCGCACCGGGGTGGCCTTGCCGTCGGCGGTTTCCAGGATAAAGGTATTGATGCTGTTGTAGCTCAGCCGGTGATAGCCGGCGGGGATGCGGGATTGGCCCGCCAGCGCCTGCTTGAGTCGCTGGGTCTCGGGAAAGGCCTGCTCAAAGGCCTGTACCTTGGCGGGGTCCGGCTTGCCGGTGGCCGGATCCGGGGTGGTGGCCAGCTGCTTCTGCAGGAAGCCTTCGGGGCTCGCCACATCGAAGAAGGGGAGATCCAGCATGGCCATCTGATGCAGCTGGCCGTCGGGCAGGGTAAAGCGCAGGGCCATGCCGTGGCCATTGGGTTTGTTGTCGGGGGCATGCAGGTTGCCGCCTGCCTGGGAGAAGCGGCCGATAACGGGGATGGCGTTGCCCTGGAACAGCGGGCTGCGGCTCAGGGCTGCGGCCTCGGCGGTGGACTGAAATTCACCGCTGAAGCAGATGCCCTTGGTGTGGTTGCGCCGTTCGCCCGGGTAGACGCCGAACTTGTTTTCCATGGCCGTCACTATCTGGTCGGGGGTAGCGGCGGCATTGACACCGAGGGGCAGGCCGGCACAGAGTACGGAAACGGCCAATGGCAACGCGGATAACTTCATGATCTTCCCTTATCTAGTCAGTAATTGAGACCGAAGGGACCGAAAACCGCTGGAGAAACTTTCGGAGCTTGTGAATTTTTTGCCGCCCAGCCTGCCTGAACCGGATGGATAAGCCAACGGCTCAGTCAAACTCAACCGTTCGAAAGTGCGGATTGTCGATGCCCGCCTCCATCCTTGCCACAGACGCCAGGACCACCAGGCGTTCCGCATCATCGACCCTGAGCTTGATGCATTCTTCCCGGTTGTCATTACGCTGAGTATCGAGGGCGATGCCGGCAATTTCGGCGCCGGATGTCAGGGTTAACCTGATCGGATACTGATACAGGCACGCAATCTCGATATAGTCATGCTGCTCGCAGCTCATCATTATACGGCTCCTCTTGGCTGAATGATTACCTTATAGCAGGGTGGCCGATAATGTCATAAAAAAGCCCCGGACGATGCCGGGGCAATCAGGATGGCAGGCCGACATCACTCCTCGGGAATGGCCGCGATCACCGAGATTTCCACCAGCAGTTCGGGGCTGGCCATGGCGGCTTCCACGCAGGCCCGCGCCGGGGCGTGACCGGCGGGCACCCAGGCATCCCATACCTGGTTCATCTCGGCGAACAGGCTCATGTCTTTCAGGTAGAGGGTGGCGCTCAGCAGGTGCCGGCGGTCGCTGCCGACCTCGGCCAGCAGGGCGTCGACCTTGGCCAGCATGGTGCGGGTCTGCTCGGCGATGCCCTGGCTGCGATCTTCGGCCACCTGGCCGCAGAGGTAGACGGTGTTGTTGTGAACCACGATGCGGCTCATGCGCTCGGAAGTGTGGTGGCGTACTGGGGGCATGGTGTCTCCTGATGATATGAAGGCCGCCGTGTCGGGCACGGCGGCCGGTGTTACGGTTGCTTCCGGTCGGCATCGTCCAGGCCGGCCAGTTCTTTCAGGGTCAGCGGCTTGATCGGCGAGCGGATCCGGTAATAGCCCACTTCCGCCGGCGTGGTCTGGCGGGTGTCGGCGATCAGCTGCGCCACCGTCAGGCCGCACATGCGGCCCTGGCAGGGGCCCATGCCGACCCGGCTGAAGGCCTTGGTCTGGTTGGGGCCGGTGCAGCCCAGCCGGGCGTAGCGGCGGATGTCACCGGCGGTGACTTCTTCGCAGCGGCAGACCAGGGTGTCATCGGCAGGCCGCAGGAACTCCCCGGCGGGCCGATAGAGCACATCCAGGAAGGGGCGGATGGCCAGTACCGGGGCCAGGGCCCGGCGCACCGGCGCCGCCAGCCGGTCCCGCTCATTGGGGCTCATGCGGCCTAGCTGGCGGGCCACCTGCCAGGCGGCCAGGCGACCGGCCTGTTCGGCGGCGACGGCACCACCGATGCCGGCGCCGTCACCGGCGATGAAGATACCTTCGATGTCGGTCTCGCCCCAGGCGTCGGTAGCCGGGCGCCAGCACAGCTGCAGCTCATCCCACCGGTGGTCGATGCCGATGGCCCGGCTCAGCTGGACATTGGGCACCACGCCCTGGTGCACCAGCAGGCTGTTGGTGTCCAGGGACTGCTCCCGGCCTTTATGGCGAAAGCGCACCCGGGTCAGCTTGCCGCTGTCATCGGCCTCGGCCCGCAGGTCGCCGACCCGGCTCAGGCAGGGCACGCCGGAGCGCTTCAGCTTCGCCAGATAGCCCAGGCCCTTAAGCAGCATCTTCCAGCCGCGCAGGGCACCGCCCAGATGACGGCCGGCCTCGAGGTAGTTTTCTTTGGGGGTGGTGTCGAGCACCGCGGCGATGGTCACCCCGGCCCAGTGCAGCTGCAGGGCAATCAGCAGCAGCAGCGGGCCGCTGCCGGCCAGCACCAGGGGAGTCGGGGGCGTCAGGCCGCTGGTCTTGAGCATGATCTGGGCGGCGCCGCAGCTCATGACCCCGGGCAGTTGCCAGCCGGGGAAGGGCGCGGGCCTTTCCTGGGCGCCGGTAGCCAGCAGTATCCTGCGGGCCTGCAGGGTGCGTGCTCGGCCCTGGACCGACAGCCGGACCTCCCGCGCTCCAGTGATTTCCCACACGGTAGTGGACGCCATATAGTCGACCCGGGCGGCCTTGAACGGCGCCAGCAGGCTGCGACCGTGGTAGTAGTCCGCGCCCAGTATGCCTTCATCCCGGAGGGCGGGGGCCGAGATGGCCCTGTATATCTGGCCGCCGGGGGCGGCCTGTTCGTCCAGCACGGCAACGGTCAGGCCCTGTTCGGCGGCGGCGCTGGCGGCGGCCATTCCCGCCGGTCCCGCGCCGACGATCACCAGATCATACTGCTTCATGAAAGTCTCCCACTGTCATCTCACGGGCGCCCGACTGACGACGCACCTTCATGCCTTCGGCCACCTGCACCATGCAGCCCTGCACGTTGGCCAGACCATCGACCTCCACCAGGCACTCGAAACAGACGCCCATCATGCAGTAAGGGGCCCGGGGGCTGCCGGACACCGGGGTGGTACGCGACGGAATACAGCCGGCCGCGAGCAGGGCGGCGGCCACCGAATCGCCCTCCCGGGCGTTAAAGGGCCGGCCGTCTATCTCTATGGTGACGGTGTCGGCGGTCGCCGTGGCCAGCCGGTTAAAGGGGGAATCGGTCTGCACTGAACGCCTCCAGGGAAATATCGATGTCTTTGCCGAGCAGCCAGTCGACCAGGGGGCCGGCGTGAACGGCGCCCAGGGTCACGCCGCTGTGACAGGTCACCACATAGGCGCCCGGATATTGGGCCGACTGCTGATAGATGGGGTAGCCGTCCGGGGTCATTACCCGCAAGGCGCCCCAGGCGCGGATCAGCCGCACCTTTTCCAGCGCCGGATACATGCGGATGGCGCGGGCGGCGATCTTGCCGATTTCCTCGGCGGTGGTGCCGGTGTCGAGGCCCACATCTTCCTTGGAATCCCCCAGCTGGACGGTGCCCTCACCGGTCTGGCGCACATGCCCGGTGGGATAGCTGATAAAAGGCCTGAGCCGCTCGGTGATCAGCACCTGGCCACGGTTGGGCTCCACCGGCGCGTGCAGGCCCAGCTGGGGGGCCAGGGCCTTGTTGCCCAGTCCGGCGGCCAGCACCAGCTGGTTGGCCCACAGGCGGGTGTCGCTCAGCTGGACGTCGAAGCCGCCGCCCCGTCGTGGCTGGATGCGCTGCACCGGCCGGCCGTTGATTAGCCGGCCGCCGCGGGCGGCAAAGGCCTGATGCAGGGCATTGAGCAGCAGCAGGGGGTTGAGGTGGCCGTCCATCGGCGACCAGGTGGCGCCGGCGATGTCGGACCCCAGGGCCGGCTCTTTGGCCCTGGCCTGGGCGGCGCTCAGCACCTCGAAGGGGTAATCGCCCCCGGCCTGCTGTTGCATGCGGGCCAGCATCTCTGCCCGCTGCCGCAGGGCGTCCTGCTCCAGGCAGATATAGAGGCCGCCCTGCTGGCGAAGCTCGATATCGATGCCGGTATCTTGTTGCAGGCTGGCCGCCAGTTCGGGCCAGAGCCGGGCCGACAGCCGGGAAAGCCGGGCATACTCGGGGCAGGTATCACCCTTGCCCTGTACCCAGACCAGGCCGAAGTTGCCGCGGGACGCCCGCAGCGCCTGATCGCCTTCGTCGAAGACGGTGACCCTTTTGCCCTGGCGCAGCAGGCCGTAGGCCAGGGACATGCCCACCAGGCCGCCGCCGATAATGGCCACATCGGTCTCACCGGGGTTGTCATGGTTGCGAACCGACATCCTGTTCTCCTTTGGCAAATAAGTAAGCCGGGCCGGTCAGGCCCGGGGGTGTTATTTGAACTGAGCCAGAACCTGCTCGGCCCAGTCCTGGCCGATATCCTTCATGATCTCGGGCCAGATCTGCTCGCGGGCGACATCGGCATAGGCCTGGATGTCGGCGTCGGTGACCTCCACTATGGTGGCGCCGGCGTCGGCCAGGCGCTGCTCGTAGGCGGCCTGATCGGCCCGGGCTGACTCCCAGCGGCGCCGCTCGAAGTCCTGGGCGGCCTGATCCAGGGCGGAACGCTCGTCTTCATCCAGACTCGCATAGCGCTCGGCATTGATCTGCAGGAACCAGACCTCGAAGTGGGTGTTGAGCGGCACATAGGATTTGGTCACGTCGCGGAACGAGGCATAGTAGCCTTCGGCACCGGAGCCCATGACGCCGTCCACCACCCCGGTCTGCACCGCGGTAAAGGCTTCGGAGAAGGGCAAGGGCGCGCCGATAAAGCCGGTGTTGTCGGCCAGCATCTGGAACGATTTCATCGGCGGCACCCTCAGCTTGGCACCCTTGCCGTCGCTCGGATCGGTGACGTTCGCCACTTCCTTGTTGAGGGCGATGCCGCCGAAGTAGACCGGCCAGGCCGCCAGCACCTTGATGTCCTGCTCCCGGTACAGCTCGTCTATGGTGTTGCGCAGCGTCGAGCCCGGCGCGTAGGCGGTCCTGGCGTCGTCCCAGTTTTTCACCATATAGGGCATATAGATGACCTGAAAGCGCTTGTCGGCGGTGGAGGAGGGCGGCTGTACCGCCATGTCGATGGCGCCCAGGCCGACCCGCTCCTGCACCACCGTGTAGTCGCCGAGGGCGTTGGCCGGATAGATCTTGAGCTTGAGCTCGCCGTCGGTGGCCGCCTTCAGCGCATCCGACAGCCGCTGTACGTCCAGGTCGATGGCGGTGCCCTGGGGCCGCACATGGGAAATCTTCAGGGTATCGGCTGCCGCGGCGGTGCCGGCCAGGGTCAGTGACAGCAGCAGGCTCTTGGCCAGGGTGGTGTATTGGGTCCGTGTTTTCATCTTGCTCTCCTTGAGGATCAGTAGCCAAACAGGCCAGGTATATATTCAGAAAGATCCGGCCATACCGAGACCAGCACCACCACCGGCAGGTAGCCGAACAGCAGCAGGATCATGGCGGGCTTAATCAGTTGGGTGAAGGGCACCTTGCCGATGCGCGCACCCATGTAGAGGATGCTGGCATAGGGCGGGGTGACGCCGCCCATGGCGGTGTTGACGCCCATGATGGCGGCAAACTGGATGGGGGTGACGCCGATGGCGGCCATCAGCGGCAGCAGCAGGGGCGCGGTCAGGATGATGGCGGTCACGTCGTTGACCACCATGCCGATCAGGAACAGGAACAGGTTGATCATGATCAGCAGCAGTACTTTGTCGGTGGTGATCTCGAAGATGGCGTCCACCAGGGCCTGGGGGATGTCTTCCATCACGTAGATCTGGCTGAGCATCAGGCTGAACAGCACCATGATCAGGATGGCCCCCACCGCGGTGGCTGACTCCTTGCCGGATTCGATAAAGGTACGCCAGGTCAACCCCTTGTAGATCATAAAGCCCACCGGGATGGCATAGATCACGGCGATGGCCGCCGCCTCGGTGGGGGTCATGATGCCGCCGTAGATGCCGCCCAGGATGATCACCGGCATCAGCAGCGCCGGCAGGGCGTGCACGGTGCGTGCGGCGCCTTCCCGGATGGCCTCGTTAAAGGGCTTGGGATCGTCCAGCACCAGCGGGAACTTGCGCGCCATCACCAGGTTGACCAGGGAGAAGTTGAGCATGATCAGCAGTCCCGGGCCCAGGGTGGCCAGGAAGCTGGCGAGGATCGAGGTCTCGGTTACCCAGCCGTAGACGATCATGGTCACGCTCGGCGGGATCAGCAACCCCAGGATGGAGGAGTTGGCGATCAGCGCGGTGGCATAGGCGCGGGGGTAGCCCTGGCGCTCCATCTCGGGGATCAGCAGGGGGCCGATGGCGGCGATGCCGGTCAGGCCGCTGCCGGAGATGGCACCTATGATGGCGCAGCTGACCGATGCCACCACCCCCAGGCCGCCGCGGATGCGGCCGACGAACAGGTTGACGAACCTGAGCAGGCTGCCGGCGATGCCGCTGACGCTCATCAGGGTACCGGCAAACACGAACAGCGGCACCGCCAGCAATACGGGCGTGGCCAGCTGGTTGAAGCCCCACAGCATGGTACCTTTCATGGTGGCGTCACCGAGCAGGCTCATCACCATCAGGCCGGCGCCGAAGCAGAACGGCAGCGGCACCCCTATGGTGAGCAGGATAACGAGCACGGCAAAGGCCAGGATGGCGATCTCAACCATGGAACTTCTCTCCTTTTTGTTGTTCCCTGAGCAACTCGAACTCGGTCACCTCGACCGGCTCCGGAATGGTATCGACCCTGTGGGCCTCGCCGCCGGCCAGCAGGGCCTGCAGGTGCTTGAGCAGATACCAGCCGACATAGAGGGTCATCACCGCCAGCCCCAGGAACAGGGCGGATTCATAGACGATGGTGGGGATATAGAGGGTCGGGCTTTCCTTCCAGACGCGCCTGGCGTACTTGAAGTAATCCCAGGCCCACCAGGTCAGCCAGCCGGAGATGATCAGGCTGATGGTTTCCGACACCACTGCCAGCCATCGGCGGGCCCGGTCGGTTTTGAGGAACACCTCCAGCACATTGGCGCGGATCTGGGTGTTTTCCCGGGAGGCATTGACCGCCCCCAGAATGTAGAGCCACATGGTGGGGATCAGCGCCATTTCTTCGAGCCCCATCAGTGGCGTTTCGAACACATAACGCGAGACCACCTGCACGGCCTGAAATCCGGCCACTATGGTGATCAGCAGGGTCAGTGTGTATCTGAATACCGTTTCCATATGCTTGTCCTTGTCCGTTACGCCTGCAGAAACCGGTGTTGATCAGCTTTTCTGCCTGTTGTTCATTTTGATGTCACAGAGTAATAACAACAAATCGTTTTTTGTGAGCTTTGTATAACACTATGTTATTTTGCTGGTGTCGAATCATCTCAGGGAGCGGACAGTGGCCAAGTTAAGCTATCGGCAGGTAGAAGCCTTTCGGGCGGTGATGATCGCCGGCACCACCACGGGGGCGGCGGAGCTGCTCTATATCTCTCAGCCGGCGGTGAGCCGGTTGCTCAATGATTTTGAAGCCGCGGTGCAGGTCAAGCTGTTCGAGCGCCATCACAAGCGCCTGGCCCCGACCCCGGAAGCCCTGCTGCTGTTTGAAGAGGTGGAGCGCTCCTTCGTCGGTATCGACCGGCTGGCGACCATGGCGGAGGAGCTGCGGGATTTCCAGCGCGGCAGCCTCAAGGTGGCGGCCATGCCGGCCATCGCGCTCGGGTTTCTGCCCAGGGTGATGCAGACCTTCAGCGAGCAACACAAGGGCGTCACCCTGACCCTGCAGGTGCGCAGTTCCCAGCAGGTCGCCGACTGGATAGCGACCCAGCACTTCGATATCGGCATCGGCGCCGTCAATGTCGCCGATCCGTCGCTGTCGATGGAGATGCTGGGCGAGGCGGCGCTGATCTGCGCCCTGCCGGCCGGGCATCCCCTGGCCGCAAAAGCGGTGATCGTGCCCGAAGATCTGAAGGATCAGCCATTTATCTCCCTGGGGCCGGAGCAGAGCGTGCGCTACAAGGTGGATGAGGTGTTTGAAAAGGCCAGGGTCAGTCGCCAGCTGGTGTTCGATACCCAGCTCTCCCATGTGGCCTGCTCCTTTGTCGATGCGGGGGCCGGTGTCTCCCTGGTAGACCCGATCACCGCCCTGCATTTCCCGTCCGGTAACCTGGTATTCCGACCGTTCGAACCCTGGGTGTCTTTTTCGTACCACCTGATGTACCCGGCCCACAGGGCCAGATCCCGGGCCACCCAGGAATTCAGCCAGTTGTTGAAGGAGGAATTAAGGAAGCTGGTGGCGAACTCGGGAGGACTGCTGAAGTTGCGGGGGACGAATAAAAAAGCCCCGGGCGATGCCGGGGCTTGATGGCGGGTTATCGGCTGGCTTACAGCTGGGGACCGGCGGCCACCAGGGCCTTGCCTTCTTGGGTGTCGGTGAACTTCTCGAAGTTGTCGACGAAGCGCTTGGCCAGATCCTTCGCCTTGCCGTCCCACTCGGTCGGATCGGCATAGGTGTTGCGAGGGTCCAGGATGGAGCCGTCTTCCACGCCGTTCAATGCGGTCGGGATCGCCATGTTGAAATAGGGCAGTTCAACGAACTCGGCATCTTCGATGGAGCCGTCGAGGATGGCATTGATGATGGCACGGGTCGCCTTGATGGAGATCCGCTTGCCGGTGCCGTTCCAGCCGGTGTTGACCAGGTAGGCTTCGGCGCCGACCGCATCCATGCGCTTGGCCAGTACGTCGGCGTACTGGGTCGGGTGCAGGCTGAGGAAGGCGGCACCGAAGCAGCTGGAGAAGGTCGGGGTCGGCTCGGTAATGCCACGCTCGGTACCGGCCAGCTTGGCGGTGAAACCGGACAGGAAGTGGTACTGGGCCTGCTCGCGGGTCAGCTTGCTGACCGGAGGCAGCACGCCGAAGGCGTCGGCGGTCAGGAAGATCACCTTCTTGGCATGGCCGGCCTTGGACACGGGCTTGACGATATTGTCGATATGATAGATGGGGTAAGAGACCCGGGTGTTCTCGGTCTTGGAGCCATCATCGAAGTCGATGGTGCCGTCTGCCTGCACGGTCACGTTTTCCAGCAGCGCATCGCGGCGGATGGCGGCATAGATTTCCGGCTCGTTTTCCTGGCTCAGCTTGATGGTCTTGGCGTAGCAGCCGCCTTCGAAGTTGAACACGCCGTCGTCGTCCCAGCCGTGCTCGTCATCGCCGATCAGCTCACGCTGGGGATCGGTGGACAGGGTGGTCTTGCCGGTGCCGGACAGGCCAAAGAAGATGGCCACGTCGCCGTCTTTGCCGACGTTGGCGGAGCAGTGCATGGAGGCGATGCCTTTCAGCGGCAGCAGGTAGTTCATCATCGAGAACATGCCTTTCTTCATTTCGCCGCCGTACCAGGTGCCGCCGATCAGCTGGACCCGCTCGGTCAGGTTGAAGGCGACGAAGTTTTCGCTGTTCAGGCCCTGCTCTTGCCAGTTGGGGTTGGTGCACTTGGCACCGTTCATCACCACGAAGTCGGGCACGAAGCCGGCCAGTTCTTCTGCTGTCGGGCGAATAAACATATTTTTAACAAAGTGGGCCTGCCAGGCCACCTCGGTGACGAAACGCACCGAGAGGCGGGTGTCCGGGTTGGCACCGCAGTAGGTGTCGACCACGAACAGGCGCTTGCCGGACAATTGCTGGGTCACCAGCGCTTTCAGCTGGTTCCAGGTTTCGGTGGTCATCGGCTTGTTGTCGTTCTTGCCCTGATCGGCCCACCAGACGGTGTCGCGGGTGACGTCGTCGCGGACGATGTATTTATCCTTGGGAGAGCGACCGGTGAAGATACCGGTATCGACAGAAACGGCACCCAGGTTGGTCACTACGCCTTTTTCATATCCTTCCAGATCCGGGCGGGTTTCTTCGGCAAACAATTGCTCATAGGAAGGGTTATGAAGGATTTCGGTTACATCATTAATACCGTATTGGGAAAGGCCTAATTGTTCCGCCTTGGATGTCATTGTTTTCTCCTGGGTTACAGAGGGTGGTGTTTTTATTAGTGTAATTTTGGGAGCCGAAGAATATCAGCAATGGGGGAAAATTTAGGGGATCAGCTTCAAAATTTGCAATTTTTCGCAGCGAAATAAGACCAAAGGGGCATTTCGCCCCTAATTAATAAAATAAAACGTTAATGCAGCGTGGTTGAATCATTAAATATTTGCTGCAGGTCGGTATTATCAAAGCGATAAGAATTGCCGCAATAGTCACAGTGCATTTTTATCTGGCCCTGCTCCCTCAATAGTTCGAGGGCCTCGGCGTGGCCGAGCTGGAGCAGGGCATTTTCGCTTTTTTCCCGGGAGCAGGTGCACTTGAAACTTACCGGCTGGGGCTCGAATACCCGTACCGTTTCCTGGTTATAGAGGCGGTACAGCACGTCCTGGGCATCCAGCCGCAGCAGCTCTTCCGCCTTGATGGTCTGGGTCAGGGCCTGCAGGTGTTCAAAGTCCTGATTTTCATCCGTGTCTCCGTTGGGCAGGGCCTGCAGCAGCATGCCCGCCGCCGTCGGTTGAGCGGCGGTCAGTTCGGTAAACAGCCAGATGCGGGTGTTCAGCTGTTCGGACTGGGCAAAATAGTTTTCCAGGCTGGCGGCCAGGGAGTCCGCATCCAGTTCTATGATGCCCTGGTAGCGCTCCCCTTCATCCGGGGTGATGGTAATGGCCAGGTAGCCCTTGCCGACCAGCTCGGCGAGTTTGTCGCTGTTGGGTACCTGGCCTTCCCAGCGGGCCACGCCGCGCAGCTGTTGCCGGTGGTCGCCGTTGATCACCGCAAGCTTCACAGGACCATCGCCCTGCAGCTGGACCGTGATATGCCCTTCAAACTTGAGGGTGGCGGTCAGCAGGCTGGTGGCGACCAGCAGCTCGCCCAGCAGCCGCTGTACCGGCGCCGGGTAGTCCTGGGAAGACAGTATCTGCCGGTAGCTGTCGCTCAGGCGGACGAGCTCGCCCCGTACCTGATAGTGATCGAAGAGGTAACGATAAAGCTGGTCATTGTGTGTCATATAGGCAGTCTCACTCACCCTGTTTGATTTTCAATAAGGTACGTCGTTGTTTCTTATCCGGTTTGCGCTCCGGGCTGGGGGCAAACTGGCTGTTGAATTTGCGGGCCTCGGCATTCTGCTCCCGTTTGACCTGGCTTTGGGCTGTTTCCTCATACAGGGCTTGTGCCGTCTCGGCCTTGCCCCTGACCTCCGACAGCACCAGTACTACCACCTCTTTTTCATCATGACCCTGGCGCAGGCGGAGATGGGCGCCGACCTCGACCAGCTTGCTGGGCTTGGTCCGCTGACCGTTATAGTGCACCTTGCCCCCGTCTATCATGGTCCGCGCCAGGCTGCGGGTCTTGTAGAAGCGGGCGGCCCATAACCATTTGTCGAGCCTGACCGGCTTGGTTTCTGTCGTCATCTCGCATTCTCATGCTAAAGCAGACCAGGATTATACCAGATGAGCCAGACTAAGGCGTAGAAGTGGCGTAACATGGCGATGTGTGCGGAAGTTTGTTATTACTTGCAGTAACCTCTCTTTATGGGCCAAGGCGCGGAACAGGGCATGAGTGACGAGAAACAAAAACCTCAGATACTGAACACAGAACTGGTGGCTGAAAGCCGATTATTCAAGGTCGAAGCGGTTCATCTGAAATTCAGCAATGGTGTCGAAAGAGTCTATGAGCGAATGCGCAGCAGCGGCCGGGGCGCGGTCATGCTGGTACCCATGCTCAATGACGACACCCTGTTATTGATCCGGGAATATTCCGCGGGCACCCACAGCTATGAGCTGGGTTTTCCCAAGGGCCTGATCGATCCCGGTGAAACCGCCCTGGAGGCGGGCAACCGGGAGTTGATGGAAGAAATCGGCTATGGGGCGCGCACCCTGCTGCCGATGAAGCAGGTGTCCCTGGCGCCCGGTTATTTCGGCAGCCGCATGGATATCTTGCTGGCCCGGGATCTGTACCCGGAGCAGCGGGAGGGGGATGAGCCGGAGCCGCTGGAAGTGGTGCCCTGGCCCATCGACCAGCTGGCGCAACTGATGGCGTTGCCGGAGTTCAGCGAGGCCAGGAGCATTTGTGGCCTGTACCTGCTGCAAGACTGGCTTAGAAGAGAGGAAGCATAATGGATGCTGATGCCTTACTGCCAGGGGTCAAGGCCGCCGCCCGGGAAGCCGGCAGGCTGATCCTGTCCCTGTATGACAGCGGCCACTATCAGTCGGAACACAAGGATGACGACAGCCCGGTGACCAGCGCCGATCTGGCGGCCCACGAGTATCTCGACAAGGCATTGCGGGCCCTGGCCGATATCCCGGTATTGTCCGAGGAAGGGGGCGATATCAGCCTGGCAGAGCGGCAACGCTGGCCCCGCTACTGGCTGGTGGACCCACTCGACGGCACCCAGGAATTTATCGCCGGCAGCGGTGATTTCTCTACCATGATCGCCCTGGTGGAACAGGGCCAGCCGGTATTGGGCATGGTCTATGCGCCCGTGCATGATCTGATGTATTACGCGGTACGCGGCCATGGTGCCTTTAAAGTAACCGCCGGTGGCGAAACGGTGCAGATCCATGCCCGGCATCATGATGCCGTACCCTTGACCCGTTTGCGGGTGGCGATCAGCCGGCGCCAGGATGTGCAATGGGTCCGTTCCCGTTTGCATACGAGTCTGGACTGCCAGCTGCTGCCCCTGGGCTCCAGCTCGTTGAAGTCCTGCCTGGTGGCGGAAGGGGGGGCCGACTGCTATATCCGTATCGGCCCCACCGGCGAATGGGATACCGGCGCGACCCAGTGCATAGTGGAGGAGGCGGGGGGGCGGCTGCTGGATTTGAGCCTGGAACAACTGAGCTATAACCGGCGCGAGAGCCTGATCAATCCCAATTTTATTACCCTGGGTGATGCGGGGTTGCCCTGGCAACAGATGCTGGTGCAGCCCGAGTAAGGGCCCCCAAAAACATCGCCGCCGCAGGCCAGGGCCTGCGGCGGCGATCTGTTGTCTGCCAGAGGGGGGCGGTGGCGGAGCTCAGTGGTCCTGCTTGGTCAGCTTGTCCAGAAACCCCATGGCAAAGGCCGACAGCACAAAGGTCAGGTGGATCACCACATACCAGAGCAGCTTGCCGTCCGCGATATTCTGGGCGTTCATGAATACCTTCAGCAGATGGATGGAGGAAATGGCGACGATGGAAGCCGCGACCTTCATCTTCAGGGAACCTGAGTCCATCTTGCCCAGCCAGTTCAGCTTTTCCTGGCTTTCGTCTATGTCCAGCTGGGAGACGAAGTTCTCATAGCCGGAGATCATCACCATCACCAGCAGGCCGCCGACCAGCGCCATATCGATCAGCGACAGTATCACCAGGATCAGATCCGCTTCGGCGATGGCGAAGACATGGGGTAACAGGTGAAAGATTTCCTGGAAGAACTTGATCGCCAATGCCAGCACCGCCAGCGACAGGCCGAAATAGATGGGCGCCAGCAGCCAGCGGGAGGCATACAGGAGGTTTTCGACAATACGTTCCATGGTGGTTGAGTGCCTTGTTATTATTCTTCGTCGGCGGCGTAGTCTTCGATCTCTATGCCCAGCTCGGTCATGATGGCCCTGGCCCGGGACGGGATCTGGTCGGGCGTATCTTTACGCAGGTCTTCGTCTACCGGCAACGGCTGGCCGGTATAGGCATGCAGGAAGGCTTCGCACAGCAGCTCGCTGTTGGTGGCGTGACGCAGGTTATTGACCTGCCGGCGCGTGCGCTCGTCGGTGAGTATCTTCAACACCTTGAGCGGTATGGAGACGGTGATTTTTTTGACCTGCTCACTTTTCTTGCCATGCTCGGCGTAAGGGCTGATATATTCGCCGTTCCATTCAGTCTTCATTATCCACCTATTTACAGGTTAAAAATCCGGACCAGATTGTAACCCTTGCACTTTATATTGGCAATCCAACGGCAAAGCCTTATGGACGTCTGGAAGCCTTGACGGCTTTTATTGCCTGGGGTAATGTGGCTTCCCTTGGAAAACTCTATATGCCTAACAGCTGCCAGCAGTGCAAAGGAGCGGATATGCCAGAATACCAGACTCAGACCCATGCCGTACGTACCGGTATCGACACAGACACCCAGCATGGTGCCGTGGTGCCGCCCGTATATCTGACCAGCACCTATACCTTTGCCGATTTTAATCAGCCGCGCCAGTTCGACTATACTCGCTCCGGCAACCCCACCCGCCAGACCTTGATCGAGGCCCTGACCAAGCTGGAAAAAGGCGCGGGCGCCGCCGTAACCTCCACCGGCATGGGAGCCATCAACCTGATCATCACCTCCCAGTTGCAGGCCGGCGATCTGCTGCTGGTACCCCACGACTGCTACGGCGGCAGCCATCGGCTGTTCAATGCCCTGGCCAAGAAGGGCAACTTCCGGGTGGAATATGTGGACCAGACCGATGCCGAGGCGCTGACGGAGGCCCTGGCCAAAGGGCCCAAGATACTGTGGATTGAAACCCCCTCCAACCCGCTGCTGCGGGTGGTGGATATCGCCGGCCTCTGCGCCGCCGCCAAGGCAACCGGGGCGCTGACGGTGGTCGACAACACCTTCCTGTCACCGGCGCTGCAGCAGCCGCTGACCCTGGGTGCCGATCTGGTGGTGCACTCCACCACCAAATACATCAATGGTCATTCCGACGTGCTGGGCGGGGCCGTGGTGGCCGCCGATGCCGAGCTTGCCGAAGAGCTGCGCTGGTGGGCCAACTGCCTGGGGCTGACCGGTTCGCCCTTCGACAGTTATCTGACCCTGCGTGGCCTGCGCACCCTGGGTGTGCGCATGCGTCAGCATTGTGAAAATGCCGAGGCGCTGGTGACCTACCTGCAAACCCGGCCCGAAGTCAAAGCCATCTATCATCCCAGCCTGCCCGGCAACCCGGGTCACGAGGTGGCGGCCCGTCAGCAGTCCGGTTTCGGCGCCATGCTCAGTTTCGAGCTGGATACAGACGAAACCGGACTGAAAACCTTCCTGCAACAGCTGCAGCTGTTCTCCCTGGCCGAATCCCTGGGCGGGGTGGAAAGCCTGATCGCCCATCCGGCAACCATGACCCATGCGGCCATGGATGAGGCGGCGCGCAGTGCCGCCGGCATCAGCAACCAACTGCTGCGGGTGTCCGTGGGCATCGAGGATGTCCGGGATCTGATCCATGACCTGGACAACGCATTCAAGGTATTGGCGGGATAATGAGCAGCTTTCAGCCAGATCCCGGCCTGCACCGTCGGCCGGTACATAAATTCGGTGGCAGCAGCCTGGCCGACAGCGCCTGTTTTCACCGGGTAGCCGGTATTATCGGCCGGCTGCAACAGCCCGATGCGCTGGTGGTGGTGTCGGCCTCCGGCAAGACCACCAACCGCCTGATCGAGTTGCTGAACCTCTTTACCAGCGGCGACAGCGCCGCCCCCGAGGCGCTGTCCGGGTTACATGCCTTTCAGCAGGGGCTGATCGAAAGCACCCTGGGCGAAGCGGGCTCTGAGCTGGTGGCGGCCCTGGATGACGATATCCAGACTATCGCCAGCGTGCTGGAACACCAGCGGCTGGACGAATACACCCGCAACCAGATCCAGTCGTTCGGCGAACTCTGGTCTTCCCGGCTGCTGGCCGCCTTGCTGGCGGGGCAGGGCATACCCGCCGCCAGCCTGGATGCCCGCCGCTTCCTGCAGGTGTCCGGTACGCCGGTGCAGGTGGACGAGGCGGTCTCCCGGCGGCGGCTGGCGGAGCTGCTGGCCGAGCATCCCGACCGTATCCTGGTGGTGACCGGCTTTATCGCCGCCGACAGCGTGGGCCGCACCCGCTTGCTGGGACGCAATGGTTCCGACTTCAGCGCCACCCTGCTGGCGGCGCTGGCGGACAGCAGCCACACCACCATCTGGAGCGATGTGCCCGGGGTGTTCAGCGCCGACCCACGGCGGGTGAAAGAGGCCAGCCTGTTGACCCGGTTGTCGTTGCCGGAGGCGGCCGAACTGGCCCGCCTGGGGTCTTCCGTATTGCATAGCCGTACCCTGGGACCGGTGGCGGCCAGTCGTCAGCAGCTGATGCTCAGGTGCAGCTATCATCCGGACGACGGCCATACCCGCATCCTGCGCCAGGCCCGCCGTGCCCAGGGCGCGCGTATCGTCACCTCGGTCGACGATACCGTGCTGCTGGAGCTGAGCATTCTCGGCAATTACCAGGCCACGGTCGAGGCCCTGACCGAGTGGCTGGGCCGGCGCGAACTGGCCCCCCTGGCCAGCAAGTGCAGGCCGGACAGCAAATTATGGCAGCTGGCCTATACCCGGGAGCAGGCGGGGCAGGTGTTTGAGTTGTTGCGGGATCATCAGCCGGCCGGTGGCTTCGAGGGTCTGCAGGCGAAGGACGGCTATTCCCTGCTGGCGCTGGTCGGCAAGGGGGTGACCGAGCAGGCGGAGCAATGCCTGCACTTCTACCATGCGCTCAATGAGCAGCCGCTGGAATTTATCCAGCCCGGAAAGAATGGCCTGAGCCTGGTGGCCGTGGTGCGCAAGATGGTACTGGATCCGCTGTTGATCCGCCTGCACCAGAGCCTGTTCAGCCGCCCCAAACGGGTGGGGCTGGTGTTGTTCGGGCGGGGCAATATCGGCCAGGCCTGGCTGAAGCTCTATCGGCAGCAGAAGGAACGGCTCGAACAGGAGCTGAATGTGGCGCTCACCCTCTATGGGGTATTTGACTCAAGCGGCGCCATGCTCGCCAGCCAGGGGCTGGAGCTGGAACAGGTGCTGGATGATTTTCAGCCGAAGCGGGTGGCCTGGCCGGACTGGCTCGAAGATCTGGAAGAGCATGGCTTCGACAGCCTGATCGCCCTGGATCTGACCGCCTCCGACGGCTTGGTGCAGTATTATCCGGCCATGGTGCAGCAGCATATCCACCTGATCGCCGCCAACAAGCTGGCGGGCGCGGCGGAGCAGGACAGCTACCTCAGGCTCAAGCAGACCCTGAGCGAGCACAAGGTCCGCTTCTTGAGTAATGCCACCGTCGGTGCCGGCCTGCCGGTGCAGAGCAGCCTGCGCATGCTGCAGCAGTCGGGTGAGCAGATCAGCGCCATCAGCGGTATCTTTTCCGGCACCCTGAGCTGGCTGTTTCAGCATTTCGACGGCAGCCGGCCCTTCTCCGAGCTGGTGCTGCAGGCTTGGCGGCAGGGGCTGACCGAGCCGGATCCACGCCAGGATCTCAATGGCCAGGATGTGAAGCGCAAGCTGGTGATCCTGGCCCGGGAAGCGGGTTTCGACCTGGATCCGGGCCAGGTCCGGCTCGACACCCTGGTGCCCGAGTCACTGGCCGGGCTGGACAAAGGCGGCTTTATCGAGCGGATCCAGGAGCTGGATCAGCCCTTGGCCGAGGCCCTGGCCCGGGCCCGGGAACAAGGCGGCGTGCTGCGCCACGTGGCGCGCTTTGCCGCCGACGGCGAGGCCAGCGTGGGCCTGGCGGTGTTGCCGGTCGATCACGCCTTCGCCCATCTGCGTCCCGGTGACAATATTTTCGCCATCGAGACCCAGCACTATCGCCAGAATCCGCTGGTGATCCAGGGCCCGGGTGCCGGACGGGAAGTCACCGCCGCCGCCGTGCAGGCCGATGTCTGGAGCCTGCTGGCTAGGCTGTAAGATCAAGGCCTCCCTACCGTCAGCGGGTGGCTCCCCCTCGTGCCGCGCAGCCGGACCGATGATGCCGGTAGCGTCAACAATAGGGTCCTTCTGCCCGGAAGCCGGCCTTCCCGCTATTTATCTTTCCCATGCCGCCCTGCGGACTGCCCTTACGGCCGCGGATGGGGTACTGTAGACACCCTTGTATTTGTTTTTTGAATACAGTCTCGCCTTTGGTAAACAGTGTCTTGGTCGCCGGGAGCCGGCGGCTTATGTCCCGATAACCCTTTTTGCAGGAAGCAGGCCCTATGCGATTTACCCTGAAACAGTTGCGTTACTTCGTGGTCGCCGGAGAACTCAGCAGTGTGACCCGGGCCGCCGAGCAACTGCATGTTTCCCAGCCGTCTATCTCCTCCGCCATCCTGCACCTGGAAGATGTCACCGGCTTGCAGTTGTTTGTGCGCCATCATGCCCAGGGACTGTCACTCACCCCCTCGGGACGGCAGTTTATCGTCAAGGCCAAGCAGTTGCTGGGTCAGGCGGACGGGCTTGCCCACTACGCCAATACCCTGGGCCAGGATGTGGCGGGCTCCCTGCGCATCGTCGGTTTTCCCACCTTTACCCCCATCCTGGTTCCCGGTTTGATCCGGCGCTTTAACGATGTCTATCCGGCGGTCAACGTGCAGTGCGATGAAATGCACCAGAAAGACATTATCCAGGGGCTGCAGGACGGCCGTTACGAACTGGCGTTGACTTACGACCTGCAGATCCCCTCGTATATCGAGTTCGAGCCGCTGATGGAATTTCCACCCTATGCGGTGATGGCGCTGGATCATCCCCTGGCGGACCGGGACGAGCTGTCGCTGGCGGAGCTGGCGGATTATCCCATGGTCCTGCTGGACTGGCCGATGAGCCGGGAATACTTTTTCTCGCTGTTCCTGAGCCTGGATCTCGAGCCCAACTTTGCCTATTACGCCAAGTCGATGGACATGGTGCGTGGCCTGGTGGCCAACGGCTTCGGTTATTCCCTGTTCAACACCCCGCTGGCGAACAACCTGGCACTGGATGGTACCGCCTTCAAGCATGTGCCACTGAAGGAAAACCTCCGCCCCATGCGCATGGGGATTGCCCGGCTTACCCAGTTCAGGGTCACGCCAGTGGTGGAGGCCTTTACCAAGCAGCTGGCATTGCAGGCCAAGGAACTGGCCGGCACCGTCTTTACCGATCGTCGCTTCTACCGGAGCCTGAAGTAGGCTGTGTGCGACAGCCATGGATAGAAAAAACTGATTCAAACCAAATGATAATAATATTTTACAGATGCAGGCCGGCTTCTTAGGCTGACACTCATGGGGAGGCCCGGACCCTGTCCCGCAGGGTCGCAGCCTTTGGTATACAAGCAGCCGTTTAACCGGTCTCTTATTATCGAATGTCAGGGAAAGGTGGAGTCAACGATGACAGTACAGGAAAGAACATACTGGCTGAATAAACTCGAGCAGGTCGAGTTGAAGAGTCAGGCCTTTATCAACGGCGAGTTTGTCGCGGCCAGTGATCGGCAAACCTACGATATCGTCAATCCCGCCACCGGCGAGACGCTGGCGGCCATCGCCGCCTGCAATGAGGCGGATGTGGATACGGCCGTGGTTGCCGCGCGCCAGGCATTCCAGTCTGGTGTCTGGTCCGAGGTGGCGCCGCGTGAGCGCAAGGCGGTGATGAAAAAGCTGGCGCAGTTGATCCTGGACAATGCCGAAGAGCTGGCCCTGCTGGAGAGCCTGAATGTGGGCAAACCGGTGCAGGACGCGTTGAATATCGATATTCCCGGTTCGGCGGCCTGCTTCGAATGGTATGCGGAAGCCATCGACAAGCTCTATGGTGAAGTGGCCCCGACCGACGGCAACAATATCGCCACCATTACCCGGGAGCCGGTCGGCGTGGTTGCCGCCGTGGTACCCTGGAATTTCCCCCTGGATATTGCGGCCTGGAAGCTGGCACCGGCGTTGATCAGCGGCAACTCGGTGATTCTCAAGCCTGCCGAGCAGTCGCCGCTGACCGCGCTGCGCCTGGCGGAGCTGGCCCGGCAGGCCGGCTTGCCCGACGGCGTGCTCAACGTGGTCACCGGCCATGGCCATATCGTCGGCAAGGCGCTGGGGCTGCACAATGATGTCGACTGCCTGGCTTTTACCGGCTCTACTCGGGTCGGCAAGCTGTTTATGGGCTATGCCGCCGAATCGAACATGAAGCAGGTCTGGCCCGAAACCGGCGGCAAGAGCCCTAACCTGATCTTTGCCGATTGCGCTCTCGACGATGCGGTCGATAATGCCATCAACGGTATCTTCTTCAACCAGGGTGAGGTCTGCTCGGCCAACTCCCGCATCCTGATCGACAACCGCATCCGGGCGCAGTTTGTCGACAAGTTTCTGGCCAGGGCCAGGTCCCTGAAAGTCGGTGATCCGCTGGAGCCGGATACCCGGGTCGGCGCGCTGATCGACGTCAACCATGCCGAGCGGGTGCGCGAATGCATTCGCAAGGCGCAGGCGGAGGGCGCCCGTTTGCTGGCCGGTGGCGAGGGCGAAGCCGGTTCGACCCGCATCGAGCCGACCGTGTTTGATCAGGTCACCCCGGACATGACCATAGCTCGGGAAGAGGTGTTCGGCCCCGTGGTGGCGTTGATCGGTTTCGACAGTGAAGAGGAAGCGGTAGCCATCGCCAACGACTCCCTCTACGGCCTGGCGGCGTCGGTATGGACCAATGACCTTAATCGGGCCCATCGGGTTTCCCGCAAGCTGAGGGCGGGTACGGTCTCGGTGAATACCATGGACGCGCTGGATTTCAGCACCCCCTTCGGCGGTTACAAGCAGTCCGGTTTCGGGCGCGACTTGTCGCTGCATGCCATCGACAAGTTTACCCAGCTGAAAACTACCTGGATAAAGCTGAGGTAATCCCGGGTTATTCGTTTTACTTGTGCCGGCCGTCCTTAGGGGCAGCCGGCATTTTTGTGTCGTTTGGTTCACCGCCTCGATGCGGCCAGCGTAAGACAGTCTCAAGGTTGATATGGCAGGCTTTGTCGCTGTCCGCCGGGCGCTTCCTTCGTCAAGAGATTGCGCATAGCGTTCCCACTATTATGTATGCCCTCGTTGTTATACGGACCGCGTTACCCATTGAGGACAGCCAAGAAGCATGTCGTGTTATTGCGGTAACGAGTGTGACCGAATATTCAGTCAGTTACATAAGGACCAAGGCATGCGGGTTGTTGCTGGTTCTGCTCCGTCGTGACTTGGGCAGGAGACCCTGCCGTAGGTGGTGAGCGATGTGTTCGTTCAGGCTGTCAGTTGGGACAATGAGCAGAGTAGCTTAAGGAAGGGATTGGTATCCATCATTCGGCCCGCTAGCCAGGAAACCTGAATTAGGTATATAACCACGCTTAACGGGAGCATCGCCGGGTACGGCATAGCTGGCGCCGGTCAGCGCAGGAGGGAAGCCATATTCGTGCGGAAGAGCACGCCGGGCATAAAAAAGGCGAGGAAATATTTTCCTCGCCAAGGGACGGACTGAGACCTGTAAACTGGGTTACAGGAAGCCTTCGGCTTTCAGGTCAGCCATGGTTGCTTCAATGCTTTCCCGCAGGGTGGAAACCAGGAAGTCGATATGTTCCTTGGTCAGGGTCAGGGGCGGAGACAGCACGTTCATATGGGCCAGCGGACGCACAATCAGGCCGCGGGCCTGGCAGTGCTCGGCGATGCGGTTACCGACTCTGGCCTTGGGATCGATCAGCTCCTTGGTTTGCTTATCGGCCACGTTCTCGATGCACATCATGAACTTGCGGCCGCGCACGTCGCCGACAATCGGCAGGTCGAGCAGGGTTTTCAGCTGGTTTTCAAAGTAGGCGCCCATATCGCGCACATGGTCGCACAGGTTTTCGCGCTCCATGATCTCGATATTTTTCAGGCCGGCGGCACAGCTAACCGGGTGGCCGGAATAGGTGAAGCCATGGGTAAAGATGGCGCCGTCGGCCTGGGGCTTGCTGATCACCTCGTAGATCTCGTCGGAGAGGATGGTGGCCCCCAGCGGCAGGTAGCCGGAGGTCAGGCCCTTGGCGCAGGTGATGATGTCCGGCACTATGCCGAATTCGTCTTCGGAGGCGAACATATGGCCGAGGCGTCCGAAGGCGGTGACCACCTCATCGGAAACATAGAGCACGCCGTATTTGCGGCATACCGCGTGGATTTTCTTGTGGTAGCCTTCCGGCTGTACGATGACGCCACCGGCGCCCATGATGGGCTCGGCGAAGAAGGCGGCCACATGGTCCGGCCCCAGCTCGAGGATCTTGTCTTCCAGCTCCTGTACCTTCTCGTTGCAGAAGTCCTCCAGGCTTTGACCCTCGGGACGGCGATAGGGGTTGGGACAGGAAATGTGGTGTACCAGCTGGTCGTCGATATCGAAACCGATATGGTCGAACTTGACCCCGGTGATCGACATCGCCATGTAGGTGCTGCCGTGGTAGCCGTCGATACGGGAGATGATCTTCTTCTTGCTCTTCTTGCCCAGCTGGTTGAAGTAGAAGTGAATGATACGCACCGCGGTATCGTTGGCGACGGAGCCGCCGCAGCCGTAGAACACATGGTTCAGGTTGCCGGGCGCCAGCTCGGCCAGCTTGGCGGCCAGTTTGGCGGCTGGGACAGTGGTGTGGTGCCCAAAGCAGGAGTAATAAGGGATCTGACGCACCTGGTCGGCGATAGCCTGGGCCATTTCTTCTCGGGCATAACCGATATTCACGCACCAGAGACCGCCGATACCATCCAGATAGCGGCGTCCATCACCATCGGTGACATGCACGTTATCGCTGTCTGCCAGCACCATGGAACCTGTCTCTTTAAAGGTAGAGAAGTCTGTCCAAGGATGAATATAATGATCCCTGTCCTGCTGCCATACTTCCTGCATATCTACGTTGTTCAATTTGGACATTTTCGACATCTCCTTTAATCATGCTTGAATGTCTAATAAGTGGTTCTGTCAACACCGGGTGCGACTATGTTTCAGCGCTAACGGGTTAAGTAACTATTGGGTGTTAACAAACCGCTAACCATGAGGTTATGGGTTATTTGATCATTGTTAAAATATTATTTTTTCTCGCACAGGATTAATAAAACCTATGCAATGCCGATGGCACAGTATGGGTTTGAAAAGTGGCTTCTTTCGGATCTTCCCTCTGTTTCGCATGGCGAGTGGCCCGTCACCAGCGTTTTCCTCCTGTCCTGCACAGGTTTGTCCGAGTTTTTCCAACCGGGGCTGATAGCTCAGGTGAACCACATCGAGGTTGCCTATAGTGACGATGGCCCGCCCCCTGGAGACGGTGGAGAGCTGCTGGTAGTCGGTAAATGTTTGCACCTTGGTTCCCAGCAGGATGGGAGGCTGAACGAAAAACGGCGGCCGATGCCGCCGTGTAAATAGAAGGGAATGTTTTAGTCGGCGTTCAGTACCTTTTCAATCGGTTCGGGTTCGAACAGCTTCTTCTTCATCACTACCTTGACCCAGAACACCCCGACAACGGAGACCATCCCCAGCACGACACCGGCGGCGCCGAAGATCTGGCCACTTAGCTCGGGAGCCGGTGAAGCGTAGACGATGGCGTAGATCATGCCGGCGATGCCGATGATCTGCGGCAGCGGATAGAAGGGCGTCTTGTACGGTCGCTTGATATCCGGATAGCGCTTGCGCAGGGCGATCACATTGATGTGGGTAATGATATAGGCCAGCAGCCAGGCGATGGCGGCGGAGATCAGCAGCAGGCCGATGGCATCGGGATCATTACCCATGAAGACCAGGGGCAGGCCGGTGATCGCGGCGACAAAGAGCACCGCGACCCAGGGGGTTTTGGTGCCCGAGGTCAGGCTCTTGAACTGCGGGAAGGCTTGGCCGTTCTGCGCCATGCCGTACAGCATGCGGGGGATGGCGGCCAGCGAAGTGTTGACCGTGCTGCAGGTGGCGGTAATGGCGGCCACCGCGAGGAAGGTCAGCCCGACATCGCCGAATACGGCCTTGGCAAAGTCGTAATGGGGCAGAGCAGAACCCGCCAGCTCATCCGCCGGAATATAGAAGAGGGCGCCGAGGCAGTAGATGGCAATGGTGGCAAAGATCACGGTTACGCCTATGGTCATGGCGCGGGGGATATTGCGTTCCGGGTTCTTGGACTCTTCCACCAGAGGGCAGACGAACTCGGCGCCTACATATCCCCAGATGGCCAGCGCGACCAGGGTGATGACTTCGGCTCCCATCGGGTTCCAGCTGCCGGTGAGATCAATGCCGGTCGGGTGCGGGTTGGCGACCCCGGTGATGGCGGACAGGCCCAGCATCAGCAGCACTATCACCATCACCAGGGCCAGCACGGACTGGAGCTTGGCGAACATATCTATGCCCATCAGGTTAAGCACGGTGAAAATCGCCAGCAGGCCAAAGCCAAGCGTCATCGGCGGGAATACCCCGGGATAGATTTTGTCGATGATCAGATCGACCAGCAGCAGCTCCGCAGAGAGCGCAAACATGGCCACCACTATATAGCCGGAGAATACCGACAGAATCGCCGGGAAATGACCTATGGACACCTCGGTGTAGCTGCTCAGGCTGCCGGCGCGGGGGATCATCAGCGACAACTCGGAAAAAGAGGAAACATAAGTCAGTGCCAGTATATAGCCCAGGGTCAGGGGAATGATGAATCCCAGCCCGGCAATCCCGGCACCCTGCAGCATGATCACCATGACGCCCTGGGACACGACCAGGCCTATCGCCACCGCGAGCAGTGAGCCGAGCCCCAGCACCCGGCCGAAACCGGACTCTTTCTCGGTACGCGCCGCGCCGCTAGGCACCGCTGCCGAGTTGTAAGATACATTGTCAGACATATTCTATTCGCTCCTGAAGAGTTTATGTTGTGGCCTCAATGCATCGTCCATAGGGTACCCGCCCAGGCGGATACCCTGCATTGAGGAAGGGTTAAAGCTGTT
This sequence comes from Zobellella aerophila, assembly GCF_039539325.1. NCBI lineage: Bacteria > Pseudomonadati > Pseudomonadota > Gammaproteobacteria > Aeromonadales > Aeromonadaceae > Zobellella > Zobellella aerophila. The sequence continues at coordinate 363,604 of NZ_BAABCX010000003.1, forward strand.
GTGAGCGGTTCTCCTCTCCTTGTTACTTGCTCAGTTGCTCAGTCAGCCGCGCCATAAACAGCTCGCACTGTTCGAGCTGGCTGACGTGAATAAATTCGTCCGGCTTATGGCCCTGATCCATGCTGCCGGGCCCGCAGACCACGGTGGGAATCCCCAGTTGGTTGCTGAACAGGCCGCCTTCGGTCCCGAAGCCGATGCGGCCGCCGCCGTCGGTGTCGACCAGGTTGCGGACAAAGCGGATCACCTCCGCGTCTTCGGCGGTGCTCAGGCCGGGATATTCGGTGGTGATCTCGATCTCTATCCGGCAGGCGGGATCGATTTGGTGCATTTCGGCGGCCAGATCATCCGCATAGGCCCGGAAACGGGCCAGCAGCTGGCGGGGATCCTCGGCGGCGACATTGCGAATCTCAAACAGGAAGCTGCAATGGTTGGGGACGATATTGAGCGCGGTTCCGCCCTGCACTGTGCCGGTATGCACCGTGCTGTAGGGGACCTCATAGCCCTGCTCGAAAGGCCCTTCGTTTTTTTTCTGCAGGGCCAGCTGTTCCAGCCAGTGGATCAGGCGGGCGGCGTAGTTGATGGCGTTGACACCGAGTGGTGCCATGCCGGAGTGACATTCCTTGCCCTTGACCGTCACCCGGGCGGCGAGCTTACCCTTGTGGGCGGTCACCACCTGCATGCTGGTCGGCTCGCCGATAATGCAGATAGCCGGTTTGACCGGATGGCCGCGCAGGGTATCTATCAGCCGGCGAACGCCGACGCAGCCGATTTCCTCGTCGTAGGAAAAGGCCAGGTGCACGGGCGTGTGCAGTTCCCGCGAGACCAGGTCGGGCACGGCGGCCAGTACGACGGCGAGGAAGGCCTTCATATCGCTGGTGCCCCGACCATAGTAGCGGCCCTCGGCTTCGGTCAGCCGGTAAGGTTCCCGGGTCCACTGCTGACCGGTGACTGGCACCGTGTCGGTGTGACCGGACAGCATGACGCCGGCCTTGTCCTGGGGGCCTATGGTGGCGTACAGGTTGGCCTTGTTCTGTGGTTCATCGAAGATCAGCTGGCTGTCTACCCCATGATCCCTCAGGTATTGCTGTACGTAGGCTATCAGCGCCAGGTTCGAGTTGGCGCTGGTGGTATCGAAGCCGATCAGCCGGCCCAGAATGTCGAGAGATAATGCCTTTGCCATATGTTCTCCTGAATAGTCACGGCACCTGGGGGATGCTGCCGGCGGCTCCGTTTCTGGTATGGCCGGCCCTGCTCCGGGCGCTGTTAAGCTTGGGTATAGGGTATGTAAATAAACTGTATTCTTAAAATATCTTTAAATTTACAAGAGGATTTGAAAAATCTATGTAGAACCTCCCGGAGGCGGTTCAGCACACCCGGATACAGTTGCATCTGGCCAGGGAGCCTACCTTATGGGAGACGCTGCCCAGCAGCAGGCCCTCGAGTTCGCCGGTGTGGCGCTTCCCCATAATGATGGTGTCTACCGCCAGCTGCTCCGCCACCGTCACCAGCAGGTGTTGAAAAGGGATATCGCCGGGCATGTTGTTCATAAAGGGACTCCTTTTAGTGGGTCAGCAGATCGCGCAGGAACAGGGCGATTTGGGGGAAGGCCCCCAGCAGCACCGAGGTGGTCAGCAGCATAAAGACAAAGGGCGGGGTGCCGCGGATGACATCCATATAGGGCCGGCGGAAGATGGCGATGGCGGTAAAGATGTCACAGCCGAACGGCGGCGTGGCCGAGCCGATGGCCACCTGCAGGGTGATCATGGTGCCGACCAGCACGGGATCCAGCCCGGAGGAGCGGATCACCGGCAGGAAGATCGGGATCAGGATCAGCATCACCACAATGGGGTCGACAAACATGCAGCCGATAAAAAACGCCACCGCAATGCAGATCAGCACCATCGTGGGGCTGGCCTCGTGCAGGTTCAGGCCGGCGATAATGGTCTGCGGCACCTCCGCATAGGACAGCGCCCAGGAGAAGGCGGCGCCGGCGCCGATCAGGATGAACACCACCGCGGTGACCAGCCCGGTGGAGAGGGCGATACGCGGCAGCTCGGTTACCTTCACCGAGCGGAAGATCAGCACTTCGAGCACTACCGCATAGAGCACGCAGACCGAGGCGGCTTCGCTGGGGCTGAAGATGCCGCCGTAGATGCCGCCGACAATGATTAGCGGGAAACCGGCCGGCCATATCGCCCGGCGGATGGCCTGCAGGCGTTCGCTCCAGCTGGCCTTGGGCTCGACCGGGATGCGGTGGCGCCAGGCATAGTAGATGGCATAGGCAGAGAACATCACCAGGATCAGCAGGCCCGGGCCAATGCCGGCGATAAACAGCTCGGAGATGGAGGTGCCGGTCAGTACCCCGTAGACGATCATGCCGATGCTGGGCGGGATCAGGAAGGCGATATCGGAGGCGTTGATGGCCAGCGCCATGGTAAAGGCGTCATCATAGCCGGCCTTGAGCATGCGCGGGCGCATCGGTCCGCCCACCGCCACCACGGTGGCCTGGGTGGAGCCGGACACGGCACCGAACAGGGTACAGGTCGCCGCCACCGTCACCGCCAGGCCGCCGCGCAGATGGCCGACGAAGCGCATCACCAGGTCAAGCAGGCGGTCGGCCGAGCGGCCGCGGGTGATGATATCGGCCGAGAAGATGAACATGGGGATGGCGATCAGGGCCGTGGGCTTCACCCCGCCGATCATCTGCTGCACTATGATGGTCGGGTTGAGCATGTCGAAGAACAGAAAGAACGCCGCCAGGGTGGCGATGATCAAGGGCATCATCATCGGAAATCCCAGCAGCAGCAGGATAACCATGGTGCTGAGCATTATTGCGGTCATAAGCGGTACCTGTCCGGTTTCATTCACATCAAAGGGTCGGTTTGGGATTCGTCGTACACATCCAGCGCGCTGAAAGAAAGGAAAATATCGCGACTCTGCAGGTTCTTGATAAAGGCCAGGCTGTACTGCAGGCCGGCAATGAAAAAGCCGACCGGCACCACGAGCAGCGTCCAGTACATGGGGATCTGCAGGGCGGCGGTGATCATGCCGCGGCGGGCCACCTGGGCCACATAGGCATAGGCGTAATAGCTGAGCAGGAACAGGGTCAGCGCGGTACTCAGGGTGAGCAGCAGCATCAGCCGTTTCTTCCAGGCATCGGGCAGCAGATCATAGATGGCCGACATGCGGATATGGCGGCCCTTGCGGGTGACATAGCCCAGCCCCATAAAGGTGATCACCACCATCAGGATCTGGTTCAGCTCTTCGGAAAAGTACAGGCTTTGGGAGAACAGATAGCGGCCGAAGACATTGACGATGGTGTTGATGGCCATCAGCAGTATACCGCCCGACAGACAGATGGCTTCCAGCCGGTGCACCCAGCTGTCGGCCCGGCTCAGGGCGCGGTTTAGTGTATGGAGCATGGGGTATTCCTCTAATGGCCAGCCGTCCGGTATCGGGTCCGGACGGCTGGCGCGGGCAACAAAGACAGCCGTGGATCAGTTCAGTTGTTGTTCCAGCCGGTTGCGTTCGGCCAGGAAGTTGTCCAGTACCGTCTGGCCGTTGGTGCCGACCAGCTCGACGAACTTCTTGCGGGTCTGCTCGGCCCGGGCCCGGAAGGGCGCGCGCTCCGCTTCGGTCAGGCTGATGTAGGTGAGCTCGGGTTTTTCCTGCCTTATCTTGGCCAGGAACTGCCGCTCAAGTTCCGGCACTTCATCCATCATGTGCTCGGTGACTTCTTTCATGGTGTCCTGGACCAGCTGTTGCCGTGTGGGCGGCAACGAATTGAACCAGTCGTCGCCGGTGATGATGGCGCTGGTGAACAGCTGGTGACGGGCCGAGATCAGGTAGTCGGTGACCTCGAAGAACTTGCTCTGGTAGACGGAGGAGATGGGCTGGCCGACGCCATCGATCACCTTCAGTTGCAGGGCGCCATAGATCTCGCCGAAGGGCAGGGGCGTGGGGCTGGAGCCCATGTCCTTGAAGGCCTCCACCTGCATGGGCGAGACCAGGATACGCATCTTGAAGTTCTCCAGATCCTCCGGGCTGTGGATGGCGCGGTTGGCGGCCCAGGCGTCTTCACCCTCGGAATAGATGCTCATCAGCCGCAGGCCGTTGCGGGCAAAGTCCGCCGACATATCCTGATACAGGGTTTTTGATTCCGTCATCAGTGCCTTATTGACGTCGTTGTTTTCCGAGAGGATGAAGGGGATGGAGAACAGCTGGATTTCGGGCACGAAGGAGCCGAGATGGCCCAGGGATACATTGGCGAACTGCAGGGCGCCGTTGGCTGCCAGCTCGGTGGTGTCCGCCGAGGTGCCCAGGGTACCGCCGTAGAAAATCCTGACTTCGACATCGCCGTCGGTCTTGGCTTCTATGCGTTTCTTGAACTCCTGGGCATAGAGATCCTGAATATCTCCCTGGGAGACCTCGATCGCATATTTCCAGGTTTCGGCCTGGGCGGTAAAGGCCAGCGACGCGAGCGCCACGACTTTGGCCAGGGTGGTACAGGGCTTGAGTAAGTCCATTAGGTTAATCTCCATTTATGTCCATTTATTGTTTGTTGGCGCCTTAATCCCCGCGGGCGGTGATCGAGGCGCCGTTCGGCGGTGTGCTTGCTTGGCTGGTTTTCCTTGTTGTTGAAATGACTTACCGGCAGCGCTACCGGGTTTATTCGTCGCCGGGAACGCCGAAGGATTCCGCGTTGGCGGGATCCTTGGCACGGGTGATGTAGGCCTGCATTTGCGGCTGGTAGTTCTGCCAGATCATGCGCAACTCGCTGATCGGTTCTATATGCCAGTCGACCCGCAGGTCGACCACCGGCCATTTGGGCTCGGCACTCATCAGCAGGCCGGCGGAGTGCACCGTGCCCAGCTCGCCCCCGGCGGCCAGGCCGGCTTCGAGGGCTTGCAGCAGCCGCTCCGCCAGGTGTCCCCGGCTGTTTTCAAAGGCATCGACCATGGCCCGGGGCACCTCGGTATTGGCCAGCAGGTTGCCCATCGCCAGGCAGCCTTTGCCCTGGGCTGTGGCGTGGAGTCCCAGTGCCTGGCTGCCGCTAAAGGTGGCGGCTTCGCCGCGGGTATTGAGTACGCCGAGCTGACGCCATTCGATGTCGGTGTCGGCCTGGGACTGGGCCTCGAGGATCTCGGCCGGGGCCAGACCCTCCTGCAGCAGATCGAGCGCCAGCGGTCCCAGATCCGGGTTGGTGACATTCTGGGTCAGGGCCACGCCGGTGCCGCTGCGCACAAAGGCACAACGGCTGGCAACCGCGATACTGGAGGAGGTGATGGCACAGCCCACCATGCCGGTTTCGGGGCAAATGCCCGCGACAGAAAAGGTCATGATCGGCTCCTCAGCTCTGCTCGTCGGGGATGACGGCGATCACATCGATCTCCATCAGCCACTCGGCCTGGGCCAGGCCGGCGACCACCAGGCCGGTGGAGATCGGATAGACCCCCTTCAGCCACTTTCCCACTTCACGATAGACGGGCTCGCGAAAACGGGGATCGGTAATAAAAGTGGTGGTCTTGACGATATGGCTCATATCGGAGCCGGCTTCTTCCAGCAATTGCTTGACGTTTTTCATCGCCTGCTCGGCCTGGGCGCGGGGATCGCCCAGCCCGACCAGCTTGCCTTCAAAGTCGGTACCGACCTGACCCCGTACATAGACGGTATTGCCGGCGCGAACCGCCTGGCAGAGATCGTTATCCAGGGTCTGATTGGGATAGGTTTCCTTGGTATTGAACATGCGAATGCGAGTATGTGTGGCCATTGGGCGCTCCGAAATAATACTGAAATAAGTAACGAACGGGGGCCGGCGCGGTGCCGGCCCGGGGTAACAGGTTAAGCTCAGGCGACGCTTTCCTTCTTTGCATCGCGAATCTCGCTCACCTTCTCGGCGTCGCGCTGGTCGGCGTCTTTGTAGGCCGCGTATTTGCGCTGGGTGGCGATATGCCCAGCAATATGCTTGGCATCGTGCCAGACGCCCCAGATAAAGCTTGAGCCACGACGCGACTGCCACGGCAGGCCGAGGAAATAGACGCCGGGCTCGCTCGACACACCGCGCTGATGCCGGGGTTTGCCGTTCTCGTCGAAGGCGCCGACCTTCAGCCAGCTGTAATCGAGCTTGAAGCCGGTTGCCCAGATGATGGAGGTCACGCCGGCATCCATCAGGTCGAGTTCGAGAATGGGATTGGTCACGCAATCCGGATCCGGCAGCATATTGCGGGCTTCCGGCTCTTCCGGCAGGTCGAGACCGTTGCGGGCAATATAGGCATCGGCCGCATCCAGCAGTGACAGGTAATTCTCATCGCCGCCCGCAAGGTTTTGTGTGAGGTTGGGCTCGAAGGTGACTTGGCCGTCATTGAACGCTTTCGTCAGGCCAACGAGTATCATCCCCTCGTGGGCCAGTCGGCGGAAGTCGATCGTGTGGCCGCCACGCGCTCCGCTCACGGCGATGGTGACGTGTTCCGTTCCCGGCGCCATGGCCTCGGCGTCCCACTCGCCGAGCACGCCCAGCCACCAGCAGAAGTCACGGTTGCGATAGGCGCGGGGAGGGCGATGGTGCGGCCCGACCGAGAGGTAAACCTGCTTGCCGGCGCGCCGCAGTTCATCCGCGATTTGTACCCCCGACGACCCGGCGCCCACCACCAGTACGGCCCCCTCGGGCAGCTGCGCGGGATTACGATAGTCGGCAGAGTGGATCTGGTGCAGGCGCTCATCCTTGGGCGCGATCGGTGGGATCACCGGGTGCTGGAAAGGTCCGGTGGCGGCAACCACGCGGTTGGCCTCGAACACGCCCTCGGAAGTTTCGATGGTGAAACCCGGACGGCCGGCATTGCGTTCCACCTTCTTCACTTCCACGCCGGTGCGGATGGGCGCGTTGAACTTCTTGGCATAGGCTTCGAAATAGTCGGCAACCCGCTCTTTCGCGGGAAAGGCATCGGGATCGAGGCCGTCGAACTCCAGACCCGGGAAGCGATCGTGCCAGGCCGGGCCATTGGCAACCAACGAATCCCACCGCTTGGTACGCCAGGCTTCGGCGATACGATTACGCTCCAGCACGAGGTGGGGCACCCCGAGCTTGCTCAGGTGTTCGCTCATGGCCACGCCGGCCTGGCCGGCACCGATAACCAGCGTATCTATTTCTATTTTTTCGACTGTCATGTCTGTTCCCTCCTGGATGGCGGTTCGGTTCAGGTCGGTCAAGACCTGTCTCCTCTGTTTGGAACCAGCCTAAGGGGTGAGGGTGTATTGGTAAAATATTATTAACCTTACAATTGAATTTGAAAATTTGATGCGACTGCTTCAAAGCGGCCAATTCCCGAGCGGGGCCGGCATCATGAGCACGATCGGTACCGGGGTAAGCCGATGGGGGAGTCGCCAGCAGTCGCAATTCCGTTTCGCTGGAGTATCGATAAGCGGGCGGTCGGTGTAATGCTATTCAGTTAAGGGGGGCCCTCAGCTACCAAGCCGACCCGTCATGGCCGCAAAGTGCTCCTGCCGTTCCGGCATTCCCGCCATCCCTGGCGGTCAGTGACGCCGCCGAGCCCCCAGGGACGGGATTTCGGCGAGTCGGCGTGTGGAGGGGGACTCCCCTTTCCATCTTAAGTGAACGGCATTGGGCGGTCGGTGTTTCTTTTTACGCCACCCTTGTCGTGGAGGAGCTGCTTATCGGCTCCTGGTCGCTGTCTCGAATGCAGCGGTATTTGTATCGGTTATTTCGGGGCGATGCCCGTCATGCCGATGCAGATCATCGGCATGACGGGCATCGCCCAAAGCTGCTTATTTTCACCTTTTCACATCTTATTTTTATCATCACTATCAACTGCTTGTATTCGGAAGCTGCCAATAATCGGCTTTTTTCAAGGCACTTGACCCCGTTTTGCTCACACCAATCTGTGAATTCCTATTTTTTAACATTAATTAAAACTTCATTAATATCATAATGTTATAATGGTAATGCGATTTATCGCTTTGTGATGCTTAGTCCTAAACTGTGAATAGGTGTGATCAATAATATAGATGTCACAATATTTCACATTTCAGGAGTACGTCAGATGAGCACTATTTCCCGGGTTGGTGTGGTGGGGTTGGGCTCCATGGGCATGGGCACCGCCCTGTCGTTGATACGGGCCGGATTTGATACCTATGGTTTCGATCTGAATGCCGACGCCTGTGCTCGTCTGGCGGAAGCCGGTGCCATTGCATCCGGCCCCTCCGCCCTGCCTTATGTCGGCCAGCTGGATGCGCTGCTGTTGCTGGTGGTAAACGGCGCCCAGGTAGAATCGGTGCTGTTCGGCGAGCAGGGCGTGGCCGCCGCCATGCGCCCCGGCAGCCTGGTGGTGGTGTGCAGCACCATGGCCGCGACCCAGACCAGGGCCATACATCAACGTCTGGCCGAGCTGGGCCTGGAGATGATCGACGCGCCCATCTCCGGTGGCGCAGCCAAGGCCGCCGAAGGCCGGCTGTCGGTGATGGCCTCGGGTAAGCCGGCGCTGTTCGAGCAGGCGCAGGGCCTGTTTGATGCCATCGCCGAGAAGCTCTATGTGATCGGCCCCGATATCGGTCAGGGCAGCACCGTCAAGACCATCCACCAGCTGCTGGCCGGGGTGCATATCGCGGCCGCCGCCGAAGCCATGGCCATGGCCGCCAAGGCCGACATTCCCCTGGAGCTGATGTTCGATGTGGTGACCCACAGCGCCGGCAACTCCTGGATGTTCGAAAACCGGGTACCCCATATCCTCGACGGCGACTACAGCCCCCGCTCCAGCGTGGATATCTTCGTCAAGGATCTGGGCATAGTGCTGGACAGCGCCCATCAGATGAAGTTTCCGCTGCCACTGGCCTCGGCCGCCCACCAGATGTTCCTGGCCGCCAGCAACGAGGGTTTCGGCCGGGAAGACGACGCCGCCGTGGTGAAGATCTTCAAGGGTATCCAGCTGCCGGAGGAAAAATAATGGCTCATCGTTTAGGCGTGATCGCCGATGACTTCACCGGTGCCACCGATATTGCCGGTTTCATGGTGGCCAACGGCTGGCGGGTAACCCAGCTGATCGGCCACGGCCCCGCCGAGGTGCCGGCAGAAGTGGATGCGGTGGTCATTTCCCTGAAAAGCCGTTCCTGCCCGGTGGATCAGGCCGTTGCCGACTCCCTGGCCGCGCTCGCGCGCCTGCAGGCCCTGGGCTGCGACCGCTTCTTTTTCAAGTACTGCTCCACCTTCGACTCCACCGCCGAGGGCAATATCGGCCCGGTGACCGATGCCCTGCTGACCGCACTGGATCAGGACTTCACCGTGATCTGCCCGGCGCTGCCGGTGAACGGTCGTACCCTGTGTCACGGCAACCTGTTCGTGAACGGGGTGCCGCTCAACGAGTCCGGCATGAAGGATCACCCGGTCACCCCGATGAAAGACGCCAGCCTGCCGCGGCTGATGGCCGCCCAAGCCAATGGCAAGGTCGGCCTGGTCGACTACCAGGCGGTGCTGGCCGGGGCCGGTGCGGTCAAGGCGAAGCTGGCCGAACTGCAGGCCGATGGCATCAACTACGCGGTGCTCGATACCCTTACCATGGCGGATCTGCCGGTGCTGGGCGAGGCGGTGAGCGAGCTGCAGCTGGTCACCGGCGGCTCCGGCCTGGGTGCCGGCCTGGCTCGCCATGCCACCGGTGGCGAGGGCGCGGCCCTGGCCCGGGAACTGGGGGCGCCGGATGCCGCCGGCCGTGCCGTGGTACTGTCCGGCTCCTGCTCCCAGATGACCAATGCCCAGGTGGCGGCCTATCGGCAACAGGCGTCGCACCGCATGGTGGCGATCGAGTCCTGTTTGAGCGACCCCGAGGCCTATACCATTGAGCTGGCCGACTGGGTAGTGGCCCAGCCGGCCAGCCCGGCGCCCATGCTTTATGCCACTCAAGCACCCGATGCGCTGGCCCGCATCCAGGCCGAGTACGGTGCGGCTCGTGCCAGCGAGGCAGTGGAAGGGGTATTTGCCCGCATCGCCGCCCGCCTGGCCGAACAGGGCTTCAGCAAGTTTATCGTCGCCGGCGGCGAGACCTCGGGCATCGTCACCCAGTCGCTGGCGGTGAGCGGTTTTCATATCGGGCCCCAGATCGCCCCCGGGGTGCCCTGGGTACGGGCGCTGGACAAGCCCCTGTCCCTGGCACTCAAGTCAGGCAATTTCGGTGACGAGCAATTCTTTGCCAAAGCCCAGGAGTTTTATCATGACTGAATTTTCCCTGCGTCTGGAAATGGTGAACATCGCCAAATCCATGTTCGAGCGCGGCTACAGCAGCGGTGGCGCCGGCAACCTTAGCCTCCGCCTGCCCGATGGCGACCTGCTGGCCACCCCCACCAACAGCAGCTTCGGCGATTTGGATCCGGATCGGCTGAGCAAAGTCGACATGGACGGCAAGCACCTGGATGGCGACACGCCGTCCAAGGAAGTGCTGATGCATATCGCCATGTATAAAGAGCGGCCCGAAGCAGGCGGCATCGTCCATTTGCACTCGCCCTACCTGACTGCGCTGTCCTGTGTAGACGGGGTGGACCCGGCCAACTGCCTGCCGCCGATCACGCCCTATTATGTGATGCGGGTCGGCAAGCTGCCGCTGATCCCCTACCTGCGTCCGGGTGATCCGCGCATCGCCGAGGAAGTGGGCAAGCTGTCGGCGGAGCACAGTGCCGTGCTGCTGGCCAATCATGGCCCGGTGATCAGCGGCAAGGATCTGCGCGCCGCCATGTTCAATGCCGAAGAGCTGGAAGAAACGGCCCGGCTGTATTTTATCCTGCAAAACAGCAAGTTGCGTACCCTGACACCGGAGCAGGTGGACGAGCTGGAACAGGTCTTCAAGGGCAAGATGTAAGGAGCACAAGATGCCGAAGTTTGCTGCCAACCTGTCGATGATGTTTACCGAGGTGCCCTTTATGGCACGCTTTCGGGCGGCCCGTGCCGCCGGTTTCGAGGCGGTGGAATACCTGTTCCCCTATGCCGAGGACAAGGACGCCATCGCCGCCGAGCTGAAGGCCTTGGGACTCACCCAAGCGCTGTTCAACATGCCCCCCGGAGACTGGGACGCGGGCGAGCGCGGCCTGGCCTCGCTGCCCGGCCGCGAAGACGAGTTCCGTGCCGGTGTAGCCACCGCCCTGAGCTATGCCCGGGCGCTGGGCTGCACTCAGCTGCACGCCATGGCCGGCCTGTGCCAGCCTGGCGTATCTGCCGAGCAGCAGCAGGCCACCTACATTGCCAATATCCGTTATGCCGCGGATCAGGCGGTGAAGCAGGGGGTTCTGGTACTGCTGGAGCCGATCAACAGCCGCGACATGCCGGGCTATTTCCTCTCTACCCAGGTGCAGGCCGAGGCGCTGCTGGAACAGATCGACCGGCCCAACGTCAGGATCCAGCTCGACCTCTACCACTGCCAGATCATGGAAGGGGATCTGACCCGCACCATAGACCGGTTGTGGGGCAAGTTCAGCCATATCCAGGTAGCCTCGGTGCCCGGCCGCCACGAGCCGAGCGAGGGGGAAATCAACTACCCCTGGCTGTTCGACTACCTGGATGCCAGGGGTTACCAGGGCTGGCTGGGATGCGAATACCGCCCGCGTGGCAATACCGAAGCCGGCCTCGGCTGGTTCGCGCCCTGGGCATCGAAGGAGTAAGCCATGATCCCCGCCGAACGCCGTGACTACATCTATCGCTATGTGCATGAACGAAACATAGTGCCCATCAACGAGCTGGCCCGGGAGTTGGGCGTATCGCACATGACGGTACGCCGGGATATCCAGTGGCTGGAAACCGAGGGCAAGGTGGTGTCGGTGAGCGGCGGGGTCAAACTCAACGATGCGGTTAAGCAGGAGCTGGCCTACAGCGAGAAGGCCGGTATCCGCCACCACAACAAGGTGGCCATCGGCCAGGCGGCGGCGGCCATGGTGGAAGACGGCCAGGTGATCTACCTGGACGCGGGGACCACCACCTTCGAGGTGGCCAAGGGCATCGCCCGCAAGGCGAACCTGACGGTGGTCACCAACGATTTCACCATCATCAATTACCTGATGCAGTACCCCCAGCTCACCCTGTTCCATACCGGTGGCCTGGTGGATACACGCAACCGTTCCTGCGTCGGCCAGGCGGCGGCCTCGCTGTTGCAGAGCCTGAACCTGGATCTGGCCTTTATCAGTTCCAGCTCCTGGGAGCTGGAACGGGGCATGTCGACCCCTGCCGAAAACAAGGTGATGGTCAAGCAGGCCCTGCTGCAGGTGGCTCGCCGGCGCATCCTGGTGAGCGACAGCAGCAAATACGGCAAGTACGGCATGTTTCGTATCTGCCCGTTGCAGGCACTGACCGACATCATCTGCGATGCCGGCCTGGCCGACGAGACGGCGGAGCAACTCCGCAGCCTCGGCCTGCAACTGACACTGGCGAAACCGTCAGACACACAATAACGAAAAAAACACCAACCGCTGTAGCTTATCTGGCGTCTGAGGACGCCTTGGAGAACCATATGAATATCATCATTACCGGTGGTGCGGGCTTTCTTGGCCAGCGCCTGGCGAGAGCATTGCTTACTCAGGAACGGATGGAGTTCAGCACCCTGACCCTGGCCGATGTGATCCTGCCCAGTGCGCCGCTGGCAGACCCACGGGTGCGTTGCGTGCAAGCGGATCTGGGCAACCAGGCCGAGGTGCAGGCGCTGGTCGGCGCCGATACCGGTCTGATCTACCATCTGGCGGCCATCGTCAGCAGTCATGCGGAAGCCGATTTCGATCTGGGTATCCAGGTCAATATCGAGGCCACCCGCTACCTGCTGGAAGCGGCCCGTTACCAGGCACCCGGCTGCCGCTTCGTGTTCTCCAGCTCGCTGGCGGTGTTCGGCGGCGAGTTGCCGGAACTGATTCAGGACAACACCGCGGTGTGTCCCCAGTCATCCTACGGCATGGAAAAAGCCGTATGCGAGCTGATGGTCAACGACTATGCCCGCAAGGGTTTTATCGACGGCCGGGTACTGCGCCTGCCCACCATCAGCGTGCGTCCTGGCAAGCCCAACAAGGCGGCTTCGTCCTTTGCCAGCGGCATTATCCGCGAGCCCTTGCAGGGCGAAGACACCGTTTGCCCGGTATCACCGAGCCTGTCCATGTGGTTGTCTTCTCCGGCCACGGTGATCGACAACTTCATCCGCGCCGCCCAAGTGCCCGCCGAGGCGTTTGGTGCCAGCCGCACCGTCAACCTGCCGGGCATTACCGTGACCGTGGCGCAGATGATCGAATCACTGCGCCGGGTTGCCGGTGACGAGGTGTGCGCCCGTATCCGCTATCAGGAAGACGAGGCCACTTCCCGTATCGTGGCCAGCTGGCCCGGTCGATTCAATATTACCCGCGCCCAGGCGCTGGGCTTTGTGCAGGACGCCGATTTTGACGCGATGATCCGCAGCTTTATTCAACATGATCTGCAAGGAGCGCAACAATGACTGAAGCAAGTTCCCTGGCCCCGGTCATCGGCCTGGCCGTTGCCGTCGTCGTACTGATTTTTCTGGTGGTAAAAACCCGGGTTCATGCCCTGCTTGCGATGCTGGCGGCAGCCAGTATCGCCGGTGCCCTGGGCGGCATGGCGGCGGGTGACATCGTCAACGTCATTACCAAGGGCTTCGGCGGTACCCTCGGCAGCATCGGTATCGTCATCGGCCTGGGCGTGATGATGGGCCGCATCCTGGAAGTGTCCGGCGCGGCCGAGCAGATTGCCTACAGTGCCATCAAGGCGCTGGGCAAGAAGAAAGAAGAATGGGCCATGGCGATTACCGGTTACATCGTATCGGTGCCGATTTTCGTGGACTCCGCCTTCGTGATCCTTTATCCCATCGCCAAGGCGCTGGCCGAGAAGGGCAAGCGCAACCTGCTGACCGTGGGTGTGGCCCTGGCCGGTGGTCTGGTGGTCACCCACCACACGGTGCCGCCGACGCCGGGCCCCCTGGGCGTGGCCGGCCTGTTTGGCGTCGATGTGGGTGCCATGATGCTGGCGGGCCTGTGCCTGGCCCTGCCCTGTGTGGTGGTCATCGTGCTGTACGCCAAGTGGCTGGGCAAGAAGTACCCTCATTTCCATGCCCCCGTGGTGCAGGAAAGCCAGGATCTGGAAGAGACTTACAACGAATACATGGCCACCAAGGCCGGCAAGTTACTGCCCAGCCTGTTCCTGTCGCTGCTGCCGATCCTGGCGCCGATAGGGCTGATCTTCATCAACACCATGTTCGCTGTTCTGGCCAAGGTAGATGGCTGGGAAGGCCTGGCCGACAATGGCCTGGTGCAACTGTTCACCTACCTGGGTCACCCGGTGATTGCCCTGTCTATTTCTGTGCTGCTGGCGGTGTATACCCTGGTGCCGAAGATGAACAAGCACGACACCATGGAGCACCTGGAAGAAGGCCTGCAGAGCGCCGGTATCATCCTGCTGGTGACCGGTGCCGGTGGTGCCCTGGGCGCCGTACTGCGTGAGTCTGGTGCCGGTGCCATACTGGGCGAGCAGATCGCCAGCCTGCCGATGCCGCCGGTGCTGATCCCCTTCATCGTGTCGACTCTGGTGCGATTGATCCAGGGCTCGGGTACCGTCGCCATGGTGACCGCAGCCTCCATCTCTGCGCCTATCCTGGTCAATATCCCCGGCGTGAACATGCTGGTGGCGGCCCAGGCGGCGACCATGGGCTCGCTGTTCTTCGGCTATTTCAACGACAGCCTGTTCTGGGTGGTCAACCGCATGATGGGCATCAAGGATGTGAAGCAGCAAATCATCGTCTGGTCCATCCCCACCACCCTGGCCTGGGCCACCGGCCTGGTCGGTGTGCTGATCCTCAACGCCGTGCTGTAAATCTGGTTTACAGGCAATAAAAAGGCCGATGGCAGCTGCCATCGGCCTTTTGCTATCTGCCCGGTATTATTCGGCTGCCTCCATGGCAGCCTGGATCCAGCCGTTGGCATGGTGCTCTATGTCGGCCTCCGAGTCTTCACCGCTCTTCATGCGCAGGTTTTGAGCGCTGATGTCGTTGGAGGACATCTGCATCACCTCGAACAACTGGGCGGCGGCCGGGTTGGCATCGGTAAAGGCCTTGTTGGCGATGATCTGCTGGAGCATGGCCGAGCTCATGGAGGCGCCGTCCTTTTCTGCCCGGCTCAGGGAGTCGACGGAGACGGTACCCAGATAGCGGCGCTGCTGGTCGAGCACATAGGCGTAGTCCCTGTCCTGATCGCGCAGGCGCTGCAGGGCGATGCGGATCCCGCCTTCGCCTTTCTGGATCAGGGTGACCTGCCGGCGGTTGGCGACATCCTTGGCGGTAAAGACCCGGCTGACATCGATGCCGTGGAAGAAACTGCGCACGTAATCGTTGGTGGGGTTGTGGAGGATATCGTCGGGGTGCCGATCTGCACCACGACGCCGTCCTGCATGATGGCGCTCCGCCCGGCGGATGCCGTCCAGTTCCAGCCCGAAGGCCACATTATTCTGGATGTTGAGGTGTGGCATGAGCACGAATGACTGGAGCACCATGCTGCTCTTCTTGCGCCTGGCCTGGCGCAATGACTTGTCGTTCATGGTGGCGATGTCTTCGCCGTTCAGATAGACATGGCCCCGGGTAGGTTCGATCAGGCGGTTGAGCAGGCGCACCAGGGTGGATTTTCCCGAGCCGGACAGGCCCATGATCACGAAGATCTCACCGGCATGGATGTCGAAGCTGGTGTCCTTTACCGCTATGGTCAGTCCGGTCTGGCGGAACACTTGGTCCTTGTCGATCCCTTGCTTCAACAGCGGGAAGGCTTGTTCAGGCTGGTCGCCGAATACCTTGTAGAGGTTGGCGACGGAGAGTTTGGCTTTCATATCCTTTAGCCACTTTGTTTCCCTTCGGGGAACTGATTTGTTATCTAAGTAACTTATAGCACTATGCACCAGTGTTTATGGCTGGAACAAGCCGTAAGCTTTATGTGTAAATAAAAATTTAATTATATGATGCTGTTATTTAAGTGATTTTTATGTAGGTGCCGGTGTGATGACCAGAGCGGTGAAGCGGTGTAAAATCAGGGCTAAAGATTACAGTACTGCATAGTTGGTGCTGGGCTGGCCTGTGAACGGCCAACCTCATGGCAACAGCAAGGGGCTGCCGTTATTTCCTCAACAGGCGGAACAGTAACAGCAGCACCAGGGCGCCGATCACGGCGGTGAACAGGCTGCCGAGGTTAAAACCGGTGACCGAGCCAAAGCCGAGCCGGGTGCCGAGCCAGCCACCGACAAAGGCCCCGGCGATACCCAGCAGTATGGTCATGATCAGGCCGCCGCCGTCCCGTCCCGGCATCAGCCATTTGGCCAGTATGCCGGCCAGCAATCCCAGGATAATCCAGCTTAAGATCCCCATGTGTACACCCTCATGCTTTGATTGGTTTCTCAAAGCATAGTGCAGCGGCTGGAGAAAGAAGTCGTGTGAGTCGTTGTTTTCATCCTGGGGGGGGAGTGGGGGTCGATCAGCGCCCAATGGTTATCCCATTGATGGGCGGAGTAGATGGTGCCCTCATGGATCCCGGCGGGCGACGCCGTGATGTGGCGCAGGCTGCCCTGGCCGCTGCCCAGCCAGACTTGCTGCCCGAGGGCCGAGGCCCCGGACGCATCGGGCAGGGGTTTGATGTGGATCAGCTCGCCGTCGTCCCGTCGCCACAGGCCGTAGCAGTTGCCGACCGGTGAGGTCGCGGCGACCAGGCTGTCGGTGACGGCGATGCTGGCGATATAGTGATTGAAGCGGGCCCATTGCAGGGCACCGCCACCTAGCCGGGTCAAGGGCTGGCCTCTGCGGTGGCTGGCCACCAGCGGCGGATAGTCGTCGGGTGAGCCACGGTACTGCTGGCCGCAATAGACCTGGCCGTCGGTGCTCACCGCCAGGTGACGGATCGACAGATGCCGGTCGGGCAGGCCGACCCGCTCGGTCAGCTCGCCGGTTGTGGCATCAATATAACTCAGGCTGGGCCGCATGGTCTCCAGGTTGAGCGGTTCGCGGCCCCGGGTATGGACACCGCCGACGCCGATCACCAGTTCCCGTCCGCCGGGCATCAGCCGGACCTCATGGGGCCCGATACCAAATCCGCTATACTCGGCCACCTTGGTCAATCGCTCCTGTTCGAGTTCATACACCCCTATGATGCCCTCACTGCTGCGGTCGACCCCTTCGGTGGTATACAGCAGCCGGCCATCGCCGCTGAAGACCCCGTGGCCGTAGTAATGGCGATTCTGGTCGGCTGGGCGGGTGTGCAGCTGTTTCCCGCTGTGATGATTGAACAGGCTGATAAAGGTGCCGGGCCGGCGGCCGTGGCAGACCGCCAGGGGCCGGCTCGGATGAACCGCCATGCCGTGCCCCCGGGCGGGCAGCGCGAAGCGGTAACGCAGCTGGCCATCGAGGGTCATGGATTGCACCACGAAGCGGCCCTGACCACTCAACCCGCCGCCGATGAGATAGCTGCCTTGCGTGCGGGGCAAGGCGCAGCCGGCCAGGCCCAGGCTGTACAGCACCCCGGCGGCGGACAGGCCTTGTAAGAAGCGCCGTCGCTGCATCAATCACCGTCCGTGGCGTTAAAGCCCAGCGACAACCCCAACTGCTCGGGCAATCGCTGCTTCAGCTGGTAACCCAGCTGGTCGAGGGACAGCTTGAAACGCAGCAGGGCGGCGTAGCTGTCTCCTTCAAGCCAGTTGGCCAGGCTGTCGCCGGCGGGCAGGCGGGCGAGGGCCTTGGCGAAGGCGTCATCCAGCCGTTCCGCCTGGCGGTTCAACCCTTTTTGCTGCAGATGGTGGCGCACGCCCCCCTGCCGGTATTCCTGTTCCAGGCTCTGCAGACCGGTGCGGATAAAATGCAGCGACTGGCCGCTGCGCCAGCTCTCGGCGAAATAGGGGCGGGGATGCTCTACCGTGTTGAGGGCCAGCGCCAACTTTTTTTCCAGCCGATCGTAGCGGTGGGCCAGCTGGGCGATGATGCGGGTTTCCAGGGCCAGGGCGCCGGCCTGGCCCTGGCCGAGCATGGCGTTGAGTCGGTGGGGGTAATCGGCCTCGTTTGCCCAGGCCGCGGCCAGGGTATCGCCCTGTTGCCGCAACTGCTCGCCGACGGCGGGCAACAGCAGGCAGCGCTGCTCCCGGCTGAGTTCGCTGTAGAGCAGGTACTCGGCGGCACCCAGGGTCGCAGAGGTGCCCGAGGGGATCACCGGCTGGCCCTGTTCCGCGCGGTTAAGCTGTTGCCGCAGCTGCCGGCCGGTGACATCTTTCTTATCGGGCCAGAACTGGAAGGCGAAGATCAGATCCTGCTCATCCAGCGGACCACCGACCTGCCCCTGCTGGGCTGTCCAGCCGGCGAAACTCCGGCGCCATTGCTGCTGCACGCGGGGCAGGGGCTGCTCGCCCTGGCAATAGGCCTGGCTGTCCAGGCTGAACTGGCGCAGCTCGCCGGCCAGCACGCCGGCCTGCTGTTGCATATAGTTGAGATGGTATCGGGTAAGACGGCTCAGGCTCGGATCTGCCGGCGGGGACGACTGACAGGCGGTGAGCAGGACCATGCTGGCCAGCAGGCCTGCGTTCGATAGCGATTTCATCTATAACGACTCCAGAAAGGCGAGCAGCCGCTCGCGTTCGTTGTCAGACATGGCGATCACCGTTTGTTTGGCGCGCTCGGCTTCCCCGCCGTGCCAGAGGACAGCCTCCAGCAGGGAGCGGGCCCGACCGTCGTGCAGGTAGTAGGCCTTGCCGCCGGCTACCTCCGCCGCATAACCCAGACCCCACAGGGGCGGGGTACGCCATTCCCGGCCATCGGCCAGGAATTCGGGCCTGTTGTCCGCCAGCCCCTCGCCCATGTCGTGCAGCAGCAGATCCGTGTAGGGATAGATGCGCTGCCGGCTTAATGTCGGACTGCCGTGTTCCCCGGTCAGATAAGAGGGAGTGTGGCAGGAGCCGCAGCCGGCCGCCAGAAACAGCTGCTCACCCTGACGCACCCGGGGATCTTCCATATTGCGGCGGGCCGGCACTGCCAGGTGCCGGCTGTAGAAAGTCACCGCATCCAGCACGGTGTCGGTTACCTCTTGTTCGCCTGCGCCGGGAAAGCGGCCGCAATCCTGGGCTAGGGTGCAGTCGTCGGCGCCGAACAGGGCGGAGCTTAGCCCCATGTCGCCGGCGAAGGCGCCGGCATTCTGCTGCCGCAGGTCGGGCTGGCCGGCTTTCCAGCCAAACCGGCCCAATACCGTCTGCTGCCGGGTGTGATCCCAGACCCGGTTGGCCCGGCCGCTGATGCCGTCGCCGTTGCTGTCGTCAGCATCTTCCCCCACCAGGATATCGGCCGGCGTGATGGCTTCCAGCAGCCCCAGGCCGATCATCGGCGGGGCTATACGGGCGGAAAGCAGGGTGTCGGGGCGCAACGGGCCGTAGCCGGGATCGCCGATATGGAGAATCGGATGACGTAGTTCAACCAGCGCGCCACCCTGCAGCCGCACCGATTCGGCACGGTAGTCGATGATTAGCTTGCCTTCCGGCACGGCGCCGGGGATGGCCATGTCCTGCAGCTGGCCGCCATAGACGGGCTCGGGCACCACGCCTTGGGTCTTCAGGAACTCGAGATCCGCGGCGGTAGCCGGAATAGACAGCCGCACCAGCATGCTGACCGCGTTATCGCCCGCGTGTTCCGGCGGATGGCCTCGGCCATCCTTGATATGACAGCTCTGGCAGGCGTTGGTATTGAATAAGGGTCCCAGGCCGTCGCGGGCATCTGTGGTGGCCGGCGCGACCACCCAGGGGTTGCGGAAGAAGCTGTTGCCGACGGAGAAATCCAGCCGCTCCTCGAAGCTGAGGTTGCTGGCCGGCATGGAGAAGGCATTGGCGCCGGTTTTGTCGGTGGTGGTATCACCGCCGGGCCTGACCGGGTTGGCCAATGTCTGGGTGGGGAGCGATAGGCTGATTACCAGTAACAGGCAACTCAGGATGGGTTTCATCATTGGCTCCAGAATAAAGGGCGCAGCCTGATTTACAGTTGCAGACTCGACAGGGGTGAGCTCCAAACGCAGACTCGTTGTGAGCCTAATCATGAGCGCTCGAAGCTTGCCATCCTTGGCTCCGACGGTCTGTTTATTGGCATCTCACTCCTGTCTGCGAAACGAGCGAGCCGCATGGGGATCCGCTGCGGCTGATTTTATCGTTATCAGAACTCGTGATCGGCGGTGTCCGGACTCAGATTGGTGATGCCGACCGTGTTGGCCGCCAGCTCGATGGCCCGGGTCTGTTGCACCAGGCTGTCGATGGTACCCTGCACCAGCTGGTTGCCGGTCGGGTTGTCGGCGGCGATCAGCTGATCGAAGGCGACACCCCGTTGTTCGGCGGAGTCGACCAGGGCATGGACCGCCTGCTCGCTGAGCTTGAACTGGGTGGCTATCTTGGCGGCGCTGGCGGCATCCTGCTGACCGACCAGCTGCAGCAGGGAAGGTCCTTGCAGGGTGCTGCCGTCGATGCGCAGGTATTCACCGAACATCAGGTTAACGATGCCCTTTTCGTTGTAATAATGGGAGTTGTGGGTGTTGTCGGAGAAGCAGTCATGTTCGTCCTCGACCGAATTGGCGACTAGGGCCACCTTCATCCGTTCGCCGGCCAGCTCGCCCAGCGACAATGAACCCATGCCGAACAGCATACGCCGCAGGCCTTCATCGGCAGGCAGGGTCGTCAGCTCGGCCCGGTAGTTGTCTGTCTGGTCGGCCCGCCACTGGCCGGCCATCCAGGCCAGATCGCCGGTCAGCAGGGTACTGGCGGCCTGCAGGTAGTCACGGCGGCGATCGCAGTTACCGTTGGTACACTGTTCGCCCGGGACAAAATCCGTATAGGGACGCTCGCCGGCGCCGGAGTTGGTGCCGTTCAGATCCTGGCCCCACAGCAGGAACTCGATGGCGTGGTAGCCGGAGGCGACGTTGGCTTCCGAGCCGGCCAGCTCATTGAGGCCGGCCAGCAGCTCGGGGGTGATCCGGCTGGCATCCAGCTGTTCACCACCGACCTGCAGCATCGGGTTGGCGATGATATTGGCGGTGGCGCCTGCATTACCTAGTTCGTGCTGGTAGCCGCGGTCCACATAGTCGATCAGACCTTCATCGAGCGGCCAGGCATTGAGCTGGCCTTCCCAGTCGTCGACCAGAGGGTTGCCGAAGCGGAACACTTCCGATTGCTGATAGGGCACCCGCGCGGCCTTCCAGGCGGTGCGTGCCTGGGCCAGGGTCTGTTCACTGGGGTTGGCAAGCAACAGCCGAAGTGCGCTATCGAGTTGCTCGGCGGCAGTCAGGGAGTCGGCGTAAACCGCATGGGCGATATCCGCATAATGATTGACTACATCGGCTTTGGTGATCTTGGGCTGAGGCTGCTGGGCGCAGGCGGAAAGCAGGCCGCCTAGGGTGATGGCCATTGTCAGGCGCTTAAAGGGCATGACTATATCCTTATAATTATAATTTTGATTTTGATAATCGTTTTCATTATTACATGGATGTTATCGCCGACCAGGGACTCAGGCAAGTCGAAATTGGTAAAAGCCCTGGCCTGTGGTGGGCAGAGCGGGCCCAAGGGGCGTATCGTTAACTCTGTTCCGCGATATCCGCCGCCTTAGCATTCAACAGCGCCAGCAGCTCCCCGGCCGCGAGGCCGACCGATAGTCCCCGCTTGCCGCCGGATACCAGGATAAAAGGGTAGTCGGCGGCAGAAGTATCGAGCACCGTGGGCAGCGCTCTTTTCTGGGCGAAGGGGCTTATGCCGCCGACTTTGTAGCCGGTCAACCGTTCGGCCTTGGTGGGCGGCATCATCTCCAGTTTCTTGACGCCGGCGGCCTTGGCCAGCCGTTTCAGGTTGACCTTGCCGGAGGAAGGGACCAGCGCCACCACCGCGCCCTGCTCGCCTTCGGTGAGCAACGTCTTGAACACTTGGCCCAGGGGCACCCGCAGCTGCTGGGCCGCATGGGCGCCAAAATCGTCCAGGGCGGTACATGGGTACTGATGCTGGGTAAAGCTGGCGTTGTGTTTTTCCAGAAACCGGATGGCGGGGGTCATGGTGTTGTTCCGTCAATAAAAAGGCCCAGTCTGTTACGACCGGGCCCGGATGACAAGTTGCGGGAGGCGATCAGCCGGTGTTGCGCATGCCGGCGGCGATGCCGGCGATGGTCACCATCAGCGCCTGATCCAGGGAGGGCTGGATATCCCCCTGCTGGCGGGAGCGCTTAAGCAGCTCAGCCTGTAATACGTTCAAGGGATCCGTATAAGGGTTGCGCAGCTTGATGGACTCTTTTATCCAGGGTTGATCGGACATCAGCTCTGTTTCCTGTTTCAGCTGCAGGACCAGCTCCAGGCTGGCGTTCAGCTCCTCCCGTAAGCGGACCCCGAGCGGTCTGAGTGCTTCCGGCACCAGTACGCTGTCGTAATAGGCGGCAAGGCCGGCATCGGCTTTGAGGAACACCATCTCCAGCATATCCAGGCGGGCTCGGAAGAAGGGCCACTGCTGATGCATCTTGACCAGCACTTCTTTATCTCCCTGGGCGATAATCCGCTCCAGTCCTATGTGGGCGCCGAGCCAGGCAGGCAACATCAGCCGGTTCTGGGTCCAGGCGAAAATCCAGGGGATGGCGCGCAGGCTTTCCACGCCGCCGTTGGGCTTGCGTTTGGCCGGCCGGGAGCCGAGCGGCAGCTTGCCCAGTTCCAGCTCCGGGGTGGCGGCGCGGAAATAAGGAACAAAATCCGCTTCGCCCCGGATCAATGAACGGTAATGCTCGCAGGAGGTCCGGGCCACCTGCTCCATTATTTCCCGCCAGCGGGGCTCCGGCTCCGGTGGTGGCAGCAGGTTGGCCTCCAGTACGGCGCTGGCATAGAGGGACAGGCTTTCGATGGCGACTTTGGGCAAGCCGAATTTAAAGCGGATCATCTCGCCCTGTTCGGTGACCCTCAGGCCGCCCAGGGTCGAGCCGGGAGGCTGGGCCAGAATGGCCTGACGAGCCGGACCGCCGCCCCGGCCCACACTGCCGCCCCGGCCGTGGAACAGGGTCAGCTTGACCTCTTCCCGGGCACTGAGCGCCACCAGTTTTTCCATGGCGCTGTACTGGGCCCAGCCGGCGGACATCATGCCCGCATCCTTGGCCGAGTCGGAGTAGCCGATCATCACATACTGATGGCCCTGCATATAGCCGCGATACCAGGGCAGCTGATAGAGCTGCTCGATGACAGCAGCCCCCTGCTCTAAGTCTTCCTGGGTTTCAAACAGCGGCGCCACCGGCATGGCGAAATCGACGCCGGTTTCTTTCAACAGCAGCTGTACCGCCAATACATCGGACGGGGCGCCGGCCATGGAGATAATATAGATGCCGAAAGCCTCGGCGGGGTGTTCGGCAATCACCCGGCAGGTGGCCAGGGTTTCTGCGGTGTCGGCCGAGGGCTGCCAGCGACGCGGCAGCAACGGCCGGCGGGTGTTCAGTTCATTGAGCAGGAACGCCTGCTTGTCGGCTTCATTCCATTCGGCGTAGTCCCCGAGCCCCAGGTAACGGGTGATTTCGGCCAGTGTCTGAGTGTGGCGGTCGCCGTCCTGGCGAATATCCAGTTTGACCAGATGCACGCCGAAGCAGGCGACCTTGCGGATCACATCCAGCAACAGGCCGTCGGCAATCAGCCCCAGGCCGCATTCCTGCAGGGAGTGATAGCACAACTCCAGCGGCGCCCTCAGTTGTTCCGTGGTGGTGATCAGGTCCCGGGCATCGGTTTTCTGCCCCTGTACCTTGGCGTTCAGGTAAGTCAGGGTCTCACGGAGTTCTTCCCTGAGCCGGCGCAGCAGGGCCCGGTAGGGTTCGTTGTCATTGTCGGTCAGCGCCTGCAGCTCGCTGTTGGCGGCCGACATCGACAGTTCGGAGACCAGTTCCTGAATATCATTAAGGAACAAGGAGCTGGCCATCCAGCGGCCGAGCAGCAACACCTCGCGGGTGACCTCGGCGGTAACGAAGGGATTGCCGTCCCGGTCTCCGCCCATCCAGGAAGTAAAGCGTACCGGGGCGGCATCCAGTGGCAGGCTTATACCCAGTTCCTGCTGCAGTTGGCTGTCGAGTTGACGGATAAAGGCAGGCAAGGCCGGCCACAGGCTGTTTTCGATAACGGCAAAGCCCCATTTTGCCTCATCGACCGGGGTGGGTCTGTGCGTACGGATCTCGTTGCTGTGCCAGGCCTGGGCGATCAGCTGTTCGATGCGGGCAAGGATGGTGTTTTTTTCCTGCTCAGATAAGTCCAGCTCCAGGGCGGCCAGGCAGTCATTGAGCTGCACATGCTTATGGATAAAGGTACGGCGGGTCACTTCGGTGGGGTGGGCGGTGAGCACCAGTTCAATATCGAGTCCGGCCACGGCAGACTTGATCTGATTGTCATCCAGGCCCGCCTGTCTTACCCGGCGGAACATCTGGCTGAGCGGATCCGGGCCGGCCTGCTGTTCATAGCTCCGGGAAATGGTGTGAAACTGCTCGGCGACATTCGCCAGGTTAAGGAATTGGCTGAATGCCCTGGCCACCGGTAACAGCTCGTCGTCGCTCAGATTTTTCAGGGTGCTCAGCAGCCGATCCTGATCTTCCTGGTTACCCTGACGGGCCGATTTGGCCAGCTGGCGGATGGTTTCTATCTTATCGAGAAAATCCTGTCCATGGTGAGATTTAATGGTGTCACCCAAGAGTTGTCCCAGCAGGTTGACGTTGGCCCTGAGTGACGCGTGATTATCCATAACAGCCCCTTATTTCCGTTAAATTACTACAAAACAAAAGCGATATTGGACTATATCTAGCCATTTTTCTGATTTCCGGTCAATCCAAACCAGAACTGATCGGGGTATGTGTAACTTATTTACTTAAGCAGAAGCGTTTGACCAGCTGCTGCAGCACCTCGACCGTGGGCGCGACAAAGGACAGATCCAGGTATTCGTCCGGCTGATGGGCCTGGGCGATATGGCCGGGGCCCATCACTATGGTCTGGCAGCCCAGCTGCTGGATAAAAGGCGCCTCGGTGCAGTAGTTGACCGCTTCCGCCTTATGGCCCGATATGGCTTCCGCTGCCTTCACCAACTCGGCATCCGGATCGGTACCATAGGCGGGAATGGGCTCATGTAGGTGGAACAGCTCCAGGGCATTCGGGTACTGGACCTTGATGGGTTCCAGCGCATGATGCAGCAGGCCCATCAGTTCATCCGGGCCGACCCCCGGGATCGGACGCATGTCGAAGTGCAGCTCACAGCAGGCGCAGATGCGGTTGGGGCTGTCGCCACCGTGAATATGACCCAGGTTGAGGGTGGGTTGAGGCACCTGGAAGTGCGGGTTGCTGTACTTTTCCTTGAGCTGGTGCTGCAGTTCCAGCAGGCGGGCCATCACCTGATGCATGATTTCCAGGGCGTTGACGCCGTTGGCGGGATCCGAGCTGTGGCCGCTCTTGCCGGTGATGCGGATGGCTTCTGACATATGGCCCTTGTGCATCATCACCGGTACCAGACCGGTCGGTTCGCCGATTACCGCGTAGTCGGGTTGCAGTGCTTGGGCGCTGGCGATGGCGCGGGCGCCGGCCATGGTGGTTTCTTCATCGGCGGTGGCCAGGATGCGGATCGGCTTGTGCAGTTTGCTCAGATCCAGCCCTTTCAGCGCTTCTACTATAAAGGCAAAGAAACCTTTCATATCTATGGTACCCAGGCCGTAGAGGCGGTTGCCTTCTTCGGTCAGCTTGAAGGGGTCCTTGCTCCAGCGGCCAGGATCGAAGGGTACCGTATCCGTATGACCGGCCAGCAGCAGGCCGCCTTCACCGCTGCCCTTGCTGGCCAGCAGGTTGAATTTGCCATTCAGTCCGGGCACTTCGGTGACTTCTACCTGAAAGCCCAGTTGGCTGAACCAGTCCGCCAGCAGACGGATCACCTGTTCATTGCTCTGATCCCAGCTGGAATCGGTGCTGCTGATCGAGGGCAGGGCGATGATATTACGGTACATATCCAGGAATGTAAGCGAGCTCATAGGGTCTCCGTCGGGATTTTATCTAATTTAAATTCAATGTAATTGCATAAATATGTTTTTGTTGTTAGGCTGCCAGCATATCTTTATTTGGGTGACGCGTATAGCCGATGGTCATGACTTTCCTTCCTCAATTACGGCGACGATAAAGCTTGCCTGAGCCTGATCCCTGGGATGACATAAGCTAAGGGTTCAAATTAGGCAGATACCCTGTACTTCTCAAGCTGATATTGATATTTCGATGGATATGCCCATGTTAAAAGCTGCAATTATTGGTGCCAGTGGCTACACCGGAGCCGAGCTGGCCGGCCTTATTCAAGGCCACCCTTCTTTGACCCTTTCCGGTCTCTATGTATCCGCCGGCAGTCAGGATGCCCACAAGTCGTTTTCCAGCCTCTACCCCCGGTGGGCCGGCCAGATAGAGCTGCCGTTATTGCCCTTGGACGATGAGGCCATCAGCCGCATCCATACCGACGCGGATCTGGTGCTGCTGGCTACGGCCCATGAAGTGAGCCATGATTTGGCGCCCGGCTTCCTGGCCAAGGGCCTGCCGGTGTTCGATCTGTCCGGCGCGTTTCGGGTGCCGGGGGACGGCTTTTATGACAAGTTCTACGGCTTCCACCATCAACATGGCGACTGGCTGGCCCAGGCGGCCTATGGTCTGGCTGAATGGAACCAAGACGCCATTAAGGCCGCCCAGTTGATCGCCGTGCCCGGTTGCTATCCCACGGCGTCGCTGAGTGCGCTTAAGCCATTGCAAAGCGCCGGCTTGATTGCCGCGGGCTCCCGGCCCATCATCAGTGCCGTGTCGGGCGTCAGCGGTGCCGGCCGCAAGGCCAGCATGAACAATAGCTTCTGCGAGGTCAGCCTCAAGCCTTATGGGGTGTTCAACCACCGGCATCAGCCCGAGATCAGCCATCACCTGGGCGAACAGGTGGTGTTTCAGCCCCACCTGGGTAATTTCATCCGCGGCATACTGGCCACCGTCTATGTGCAGCTGGCCGACGGGGTGAGTGACGAGCAGATAGCCGATGCGTATCACGGCGCCTATGACGGCCAGAAAATCGTGCGCCTGGCCCGGCAGTGGCCGCAGATCAACGACGTGGCCGGCACGCCATTCTGTGATCTGCACTGGGCCCGTGACGGGAACCAGTTGATTGTGGTATCGGCCATCGATAACTTATTGAAGGGTGCGGCCAGTCAGGCCATTCAGTGTATCAATATTCATCAGGGCTTTTCGCCGGTGGCGGGCCTGGTCAAGGAGTAATGGAAATGGCAATGCAACAACCGCTGGTGATCAAGCTGGGTGGCACCCTGCTGGAAAGCGACAAGGCCCTGGAGGCCCTGTTTACCACTATCAAGACATTTCTGGATGAAGTGGGTCGTCCTTTGGTGCTGGTGCATGGCGGTGGCGTACTGGTGGATAACCAGCTGAGAGCCATGGGCCTGACCTCGACCAAGAAGAATGGCCTGCGGGTGACGCCGGTCGAGCAGATCCCGGTGATCGCCGGCGCCTTGGCCGGCACCGCCAACAAGCTTCTGCTGGCTCAGGCCATTGCCCATGACATCAAGTCGGTGGGGCTGTGCCTGGCCGACGGCGGCCTATGTCGGGTCAGCCAGCTGGATCCCGAGCTGGGCGCGGTCGGTCAGATAGAAGGTGGCGATGCCACCCTGGTCACTACCCTGCTGGCCGGCGGCTTCCTGCCCGTAGTCAGTTCCATCGGTATTACCTTCGACGGTCAGCTGATGAACGTGAATGCCGACCAGGCCGCCACTGCCATCGCCGAAATCCTGGATGCGGACCTGGTGATGCTGTCGGATGTGAGCGGGATCCTGGACGGCAAGGGGCAGCGCATTGCCCATCTGACCGAAGCCGACGCCGCTGAACTGATGGCCAAAAACATTATCAAAGACGGTATGGCGGTCAAGGTCAAGGCGGCCCTGAAAGCCACCAAGACCCTGGGCAAACCGGTTGCAGTAGGTAGCTGGCGCTACCCGGAGCAACTGCTGTCACTGCTGGCGGGCGAGTCCGAGCATGGCACCCGGATTTCACACTAAGGGGGCCCCATGCAACATTTATTGAGTGTAAAAGACTTCAGCAAAGCCGATCTGGAGCAGATCCTGGCCCTGGCGAAGCAGGTCAAGGCCAATCCGGGAAAATATGCGAACGCCCTCAAGGGAAAAAGCGTGGTCACCCTGTTCGAGAAGCCGTCGCTGCGTACCCGGGTTACCTTCGATGTTGGCGTTAACAAGCTGGGCGGCCATGCGGTCTACTTGGACAGCCAGAACGGCGCCATGGGGTCGCGGGAGTCGGTGCAGGACTTTGCCGCCAACCTGTCGCGCTGGTGTGATGCCATCGTCGCCCGGGTGTACGATCACCAGACACTGGTGGAAATGACAAAATATGCGACGGTACCGGTGATTAATTCCCTCTGTAACCTGTATCATCCCTGCCAGGCGCTGGCTGACTTCCTGACGATCTCCGAGCATTATGATGACCTGAGCAAGGTGCATCTGGCGTATCTGGGAGACGGCAACAACGTGACCCATTCACTGATGTTGACCGGCGCCATCCTGGGTACCAGCGTGACCGCCGTTTGTCCGCGCGGCCACAGCATAGATGCCCAGGTGTTGAAAGAAGCCGAAGCCCTGGCAGCGGTCAGCGGCGCCAAAATCCGGGTGACCGATAGCCTGGATGATATCGAAGGGGTGGATGTTGTCTATACGGACACCTGGGTGTCCATGGGTGATAATACTCCCCTAGAGCAGGTGAAGGAGACCTTTATGCCCTATCAGGTCAACCAGGCCCTGCTCGACAAAACCGGAGCGAAACAGGTGCTGCACTGCCAGCCCGCCCACAGGGAGTGGGAAATTACTTCCGAGGTCATGGACGGCCCTGCCTCTTTGATCCTCGACCAAGCCGAAAATCGCATGCACGCCCAGAATGCCGTGCTGCTGACATTGATTAACAGGGATACTCATTCATGAGCCAATTCAAGAAAATTCTCCTGGCCTATTCCGGCGGTCTGGACACCTCAGCCATCATTCCCTGGCTGAAAGAAAACTATGAAGGTTGTGACGTCGTGGCCTTTGTGGCCGATGTGGGCCAGGGTGAAGAAGATCTGGCCGGTGTGGAAGAAAAGGCCATCGCCTCAGGCGCATCCAAGTGCATCGTCGCCGACCTGAAAGACGAATTCGTCAACGACTACGTGTATCCGACCCTGACCACCGGTGCCATCTACGAAGGCACCTACCTGCTGGGCACCTCCATGGCCCGTCCGGTGATCGCCAAGGCGATGGTCGAAGCGGCCGTTGCCGAAGGCGCCGACGCCATCTCCCACGGCTGTACCGGCAAGGGTAACGATCAGGTGCGCTTCGAAGGCGCCGTGGCCGCCCTGGCTCCCCAGCTGGCGATTATCGCCCCCTGGCGGATCTGGGACATGCGCAGCAGGGAAGAGCTGCTGGCCTATCTGGCCGAGCGCAAGATCCCGACCACCGCCAGCGCCACCAAGATCTACTCCCGCGATGCCAATGCCTGGCATATCTCCACCGAGGGTGGCGAGCTGGAAAGCACCTGGAACGAGCCGTCCGAGCAGGCCTGGACCTGGACCGTATCCCCCGAGCAGGCGCCCGACAAGGCCGAAACGGTCTCTCTGACCGTTGAGAAGGGCCGTATCGTAGCCGTTGACGGCAACGCTATGACGCCTTACCAAGTGCTGACCCACTTGAACGAGCGTGCCGCCAAGCACGGCGTCGGCCGGATCGACATCGTCGAGAACCGCCTGGTGGGCATGAAGTCCCGTGGTTGCTATGAAACTCCCGGCGGCACCGTGATGATGGCGGCCCTGCGCGCCGTGGAAGAGCTGGTGCTGGACAAGCCGACCCGCGCCTGGCGTGAAAAAGTGGGTGCCGAGTTCTCCCACCTGGTCTACGACGGTCGCTGGTTTACCCCCCTGTGCAAGGCGCTGCTGGCCTCTGCCGAAGCCATCGCCGAAGACGTATCCGGCGAAGTGGTACTGAAGATGTACAAGGGACAGGTGACCGCCATTCAGAAGTCCTCGCCGAACAGCCTGTACTCTGAAGAGTTCGCCACTTTCGGTGAAGACGAAGTATACGACCAGAGCCACGCCGAAGGCTTTATCCGCCTGTACTCCCTGGCTAGCCGGATCAAGGCACTGAAAAACCAGCAGAAGTAATATCTGTTGGTCAGTTGCAGAATAACACAGGGGGCTTTATGCCCCCTGTGTTATTGAAATAGGGTAGTGATGTCTTGTTGGTCTTGCGATAAGTTGTCATAAGGGATAACTCCACCGACACGCTGTAAATACATCCATGTATGCCCCTCCGCTTCATCCCTGAAGCGGAGGGGCGGTGGAGTATTCCCTTATACTTCCTTTTCAGCTATCAAGCTGCCGATGAGACATATCTGGCAGCTGATGAATGGTTTGAGAGAGGGGCGAAAAACTTGATAGCGATCCGTTGAGAGCCTTATCCCGATAACATCTCAACAGGTCAGTATTAGGTGTTATGCCCTGCGTGTTTATATAATGGCGCTACTCTGCATATGCAGCCGTAGGGTCGAATGATTCGACCAGCCGGTCTATCACCTGTGCAGTCGTCACAGGGCCAAATTCAGTAATGTCGTCAAGGAGTAAAAAGGTTATGGCACTTTGGGGTGGGCGTTTCAGCCAGGCGGCAGATGCCAAGTTCAAGCAGTTTAATGATTCTTTGCGTTTCGATTATCGTCTGGCGGAGCAGGACATCGTCGGCTCCATCGCCTGGTCCCGGGCCTTGGCCAAGGGCGGTGTACTCAGTGCCGATGAGCAACAGAAAATCGAACTGGCGCTCAACGACCTGAAACTCAAGGTCATGGAAGATCCCAGTCAGATCCTCCATTCCGACGCCGAAGATATTCACTCCTGGGTTGAAGGCCAGCTGATCGCGGCGGTCGGTGACCTGGGTAAAAAATTACATACCGGCCGCAGCCGTAATGATCAGGTGGCGACCGATCTCAAGCTGTGGTGCAAGCAACAGGTGCCGCCGCTGTTGGCCAAACTGGATGCCATGCAGAAACAGCTGGTCACCGTGGCGCGTCAGCAGCAAAGCACTGTGCTGCCCGGCTATACCCATTTGCAGCGGGCCCAGCCGGTGACCTTCGCCCACTGGTGCCTGGCCTATGTGGAGATGCTGGAGCGGGACTTCACCCGGCTGCAGGACGCCTACAAGCGGATGGATACCTGCCCGCTGGGTTCCGGCGCCCTGGCCGGTACCGGCTTCCCCATCGACCGGCACGAGCTGGCCCACTCCCTGGGCTTTTCCTCGCCGACCCGCAACAGCCTGGATTCTGTCTCCGACCGGGACCATGTGCTGGAACTGATGAACTGCGCCACCAATTCCATGATGCACCTGTCGCGTTTCGCCGAAGATCTGATCTTCTATAATTCGGGCGAGTCCGGCTTCCTCGAACTGTCGGACCGGGTCACCTCCGGCTCCTCGCTGATGCCCCAGAAAAAGAACCCGGATGCGCTGGAGCTGATCCGCGGCAAGTGCGGCCGGGTGTTTGGTGCCTATGCGGGCATGATGATGACCCTGAAGGCACTGCCGCTGGCCTATAACAAGGACATGCAGGAAGACAAGGAAGGCCTGTTCGATGCCCTGGATTCCTGGTATGACTGTCTGGAAATGGCCGAAATGGTGTTGCACGACATCAAGGTCAACGAAGAGAAAACCCGTGAGGCGGCCCAGGGCGGTTATTCCAATGCCACCGAGATGGCCGATTACCTGGTATCCAAGGGTATTCCCTTCCGCGAGGCGCACCATATCGTCGGTGCCATAGTAGTGCATGCCATTGCGAAGAAACTGCCGATGGAAGCGCTGCCGATGGAGGATTTCAAGCAGTTCAGTCCGCTGATCGGCGATGATGTCTACGGCAAGCTGTCGCTGGAGTCCAGCCTGGCCAGCCGTTGCGCCCTGGGCGGGGTGGCGCCGGAACAGGTCGAGTTTGCCCTGACCAGCGCCGAGCGCCGGCTCACGCAGCGCGATACCTCGGGTATCCATGTGCGCGGCGCCCGCCTGACCGATCTGGATGCCATCGAGCGGATGGTGAACTACTGGGCGAATATCGGTGAAAACCTGCCGCGCACCCGCAAGGAACTGGTGAAGTCCGTGGGTGAGTTTGCCGTTGCCGAAACCCAGGGCCAGATCACCGGCTGCGCCTCCCTCTATGTGTACGATACCGGCCTAGCCGAAATCCGCTCCCTGGGCGTGGAACCCGGCTTCCAGAGCCAGGGGCAGGGCAGGGCCCTGGTCGAGAAGGTCCTCAAAAAAGCCGAAGACATGGCCATCGATCGGGTGATAGTGCTGACCCGGGTGCCGGAATTCTTCATGAAGCTGGGCTTCAGCGCCACCAGTAAGACACTGCTGCCCGAGAAGGTAATGAAAGACTGTGATCTTTGCCCCCGCCAGCATGCCTGCGACGAAGTGGCACTGGAAGTAGTACTGAAAGGCAAGGCCGGCTTGATCGGCAAGGCGAAAGTCGCCTAAAAATAACACTGCCGGCTTGCAAGCTAGGGCCAGATAGGTATAATGCGGCTCGCTTGGTTTATCATCAGGCGAGCCGAGAGGCTCACGTCAGGTAGCTCCTGGCTCTTTACAGGCCCCCGATATGGTGGGCACCGTTATTAAATCACACCCCCTCTTTTTAATAGAAGAGCAGGCGGTGATGGTTTTATGTTCTTTATCCAATTGGAGCTCTGGTAATGCAGAACCAAAGAATTCGTATCCGCCTGAAGGCGTTCGATCACCGTCTGATCGACCAGTCTACTGCGGAGATCGTAGAAACTGCCAAGCGCACTGGCGCCCAGGTTCGCGGCCCGATTCCGCTGCCGACGCGCAAAGAGCGTTACACCGTACTGATTTCTCCACACGTGAACAAAGATGCGCGTGATCAGTATGAAATTCGTACTCACAAGCGTCTGGTAGACATCGTTGAGCCGACTGATAAAACAGTTGATGCTCTGATGCGACTGGATCTGGCTGCTGGCGTCGACGTCCAGATCAGCCTGGGCTAATAACGGAAAGAGGTTTTATCAATGGCAATCGGTCTAGTAGGTCGTAAGCTGGGTATGACCCGTGTCTTCACCGAAGACGGCGTGTCCATCCCGGTCACCGTTATCGAAGTAGATGCCAACCGTGTTACCCAGGTGAAAACACTGGAAAAGGACGGCTATCAAGCCGTTCAGGTGACCACTGGCACCAAGAAAGCTACTCGTATCACCAAGCCGGAAGCGGGTCACTTCGCTAAAGCCGGTGTGGAAGCGGGTCGTGGACTGTGGGAATTCCGCTTGGGTTCAGGCGAAGGCGAAGGTATCGAAGTCGGTGCCGAGCTGAAAGTAGACATCTTCACCGATGTCAAGAAAGTAGACGTTACCGGTACTTCTAAAGGTAAAGGTTTCGCTGGCGGCGTTAAGCGCTGGAACTTCCGGACTCAGGATGCCACCCACGGTAACTCCTTGTCTCACCGCGTACTGGGTTCTATCGGTCAGAACCAGACCCCGGGTCGCGTGTTTAAAGGCAAGAAAATGGCCGGTCACATGGGTGCTGAGCGTGTAACCACGCAAAACCTGGAAGTGGTCCGCGTTGATGTTGATCGCAACCTGCTGCTCATCAAAGGTGCAGTCCCGGGTGCGACTAACGGCAACGTCATCGTTAAACCTGCCGTTAAAGCGTAACGTCTGAGGAGATAGTAATGGAATTGGTAATGAAAGACGCGCAAGGCGCTCTTGAAGTTTCCGAAACTACCTTCGGGCGTGAGTTCAACGAAGCGTTGGTTCATCAGGTCGTTGTGGCCTATGCAGCCGGCGCTCGTCAAGGTACTCGTGCTCAGAAGACCCGTTCTGAAGTGTCTGGCGGCGGTAAGAAACCGTGGCGTCAAAAGGGCACTGGCCGGGCCCGTGCCGGTACCATCCGCTCTCCGATCTGGCGTTCTGGTGGTGTGACTTTTGCAGCTAAGCCGCAGGATCATAGCCAGAAGGTCAACAAGAAGATGTACCGTGGTGCCATCAAGAGCATCCTCTCTGAGCTGGTACGTCAAGAGCGCCTGATCGTTGCTGAGAAATTCGCTGTTGAAACGCCTAAGACCAAAGAGCTGGTTGCCAAGCTGAAGCAGTGGGAACTGAGCGATGTGCTGATCGTGACTTCCGAAGTGGACGAGAACCTGTTCCTGGCCGCCCGTAACCTGTACAAGGTTGACGTGCGTGACGTGGCTGGTATCGACCCGGTTTCACTGATCGCGTTCGACAAGGTATTGGTAACTGCCGACGCAGTTAAGCAAATCGAGGAGATGCTGGCATGATCCGTGAAGAGCGTATTCTGAAAGTTCTGAAGGCGCCGCATATCTCTGAAAAAAGCACCATGGTTGCCGAAAAAACCAACACTATCGTGTTCAAGGTTGCCACTGATGCTACCAAGGCAGAAGTAAAAGCCGCGGTCGAGAAGCTGTTCGAAGTCGAAGTTAAAGATGTTCGCACCCTGCTTGTTAAGGGTAAGACCAAGCGTACAGGTAACCGTATGGGCCAGCGTTCCGACTGGAAAAAAGCCTACGTGACCCTGAAAGAAGGTCAGGATATCGACTTCATCGGCGGCGCCGAGTAAGAGAGGAGTAATCTATAATGGCAATCGTAAAATGTAAGCCTACTTCTCCGGGTCGCCGTCATGTTGTTAAGGTAACCAACCCGGAGCTGTACAAAGGCAAGCCGTTCGCCGCCCTGCTGGACAAAAAGTCCAAGTCTGGTGGTCGTAACAACGCTGGCCGTATCACCACCCGTCATATCGGTGGTGGTCACAAGCAGCACTACCGTATCGTTGACTTCAAGCGTGATAAAGACGGTATCCCGGCCAAGGTAGAGCGTCTGGAGTATGATCCTAACCGCTCCGCCAACATCGCCCTGGTACTGTACGCAGACGGCGAACGTCGCTACATCCTGGCGCCGAAAGGTGTTCATGCCGGCGATCAGCTGGTATCCGGTGATGCTGCCCCGATCAAGGCCGGTAACTGCCTGCCGATGCGCAACATCCCCGTTGGTAGCACTGTGCATGCCATCGAGATGAAGCCGGGCAAGGGCGCGCAGATCGCTCGCTCCGCCGGTACTTCCGCCCAGATCCTGGCGCGTGAAGGCACCTATGTCACCCTGCGTCTGCGTTCCGGTGAAGTACGTAAAGTACTGGCCGAGTGTCGCGCTACCCTGGGTGAAGTGGGCAACGCCGAGCACATGCTGCGTCAACTGGGTAAAGCCGGTGCTCAGCGCTGGCGTGGTGTTCGTCCTACCGTTCGCGGTGTGGCGATGAACCCGGTAGACCACCCGCACGGTGGTGGTGAAGGTCGTACCTCAGGTGGCCGTCACCCGGTTACGCCTTGGGGCAAGCCGACCAAGGGCGCCAAAACCCGTAAAAACAAGCGTACCGACAAGTTCGTGGTACGTAACCGTAACAAGTAATAGTTTTTTAGAGGTATCACCATGCCACGTTCTCTCAAGAAAGGGCCGTTTATCGACCTGCACTTGCTGAAGAAGGTAGAGAAAGCGGTGGAAAGCGGGGATAAAAAGCCAATTAAGACTTGGTCCCGTCGTTCAATGATCATTCCCGATATGATCGGTTTGACCATCGCTGTCCATAATGGTCGTCAGCACGTACCTGTCTACGTTTCCGATGAAATGATCGGGCACAAGCTGGGTGAATTTGCACCGACTCGTACTTATCGCGGCCATGCCGCTGATAAGAAGGCCAAGAAGCGTTAAGGGGTAAAAGATGGAAGCTATAGCTAAACACCGCTTTGCTCGTACTTCTGCCCAGAAGGCGCGCCTGGTAGCCGATCAAGTCCGTGGTCTGACCGTAGACAAGGCACTGAATGTCCTGGCTTTCAGCCCGAAAAAGGCTGCCGTTCTGGTGAAGAAAGTACTGGAATCTGCCATTGCCAATGCCGAGCACAATGAAGGTGCGGATATCGATGAGCTGAAAGTGGCTAAGATCTTCGTTGATGAAGGTCCCACCATGAAGCGTATTCGTCCACGTGCCAAGGGCCGCGCGGACCGTATCATGAAGCGTACCAGCCACATTACTGTGGTTGTGTCCGACCGCTAAGAGGCTAGGAGATAAGCAATGGGCCAGAAAGTACACCCGAATGGTATTCGCTTAGGGATCACCAAGCCTTTTAACTCGACCTGGTTTGCGAATACCAAGGACTTCGCTGACAACCTGCACAGCGATTTTCAAGTACGTCAGTACCTGAGTAAGGAACTGAAAAACGCCTCCGTTTCTCGGATCGTGATCGAGCGTCCGGCGAAGAGCATCCGTGTGACTATTCACACCGCTCGTCCCGGCGTGGTTATCGGTAAGAAAGGCGAAGACGTTGAAAAACTGCGCAAGCATGTAGCCAACCTGGCTGGCGTGCCTGCCCAGATCAACATTTCCGAAGTGCGTAAGCCTGAGCTGGACGGCCAACTGGTGGCGGATTCTATCGCTTCTCAGCTGGAGCGTCGTGTGATGTTCCGTCGTGCCATGAAGCGCGCGGTTCAGAACGCCATGCGTATCGGCGCAAAAGGCATCAAGGTGGAAGTGAGCGGTCGTCTTGGCGGCGCTGAAATCGCGCGTACCGAATGGTACCGCGAAGGTCGTGTGCCTCTGCACACCCTGCGTGCCGATATCGACTATGCAACTTCTGAAGCATCTACCACTTACGGCATCATTGGCGTAAAGGTTTGGATCTTTAAGGGTGAAGTTCTGGGCGGCCTGCAAGCCGTTGCTCAAGAGCCGCAAGCCCCGTCCAAGCCCAAGCGCAAAGGCCGCGGTAAGTAAGGAGACTCGGACATGTTGCAACCAAAGCGTACGAAATTCCGTAAAGTCCACAAAGGCCGTAACCGCGGTGTGGCGACCTCAGGCAACCAGATTTCTTTTGGTTCCTTTGGTCTGAAGGCGACCACTCGTGGACGTATCACTGCTCGTCAGATCGAAGCAGCACGTCGTGCGATGACTCGTCACGTTAAACGTCAAGGCAAAATCTGGATCCGTATTTTCCCGGACAAGCCCATTACCGAAAAGCCCCTCGAAGTACGTATGGGTAAAGGTAAGGGTAACGTGGAATATTGGGTTGCCCAGATCCAGCCGGGTCGTGTCCTGTATGAGATGGACGGTGTACCTGAGTCACTGGCTCGCGAAGCCTTTGCACTGGCGGCTGCCAAGCTGCCGGTTAGGACCACTTTCGTAACTCGGACGGTGATGTGATGAAAGCACAAGATCTGCGTGAAAAGAGTGTTGAAGAACTGAACCAGGAACTGCTGGGCCTGCTGCGTGAGCAATTTAACCTGCGCATCCAGGCAAGCACCGGCCAGCTGGCTCAGACCCACAACCTCAAAAATGTACGTCGCGACATCGCGCGTGTTAAGACTGTTCTGAACCAAAAGGCAGGTGCGTAAGATGAGCGAAAATACCGTTCGTACTCTGCAGGGCCGTGTAGTGAGCGACAAGATGGACAAGTCCATCACCGTCGCTATCAACCGCTTCGTGAAACACCCGATCTACGGGAAGTACATCAAGCGTACTACCAAGCTGCACGTTCATGACGAGAGCAATGAATGCCAAACCGGCGACGTCGTGACTATTCGCGAATGTCGTCCCATGTCCAAGACCAAGTCCTGGACCCTGGTAAAAATCATTGAGCGTCCGGTTAAAGCCTGACGATCTCTGATATACTTACCCGGTCAAACGGCCCAGCGATGGGCCGTTTGTTTTTTACCCTACCTTTTCCATATTGGCGGTGCTATAATGCCGCGCCTTCAATGGCAGCCAATGTCCCGAAAGGGTTTTAAAGTAGTCACTTTAGCGGAGCACTAACATGATCCAAATGCAAAGTATGCTGGACGTGGCCGACAATTCCGGTGCGCGTAGCGTAATGTGTATTAAGGTCCTGGGTGGTTCGCACCGCCGCTACGCCGGCATCGGCGACATCATCAAAGTTACCGTCAAGGAAGCAATTCCGCGCGGTAAGGTTAAAAAAGGTGATGTAATGAACGCGGTGGTCGTACGCACTCGTAAAGGCGTTCGTCGTCCGGACGGCTCTGTCATCCGTTTCGACCGTAATGCGGCCGTGATTTTGAATAACAATCAACAGCCGATCGGTACTCGTATCTTTGGCCCGGTGACGCGTGAACTTCGTAATGAGAAGTTTATGAAGATTGTTTCACTGGCACCTGAAGTACTGTAAGGAGTCAAACGATGGCAGCAAAAATCCGTCGCGATGACGAAGTCATCATTCTTACCGGCAAAGACAAGGGCAAGCGTGGCACCGTCACCAAAGTCCTGGTCAGCGAAGGTAAAGTAATCGTCGCAGGTATCAACCTGGTCAAGAAACACCAGAAGCCGGTTCCTCAGCTGAACCAGCCCGGTGGCATCATCGACCAAGAAGCACCTCTCGACGTGTCTAACGTTGCGCTGTTCAACCCTGCCTCCGGCAAGGCTGATCGCGTTGGTTTCCGGATTGAAGACGGCAAAAAAGCGCGTTTCTTCAAATCCACCGGCGAACTTGTGAAGTAATTGGAGTTTATACGATGGCGAAACTGCATGATTACTACAACGAAAATGTAGTAAAAGAACTGACTAGCCAGTTCGGGTACAAGACTATCATGCAAGTCCCTCGGATTGAGAAAATCACCCTGAACATGGGTGTGGGTGAAGCTCTGGCTGATAAAAAGATCCTGGATAATGCCGCTGCCGATATGGCTGCCATTTCCGGCCAAAAGCCATTGATCACCCTGGCTCGTAAATCCGTTGCTGGCTTCAAGATCCGTGAAGGCTACCCCATTGGTTGTAAAGTAACTCTGCGCGGCGAGCGTATGTGGGAGTTCCTGGAGCGCTTGATTTGCATCTCTATCCCCCGTATCCGTGACTTCCGTGGCCTGAACCCTAAGTCGTTCGATGGTCGTGGTAACTACTCTATGGGCGTTCGTGAGCAGATCATCTTCCCCGAAATCGATTATGACAAGGTAGATCGTGTACGTGGTATGGATATTACCATCACCACTACTGCCAAGTCCGATGAGGAAGGCCGTGCTCTGCTGGCTGCCTTTGACTTCCCATTCCGTAAGTAAGGTGTAGGGTTATGGCAAAACAATCAATGAAAGCTCGCGAAGTCAAGCGTGAAAAGCTGGCTAAGCAGTACGCTGTAAAGCGTCAAGCACTGAAAGACATCATTTCTGACGTGAAAACTTCCGATGAAGCACGTTGGGATGCGGTTTTGAAACTGCAGCAACTGCCCCGTGACGCAAGCCCCTCTCGTCAGCGTAACCGCTGTAACATCACTGGCCGCCCGCATGGTTTCCTGCGGAAGTTCGGTCTGAGCCGCATCAAGGTGCGCGAACTGATGATGAAGGGTGAAATTCCTGGCCTGAAGAAGGCTTCTTGGTAAGCGAACACGGGAGTAATACACAATGAGCATGCAAGATCCGATCGCGGATATGCTGACCCGCATCCGCAACGGTCAGGCAGCCAACAAAGTTGCTGTCACCATGCCTTCTTCCAAAGTCAAAGTGGCCATTGCCAAAGTACTGAAAGAAGAAGGTTACATTACTGACTTTAATGTCTCTGGTGAAACCAAGGCTGAACTGGAAGTGACTCTCAAGTACTTCCAAGGCGAGCCTGTGGTTGAAATGATCCAGCGCGTCAGCCGCCCTGGTCTGCGTATCTATAAGAAACGCGACGAACTGCCGAAAGTTATGGCTGGTATGGGTGTAGCTATCGTTTCCACGTCTAAAGGTGTGATGACCGAGCGTGCCGCGCGTAAAGCCGGTATGGGCGGTGAGATCATCTGCTACGTAGCTTAAGGAGTAGGATATGTCTCGCGTTGCTAAGGCACCTATCGAAATTCCTGCCGGCGTAGAAGTGACGTTGAACGGTCAGGAAATCACCATCAAGGGTGGCAAGGGTACTCTGAATCGTACCATCAATGCTGCTGTTGAAATCAGCCAGGAAGACAACCTGTTGAAGTTCGCCCCACGTGAAAACATGGATGGCGCCAATGCCCAGTCCGGCACTGCCCGTGCCCTGGTCAACAACATGGTAGTCGGTGTTACCCAAGGCTTCGAACGCAAGCTGCAGCTGGTTGGTGTAGGTTATCGTGCCCAGATTAAAGGCAATGCTATTGCCTTGTCTCTGGGTTTCTCTCACCCGGTTGAGCATGCACTGCCTGAAGGCGTATCTGCTGAATGTCCTTCCCAGACCGAGATCGTTCTCAAGTCTGCCGACAAACAGCTGATTGGTCAGGTAGCTGCCAATATTCGTGCGTACCGCAAGCCAGAGCCTTACAAAGGCAAGGGTGTTCGCTATTTCGGCGAGCAGGTCCGCAGTAAAGAGGCTAAGAAGAAGTAAGGTAACACTATGGACAAAAAAGCAGCTCGTATCCGCCGTGCTACGAAAGCACGCAAAAAGATGCTGGAACTGGGTGCGACTCGCCTGGTGGTTCACCGTACTCCGCGCCACATCTATGCACAGGTTATTGCACCGAACAGTTCAGCCGTTCTGGCTTCCGCGTCTACCGTGGAAAAGTCAATTCGCGAACAGGTGAAATATACCGGTAACATTGATGCCGCCGCGGTTGTTGGTAAAGCCATCGCCGAGCGTGCACTGGCCAACGGCGTAACCAATGTCGCCTTTGACCGTTCCGGTTTCCAATATCACGGTCGCGTTGCCGCTCTGGCAGCCGCTGCTCGTGACGCTGGTCTTCAGTTCTAAGGGTGGAGTCGAAAATGGCAAAAATCGAAGCTCAAGCCGGTGAACTGCAAGAAAAGCTCATTGCAGTTAACCGTGTATCAAAAGTTGTTAAAGGTGGTCGTATCTTCTCCTTCACAGCACTGACTGTGGTAGGTGATGGTAACGGTCGTATTGGTTTCGGTTACGGTAAAGCCCGTGAAGTTCCTGCTGCCATTCAAAAGGCAATGGAACAGGCTCGTCGTAACATGCGTACAGTTGGTCTGAACAACGGCACCCTGTTCCATCCGGTCAAGGGTCGTCACTCTGGTTCAAACGTCTATATGCAGCCTGCATCCGAAGGTACCGGTATCATCGCCGGTGGCGCCATGCGCGCCGTACTGGAAGTCGCTGGTGTACATAACGTACTGGCCAAGACTTACGGTTCTACCAACCCGAACAACGTAGTTCGCGCTACCATCGACGCTCTGGCTCATATGAAGTCGCCTGAGCAAGTCGCTGCCAAGCGTGGTCTGCGCGTTGACGAAATACTGGGGTAATGCGCCATGGCTAACAAGACTGTAAAAGTAACTCAGACTCGTAGCTCCATCGGTCGTCTGCCTAAGCATAAGGCAACGCTGCTTGGCCTCGGTCTGCGTCGCATTGGTCACACCGTCGAGCTGGAAGATACAGCTTGTGTACGCGGCATGATCAATAAG
Source organism: Zobellella aerophila (assembly GCF_039539325.1). Classification (NCBI taxonomy): domain Bacteria; kingdom Pseudomonadati; phylum Pseudomonadota; class Gammaproteobacteria; order Aeromonadales; family Aeromonadaceae; genus Zobellella; species Zobellella aerophila. The sequence continues at coordinate 405,068 of NZ_BAABCX010000003.1, forward strand.
GTTTACTACATGGTTAAGGTTGAGGAGTAATCGCATGCGTTTGAATACTCTGTCTCCGGCACCCGGCTCCAAGCCGTCTGCCAAGCGTGTAGGTCGCGGTATCGGTTCTGGTCTGGGTAAAACCGGTGGTCGCGGCCACAAGGGTCAGAAATCCCGTTCAGGCGGTAAGGTTCGCAACGGTTTCGAAGGTGGCCAGATGCCGCTGAAACAACGTTTGCCGAAGTTTGGTTTTACTTCTCGCAAGTCGTTGGTAAGCGCCGAAGTTCGTCTGAGCGAACTGGCCAAGGTCGAAGGCGAAGTGGTGGATCTGAACACTCTGAAGCAAGCTGGCTTGATCACCAAGAACATCCAGTTTGCCAAAGTGGTTCTGTCTGGCACTATTGACCGTCAAGTTACTGTGGTTGGTCTGGGCGTCACCAAAGGTGCACGTGCAGCCATCGAAGCCGCTGGCGGAAAAATCGAGGAATAAAAAGTACCATGGCCAAGAAACCAGGATTAGAAGCAAAAAATGCACAGGGTGGGCTGGGTGAACTGAAGAGTCGTCTGCTTTTCGTTCTGATCGCGATCTTAGTGTTTCGCGCCGGCTCCTATGTGCCTATTCCTGGTATTGACGCCGCCGTACTTGCCGACTTGTTCCAGCAACAACAAGGCACCATCATTGAAATGTTTAACATGTTCAGTGGTGGCGCCTTGGAACGAGCGTCCATATTGGCACTGGGGATAATGCCGTATATTTCTGCGTCCATTATCATCCAGTTATTGACTGTGGTTCACCCCCCCTTGGCCGAGCTCAAGAAGGAAGGTGAATCTGGCCGTCGCAAGATCAGTCAATACACCCGCTATGGTACGCTGGTTCTAGGAACCATCCAGGCCATCGGTATTGCAACCGGCCTGCCGAATATGATGTCAGGACTCGTGGTTAACCCGGGTTTTGGTTTCTATTTTACGGCGGTCGTAAGCTTGGTCACCGGCACCATGTTCCTGATGTGGTTAGGTGAGCAAATTACCGAGCGTGGCATCGGCAATGGTATCTCGCTGATTATCTTCACGGGTATCGTTGCGGGTCTGCCATCGGCTATAGGTGCCACGGCAGAGCAGGCGCGTCAGGGGGAATTGCACATTCTGTTGCTGTTACTACTGGCTGTGATTGTGTTTGCAGTAACCTATTTCGTGGTCTTCGTTGAACGTGGCCAGCGCCGCATCGTGGTGAACTATGCCAAACGTCAACAGGGTCGCCAGGTTTTTGCGGCACAGAGTACCCACCTGCCGTTGAAAGTGAACATGGCGGGGGTTATTCCTGCGATTTTTGCATCCAGCATCATCCTCTTTCCGGGTACCGTAGCCTCCTGGTTCGGTCAGGGTGAGGGGTGGTTTGCCAACATACTGCAGGAGTTGTCATTGACACTGCAGCCCGGTCAGCCGCTGTATGTGATGTTGTATGCAGCCGCTATCATCTTTTTCTGTTTCTTCTATACCGCGCTGGTGTTCAACCCGCGTGAAACGGCAGATAACCTGAAAAAGAGTGGCGCTTTCATTCCGGGCATACGTCCGGGTGAACAGACTGCACGCTATATCGATAAAGTGATGACTCGCCTGACCTTGATCGGTGCGCTGTACATTACCTTTATCTGTCTGGTGCCACAGTTCCTGATGACAGCCTGGAACGTCCAGTTCTATTTTGGTGGTACCTCGCTGTTGATTATCGTGGTCGTCATCATGGATTTCATGGCTCAGGTGCAAACCCACATGATGTCTCATCAGTATGGCGATGTCCTGAGAAAAGCGAACCTGAAGGGCTACAACCGCTAAGGTTCGAGTATTTACGGAGTTAAGCAATGAAAGTCCGTGCTTCCGTTAAGGCAATTTGCCGTAACTGCAAAATCGTCAAGCGCCACGGTGTGGTGCGTGTGATCTGCTCTTCAGACCCTAAGCATAAACAGCGTCAGGGCTAAAAAAGTTACGGTTTAACTTGAAAATTAAAGGCGAGCTGGCTAAAGTAGCCAGCCACCTTTGTTGGGTGTCTGTATAGTCATTACGTATCCTAGACGGGCTTTGTAATGGCTTATTATTTGATATTTTGTAGGAGTGCATAGTGGCCCGTATCGCTGGCATTAACATTCCTGACCATAAACATGCCGTCATTGCTTTGACTGCTATTTATGGCGTCGGCCGTACCCGCTCTAAAGCCATTTGTGCTGCAGCCGGTATCGCTGAGGATGTGAAAATTAAAGAATTGGATGAAGCTCAGGTAGAGTCCCTGCGTGAGCAAGTAGCGAAGTTCACCGTTGAAGGTGACCTGCGTCGCGAAGTCTCCATGAATCTCAAGCGTCTGATGGACCTGGGTTGTTACCGAGGTCTGCGTCATCGTCGCAGCCTACCCGTTCGTGGTCAGCGCACCAAGACCAATGCGCGTACGCGTAAAGGTCCTCGTAAACCGATCAAGAAATAACGGGAAGGTAGATCATGGCTAAAACCCCGACTCGTACTACACGTAAACGCGTCAAAAAGCAGGTGAGCGATGGTATCGCCCACGTTCATGCGTCTTTCAACAATACCATAGTAACCATCACCGATCGTCAGGGTAATGCTCTGTCTTGGGCGACTGCCGGCGGTTCAGGTTTCCGTGGTTCCCGTAAGTCCACCCCGTTCGCTGCTCAGGTAGCTGCCGAGCGTGCTGGTGAGATTGCCAAGGAATACGGTGTTAAGAACCTGGAAGTAATGGTGAAAGGTCCGGGTCCGGGCCGTGAGTCATCCATCCGTGCGTTGAATGCTGCGGGTTTCCGCATCACCAACATCACCGATGTGACTCCCATCCCGCACAACGGTTGTCGTCCTCCCAAGAAGCGTCGCGTATAACCCTTCTTGTAGGATAGTTGGAGAAAGAACATGGCAAGATATCTGGGTCCCAAGCTCAAACTGAGCCGTCGCGAGGGCACTGACCTCTTCCTGAAGTCAGGCGTTCGCGCGATCGATTCAAAATGTAAAATTGATACCGCACCCGGTCAACATGGCGCCCGTAAAGGCCGTCTGTCTGACTACGGTGTACAGCTGCGTGAAAAGCAAAAAGTGCGTCGTATCTACGGCGTGCTGGAAAAGCAATTCCGCAACTACTACAAAGAAGCTGCGCGCCTGAAAGGCAATACTGGTGAGAACCTGCTGCAGCTGCTGGAAGGTCGTCTGGACAACGTCATCTACCGTATGGGCTTTGGTGCCACCCGCGCCGAGTCTCGTCAGCTGGTCAGCCACAAGGCTATCCTGGTGAACGGTAAGGTTGTTAACATTCCTTCCTTCCAAGTTTCTCCCGAAGACGTAATCAGCGTTCGTGAGAAGGCCAAGAAACAAGCCCGGATCAAAGCCGCTCTTGAGGTTTCCGGTCAACGTGAAAAGCCGACTTGGGTAGAAGTTGACGCTACCAACATGCAAGGCGTTTACAAGCGTCTGCCTGAGCGTAGCGACCTGTCTGCCGAGATTAACGAACAGCTGATCGTCGAGCTTTACTCCAAGTAAAGCTTGCTTCTAAGAGAGGACACAATGCAGGGTTCTGTAACAGATTTTCTTAAGCCGCGTCTGGTTGATATTGAACAGATCAGCCCGACTCACGCCAAGGTGACTCTCGAGCCACTGGAGCGTGGCTTTGGTCATACATTGGGTAATGCGCTGCGTCGTATTCTGCTTTCTTCCATGCCAGGTTGTGCCATCACCGAAGTTGAACTCGACGGTGTATTGCATGAGTACAGCAGCAAGGAAGGTGTCCAGGAAGATATCCTGGAAATCTTGCTTAATCTGAAAGAGATTGCTGTCAAGCTGGAAGGCAAGGACGAAGTGACCCTGTCTTTGACCAAAACTGGTGCAGGTCCCGTAACTGCAGGCGACATCACCCATGGTGATGACGTTGAGATCGTTAACCCAGAGCACATCATCTGTCATCTGACAGGGGATGAGGCTGAAATCAGCATGCGTCTGAAAGTGCAGCGTGGTCGGGGCTATATTCCTGCCGCCGCTCGCGCCCACAGCGAAGAAGATGAGCGTCCGATTGGTCGCCTGTTGCTGGATGCAGCCTACAGCCCCGTGGTTCGTATCGCCTACAATGTTGAGGCGGCCCGTGTTGAACAGCGTACCGATCTGGATAAGCTGGTTATCGACATGGAGACCAACGGCACCCTGGATCCCGAAGAAGCCATCCGCCGTGCAGCCACTATCATGGCCGAACAGCTGGAAGCCTTCGTCGATCTGCGTGACGTCAGCGAGCCGGAAGAGAAAGAAGACAAGCCTGAGTTCGATCCTATCCTGCTGCGTCCTGTCGACGATCTGGAACTGACCGTTCGCTCTGCGAACTGTCTTAAGGCAGAAGCGATCCATTACATTGGTGATCTGGTACAGCGTACTGAGGTGGAGTTGCTCAAGACTCCTAACCTGGGTAAAAAATCTCTTACCGAGATTAAAGACGTGTTGGCGTCTCGTGGTTTGTCTCTGGGCATGCGCCTGGAGAACTGGCCGCCTGCCAGCATCGCTGATGAATAAACCGGGTCACGGGTTTTACAGATTTAGTTAGGAAGGATTAGGTCATGCGCCATCGTAAGAGTGGTCGTCAACTGAACCGGAACAGCAGCCACCGTCAGGCTATGTTCCGTAACATGGCCAGCTCCCTGGTTCGTCATGAAGTTATCAAGACGACTCTGCCAAAGGCTAAAGAGCTGCGTCGTGTAGTTGAACCTTTGATCACATTGGCCAAGAGCGACAGCGTTGCTAATCGTCGCCTGGCATTTGCCCGCACCCGCGACAGCGAAGTGGTTGGCAAATTGTTCAACGAACTGGGCCCACGTTACCAGGAGCGCCCGGGTGGCTACACCCGCATCCTGAAGTGTGGTTTCCGCGCCGGTGATAACGCCCCTATGGCTTATATTGAGCTGGTAGGTCGTGATATCGACGCCGGAGAAGCTGTAGCTTCTGAAGAATAAGTACCAAAAAGCCGGGCTTGTCCCGGCTTTTTTATTTCCTGCCGTTTATTTCCTCTTTTAATCTCCTGCGCTCATCCTGTTCCCAATAGACAGCCAAACATATCCTGATTGTGCAGATGGCACTGTTCTGACCGTCTCGGCTGCTATCCTTATTTTCTATCATTTTTATGGGTTGTCAGCGTTTCCCTATGTTTCCCTGTGTCCGGGGTTGTGTCTGTGGGTGCAGTTTAATGAAAAGAGGAATACGTATTGACTCTCCGTAGTTCTGCTAGACTTAAAGATGGGCTTGGAAAATCGTCCGCCATGGGTGGATGGGTTAGACTCGGGAAGGGAAGCTGTATCATTTCACTGTGCCGTTGGGGGTGTTCTTAGCTATCTGACAACGTCATTGATAATGATTTATGTGGATAACCCTGTGGCTAAGCTGTGCTTTTGCTTGGAGTATAAGCAAACGCAGTCCAAAGTGCTTTTTTTCACAAAAAAGCCCTTGCGCAAAAATCGCGGCTCCCTATAATGCGCATCCACTGACACGGGGCAAGCCGCTCACGGTCACAAGCAGAAAAAGAACATCATTCACTGCTTGACGAACACAACGGATTGCGTAGAATACGCAGCCCTGACCTGCTGAAGGTCAACGCTCTTTAACAACTTATCAAGCAAACTGTGTGGGCACTCGCAGGATGTTGGGAAACAAAAAATATTGTTTTTCAATGTTGTGTGAAGTGCACTAGAAATAGCAGCAATTCAGATATTCATTGAGCATCAAATCTTTAATTGAAGAGTTTGATCATGGCTCAGATTGAACGCTGGCGGCAGGCCTAACACATGCAAGTCGAGCGGTAACAGAGGGTAGCTTGCTACTTTGCTGACGAGCGGCGGACGGGTGAGTAATGCTTGGG
>NZ_BAABCX010000004.1:0-264363 GCF_039539325.1 Zobellella aerophila
AACTCAGAAGTGAAACGCACCCGCGCCGATGATAGTGTGGCAGCTGCCATGTGAAAGTAGGTCACTGCCAGGCACCCAATTGAAAAGCCCTTCACCGATGTGAAGGGCTTTTTTGCGTTTCTGCCGCTCACCCTTTTCGTCTCCTGTTGATGTTGAATATCATCATAACCTTGTCTGGTCTGATGATTACGAGGGGGTTCTGCTAGCTCAAAGTCGTCCTGACAAAACAAACGCTTGCCGATTGAGCAAAAGCGTTTTAGGTTAAATGTAATAAAGCAGTCATCTCGCTATCACCTTGACGTGGTGTAACTGATAAAGCCGATGAACAACACAGGGGCTTAGCCCGGGGAGAATGCCTATGGACGGCAATGACCGTAAGCGCTTTATTTTGGATACCAACGTACTCCTGCACGAACCCCTCTCTATCTACTCCTTCAAGGAACACAATGTCGTTATTCCGATGACGGTCCTGGAAGAGCTTGACCGGATCAAAGACAGGCAAAAAGATGTCAGCCGTGATGCCCGCGTCGCCATCCGCACCCTGGAAGATATTTTTCATGATGCCACCCCCGAGCAGATTATCGCAGGGGTCCCGCTGGGCCTGAAAGATGATGAGGCTTCTGGCTCCATCGCCATTATTTCCGACCGGCACCTGCCGGAAGGTTACTCGATGTTTACCGATGATGAAGCGGACAACCGCATCATCAATACCGCCCTCTATCTGCAAAAACATAATGCCGAGGGGATGGCGGTACTGGTGACCAAAGACATCAATATGCGACTCAAGGCCAAAGGGGCCGGACTGGAGCATGTGGAAGATTATCGTTCCGATCAGCTGATCGACGATATTCGCCTGCTCTCCAAGGGGTTTAATCATATTAACGACAGCTTCTGGGACAAGGTGGGTGAATGCGAGAGTGAGACCCACGGTCGTGAGGTGATTCATATGGTGGCCGACGAGCTGCTGCCGGGAGCCCATACCAACCAGTATCTGATCGATGATGGTGACGATTTTGCCGGCCGGGTGCTGAGCCGGGAAAACGACAAGGTACGTTTCGTAGACCTGGGGCGGGAACGGATGATGGGTCGCAAGGCCTGGGGTATCCAGCCTAAGAATATCTACCAGGCGATGGCACTGGATGCCTTGATGGATCCCCATATCGAACTGGTGATACTGACCGGCCCGGCAGGTTGCGGCAAGACCCTGCTGGCGATGGCTTCGGCGCTGGAGATGACCATTGAAAAGGGGATATACGACCGGGTAATAGTCACCCGTAACACCCCGGAAATTGCCGAGAGCATTGGTTTTCTGCCCGGTACCGAAGAAGAAAAGATGGCGCCCTGGCTGGCTGCCATTACCGATACCCTGGAGGTGCTGCACAAACAGGATGAGTGCATGGACGGCTCGCTCAGCTACATCATGGGCAAGGCCAATATCCAGTTTAAATCCGTCAACTTTATGCGCGGACGCAGTATCCAGAATACCTTTGTGCTGTTAGATGAGTGCCAAAACCTGACCGCCTCCCAGCTGAAGACCATCATTACCCGTTGTGGTGAAGGCACCAAGCTGGTGTGTTCGGGCAACCTGGCTCAAATTGATTCCAGTTACCTGACCCCGGTGACCTCCGGGCTGACCTATATAGTGGAGCGTTTCAAAGACTTCGAAGGCAGCGCCAATATCTATCTGAATGGCGTGGTGCGTAGCCGGCTGGCCTCGTTTGCCGAGGAAAACCTCTAACGTCCCAGATAGGCTTTAAACTCCTCCGTGCGGGGGGCTGACAACAGTTCCCTGCCGCCGGTTTCCACAATGCCGCCATTGTGTACGAAGGCGATGTTGTCGGCCACCCTGACCGCTTCCTCCGGGTGGTGGGTAACCAGCAGGACGGCCAGCCCCAGAGCATCCGTCTGCTGACGCAGCAACCCCAGCAACTCAAAACGCAAGGCGGGATCCAGGGCGGAGAAGGGCTCATCCAGTAACAATACCGGCTTGCGCCGCGCCAGGCTGCGTGCCAGCCCCACCCTTTGTTGTTGTCCCCCCGACAGGGTATCCGGTTTGCGCGCCAATAATGCCGCCAGCCCTACCTGTTCGGCGGCCTGCTGTACCTGGCTTTGCTGGTCCGAGGTGAGCCTGAGTGACGGCGACAGGCCAATGGCAATATTCTGGTAGACGCTCATATGCCAGAACAGGTTATTGTCCTGAAACAGGGTAGTGATGGGACGCTCGGCTGGGGGAAGTCCCAGGAGGCTGAGGCCATTAAAGGTCAGGGTGCCCGACTCGACCTTGGCGAAGCCGGCGACCATGGACAACAAGGTGGATTTACCGGCGCCACTGGGGCCGATCAGGGCGGTGATCTGCCCAGAGCTTATCTGCAGGGTGAAACACAGGCTTTGCTCCGGATAGCGGCTGGCGAGTTTATCGAGTTCTAGCATGCTTACCTCCCAATACCCGTTCAATCAGGATAAAAAGCCCCAGGCTCAAGAGCAGCAACACCAGGGCGGTGGCGGCGGCCTGAGTCATCTGGTAATTGCCCAGCTGCTGATAAAGCAGCCAGGGCAGGGTTTGCAGGTGCTGGCTGCCAAACAGGGCAATGGCGCTTAGATCGCCGACCGACAGCATCATCGCCAGGGCCAGGGCCAGGGCAATCGGCTTGCGCAACAGCGGCCACTCCACCCGGTAGATGCGGGCCAGTCCTGTGATGCCCAGGCTGGCGCAGAGCCGGTCATGCTGCCGGGCAACCTGCTCCATTGGCAGCAGCAGGGTGCGTAATGCATAAGGCAGTGCCATCAGTGCATTCACCAACAACACCAAGACAGTCCCGAGGCTGAAGACATCGACCAGCCCCCGCAACAGGATAAAGAGCCCGGTCGACAGCACCACCGCGGGCATTACCAGAATGATGGAGCCCAGGGACTCCATCAGGGCGGCGGCCCCGGTTTGCTTCAGGTGTAGCCGAACATAACGGCTGCTGCTTAACAGGCCGAGGGTAAAGAATACAGAGAGCATGCCTGCCCCCAGGGCGATTTTCAGCGAGCTTAAGGTGGCCCGCCACAGCTCGCCGGACAAAAGCACCGGCCATAACTGGGGATTGATGCCAGCCACGACAATCGCCAGCAGAGGCGGTAAAAACAGGCTCAGGCAGAGCAACATAACCGAGGCATCCATCAGGCGGGTGCTCAGATGATGCCGATCCGGCCTGTCAGGCCGAGGCCGCCCGGGGGCGGCGGCTTGAACGGGCCTGGACAACCCATGCTGTAACAGTAAAAACATACCGCAGAAAACCAGCTGCAATAGGGCCAGTCCTCCCGCCAGCGGCAGATCGAAATCAAAGCGCAGTGCCTGATAGATGGCAACCTCCAGGGTGGTAGACCTGGGGCCGCCTCCCAATGCCATCACGGTGGCGAAACTGGTAAAGCAGAGCAGGAAAATCAGGCTGGCAAGTGCGGGCAGGGCGGTACGCATCGCCGGCCATTCCAGCCAGCGGAATAAATGATGGGAGCGAAAGCCGAGCTGGCTGGCCAGGCGCCAGCTGGTATCGGGAATCGCTTCCAGCGACTGCAGCAGGATGCGGGCCGCCAGTGGCATATTGAAAAAGATATGGGCCAGCAGTATGCCGTTCAAACCGTAGAGGTAGCCGAAGGGTTCGAACCCCAGCGCCATCAATAGCTGGTTTACCCAACCCTGGCGGCCATGGACGGCCACTATACCAAACACCGCCAGTATGGCCGGCAGGACCAGGGATAAACCAAACAGCTTGACCAGCAGGTCTCGCCCGGGAAAGCGCCGTCGGGACAGGGTGCGCGCCAGGGGAATGGCCAGTGCCAGGCTCAACAGGGTTGAAAGCCCTGCCTGGTAGAAGCTGAACCAGAGCACGTGACGCAGGTAGCTGTCGGCCAGCAAATCGGTGAAGGTAAATGTGGGCACCTGAACCAAAAGGGCCCCAATGGGCCCTGTTATCAATAGCAGGATCAGACTCAGGCTAACGGCACCCGGTAGCCACCACCAGCGGGCGGGCATCAGCGGGCGACGCTGTTAAGCCACTGGCGTACCCAGGCCTGGCGGTGCTCGGCGACTTCTTCCGCACTGAAGCTCAGGCTGCTGGCGGGCTGTACCAGCTTATCGAAGCTGGCGGGCAGTGGGGTGTCGATCACCGGGTACATCCAGTTACCGGTGGCGATGTGCTGTTGGAAACCGGGACCGACCATAAATTGCAGGAAGCGGTCGGCCAGTTCCGGCTGCTGGCTGGTTTTCACCTTGGCGGCAACTTCCACCTGCAGGTAGTGGCCCTCACTGAAGCCGGCGGCCCGGTATTGCGTCTTCTGTTCCGCTTCGATGTGATAGGCAGGTGAAGTGGTGTAAGACAGCACCAGGTCCGCCTCGCCTTCCAGGAACATGCCGTAGGCTTCGCTCCAGCCCTTGGTCACCGACACGGTGCGTTTAGCCAGGTTTTGCCAGATGTCGGACGCCCGTTCAGCATACAACTGTTGCACCCACAGCAGCAGGCCCAAGCCCGGGGTACTGGTACGGGGATCTTGATAGAGCAGGCTCAGGTCGTCCCGTTCCAGTAACTCGGCAAAGCTGGTTGGCGGTGTGTCCAGCTTGTCGGCATCATAGATAAAGGCGAAATAACCGTAGTCGAAGGGCACAAACACGCTGTCATTCCAACCGCCGGGCAGCCGTATGCCATCCAGTTCAACTTTATGCTCGGAGAGCAGTCCGGTTTCCTTGGCGGCCTGCAGCAGGTTGTTGTCGAGCCCCAGCACCAGGTCGGCCCGGGTGTCGCCACCTTCGAGGCGCAGGCGATTGAGGATGGAGACACCGTCGTCCAGGGCGACAAACTCCAGCTGACAACCACATTCGGCTTCAAAGCTCTTCTTGATGGCAGGGCCGGGGCCCCAATCGGATGCAAATGAGCCGTAGGTATAGACGGTCAGGGTGGGCTCCGCAGCCATGGCCTGGCTGGAGATCAGCAACGGCAGGGAAAGGGCGAGCAGGTTTTTTTTCATATGGTCACTCCTGGTTGACCGGGGTGGCCATGTACTCAAATGCCAGTGCCAGCATAAAGCGGGCAGGATACGAGAATGCTCTCAGCGGTTAACCGCACCCCGTTTGAGAATAGGCGCTATTGTAGAGAGCTTTGCCAACTCAGACCAGCCTCTTTTCAACAAGATAATACCGATCGGGTTAAGCATCTGGTCAACGTTGTGATTTCGTAGCTAAGAGGAGAGAGGGACGCCTCCTCCGACACGCTGCAAGTACATTCATGTAAGCTCGGGCATGCCATCTGAGCGCCAGGGGTGGCGGGAATGCCGGAACGGCAGGAGCATTTTCCGGCCCTGGCATGTAACGGTCGGCTGAGGCGTTCCCTATTACCTCTTTTTGAATCTCGAGGTGACTGTTGGCGGCACAAACAGGCGATATCGGCGCTTCAAGGAGGACAATGGGATCTGCTTCGCCGACCTTCTGTTTCAGGGATGAAACCGATAGCGTACAGAGATGTATTCATAGCGAGTCGGCAGAGTTGGCCCCTTGTCCGGAGTCTTAGTGATAATGAAATAGCTCCAATCTTTAATGTGATTGGTATAAGTTTGTTGGAGATGATCCAGATAAGAAAACGCCGGCATCACGCCGGCGTTTTCAAGTCAGCCTGGCTTACAGCCAGCCGGGCTGGTTGGCCTCATAAGTATCGATCTGATCCTTGTGTTGCAGGGTCAGGCCGATGCTGTCCAGGCCATTGAGCAGGCAGTAACGACGGAACTCGTCAATCTCGAAGGAGAAGCAGTGCTCGCCGGCGCGTACCTGCTGGGCTTCCAGATCCACGGTTACCTCGGCGCCCCTGTTGGCGGTTAGATAGGCAAACAGGGTATCTACCTCAGCTTCGGTGAGCCGAACCGGTACCATGCCGTTATTGATGGCATTGCCGTAGAAGATATCGGCAAAGCTGGGGGCGATAATGGCCTTGAGGCCGAAATCGGCCAGCGCCCAGGGCGCATGTTCACGGCTGGAACCACAGCCGAAGTTTTCCCGGGTAAGCAGAATACAGGCCCGCTCGTAAGGGGCTTGGTTGAGCACAAAGTCCGGGTTGGGCTGCAGGCCGGCATCGTCCAGAAAACGCGAGTCATGGAACAGGTGCTTGCCAAAGCCAGAACGGGTCACCTTCTGCAGAAACTGCTTAGGGATGATCTGATCCGTGTCTACGTTGGCCGCGTCCAGGGGGGCGGCGATACCTGTTAATTGCTTGAATCCGCTCATGTAAAACCCCTTATAAATCCCGAATATCGACAAAGTGACCAAACACGGCGGCGGCGGCGGCCATCGCCGGGCTCACCAGATGGGTGCGGCCACCCCGGCCTTGGCGGCCTTCAAAGTTACGGTTGCTGGTGGCGGCGCAGCGCTCGCCCGGTGCCAGCCGATCATTGTTCATGGCTAGGCACATGGAGCAACCGGGCAGACGCCACTCGAAGCCGGCTTCGGTAAAGATTTTATCCAGGCCCTCGGCTTCCGCCTGGGCCTTGACCTGCTGTGAGCCCGGCACCACCAGGGCCTGTACCCCGGCGGCGACCTTGCGACCCTTGGCAATGGCGGCGGCGATACGCAAGTCTTCAATCCGGCTGTTGGTGCAGGAGCCGATAAAGACTTTGTCGATGGTCACCTCGGTCAGTTTCTTGCCCGCTTCCAGAGCCATATATTGCAGGGCCTTGGCGGCGGACTGGCGTTCGACCGGATCGGTAAAGTCTTCCGGCGCCGGTATGGTGTCGTCGATGGCCATCACCTGGCCCGGGTTGGTGCCCCAGGTGACCTGCGGCGCTATCTCGGAGCCGTTTAATTCCACCACGGCGTCGAATTTGGCATCGGCATCGGATTTGAGGGTATGCCAGTAGCTGACCGCCTCGTCCCAGTCCTTGCCGGTAGGCGCGAAAGGCTTACCTTCGAGGTAATCGATGGTGGTCTGGTCGGGGGCGACCATGCCCGCCTTGGCACCTAGCTCGATGGCCATGTTACAGATGGTCATGCGGGCCTCCATCGACAGGGACTCGATGGCGCTGCCACAGAATTCGACCACGTAACCGGTACCGCCGGCATGGCCGACCTTGCCGATGATCGCCAGCACCAGATCCTTGGCACTGATCCCCGGCTTGAGTTCGCCGCTGATCTCGATCTTCATGGTTTTGGCCCGGCCCTGCTTGAGGGTCTGGGTGGCCATCACATGTTCCACTTCCGAGGTGCCTATACCGAAGGCCAGGGCACCGAAGGCACCATGGGTGGCGGTATGGGAGTCACCACAGACGATGGTGCTGCCGGGCAGGGTCAGCCCCAGCTCGGGACCTATGACGTGGACTATGCCCTGGTATTTGTGGTGCAGGTCATACAGGGGCACGCCGAATTCTTCGCAGTTCTTGGCCAGGGTTTCCATCTGGATGCGGGCCATCTCACCGGAGGCGGCGATGTCGTTGGTCTGGGTGGACACGTTATGGTCCATGGTGGCCCAGGTCCGGTCCGGTCGGTGCAGCTTGCGGCCTTTTTCCCGCAGGCCGTCAAAGGCCTGCGGGGAGGTGACTTCATGCACCAGGTGGCGGTCGATATAAATCAGCGGGGTTTCACCGGCGACATCGCGCACCAGGTGCGCCGTGAAGACTTTTTCATATAAGGTGCTGGACATTAGTTTGCCCTCCTGATGCGAGTGACTATCTGCTCACCCATTTGACTGGTGGATTGCACCGGATGTTCGGCTTTTTCACTGTGCAGGTCACCGGTAAAGTAGCCGGCGGCGAGGGCTTCACTGACGGCGCGCTCGATCGCCTGGGCGGCCTCTTCCTGCTTGAAGCTGTAGCGCAGCATGAGTGCCGCCGACAGGATCTGGGCGATGGGGTTGGCAATGCCTTTGCCGGCGATATCCGGGGCCGTGCCGCCGGCCGGTTCGTACAGGCCGAAGCCTTTTTCATTCAGGCTGACGGAAGGCAGCAGGCCCATGGAGCCGGTGATCATCGCCATTTCGTCGGAGATGATGTCACCGAACAGGTTGGAGCACAGCAGCACGTCAAACTGGGACGGATCCTTGATCAGCTGCATGGTGGCATTATCGATATAGATATGGTTGAGGGTCACATCCGGATAGTCTTTGGCTACTTCGATAACCACCTCACGCCACAGGATGGAGGCCTGCAGTACGTTGGCTTTGTCTACCGAGGTAACAATGCCGCGACGACCGCGAGCAGCCTCGAAGGCAAGGCGGGCGATGCGTTCGATCTCGAAGCGGTGATAGATCTCGGTATCGAAGGCCTTCTCCTGGGGGCCGGAGCCTTCGCGCCCCTTGGGCTGGCCGAAGTAGATGCCGCCGGTCAGTTCGCGCATGCAGACGATATCGAAACCGCGGGCGCTGATATCGGCGCGCAGTGGTGAAAAGGACTCCAGGCCTTGGTAGATGCGGGCCGGACGCATATTGCAGAACAGCTTGAAATGACCGCGCAGAGGCAGCAGGGCGCCACGCTCCGGCTGTTCGTTGGGGGGCAGTTTTTCCCACTTGGGCCCCCCCACCGAACCGAACAGGATGGCATCGGCGGCTTCACAGCCGGCCAGGGTCGCCGCCGGCAGCGGCGAGCCATGGTTATCGATGGCGATGCCGCCTACATCATGGTGGCTCAGTTCCAGGCTGAAACCGAACTCGGCCTGTGCCTTGTCCAATACTTTCAGGGCTTCTGCCATCACTTCGGGGCCTATGCCGTCTCCGGGCAGCACCGCCACCTTATAACTTGCAGTCATACTCACACTGTCTCCATTCGTATCTTGTTTTGTATTTGCTCTTTTTTCTCGGCCACCTGCTCGGCCCGCCAGATGCTGTTAATCACATGGACCAGCGCCTGGGCGGACGATTCGACGATGTCGGTTGCCAGACCCATGCCGTGGAACTTACGGCCCTTGTATTCGGCGACGATATCGACCTGGCCGAGGGCATCTTTGCCTTCGCCCTTGCTCTTGAGTTCGTACTTGTCGATGCGGATGTCATAACCCGTGACCCGGTTGATGCACTGATAGACCGCATCGACAGGACCATTACCGACGGCGGCTTCGTTGACCGTCTCGCCGCCGACAGTCATGCGCACGCTGGCGGTGGACATCACATCACTGCCAGACTGCACACTCAGGTACTTGAGCTTGAACTGCTCTGGTTCTTCGTGGATCTGGCTGAAGAACAGCAGGGCTTCCAGATCATAATCGAAAACCTGGCCCTTGCGGTCGGCCAGTGCCAGGAAGCTGGTATAAAGGGTATCGAGATCATAGTCCTGCTCGCTGTAGCCCATCTCGGTCATGCGGTGTTTGATCACATGACGGCCGGAGCGGGAGGTCAGGTTCAGCTGGTTTTTGGGCAGGCCAATGCTTTCCGGGGTGATGATCTCGTAGGTATTCTTGTTCTTCAATACCCCATCCTGGTGAATACCGGAAGAGTGAGAGAAGGCATTGGCACCGACGATGGCCTTGTTGGGCTGTACCGGCATGTTGCACAGGTTACGGACCAGCTGGCTGGTACGATAGATTTCCTGGTGCTTGATATTAGTATGCACCCCGAGTAATTCGCCCCTGGTTTTCATGATCATCGCCACTTCTTCGAGTGAACAGTTACCGGCCCGTTCGCCGATGCCATTGATGGTACATTCGATCTGACGGGCTCCTTGCTGCACGGCCGCGATGGAGTTGGCCACCGACATGCCCAGATCGTCATGGCAATGGACCGAGATAATGGCTTTGTCGATATTAGGTACCCGGTTAAACAAGGCCTGGATGATGCCGCCAAACTCGCTGGGCACGGTGTAACCGACGGTATCGGGAATATTGACCGTAGTGGCGCCGGCCTTGATCACCGCCTCTACCATGCGGCACAGGTTATCGATGGGGGTGCGGCCCGCATCTTCACAGGAAAACTCCACATCGTCCGTGTAACCGCGCGCATGTTTGACCGCGGCGACGCTCATGTCCAGCACGGAGCCGAAGTCTTTGCGCAGCTTGCTCTGCACATGGATATCCGAGGTGGAGATAAAGGTGTGGATGCGGAACTGATCCGCGACCCTGAGCGCTTCGCCGGCGGCGTCGATATCCGCCTTGAGCGCGCGGGACAGGGCACAGACCCGGCTGTTCTTGATATGACGGGCTATGGTCTGGACAGACTCAAAATCCCCCGGCGAAGAGATGGGGAAGCCGACTTCCATCACATCCACCCCGAGACGTTCCAAGGCCAGGGCGATTTGCAGCTTTTCTTTTACTGTCAAACTGGCAGACAGGGCCTGTTCACCGTCTCTTAAGGTAGTATCGAAAATAATGACTTGATCTGACATGTCGCTTCCCCTTGTTTGGATCTTTGCCGCCCGCGACAGATATAAAAAACCCGTGCGGATGGCACGGGTTTTAACTTGAAGTATGTGGGTGATGAATCCCAGCTACGCCTGACCCGTGCGCCTGTGCACAATGAGAGTTAGTAGTAGTAGCTGAATGGTTTTTTGCATAGCACTCATCACCGAAAAAAGAATCCGTCAACAACGCTATACCAATAGCGAGAAACTTAGGGCCTGTCAACTTACAAAGTCAAGCCTAGCCTCCGGTTATGTTGTTTCATATGCTGATTATTTGTTTTTGTTTGAATTTATTTTTTGTTTTTTGTGTTTTTTTTGGTGTTTGGTTCTGTGTTGGTGGGTTGGGGTGGGGGTATTGCTCTACCCCTTTTTATTTTACCAAAGGGGGCTAAATATTCTTGTTCTTCATCATCTTGTCATCGGTCTGGGCCAGACTGGCTCATCGTCTTGTATGACAAGGATCAGTGACCCATGAAGATTTTGTATTTTATTGGTGCCGGGGACCATGTCTCCCAGCACTATGCAAGGATGCTGGCGGTGGCGTTGCAGTCACTGGGAGGCGAGCTGGAAGTGGTTTGCACCGGGGGGGATGGCGTGGCTCCGTTGAGCGGGCTGACGTTGTCCACCCTATCCATGCGTACGCGCCTGCGTCAGCAGGATTACCAGCTGGTATTTGCGGGCAGCAGCGGCCTGGCGCTCAGGCTGAAATTGTTTACCTCAAGCCCGGTGTTTATGTTTGCCCAGGGCAACAAAGGCAGCTTGCTCCGCCGGGCCGGTATCGAGGTTATCGGCCTGGACTGGTTTCATTTTGGCCGCTCCGTGTTGCCGCCCTTGCTGGATACGGTGAGTGAAGAGCGGCGGGTTGACTATGATATTTGTCTGGCATTACCCCAACAGCCCCTGGAACAGATAATTCGCCACCAGGCTGCCGGCGGCCCTAAGGTTTGTTGTCATCCGGAGGTGAACGCGATCCGCCACATCGGTGCCTTGACCCTGCTGCCCTGGCAGCACTGGCCGACGGCACTCAGTCGAAGCCGCGCCGTACTCAGCGAGGGGCAGCTAAGTGTGGTGGCCGAGGCCCTTCATCGCGGTATCGGTTTAACCCTGTTGGGTCAGAGACATGCTCTGGTTTCCTGTCATTCCCGCCTGCTGGTGGAACTTGAGCTGGCGACCAGGCTGACGCGCTTGTCCGAGCCTTTTGCCCCTCTGCCGGCCAAGTCCCGGACACAGCTCCCCCGGGTTCACTATCCCCGGGTAGCGGGTGCGCTGATGCACTGGCTACTCGCTGGACAGCCGGTATCGCTGGCTACATTGGCTCGTCAGCTGTGGCGGCAGGTGTTGTTTTCGGAGTGGGCTGATGAACGTTTGCATGAGCTGGTACCCGATGGTGATATGCAATGCGGTGGCCTATTGAGATAAACCGGATTGGCCTGCTTGTTTTCCAAGGATCTGTGCTATAAACCTTCCAGAGTTTAGATAAAAATAAGAGCCTAAAACTGTTTTATAGTGATTGTTTCTGTTTTGTTCCCGTGGGTATGGGGGTAAAACAGTTGAATCAGCTGGCTTTGGCGTTATTAGCAGTAAATAAAGCCGTAGACAACCGGTATAAAGCAGGTTAAGGTGCTTTTTCTACTTGTTAGTTATGAAAGTAGAAGTGGTTGTTTAATAAAGATAAAAATTGGCTATTTTGGTGTTATTAGGCAGCTTTGGCACTAGTTGGGCTAAAGCCGTTTAAATTTGACCAACAGTAGCGGAACGTGAGTGCACAGAGCCTGGAGGGCTTATCATGGAGATGTTGTCAGGCGCAGAAATGGTAGTGAGAGCGCTGGAAGATCAGGGAATCGAGCATATTTTCGGCTATCCCGGTGGCTCAGTGCTTGATATCTATGACGCCTTATTTGAAAACAGCAAGATTGAACATGTACTGGTGCGCCATGAGCAGGCCGCCGTACATATGGCCGATGGCTATACCCGCTCTACCGGCAAGGTCGGCACGGTGCTGGTGACCTCGGGCCCCGGAGCCACCAACTGTATCACAGGTATCGCCACCGCCTATATGGACTCCATTCCAATGGTGGTGCTCTCCGGCCAGGTACCGACCGACTACATCGGCGATGACGCCTTCCAGGAAACCGACATGATAGGTATCTCCAGGCCTATCGTGAAGCACAGTTTCCTGTGCAAGAAAGCCTCGGATATACCGCTGGCCATTAAAAAAGCCTATTACATTGCCGCGACCGGCCGCCCCGGCCCCGTGGTGGTGGATCTGCCCAAAGACGTACAGAATCCGAAGGAAAAACACCCCTACGTTTATCCCAGCTCGGTAGAGATGCGTTCCTACAATCCGACCGGGGTGGGTCATAAGGGGCAGATAAAAAAAGCAATGAAGGCCTTGGCCGAGGCCAAACGCCCGGTGATGTATGTGGGTGGTGGTGCCGTCACCGCCGAAGCCAGTGCGCTGGTCATTCAACTGGCGGAGCTGTTCAACCTGCCGGTGACCAATACCCTGATGGGACTGGGCTCCATGCCCGGTACCCACAAGCAGTTTATCGGTATGCTGGGTATGCATGGTACTTACGAAGCTAACAAGACCATGCACAACTCCGATATGATCCTGGCCATCGGTGCCCGTTTCGACGATCGGGTAACCAACAACGTGGCCAAATTTTGTCCCCATGCCACCATCGTCCATGTGGATGTGGATCCGACCTCTATCTCCAAGACCATCAAGGCCCATATTCCGATCGTTGGCTCGGCCGATACGGTATTGGCGCAGATGCTGGAAACCATCCGCGAGCTGGGACTCAAGCCTGATGTACAGGCCTTGGAGGATTGGTGGGTGCAAATCGAGCAATGGCGTGCGCGCCAGTGCTTGCGCTACGAAAAAAGCGATAAATACATCAAGCCCCAGCAGGTCATCGAGACCATGTACCGGATCACCAAGGGCGAGGCCATTGTCAGCTCGGATGTGGGGCAGCACCAGATGTTTGCGGCACTTTACTATCCCTTCGACAAGCCCCGCCAGTGGATCAACTCCGGCGGCCTGGGCACCATGGGTTTTGGCCTGCCTGCGGCCATGGGTGCCCAACTGGCCCGGCCCGATGCGGTGTCCATCTGTGTGACCGGTGATGGTTCCATCCAGATGAATATCCAGGAGCTGTCCACCTGTATGCAATACAACATACCGGTGAAGATCATCTCCCTGAACAACCATGCCCTGGGCATGGTGAAACAGTGGCAGAAGATGTTCTACGAAGGACGCCAGAGCCATTCCTATATGGACTCCCTGCCCGACTTCGTCAAACTGGCCGAGGCCTATGGTCATGTTGGGATCCGGGTCTCGGATCCGGCCGAACTGGAGGCCGCCATGGAGAAGTGCTTCTCCCTGACGGACAAGCTGGTGTTTATGGATATCATGATCGATCCGGAAGAGCATGTGTTCCCCATGCAGATTAAAACCGGCGCCATGGATGAAATGTGGTTAAGCAATACGGAGAGAACCTGATGCGGCGTATTATATCCCTGTTATTGGAAAACGAGTCCGGTGCTCTGAGCCGCGTGGTCGGGTTGTTCTCCCAGCGGGCCTATAACATAGAAACCCTGACGGTGGCGCCGACTGAAGATCCCACCCTGTCCCGGATGACCATAGTCACCATGGGCAACGACCGGGTGATAGAACAGATCACCAAGCAGCTGAACAAATTGGTGGATGTGCTCAAGGTCAGTGATCTGACCGATGGTGAGCATATCGAGCGGGAAATCGTGCTAGTCAAGGTACGCGCCGATGGTGCCAACCGGGATGAGGTCAAGCGTACCGCCGATATCTTCCGTGGCCAGATAGTGGATGTCACCCCTCAGCTGTACACGGTTCAGCTGGTGGGCACCAGCGATAAGCTGGATGCCTTTATCCGTAATATGGCCGATACCACGGAAGTGGTGGAAGTGGTCCGTAGTGGGGTTTGTGGTGTCTCTCGCGGCGAAAAATCCCTGCGCGCCTGATGAGCATTGTTATATTGTTATGGTGTCATAAACCGCCTACGGGCGGTTTTTTATTGCATCGATGGCGCCGATCCAACCCGGGGGCAAACTATCCTTAGGGCAGGGAGGTGGTCATGCGTCATTGGTGGTTGGGATTGGTGTTGTGTCTGTGGCTGGCCCCGGTACAGGCAGACAGCATGCGCTGTAATAACCGGCTGATCACCGACGGTGATCCCATTGCCCTGTTGATCCTGTATTGTGGTGAACCCCTGGTACGGGAAGTGGCCTATCACCATTACCATAACCGGTATGGTCGCTGGTATCGGGAACCGGATGGAGAACGTTGGACCTATTACTTTGGCCGCTATCGGTTTATGCAGATAGTCACCATCAGGAATGGGATCATTGTCAGTATTGAAAATGGCCCCAGGGGGTAAGGTTATTGCCTGCCGGATATTTTGCCCATGCGAGCCTCGCGCCGGTTTGGCTATCCTCAAAAAAAGTTGACATCTGACATGATCAATTGAAAATCAAGGGGAAAGACAGGCATAGGGAGCCAGTAATGCCGGATGAAAGTGGGGCAGCCTTGTTAACCGAACAATTCAAGTGTAAGAAACAATTCACCCAGCAGGATCGTCAGCTGCTGGCGGCCTATGCCGATCTGGTGGATGGCCTGGCCGACATGTTTGGCAAGCATTGTGAGATAGTGCTGCATACCCTGGAGGATCTGGATGATTCGGTGATTAAGATAGCCAATGGCGCTGGGAGCGGCCGTGCCGCCGGGGCAGCGCTCACCGATCAGGCATTACGTATTTTGCCCCAGCTGGAGCAACAGCAGCTGAGCCATAGCCCCGCTCATTTTACCCAGGGGCGTCTGGGGGGGCCGATGAAGTCGAGCACCCTGGCCGTGCGCAACCTGGATGGGCAGATTATCGGGCTGCTGTGTATTAACCTGGATTTAGCCGCTCCCTTCCATGAGTTTATGGCCGACTTTTTACCCAAACCGGTTGAAGTGTCAGACAACTCGCTGGAAAACTTCAGCAATAATGTAGAAGAACTGGTGACCCTGACGGTCGAGCGCACCATAGATGAAATTAATGCCGACCCGGATGTGGCCAATAACGCTAAAAACAAACAGATTGTCATCAGTCTTTTTGAGAAGGGGATCTTCGATATCAAGGACGCCATCGCCATGGTGTCGGACAAGCTTAATATATCCAAACACACCGTTTATCTTTATATTCGACAAAAAAAACGCGATGAAGATGACATCGCCTAACCAGGAGTACCCATGACTAAAACTGTAATTGCGACCGACAAGGCCCCTGCTGCCATCGGACCTTATGTGCAAGCCACCCGCCTGGGCAACATGATCTTTACCTCAGGCCAGATCCCGCTGGACCCGACTACCATGGATATCGTAGAAGGCGGTATTGAAGCTCAGACCAAACAGGTAATGGACAACCTGATGGCGGTGCTGGCCGAAGCTGGTGCCGATGCCGGCAAGGTACTGAAAACCACCTGTTTCCTGTCCGATATGAATAACTTCCTGGCTTTCAACGAAGTCTATGCCAGCTATTTTGTCGCAGGTGCCCCGGCTCGCTCCTGTGTGGAAGTGGCCCGTCTGCCTAAAGACGTGCTGGTAGAAGTCGAAGCCGTCGCCTATATCGATTAAGGCTGCCTAGGCTTAGGGAGGCCGGGGAGCTACCCGGTATCGGAACCCCGGTCTCCATCTTGCCATGAGTCCACCACAGGTATGTAAGGGCAGAAATGATGCCAGGTTTACGTTTTGCCTTATTGGTTACCGGCCCCTGCTATGGCACCCAGTCGGCCACTGATGCCTATCGTTTTGCCCGTGCCCTGCTGGCTCAGGGTCATCGCATCATTAGCATCTTCTTCTATCAGGAAGGGGTTCACAACGGTAACAGTTTCTCCCTTCCCGCCAGCGATGAAACCGACCTGCATCAAGCCTGGGTAGCATTGGCCAATGAACAGGAGCTCAGCCTGGAGCTGTGTGTCGCCGCCGCCCTCAGGCGCGGCCAGGTGGATGAGGATTCGGCCCGACAGGCGAACCTGACCGCCTTCAATGTCAAGGCGCCTTTTCGGCTTAGTGGTTTGGGCTCCCTGGCCCAGGCGATGTTGACCGCAGATCGGGTGGTACAGTTCTGATGAATAAACCGGCTTTTGTGTTTCGGACCTCCCCCCATGGCAGCGCCAGCGGACGAGAAGGCCTGGATGCGGTGCTGGCAGCCTCGGCACTGACCGAGGCGCTGGCGGTGTTTTTTATCGGTGACGGTGTCTATCAGTTGCTGGAGGGGCAGGATCCCGCCGCCCTGTTGGCTCGTAACTATACCGCCACCTTCGGTTTGTTCGAGCTGTACGATATTGAGTCCGTCTATGTCTGTGCCGAGTCGCTGGCCGAGAGGGGCCTGAATGTCTCCCGGCTGAATATTGCCGTGCAACCCTTGTCTCGTGATGAGCTGGTGGCCCGCCTGGCCGACTTTAATGTACGACTGACCTTTTGAGAACCGTATGTTGCACACCGTTAAACACTCGCCCCTGAGCCATTACAATCTGGCGCAATGTTTGCGTTATATGGCAACGGGAGATCAGCTACTATTATGGCAGGATGCGGTGATCGCCGTCACCTTGCCTGACTGGCAGCGGCAACTGGCCTCCCTGGCTGACAGGGGGGGCTTGTATGTCATGCAAGACGATTTGGTGGCGCGAGGCCTGGAAGGTCAGCTGGGTCAGCCAGTGGCCATGGCGGATCTGGTGTACCTGATAGTGGAAAAAGGCAGTCCCCAGGCGTGGTAGCCTCCCTTTTACCAAAACTAAGGCCAGTAAACTGTATAATTCTTGACTCATAAACGGGGTGGGAATAGAATTTTGCGTCCCTGTTTTGGGGATAGATTTTTCACAACTGTAGAACGACATTTTTCAGGAGCTGTTAATGGCAACAATTAACCAGCTGGTACGCAAGCCACGCGAGAAGAACGTTGCAAAAAGCAACGTTCCGGCGCTGGAAGCTTGCCCGCAAAAGCGCGGTGTATGTACTCGCGTTTACACTACCACCCCCAAGAAGCCGAACTCCGCAATGCGTAAAGTGTGCCGTGTTCGTCTGACCAATGGTTTCGAGGTTAACTCCTACATTGGTGGTGAAGGCCACAACCTGCAAGAGCACTCCGTCGTGCTGATCCGCGGTGGTCGTGTTAAAGATTTGCCCGGTGTGCGTTATCACACCGTGCGCGGCGCGCTGGACACTTCCGGTGTATCCGCTCGTCGCCAGGCCCGTTCCAAGTACGGCGCCAAGAAGCCCAAGGCTTAATGGTTCTCCGTTAAGTAAGGCCAAACATATTTAATTTTTAACCTTTTGTTTTGGGTTATTCCTGAAGTTACGGAGAGTTTGCAATGCCAAGACGTCGCGTAATCGGCCAGCGTAAAATCCTGCCGGATCCCAAGTTCGGATCTGAGCTGCTGGCCAAGTTCGTAAACGTAGTAATGGTAGACGGTAAGAAGTCTACTTCAGAACATATCGTATACGGTGCCCTGGATATCGTTGCTGAAAAAACCAGCAAAGAGCATCTTGCCCTGTTCGAGGCGGCACTGGACAATGTTCGTCCTACTGTTGAAGTTAAATCCCGCCGGGTGGGTGGTTCTACCTACCAGGTGCCGGTTGAAGTACGCCCCGTGCGTCGTAATGCCCTGGCCATGCGCTGGTTGGTAGACGCCGCCCGTAAGCGTGGTGAAAAATCTATGGCTCAGCGTTTGGCTGGCGAGCTGCTGGATGCGGCTGAAAACAAAGGCTCTGCGGTTAAGAAGCGTGAAGACGTGCACCGTATGGCCGAAGCAAACAAAGCGTTCGCACACTATCGCTGGTAATTGGATGGGCGCGGTCAAGGCCGCGCCTCTTTGATTGCTGTCTAAGGGCAATTGACCTTAGCAAGAGGATTTTATTGTGGCTCGTACAACCCCAATTGAGCGCTACCGCAATATTGGTATCAGTGCTCACATCGACGCCGGTAAAACTACCACTACCGAGCGTGTGCTGTTTTACACCGGTGTAAGCCATAAGATCGGTGAAGTGCATGATGGTGCTGCCACCATGGACTGGATGGAGCAGGAGCAGGAGCGTGGTATTACCATTACCTCCGCTGCGACCACTTGTTTCTGGGACGGTATGGCTCATCAATACCCTCAGCACCGCATCAACATCATCGACACCCCTGGCCACGTTGACTTCACCATTGAAGTAGAACGTTCCATGCGGGTGCTCGACGGTGCTGTCATGGTTTACTGTGCTGTGGGTGGCGTTCAGCCCCAGTCCGAGACCGTATGGCGTCAGGCGAACAAATATCACGTACCGCGTATTGCCTTCGTCAACAAGATGGACCGTACCGGTGCCAACTTCCTGCGTGTAGTTGGGCAGATCAAGTCCCGTCTGAAAGGCGTGGCGGTTCCTGTTCAGTTGCCGATCGGCTCTGAAGAAAACTTCAAGGGCGTGATCGACCTGATCAAGATGAAAGCCATCAACTGGAGTGACGAAGACAACGGTACCACCTTTGTCTACGAAGACATTCCCGCCGAGATGCAGGATCTGGCCGAAGAATGGCGTCAGAACCTGATCGAGTCCGCAGCAGAAGCCAATGAAGAGCTGATGGACAAGTACTTGGAAGGTGGCGAATTGTCCGAGGCCGAGATCAAGGCAGCCTTGCGGAGCCGCGTGCTGAACAACGAGGTGATCCTGGTTACCTGTGGTTCCGCGTTCAAGAACAAGGGTGTACAGGCGATGCTGGACGTGGTTGTCGACTATCTGCCGTCTCCGGTGGAAGTTCCTGCCATTGCCGGCGTAAAGGAAGACGGCGAAACGCCCGATACCCGTACCGCCGATGATGCCGCTCCTTTTGCTTCTCTGGCGTTCAAGATTGCCACCGACCCCTTCGTGGGCAACCTGACCTTCTTCCGCGTGTACTCCGGCGTAATTCAATCCGGTGACACAGTGCTGAACTCGGTCAAGGGCAAACGCGAGCGTTTTGGTCGTATCGTACAGATGCATGCCAATAAGCGTGAAGAAATCAAGGAAGTCCGTGCCGGCGATATCGCCGCGGCTATCGGTTTGAAAGACGTGACCACCGGTGACACCCTGTGTGCCCAGGACGCGCCTATCATCCTGGAGCGCATGGAATTCCCCGAGCCAGTTATCTCCGTGGCCGTTGAGCCCAGGACCAAGGCTGATCAGGAAAAAATGGGTCTGGCCCTGGGCCGTCTGGCGCAGGAAGATCCGTCTTTCCGCGTATGGACCGACGAAGAATCCGGTCAGACCATCATCGCCGGTATGGGTGAGCTGCACCTGGACATCATCGTTGATCGCATGAAGCGCGAGTTCAAGGTAGAAGCCAACGTGGGTAAACCCCAGGTTGCCTACCGTGAAAGCATTCGCGGCAGCGTTGAGCAGGAAGGCAAGTTCGTTCGTCAGTCCGGTGGTCGTGGTCAGTTCGGTCACGTCTGGATCAAGATCGAGCCGCAAGACGCAGGCCTTGGCTACAAGTTCGAGAACGCCGTTGTCGGTGGTGTTATTCCCAAGGAATACATCCCCGCTGTCGACAAGGGCATCCAGGAGCAGATGAAGCAAGGTGTTCTGGCGGGGTACCCGATCGAAGATATCAAGATTACCCTGTACGATGGTTCTTATCACGATGTTGACTCTTCTGAAATGGCCTTTAAAATCGCCGGTTCCATGGCGTTCAAGGCGGGCTTCATGAAGTGTAACCCCGTGCTGCTTGAGCCGATGATGAAGGTTGAAGTAGAAACGCCGGAAGAGTACATGGGTGATGTGATCGGTGACGTTAATCGTCGCCGTGGTATCATCGAAGGCATGGAAGATGGCCCTACCGGTAAGGTTGTTAATGCCTTGGTACCGCTGTCTGAAATGTTCGGCTACGCCACCGACCTGCGTTCACAGACTCAGGGTCGTGCTTCTTACTCCATGGAGTTTGCCAAGTACGCCGAAGTGCCTGCGAACATGGCCGAAGCGGTTATTGCTGCTCGTAAAGGTTAACTAATCTTTGTTTAAACTCCCCACCCGCATGGCGGGTGGGTTCAAACTAGGAAGGACTAGTCCGTGTCTAAAGAAAAATTTGAACGTAATAAACCGCACGTAAACGTTGGTACCATCGGCCACGTTGACCACGGTAAAACCACCCTGACCGCCGCCATCACCAGCGTGCTGGCCAAGCAGTTCGGCGGCGCCGCCCGTGCTTTCGATCAGATCGACAACGCTCCTGAAGAAAAGGCCCGTGGTATCACCATCGCCGCTTCTCACGTTGAGTACGACACCGAGAGCCGTCACTACGCTCACGTTGACTGCCCCGGCCACGCCGACTACGTGAAAAACATGATCACCGGTGCTGCTCAGATGGATGGCGCCATCCTGGTTGTTGCCGCCACCGACGGCCCTATGCCGCAAACGCGTGAGCACATCCTGCTGGCCCGCCAGGTAGGCGTACCTTACATCGTTGTGTTCATGAACAAGTGCGACATGGTTGACGATGAAGAGCTGCTCGAGCTGGTTGAGATGGAAGTGCGCGAACTGCTGTCCGAGTACGACTTCCCGGGCGACGACATCCCTGTTATCCAGGGTTCCGCGCTGAAAGGCCTGGAAGGCGATGCCGAGTGGGAACCGAAGATCCTGGAACTGGCTGCCGCCCTGGATTCCTACATCCCCGAGCCTGAGCGTGCCATCGACGGCGCCTTCCTGCTGCCGATCGAAGACGTGTTCTCCATCCAGGGCCGCGGTACCGTGGTAACCGGTCGTGTCGAGCGCGGTGTTGTCAAGGTGGGTGAAGAAGTGGCCATCGTGGGTATCAAGGATACCGTCAAGACCACCTGTACCGGTGTTGAAATGTTCCGCAAGCTGCTGGACGAAGGTCGTGCCGGTGAGAACGTAGGCGTGCTGCTGCGTGGTACCAAGCGTGAAGACGTTGAGCGTGGTCAGGTACTGGCCAAGCCGGGCTCCATCACCCCGCACACCGACTTCGAATCCGAAGTATACGTACTGTCCAAAGAAGAAGGCGGCCGCCACACTCCGTTCTTCAAAGGCTACCGTCCCCAGTTCTACTTCCGTACCACTGACGTGACCGGTACCATCGAACTGCCGGAAGGCGTTGAGATGGTTATGCCTGGCGACAACATCAAGATGGTAGTAAGCCTGATCGCTCCTATCGCGATGGAAGAAGGCCTGCGCTTCGCCATCCGTGAAGGTGGCCGTACCGTAGGCGCCGGCGTTGTTGCTAAAATCATCAAGTAAGTGATTTTCGCTCAGCGTTAAAAAGGAGGCTTCGGCCTCCTTTTTTCGTTTCTGAGCAACGAGAAGTGTCCTAGAGCCTAGTTAAATCAATGGCTTACATGCTCGGTTTCAGCCGACTGTCAGACCTCAATGGATGACTGTGAGCCTCAAGCAAAGCATAAAGGACACGACATGATCAAGATTGAAGCCATCTCCCCCGAAGTTTACGCAGCCCTTCTGGAAGCCTCTGTAAGCGATTCTGACAAGCTGGTTGAGGTTTGCCCTAGCCTGACTGTCAGTCGCTCTCAGGATGAGGCTGGGAGGCCGGTGTTGTTGCTGGATGGGTGTGATTGCGGAACGGTTAGGATTGCTTTCAATTGACGTAGGGGCTTCGGCCCCTTTTTTTACTCGTCATATTTATTTTTCACATTACACTTGATTGATTACTTACTTTTGCACGGGGGGGGGAGTGTGGCACTGTCAACACATGAGAAAGTTATGGCAACACTAGAAGGGTATGATATTGAAAAGAGTAAAGTATCTTCTCTCTTGATTAGCCAGATGTGTAAGTATGAAGAGCAGGGGGGTAATTTAGCCTCAATTGCTAAAAGTATTAGTTCTGTTGAAAGAGGAGCTTGCTCCTTTGTAAAGGGGGGTGAAAAATTTAAGGGTGAAATATTGGGATGTTTTTATAAGGTTCATTATTTTGACTCTGAGCATTTTTTTAAAAACATCAGTAATGAAATTATTTATCAGGGAGGGAGTAAAAAAGGAGAGTTCAAGCCAGATTTTTTCAAGAAGTTGTCTCAGTTAGGTTTTGAACATGCATCTAGTGATGGTGACTTTGTGAAGATTTCTAATGATGTGGCGAAATTTGTTGTTGATGGTATTAATGAAAGGGCAGGGAGGGGAGCCGTGACCGGTGAGTGGGTTATTTATAGAGAAAATGAAGGGGAGAGGTTTTACTGCACACTTGCTTATCATCATGAGGATGACGCAGTTATTTTTAAGAGGCTCCAAGATAATAATCTAATCTAACCTTCAATATAGGATAAGAGAAATGTTTGGGAAGAGTCGCTCTGACATATCTGATTACCTTACTCATTGGACTAAAGACACTGATAATAGGACGGCTTTTGAAAACCTCCTTAGTATCATTAAAGAAGGTGTGCTGATAGGGGGGTGTCAGCATATAAAAGGGCAATATAACTGTGTGTGTTTTACGGAAGCCCCCAAAGATATATTCAAGGAGTGCCGAACTAGGTATAGCAAGTATGGGATACAGGTTCCAAAGTGGTGGGTTTATGGAAAGGGTGGAAGGCCTGTAATATATCAAAGTGAAGATGAGTATTACTTGTTGGATGCCTCAATAAGGTGGAGGCATGTAACATATGATTTTCCTGGGCCAGATTTTACTTGGGAGCGAGAGTGGAGAGTTAGGGCAGATGAATTGGTGTTTGATATAGATGATATCAGAATTATTATCTTGGATGATGTGGATGAATCCATAATTTTAGATGAACATGACTCTAGAGAGAGGGAGTATATGGAGTATTGTGCTCATATGTTAGGTGAATATTCATATCTCTCTTATCCGGCAAGAGAGTTCCCATACGGCATTGAATTCTACGAGTGATACTTGAGAAGCTATAAGGACATTTTTGAATGTCGACAAATTTTTTGTCTGGACTACATAGACGCTTGCCGATTTTTTCTAGGACTTTCACTTTTCTATCTACTGCCGGGCATGGTTATTTCACTGTCCCGGCAGTAGGTTTTCCCTTCTGTTTCTGCACTGGCTGTTATCGCCACAGCTCTGTTACCAGCTCCCCCAAACCAGCGCGGGGTCAGCATTTGGCTCGTCAATGTTGATGCTATGAGCAGCTGGTAATCCCTCTTTGCTGGCGCTGCTGTCGATCTGCTTGGTGTTCGTATCAGTCGGTGGTTGGTTCGTCCCTGTAGCTGGCGCTGTGCTATGTGACGGGTGCTCTTTATTGGTCAATTCGTTACTGGTGATGGTCAATGTATCATCCAGTGTTGTGCTCTCTGGCTTGATCTTTTGTTGAGCTGTATCAGTAGTGATTACAGGGGTAACAGGGTCTGTATAACTACATATAGGGGCTTCTCTGTTACTCGCGCACTTTTCACTATCAAACCCAGTGCTGGCGCGGGTTTTAAGGGGATTGTTACCTTTTTCAGAGCACGGTTTTTTGTCCGCGTAGTTCCGTTTTTTGTCGTCCGGTTTTGAAGCATCAAGAGGTCGTCCAGATTGATCAATAACGCCTTTCAGCACCTGTCTAGCTTCCTCGTATACTTGTCGTGCCTCCTGCTCAACCGCTTGTTGAACAACGTAAGGTGACCGCCCCAACAATGCCAGCATGTTGTCCTTGTCCTTGCTGATATAGCTTATCCAGCCCCTTGAACGGTATGGTTTTACCTGTGCTTGGTGATGGGGATTGCCGCTGGTGCCAACGGCCTTGACCAGCAGGCTTTCAACATCGCTGTTTGCCATGTGGGCCGGACGAACAAGTAGGCCGTGCAGGTGTGGATTACTGTCCTTCAGTTCAAAGGCGTATAGGTAGCCCCATTCCGTCAGCCCTGCACGCTCAAAACGCTTTCTAAGGCGATCAAAGAGCTTCTTGGCATTATCCGCTGATAGGGTAGGGGCATCCCCCTTGTATGGCTCCCAGAATGATTTAGGAATCGCCAGCGTGAAAGCTACTAGCTCATTACCAGATTGTGCCGCCCGCTTTAGTAGCGTGGTGGCATGGAAGCACCTTTTCAGGGTATCCGGTGTGCTTTTGTAGGCCAGAAGTTTTTTCGGCATATCGCCAAAGGCTATTTTTGCTTGACGGCGAAAGTATTTGGCGAAGTCTTCCGGCAAGGTGCATTCAGTCAGGCAGGAATCGTCAGGCTGTGACAGGTGCTCAGTAGTTATAATGTCAACAAGCAATGCGCCATTGATGTGCTTTTCACTGAAGCCGTCGGTAAGCCCCAGTTCTTTTGCCACCTTTCTGCGTTTTCTGGTTTTGGCCTTTTCACGCTTTGCTTTATATTCTGGGGTGTTGCGCTTGTCCAGACCGTGAGACGGCTTGGAAGCTTGCCGGTTAATATTGTTCATGCTAGGATTCTTTTTCTGAAAGTGTTTATTTGGCCGCAATATCTCCCACGATATGCGGCCATTATTTTTATCGCCAGCTAGATATTAAGCTTTTGTAGTATTTGGCGAACTTCTCAAGCTCATCATAATGGTAATATATCTTGCACCCTTCCTTTCGGTAGGGGATGGCATAGGCATACCGGTGACGATTTCCTTTCTTCTTTCCGCTACTTGATAGTGTCGCCCTTCTATTCTCGCTTAAGAACGAGGCCCAGTCTTTCCGGCGTTTGGTGAGTTTATGCAGCTCTTCCGCTGCTTCAAAAGTGCTTAATAATGATGGAGCGGCCATGTTCCTGTTCTCCCTTGATTCCTTTCAGGTTACTTTTTTGACTTTCGTCCGGTTTGCTGTTTCTCTATGCCCAGCTTCGCCCACATCCTTTGGGCGTCCTCATAGGCATGATCCATCATGTAAAGACAATCGCTTAGTTCGTCGTCGGTGATGATGTTATTTCTTGTGGTGCTGGTGTCCCGCTGAAGGGTCGCCAGCATGAAGTGATGAAAATGTTCGTCGATGGTGCCGGTTGGCCCTTCGGTCTTTTCAACGTATGCGGCGAATGCATCAAGCAGTTTTTTTGAATGCCAGAATTTACTCAGCTCCATGCCGTAGCCTCTGGCTTCCTTTTTTAAAACGGATTCGCGTTGCACGAAAGCACGCATTTTTTTAGGTGTCCCAGTCATTCCTTGACGCCGGTAGTTAATGTTAGCTTAATTTAAAGTGAAACTATTTTTTGGTCAATGGTGACCAAAAAATATTTATTGGAATGGCAGCACTTTTGGGGTGAAATGAAAAAGCACGGGGAGCGCCCGTGCTTGTTGTTATTCTGGGTTTCGCAGTGTCTTAGCTACTCTGGCAATGGTTGCCCTCGAACAGCCATGCCGCTCTATGATTTTGTTATAGCTCTTGCCCTCTTGCAGCAGCTCCTTGATTGTAGCGTGTAGCTTCTCGTCAACCGGACGGCCTTTATACCTGCCATTCTCTTTCGCTTTGTTGATGCCCTGCCGCTGGCGTCTCTTCCGGTCTTCATAATCCTTTCTGGCAATGGCGGCCAGCATATCCAGCATCATGCCATTGATTGCACTTAACATCCGGTTGGTGAATTCGTCGCCGGTATGTAACAGTTGGTGACTGGTGGGCAAATCCAGCGCCACGACTCGCACGCCTTTACTTTTGATGAGTCCCTGAAGCCGCTCCCAGTCGCTGCTGTTCAGACGGCTAAGCCGGTCTACCTGTTCCACCAGCAGGATGTCTCCAGTTCTGGCGACATCGAGCAACCGGAACAACTCGGGACGTTTGAGACTGGCACCTGACTCATTTTCTTTGAACCATGCATCGACGGTGAAACCTTGCTGTGCGGCAAAATCTAGCAGCGGACTTTTTGCACGCTCGGCGTCCTGCTCATCGGTGGAGGCTCTTAAGTAACCGTATACCCGTGATGATGACATGCTTGTCTCTTTGGTGGTTCGTTTATAGTGGTTTCATAATATCAGTCTGTTTTGAGTGGTCAAGCATGAGTTGTGAAACCATTTTTATGTGGGGGGAGGGTGGTTCACCTGAGGTATACCAAAAGTGAACCACCTTACAGAACGATACTTTGGGATTTATCCCGCTATGGAAGCGACCTTACGTGCCTCCCGTGCTTTTGCTGCCTCCAGTGATTTGTCCTCTCGCTCAAGCTGCTTGTCCAGTTGCTCACGGGTGTATATTCCCCGCATTTTGTTGGCGCTGAAGTCGTGCCAGTGCTCGCAGGTGAGGGGAAGGTCAAATTGGATACG
This sequence comes from Zobellella aerophila, assembly GCF_039539325.1. Lineage (NCBI taxonomy): Bacteria > Pseudomonadati > Pseudomonadota > Gammaproteobacteria > Aeromonadales > Aeromonadaceae > Zobellella > Zobellella aerophila. The sequence goes on from NZ_BAABCX010000004.1 coordinate 26,538, forward strand.
ATTTATAGTGTTATGCATCTTCAGCAGCTCGCTTTCGGTGAGTCCTTTCTGGCCGCCGTAGTGCCTAGTCATTAAGCGTCTGCCTTTTATTGCCATCTCACTCTGATCAAGATGGCCGACATACATGGCAATCTCATGTTCCGGGATGTTGAGGTCTACGCGCATCTTGGTAATGAAGGTGTGCCGTAATAAATGAAAGCTTTCGCCCTTTTGGTAAGCGCTGCTGTGCTTAAGCATTTGATTGAAGCACCTCATGGCCGTGTTCTTGTAGTTGTCAGTCTTGCCGTCATCGGTGCTTCCCCAGTCAATCGTGGGGAACAGGACTTTTGAACCCAGCTCGGCCATTTTGGTCACATAGTCCAGCAGCCCAAGATCCAGCAGAGTCTGATGTATAGGGACGTATCTGATGCTGTTTGCGGTCTTCACCCTTTTGCCGGCCACCCGACGATCTGACCTTTTTCCAACGTCACCATTAACCCAGAAACACCAGACGCCATGCACCTGTAGGATGTCTTGGGTGTGGAGCTGCGAGCACTCGCCGACTCTCATACCGGTAAACAAGCCAATGAGGGGAATCCAGAAGTGCCCGCTTCTGTAGTGGCTGGTGTCTTTTGACTTCGGCAACGAGAAGTAAGGGTGACTGAAAATGTCCCTGATGCGTTCATCCGAGAAGTATTTGATAGCTTCATCTGTGCCTTTCATTCCCTTGTTCGGGTGCTCTGCCGGCAGTATGTCGTGCACGCTTATATGGTCGATGGGCTGCTTGCCCCTGTAGCGTTGGTTCATCTTGCCAATGAAGCTGTTGAAGGTCTCAAGGAAGTCCTTGATGGTCTTTTTGGCTTTGTATTTTGCTGGCGGCGTGCCGGTCAGCTTCAGGAATTCAGGCTTGGTCAGTTTGGTGACCTTCTTAAACCCTATCCCTGCCGGGATGGCTACATACTTCTTGCAGATATGAAGATACTGGTTTGGCGTCAGATCAAAAAAGCGGAAGCCTTCGCCTAGTGTGTGTCTGACGATGGCCTTTGTGATTACCGCACACTCATTGATTTTACCTAGCTTGGTGTTATCCCCCTTGTTGGCGACATACTCTTCTATATATATGTCCCACACGTCCGAGAACGATTTGTTCATGTCCTCGTGGGATAGTCCTCCAGGGTTGTAGATAGGGGGTTCTGTGCTTCTCACTGGGGATGCCAGTTGACCTTGTAAGGTCTCTGTAACAACAGTGATATTCGTTGTGGATTGTCTGAAAGAGGCTTCTTGCTCCTGTTCAATCTCTTTGACTCTCTGGCGGAGTTGAGTAATGAAGTCTGCGTCTTTCTTTAGCACCTCGTCGGCCAATTTCTCTTCATCTGCACGATTAAAGCTTGAACTTAAGCCGCTCATAGAAAGCTTCAGCCTTTTTTTCTGCACGATGCCATGCTTTCTTTCTCTAAGGTCTTTCTCTGCTTCATCGATTATGGAGAGAAGGGTGCCCTTCAGTTTTTCCTGTTCCTTCCCATTCGCTACCATTCTGGCCACTGACTCAGGAATGTATTCCAGCTTCTCTTCGGTAGTCATCCTGACCAGATGCCGGAGCTCTTCGATATCTTTAAGGTGCTGCTCTAAAATCTCTTTGCTTGAGGTGTTTTTCTTTGCCATCTGAACTAATACCGCTTGCTGTGACAACAATGACTGAGCCAGCGAAAGCGCCAGCTCTTTTGCCTTCTGCCGCCTCTTGGTCAGCAACGATAACCTGACCTCCTTCGGGAGAAGCGGCGCAAGCATACGCAGTTCTTTATTAAGGGCAAGCCGAAAGTAATAGGTGCCGTTAGGGTCGCGGTAGCAGTAGGGGATTGCTGTTCTGTAGCTCATGTTTTGACCTCGCGTGAGGTCTTCAGGCGGCGGCACTGTCAGACAAAATTGTCAGACCTAGAGCCTGTCATACCGGCATTCATTGCCTTTTTTCCTTTTGGCGCATATGTTTAAGCACCTCTAGGTCATAGGCTTCGGCCTCCTTTTTTTATGGGATCAAAGAAAAGAGCTGGGCCGCATAGGCTCGCCCACTCGGCGTCAGTTAACGGCCTGAATAAATTCAAACACGGTGACTACTCGTTTGACGCCACTGACGTTACGCGCTATCTGTACGGAAATATCGGCTTCGCGCTGGGTCACCAGGCCAATCAAAAACACTTCCCCATTTTCGGTCACTACCTTGATCTTGGTGGCGTCGATATTTTTTTCCGCAATCAGGCTGCTTTTCACCTTGGAGGTCAGCCAGGTATCCTGGGTGCGTACCGACAGGGAAACCGGCTCGGCCAAGCGGATTTCATTATAGACTTGCGCAACCCCGGGCACCCCCTTGACCACCTGTTCGGCCTGCAGACGATAGTCCTCTGTCGGGGCTTGGCCGACCAGCAACACCTTGCCCTTGGTGCTGATCACGCTTACCTTGCTCTGCTCCCAAAGGGGTTTGGTTTCGCCCAGGCGGTTCAGGGCCCTCATTTCTATGGCCTGATCTTCAAGCTGGGTGCCGATGGTGCGTCTGTCCGTCGCCATGCCCCCGCCGGTTGCTCCCCCCGCGACAAATACGCCGGCACAACCCTGTAGCAGGGCGAGGGAAACGAGTGCAAGGGCTAGGTTTTTTTTCATCAATCAGTCCTCCTGTTTCGGGAAAAGCGTTCGGTCGATGAGGTCGCACAGACAATGCAGGGTGAGCAGGTTGACCTCATGAATACGGGGAGCACGCAGGGCGGGCACACGAATCTCCACATCATTGGGTCCCAGCAGGCCGGCCAATTCACCGCCGTCGCCGCCGCTCAGGGCGACTATGGTCATATCCCGGCTGAGTGCTGCTTCCGCAGCCTTGATTAAATTGCGGCTGTGCCCGCTGGTCGAGATCACCACCAGTACGTCTCCGGCTTGGCCCAATGCCCTGATTTGGCGGGCATAGGCTTCGTCAAAATGTTGATCCACGGCGATGGCGCTGATGCTGCTGGTATCCAGGGTGAGACAAATTGCCGGCAAGGCGGGACGCTCGGTTTCATAGCGGTTGAGCAGCTCGCTGACAAACAGCTGCGCCAGCGCATTGGAGCCGCCATTGCCGCATACCAGCATCTTGTGGCCGTTAAGCAGGCACATGACCATCATCTGCGCCGCTGCCAATATGGTGTCGGGCAAGGCCTCGGCGGCGGCGATTTTGGTTTGAATGCTTTCGGTAAAGCTGGCTTTGATTTCTTCCTGCATGGGATCCCTTAAAAGGCGTTTTGTATCCAGTGAATCTCCGGGCCTTCGCAGGCGACCAGATCGAAGCGACAGGACTGCCGGGCTTCATTCAATCCCCTGGATTGTAAATAAAAAGAGGCGGTACGTCTTATCCTACCTTGCTTGGCGGCGGTCACCGAGGCAAGGGCACCACCAAACTGCTGGCTTTTGCGAAAGCGTACCTCGACAAACACCAGGGTATCACCCTGGTGCATAATAAGATCGATCTCACCCAGCCTGCACTGGTAATTACGGCACAGCAGCCTCAGCCCCTGAAGGCATAGGTATGCCTCGGCCCGGCGCTCATAGGCGTCACCCTGGGCCCGCTTACCGGGTGGGAAGCCAGCGACCATCTTGGTATACCGCCCATTGCAGGCCCCTGTGCAGGGTTCCGTCTGGAGAAATATTCAGTTGTCCGGTCAATGCCGGCAGGCGTCCGGCGGTAGCCCTTAGCTGGCTCAGTTGCGGCAGGCTGGTCAGGGCATCATGGCCAAAGGCAAACAGGCGCAGCCAGCTGCTGTTCGCCTGGGGCCAGGATACGGTTATTTCTTCCTTCAGCTGGGGTGATGCCTCAAGCATCCAGGGCATATCCGCCAGTTGCAGGCCATTGAACTCACGCACGGCCGTACCCTGGGGGACATAGCTGCGGGAAATGACATAGGCCGGCAGCCTGGAGGCGGACAGGCTGTCCTGTACCAGGTGAAAATAAGGCAGTGTTATCTGGGTTTCGGTGGCGTTGGTAACCAGAAACAGGGAGTCAACCGGCGCATCTGTGGTATCCACCCAGTCGGGTTCGCCACCAGGCTGGCCTTGTTCGGTATTGCTGTCCGGGATCTCTGTGACGGTAAGCGCCTGCCTGACGTCCTGCTCTACCTTGTCCTTATCATTAAAATAGGCGAGGGTCGCAGGCATTCCGCTTAGTTGCTGCCAGCTTTGGTTAAACCGGTTGGCGATGCGCTGGCCCAGCTCATGGTCGGGCGCAAACACCAGGGGACGCTGATGGCCCTGTTCCCACATATGGTGGGCCACTTCGTCGGCATCGGCTTCCGGCGACAGGGAAAAATAATAGGTGTGTGCCAGGGCGGGCTTATGAGCCGGCTCATTGAGCGCCAGTACCGGCAAGGTCGGCTGGAGCGCCAACAGTGCCTCCACGTTCTCTTTTAACAGCGGTCCCACGATAAAGTCGGCCCCCGCTTGTTGCACTTGCCGATAGACGGCGGTCATGCTGCGCTCATTGGTATCGATGAAACTCAGCCGGGCGCCCTGCTCCGGATGGGCGTGCATCATACCCGCGCGGATGGCTTCCGACTGCTCGGCCAGGCGGCCGCTCAGTGGCAGCAGGACGGCGATGTGGCCGGGCTGGTAAAGCGCCTTCCGGGAGCTGTCCGGCATGGGCGGCAGATAAATTGCCCCCGGGTGCGACGGATATAACTGAGCCCAGGACTCGAGCTGCCATTGTTTCGGGTCGGGTTGCAGCGTCGGGTTATTGAGGATGGCCATCAGTTCAAACCAACCGCGGCTGGCCTCATCGTCGTCTTTTTTCTGCGCCGCTCGCAAAGACGAAGGGTTTTGCTCGCCCAGCAGGTGATAGATACGTTCCCGGTTGGCGTCGGCCTCGGCATCGGACAACCGCCTGTGCAGTGCTATATATTGCCGGGCTGCGGCCAGGGGCTGCCCCTGCTTTTCCTGCAGTTGACCTTGGGTCGACAACAGCAGGGACAGGCCGGTTTCCGGCAGGGCCGCCGTATCCAGCTGGCCCAGGCTTTGTTCGGCCAGCTCGAGCCGGTTGGCGGACTCAGCCCAGCTGGCTTTCAGGAGTTGAGCTGTCGCCTGCCGCGCCGGGGTGTTGGCATTTTGCTGTAATGGCGATAACAGGGCTTCGGCAGCGTCCGGCTCGCCTTGTTGCAGATAAGCCCGGATGGCCAATGCTTGCCAGACGAAAAGATCGTGCTGGGCTGCCCGGGTCGATTGGCGTTGATATTGTTGTGCCGGCCTGTCGATGGCGGCAAAAACCTCTGGTGCCGTTTGATCCTGATCGCTGATCTGAGGCGGTTCAAAGACGCCGCATGCCAGCAGCGTAGAGGAAAGCACCATGGTGCAGAGCAGTCGTGTTACACTCCCGCGTTGATTTTGTTTAGCCAATCCCTTAATTCCAAGCTGTGTCATTCTTGTCCCTAGTGTAATGGGGCCATGGTGGTGAGACAATTGCTTACACAGGAGACCCTATGAGCCCAGCGGCTGTTCTTTATATAGTGCCGACCCCAATTGGTAACCTGAGTGATATCAGCCACCGCGCCCTCGAGGTATTGCAACAGGTGGATGTGATTGCCTGCGAGGACACCCGGCACACGGCCAGACTGCTTTCCCACTACCAGATTAGCACCCCTACCTGGGCCCTGCATGACCACAACGAGCAGCATAAGGCCGAGCAGCTGGTTGCCCGGCTGTCATCGGGTAAGAGTATCGCCCTGGTATCGGATGCCGGTACCCCACTGATCAGCGATCCGGGCTATCACCTGGTCAACCGTTGTCGCGAAGCGGGTATCCGGGTGGTGCCCCTTCCCGGAGCCTGCGCCGCCATCACAGCCCTGTCCGCCGCCGGTCTGGCCACCGATCGCTTTGCCTTCGAGGGCTTCCTGCCGGCCAAGGAGAAGGCCCGCCATGACAAGCTGGAAAGCCTGAAAGAAGAAAGCCGTTCGCTGATCTTCTATGAGTCGCCCCGCCGCCTGCTGGATACGGTAGCCGAACTGGTGGCGGTGATGGGGCCGGATCGGCAAGTGGTGGTGGCCCGGGAGCTGACCAAGACCTTTGAGACGATTCACAGCCTGCCGGCCGCCGAGATGCTGGAGTGGTTGCGGCAGGATGATAACCGCTGCCGGGGTGAGATTGTGCTGATGGTGGCGGGCCATAGGCCGGATAGCGAGGCGCTGCCCGCCGAGGCACTGCGTACCCTGACCTTGCTGCGGGCCGAGTTGCCGCTGAAGAAAGCCGCCGCCATTACCGCCGAGATCCACGGCGTAAAGAAAAATGCCCTCTATAAATATGGGCTGGAGCAGGAATAGTATTCTTGGTGGTGACTGGTGACTGGTGACTGGTGACTGGTGACTGGTGACTGGTGACTGGTGACTGGTGACTGGTGATTGGTGACTGGTGATTGGTTTGTTCTTGTCCAGTCCCAAGTCCCAAGTCCCAAGTCCCAAGTCCCAAGTATGGGTATTTGTACCCGGAGGCGCACTGGTGTACACTCCGCCCCGGAGTCGGCCAGGCGATCGCTGCCTCGTCGTTGTGCCTTCGGGCAAACGGGCGAGGGGGAGGAAAGTCCGGGCTCCATAGGGCAGGGTGCCAGGTAACGCCTGGGGGACGTGAGTCTACGACCAGTGCAACAGAGAGCAGACCGCCGATGGCCCGCAAGGGATCAGGTAAGGGTGAAAGGGTGCGGTAAGAGCGCACCGCGCGACTGGCAACAGTTCGTGGCACGGTAAACTCCACCCGGAGCAAGACCAAATAGGCCCCCTACAGGTGCGGCCCGCGCTGGGGGCGGGTAGGTTGCTTGAGCCAGCGAGCGATTGCTGGCCTAGAGGAATGATCGTCACCGAGCTTGCTCGGGACAGAACCCGGCTTAACGGCCGACTCCAACTCTTTCGGGGGCGCAGCTCAGGCTGCGCCCCTTTCTTATAGTCGATATTTTCTTTTTTGCCTCTCTTTTTAAATTCCTCTTATAAAGCAAACAGCTATCAATGAGTCTTATCGGCTCAGCCGTACTTCGCCCGATATCACTACTTCTCGGCTTGAAAAGCTTGAGTCCCCTCCTTACACTCTATCGTGGTGGGAAAAAGTGGCTTTTTGTGGAAAAAAGTAGAATCTAAGGATACTGACTTACATGCTTCGTGGTGCGCATGCTATCAGCCTGGACGGCAAAGGCCGCCTGGCGGTACCGACACGCTTTCGTGACTGGTTGCGGGATGACTGCGACGGTCAGCTGGTGTGCACCATAGATATCAATAATCCCTGTTTATTGCTGTATCCCCTGGTTGAATGGGAAGAAATAGAAAAGAAGTTGAAAGGGCTGTCGAGTATGAACCCGGCCGAGCGGCGCCTGCAGCGCCTGCTGTTGGGCTATGCCAGTGAATGTGAACTGGATGCCCAGGGGCGGTTTCTGGTACCCGGGCCCTTGCGGCAACATGCCGGACTCGATAAAAAAATCATGCTGGTGGGGCAACTGAACAAGTTCGAAATCTGGGACGAGTCCTGCTGGCAACAACAAGTTAATGATGACCTGCTGGCCCTGCCCGAGCAGGACTGGTCGGCATCGGAACGTTTGCGGGATTTCTCTTTATAAATGAATAATAAACAGGCACATATTACAGTTCTGCTGCACGAGGCGGTGGCCGGTCTTGCGCTCAAGCCCGATGGTATCTATGTCGACGGTACCTTTGGTCGGGGCGGGCATTCGCGGTTGATCCTGAGTCAGTTGGGTGCCGAGGGGCGCTTGTTTGCCATCGACCGGGATCCCCAGGCCATCGCCGCCGCCGAAGCCATCGACGATCCCCGCTTTCACATTTTGCACGGGCCTTTTTCCCGTCTGGCCGAGATGATGGCAGAGCAGGGCATGACAGGGCGCATAGATGGCGTCCTGCTCGATCTGGGCGTTTCCTCCCCTCAACTGGACGAAGCCGAGCGTGGTTTCAGCTTTCAAAAAGACGGCCCCCTGGATATGCGCATGGATCCTACCAGCGGCCAGAGTGCGGCCGAATGGTTGGCCCGGGCCGAGGCAGACGATATCGCCTGGGTGCTAAAAACCTTCGGTGAAGAGAAATTCGCCAAGAAGATTGCCCGCGCCATCGTCCATGACAGGGTCCAGACCCCCTTTACCCGCACCCGCCAGCTGGCGGAGATGATTGCCCGGGTCAATCCCAGCCGGGAAAAAAACAAGCATGCCGCCACCCGCAGCTTCCAGGCCATTCGCATCTATATCAACAGCGAGCTGGATGAAATCGAGCAGGCGCTGGACGGCGCCCTCGAGGTGCTGGCACCCGGCGGCAGGTTATCGGTGATCAGCTTCCACTCCCTGGAGGACCGGCTGGTCAAACGCTTTATCCGCAAACATGAAAAAGGACCTGAAGTGCCCCCCGGGCTGCCATTGACCGAGGCGCAACTGGCCGGGGGGCGCCTGCTGAAGAGCATCGGCAAGGCACAAAAACCTTCCGAACAGGAAGTGGCCGCCAATGCCAGGTCACGCAGCTCGGTGTTGCGTGTCGCCGAACGGCTGGCGGAGGCTGAATGATAGAGCAGCGGATAAATCTGACCAAGGAAATTGGCCTGGATTTATGGCGCCACAAATGGCGTATGCTGCTGGCCTTGTGCACCCTGGGGTCGGCGATGACGGTGATCCTGGTGACCCATGGCACCCGGCAGCTGACCAGCGAGTACAACGAGTTGATGGCGGAGCAGGATCGCCTGGATATCGAATGGCGGAACCTGCTGTTGGAGCAAAGTACCTTGATGGAACACAGCCGGATAGAAGTCCTGGCCCGCAATAAGCTGGGCATGAGTCGGCCGGCTCCTTCCGAGGAAAAATTGGTTACCAAACGATGAGACGGCGCAAGACGCATAAGAAAGAACCTCTGCTGGTCGGCTGGCGCTTCGCCACCGTCTGCAGCGTGATTTTGTTCGCTTTCGTGGCCCTGTTTGCCCGTGCCGCCTGGATCCAGGTGGTGTCGCCGGACCGACTGCGGCTGGAAGGGGACATGCGTTCCCTGCGCACCACCACCACCACCAGCACCCGCGGCATGATCCTGGATCGCAACGGTGAAGAGCTGGCGGTATCTGTCCCGGTGCAGGCGGTGTGGGCCGATCCCAAGCAGGTTCATGCGGAAAACAGCCTGACGAAAACCCGGGCCTGGCAAGCGCTGGCCGACGTGCTGGGAATACCCGTCGAGACCCTGCAGCAAAGGGTCGCCAACCCCAAGCGCCGCTTCGTCTACCTCCAGCGGCAGGTGACCCCATCGGTAGCCGAATATATCCGCAAATTGAAGTTACCCGGTGTGCACCTGCGCCCCGAGGCCCGTCGCTTTTATCCGACCGGAGAGATTAACGCCCATCTGGTGGGCATGACCAATATCGACGGCAAGGGCATAGAGGGCATAGAGCGGGCCTACAACGAATGGCTGACCGCCCAGGCTGGCGAGCGCCGGGTGCGCAAGGATCGCATGGGCCGGGTGATTGAGGATCTGGGGGTGGTATCGGAAGCCCGGGAAGCCAACAACATCCAGCTCACCATCGATCAGCGCCTGCAGGCGCTGGCCTATAGGTCCCTCAAGCAGGCATCGGAATTCCATCGGGCGACGTCCGCCTCCCTGGTGTTGCTGGATGTGAAAAACGGAGAGGTGCTGGCCATGGTCAACACCCCTTCCTTCAACCCCAACAACCGGGGCCAGTATCAGAGTTTCCGTGCCCGCAACCGGGCGGTGACCGACACCTATGAACCGGGCTCGACCCTCAAGCCGCTGATCGTGGTCAGCGCGCTCGAAAACGGCATCATCAAGGCGGATTCGATCGTCGATACTTCGCCGGGCTGGATGCGCCTGGGCGGCAAGCGGGTGTCCGATACCCGCAACCTGGGTAAAGTCAGCGTCGAAACCATCATCCAGCGTTCTTCCAACATGGGCATGGCTCGCATGGCCCTGCAGGAAACCCCGGAGCAGCTGTTGGATACCCTGTACCGCTTCGGCCTGGGTATCGACTCGGGGATGGGGCTGGTGGGCGAAAGTACCGGCATGATCCCCCAGCGCCGTCGCTGGTCCGACATAGAGAGGGCGACCCTGTCATTCGGTTATGGTATTACCGTTACCCCGCTGCAGCTGGCCCAGGCCTATGCGGTCCTGGCCAATGGTGGCGTGCGCTATCCGCTGACCATCGTCAAGCGGGCCCAGCAGCCGGTCGGTGAACAGGTGATTGTCCGTCAGCACGCCAGGGATGTGCTGCAGATGATGGAAAGCGTGATCGGTCCGGGCGGCACGGCCCGTAAGGCGGCGATCCCCGGGTACCGGGTGGCCGGCAAGACGGGGACGTCACGCAAGGCCATTGCCGGCGGCTATGGCAGTGATTATGTCGGGGTATTCGGCGGCATGGCGCCGGTGAGCGATCCACGGTTGGCGATGGTGGTGGTGATCAACGAACCCCAGGGTGACCTTTATTATGGTGGTGATGTGGCAGCCCCCGTGTTTGCCGAGGTGATGAGTGCGGCACTGCAGTTGCTCAATATCCGCCCGGATGCCGCGACCGAAGAGCAGTTACAGTTGGCCGGACAGGAGGCGTACAATGTCCCTCACACTTAGAGATCTTGCGGTGCCGCTCGGGTTGTCGGCACCGGCGATAACGGTGACCTCCTTGACCTTGGACAGCCGGTCGGTGACGCCAGGCTGCCTGTTCATCGCGGTCAAGGGCCACTCGCTGGACGGTCGGCAATTTATTTCCCAGGCCCTGGCGGCGGGGGCGGCTGCCGTTATCCATGAAGTAGACAGCCCGGAACAGGGCGGCCTGGATTATCAGGATCACCGCCTGCTGGGGGTCTATCAGCTGCCCCGTCATCTGTCGCTGCTGGCCGGCATTTTTTATGGCGATCCTTCATCGGAGCTGCAACTGGTCGGGGTGACCGGCACCAACGGCAAGAGCACCATCACCCAGTTGATCGCCAACTGGAGCAGCCTGCTGGGCAGCAGGACGGGGGTGATGGGCACCCTCGGCAACGGTCTCTTCGGCCGGCTGCAGGATGCGGTCAATACCACCGGCTCGGCCCTGGAGGTTCAGCAGCAGTTGGCTGCCTTGCATGCCCAGGGCGCCGGGCGGGTGGCGATGGAGGTGTCTTCCCATGGCCTGTGCCAGCACCGGGTGGCGGCGCTGGATTTTGATGTAGCCGTCTTCACCAACCTGAGCCGGGATCACCTGGATTATCACGGCACCATGGCCGCCTACGGCGAAGCCAAGCGGCAGTTATTCGAGTTATGCCGGAAGACGCGCATCATCAATGCCGACGATAGCGTGGGCCGTCGTTGGCTCAGCCTGTATCCGGACGCCATCGGCTACAGCCTGCACGGCCGGGTACGGGACTTTGCCGGCCCGCAGCTGGTGGCTGAAACCGTACATTTTTATAACGATGGGTTGAAAGTGACCATTAACTCCGACTGGGGGAATGGTGTATTATCCGCCCCCTTGCTGGGACGCTTTAATGTCGCCAATCTGTTGGCGGCGATGGCGGCCCTGTTGGCGTTGGGTGAGTCCTTTGATCAGCTGTTGGCCACGGCTCCGCGGCTGAGCGCGGTGTCTGGACGGATGGAACGTTTTTATTGTCCGGGCAAGGCGCTGGTGGTGGTGGATTACGCCCATACCCCGGATGCCCTGGAACAGGCTCTGGAAGCCTTGCGGCAGCACTGCCGGGGGCAGCTCTGGTGTCTGGTCGGCTGTGGCGGTGACCGTGACAGGGGCAAGCGGCCGTTGATGGCGGCGGCGGCGGAAGCCGGCGCGGACCGGCTGATCCTGACCGATGACAATCCGCGTACCGAGCAGGCCGCCGTTATTCTGGCCGATATGATGGCAGGCCTGGCGCAGCCGGACGCGGCCATGCGGATCCATGACCGGGCGGCGGCGATGGCCCTGGCGGTTGAACAGGCGGCAGCCGATGACATTATTTTGGTGGCCGGTAAGGGCCATGAGGATTATCAGATAGTGGGTACACAAAAGCATCATTACAGCGACCGTGAAACCGCGGCCCGGATATTGGGGATAGCCCTGTGATCAGCCTGCCCTTAAGCCTGTTGGCCCAGGCCTCCGGCGGCGAGTTGCGCGGTGCCGACGGGGCTATCCTGGCGGTGACCACTGATAGCCGGCAGCCGTTGGCGGCTGGCAGCCTGTTTGTGGCGCTGATCGGCGAACACTTCGATGGCCATGAATTTGCGGCCCAAGCGGTGGAGCAAGGCGCCGGCGCCCTGCTGGTCGAGCGCTGGCTGGCGCTCGAGGTGCCCCAGATCAGGGTGGCGGATACCCGCCTGGCCCTGGGTCTGCTCGGCGGCCTGGTGCGGGAGCGCAGCCAGGCCAAGTTTCTGGCCATAACCGGCAGCTGCGGCAAGACCACGGTCAAGGAAATGGCGGCGGCCATATTGCAGCAAAGGGGCAAGGTCATGGCGACCCGGGGCAACCTGAACAACGAAATCGGCGTGCCCCTGACCCTCTGCGAGCTGACGGCGGACACCGATTTCGCGGTGGTCGAGCTGGGTGCCAATCATATCGGCGAAATCGCCTGGACCAGCTCGCTGGTCAAGCCCCATGTGGCCTTGATTAACAATGTGGAGGCTTCGCACCTGGAGGGCTTCGGTTCACTCGAGGGGGTCGCCAAGGCCAAGAGCGAGATCTACGACGGCCTGGTGGCCGGCGGCGTGGCCATCGCCAATGGCGACAGTCCTTTCTGTAGCGGGTGGCGGGCACAGCGGCAGCTGACCTGTTTCGGTGAGCGGCGGGAGTACGAAGCCCGTCAGGTCAGCCTGGACAAGTCAGGCTGCGCCCATTTCCGCCTGCTGACCCCCCAGGGTGAAGTGGCGGTGCAACTGCCGGTACCGGGCCGGCACAATGTGGCCAATGCCCTGGCGGCGGCGGCGGCTACCCAGGCGCTGGGCGCCAGCCTGGAGGAGATTGCGACCGGTCTTGGCGCGTTCAGCTCGGCCAAGGGCCGGCTACAGGTGTGGACGCGACCCGGTCTGACGGTGCTGGATGATACATATAACGCCAGTGTCGCCTCGGTACTGGCGGCGCTGGATACCCTGGCCAGCCTTCCCGGATATCGCATCTTTGCCTTTGGTGATATGGCCGAGCTCGGCGATTACAGCAAGGAAATGCATATCAAGGTGGGTGAACATGCCAGAAAGCTGGGTATCGACCTGGTGCTGACCGTGGGTCAGGACAGCCGCCATACGGCACAGGCTGCCCATGGCCGGCATTTTGACAACAAACAACAGCTGTGGCCGGTATTGGCCGAGGCCTTGGCACAGCAGAATAAGGTGGTGGTTTTGGTGAAAGGTGCGCGCAGTGCCCGAATGGAAGACGTGGTTCGGTCCATCCAGGAGGGGACATCATGCTAGTCTGGCTGGCCGAGTTGCTGACTCCCCATTTCGGTTTTTTTAATGTGTTTTCTTATCTGACCTTCAGGGCCATCGTTTCCATCCTGACCGGCCTGTTCGTCTCCCTGTGGATAGGCCCCCGCCTGATCCGCCGGCTGCAGCGGCTGCAGATCGGCCAGGTGGTGCGCAACGATGGCCCCGAATCCCACTTCAGCAAGGCCGGCACCCCCACCATGGGCGGCTTGATGATACTGATCGCCATCTTCGTCTCGGTGTTGCTGTGGGCCCGGCTCTCCAACCCCTATGTGTGGGTGGTGCTGTTCGTGCTGGGAACCTTCGGCGCCATCGGTTTCGTCGACGATTACCGCAAGGTGGTGCGCAAGAATACCGATGGCCTGATCGCCCGCTGGAAATATTTCTGGCAGTCGGCGGCCGCCCTGGCGGCGGCCGTCTTTGTCTACGTCATTGCCCATGAGCCGAGCCAGACCCAGCTGGTGGTGCCCTTCTTCAAGGATGTGATGCCCCAACTGGGCCTGTTGTTTATCGTGCTCAGCTACTTCGTGATCGTCGGTTCCAGCAATGCGGTCAACCTGACCGATGGCCTGGACGGCCTGGCGATCATGCCCACTGTGATGGTGGCGGCCGGTTTCGCCCTGGTGGCCTGGGCCACGGGCAACGTCAATTTCGCCGACTACCTGCATATTCCCTATGTGTCCCATGCGGGTGAGCTGACCGTGGTCTGTACCGCCATGGTCGGCGCCGGGCTGGGCTTCCTCTGGTTCAACACCTTCCCGGCCCAGGTATTTATGGGCGATGTGGGCTCCCTGGCCTTGGGGGCGGCGCTGGGCGCCATTGCCGTGCTGGTGCGCCAGGAGTTTCTGCTGGTGGTGATGGGCGGCATCTTCGTGATCGAAACCCTGTCAGTGATCCTGCAGGTGGGCTCCTATAAGCTGCGTGGACAACGGATCTTCCGGATGGCCCCCATCCACCATCATTATGAACTGAAAGGCTGGCCCGAGCCGCGGGTGATAGTGCGGTTCTGGATTATTACCCTGATGCTGGTGCTGGTCGGCCTGGCTACCCTGAAGCTGAGATAAATTATGCTACCCGAGCGGATCCTGATCATAGGGCTGGGACAAACAGGACTTTCCTGTGTGCGCTATTGCCTGCGCCAGGGGCGGGTGCCCCGGGTAATGGATACCCGTTTGCATCCTCCCGGCGAGGATCAGCTTCCTGCCGACATTGGCCGTCATTTTGGCGGCCTGGATGTCGGGCAACTGCTGGCGGCCGAGCTGATCGTGGTCAGCCCGGGGGTGCCGCTTGCCACCCCCGAATTGCAGCAGGCGCTGGCCGCCGGGGTCGAGATAGTGGGCGACATCGAGCTGTTCGTGCGGGCCTGCCCGGTACCCGTGGTGGCCATTACCGGCTCCAACGGCAAGAGTACCGTCACTACCCTGGTGGGCGAGATGGCCAAGGCCGCGGGTATCCGGGTGGGAGTCGGCGGTAATATCGGCACCCCGGCGCTGGATCTACTGTCCGAGCCGCTGGAACTGGCGGTGCTCGAGCTGTCCAGCTTCCAGCTGGAAACCACCCCCGGGCTGCGGGCGGCGGCGGCGACCGTGCTCAATATCAGCGAGGACCACCTGGATCGTTATGATTCCCTGGCCCATTATCGGGATACCAAGCTGGCCATCTACCGTCATGCCGGGTTGGCACTCTATAACCGGGAAGACAACCAGACCCGGCCCCCGGCGGGTGGCGGCGTCAGCTTCGGCCTGGACGAGCGTGAATATGGCCGGCTCCGGCACCGGGGCCGGTTGTGGCTGAGCCGTTTCGGCAAGCCGGTGCTGCCGGTGGACGAACTCAGGATCGTCGGTAGTCATAACCAGCTCAATGCCCTGGCGGCCCTGGCCCTGGCCGATGAGGCCGGCATCCCCGGGGCCGCCCAGCTAAAGGTGTTGCGTGAGTTCAGTGGGCTGCCCCACCGCTGCCAGTTTGTGGCGGAGAAGAACGGCGTGCGCTGGCTCAACGACTCCAAAGCCACCAATGTGGGCGCGACCCTGGCGGCCATCGCCGGGGTGGCCGAGAGCGTGACCGGCCGGCTCTGGCTGATCGCCGGCGGCCAGGGCAAGGGTCAGGACTTCAGCCCGCTTACGCCGTTGCTGGAAAACAGCATTGCCGGCATGTTGTGCTTCGGCCAGGATCAGGCCAGGCTGCTGGCCCTGGCGAAAAATACCATGGCCGTGGCGAACCTGCCCGAGGCGGTGGCCTGGTGCGCCGCCCATGCCTCGCCCGGTGACTGGGTGCTGTTCGCCCCCGCCTGCGCCAGCCTGGACATGTATGCCAATTATGTGGCCCGGGGCCAGCATTTCATCACGTTGGTGGAGGCCCTATGAAATTAGTCCCCAGCCTGGATTTTGACTGGTTCCTGAAGCCCTCCCAGGGTTTGATCTATGATCGCCAGCTGGTGATCCTGGCGCTTTCGTTGATGGCCATCGGCCTGACCATGGTGGCCTCGGCCTCCATCGCCGAGGGCATCGCCCTGAACGATGACCCCTTCTACTTTGTCAAACGGCACAGCGCCTTCCTGCTGCTGTGCCTGGTGCTGAGCGGACTGGTGCTGCAGGTGCCCATGTCCCGTTGGCAGCAGTTCAGCGGTGCTTTCCTGATTTGCTCGCTGCTGCTGCTGGTACTGGTATTGGTGGTGGGACGCAATGTCAACGGCAGTACCCGCTGGCTGGCCCTGGGGCCTATCAATGTGCAGCCGGCGGAAATCGCCAAGCTGGCGCTGTTCGCCTTCCTCGCCGGTTTCCTGGTACGTCGGCAGGCGGAAGTGCGCGGCCAGTGGAAAGGCTTCCTCAAGCCGCTGGCGGTGATGGCGACCATGTCGGTGCTGCTGCTGATGCAGCCGGACCTGGGCTCGGTGGTGGTGTTGTTTGTGACCACCATCGGCATGCTGTTCCTGGCCGGGGCCCGGCTCAGCCAGTTTATCAGCCTGATCGTGCTGGGCTGCTCGCTGGTGGGCTTCTTGATCGTCAGTTCCCCCTACCGGATGCGCCGGGTGACCTCTTTCCTCAACCCCTGGGAAGATCCTTTCGGCAGCGGTTATCAGCTGACCCAGTCGCTGATGGCCTTTGGCCGGGGGGGCTGGCTGGGCGAAGGCCTGGGCAATTCCATCCAAAAACTGGAATACCTGCCCGAAGCCCATACCGATTTCGTGTTCGCCATCCTGGGTGAGGAGCTGGGCTTTACCGGCGTGCTGCTGGTGCTGCTGTTGCAGGCCTGGCTGGCGTTCAAGGCCCTGCTGATCGGCCAGAAGGTGTTGCTCGGTGGCCGCCAGTACGAAGGCTACCTGGCGATGGGTATCGGTATCTGGTTCAGCTTCCAGACGGTAGTCAACGTGGGCGCGGCTTCCGGCCTGCTGCCCACCAAGGGCCTGACCCTGCCGCTGGTCAGCTACGGCGGTTCCAGCCTGCTGGTGATCGGCGCGGCGGTGGCGATCCTGGTGCGCATCGACCATGAGTGGCGGCGTGACAACATGCAGGCCAGACAGCGGGAGGCGACATGAACGACAGCAAGATCCTGCTGGTGATGGCCGGCGGTACCGGCGGACACGTATTCCCTGGTTTGGCGGTGGCCAACCGGCTCAGGGCCGAGGGCTGGCAGGTGCACTGGCTGGGTACCGCGGATCGGATGGAAGCCCAGCTGGTGCCGAGCCACGGCTATCCCCTGCATACCATCGCCATCGCCGGCATTCGAGGCAATGGCGTCAAGCGGCTATTGACGGCGCCCTTCCAGATCCTGCGAGCGTTGTTGCAGGCCAGGGCGGTGTTGCGGGAAGTCAGGCCCCAGGTGGTACTGGGCATGGGCGGTTTTGCCGCCGGTCCCGGCGGGGTGGCGGCAAAACTGGCCGGCATTCCGCTGATCCTGCATGAGCAGAACGCCGCCGCCGGCTTGACCAACCGGCTGTTGGCCCGGCTGGCCAAGCGGGTGCTGATGGCCTTTCCCGGTGCCTTCGCCGCCAGCGGCAAGACCGCCGTGGTCGGCAACCCGGTGCGTCCGGAGGTGCTGGCCCTGGCCGCCCCGGCCGAACGTATCGGCCTCGAAGCCCAGCCGTTGCGGCTGTTGGTGGTGGGCGGCAGCCTGGGCGCCCGGGTGCTGAACGAGACAGTGCCGGAGGCGGTGGCCCGCGCCGGCAACATAAGGGTGCGTCACCAGACCGGGAAGGGCAATGGCGAGGCGGTACGTGCCGCCTACCAGGCATTGGGGCAGGAGGCCGAGGTCAGCGAGTTTATCGATGACATGGCCGCCGCCTATGGCCAGGCCGATCTGGTGGTATGTCGGGCCGGTGCGCTGACGGTGTCGGAAGTGGCCGCCGCCGGCCTGGGGGCCATCTTCGTGCCCCTGCCTCATGCGGTGGATGACCATCAGACCAAGAATGCCCTTACTCTGGCCGACGCGGGGGCGGCCTGTCTGCTGCCCCAACGCGAGTTGACCGTGGCCGGGCTGGCCGCTCAGCTACAGACCCTGGCCGGGGATCGTGCGCGTCTGCTGGCGATGGCCGAACAGGCCCGAAAACTGGCGATTACCGATGCGGCGGAGCGGGTGGCCGAGTGCCTGCGAGCGCAGCTAAAAATGAATGAGAGAGTGGCATGACCAAGGTTGAACTGACAAAACTGAGAACCATGGTACCCGAGATGAGACGGGTGCGGCGGATCCACTTTATCGGCATCGGTGGTGCCGGCATGGGCGGCATCGCCGAGGTGCTGGCCAACGAAGGCTATGACGTTTCAGGTTCCGATATTGCCCATAATGCGGTCACCGATCGGCTGGCAGCCCTGGGTGCGACCATCTATCTGGGCCATGCCGCCGAGCAGGTCGAGCAGGCTAGCGTGGTGGTGGTGTCCACCGCCATCCATGCCGACAATCCCGAGCTGCTGGCGGCCCGGGAGCTGCGTATCCCCGTGGTGCGCCGGGCCGAAATGCTGGCCGAGCTGATGCGTTTTCGCCACGGGGTGGCGGTGGCCGGCACCCATGGCAAGACTACCACCACCAGCCTGGTGGCCAGCATCTATGGCGAGGCGGGCATGGATCCCACCTTCGTGATCGGCGGTTTGCTCAACAGCGCCGGCTGCAACGCGCGCCTGGGCTCCAGCCGTTACCTGATCGCAGAGGCGGATGAGAGCGATGCCTCCTTCCTGCATCTGCAGCCGATGGTGTCCATCGTCACCAATATCGAAGCGGATCACATGGACACCTATGGTGGCGACTTCAGCAAGCTGGAAGGCACCTTCATGGATTTTCTGCACAACCTGCCGTTTTATGGCCTGGCGGTGCTTTGTGTGGATGATCCCGTGGTGCGTGAGCTGTTGCCCAGGGTCGGCCGTCAGTGCGTTAGCTACGGTTTCGCCGAGGATGCGGACTACCGGGTGGAGGACTTCAGCCAGCAGCACGATCACAGCCGCTTCCGGGTCTGCCGTCCGGACGGCAGCAGCCTGGAGGTGCAGCTCAACCTGCCCGGTCGCCACAATGCCCAGAATGCGGCGGCGGCCATCGCCGTGGCCTGCGAGGACGGGGTGGCCGATGAGGCGATACTGGCGGCCCTGGCCAAGTTCGCCGGGGTCGGACGCCGCTTTCAGCAGTACGGTGAGTTTGAGACGGGCCAGGGCAAGGTCAAGCTGGTGGATGATTACGGCCATCACCCCAGCGAGGTGCGGGCCACCCTGAATGCGGTGCGAGCCGGCTGGCCCGAGCGCCGCTTGGTGACCATCTATCAGCCTCATAGATACACCCGCACCCGGGATCTGTACGAGGACTTCGTCGACGTGCTGTCAAAGACAGATGTACTGATCCTGTTGGAGGTATACAGTGCCGGTGAGACGCCGATCCCCGGCGCCGACAGCCGCGCCTTGTGCCGCACCATCCGCAGCCGTGGCCAGCTTGAACCCATCTATGTGGCGACCCCGGATGAGGTGCCGTCGGTGCTGGCCGAATTGCTGCAGGACGGGGATCTGGTGCTGACCCAGGGGGCCGGCAATGTCGGCGGCCTGGCGCGCAAGCTGGGTGAGCTGCAATTATCCGTGGCGGCCATGAAACAACAACGTGAGGAGCAGGTATGAACCGGTTTGGCAAGGTTGCTGTGTTGTATGGCGGTCGCTCCGCCGAGCGGGAAGTGTCGTTGCGTTCCGGTGCGGCCGTGCTGGCAGGCCTGCAGCGGGCCGGTGTCGATGCCCACGGCGTCGACACCCGGGACTATCCGCTGGCCTGCCTGAAGGAAGAAGGCTTTGAAAGCGCTTTTATCGTGGTTCATGGCCGGGGTGGGGAAGACGGCACCCTGCAGGGGGCGCTGGAGCACCTGGGACTACCCTATACCGGCTCCCGGGTGTTGGGGGCTGCCCTGGCGATGGACAAGATCCGTACCAAGCAGGTCTGGCGGAGCATGGGGCTGCCCACCGCGGAATACCGGGTGGTGCATAAAAATAGTTTCTCCCCGGATGACTCGGCCGCGCTGCTGGCCCAGTTTCAGGGGCCTGTCTTCGTCAAGCCGTCCCATGAGGGTTCCAGCATCGGTATGACCAAGGCCACCGATGCCGATACCCTGACCCGGGCCATTATCGAAGCCTTCAAGTTTGACGATGAGGTACTGCTCGAGAGTTTTATCCAGGGCGACGAATATACCGTCAGTATCCTGGGCGAACAGGCGCTGCCGGCGATCCGTCTGCGCACTCCCCACGATTTTTATGACTATTCCGCCAAATACCAGTCCGGGGACACCGAGTATCTGTGTCCCTGTGGGCTGAGCGAGTCGGAAGAAGCTGAGCTGGGCGCCCTGAGCCTGGATGCCTTCCGGGCGGTAGCGGCTACCGGTTGGGGCCGGGTCGATCTGATGCGCGATGCCGACGGCCAGTGGTGGCTGTTGGAGGTGAATACGGTGCCGGGCATGACCGAAACCAGCCTGGTGCCCAAGGCGGCCAGGGTGGCAGGTTTATCCTTCGACCAGCTGGTGGTCAAGGTATTGGAGATGGCGTACTGATATGGGCGGCACCGTCACCCGGACCCGCCTGGGCTTTATTGCCGGCCTGACCTTGTTTGTGTCGGTGCTGGCTACCCTGGCGTGGGGCCTGTGGCAAATCGGCCTGTGGATCACCTCGGCCAATCAGCTGCCGATGCACAGCCTGATCATCCAGGGTGAGCACAAATACCTGAGCCGCGAGCAGGTGCGGGAGGCGGTGCTGACCCTGCCCCAGGTAGATAACTTCTTTACTCTGGAGGTGGATCAGGTACAGCAGCAGTTGCTGACCCTGCCCTGGGTGTCCCAGGCCTCGGTACGCAAGCAGTGGCCCGACAAGCTGCGGGTCTATATCGTCGAACAGGAGGTGGCGGCCTTCTGGAACGAAGGCGCCATGCTCAACCGCCAGGGGGAGGTATTTGAGGCGGACTATCGCGGCCTGGAGCTTTCCCTGGTGTCCCTGTCCGGGCCCGATGAAGAGTCCGACAAGGTATTGAAGGAATATCATGGCTTGCAGCAGTTGCTGCAACCTTATGGTTACGACATAACCCATGTACACCTAACCCCCAGGCTGTCCTGGGAGTTGGTCCTGTCCAATGGGGTAAGGTTAATCCTGGGACGGGAGCATATCGAAACCCGTCTCCAGCGATTTGTTGATGTCTACCCGGGAATCCTGGATCGTGAGCGGATCGACTATCTCGACCTGCGATACGATACCGGCCTGGCGGTAGGATGGAAGCGGGACGAAGAGACTGACAATGACAAAAAACGCGGAACGCAATCTAATCGTCGGGCTTGATATAGGCACGGCCAAGGTCACGGCCCTGGTGGGCGAAGTCCTGCCGGACGGCGACCTCAATATCATCGGCCTGGGCAGCCATTCTGCCAAGGGCATGGACAAGGGCGGCGTGAACGATCTCGAGTCGGTGGTCAAGTCACTGAAACGGGCGGTGGATGAGGCCGAGATGATGGCCGACTGCCAGATCACCTCTGTCTACCTGGGTCTGTCGGGCAAGCATATAGAGTGCCGCAACGAGAGCGGCATGGTGCCCATTTCCGATGAGGATGTGACCCAGGAGGATGTGGACAATGTGATCCATACCGCCAAGTCGGTACGGCTGTCCGATGAACACCGGGTGTTGCATGTGCTGCCCCAGGAATTCTCCATCGACTTCCAGGAGGGCATTAAAAATCCGATCGGTCTGTCCGGGGTGCGCATGCATGCCAAGGTCCACCTGATCACCTGCCATAACGACATGGCGCGCAACATCGAAAAATGCGTGGAACGCCTGGGCCTGCGGGTCGATCAGCTGATCTTCAGTGCCCTGGCCTCCAGCTATGCGGTGCTGACCGACGACGAAAAGGAGCTGGGCGTCTGCGTCGTGGATATCGGTGGCGGCACCATGGACATGGCGGTGTTTACCGGTGGGGCCCTGCGCCACACCAAGGTGATCCCCTATGCGGGCAGCACGGTGACCAGCGACATCGCTTATGCCTTCGGTACGCCGCCGTTGGACGCCGAGGCGATCAAGGTGCGCCATGGCAGTGCCTTCAGCCGCAAGGTGAGCAAGGAGGACACCATAGAGGTGCCGAGCGTCGGTGGCCGGCCGGCCAGGAGCCTGCAACGGCAGACCCTGGCGGAGGTGATCGAGCCCAGATACAGTGAACTGCTGGGCATGATCAACCAGGAGCTGACCAAGGTTCAGAGCGACCTGAAAAAAATGGGGGTCAAGCATCAGCTGGCCGCCGGCCTGGTACTGACCGGTGGTGCGGCCCAGATCGAAGGCCTGGTGGAGTGCGCCGAGCAGCTGTTCCAGTGCCAGGTGCGTATCGGCCAGCCCTCGGGGGTAAAAGGGTTATCGGATTATGTGGAGACGCCCGTGTATTCGACGGCCGTCGGTTTGCTGCAATACGGCAAAGAGCACCAGTCCATGCCTCAATTGGAATATAACAACAAGACCAGCGTTTCCGGCCTGCTGAAGCGGGTGGGCAACTGGTTGCGTGGCGAATTTTAATCTTGGTAGGAACCGACCAAGAGCAAAGCGGAGAGAGACCTATGTTTGAACTGATGAATGATCACGAGCAGGAAGCCGTCATTAAGGTAGTGGGTGTCGGCGGCGGCGGCGGCAACGCCGTGGAACACATGGTGCGGGAAAACCTCGAAGGGGTAGAGTTCCTGGCCATCAATACCGATGCCCAGGCCCTGCGTAATTCCAGCGCCAACACCACCCTGCAGGTGGGCAGCGCCATTACCAAGGGGCTGGGGGCCGGCGCCAATCCGGAGGTCGGCCGCGATGCGGCGCTGGAAGACAGGGATGCCATCCGCGATCTGCTGGAGGGTGCCGACATGGTGTTTATTGCCGCCGGCATGGGCGGTGGCACCGGCACCGGCGCCGCGCCGGTGGTGGCGGAAGTGGCCAAGGAACTGGGCATACTGACGGTGGCCGTGGTCACCAAGCCGTTCGCCTTCGAGGGCAAGAAACGCCTGAGCTATGCCCAGCAGGGCATCAACGAGCTGGCCAAGCATGTCGACTCGCTGATCACCATCCCCAACGACAAGTTGCTGAAGGTACTGGGTCGGGGCATTTCCCTGCTGGATGCCTTCAAGGCCGCCAACAATGTGTTGTTGGGGGCGGTACAGGGTATCGCCGAGTTGATCACCCGTCCGGGTCTGATCAACGTAGACTTTGCCGACGTGCGTACCGTGATGCGGGAGATGGGTACCGCCATGATGGGTACCGGCAGCGCCACCGGTGAGGACAGGGCCGAAGAAGCCGCCGAAAAAGCCATTTCCAGCCCGCTGCTGGAAGATGTGGATCTGGCCGGGGCCCGCGGCATACTGGTGAACATTACCGCCGGCCTGGATATGACCATCGAAGAATTCGAAACCGTGGGCAATGCGGTCAAGGCCTTCGCGTCCGAAAACGCTACCGTAGTGGTGGGCACGGTACTGGACCCGGAAATCTCCGACGAGTTGCGGGTCACCGTGGTGGCGACCGGTATCGGTGCCGAGCGCAAGCCCGACATTACCCTGGTAAAGTCCAGCCCGGCCCGGGATGACAACGGCATGCGTCGCCTGGAAACCCAGCGGGAAGAGCAGGTTGGCAAGGTGGCTGTGAATTCGGATGCCACCCAGGTTAAGCCGGATCTGGATTATCTGGATATACCGGCCTTCCTGCGCAAGCAGGCCGACTGAGAAGCTGAAAAAGGCGCTCAATTGGCGTAGGTTAAAGGTTGTGCTAACATGTCCGACCATATTATTTGGTACGGACTTAGGCCCTATTGTTGGCGGACAAGCGTATGATTAGACAACGAACCCTGAAGAATACCGTGCAGGCGACCGGAATCGGCCTGCATTCCGGTCACAAGGTGCAAATGACCTTTGTGCCCGCGCCGGCCAACACAGGAATAGTGTTTCGTCGCACCGATCTGGAGCCCCAGGTCGAGATCCGTGCCGATGCGGACCTGGTCAGAGATACCATGCTCTGTACCGCCCTGGTCAATGAGCAGGGCGTCCGGGTATCGACCATCGAGCATTTATCGGCGGCATTGGCCGGTCTGGGCATCGATAACCTCTATATCGAGGTCGATGCCCCCGAAGTACCGGTGATGGACGGCAGCTCCCACCCCTTTATCTACCTGCTGCAGTCCGGCGGCATCCGCGAGCTGAATGCCCTGAAGCAGTTTATCCGCATCAAGCAGCCGGTGCGCGTCGAAGACGGGGACAAGTGGGCCGAGTTCCGGCCCGCCCGTCAGGGCTTCAAGCTGGATCTGACCATCGACTTCAAGCACCCGGTATTTGAAGGTAAGAGCCAGCAGCTGGTACTGGATTTTTCCGGCGCCGCCTTCGTCAAGGAGCTGAGCCGAGCCCGTACCTTCGGTTTTATGCGGGACATCGAATACCTGCATTCCAAGAACCTGGCCCTGGGTGGCAGCCTGGAAAACGCCGTAGTGCTCGATGACTACAAGGTACTGAACGATGATGGCCTGCGGTATCCGAATGAATTCGTCAAACACAAGATGCTGGATGCCATCGGCGATCTCTATATGTGCAACCACAGTATCCTTGGCGAATTCCGAGCCTACAAGACGGGACACGCCCTCAACAACAGCCTGTTGCGGGCCCTGCTTGCCAATCAGGCAGCCTGGGAGCTGGTGACCTTCGGCGAAGCCGGAGCCGAATCACCGATCCGTTACTACGATACGGCACTTAACCTGGCCTAGTTTTAAGTCCAGCAACGCCGGCCTTCTCTCCGCGCCGGCGTTCCTTTTGGTTTTTTTCCAGAATAAAGCCCATGACAGCCAGTGTTCCCCCCCCGGCCCAGGCCATGCCCCTGCGACCCCTCGGCGCCTCCCTTATTACCCTGCTGGTGGCGATACCACTGGCGCTTGCCCTGTATTGCTACAGTCAGTGGCAGGCCGTTCAGGATAACAATGCCCGGCTGGAGCAACAGCTGGAGCAACAGCGGCGCGGCCAGCAGCAACAGCTGTCCCGCATCGGCAGGCGGCTGGGACAACTGCAGGCCGAACTGGGGCAGGTGGCCAGACTGGGCCAGCGCCTGCAGCAGGATTATGCCTTGGATGAAGAGCTGGCAACCGTTAATGTCTTTGACAGCGGCCTGCTACAGCGCTCCTTCAGCGGTTTTGCTGAGCTGAATCTGGCGCTGGAGCTGCTGGCGAGCCAGGCCAGGGAACAGGGCCTGGTATTGTCCACCCTTGAATCTCTGCTGCTGAATCTCCATATAAACGAAATTACCCGGGTGCATGGTCATCCGGTACCCGGTGGCCAGGGCCGGCTGAGTTCCACTTTCGGCAACCGTAGAGATCCCTTTACCGGTCATGGTCGGTGGCACGGCGGGATCGATTTTTCGGGTAAATTGGGCACCCCGATTGCGGCGAGCGGCGCCGGTATCGTCAGCCTGGTGGCGCAACATCCGGCCTATGGTCGCATGATCGAACTGAACCACGGACAAGGCTGGGCCACCCGTTATGCGCATCTGGACAAACAGCTGGTCAGCGTCGGTGACAAGGTAGAAAATGGGCAACTGATCGCCCTGATGGGGCGCACGGGCCGGACGACCGGCGTGCATCTGCATTATGAAGTGTTAAAGGGGAACAAGCGGCTGGATCCGGCGCGCTTCTTACCCTAGTAAATTTTCGACCCCGCCCGCGGCGGGGGGTATTTTCCAACATCCTAATTGGCCAAGCATGATTACCAAATTATTCACCAAGATAATCGGTAGCCGTAATGACAGAACGCTCAAACGGTTGCGCAAAGTAGTAAATGAAATCAATGCCATGGAGCCCAGATTCGAGGCCCTGTCCGATGCCGAGCTGCAGGCCAAGACGGCCGAGTTCCGCAGCCGGCTGGAGCAGGGCGAAACCCTGGAGGCCCTGTTGCCGGAAGCCTTCGCCACCGTGCGCGAGGCCTCCAGGCGGGTGTTCGAGATGCGCCACTTCGACGTGCAGCTGCTCGGCGGCATGGTGTTGCACAACAACCAGATAGCCGAGATGAAAACCGGTGAGGGCAAGACCCTGACCGCGACCCTGCCGGTCTACCTCAATGCCCTGACCGGCCGAGGCGTGCATGTGGTGACGGTGAACGACTACCTGGCCCGCCGCGATGCGGAGACCAACCGGCCGCTGTTCGAGTTTCTCGGCCTGAGCGTGGGTTGCAACCTGCCGGGCATGGGCCCCCAGGAGAAAAAAGCCGCCTATGCCGCCGATATTACCTACGGCACCAACAACGAGTTCGGCTTCGATTATCTGCGCGACAACATGGCCTTCTCGCCGGAGCAGCGGGTCCAGCGCCCGCTCTACTATGCGCTGGTGGATGAAGTCGACTCGGTGTTGATCGACGAAGCCCGTACCCCGCTGATTATCTCGGGGCCGGCGGAAGACAGCTCCGAGCTGTATACCCGTATGAATACCTTGATCCCCAAGCTGGTCAAACAGGACAAGGAAGACTCGGAAGAATACCAGGGGGATGGCCACTACACGGTCGACGAGAAGAACAAACAGGCGCTGCTGACCGAAAACGGCCAGATCTTCGTGGAAGAAGAGCTCAAGCGCATGGGCCTGCTGGCCGAGGAAGACTCGCTGTTTTCCGCCACCAATATCATACTGCTGGCCCACGTCAACGCCGGCCTGCGTGCCCATACCCTGTTCGAGCGCAATGTGGATTACATAGTGCAGGACAACGAGGTGGTGATCGTCGATGAGCATACCGGCCGCACCATGCCGGGCCGTCGCTGGTCCGAAGGCCTGCATCAGGCGATGGAAGCCAAGGAGGGGGTCAAGATCCAGAACGAAAACCAGACCCTGGCTTCGATTACCTTCCAGAACTACTTCCGTCTCTATGACAAGCTGGCCGGCATGACGGGGACCGCCGATACCGAAGCTTTCGAATTCCAGCATATCTATGGCCTCGAAACCGTGGTGGTCCCGACCAACAGGCCAATGATCCGCAAGGACATGGGCGACCTGGTGTATCTTACCGCCGCCGAGAAGTATCAGGCGATAGTGGCCGACATCAAGGACTGCGTCGAGCGTGGTCAACCGGCACTGGTGGGTACCGTCTCCATCGAAAACTCCGAGCTGCTGTCGCGCATCCTCGAGCGGGAAGGCATCAAGCACCGGGTGCTGAATGCCAAATTCCACGCCCAGGAAGCGGAAATTATCGCCCAGGCGGGCCAGGCCGGTACCGTGACCATCGCCACCAATATGGCCGGTCGGGGGACCGATATCGTGCTGGGGGGCAACTGGCTGGCGGAGATCGAGGCGTTGGACAACCCGATCCCCGAACAGATTGCCGCGATCAAGGCCGACTGGCAGCGGCGCCATGAGGCGGTAATCGAAGCCGGCGGCCTGCATATTATCGGTACCGAACGCCATGAATCCCGCCGCATCGACAACCAGCTGCGCGGTCGTGCCGGCCGTCAGGGGGATCCGGGCTCCAGCCGTTTCTACCTGTCGATGGAAGATGCGCTAATGCGGATCTTCGCCTCCGACCGGGTCACCGGCATGATGAAGAAGCTGGGCATGGAAGAAGGCGAGGCCATCGAGCATCCCTGGGTGACCCGCGCTATCGAAAATGCCCAGCGCAAGGTGGAAACCCGTAACTTCGACATCCGTAAAAACCTGCTGGAGTTCGATGATGTGGCCAACGACCAACGCAAGGTGGTCTATGAGCAGCGTAACGAGCTGCTGGATACCGGCGATATCAAGGAAACCATAGAGGTGATCCGGGAGGATGTGTTCAACGGTGTCATCGATGAATATATTCCGCCCCAGTCACTGGAGGAAATGTGGGATGTGCCCGGCCTGGAACAACGGCTCAAGGCCGACTTTGCCCTCGAGCTGCCGGTGGCCGAGTGGCTGTCGGCCGACGAGCGCATGCACGAGGAAAAACTGCGGGAAAAAATTCTCGAGCAAGCGGCCGAGGCCTATCAGCAAAAAGAGGCCGTGGTCGGCGGCGAGGTGCTGCGCCAGTTTGAAACCTCGGTGATGCTGCAGACCCTGGATGGCCTGTGGAAAGAACACCTGGCGGCGATGGATCACCTGCGCCAGGGGATCCATCTGCGTGGCTATGCCCAGAAGAACCCCAAGCAGGAATACAAGCGCGAGTCTTTCGAGCTGTTTACTGGCATGCTGGACAGCCTCAAGCGCGAGGTGGTGAGCATCCTCAGCCGGGTCAAGGTGCAGAGCCAGGAAGAAGTGGAAGCGGCCGAGGCCCAGCGTCGCGAGGCCGCCGAGCGGCTGCCGCAGAGCTACAACCATGCCCAAGCCGACAACCAGCTGGTGAATGAGGCCGCCGTGGCCGTGGCCTCTGCCGGCGGGGATCCCTTCGTGCGTGACGGGCTCAAGGTGGGCCGCAACGATCCCTGTCCCTGCGGCTCCGGCAAGAAATACAAGCAGTGCCACGGCCGGTTAAGCTGATAGTCGACATCACCAGCCCGGTCCACAATGCCTCCGGTTAAGGGGGGCGTTCCTTACTAAGCCGACCATCGGCGTCAAGGCCGGAACATGCTCCTGCAGTTCCGGCATTCCCGCCATCCATGGCGGTCAGATGCGCCGCTGAGCGTCCTGGGAAGGGATCTTGGCGCGTCGGCCTGTGCGGAAGGGCTCCCCTTTTTCTGCTTAACCGAACCGCATTGCGGCCCGAAGTGGTGATGGCGTTTTGCTAATCTGACCACTGGGACTACACTTGTTCACCCAAAACCCCGTCAGTATACTGCCGTCTCCCAAATCCCGAGGATCCTTCATGTTAAAGTTGCTTAGGCTGTTGCTGCTTGGCCTGGCCATGGTCGTGGTATTTGTATTAGGCACCCTGCTTTGTCTGCTGAGGCCCCGTCACCCCAACAACGTTCACCTGCTGGGTCGGCTGTTTCACCTGGCCTGTCCATTGATTGGCCTGAAGGTCCGCATCCGTGTCGCCGAGCAGGCCAAGGGGCTGCATTCGGCTGTGTATATTGCCAACCATCAGAGCAACTGGGACATAGTTAGCCTGCCTGGGGTGGTGATGCCACGTACCGTGGCCATCGGCAAGAACAGCCTGTTCTGGATCCCGCTGTTCGGCCAGCTGTTCTGGCTCAGCGGCAACCTGCTGATCAACCGGGAAAACAAGGCCAAGGCAGCGAGCACCATCGGCAAGGTGGTGGATAAGATCCGCCATCGCAACATGTCCATCTGGATGTTTCCGGAAGGCACCCGCAGCCAGGGCAAGGGCCTGCTGCCCTTTAAAACCGGTGCCTTCCACATCGCCCTGCAGGCCAAGGTGCCGATCGTGCCCATCGCCTGCTCCAGCTATTTCGGCCAGGTTGATCTGAACCGCTGGGACAACGGCGAGCTGATCATCGAGGTGATGCCGCCGATCAGCATAGAGGGCTATAAAAGCACCCAGATCCGCGAGCTGCTGAAGCACAGCCGGCAGCTGATCTCCGAGCGCATAGCGGTGCTGGACACAGAAGCGCGCCGGCCCTAAGCTTGACCATCATTTTCCCGTAGACGGCCCAGGAGCCCTTATGAGCGAGCCCACCGACTGGCAGCAAGAGACCCGTGACATTATCGAATCCCTGCTGGAAGACGGTAGTAACCCGGATGCCCACTACACTGTCGAGCATCATTTTTCCGGCTCCGACTTCAATCGACTGGAAAAGGCGGCGGTGGACTGCTTCAAGGCTGGCTTCGAGGTGACGGACGCGGAGGAACTGACCCTGGAGCGGGGCCAGACCCTGCTCTGCTTCGATGCGGTCGGCAAGGCGCCGCTGACCGAAGAGGCCATCGGCGCACAGATCCAGCAGCTGTTACCGATCGCCGCCAAATACGGCATCGAATACGACGGCTGGGGCACCTACTTCGAGGAATAACGCCATTGGCAACTGACAGGGAACCCTTGTCGGCGGCAAATCATCGGTGAAACGACAGGCGCCTGTTCACGGTCAACTGTATACGCGCTTGACCTTGAACAGCACCAGCTCGGGGAGCTACCGATGACACGCACTCCATACCTTGCCACTTTACTGATCCTGTTGTGTTCCGGGCCAACCCCGGCACAACAGGCCGACTCCGATACCTCGGTGGCCATCTTTGCCGGTGGTTGCTTCTGGTGCATGGAGCCTCCCTTCGACAAGTTGGACGGGGTGCTCTCCACCACCTCCGGTTATACGGGAGGCCACAAGCAGAATCCCAGCTATCGGCAAGTATCCGCCGGTGGGACCGGTCATGCCGAAGCGGTGCGGGTCGTCTATGACCCGGACAAGATCAGCTATCAGGAGTTGCTACGGGTATTCTGGCGCAATATCGACCCGGTAACGGCCAATCGCCAGTTCTGTGACGGCGGCAGTCAATATCGCAGCGCCATCTACTATCAGAACCAGGCACAACGGCGGCTGGCGGAGCAGTCCAGGCAGGCATTGACCGTCTCCGGCCGCCTGCCCGGGCCCATAGTGACCGAAATCGCGGCGGCCTCGACCTTCTATCCCGCCGAAGAGTACCACTAGGATTACTATCAGAAGAACCCGCTGCGTTATAAGCTCTACCGTTACAACTGCGGTCGCGATCAACGGCTGAAGGAGCTGTGGGGCAGCGCGCTGGAATGAGCTGGCCCAGAGCCTGGGACGGGTTATCAATCAGCGGCGCCGGTCAGCTCCAGCGCCAGGGTGATCTCACAGTCATGATGGCCGCTATCGCCTAACCGCGAGCTGGGCTGGAAGCCCAGGCTCCGGTAGAGTGCCAGCGCCTCGCCCAGGCAGGCGGTGGTCTCCAGATAGCAGCGGCGGTAGCCCATGGCCCTGGCCTGGGCCAGGGCATACAGGGCCAGACGCTTGCCCAGCCCCAGTCCGCGGCCGTCGGCTGCCAGATACATCTTCTGCAATTCACAGGTGCCGGGGCTACCGGCCACCGGTCCTATGCCGGTACCGCCCAGCAGCTGCCCATCCGCACCTTTCACCACCCAGTAGCCTTGGCCCTCTTCCCGATAAAAGCCAAACAGATCATCCAATTGCGGATCGGCCACGCTGAAGCCGCGATCGGCGGTCAGTCCATATTCGGCGGAAACCTGGCGGATGATGGCGGCCATGGCGGTGTTATCCGTGGCCTGGAGCCGTGTTATGACCAACTCCTGTTGTTGCCGGCTGCGGGCCAGGGCGCGACCATAGAGGGCAAGCCCCTGGCTGACAATGGCTTGCTCCTGGGGGCTGAGCTGGGCCAGGGCCCGGGCCACGTAGCCATCCATTTCCCGGTGCAGCGTCGCCAGCTTTTGCCGGCCCAGTGAGGTGAGCCGGACCAGCTTGCTGCGGCCATCATCGGGGTTATCCAGGTAATCCACCAGTCCCAGTTCGGCGAGGCGAGTCAGGGGCCGGCTGGCGTTGGACTTGTCCACCCGCAGGCGATCGGCCAGTTGATTGATACTGAGGGGGCTCTCATCCAGCTCGATCAGCAGGTGGGCCTGTACCGGCGATAAATCCAGCCGGCCACAGCGCTGATCCAGCATGCCCAGTTCCCGGACCAGGGTGCGGGCATGGCCGCGCAGGGATCGGATCTGTTCCATGGCTACTCCTTTGTTGCGAAAGACAACTATATCCGAGTGGTTGCTTGTTGCAACTATTTTTCGGCGTTCATCCCAGGGCGGTTCCAGGCCGATTGACTACTATTAACCAAGGTGGACGAAGAAAGGTGGACGCCATGGACAAGGCAAAAAAAACCTCCGGCTGGCTACGACTCTGTGCAACTACAGGGCTGGCCATACCCTTACTGTTGATCCTGTCAGGCTGCAGCGAGATAGAAGCCCGATTAGGCAAAGAATTGAAGCCAACGCCACCGGATGTGGTGGTTGAGAAGCTGCCGCCCGGTTATGATCCGGGCTCCCCCAGGCCCCCCTATCTGGGCCCCCACGCCTCACTGGTTCCCCTGGATCTGTCCGGTTTCGGCTTTCCCGTGCTACCGGGAGAAGTCGGTCCCATCGATGACTCCCTCGGGCCTTTGCAGTATCCCTTTACCTGTAATACCGAAGAGGTCGATCTGGGTCAGCCGCTGGTGGATAACCAGGACGGCATAGGTACCCCCGTCTATGCGGTGGTGAACGGGGCGAAGGATAAAACTCAGCTGCTGGGCCATAGCCGGGATTGTTTGCTCCAGACCCGGGTCGGTTATTACTACAAGGTAGTGGAAAGCGATCATTTCAGGCCCTTGCCCGCCGGAGAGTTGCCGACAGATATCGACTGGCTGGAGCTGAACGGCAAGCGCTTGCCCTTTGTGGTTAGGGTAGAGCAGGGCACTATCAACCGCTTTATCTACGCCATCGCCATGCTGGCCGACCCTGATGATCCGGTTGAATCCACAACCAGTCCCTACTGGAATCGCAAGCTTATCTATCATTTCAAGGGCGGAGTGGGAATTGGCAAGCGTCAGGGCAAGATGAGCCTGGGCCACCTCACCAGCCGGCGGGTGGGTGAGCTGGCCAAGGGCTATGCATTGATCGGCTCCAGCGGCAATGTGACCAGCAACCATTACAACATGTGGCTGGCCGCCAATACCGCGGAAATGGTCAAGGCCCAGTTCGTCGCCCGTTACGGTCGACCCGACTATACGGTGGGCATCGGCGGTTCGGGCGGTGCCGTACAGCAATACCTGATTGCCCAGAACAAGCCGGGCCTGCTCGATGCACTTATTCCCCTCTACAGCTATCCGGACATGATCACCCAGAGCATCTGGGCCCTGGATTGCGAGTTGCTGGAGTATTATTTCGATGTCACCGCCCGGGACAACAAGCGCTGGCAGGTGCAGGAAAACCGCGGCTTGGTGATGGGGGTTGCGGCCAGCAGCGAGGTGGAGCATCAGTTCAAGAAATATTATCGCTGGGCCCGCTATGCGGGGCTGGGCCAGCGCCTGCCGAAACTGGCCCCTGGCGCGACCGAGTGTTCCAAGAGCTGGCGTGGCCTGGCTCCCTTGACCAACAATCCCCACTATTCCCACCGGGCCTTGCATTACGCGCCCAAGGTGGCCAAGGTGGCCCGCTTCAGCCACTGGCATGATGCGGCCCATATCTACGGGGTGGGGGAAGACGGCTTCGCCAATCGCACCCATGATAACGTGGGCGTGCAGTATGGACTGGATGCCCTGAAGAAAGGGAGCATGAGCATTCCCGAGTTCCTGCATCTCAATGCCAACATCGGCAGCTGGAAGCCGCCCGCTGACATGACCCAGGAGCGGCTGTGGGTCTTGACCGGCGACGACAACCTGTCCCGGGTGTCGATCTGGAGCGATCACAATATGCAGAAGACACCGGGCGGGGCCGTGCCGCTGCAGATCTTCGAACGCAATCAGCACAAACTGGTGCGGGTGGCGCCGCGCAGTCAGGGTCATCCCGGAGCCATGGCGGCCGCCTACCATGGCGGCCATGTGTTCCTGGGTAACATCGATATTCCCATCATCGACCTGCGCCACTACCTGGATCCCGAGCTGGACATGCACCATTCCTATGCCACCCTGTCGTCCTGGCTGCGGATCAGGCAGGCCAGGGGCAACACCGACAACATGCTGATCTGGCAGAGTGAGAAGCCCTTTGATCCCAGCGACAAAGCCTTTGCCCTGCTCGACGAATGGCTGACCACGGGACAGCGCCCGGCGGCGGCTCAGGATGCCTGCTGGACCATAGACGGCGAACTGATAGCCGAAGGCCCGGACGTCTGGTCCGGACCCTGGCGGGGCGAGCAGCAGCTCGGCACTTGCCTGAAACGCTTCCCGCCCTATCGTTCGCCCCGCAACGTATCGGGCAGCCCCCTGGGCGGGGATTTGTTCAAGTGTGCGCTGATGCCGGTGGCGCAGGCGCTGAGCCGGGGCACCTATGGCGATATCGATATGTCCCCCTATCAGGCGATGCTTGAGACCATATTTCCGGATGGTGTCTGTGATTATTCTTTGGGGGATACGGCCAGGCCCACGGATAGCGAGCTGGGATTGAGTACCATGCTATAAGTAGCCGGCTATCGAAGCCATAAGGGGGGCATGCCCGGGTGCAAGGCCAGTATGAATGGGAAAGTCTGCTGTGGGACGAATATAAATATCGCCACGATCATATCTGGAAAAAGCTGTTCCAGATCACCATAGGAGTGGTGTTGCTGGGGGCGGTGCCCTACCTCAAGCCCGATATCACCCGGGTATTGCAGGGGTGGATCCTGATCGCCCCCTTGCTGGGTACGGTATTGTCCCTGATCGCCATTTTCCTGATGCATTTCGAGCTGTGCCTGTTCGCCAAGATAGCCCAGGCGCACCGGCACCACCAGGAAGCCCATGGTGCCTTCCAGCATAGCAAGGGCAGCTATTTCCGCTACCTGATCATGGTCTATGTGTGCTTCCTGTTTCTGGTCAGTATCGCCAATGTGGCGGTAGTACGGCTGCTCTGGCTGGGGCTGGTGGCCTAGCCCTAAAAGGAATGCCTGGCCCTGAAATGGTATTCACCCGGCGCCATATCGTTGCCGATGGCGTCGAGTATCGTCCTTGAGATCTGGCCGCTGTCGGCCTCGAAGGTGCTGCACAGGGCCAAGGTACGGCGAATGTCCACCTGCCGGCCCAGGTATTCCAGCACCACCCGGGTGCAGCTGGGAATACGCTCACCGCTGGCGGAGGCGCCCAGGCGCAGGCCGCTGAGCCGGCCCACCCGGCTCTTGAAGGTGGGGATCAAGATGGTCTGGGTGATCTGGTTGCCGGTGAGCGACTCATAGTCGACCAGGAAAATCCGATCCGCCAGCAGGTGGACCATGCCCAGATATTTGCTGTGATAGACCCGTTCTCCCGGACTCTGCTGCAGGCGCTCGGTGCGCTGATAGTAGACGCCGGCTCCCCGGCGTTCCAGGCAGACCAGGTTGCGCAAAATCTTGCCTGGAAAAGCCATGGAATGGTGGTATTCGAAGTAATAGCCCAGGTATTTTTCCAGCCCTTGGGAGCTGGCCTGTAGCAGGCCCAAATGACTCGTCTCCGGATGTGCCTCTTCCGCCACCTGGGGCCTGGGCCTGACCTGGATCAGCAGCTCAAACTGGCTGTGGGGCATCAGTATTTCGTGCTCTTCCACCCCGAAGAAATCGCACAGGCGGCGCAGGCTGTGGGCCGATGGCTTATAGCGGCCGCTCAAATAGCGATTGAACTGGGGCCGGTTGATCTTGAGTCGGCGGCATACCTCGGCCACCGATTTGTAGTAACTGCAGAGCAGGCGCAGGTTTTTGGCGAAATCTTGGTGCATATGGGCTCCCTGGAAGTGCCCCCAGTGTACCTAAAGTCATTTTCCTGCAACAGGGTGCATCTGTCTCTTTATGACGCACCCCGTGCGCCAATCAGCATCATCTTGAGCCAGTGCGTCAAATTCTCAGTCGCCAGCCTCACTGCTGTAATAGAGGCCATAGTCAGCACTGGTGAGAGAACAGATAAATGCAAACACGTATCGAACGGGATTTATTGGGCGAGCAGCAACTGCCGGAGCAGGCCTGGTATGGTATCCAGACCCAGCGGGCCCAGCAGAACTTCACCATTACCGGGGTGCCCATCAGCCACTTCCCCGAGCTGATCCGCGCCCTGGCCATGGTCAAGGCCGCCGCCGCCCAGGCCAACCGCCAGCTGGGCTTGCTGGACGAACACAAGGCCGACGCCATCAATGCCGCCTGCGCCGATATCATGGATGGCGCCCTGCACGATCAGTTTGTGGTGGATCTGATCCAGGGCGGGGCGGGCACCTCCACCAACATGAACGCCAACGAAGTGATCGCCAACCTGGCGCTCAGCAAGCTGGGTCATGCCCGCGGCCAGTATCTGCAGTTGCATCCCAACAACGATGTCAACCGCTCCCAGTCGACCAACGACGCCTACCCTACGGCGGCCCGGCTGGCCATCGTTTTTGCCGCCCAGCCGCTGAAACAAGCCATCGCCGGCCTGCAGCAGAGCTTCGCCGCCAAGGCCGAGGAGTTTGCCCATATCCTCAAGATGGGTCGTACCCAGCTGCAGGATGCGGTGCCCATGACCCTGGGCCAGGAATTCGAGGCTTTCGCCGTCAACCTGGGTGAAGAAGCCGCCCGTATCGACGATGCCTGTCGGCTGTTGTGCGAGGTCAACCTGGGCGGCACCGCCATCGGCACCGGCATCAATGCCCATCCCGGCTATGCGGCGCTGGCCATCGCCCATCTGGCCGAGATCTCCGGCCAGCCGGTGAGCCTGGCCGACAACCTGGTGGAAGCTACCTCAGACATGGGCGCCTTCGTCACTTTCTCCAGCGTACTCAAGCGGCTGGCGGTGAAGCTGTCCAAGATCAGTAACGATCTGCGCCTGCTGTCCAGCGGTCCACGCACCGGCCTGGGTGAAATCCAGCTGCCCGCCATGCAGCCCGGCTCGTCCATCATGCCCGGCAAGGTGAACCCGGTGATCCCGGAGGCGGTGAACCAGACCGCCTTCCAGGTGATCGGCGCCGATCTGGCGGTGACCCTGGCCGCCGAGGCTGGCCAGCTCCAGCTCAATGCCATGGAGCCGCTGATCATCTATAACCTGCTCAATTCCAGCCGCATGCTGGGCGAGGCCATCCGTATGCTGGACAGTCGCTGTGTCCGCGGCATCCAGGCCAACGAGGCCCAGTGTGCCGGACACCTGCATAACAGCATCGGCATCATCACCGCCCTGGTGCCCCATATCGGCTATGACAATGCCAGCCGTATCGCCAGCCAGGCCCTGACCAGCGGCGCTACCGTTGCCGAGCTGGTGCGCCATGAACAACTGCTCAGCGAGGAACACCTGGCTGTTATCCTCAGCCCGGCGGCCATGGTCGCGCCCATGGGGGCCTGAGATGGGCAGGGTACTGATACTGCACACCGGCGGCACCATCGGCTGCCGGGCTTCCAGCGATGGCCACAAGCCAGCTCCCGGGTTTGCCGAGCTGCTGCGTCGGCGGCTGCAGGACAGTGGCGAGCCTGGGCTGCCCGAGTTCGATGTGATCGAGCTCGGCCAGCTGATCGACAGCGCCAACCTGAGCCCGGCTCACTGGGCCCAGATCGCAGGCCTGCTGGTGGTGCACTGGCAGGATTACGATGGCTTCATGGTGCTGCACGGTACCGACACCATGGCCTATACCGCCTCGGCACTGTCGTTTATGTTGCAGGGCCAGGACAAGCCGGTGATCCTCACCGGCTCCCAGATCCCCCTGAGCGAGCGGCGCAGCGACGGCCTGGATAACCTGATCAACGGCCTGCATCTGTGCGTGACGCCGATGCTGGCGGAAGTGTGCGTCTATTTCAACGGCCGGCTGCTGCGGGGCAACCGCACCACCAAGCTCAAGGCCACCGAGCTGGATGCCTTCGCCACTCCCAACCTGGCGCCTTTGGGCGTAGCCGGCATCAGGATGGAGCTGAATCGCGGCCTGTTGCTGCCCGCTACGCCCCTGAGTTTCCGCATCCCGCAATTTGATGCCGAAGCGGTGACCGTGCTCAGCCTGTATCCGGGTATTTCGGCCCGGGCCGCCCGTGCCCTGCTGGACCATGAGCAGGTGAAGGGCGCCGTTATGCTGAGCTTTGGCGTGGGCAACCCGCCCGATGCCAATACCGAGCTGATGCAGGTGCTGGAGCAGGCGGTGGCGCGGGGCCAGGTGATCGTCAACCGTACCCACTGCCTGTACGGCAAGGTGGATCAGGGCACCTATGCCACCGGCCACAGCCTGACCCGTATCGGGGTGACGGCGGGAGGCGATCTGACCCTGGAAGCGGCCTTTGCAAAGCTGCATTACCTGCTAGCCCTGGAGACGAGCCCGGACCAGGTGCGCAGCCTGATGCTGCAGCCCATGCGGGGGGAGCTCAGCGCGGTGTGAGCGACCGGCGATGGATAGCGGGATGAGTCTTGGGGAATTAAAAGGCCCCGTCCGGGTAATGCTGTTCAGTTAAGGGGAGCCCTCATCTACCAAGTCGACCGTTGTCGTCATGGATGACGCCGCCGAGCCCCCAGGGACGGGATTTCGGCGAGTCGGCGTGTGGAGGAGGACTCCCCTTTTCATCTTAAGTGAACGGCATTGCCCGTCCGGGGTCTTATTAACAATGACAGATACTTTCGCAGTGTCTCCGTTCGGCCGGGCACTTTTGATGCCGTCGGAATACACTTAACCGGCGGGTGCGCATCCGATGCGCTTTCATCATCAGCCAAAGTCGAGGTAGTAGTATGAATATCACCAGAAACGCGGTTGCCGCCTCCCTGCTGCTGACGCTGGCGGCATGCAGCAATATGTCCGAGCGGGATCGTAACACCGCCATCGGGGCCGGGGTCGGTGGTGTCGCCGGCTCCGTGCTGACCGAAGGCAGCACGCTGGGTACCGTAGGTGGTGCCGTGGTCGGCGGTGTGATCGGCCACGAAGTGAGCAAGGATAAAAAGTAAGCCTCTCTTTGACGGCGGCGGGGAAGTCATTTCCGTCGCCGCCATTTCTTCCTGTCATTCGGCTTAGATAACCGCTCCCAATGGTTGATAACAGGCCAGGCGACAGACGCAGACACGCAGAACCCGCCCTTGGCCCGGAAGCTCTGTTTTCCGGCTCCCGACCTTTGCTCCGGATATAGCGCGATGAGGCTCGGTGATTTAATAGGCGCGTTCACCCAGGTAATTCCCCGGGGGCGAGTAGTTGCACACCAGTATCATGTTATCGCGGCATACCGACTTGGCGCAGCCCAGTTCACGGGTGTCATGCCACACCATCTGGGTATAGTGGCCGGCCACCTGGGCGGTGGCGCGGGTCAGCGGTTGGCCCCCATAGTCGCGTTTTTCTTGTTGCCAGGAGCGGGCACCGTCCAGCACGCTGTAATAACCCAGGGTGCCCATAAACAGGTTCTCGCCAAAGCCCGAGCCTTGGCTGTGTTCTATATCGCAACGCCCGGCCAGCACCCGGGCCCAGCGTTCGGCCTGGGCGCTGGCGGCATCGGACCAACGCAGCGGCGGCGTGCCCACCTCGGCCCTCACCCGGTTATGGTAAGCTAACAGCCCTTGCCGTTCGTCGACCGAGAGCGAGCCGGCCACCGTCCCGGTACTCACCGGCCGGACGGGTGAATCGGGCAAGCCGGCCCCGTAGTCGGACAGGCGGCCGGACTCGGCACCCGGCCCGTAGCAACCCAGCAGCAGGCTCAGGCCCGCGAGGGTCATCACCTTCTTCATTGTTCTCCCCCTTTACTGTGGTGGCCCCCTAAGGATGGCACAAATTCCCTGTTGCCCCGGTGAGTCAGCGGGCGCTCGTCGGTAACGCCCGTTATCCGGTGAGCAGGGTGCGCCCTGGGTCCCCACCTTATATAGTGAATAACAGGCTGACCTCGGATTTTTTGCTTTATCTATGGGGGACCGACCAATGTTTAGCCCGATAACAGGTGGATGTTTGTGTGGCCATGTCCGCTATCGCATTGAATGTGCGCCGCTGGATGCGGGATATTGCCATTGCCGACGCTGCCAGAAATCAAGCGGGGCGCCGGTGCTGGCCTGGCTTACCGTGGCGGCACATGGGTTTGCCTATACAGGGGGAGCGCCGTCGGTATATTGCTCGAGTCGGAGTTATCAACGCGAGTTTTGTCCCCATTGCGGCACCCAGTTAATTTTTTGCCGAAGCCTTTCACCCAGGACCATAGATGTGACGCTGGCTTCCCTCGACGATACCTCGGTGATCGCTCCCCAATACCATATCTGGATGCAGAGCAGAGTCAGCTGGTTGCGGATAGACGATACCCTGCCGCGTTTTGAGGGTGAGGGCCCGAAATGTTCTGCGTAGCCCTCGTTTGGCCGGCAGGCCCGCCAACTAAGGCGCTCATAAGGGGGCATCAGTATGA
Source organism: Zobellella aerophila (assembly GCF_039539325.1). NCBI lineage: Bacteria > Pseudomonadati > Pseudomonadota > Gammaproteobacteria > Aeromonadales > Aeromonadaceae > Zobellella > Zobellella aerophila. Next base: position 66,218 of record NZ_BAABCX010000004.1, read on the forward strand.
AAACCGGACCAGGTGCCTTCTGTTGTTGAAAGCCACTGTGGTGAAGCTGCCAGCCCGGACGGCTGCTAGAGTTAAAGGCATTAAGTGGATCTGCCCTCGGCATTGTCAGACATAGCCAGTCAATCATAGAGATCGTGAATATATGATGCAGAACAACAACTATATCATCAGGACCATGACCCGGCAGGAAGTCGATATCGCCATCGACTGGGCGGCGGCGGAAGGTTGGAATCCCGGCCTGCACGATGCCGACTGCTTTTATGCCGCCGATCCCCATGGCTTCCTGGTCGGTTTGCTGGGAGATGAACCCATTGCCGCGATCTCCGTGGTGAAATATGGCGCTTCTTTCGGTTTCCTTGGTTTTTACATGGTCAAGCCGGCGTTTCGTGGCCAGGGCTACGGCATACAGATATGGAATGCGGGTCTGGCCTACCTTGGGGGCCGAACCATTGGCCTCGATGGGGTCGTCGCCCAGCAGGACAACTACAACAAGTCCGGATTTTCATTGGCTTACCGTAATGTCCGTTATCAGGGTAATGGCGGCGGGGAGTATCCAGACAACTTAGGGATAGTGCCGCTGGCTGCCGTCCCCTTTGCCGACATCTGTGCCTACGATACCCTGTTTTTCCCCGAAGCCCGCCCGCAATTCCTGCGCTGCTGGATTAACCAGCCAGGGAGTACGGCCCTGGGCATACGGCAGGATGGCAAGCTGGCTGGCTACGGGGTGTTGCGTAAATGTCGTAGCGGCTACAAGGTCGGTCCCCTGTTTGCCGATGCCGCGGAGCTGGCGGAGCCGTTGTTCCTGGCATTGAAGTCCCATGTCCCCGAGGGGGAGTCGGTGTTCCTGGATACGCCAGCGGTGAATATATCGGCGGTCGAGCTGGCCCAGCGGCATCAGATGAGTGTCTCCTTCGAGACGGCCCGCATGTACCTGGGTCAGAGTCCCGAGCTGCCCATCAATCGGCTGTTCGGCGTGACCAGTTTCGAACTGGGATGAACCGGCGCCGCCACTGGAAGGGGGATCCCGGTTATCTCTCCCCGCTGCAATATAAATCGGGACCGGGGCGGTCTACTGCCATATGGGCCCGGTTATCGGTAGCGGTATACAGCCGAGATGGCAAAGGGTGAGTTGAACAAGGGGCAGGCGTATGGATAGCGATAAGGTCATGGTGACGCTGTTTCGCTGGGCGGGGGCCTGGGGGCCGTTCAAGGTCAGCATCCCCTGTGGGGAATGCTCCCTGTCCAAGGACGTGATCCAGGACACCCTGGCTACCGAGCTGGCGGGTGTTCCGGTCGAGCTGGAGATCCGTGAGTGGCTGAGTGAATGGTGGCGGCCGCTGGTAAAAGGCGGCTGGCATGCGCCCATCATCATGGTCGAGGGCAGGGTCATCGCCCAGGGCCATGCCCTCAACCGAGGGGTGCTGGTGCAGGCGGTGATCGAAGCCCATGCGCTCAGGACCGCGGTTTCCGGCAACCACCTGTTCGGCAAGCAAAGCTGTCCCCACTGCCAACGGGCCAAGGGCTATCTGCAACAGGCCGGCATCGACTACCGCTATCATGATGTGGTCAAGGACCCCGGGGCCCTCTACGAGATGCTGGCCAGGGTCAAGCCCATCATAGGTCCCAAGACGCCGGTGACGGTGCCGCAGATCTGGCTCGATGGCCGTTACATAGGCGGCGCCGATCAGCTGAGCACGATAGTGCATCAGCCGGTGACGCCCAATTACGATCGCGGCCAGTGTTCGCTGTCGCCGGAAGGCCGGCAGGAGAATGGCCAATAATACCTTTTCCCTTAAATCTCTATTGCCTCTTTCGAGCACCGAGTTGTCTGCAGACAGCGCCAACAGACAATTCCGTAGCATCAGGGAGGACAAAGGGATCTGCTCCGCCGCGCCATCCGTGCCACGGATGGCGCGGCGGAGCCCCCAGGGAAGGGTTTACGGCGTGTCGGAGGAGTAGGCCATTTGTCCGACCTTCACGGAGAAACCAAGTAGATCAGTTATGTAATCTGTTTGGTATAAGGTGACCGTCGGACAGGCTGCGCCATGAATCCAAAGAAAAAGCCAGCCATTTCAGGCTGGCTTTTTTGTCAGATTTAACTGCTCGGCTTACAGGCTGGCGATCTGCGCCTGTTGCTGCTGCAGCTTGGCTTCGGTAGCTCGGTAGTCGTCGAGCTTTTCCTGCTCCTTGGCGACCACCTCGGCCGGAGCCTTGGCGGCGAAGCCGGGGTTACCCAGCTTGCCGGCCAGGCGCTTGATCTCGCCGGCCACCTTATCCAGCTCTTTCTGCAGACGGGCCAGTTCGGCGTCCTTGTCGATCAGCCCTGCCATCGGCAGCAGCAGCTCGGTGTCACCGATAAGCTGTTTGATGGACACCGGCGCCTCTTCGCCGGCGGCCAGCAGGATCAGCGACTCCAGTTTAGCCATCGACTTGAGGAAGGCCAGGTTGTCGGTGGCCCGGCGCACATCGGTGTCGTCGGCGGCGCGCAGCAGCACGGTCAACGCCTTGCCCGGAGAGATGTTCATCTCGGCGCGCAGGTTGCGGATCGACACGATAAAGCGCTTTACCCATTCCAGGTCGGCCATTGCCACCTCATCGATGCGGGCCTCGTCCACCTCAGGGTAGGCGGCCAGCATGATGGTGTCACCGCCACGACCGGCCAGAGGGGCTACCCGCTGCCAGATCTCTTCGGTGATAAAAGGCATGATGGGATGAGCCAGACGCAGCAGGGTTTCCAGTACCTGGATCAGGGTCTGGCGGGTGCCACGCTGCTCGGCCTCGCTGCCGTTCCACAATACCGGCTTGGTCAGCTCCAGGTACCAGTCGCAGAACTGGTTCCAGATAAACTCATAGAGGGCATTGGCAGCGCGGTCGAAGCGGTAGCCGTCCAGCGCGGCGCGCACGTCCTTGATAGTGACCTGCAGCTGAGCCTGGATCCAGCGGTCGGCGAGGGAATAGAGCAGCTCGCTGCCGTCCTGGCCGCAGTCCTGCTGTTCGGTGTTCATCAGCACATAGCGGGAGGCGTTCCACAGCTTGTTGCAGAAGTTACGGTAACCCTCCAGCCGGCTCATGTCCCAGTTCAGATCCCGGCCGGTGGTGGCCATCGCCATAAAGGTGAAGCGCAGGGCATCGGTGCCGTGGGGCTCGATACCGTCGGCAAACTCCTTGCGGGTGCGTTTGCCGATCTTCTCGGCCAGCTGCGGCTGCATCATGTTGCCGGTGCGCTTCTGTACCAGATCCTCCAGGCCGATACCGTCGATCATGTCCAGCGGATCCAGCACGTTGCCCTTGGACTTGGACATCTTCTGGCCCTGCTCGTCGCGCACCAGGCCGTGTACATAAACGGTCTTGAACGGAACCTGCGGCTTGCCGTTTTCGTCCTTGATGAAGTGCATGGTCATCATGATCATGCGCGCCACCCAGAAGAAGATGATGTCGAAGCCGGTAACCAGCACGCTGGACGGATGGAAGGTGGCCAGTTCTGGGGTCTTCTCTGGCCAGCCCAGGGTGGAGAAGGTCCACAGCGCCGAGCTGAACCAGGTGTCGAGCACGTCTTCGTCCTGTCTGAGTACCACATCGTCGGCCAGCTGGTGCGCCGCGCGCACTTCGGCCTCGTCGCGGCCCACATAGACCTTGCCCTCGGCGTCATACCAGGCGGGGATACGATGCCCCCACCACAGCTGGCGGGAGATACACCAGTCCTGGATATCGCGCATCCAGGAGAAATACATGTTTTCGTACTGCTTGGGTACGAACTGGATCTCGCCGTCTTCCACCGCCTTGGTGGCCACGGCGGCCAGCGGGCCGGCGCGTACATACCACTGATCGGTGAGCATGGGCTCGATCACCACGCCGCCCCGGTCGCCGTAGGGCACGGTCAGCTCGTGGTCCTTAACGCCGTCGAGCAGGCCCAGGGAGTCCAGCGTGCTCACGATAGCGTCGCGGGCCTCGTAACGATCTAGGCCCTGGAATTGGGCCGGCAGCTCGCTGTTGTAAACGGTGCTCGGCTCGCCCTTGGTGTTGAACACCTCGGCCTCTGCGCGGATCTCGGCATTGAGGGTCAGCACATTGATCAGCGGCAACGCATGGCGCTTGCCTACCTCTGCATCGTTGAAGTCGTGGGCCGGGGTGATCTTCACGCAGCCGGTGCCTTTTTCCATATCGGCGTGTTCGTCGCCGACGATGGGGATGAGGCGGTTGACCAGCGGTAGCAGGATTTCCTTGCCGATCAAATCCTTGTAGCGAGGATCTTCCGGGTTGACCGCCACCGCGGTGTCGCCCAGCATGGTTTCCGGCCGGGTGGTGGCCACTACCAGGTAGTCCTTGCCGTCGGCGGTCTTGACGCCGTCGGCCAGCGGATAGCGGAAGTGCCACATATGGCCCTTCATCTCGCGGTTTTCCACTTCCAGATCGGAGATGGCGGTGTGCAGCTTGGGATCCCAGTTCACCAGGCGCTTGCCGCGGTAGATGAGATCGTCTTCATACAGCTGGACGAACACTTCCTTCACCGCGTTGGACAGGCCCTCATCCATGGTGAAGCGCTCGCGCTCCCAGTCCACCGAGGCGCCCATGCGGCGCAACTGGCGGGTGATGGTGCCGCCGGATTCCTTCTTCCATTCCCAGATCTTGTCGATAAAGGCATCGCGGCCGTAATCGTGGCGGCTCTTGCCTTCCTCGGCGGCGATCTTGCGCTCCACCACCATCTGGGTGGCGATACCGGCGTGGTCGGTGCCCACCTGCCACAGGGTGTTCTTGCCCTGCATACGCTGGTAGCGGATCAGGGTATCCATGATCGAATCCTGGAACGCATGGCCCATGTGCAGGCTACCGGTCACGTTGGGCGGCGGTATCATGATGCTGTAGGGATCTTTGCTGGTATCGCCATGGGCTTTGAAATAGCCCTTGCTTTCCCATTGCTGGTACAGGGCTTGTTCGATGGCGTTGGGATTAAAGGTTTTTTCCATTGTGCTATGCGTCTTCAGTTTGGGGTGGTACAGGCTCGGTGGTCAATTCGAAACCGGCCTGACGATAGGCTTTAAAGCGTTCACGGGCCAATTGCTTGGCCTCCTCCTCGGGAGGCACGAAGTCGATCAGCTGGCTGAAGCGGCGGGCGAAGGCGGGCGGCTGCGGATGCAGGTTGATCAGCACCGGCCGGCCGGCCTGCGGCGGCTGCCAGCCGAGCACCACGGGGGCACCCTGGCGGGGCCCTTCGCCTTGCAGGTTGTGGGCCACGAAGCTGTCGGCTTCTTGTTGCCACAGCCGTTCGTCCAGTGCTTCGGCCTGGCCTTTATCCCGGGTGTAGATAAACACCCCCAGCCCCTGCCGGTAACAGTCGGTGGCCAGTTTGCACACCAGCTGCTCCAGCAGGTCGGGCGCGGTGGCCGAGGCCTCCGGCAGCAGATAAAAACGACCCTGGCTCATGCTCATTCTTCGGTGTTAGCCACGCCGGCCCGGTTCAGCAGGAACTGGGTCAGCAGGGGCACGGGACGGCCGGTGGCACCCTTGTCCTTGCCGCTCTTCCAGGCGGTGCCGGCGATATCCAGGTGCGCCCAGTTGTACTTGCGGGTAAAGCGGCTGAGGAAGCAGGCGGCGGTAATGGTGCCTGCCGGCCGGCCACCGATGTTGGCCATATCCGCGAACGGGCTTTCCAGCTGATCATGATATTCGTCGCTCATCGGCAGGCGCCAGGCGCGGTCGCCGGCCTGTTCCGAGGCGTTGAGCAGCTCGTGGGCGAGGGGGTTATGGTTGGCCAGCAAACCCGAGGTATGGTGGCCCAGCGCGATGATGCAGGCACCGGTGAGGGTGGCCACGTCGATTACCGCTTCCGGCTCGAAGCGCTCCATGAAGGTCAGTGCGTCGCACAGTACCAGCCGGCCTTCGGCATCGGTGTTGAGTACTTCCACGGTCTGGCCGGACATGGTGGTGAGAATATCGCCGGGGCGGTAGGCGTTACCGTCGGGCATGTTTTCACAGCCGGCCAGCACCGCCACCACGTTGATCGGCAACTGCAGCTCGGCCAGGGCGTGCATGGTGCCGAGCACGGAGGCGGCGCCGCCCATGTCGTATTTCATCTCGTCCATGCCTTCGGCGGGCTTCAGGGAGATGCCGCCGGCGTCGAAGGTCAGTCCTTTGCCCACCAAGGCGATGGGACGGGCGGCGGCATCCGGGTTACCCTTGTATTCGATGATCGACATCATGGCTTCATTATGAGAACCGCGGGCCACCGCCAGGTAGGCATTCATGCCCAGCTCGGCCATTTCCTGCTCACCGATCACCCTGGTGTTGATGTTGTCATAGGCATCGGCCAGTTGCCGGGCCTGGGAGGCCAGGTAGGCGGGGTTACAGATATTGGGCGGCATGTTGGCCACGTTACGGCAGATGCGCACCCCCTTGGCCACCGCCAGGCCGTGCTGGATGGCGCGCTCGCCTATGGTCAGCTCCCGTCGTGTGGGTACATTGAACACCAGCTTGCGCAGCGGGCGGCGCGGCTCGGCCTTATTGGTCTTGAACTGGTCAAAGGTATAGAGGCTGGACTGGGTGGTTTCTATCGCCTGGCGCACCTTCCAGTAGGTATCCCGCCCCTTGACGTGCAGCTCGGTTAAGAAGCACACTGCCTCCATGGAGCCGGTTTCGTTCAGGGTATTGATGGTCTTGGTGATGATCTGCTTATATTGACGCTCGTCCAGCTCCCGTTCCTTACCGCAGCCGACCAGCAGCACGCGCTCGCCGAGTACCCCCGGCACCTGGTGCAGCAACAGGGTTTGCCCGGCCTTGCCTTCCAGATCGCCGCGGCGCAGCAGGGAACTCAGGTAGCCATCGCTGATTTTATCCAGTTGTTCGGCAACGGGAGACAGGCGGCGGGGTTCAAACACGCCGACCACAATACAGGCACTGCGTTGTTTTTCGGGGCTGCCACTTTTAACACTGAACTCCATGGATTCTCCTACGGCTTGAAGACAACAGGCGCCAGATGAACGATAATGTGGGCCATCGGTAAAGGCGCCGATCTTCGCTTATTAAACATGCGAAAATAGTGATTTTACGCATATTCTTAAGCGTTTCCATTAAAAAAGACAAGTTTACACTGGGATTAACGGTGATTGCATTCCGCTATTTGTTTCGCGAAACCCTGAAGACTCAGCTGGCCGTGCTGTTCGTCTTGTTGCTGATCTTTATCAGTCAGAATTTTATCCAGGTACTGGGAGAGGCCGCCAGTGGCAAAATCCCCGGCGGCCTGGTGGCCAAGTTGCTGTTGCTCAACATGCCCGAGATGGCCACCATCATGTTGCCGGTCAGCCTGTTTATTGGGGTGCTGTTCGCCCATGGTCGCCTGTATGCCGAAAGCGAAATGACGGTGATGCGTGCCGTCGGCATGGGGCCGGGCAAGGTGATGAAGGCCACCATGCTCCTGGCCTTACTATGGTGCTGCGTGGCCCTGGGCAACTCTCTGTGGCTGAACCCCTGGGCCAAGGGACAAATCTACCAGCTGCGGGATCGGGTTCAGGCGGATCCCGGGTTCGCGGTGCTGCGCGAGGCCCGCTTTATGAGCCTGGACGGGGGACGCATCGTTGCTTACGTGGAAGAGGTGGAGAAAAACGGTGGTGCCGGCCAGCTGAACCATATTTTTGTGGCCCAGCGTGGCCAGGGCCAGCAGGTGCCGGCGGTAGTGGTGGCCGAGGCCGGGCGGATCAACGAACGGGAAGATGGCCAGTGGCTGACCCTGGATCAGGGCCGCCGCTATGGCGGTGAGCCGGGTACCCGCGCCTTCGAGGTGGCCGATTTCCGGGAGTACAGTGCCTTTATTCGCGCCGCCGAGGTCGAGGCATCGGAGCAGAAAGAGTCGGCGACCCCCAGCCTGGCGTTGTGGCAGTCTGAACAGCTCAACGATAAAACCGAATTGCAGTGGCGGCTGGTGCTGCCGTTGTCGATGCTGGTGCTGACCCTGGTGGTGGTGCCCCTGGCGGTGGTCAACCCGCGTCAGGGCCGCTATGCCAAGCTGTTGCCGGCCATCATGCTTTATCTTGCCTATTTCCTGCTGCAAAGCGCGTCGCGCTCGGCGCTCAGCGGGGGCTCCCTGCCCACCACCCCCGGACTCTATATAGTGCCATTGGGCTTCCTGTTGCTGGTGGCCTTGCCGCTGAATGTGCTGGAAACCGCCTGGTGGAACCGGGCGCGGGAAAATTTTAGACGGAGCAAGGCGGCCTGATGTTCAGTATTTTCGATCGTTACATCGGCCGCACCGTGCTGATGTCCATGCTGTTGTGTGAGCTGGTGCTGGTGGGCCTGTCGGCGATTATCCGCTATGTGGAACAGCTGAGGAGCGTGGGCGAGGGCAGCTATGGCCTGTTGCAGGCCTTTTATTATGTGATCCTGTCTATGCCCAAGGAAATCGTGCTGTTTTTTCCTATCGCGGCGCTGTTGGGGGGGCTTATCGGTCTCGGCCAGCTGGCCAGCTCCAGTGAGCTGGTGGTGATGCAGGCGGCGGGACGCTCTCGTCTCAATATTGTGGTGAGCGTGCTGAAAACCGCCTTGCCGCTGATGCTGGTGGTGATGATGGTTGGCGAATATGTGGCGCCGGCGACCAAGCTGGCGGCCGACGATCTGCGAACCCAGAGCCGGTCCGGCGGCCAGGTGGTGCTGTCGGTGCATGGGGTCTGGGCCAAGGATGGGGATGCCTTTGTCAATATTTCCCAGGCCAGGCGGGATGGCTCTCTGCAGGGGCTGACCCTCTATTACTTTGACGGGCAGATGAAACTGACTCGCATCACCCAGGCGCGTGAGGCCAGCTACCAGCGGGATGCATGGCAGTTGAACGAGGTGACCGACACCCTGTTCAATCATGGGGTTGCCATTACCACAGAACGTACTGAGAGTCGGGCCTGGCGTTCGGGTCTGACCCCGGAAAAGCTGGGGGTAGTGGCGATAGATCCGGACGAGCTGTCGATGCGCGGCCTGTGGGAGTACAAGGGCTACCTGGAGGACAACCGCCAGGACAGCAGCCGCTATGCATTGGAGTTCTGGCGCAAGGCGCTGCAGCCCGTGATGGTGATCGCCATGATGCTGCTGGCCTCTTCGTTCGTGTTTGGTGCCCTGCGCAGCGTCAGCATGGGTGCCCGCCTGCTGATGGGCATACTGTTCGGCTTTGGCTTTTATGTGTCAAACGAGGTGTTCGGTCCCATCAGTCTGGTGTATTCGGTGCCGCCGGTGATGGGGGCGCTGGGCCCCAGCCTGATGTTTATCGTCATCGCCCTCTATATGCTGAACCGCCGGGCATAAAAGGCAGGGATTGGGGAATGGTGATCAGGGACTGGGCCGGATAAGCTGCATTCCCCATTCCCCATTCCCCATTCCCCTAAGTTCCTATCTTTCCAATAGCTGGCGGTTTTGTTCCTTGCTCAACACTACCATTTCGCAGCCGGCAAGCTTGTCTTGCAGCGCCAGCTTGGTGCCGGGATTTAGCCAGATCCAGAAGTTACCCAGGCCGAGCAATGCTGTCACGGCCCGCACCAGGGCCTGGGAGACACTCAAGCGGCTGCCGTCGGTGTTCTGCACCCTGAGCCGCCAGGCTCGCATGCCGATGGTCTGACCGCTGGTGCGCCAAAACCAGCAGTAAAAGCCGATGATGATGGCGCCCAGATACAGGCTGTACAGGGGGCTGGCGCCCAGCAGGGCGGCGGCGTCCGCATGCTCCCCCAGGCCGAGCCAACCCAGGGCCAGCGCCAGCTGCACCAGGCCGTAGCCGATAAAGCCGGCTACCATCAGCAGGGCCACTACTACCAGAAAATCATAAAGCCAGGCCGCCAGGCGACGCATTACGCCCGCCCTGGGCAGGCCGACAAAAGCTGCAACCGTCATTCAGTTATTCCCCTCGATGTTTGCCGGCATTTTAGCAAAACTCGGGCAGGAAGGGAGCCAAGCCTGGGCTATTGCTGAACGGATAATAAGTGCGCAATTGCTCCGCCCTGCGCAAAATAAGCTTGCGGGACATAAGCGGATACGTATAATGCAAACCGCCCACCAAGGTGGGCCTACCAGTGGCAGTGTGATGAAATCGGTAGACATGAGTGATTCAAAATCACTTGCCTTCGGGCGTGGCGGTTCGAGTCCGCCCACTGCTACCACTTAAAACCCAGCATCGGCTGGGTTTTTTTGTTTTTGCTAAGCTGACAGTCAGCCCCTTTCTGCAGAGTATTTTATGGTGAAGCCCGGCCAGCTCGTTTCCGTTTCTGTTCATAGTCTTACCGATAAAGGCGATGGTATCGCCAGCCTGGAAGGGCGTCCGCTTTATGTGGAGCATGCCCTGCCCGGTGAGCGGGTTCAGGTACGCCTGACCAAAGTGAAGCCCAATTTTTGCCTGGGTGAACTGGTGCGGGTAGAGCAGGCGGCGACGGGACGACGCGAGGACTTCTGTGTCTATGCCGCCTGCGGTGGCTGTCAGCTGCGGGTGCTGGACTACCCGGCGCAGCGGGCGCTGAAGCGGCAGTTGCTGGTGGATGCGCTGGCAGAGCAGGGACTGAGCTGCGAAGTCGGGGAAACCATGGCCATGGACGAGCCCTATCATTATCGCAATAAGGCCCAGTATGCGGTACAGCCCGGCCCGCGCATCGGTTTTTATGCCAAGCACAGCCACCAGCTGGTGGAAGCGGATCACTGCCGGGTGCAGCACCCGGTTACCGCCGAGGTGGTGAGCAGGGTCAGGGACTGGATGCAAGCCTGGGCCGTTTCCGCCTATGACGAGGCGGCGCATACCGGTTTGATCCGCCACCTGATGATGCGCAACGGCGAGCACAGTGGCGAGCTGATGGTGGTGCTGGTGGCGACCGACACGCCGGAACACCTGGACAAGCTGGTGGCCAGCCTCGGGCAGGTCAGTGGCCTGGCCAGTTTGATCCTGAATATCAATCCGACCCGGGGTAACCGCATCCTGGGCCAGGAAAACCGCCTACTGCTGGGCAAGCCGGTGATCGAGGACAGCCTGGACGGGCTCAGGTTTGCCATTTCTCCGCTGTCTTTTTACCAGATAAATCCTCGGCAGACCGAAGTCCTGTACCGGGAGGCGGTACGGCTGGCCGGTTTGCGGGGCCATGAGGTGGTGTTTGATCTCTATTGCGGCATCGGCACCATAGCCCTCTTTCTGGCTCGTTTCGCCAAAGAGGTTCACGGCATAGAGATAGTGCCCGAGGCGATAGCCGATGCACGCGCCAACGCCGCGCTTAACGGCATCGATAATACGGTGTTTCATGTGGGGGCGGCGGAGCAAAAGGTGCCCGAGTTGTATCGGTCCGGCATCAAGGCCGAGGTGGTAGTGGTGGATCCGCCCCGCAAAGGCTGTGAGCCGGCCCTGCTGGAGACCCTGGCACGGATGCAGCCCCGGCGTCTGGTGTATGTGTCCTGCAATCCCAAGAGCTTGGCCCGGGATCTGGGCTGGTTGCTCGAGGCCGGTTTTGCCCTAGAGCAGGCCACACCGGTGGACATGTTTCCCCATACCATGCATGTGGAAACCGTGGCCTTGCTGACCTGGCAGGGAATAGAAAGTAAATAACCCTTGCAAAACATTAAATGATAACTATTGTCAATTGTGTCTTTTTAAGGAGGCCGATGATGGTGGTGCTATTGGTGTTGAGCTGGCTGATGATGGTGTTGTGGGTACCGGGGGCGGCCTTGAACCTGTGGCTGAGTGCGGGCTTTGCCCTGTTTACCCTGTTGCTGGCCATCCCTTCCCTTAGCCGGCATTGGTACCTTGGTAGCTTGGCCGGGCTGGGGTGCTGCTGATACAGCCGTCGGGGTTTTGAATGGGTAGACGGCACTGCCTAGGTGGCAGTGCCGTGTTCCCATTGAGCGCTTCAGGAAATCAGGGAGTCAAAGATATTCAGGAAGGTCGGGGCCTTGTTGATATCCAGGGAGATATGCAGGCGTTCGGCGATATCCTGTGCCGATATCACGCCACGGATATGGTGGCTGTCTCGCTCGATGATGAGGCAATATTGTTCTCCGCTGCTTTTCAGTGCGGCAATCACGTCGGCGATGGTGCTTTCCTGCAGTTGCTGGTAAGCCAGCGCTTTGAGTTGCTTGCGGGGGCGCATCAGATCGGCCACCTGGATCTCGTGGCGTGAGTTGCCGTTGGCTACTTGGCGTATCATCGACTGGCCTGACAACTGTTCCAGGCCGATCAGACCCACCAGTTCCCCTTTTTCATCAACCACCAACTTCAGCTTGGCGTGCTCATGGTGCATCATCTCAAGCGCGCCGGTCGCTGGTGTATTTGCGTCGATAATGGCGGGTGGGCTGTGCTTGAAGTCGTTAACCAGCTCAAGGACCGGGGTGTTCAGGCTGGCGCCGGTAAAATCGCTCGGCAGTACCAGATGGTCGATGGCTTCAACGGGATACAGTGACAGTGTTTTCATGGTATTTCCTCTCTCCTCCCGGACGAATTGATGCCAGGCGGACGAACATTGCTTGGAGATATGGCGTGACAACAGCCGACGCCAGAGCTATCGGTGTGAGGAAAGAGTTATCGGGGGACCACGGGCCGAGTGGCTGCTGTGGTACAAGGGTAACACTGGGTAGCAATAACAGCTTGCCAATGCGTCGGGAACAGGGTTCTGTAACGGAGGGGTAAACAGCGGGGGGTCGGTGTCGGGGTCATCGTTCTCCGACAGGACTGGCAGTAAGGAGACATCGGCAGGATATACAGCCAAACCTGCCTGTATATCCGTGAGGGGCGTTGGCGAGGAAGCATGCACGGCGGATGGCTGCATCAGCAGCAAGCTCATCAAACTGTATAACAGCCAACGCATGTTCACATCAGTCACAGGTTATTAACGCCTGAAACGATAATGTAGCCAGGCAAGATGTAATGCAAGGGCGAACGGGCAGTTTTTCTTGGATGGAGATAAAGAGGGGGGAGCGGTATGGCATTTCGTCGAATATTAGGTTATTAACAATCATTGGTGCGAAAGGGGGGACTTGAACCCCCACGTCCATAGGACACTAACACCTGAAGCTAGCGCGTCTACCAATTCCGCCACCCTCGCATACCAGATTGTTTTTGAGTACTTTCCAATTAAAAGCGATTGCCTTTAAGTTGGTGCGAAGGGGGGGACTTGAACCCCCACGTCCATAGGACACTAACACCTGAAGCTAGCGCGTCTACCAATTCCGCCACCCTCGCATACTCATATTGTCCGGCTGTTTTAGATGAGGCCGTCATCCTTTCCTTAGCCAACCGGTTACACGGTTATTTGGTGCGAAGGGGGGGACTTGAACCCCCACGTCCATAGGACACTAACACCTGAAGCTAGCGCGTCTACCAATTCCGCCACCCTCGCCCTGCTAAGGACTGCGAATTCTATAGATTTTTTTTCGGCCGTCAATACGGAGGTCCTGAGAAAAAGTAAAAAATCCGGCTTTTTACGCTGTTTGCTCAGGAAATCCGCAACTATAGTTAAAATGCCGGCGGCCTAGCTCTTGGTCGCCTGATAAATTTTAAACTTGCCGGTGGCTGCGAGCGTCTCACAGTTGCCGAAACTGGCCTGGATCAGGTCGGGGTAGGGCAGGAAGGCGTTGGCCACCAGGGTGAGTCGGCCACCGGGTTTCAGGTAATGGATGGCCCCATGCAGCAGTTCCTCCGTGGTGCTGTAAAAGGTCTTCAAACCCGCATGGAAGGGGGGGTTGGTGATGATCTGGTCGAATTTTCCGTTCACCTGGCTCAGGCCGTTGGAGGGATATACCCGGGCGTTCAGGCCGTTGCGGGCCAGGGTCTGGCGGCTGGCTTCCAGCGCCAGGGCATTGATATCGATCATTTCCAGTTCGAGTTCCGGCTGGCGTTTGAGCAGGCTTGCGCCGATCACCCCGGCCCCGCAGCCAAAATCGAGCACCCTCCCCTGGAGTCTGCCCAGGGTTTGCAGCAACAGGCTGGAGCCCGTATCAAGGTGTTCGGCGCTGAATACCCCCGGCAGGGTATAAATCTGCAGCTTTTCCCGAGGCAGATCATAGTTTTTAAGCCAGTCGGCCTGCTGAAAGGGAGCGACGGAACGGCTCAGGGTGCCATGAAACAGGCTGGCCCGACGGGCGCTGTCCAGCTTGTTTACCCGGTTACAGTAAGGTGCCAGTAATTGGGGGGCAGATTTGACACCGCCTTTATTGTCGCCGGCGATAAAAATATGGCCGCCTTCCGCGAGCAGGGGCAGGCAGGCGGCCAGCAGATATTCGGCTTCGGCCTTGGCTTTGGGCATCAACAGCAGGATGGCATCGCAGGTTCCGTCAGTGGGTTCGGAACCAAACTCAAGTTGTTGATAATTATGATCTTTAAGCCACTGCGTATAGCGATAGTCGGTGCTGAACACCTGCGGCGCCGGGCCTTCGTTGGCCATGGCCAGCGGCAGGCTGTCTTCCAGTTGCCCGCAGATCAGCAGGCCTGGCCGGCACAGGGTGTCAAAGTTGCGGGTCAGCATTTCGCCGACCGAGGTTAATGCCTGAAACATGTCGGGTTCCGGAGTCAAAAAGCAATTGGCCATTATACATGCTGCCGCAGTCCTTGACATTTGCCAGTCATTAGCAAAAGATGCAGTTCAAGATCTTTCTGGGTGCAAGTCATGATTTTTATCGCTAAACGCAAACCGATGAAACCGCTTAAACGAGCAGCGGTAATCTGTATTGCGTGACCGGCGCCCACTTTAGTCAAGACGAGATATTCTCAAACCCCGGTTACGCAGCAGCGACCGGGGTTTTTTTAATCGCCATTTTTTCATCCTCTAGCCAGGAGAAGGAGTTTCCATGTTTCGCGGTTCTATAGTTGCCCTTGTCACCCCATTTGATGGTGCCCGGGTGGATGAGGCGGCGCTGCGCCGCCTGGTTGACTGGCATATCGAGCAGGGTACCCACGGTATAGTGCCGGTGGGTACCACGGGCGAAAGCCCGACCCTGAGCCACGATGAGCACTGTCGGGTGATCGAAGTGGTGGCCGAGCAGACCGCCGGACGGGTGCCGGTGATTGCCGGTGCCGGCTCAAATAATCCGGTTGAAGCCATCGAGTACAGCCGTTATGCCCAGCAGGTGGGTGCCGATGCGACCCTGCATGTGGCCGGTTATTATAACAAGCCCAGCCAGGAAGGGCTGTATGCTCACTTCAAGATGCTGCACGATGCCACCGAGCTGCCGATCATCGTCTACAACATTCCGCCCCGTGCCGTCGTCGATATCATCCCGGCGACCATGGCTCGCATCGCCGAGCTGCCGCGCATTGCCGGCGTGAAAGATGCCACCGGTGATCTGGCTCGTCCCTGGGCCGAGCGGCAATTGATTAACAAGCCGTTCTCCTGGCTGTCCGGTGAAGACGGTACCGCCGTGTCCTACAACGTGGCCGGTGGTGTGGGCTGTATTTCGGTGACCGCCAACGTGGCGCCCAAGCTGTGCGCCCAACTGCAGGAGCTGACGCTGGCCGGTAAGTGGGAGCAGGCCCGCGAGCTGCAGGACAGGCTGCTGCCTCTGCATCAGGCGATGTTTGCCGAACCCAACCCGGCCGGCGCTAAATATGGCTTGTCCCTGCTGGGCTTGGCCAGCGACGCCTGCCGCGTACCTATCCTTGAGCTGCAGGACAGCACCAAGGCGCGTATTCGTCAGGTGATGGAACAGTTGGATCTGATATAAGTCCATGGCCGCACCGGCGGCCATGGCTGATGGTAAATGCATGAATTTAGAACAGTTTGATGGTTTGATTTTTGACTTGGACGGTACCCTGGTCGATACCATGCCTTTGCATCTGTCGGCCTGGGAGCGGGCCGCCGGGGAGTTTGGTTTTCACTACGATGCGGACTGGCTCTACTCACTGGGCGGCGTACCCAGCCGCAAGATAGCCCGCTTGATCGCCGAGCAGCAGAACATCAGCCTGGATGGCGACCTGGTCGCCCGAGTCAAGAATGGCCACTATCAAAGCCAGTTGCTCAGGGCCGAGGCTTTTCCCGCCATGCTCAGTTTATTGCGGCAATGGAGCGGAGTGCTGCCGATGGCTATCGGTACCGGCTCTGCCCGGGTGAATGCGGAGCGGGTACTGACAAATACCGGCCTGAGCCGATATTTTCCGGTGGTGGTGACCGCCGACGAGGTAACCTCGCATAAACCCAACCCCGATACCTACCTGCTGGCGGCCGAGCAGCTGGGGCTGGCGCCGGAACGCTGTTTGGTGTTTGAAGATACGCCGATCGGCCGGCAGGCGGCCCGGGCAGCCGGTATGGCCTGTGTGATGGTGGTGGACGGTATGCCCCGATTTGAGGTGGGGTGAGGGCATCTTGCTGCCCTCTGCAGATCAGGCTGGCTTAGTCCTGTTCATCCTGAACCACATCCTGATTTCCGGAGTGGCCATGGTGATTGGAGTGATCATGGTGGTTTTCGTAGCGCGGACGCCTCGGCTTGTTGATGATCACCCCGGTGCGGGGCGGACGGCGGGTGGCCGGCGATATGGTCGAGATCTTGGCTTTATAGATAAGCTGCTGCTGACCCCTGGGGTCCGACAATAAAATACTATATTGGTCAAAGGCACTGATCATCCCTTCCAGCTTGATGCCATTTGTCAGGAATATGGCGCAATGAGTCTGATTCTTGCGCAACCAATTCAGTGCCGCGTCCTGTCCATTACCCAATGAAAAGGCTTGTTGCAGCGATTGGGGATTTGAAGATTGGGCAGTCATGTAGGCAGTCCTGTTTGTTATTTTGCAACCTTGATTGTGCTTAATGAATGCCCAGCTTGTCAAAGTAAAGCTCAAATAAATCCGGCAAACCCAGATGGCTTTAAGGAGACGGCGTGACGACATCCGACAAGCAGACCGGCACCATTGTCCTGGCCTGTTTGATAGTCAGTATAGGACAGCTCAGCGTTGGCCTGCTGTTTCCGGTCTTGCCTGCCATCAGTGAGGCGTTGAGTGAGCGGCCGGAGCGGGTACAGTGGCTGATTTCCCTCTATTTATTCGCCTTTGGCCCTGTGCAGTTACTCTATGGCCCCCTCAGCGATGCCCGGGGGCGCCGGCCTGTGCTGCTGGCCGGCCTGGCGATCGCCTTGTTGGGCGTGGGCCTGTGCCTGCTCCCCGGTGTGTCTTTCGATTGGTTGTTGTTGGGGCGCTTCTTGCAAGGACTGGGGGCGGGCTGTGGCGCCGTGGTGTCGCGTGCCATGCTGAGGGACAGATTCGAAGGGGCCGGGCTGCGCAATGCGCTGTCTTTTATCGCCATGGCCGCGGCCTTTACTCCCATTATCGCCCCGGCGGTAGGCGGGATGATTGGATACCACCTGGGCTGGAACAGCGTCTTTATGGCCATGATGCTGTACCTGCTGCTGACCTGGCTGCTGTTGCTGAAGGGCTTTCAAGAAACCCGTCAGGGGAGCCGTCAGTTACTCAAGGTGCGCCATATTGCCGCCAATTATCGGTGCCTGCTGGGAGACCGGCATTTTCTCGGCCATGGCGGCATGCTGTGGGGGCAGTACTCGCTGATGATGCTGTCGATCTCTGTGCTGCCCTATGTGATGCAGACCGAGATCGGCATGACCGCCGCCGAATATGGCAGCTGGGCCTTGCTGCCCGCCTCGGGCTTACTGTTGGGTGGGCTTATCAACAACCGGATCCAACATCGGGCGGATGCGGCCGATATACTGCGTTTTACCCCTTTTATCCAGATGCTGGCCGGGCTATGGGTGATCTTGATGCCGTTGGCGCCCCAGTGGATGATCGCCGGTATTTTTATTCAGGCGCTGGGCAACGGCATGGCCTTTCCCAATGCCATGAGCCGCCTGCTGGAGCCCTACCGCGAGCTGGCCGGGGCCGCCGCCGCCCTGTCTGGCGCCCTGCAGATGCTGTTTGCCAGCCTGATCTCGGCAGGGCTGGTCTTTGCCGGGGTGAACACTGCCTTCGGCCTGGGCCTGTGTATTGTGCTGGGAGCGCTGGTGTTGAAGCTGTTGTCCGGGGTTGCGCTCGGTCGGGACACTCCCTAGGCATCGCTGTCGGCCAGCAGTCGGTGCTCCCGGGGGAGACGGCTCAATGCCAACAAGGCGAGCAAAGCCAGGAGCAGGATAGTGAGGGCGCACGCCTCTCCCGGATTGAGGGGCAGTCTGGTGGCGGTGTAAGAAGCGGTCGCGGCGCCAGTCATCTGCAGGCAGCCGAGCAGGGCGGCGGCGCGGCCAGCCCTGTCTCCAAAGGGAGCCATGGCCGAGGCGGCGGCGGACCCCAGTATCAGGGAGAAGCCGACAGAACATAGGCCGACCGGTATCATAAAGGCCCATAAACCCGGAGCCACCCCCATCCAGATCAGCATTAAAGCACCGCCGGCCAGCAATGCCAGGCTGCCGACCTGTACCACCTTATGTCGGCCCAGTTGTTTCACCAGCCCGGGGGCGGAGAAGCTGGAGGTCATTATCATCAGTGCATTGGCGCCGAACACCAGAGCAAACTGGGTTTCGTTCAATCCCAGCCGTTCCATCAAGATCAGCGGGGCGAAGGTTACATAGGTGAGGATGCCCCCCATGGCGGCGATGCAGGTCAGTACATAGACTCGAAAGGCCTTATGGTGCCATACGGATAGGTAGGCCCGAATCGACGGCAGGGGCTGAAGCCGGGTGTCGGCCGGCCGGGTTTCCTGCAGGCGGAAGGCGACCAGCATCAGGGCGAAACCGGCAAACAGGGCCAGAAACATAAAATTGGCCTGCCAGCCGAGGCTGATGGTCAGCCAAGCTCCCAGTACAGGCGCCAGGGCTGGGGCCAGGCAGAGGGCGCCATTTAAATAGGAATAAGCACGGGCGCTGTCGGTGGCGCCAAGCCGGTCACGCACCACGGAGAAGGCCACTACAGAAGTGCCGCAGGCGCCGAGGCCCTGGATCATGCGGGCGAACAGCAGTAAGGACAAGTGTTCGGCAAATGAGGCCAGGATAGAGCCGAGCAGGAACAGACAAATGGCGAGCAGGGCGGCGGGACGGCGTCCCCAGCGGTCAACCAGGGGGCCGAACAGTAACTGGCCCAGGCCAATGGCCAGCATAAATACTGACAGGCTGAGCTGAACATCGGAGGCACTGGCGTTCAATGACAGGGCCATCTGTGGCATGGCCGGCAAATAGATATCAATCCCCATGGGGCCGAACAGGATCAGCGGCAATAGCAGCAGCACCAAACTTGTCACCGAGTTTTTCGTCATGGAGTCTGACCTTTAGTGTTCAGGAGGAATAAAAAATGCCAAAACAAAAAAGCCGCGCCCGGAGGCACGGCTTAGGAATTCTGCTGTAAGGGTCTTACAGAGGAACTACGTTCTCTGCTTGAGGACCTTTTTGGCCTTGAGCTACAGTGAACTGTACTGCTTGGCCTTCAGCCAGAGTTTTGAAACCCTGAGACTGGATGGCGCTGAAGTGTACAAACACGTCAGGACCTTGTTCTTGCTCGATGAAACCGAAACCTTTGGATTCATTGAAGAACTTAACTTTACCTTTAACGATATTAGACATACCTAAATCCTGTAAACAAACTTACATAAATAACTAGCTGAGAAAAATACCGGTTTAACTTATGAAATACAGGACGAGGTACCACTAGAACTTCGTAAGCAAAAACATAAATATAGCCGTATCCTTCAAGCTGAAGCCACTCTAACCCCTAATCCCCCAGGGGTCAACAGGTATTTGAATTTCATTGCATAATTCATCTTATTTTCATAATCCGCAAACAGGACGAAGCAAAGAGGGATCGGGCGATGGATTTTTGGTTAATTCAAAGCCTTTTTGGGATTCGTATAGGGCTTTATTCGGGGCCGAGCTTCAGGCCCTAAGGTTGGACATCGATAGTATTCATCAACAATAACAGCCCCGGCCTTTAAGCCGCTGGCGCAGAAGCGACCAGGGTTTGATTCCTACCCTGCTGCTTGGCCTGATAAAGCGCCCGGTCAGCCATTTTCAGTGCCTCGTTGATACCTGTGGTATCTCCCGGCCAGTAGGCAACACCGAGAGAGATAGTGACATGACCTGCTTCCGGCATTTCATGCTGGGCGACATGATGGCGTAAACGTTCGGCTATACCCTCGGCCACTTGAGCATTGGTATCTGGCAACAAAATAATAAACTCCTCCCCGCCACTACGGCACAGGGCATCAACCTTCCTGGCGTTTTTTTGCATCAGTTGCGCTAACGACTTAATTACTTGGTCACCTACATCATGGCCGTAGCTGTCGTTGACCCCTTTAAAATGATCGATATCCAAGGCTATGATGGCGAAGTGCTGTTGTATTTCCTGATAATAATCCAACACTTTTTGCATGCCTCGGCGGTTATATAATGCTGTCATGGGGTCAGTGTGACTATCGGTGTTGAGCTGAGTGATTTTGTCGTTGAGCAGGCCAACGCCTTTGAGGATGGCGCGCTTCAGTTGGGCGGACTCAAAGTACCAAGAACTGATGGCCAGAATGCGATCCTGCGCATGCTGTTGATCCATTTCTCGGGCATTTCTCGCCAGCTGCCAGAGCGGTCTGGAAATCAGCAGGGCAGAAAACCAGATAAACAGCAGTGTCAGCAGGGTCAGCGGCAGTATCTTGATAAATACGGCCTGTATCTGCTTATCGAGTTCGGCCAAGGTTGCCGACTTTGGTCGTTGAGCCACCACCCCCCAACCCGCCCGGGGAACGGGAGCAAAACCGGCAAGCATATCCGAACCACGCGAGTTGATCAGGTTATCGGCTCCACTTTGGTTTCGGATCACGGCGTCTATTACCGGATTGTCGGTGACCTTCTCGCCGACACGGTGCTGATCCATGTGGTAAATTAATACACCGTTTCTATCCACTACATAAAGGTAAGAGCCGTCTTTATAGTGGTGCTGCCCCAGTAGCAGGTTGAGGATATTTTCCCCCTGCAGATAGATGGTCCCGGCCATATATCCAAGATAACGGCCATCGGGGGCGAAAATAGGGTGAGAAATACTGATCAGGTAGTTGCCGGCCGGAGACAAAAAGGGATCGGTTATCAGCGGCTGTTTGGCGTTGAGCGATTGCCTGGCATTGGGGGAGGTGAGCTTGACGCCCTTGATTTGCAGGGTTTCCGGTGATGTCGCCATTATGATGGCGTCGGCATTGACTATGACCACAGAGTTGAAACTTTCCGTTTGCCGGTGCAACCGCCTGGCTTCTGCAAGCAGGGCTTGCTCGTCATCCATCTGTCCGGCAAGCAGCGCAGCACTGTACTTCAGCTGAGTTTGCGCCGATTTCAAAAAGGTGTCGGTCGTTTCTGCGAGCTTGGCCGCATACACCCGGTTGGCTTCGAGGGTGTTGTTGATCAGCAATTCCCGTTGCACTTGATAGGTGGCATAAAAACTGTTGGCAAGAGTGATTAAGACACTGACGATGGTCAGCGCGAGGATGAGGCGTCGCAAGTCCAAACGCAGCAAAAGGTGTAAAATTTTCATGATGGGGGCTTACAAAGCATACAGTGTTTCTTGGGCCTTGCGCTGAGAGAGCCGCCTGGCTGCCCCAAGGCTCTCTGCTCACGGATACAAAAAAGCCCCGCATAAGCGAGGCTCTCAAGATGGTGCCCAGAGGCGGAATCGAACCACCGACACGGGGATTTTCAATCCCCTGCTCTACCGACTGAGCTATCTGGGCAAAACTCTTAATGGTGCCGGCAGAAGGAGTCGAACCCTCGACCTACTGATTACAAGTCAGTTGCTCTACCAACTGAGCTATGCCGGCAACATGGAAATGGTGCCCAGAGGCGGAATCGAACCACCGACACGGGGATTTTCAATCCCCTGCTCTACCGACTGAGCTATCTGGGCAATATGGGGCTTGTTGAGAGCACCTGAAAATGGTGCCCAGAGGCGGAATCGAACCACCGACACGGGGATTTTCAATCCCCTGCTCTACCGACTGAGCTATCTGGGCAACGGGGCGTCATTAAATAAGATTGCCTATGGCAAGTCAACCGCTTTTTAGAAGGCTCGAGCGCGTTCGCTCAAGCCTTGAGCAAAGTGCTGATTTACTCCGCTGAGCCCGGGTGGGAAGGGGGGGTGTAGCCCTCGATTTTTACTTCTGCATCCTCGAACAGATAGGCGACCATCTCCTGCTCCAGCAGCTGGCGATGCTCAGGATTCATCATGTTCAGCTTTTTCTCATTGATCAGCATGGTCTGTTTTTTCTGCCATTCGCCCCAGGCTTCCTTGGATATGTTGTCGTAGATCCGTTTGCCCACTTCTCCCGGGTACAGCTGAAAATCCAGGCCTTCTGCTTCTTTTTTCAAACGCTGACAAAAAATAGTACGGCTCATAGTGTCCTCTCGGTGTGCAGTTGCGGGTAGGCCAGCAGTTTTTTAGTGGCGGCGGCCAAGCCTACCGATGCAGGTTGCTGCAAGTTATACCAAAGACGCTCATCTCCTGCCATGACCTCAAGGGGTTGGTGGTCCAATTCAACCAGGAAAGGCGAAATATCCAGATGAAAATGGCTGAAGGTATGGCGGAAACCGGGCAGGGGCTTGGGCTCGCCTGCCTCAGGATGGCGGACCAGCCAGGCCCGCAGCTCCACTTCATCCCTGAATTCAGGAAAACAATAGAGGCCACCCCACAGTCCCTGGGGCGGCCTTTGTACCAGTAACAGTTGCTGCCGATGTTTGAGCAATAAAAAGCAGGACTGTTTTTCCGGTATCTTGGTAGTTTTCGGTTTGCCGTGCGGATAGGCGGTTGGTGTGCCTAGTGCATGGGCCCGGCAATCGGCCTGCACCGGACAGAGTTCGCACCTGGGGCGGGAACGGGTGCAGATGGTGGCCCCCAGATCCATCATCGCCTGGTTATATTGGGCAACACCCTGCTGCGGGGTGAGCTGGTCAACTCGCTCCCACAGCCGGTTTTCCACCTCTTTCTTGCCGGGCCAGCCTTCAAGCGCCAGCCAGCGCGCCAACACCCGTTTGACATTACCGTCGAGGATGCCGTGGTGTTGGCCCAAGGACAGGGACAACACGGCTCCGGCGGTGGAGCGGCCGATCCCCGGCAGGCCCAGCACTTCTTCAAAGCGCTCGGGGAAACGGCCCTGGTAATGATCCCGGATCACCCGGGCCGCTTGGTGCAGGTTGCGGGCTCGGGCGTAATAGCCCAGGCCGGTCCAGTGATGCAATACCTGGTCGCTGTCGGCATCGGCCAGGCTGACCACGTCGGGGAAGCTTGCCATAAAGCGCTGGTAATAGGGGATAACCGTCTTGACCTGGGTCTGCTGCAGCATGATTTCCGACACCCAGACCCGGTAGGGCGTTTTATTGAGTTGCCAGGGCAGGGTCTTGCGGCCATGAATCTGGTACCAGTCGAGTACCCGTTTGGCAAAAGAGTCTGTGTTCACGGTAATTACGAGATAAAAATGAATGCCGGGATCAGACCACAGCGTCGACCCCAGTGCAAACCGCAACATCAAGCCGGCAATATTCTTTAAGGTTCATTGTTTGTTATTTGAATGTTTTCTGATACAAAAGAAGGGTTTTATTGGCGTCCGCCAAGCTTGTTTACCAGAGAGACCTCTATGCAGCCCTTTTTTGCCCAGCGCTTTGCCAAGGTAGAGCCTTCCTTTATCCGTGAAATCCTGAAAGTCGCCGTCAATCCGGAGGTGATCTCCTTTGCCGGTGGCCTGCCCAATCCCGAATTCTTTCCCAACGAAGAGCTGGAAGTGGCCACGGCCAAGGTGCTGCAGAACAAGGGTAACGGCGCGTTGCAATACGCGGCCACCGAAGGTTTTGTCCCGCTGCGTGAATATATTGCCGAGCGCTATCTGCAGCAACACGGCATGCGGGTGTCGCCGGAAAACATCCTGATCACCAATGGCTCCCAGCAGGCGCTGGACCTGATCGGCAAGGTACTGGTGGATGAAGGTTCCGACCTGATTATCGAAGAGCCGGGTTATCTGGGCGCCATTCAGGCGCTGTCGGTCTACCAGCCCAATTTTCGCGGCGTATCGCTGAATGATGATGGCCCGGATCTGGCCGAGTTGGATGCCCTGCTGGCCGAGCCCAACCATGCCCGGCTGATGTATGGCGTCACCAACTTCCAGAATCCGTCGGGCCTGAGCTACAGCCTGGAAAACCGCAAGGCGGTGGCCGAGCGGCTGATCAAGCACCAAGTGCTGATGGTGGAAGACAACCCCTACGGCGAGCTGCGCTTCGAAGGTGAGCATCTGCCGCCGATCGCCAAGCTGGCGCCGGAAAATGTGGTCTTGCTGGGCTCTTTCTCGAAGGTGGTGGTGCCGTCATTCCGCCTCGGCTGGATGGTGGTACCTGACTGGCTGCGTCAGAAGATCACCATCGCCAAACAGGCCTCCGACCTGCATACCAACGGCTTCGTGCAGCAGGTGTTGTTCAGCTACCTGCAGGATAACAGCCTGGATGCTCATATCGACCGTATCCGCTCGGTTTACGGCCGGCAGAAAACCGCCATGGAGCAGGCGCTGCTGCGTCACTGCCCGGGTATCGACTTCACCCGTCCCGAGGGAGGCATGTTCCTGTGGCTGAAGTTGCCGCAGCATGTGGATGCCATGAGTCTGTTCAACCTGGCCATTAAAGAAAACGTGGCCTTTGTTCCGGGTCGTCCCTTCTATGTGCGACCGGATATCCTCAACACCGCCCGCTTCAGCTATTCGGGTGCGGATGCTGCCACCATCGAAGAGGGTATTGGCCGTTTGGGACGGGTGATCCAGCAGGTTTTATGAGTTGTCAGCTATAAGTCATAAGCTATAAGAAAGAAAAATGAAGGTCCTGCCTTATGCCAGCGTAGGGCGGGACAGTCCCCTTTTTTTATCTCCTTGGCCATAATCTGAGGCGATGTTTTTGTCTCCGCCGACTCGCTTGCACATCCCTGTCCATTCAGGACATGCCTTCCCTGGCATGTCGTGGTCGGCTGAGCAGCGCCCTTTGCCCTCCTGGAGCACGGGTCCGAATTATGATCAGATACTTAATGTAATTGGTATGAGAGCTTTGTCATTGCAACTGGCACTTTTCCCGTTGTTCTTGTCGCTGACAGCTTAAGGCTTGCGGCTTTTTAAGCTTGCACCTTTGGGCTAACTTTGGATAATTCGCCTTCTCAAGCCAGCCGGAGAGAGCAAATGACAGACGTAAATCAGGCCGATTACACCGAAGACGGCCACTACAAGCGCAAGATCCGCAGCTTTGTGCGCCGCGAAGGCCGGCTCACCAAGGGCCAGGAAAAAGCCCTGGCCGAGCAGTGGCCGGTAATGGGCATTGAGTTCAGCGCCGATCGGCTCGATCTGGATGCGCTATTCGGCCGTAGCGCCCCCCGGGTACTGGAAATCGGCTTCGGCATGGGGGCTTCTCTGGTGGCAATGGCCAAGGCCGCGCCCGGACAGGATTTTATCGGTATCGAGGTGCATACCCCGGGGGTGGGTGCCTGCCTGATGGCCGCCGCCGAGGCGGGCGTCGGCAACCTGCGGGTGATGTGTCACGATGCGGTGGAAGTATTCGAGCAGATGCTACCGGAGCAAAGCCTGGATCGGGTGCAGCTGTTTTTCCCCGATCCCTGGCACAAGAAGCGTCATCACAAGCGGCGCATAGTACAGCCGGCCTTTGTGGAAATGCTGCGCAGCAAGCTGAAGATCGGCGGTGAATTCCATATGGCCACCGATTGGGAAAACTATGCGGAGCATATGCTGGAAGTGATGAAGGCGGCCCCCGGCTATGCAAATGCGGCCACCGAGGGTGATTATATGCCGCGGCCCGATTACCGCCCGCTGACCAAGTTCGAGCAGCGCGGTCAGCGTCTCGGCCACGGGGTCTGGGATCTTATCTTTACCCGGATTGCCTGAGCCTGAATCGTCGGGCCAAGGCCCGACCTACGCTATTGATGTTCTCATCATTTGATGTAGGTCGGCCCTCGGGCCGACAATAACTTATTCCGCCATAAACAAATCCAGTAGCCGGTTCAGGAAGCGCCGTCCCAGGGGACTTAGCTGCCAGCTGTCTCCCAGATCCAGCAGCAGTTCCAGCCTCAGCGCCTCCCGCAGCGGTTCGGCCAGTAGCGCCGGATTCAGCCCGGTCAGTTGTTCGAATTCCGTCTTGGGGATGGGCTCGAACAGCCGCAGCCGGTTCATAAAGTATTCCAGCGGCAGATCCTCGGCTTTGATCGGCCAGTATTTATCCAGGTAGGGCCGTTCGGCGTCCAGGTAGCCCTTGGGATGCTTGACCTTGACGGTGCGTACCAGCCGGCCCTGGGCGGGCAGGCTAACCTTGCCGTGGGCGCCGCAGCCGATGCCCAGATAATCGCCGAAGCGCCAGTAATTGAGGTTATGGCGGGCCCGATGGCCGGGTTTGGCGTAGGCTGACACCTCGTATTGACGGTAGCCGTTGGCCAGCAGCAGGGCGTGGCCCTGCTCGTAGATATCGGCCAGTGTTTCGTCTTCTGGCAATGCAGGCGGGCGGGAGGCGAAAGGGGTGTTGGGCTCTATGGTGAGTTGATACCAGGACAGATGAGGCGGTGCCAGATCGATGGCCTGTTGCAGATCATGGAGGCCATCGGCCAGGGTTTGCTCGGGCAGGCCGTGCATCAGATCCAGGTTGAAAGTCGGCAGGCCGACAGCTTGCGCTTCGCGGGCGGCAAAGCGGGCCTGCTCCGGATCGTGGATGCGGCCCAGCCGGCGCAACTTGTCCGCCTGAAAACTCTGGATGCCGATGGAAATACGGTTTACACCCGCCTGCATAAAGCCGGCGAAGCGGCCGGTTTCCACCGTGCCCGGGTTGGCTTCCAGGGTGATTTCTATCTCCGGGGCAAAGGGGATGCGCTCCCGGATGCCCGCCAGCAAGCGGCCGATTGCCTCGGGGCTGAGCAGGCTGGGGGTGCCGCCACCGATAAAGATGCTGTGCAGGTGGCGTCCCTGGACCAGGTGCAGATCCTGTTGCAGGTCATCGAGCAGGGCCGAGACATAGGCCTGCTCCGGGATGGTTTCCTTCAACGCATGGGAATTGAAGTCGCAATAGGGACACTTCTGCACACACCAGGGGATATGCACATACAGACTGAGGGGCGGCAACTGCAGCATCAGGCGTCCTGTTGCAGCAATGCCTGCAACTGCTGTAGTGCCTTGGCCCTGTGGCTCAGCCGGTTTTTTTCGGCGGGCGTCAGTTGTGCCGAGGTGGTGCCGGTTTCGGGTACCAGGAACACGGGATCATAGCCGAAGCCGTGGTCGCCGTCGGGCTGTTCGGTGATGGCGCCGTGCCAGCGGCCGGTGCAGATCAGCGGCGTGGGATCATCTGCATGGCGCAGGTAGACCAGCACGCACCAGAAGGTGGCCTGGCGTTGGCTGGCCGGTACGCCCTGCAACTCGGCCAGCAGCCGTTCGACATTCTGCTGATCCGTGGCGTGGGGGCCGGCAAAGCGTGCCGAATAGACGCCGGGGCGGCCGTCGAGGGCGGCGACCGCCAACCCAGAGTCATCGGCGATGGCGGGCAGGCCGGTGACGCGGGCCGCATGACGGGCCTTGATGATGGCATTTTCCACAAAGGTGGTGCCGGTTTCGTCAGCATCCACCACCTGGAACTCACTCTGGGGCAGCACCTGCATGCCCAGATCATTGAGCAGGCTCTGCAGTTCGGCAACTTTTTTGGCGTTGCCTGAAGCCAGCACTATCTGTTTCATCTTCTATGCGCCTGAATACATTGACTGGCGTGATGATAACACCGGGGGAGGGGGGATGGGGAGAGCTGCATTGGTACCTGGGCCCTGCCGTCAAGGGACGGACCCAGGTTCAGGCGGGGAGTTCAGTCTACGTAGAAGGTATGTCGGAAAGAGAAGCTGGCACCTTGCCCCGGGCTCTGGATATCTATGTTGAACAAGACGTTGTCTTCATTACGATAGGGGAACTCGGCGATATAGTAGATGGCATCTCCCTCGCGAACTTCCTGAAACTCCAGGTTACGCACTGTGCCGAGCAGGTTTTTGCCTTCTCCCGACAGGTTGACCGACTGATGGGTTCCGTTTGCATCCAGTATCGCTATGTTAAGCAGGCCATTGAAGCGGCTGCGCTCTATGTTATAGCTGCGGGCAACCTCGGGGGTTAAAAAGGTGGAGGCCAGGGCGCTGTAATGAACCGTCCAGTTACCCACTTTGGTTTCGGTGGCCAGGCTAAGGGGAGCACTCAACAGCACCACCAGGGGGAGAACAAATTTCCACATAACAGCTCCTTGATGAAACATTTATCAGTTTGAGTTTAGGCGCTATCGGCCAGGAGATCAGCAAGCTCCGCGGGGATTTCCCTGGGCTGGACTACCCTGACCCTTTTGTGGCGGCTGGTTTCGCCGCCGATGATCGACACCCGGGATTTAGGTACCCGGCAGCGCTTGGCCAGCCATTTGATCAGATGGGCGTTGGCTTGGCCAGCGACCGGTGGGGCGGTAATGGCCAGCCTCATTTCGTCTCCATGGCGGCCGGAAAACTGGTCCCGGCTTGCCTTGGGTTGCAGATACAGGCTGAGCCACAGCGAATCGTCTTCCAGCCTGACGGCCTGACTCAAAGTTGCCACCAGAGCGGGCCGAACATATCACCCATCAGCCAGTTCAGGGCCTGCAGGGCGATAAAAGCGACCAGTATGGATAAATCCAGGCCGCCCATGGGCGGGATCACCCGGCGGATCGGCGCCAGCAGGGGCTCCGTCAGTTGCAGCATCACATACTCGATCTGGCTGCGGCCCTGGCTGACCCAGCTGAGCAGGGCGCGGATGATCAGGATCCAGAACAGCATGACCCCGGCCTTTTTCAGTACCGTGACCAGGCTTACCAGAGCGACCGTCGGCCAGTCCGCGTAGAGCAGGTTCATGGCCTTGAAGATCAATAACTTGGCAAGGGCAACCAGCACCGCCAGCAGCACAGCGGCGAAGTCAATGCCGAAGAAGCCGGGGACCAGACGACGCATGGGGGTCAGTACCGGGTTGGTGGCCCGTACCACGAACTGGCTGAAGGGATTATAAAAATCGGCCCTGGCCATTTGCAGCCAGATGCGCAGCAGCACCACCATCAGATAGAGGTCAAACAGGGTGTTGATCAAATAATAAGCGGTGTTCATCTAGGATCCTTAGAGTTGCGCTTCCAGTTCCCGCGCACGGGCCACCGCCGCGGTCATGGCCTGACCGACCAGTTTATTCAGGTCCTGCTCCTGGAAACTGCGGATCGCTTCGGCTGTGGTGCCGCCCTTGGAGGTTACCTGGGCTCTCAGCTCGGCCAACGATAATTGCGGATTGGCTTCCACCATGTGGGCCGCGCCCAGGGCGGTCTGCTGTATCAGCAGGCGAGCCTGTTCGGCGCTGAAGCCCTGTTTTTCGGCGTGCTCGGCCATGGCTTCCATAAACAGGAAGAAGTAGGCCGGCGCGCTGCCGGCGGCGGCGATCACCTGATTGATGCCGTCTTCTTCCGAAACCCACAGGGTCTTGCCCACGCATTGCATCATCTGTTCACAGTAGCGGCGGTCGGACTCATCGATATGTGCCTTGGCATGCAAGCCGGTCATGCCCAATCCCAGCAGGGAGGGAGTGTTGGGCATGGTGCGCACCAGTTTGTCATGGCCACCGGTCATCTGCTCCAGGCGGCTCAGGCTGATCCCGGCTGCGATGGAGATAAGCAGCTTGTCACCGAAGCCACCCAGAGACTGGACCAGGGGGCTCAGCATGGCTGCCATCATCTGCGGTTTGACCGCCAACACCAGGGCCTCACACCGGCTGGCCGCCTCGGCATTATCCTGGGTGATATGAATACCAAAATCGGCAGCCAGGCTGTCCAGTTTTTCCCTCGACGGGTTGGCGGCCCAGATTGCATCGGCCGGATAGCCGGCCTGGATCAGGCCGGAGATCAGGCTGCGGGTCATGTTTCCCGCGCCAATAAAGGCAAGTTTTCTTTGTTCCATTGATGATCACTTCAGTTGCGGGTACCAAATATGGCCGTTCCCACCCTCACCAGGGTGCTGCCACATGCCACGGCCATTTCCAAATCTTCGCTCATACCCATCGACAGTGTATCCACATCCGGATAAATTTCTGCCATTCTATCAAAGAGTTGCTTTAACTCCAGGAACTGGGATTCGAGTCTGGCTACATCATCTGTGTGCTCGGGGATGGCCATTAAACCCCGTAGGCGGAGCCCGGGCAAGTCAGCGAGCGATGCGGCCAGGGCCAGTGCCTCGGCCGGGATCAGGCCTGATTTACTGGATTCACCGCTGACATTGACCTGCAGACAAATATTCAGGGGGGGTAAATGGGACGGCCTCTGCTCGCTGAGCCGCTGGGCGATCTTCAGTCGGTCTACCGTCTGTACCCAGTCGAAATGCTCCGCCACCTGACGGCTTTTGTTGGACTGTAGCGGTCCGATCAAATGCCAGCGCATATCCGGGTATTTATGCGTTAATTGCTGAATTTTTTCAATTGCTTCCTGCACATAGTTTTCACCGAATTGCCGCTGGCCGGCGGCATAGGCTTGCTCGATATCGGCGATGGGCTTAGTTTTACTGACGGCCAGTAAATGAATGTCACCAAGGGGGCGACTAGACTCACTTGCAGCCTTTGCAATTCTGTCCTGAACTAGCTGTAAGTGCTGTGCGATGTTATTCATATCATTGATAACCAAAAGAGACGGGGACCCTTTATGGATATTACGGAATTATTGGCGTTTAGTGTAAAGCATAATGCATCTGATCTGCACCTTTCATCTGGTGTCCAGCCCATGATTCGGGTGGACGGAGAAGTACGCAAGCTGAGTCTGCCGGTGCTCGATCATCGTGAAGTGCACCGACTGGTCTACGACATCATGAATGATCGCCAGCGCAAAGAGCTGGAAGAGAGCTTCGAAGCGGACTTTTCCTTTGAGTTACCGGGGCTGGCCCGTTTCCGGGTCAACGCCTTTCATCACGCCCGGGGGCCGGCGGCGGTGTTCCGGGTGATCCCCAGCGAGATCCTCAACCTGGAGCAGCTGGGCGCCCCCGATATTTTCCGGCGCATCGCCGAATACCCGCGTGGACTGGTGCTGGTGACCGGGCCTACCGGCTCGGGTAAGTCCACCACCCTGGCGGCCATGGTCGATCACATCAATGAGAACTTCAACAAACACATACTGACCATCGAAGACCCCATCGAGTTTGTACACCACAACAATAAAAAATGCCTGATCAACCAGCGGGAAGTGCACCGTGATACTCACTCGTTCAACAACGCCCTGCGTTCGGCCCTGCGCGAGGATCCGGATATCATACTGGTGGGGGAGCTGCGGGATCTGGAGACCATACGGCTGGCGCTGACCGCGGCTGAAACCGGTCACCTGGTATTCGGTACCCTGCACACCTCGTCGGCGGCCAAGACCATTGACCGTATTATCGATGTGTTCCCGGGAGCGGAAAAAGACATGGTGCGCTCCATGTTGTCGGAGTCCTTGCGGGCGGTGATCTCCCAGGCCCTGCTCAAACGCATCGACGGTGGCCGCATCGCGGCCCACGAGATCATGCTGGGCACCACCGCCATCCGTAACCTGATCCGGGAAGACAAGGTGGCGCAGATGTATTCGGTGATCCAGACCGGCATGTCTCATGGCATGCAGACCATGGATCAGAGCCTTAAATACCTGGTGACCAGCGGCTTGGTGGCGCCGGTGGATGCCAAGGCCAAGGCGGTGGATCCGAACGGTTTCTAACAGGGGCCATCTACCAATAAATCGAGACCGGTCAGCCAAGGCTGGCGCCGACCGGTCTTATGCCGCATGATCGCGGCCATATTGCCATTCAGGAGGTGATAATGGAGCTGAACTCCTTGCTGAGCGCCATGGTGGAGCAGAAAGCATCGGATCTGTATATCTCGGTGGGGGTGGCGCCCACCATGAAGGCCCGGGGGCAGTTGCACCGGCTTGGCTCCGAACCGCTGACGGAGGCCGAGACCCTGGGCCTGGTGGAGTCGACCATGACCGCCGAATGGCGGCAGCGTTATCACCGGCAGAAAGAAGCCAACTTCGCCATCACCCGAGAGGGCATAGGTCGGTTCCGGGTCAGCGCCTTCTGGCAGCAGGACAGGGCCGGCATGGTGCTCAGGCGTATCGAGAGCAGCATACCTACCTTCGAAGAGCTCTACCTGCCCGAGGTGCTGCGAGAAGTGACCCTGGCCAAGCGGGGACTGGTGCTGTTCGTCGGTGGCACCGGGGCGGGCAAGTCGACCTCCCTGGCGGCGATGATCGGCTACCGCAACCGCTATGCCGATGGCCATATCCTGACCATCGAGGATCCGGTGGAGTTTGTGCATCAGCATGACCGCTCGATCATTACCCAGCGGGAAGTGGGCATAGACACCGAATCCTTCGATGCTGCGCTGAAAAGCTCCCTGCGCCAGGCGCCCGACGTGATCCTGATCGGTGAGATCCGCTCTGAGGAGACCATGGGTTATGCCCTGTCCTTTGCGGAAACCGGTCACCTGTGCATGGCTACCCTGCATGCCAACAATGCCAATCAGGCACTGGACAGGATCATGCATCTTGTTCCGGAAAGTAAACACCGCCAGTTGCTGTTCGATCTGTCCTTCAATCTCAGGGCGATTGTGGCCCAGCAGCTGGTGCCCAGCATGGACGGCAGCCAGCGCCGCGGCGCCTTCGAGATACTGCTCAATACCCCCTTGGTGGCGGATGTGATCCGCAAGGGTGACATGCATCGGCTCAAGGAGATCATGGCGAAATCCCGGGAACAGGGCATGCAGACTTTCGATCAGGCATTGTTTGACCTCTATACCCAGCGCCATATAGGCTACACCGAAGCGCTGGCCTATGCCGACTCGCCCAATGATCTGCGGTTGATGATCAAGCTGCACGGCGGCGGCGGGCTGGATTCGGATCTGCTCGACAATATCACCATAGAGTCTTAGAGGATTTGCATGCTGATTGTGGTTTCTCCGGCCAAGACGCTGGACTTCGATACACCGCCGGTGGTGGCCGACCATACCCTGCCGGCCCTGCTGGATCACTCGGTCCGGCTGATTGAACGGGCCAGGCAGCTGACGCCCGTCCAGCTGAGCCGGTTGATGGGGATCAGCGACAAGCTGGCGGGACTGAACGCGGCCCGCTTCGCGAGCTGGCAGCCTGGCTTTACCCCGGACAACGCCAAGCAGGCGTTGCTGGCGTTCAAGGGCGATGTCTATACCGGGCTGGATGCCGAGACCCTGGGCAAAGAGGATTTTGCCTTTGCCCAGCGGCATCTGCGCATCCTGTCCGGCCTGTACGGGTTGTTGCGGCCGCTGGATCTGATACAGGCCTACCGGCTGGAGATGGGTACCCGGCTCGACAACGAACGGGGCGCCGATCTGTATCAATTCTGGGGGGATATCATCACCGAGCACTTGAATCGGGCGCTGGCGGATCAGGGGGATCGGCTGTTGATCAACCTGGCTTCTAATGAATACTTTAAGGCGGTTAAACCGAATCGGCTGGACGGCCAGATAGTGACGCCCGTGTTCAAGGACTGCAAGAACGGCCAGTACAAGATAATCAGCTTCTACGCCAAGAAGGCCAGGGGCATGATGGCCCGCTACATCATAGAACACCGGCTGACCGAGGTGAGCCAGCTGACCCGCTTCGACAGCGCCGGTTACTACTTTGCCGAGCAGGAATCATCCGCCACCGAGCTGGTGTTTAAGCGGGACGAACAGTAACGAGGATCAAAATGAAGAAGAGTTGAACCTTTCGGTCCGGCAGCGCTCTTATAGTCAGTGTCTACTGAATTTTATTGTTCCTCTTCTTCATTTTTGACCGGCCGATTGGCCGGTTTTCTTTTTTAACCCATCTCTTTTAAGCCACTTCGGCCCGGATTATTCTTCCCCGGCGTCTTTGGGGGCCTTGGTTGCAGCGGACGGTTTTCCGGTTGCCCATTTCGGCTTACCCTTGGCCTTGCGATCCTTGAGCCGTACCTTCTTCTTCTCCGGGGACTTATCGGTCATTTTTTTGCCGCCCTGCTCTTTTTTCTTGCGAGGGGCTACGCTGGCTTCCTTGTGCTTGGGCCTGAGCTCGTCGATCACCCGGCGTTTGAGTCTTTGTTCGGTGTAGCGCTCCACCTTGACCACTATCGGCATGTCGTGGGCCTCGACCAGGCTGATGGCGGTGCCCTTGCGCCCGGCGCGGCCGGTGCGACCGATGCGGTGTATGTAGACATCGGCGGTGCGTGGCATATCGAAATTGATCACATGGCTGACCTCGGGCAAGTCTATGCCCCGGGCCGCCACATCGGTGGCTACCAGGATATTGACCTTGCCGTTGCTGAACCGGCGCAGGGCCTCGAAGCGTTTTTCCTGCTCCATCTCGCCCCTCAACCAGGCGCAGTCCAGGCCTTCCTGTTGCAACCGGCTGGACAGCTCGGTCAGGCGGTCGCGGGTTTTCACAAAGACGATGCTGCGGGTGACCTCCTCGTGGGTCAGCAGGTGCTTGAGCAGGGCGAATTTATGTTCGGGATTATCTGCCAGGTGCAGCCACTGGGTGATCTTCTTGCGTTCACTGCGCGGCGGCTCGGCGGTGATCTTAACCGCCTCCTTGAGCAGCTCGTTGGCGAAGGACATCAGCCCCTTGCCTTCGAGGGTGGCGGAAAACAGCATGGTCTGGCGGCGCCAGCGGGCCTCGGCGGCAATACGGTCGACATCATTGATAAAGCCCATGTCCAGCATGCGGTCCGCTTCATCCAGGATCAGGAGCTCGATATCCCGGCTGTCGAAGGATTCTTCTTCTATGTATTGCAGCAGGCGACCCGGGGTGGCCACCACGATATCCGTGGTCTTGGTCAGGGCCGGCAGATGGGCGTCGGCCTTGACGCCGCCGGTGATCACCTCGACCCGCAGTTGGGTATCCTGCAGCATGGCCTTGGCGTCATCACCGATCTGTTTGGCCAGCTCCCGGGTTGGGGTTAGCACCAGCACCCGGGCCGGGCCGGCCTGGCGACGGGGGAAGTCCAGCAGGTGTTGGCAGGCGGGCAACAGGAAGGCGGCGGTCTTGCCGGTGCCGGTCGGCGCCGAGGCCATGATATCCCGCCCGCTCATGGCTTCGGGAATGACCTGGCTCTGAATGGTGGTGGGCTTGGCATAGCCCATGCGCGTCAGGGCGCGTACCAGTATGGGGTCTAATTCCAGTTGCTCGAAGGTCAAACTGCTCATGGTGGATCTCGTCGGCCTAAAAGGCGGGTATTATAGGCGAACTCGAACAAAAAAACCTGACAGGAATCACCGAGCATCATGGCCAGCAGGGGTTTTACTTTTAAACAATTTCATATCAATCATGATCAATGCGCCATGAAGGTGGGGACCGACGGGATTTTGCTTGGTGCCTGGGCGCCGTTGGGGCAGGCCAGGAGAATCCTGGATGTGGGCACCGGCTCCGGCCTGGTCGCCTTGATGCTGGCCCAGCGCGGCGGTGCCGGGGTCCATATTACCGGTATCGAACTGGACGCCCGGGCGGCGGCGCAGGCCAGGGACAACGTGGCGGCGTCTCCCTGGCCGGACAGGGTCGAGATAGTGACCGGTGATCTGCAGTCCTACCAGGCGCCACGCTTCGAGCTTATCGTCTCCAACCCGCCTTATTTCAGCCATGGCCAGGCCTTCGACTGCGCCGCCCGGGCCGGGGCGCGGCACACCGGTAGCCTGGATTTTCCCGCCCTGTTCCGGCACTGCAATCGTTTGCTGACCGAAGATGGTCGATTATCTCTTATTCTTCCCTATCAGGCCTTGGATGATGCTTGTGACCAGGCTGAGGTAAATGGCCTGCATCTGATCGAAAAACAAAATGTGATAACCAGGGATGGAAAGCCACCTGGAAGGTTTTTATTGCAGTTATCTAGAGTTAAAGGCTACTTAATTGAGGGTTGTTTGGTTATTAATTCTGCATATGGCGGTTATGGCGAAACATATACCAATATGGTCTCACCCTTCTATTTGAAGATGTAAATTTCGTCTTGAAGATAATTTTCATATCATTATGCTACCACCAGCTTCGACGTGTGCCGGTTTTTAGTATTTTACAAGTAAAAACCGGCAGCACGTCGTTTTGTTTTTAGTGTTTGGTTTCCAAATGAAACAGGCCGCACGCGAATAGCCGAAACCGAGGTGCTCCTTGAACAAGTCGTTATCTACCTTCGATGTATTGGGCTTAGGCTTTATGACCTTTGCCTTTTTTTTGGGCGCCGGAAATATTATTTTTCCGCCCCTGGCCGGATTCCTGGCCGGTGAAAACCTGTACAGCGCCATGCTGGGCTTCTTGCTGACCGCCGTCGGCCTGCCCCTGGTCACCTTGATCGCCGCGGCCCTGGCCGGTGGCGGCCTGCCGACCATGGGCCGCTACCTGCCCGCCGCCGTGGTGACCCTGATGGCCACCGCCATCTTTATCATCATAGGCCCGGCCTTTGCCGCGCCTCGCACCTCCCTGGTGGCCTTTGAGATGGGCCTGAAGCCATTCCTGCACGAGCCGGGCCAGCTTGCCCTGACCCTGTATACCATCGGCTTTTTTGTGCTGGTGATGATGTTGTCGTTCAATCAGGGACGGCTGCTGGATGCGGTGGGCAAGGTACTGACGCCGATCCTGATCCTGTTGCTGCTGGCCTTGGCGGTGGCGGTCTTTGTCGCGCCTCAGGGGACCCAGGCGCCGGTGGCCGATGCCTATCTGCAGCAGCCGTTTGTAAAGGGCTTTATCGAAGGCTACAACACCATGGACACCTTTGCCGCGCTGATGTTCGGCATGCTGATCCTGGATGTATTGCGCCAGAAAGGGGTGACCGACAGCAAGACCCAGTCCCGCTACCTGATGATAGCGGCGCTGATCGCCGCCGCCGGCCTGGGTTTTGTCTATGTATCCCTGTTTATGCTGGGTGGCACCAGCCTGGGGGTGGTGGATTCGGTAAACAATGGTGGTGAGATCATTACCGCCTATGTGCTGTCGCTGTTTGGTGAACCCGGCTTGTGGGTGCTGGCCGCCATCGTTACCCTGGCCTGCCTGACCACAGCGGTGGGGCTGGTGTCTTCCTGCGCTGATTACTTCCATCGCCTGACCGGCAAGGGCGGCTACCGGCGCTGGGTGCTGATCAACAGCGGCGCCTGTATACTGGTGGCCAATGTCGGCCTGAGCACCTTGATCAGCGTATCCGTACCGATCCTGGTGGCCTGCTATCCGGTGGCCGTGGCCCTGGTGCTGGCGACCTACCTCAAGCCGCTGATGAAGTCGCCGGTGTTTGCCTTCCGCCTGATCATCGCGGTGGCCTTTGCCTTCGGCCTGATCGACGGCATGCAGGCCGCCGGCCTGAACATGGGCCTGTTTGCCTTCCTGCCGATGTTCGATATCGGTATGGCCTGGGTACTGCCCACCCTGGCCGCCGCCATGTTGGGCTTGGTGGCCGGTAAGGTCGAACAGGAAGCCATGGCTTAATATTCGGTTTCATTCCTAGTTAATCCCAAGAGGGTGGCGCAGGCCGCCCTTTTCAATATCTGCGCTCTATCACTTTTTGGTATGGACCCAGGGGTGAGCTCGCCCGATACGCTGCATAAAAAACCCTCGCCGTTACTCATGTCGATCAGTTAATCTGGCCGCTTGGCTTCCTGGCTGAATGGACGGCCCGGGATGGCGGGAGCGCTACAGCATTAAGATCGGTTACTTAAACTCTGGAAATGGGAGGTAGGCTAAAATTGACCCTATCGGGGTAGCGGTAAGCGGGCCGCAACGTCAGCCCCGGGTGCTGTCTTATTGCGAAATCATCAGGGATGTAACATGAAAGCAAACACCTGCGCCTCATTGAGCAAGTATATGGAGCTCTTGCTTGATGCCATTTGTGTGGTGAATAAAGAGGGGCACTTCGTCTATGTGAGCGCTGCTTGCGAGCGGATTTTTGGCTATACCCCGGAAGAAATGATCGGTAGACCCATGATCGAGCTGGTCTTTCCCGAAGATCGGGAGCGCACCCTGCAGACCGTCGACGAGATCATCTCCGGGGAGCCCCAGCCCCATTTTGAAAACCGCTATGTGCGTAAAGATGGCCAGGTAGTCAATATCATGTGGTCGGCTCGCTGGTCGGAAACCGATCAGTTGCGGATTGCGGTAGCCAGGGACATCACCCGGTGCAAGCATGCGGAACGGGTGCAAGCGGCGCTGTACGCCATCTCCGAAGCCGTTCACGAGGCGGATGACCTGGGCACCTTGTTTCAACGGATTCATAGGATCATAGGGGCGCTGCTGCCGACCACCCATTTTTACATTGCGCTTTATGATGAAGCGAGTGGCGAGGTGAGCTTTCCCTATCATGTCGATGCCTATGACCCCTTGCCCGTCCCCCAGCACATCGACTCGGACACGCCTTGCAACCGGGTCATTCGTGGTGGCCAAACACTGCTGCTGAATCCGGAGGACGTGCTGGGGTCCGAATCTTCACGATACGGTGCCGCGTACGGCCGCCGTTTGAAAAGCTGGCTGGGTGTGCCCCTTCAATCCCGCAATGGCACTATCGGCGCGCTGATTGTGCAGAGTTATGCGGATAATGCCCGCTATACGGAAAAGGATCGGGAGCTGTTGCAGTTTGTGTCCAGGCAAGTCGCCGATGCGATCGAACGTAAACAGATGATGGCTCGGCTGCAGCATATTGCCCTCTATGATCAGCTCACCCACCTGCCCAATCGGACGCTGTTCCACGACCGTATGCAACTGGCGTTGGCCAAGGCGCGACGCCACCAGGGGCAACTGGCCCTGCTCTATCTGGATCTGGACAAATTCAAGGAGGTCAACGACACCCTGGGCCATGGTACCGGTGATGTCCTGCTTGATAAGGTTGCCCGGCGCCTGGAGCTGTGCGTGCGTGAATGCGATACGCTGGCACGCCTGGGTGGCGACGAGTTTGTGGTGTTGCTGGAGTCCATTGTGCTGTCGGAGCAAGCTGTGTTGGTGGCGGAAAAGATCCGCCATGCCCTCAATCAGCCTTTTGACCTGGCGGGACGCGAGGTTCATATCCAGCTGAGTATCGGTATTGCGCTTTTCCCGCTTCATGGGGACGATGAACAACAGCTGCTGCGTCATGCGGATGAGGCCATGTATGCGGAAAAAAAGTCAGGAGCCCCGGGGCGGGAGGCGGACTGAATATCTTGATGCTCCGGGGCCGGAAGCCGATAAGGAACGGGTGTTAGAGGCCGGCCATTTCTTCCAGTATCTGC
Organism: Zobellella aerophila; assembly: GCF_039539325.1. NCBI lineage: Bacteria > Pseudomonadati > Pseudomonadota > Gammaproteobacteria > Aeromonadales > Aeromonadaceae > Zobellella > Zobellella aerophila. Next base: position 105,377 of record NZ_BAABCX010000004.1, read on the forward strand.
GCAACCCAGTCCTGGATGCGTGCGTCCGTATCGTCGTACTGGTTGGCCTCGTCCAGCGACAGGCCGACGAAATACTCGCCATCCGGGGTCAGTGCCCTGGATGCCTCGAACTCATAGCCCCGGTTGGGCCAGTAGCCGACCAGGGTGGCGCCGCGGGCGACGACCTTGTCGTGCAGCATGCCGAGGGCATCCTGGAACCATTCTCCGTAGCCGAGCTGATCGCCCATGCCGAACAGGGCCACTATGCGACCATCCAGATCCAGCGCGTCTACCTCATCCCAGTGGGATTCCCAGTCTTCCTGCAGCTCGCCGAAATCCCAGGTGGAAATCCCCAGGATCAGGATGGGGTAATCCTCGGCACGCTTGAGCGGCGTATCCTTGATATTATGCAGGTCGACCAGTTCGGCACCGAGCTGTTCACGTATTTTTTCGGCGGCCATTTCGGTATAACAGGTGGTTGAGCCGTAAAATAATCCGATATTCATAGCCGTTGACTGATAAAAAAAAGAATGGCCAATGATAACAGAAGCCCGCCATTTGGGCAGGGGCTGGGAGCACAGATGTCTTATCCACTGGTAGAACAATTTGTCGATGCGCTCTGGCTGGAGAAAGGCCTGGCGGACAATACCCTGGTCTCTTACCGCTCCGACCTGGGACATTTCGCGGCCTGGCTGGACCAGCAGGGCAGCAGCCTGCTGGCGGTGGATGGCCTGGGGTTGCAGCAGTATCTGGCCCACCGGCTGGAGCAGGGCTTCAAGGCCAGCAGCACGGCGCGCATGCTGAGCGTGTTGCGGCGCTTCTTTCAGTATCTGCACCGGGAACAGTTGAGGACAGATGATCCCAGTGTGCTGATCGCCGGTCCCAAGTTGCCCAAGCGATTGCCGACCGATCTGAGCGAGGCCCAGGTGCTGAACCTGCTGCAGGCGCCGGATATAGCGGAGCCACTGGAGCTGCGTGACAAGGCTATGCTCGAGCTGCTCTATGCCACCGGCCTGCGGGTCTCGGAGCTGGTGGGCCTGGGCATGGATAACCTCAGCCTGCGCCAGGGGCTGGTGCGGGTCACCGGCAAGGGCAACAAGGAGCGGCTGGTGCCGATGGGTGAAGAGGCGTTGCACTGGCTGACCCGCTACCTGAAGGAGGCTCGGGCCCTGCTGCTGGGCGAGCAGTCGTCGGATGTGGTGTTTCCCTCCCGCCGGGCCCGGCAGATGACCCGGCAGACCTTCTGGCACCGGATCAAGCTGTACGCGCTACGCGCCGGCATCGGTGTCGAACTGTCGCCCCATACCCTGCGCCACGCCTTCGCCACCCATCTGCTCAATCACGGCGCCGATCTGCGGGTGGTGCAACTGTTGCTGGGCCACTCGGATCTTTCCACCACCCAGATCTACACCCATGTGGCCACCCATCGGCTCAATGCCCTGCATGAAGAGCATCATCCGAGGGGGTGATCCATTTTAGTCATCGTCGGGATGATAACCTGGCTGCGGGAGACGCCGCGAATCCATCCATGGGGACTTCGCGGTGTCATCCCTGACGCAGAGACCCCCGCAATCAGATTATCTCCCCTCTTCCCTCCGCTACTTCGCCTGTTTCAGAAGAGACTAAAGTCAGCGAGGTGATGAAAGGGTTGGCTCTGCCGGCCATTCGCGCCAGGGATGACGCGGCTGAGCGTACAAGGATGTATTTACAGCGAGTCGGTTGAGCTAACCCTTTTGTCGCGATTCCTCATATTGAAAAATGGTGTCAGCAATCCGCCGACCTGGGATGATTGCAAAAGCGGCAGGCGGCGGTTAGTGTTGTGCGCCTGTATTCGTTAGCCCAGGCAAGATTCCCCTATGCTGCCCATTCGTCGTCGCCAGCCCTCGGCCCATCAACTCCCCGCCGATCTTTCCCCCATACTGCAACGGCTGTACGCCAGCCGGGGCCTGGTGCGCCCCGAGCAGCTCAACCTGCAGGCCGGTGCCCTGCTTAAACCCGGCTTCAAGGGCATGGCGGAAGCGGTTCAGTTATTGCAACAGGCGTTGAACGAGCAGGCCGCCATCCTGATCGTCGGCGATTTCGACTGCGACGGTGCCACCAGCTCGGCGCTGATGGTGCATGGCCTGCGCGCCATGGGAGCACAGAAGGTCAATTATCTGGTGCCCAACCGCTTCGACTATGGCTATGGCCTGAGTCCGCAGGTGGTGAAAGAGGCGGTGGAGCTGGGTGCCGAGCTGTTGATCACCGTCGACAACGGCATCTCCAGCATCGCCGGGGTGGCGGCGGCCAAGGCTGCGGGCATCAAGGTGATCGTCACCGACCATCACCTGCCCGGCAACGACACTCCCGAGGCCGATGCCATCGTCAATCCCAACCAGCATGGTTGCGACTTTCCCTCCAAGAACCTGGCCGGGGTCGGCGTGGCCTTCTATTTGCTGCTGGCGCTGCGCTCGGCGCTGAATGAGAATGGCTGGTTTGTAGATCAGGGCATCACCGCGCCCAATATGGCCGACTACCTGGACTTGGTGGCCCTGGGCACGGTGGCCGATGTGGTGGCTTTCGACGGCAACAACCGGGTGCTGGTACACCAGGGTCTGCAACGCATGCGCGCCGGACGCCTGCGCCCGGGCATACAGGCGTTGCTCGATATTTCCGGACGCAATCAGCAGCGGCTGGTGGCCACCGATCTGGCCTTTGCCCTGGGACCCCGGCTCAATGCGGTCGGGCGACTGGATGACATGTCGATGGGCGTGGCCTGCCTGCTCAGCGAAAATCTGGATGAGGCCCGCAGGCTGGCGGCCATGATGGACGAGTTGAACCGGGAGCGTAAGGCGATCGAGGCCAGCATGCAGCAGGAGGCGCTCACCACCCTGGCCAAGATCCGCATCGGCGACGGCCAGTTGCCGGCCGGATTGGTGCTGCATCAGGACGACTGGCATCAGGGGGTGGTTGGGCTGGTGGCCTCGCGTATCAAGGAGCGTTACCACAGGCCGGTGATCGCCTTTGCCGAGGCCGGCGACAACGAGCTGAAAGGTTCGGGCAGGTCCATTCCAGGGGTGCATCTGCGGGATTTGCTGGAAGCCATCAACAGCCGTCATCCGGGGCTGATCGGCAAGTTCGGCGGCCATGCCATGGCGGCGGGGCTGTCGCTGACCAAGGACGCCCTGGCGAAGTTCAAGGCCGCCTTCGAGGCGACGGTGGATGACTGGGTCAGCCCGGAATTGCTGGCCGGCGAGATCCTCACCGACGGCGAGCTGGCGGCCGATGAGCTGACCCTGGAGCTGGCCGAGCGGCTGCGTTTTGCCGGGCCCTGGGGCCAGGCCTTTCCCGAGCCCTTGTTCGATGGTCAATTCCGGCTTATCCAGCAGCGGCTGGTGGGAGAGAAGCACCTCAAGCTGGTGCTCAGCCCGGACCAGGGGAAGACCCTGGTGGATGCCATCGCCTTTAACGTGGACCTGAGCGTCTGGCCCAATGCCACCATCCAGCATGTCCTGCTGGCCTACCGGCTGGATGTCAACGAATGGCGCGGCAAGCGTCAGCTACAGCTTCTGGTGGAGCAACTGGCGCCGGCCTGAGTTTATCGCCGTAAAAATCGCCGCCCCGTGCTGCGTTTGGGCGTCATCTTGGGTAGAATATGGGGCCTGCCATTGGCCCAGGTGTATCTGCCGGCCAAATATTCATTTTTACGCAAGAGAAAGACCCATGTTTGAAGTAAACCCTGTGCTGAACAAACTTAAGGAGCTGTCTGAGCGGGCAGGACTCCTTAGGGGGTACCTTTGACTATGATGCCAAGAAAGAGCGTCTGGAAGAGGTAAATGCCGAGCTGGAACAGCCGGATGTGTGGAACCAGCCCGAGCGTGCCCAGGCACTGGGTAAGGAAAGGGCCAGCCTGGATGCGGTGATCGGCACCCTGGATGAACTGGAGCAGGGCATCGAAGATATCGGTGGTCTGGTCGAGCTGGCGGTGGAAGAAGAAGACGAAGCCACCTTCGAAGAATCCAAGGCCGATCTGGCGACCCTGGAGAAAAAGCTGGCCGATCTGGAGTTCCGCCGCATGTTCTCCGGCGAACACGATGCCGCCGATTGCTATCTGGATCTACAATCCGGCTCCGGTGGCACCGAAGCCCAGGACTGGTGCAACATGGTGCTGCGCATGTATCTGCGCTGGGGCGAAGCCAGTGGCTTCAAGACCGAAATCATCGAACTGTCAGAAGGCGAGGTCGCCGGCATCAAATCCGCCACCGTTAAATTTACCGGCGAATATGCTTTCGGCTGGCTGCGTACCGAATCCGGTGTACACCGTCTGGTGCGCAAGTCGCCGTTCGATTCAGGCGGCCGTCGTCATACTTCCTTCTGTTCTGCCTTCGTCTATCCGGAAATCGACGACGATATCGAAATCGAAATCAATCCGGCGGATCTGCGGGTCGATACCTACCGCGCCTCCGGGGCCGGCGGCCAGCATGTTAACCGGACCGACTCGGCGGTGCGTATTACCCACGAGCCGACCGGCATAGTGGTGCAGTGCCAGAACGACAGATCCCAGCACAAGAACCGGGATCAGGCGATGAAGCAGCTGAAAGCCAAGCTTTATGAATTCGAGCTGCAGAAGCAGAATGCCGAGAAGCAGGCGCTGGAAGACAGCAAGTCCGATATCGGCTGGGGCAGCCAGATCCGCTCCTATGTGCTGGACGATGCCCGCATCAAGGATTTGCGTACCGGGGTGGAAACCCGCAATACCCAGTCGGTACTGGATGGCGACCTGGATAAGTTTATCGAGGCCAGCCTCAAGTCTGGACTCTAATTTTCCATGCCGATCCGTCGGGAGCAGGCTCAGCCACGCCAATACGCAGCATGAGATGTCACCTTCGCATGTTGCCTACTGCGAACTTTCACTGGAAGTTCGCTCAGGCAACAAGCTTGGTACTAGCGAGCCAGCTCGCCCATGTATGCTCGGCGATGGCATCCCTGCCATCGACGGTTGGCTTAGGCAGAACCTGCTCCCGCCTGGAACAGGGGCTCCAATAAAGATTCAACCAAGGCTTAATCATGACAGAGCAGCTACAAGACGAAAATAAACTGATCGCCGAGCGCCGCGCCAAACTCGAGCAGATCCGCAGGGATTGCCCGGCCAACGGTCACCCCAACGACTTCCAGCGGCAGCACCTGGCCGCCGATTTGCAGGCCGAGTTCGGCGGGCAGGATAAGGACGCCCTGGAAAGCCTGGGCAAGCTGGTATCGGTTGCCGGCCGGGTGATGGCCAAGCGTGGCCCCTTCTTGGCATTGCAGGATATGTCCGGCCGCATCCAGGCCTATGCCACCAAGGAAGCCCAGCAGATCCTCAAGGATCAGTACGGCGGCCTGGATATCGGCGATATCGTCGGCGTCAAGGGTGTGCTGTGCAAGTCCGGCAAGGGTGACCTGTATGTCAACATGGATGAGTTCCAGCTGCTCACCAAGGCGTTGCGCCCGTTGCCGGAGAAATTCCACGGCCTGTCGGATCAGGAGACCCGCTACCGCCAGCGTTACCTGGATCTGATCACCAACGAAGAGTCGCGCAATACCTTCAAGGTGCGCTCCCAGGTGATGGCGGCCATCCGTCAGTTCATGAGCAATCATGGCTTTATGGAAGTCGAAACGCCGATGATGCAGGTGATCCCCGGCGGCGCTTCGGCCCGTCCCTTTATCACCCATCACAATGCCCTCGACATGGACATGTACCTGCGTATTGCCCCCGAGCTGTACCTCAAGCGGCTGGTGGTGGGTGGCTTCGAGAAGGTATTCGAGATCAACCGCAACTTCCGCAACGAAGGCCTGTCCCCCCGCCATAACCCGGAATTCACCATGATGGAGTTCTACTGGGCCTATGCGGACTACCGGGATCTGATGGACTTCACCGAGGAAATGCTGCGTACCGTGGCCACCCAGGTGCTGGGGTCCAGCCTGGTGCCCTACGGCGAGGAAACCTTCGACTTCGGCCAGCCGTTCGTGCGCCTGAGCATGAAGGACGCCATCCTCAAGTACAACCCGGAAGTCACCCTGGAGCAGCTGGCTACTTATGACAGTGCCTGTGAAGTAGCCAAGGATTTGAAGATCAAGGTCGAAAAATCCTGGGGGCTGGGCCGGGTGATCACCGAAATCTTCGAAGAGACCGCCGAGCACCGCCTGATCCAGCCGACCTTTATCACCGAGTATCCGGCGGAGGTATCGCCCCTGGCCCGTCGTAACGATAAGGATCCGAGCATTACCGATCGCTTCGAGTTCTTTATTGGCGGCCGGGAAATCGCCAACGGCTTCTCCGAGCTGAACGACGCGGAAGATCAGGCGCAGCGTTTCCAGGAGCAGGTCGAGCAGAAGGATGCGGGCGACGACGAAGCCATGTTCTATGACGAGGACTATGTCACCGCCCTGGAGCACGGCCTGCCGCCGACCGCCGGCCAGGGGATCGGCATCGACCGCCTGGTGATGCTGCTGACCAATTCCCACACTATCCGCGACGTTATCCTGTTCCCCACCCTGCGACCCCAGCGGTAAATTCAGGTTTTTCAGTGTTTAAAAAGCCGGTCATCGACCGGCTTTTTCTTTCCCTCTATTGGATACCCATTACAGTCGTGACGGGTGGCTGTCCGGGTCACCTTCTTGATGAGGCTTGTCGTCATGCGAGACGCCATGGTAAGGCGTTTCCGGCGTCTCCCAGCTGCCGTCCTCGGTCCAGGGATCGTCTTCCGGGAAGGCCTCTATATGGATCTCCTTGATCTCGTAGTCGGGCTGGTAACGCAGGTCGTAATGGGCCGCCCGGACGATCGAGATACAGAGCAGCAGGGCGACCAGCAGCAACGGAACGCCGCCGATCACGCTGGCCGTCTGCAGGGTCTGGAGTCCGCCGAGGAACATCAGCACGATCGGCATTACCGACAGCGCGAAGGCCCAGAACAGCCGGTTCCAGCGTACCGGCTCTTCGTCGACTTCCTTCTGGACCACGGCGGCGAGGATATAGGAGATAGAGTCAAAGGTGGTGGCGGTGAAGATCAGCGCCAGCAGGGTGAAGACAAAGATCACCAGGTTGCTCAACGGCAGTGTCTTGAGCATGGCGAAAATGGCCGCCGTCGGGCTTTCGTTGTTGAGGATGGAAATCACATCCAGGGTACCGGAAAGTTGCAGATAGATACCGTAATTACCGAGCACCATAAAAAAGGCGAAGCAGCCCAGGGTCCCGAAGAAGATGGAGCCGGCAACCATGGACTTGATGGTACGCCCACGGGAAATACGGGCGATAAAGAGCCCGACACTGGGGGCGAATACCAGCCACCAGGCCCAGTAGAAAATGGTCCAGTCCTGAGGGAAATGGGTGTCCTTGAAGTCCTCGAACTGGGCGAAGGGCTCGGTCCAGCTGGCCATGTGTACCAGATTGTCCAGCACGCGGCCGAGCGCGTCCAGACCCGTGTTGGCCATAAACAGGGTGGGACCGACGAGGAAGACGAACAGCAGCAAGGACAGCGCCAGCCAGAAATTGATATCCGATAGCAGCCGAATCCCTTTTTTCAGACCCACGAAGGCGCTGTAGCCGAAGATGGCCGTGCATACCAGCAGCACCAGGATCTGCGTGGTCAGGTTTTTAGGCACGCCGAACAGCTCGTGAACCCCCTCGTTGATCAGCGGTGCGGCCAGCCCCAGGGTGGTGGCACCGCCACCCAGCATGCCGAAGATAAACAGCACGTCGACCAGCTTGCCAAGCCCGCCGCGGGCATGTTTTTCGCCAAATACCGGCATCAGCGCTTCACTTATCTTCAGCACGCTGTGGTTGCGGACATAATAGAAGTAGGCGATAGGCAGCGCCGGGATCAGGTAGATGGACCAAGCCAGGGGGCCCCAGTGGAAAATGCCGTAGGCCACGGCCCAGCGGGCGGCTTCGACCGTCCCACCTTCCACTTGAAAAGGGGGCGCCTGGAAGTAATAGGCCCACTCGATCATCGACCAGTAGAGAATAGAGGCGCCGATACCGGCACAAAACAGCATGGCCGCCCAGGAAAGGGTCGAAAATTCGGGATCTTCCTCAACTTCGCCCAGTTTTATCTGACCGATATCACTGAAGATGATGTAGACCATGAAACCGCCGGCGCCCAGGCCCAGCATCAAGTAAAGAATACCCAGCCTGTCGGTGACGAAGTTCTTGGCCGCCAGTACCCAGCCCTCGCCTGTTTCGGGAAACAGGATCAGTGGGACGGTGACCGCAAGCAACAGAAACAAAGCCCCAAAAAAAGTGGGCTTATCGATGACTTGCCATCCAGTGCCTGTACTCACGGCCACTCTCCTTGCATGATTTCATCTGAATCACTTTGATTATAAGGTCAATCCTCCTGGCCCGCCGGTTGTAGCCCGAATCAACGACGCTGTTGTTCTCACACGGTATCAACACTTTTTGCAATCTTAAAATTTTGTGATGGTCATCACGCAGCCGGTCATTTATTTGATTCTCGGGTTGCTGTGCTGTTTTTAAAATGTAAAATCCCGCCACTTATTGCTCTGCTAGTTAACCTGTCTATAAAACTAACAAATTGCAGATCAATTATTCAGGTTTTTCTGAGGAATACATAATGAAAGGTTCTCTGTCCACTCGTATCTTCGCCGGCCTGTTCGCCGGCCTGATCATCGGCAGCATGATCCAGTACCTGTTTACTGGTGTCACATTCTTAAACGAAAGCGTGGTCGGCCTGGCCGATGGGGTGGGCGGCATGTTTGTGTCGCTGATCAAGCTGATGGTGGTGCCCCTGGTGTATATCTCCATCGTCAGTGGCATCTGCGAGCTGCGTGACATCGCCAGCTTCGGCCGGCTGGGTAGCAAAACCTTCGGCCTGTATATCATCAACACCATGCTGTCGATTGCCGCCGCCATTATCGTGGGGGTTGTTTTCCGGCCGGGGATGGGTGCCAGCCTGCCCCATGGCGCCGGCGGCGCGGTTGAACTGACCACCACGGAGACCCCGGATATCGGCGCCATGCTGGTCGGCATCGTGCCCAGCAACCCGGTCCAGGCTTTCGCCTCCGGTGATATGCTGCAGATCATCTTTATGGCGATCCTGACCGGTCTGGCAATCCAGGCCATGGGCAGTGCCGCGGCGCCGGCGATCCGGACCTTCCGCATCGCCAATGAGGTGATGATGAAGCTGGTCGGCCTGGTGATGACCCTGGCGCCTTACGGAGTATTTGCGCTGATGATCAGCCTGGGGGCTACCCTGGAAGCCGATACCCTGATGTCGGTGGCCGGTTATGTGGCCCTGGTGGTGGCCGTGCTGGTGTTCTGGATCATGGTGGTCTATCCGCTGGCGGTGTGGCTGACCACCGGCGTCAAGCCGGGTGAGTTCCGTCGGGCGACCCGCGAGCAGTTGCTGTTTTCCCTGTCGACCGCCAGTTCCAATGCCACCATTCCGGTGACCATGCGCACCCTGACCGAGAAACTGGGGGTATCCAGGGCGATTGCCGGCTTCGGTGTTCCGCTGGGGGCGACCATCAATATGTCCGGCTCGGCCATTTATATCACCCTGGCCGCCATGTTCGCCGCCAATATCTCCGGTACGCCGATTGCCAATGGTGATTTGATCACCGTCGGTATTACCGTGCTGCTGATGTCCGTCGGGGTCGGCGGGGTACCCGGTGGGGCCGTGGTGATGGCCGGGGTGCTGTTGCACCAGATGGGGCTGCCGGTGGAAGCCATGGCGATCATCATGGCGGTGGACCGTATCAACGACATGTTCTGCACCTCTTCCAACGTGGTGGGCGATACCGCCGTCAATACCATAGTGGCGAAGATGGAAGGCAACCCGGATGCCCTGGAGGAACCGGCTCCGCTCAAATCCACTGTGAGCAAGTAAGCATAAAAAAACCGCCGGGAGGCGGTTTTTTTATTGCAGTTCAGTTAAGGGGAGCCCTCATCTACCAAGCCGACCGTTGGCGTCATGGTCGAAAAGTGCTCCTGCCGTTCCGGCATTCCCGCCATCCATGGCGGTCAGTGACGCCGCCGAGCCCCAGGGACGGCGGCATGTGGAGGAAGACTTCCCTTTTCATCTTAAGTGAACGGCATTGGGCTCAGGGCCCCGGTTTTTTTAATTTGTGCAGCAGCCGCTTTTCCTCATGGTGGTAAAGCCGGCTGATATTCTGATGGTGGCGCAAGACGATCAGGCAGGACAGCAATGCCACCGCCAGTGTGTATTCGGGCTTGATAAAATAGACATAGAGTGGGGCCAGCAGGGCGGTGATGATTGACGCCAGCGAAGAATAGCCGAATAACCCCAGGCTGAGCAGCCAGCTCAGCAGCAGCAACCCGGCCATGTCCATCCCCAGGGGCAGCAGTGTACCCAGTGCCGTGGCCACTCCCTTGCCGCCTTTAAAGTGAAAAAACAGCGGAAACATATGGCCCAGGCATGCAGCCATGCCGATCAGGGCCAGATACAGGGGGCTGATATCCAGAAACCAGGCGAGGTAAACCGGCAGGGTGCCCTTGAATATATCCAGCAACAGTACCCAGGCGGCGGCGCTGCGGTTGCCGGTACGCAACACATTGGTCGCGCCCGGATTGCCTGAGCCATGCCGACGCGGGTCGGGCAGGAGATAGAGACGGGATATCAATACGGCGCTGGAGACAGAGCCGCCTAAATAGGCAAAGATGATCATCAAGACTGTGATGGCCGTCATCTAATCGGTTTATACCCCTGGGTCATTCGGTTATTATGACGGCCAAGTTCAGGACACTGTAACAGTGCCACGCGCCGCAGCTCGCCACAGCTTAACAGAAGATATTGATGATGGATAAAGTGTTTGTACAAGGTCTGGAAGTGCTGACCACCATAGGTGTCTATGAGTGGGAAAAGGGAATTCGCCAGAAAATCCGGTTTGATTTGGAGATGGGATTTGATAACCGTCCAGCTGCTGCCGATGATGATATCCACAAGACGCTCGACTATGCGGCCCTGTCCCAGAAGGTCTCGAGCTATAGCGAGCAAAACCATGTGGAACTGGTGGAAACCATGGCCGAGCGCATTGCCCAGCTGATCCTCAATGAATTCCCGGTATTATGGGTCAAGGTGCGGCTGACCAAGCCGTCCGCCGTGGCCAATGCGGCTGGGGTCGGTGTTGAAATCGAGCGTTTCGCTGCCCGCGTGAGCAAATTGTAACGCCGGTCATTAAAGTGTCATCCCCCGCCATTAGCATCCTGATTTCGCAGGGGCTTGGAGTATTGATATCATGGAAGTACACGCGGTGCTGCTGGCCCTGATCCAGGGCATAACCGAGTTTTTGCCGATTTCCAGCTCGGCACACCTTATCTTGCCCTCGGTCTTGCTCGGCTGGCCGGATCAGGGCTTGGCCTTCGATGTGGCCGTGCATCTGGGCAGCCTGCTGGCGGTCATCTATTACTTCCGGGGGGAAGTGATGGCCATGGCCTCGGCCTGGTGGGCTTCGCTGCGGGGAAAAGGGCTCAATGCGGAAGGCCGGCTGGCCTGGTGTATCCTGCTGGCCACCATTCCCGCCTGCGTGGTCGGCCTGTTGTTCGGGGAGCTCATCGGTCTTTATTTGCGCTCCGGCTGGGTGATTGCGGTCGCCACCATCATCTTTGGCATCCTGCTGTGGTGGGCCGATCGCATGGCCCGTTTACAGAAGGATGAATATCAGTCCGGTTGGCGTGGTGCCTTTATCCTCGGTTGTGCCCAGGCGCTGGCGCTGATCCCCGGCACCTCGCGCAGCGGCATCACCCTGACCGCCGGCCTGATGCTGGGACTGACCCGGCAGGCCGCCGCCCGTTTTTCCTTCCTGATGTCGATTCCCATCATCTTCCTGGCGGGCAGCCATCAGGCCAAGGGGCTGTCCGCCGTGGATATGACCATGGCCTGGTCTGCGGTGGGGTTGGGGGTGCTGGTTTCCTTTATCAGCGCCTTGGCCTGTATTCATCTGTTCCTTTCGCTACTGGCCCGTATCGGTGTGCTGCCCTTTGTGCTTTACCGCTTGGGCCTGGGGGCGCTACTTATCTGGGTGATGTCGACCCAGGCCTAACGGAACAAGCCAACAACTCGGCCAGTTTCTGCCTGCGGGCCGCCTCAATGGCCGCGCCGATGGCGGGGCCTTTCAGTCCCTGGGCGACGAACGGACGGGCCACAATGGTTCTTAACTGGGTCAACAGCTGCCATAAGCGTTCGCGCTGGGGAAAGGGCAATTGCCTGAACCCGGTACGGCCCTGCCAATCCGATTGCACACAGATCAACAGCTCGGCAAAGCGCGTCGGCTTGCGCCAGGCATCGGTGCCGTTGAACAGTTGCAGGATAAGCTCAACCTGGGCCGGGCCGGGTTCGGTCAGTTGATGGAACAGGATATGCCAGCGGCTCATCAGGACCGCCAGCTCCCGGTATTCGTTGGGCACTTTCAGCCGGTCGCACAGGCCATGGATGGGAACCAGTCCCAGTTCCCCATGCTGATGGTGGCTGGGCCATTTTTCCGGAGGTGTCAGGGCCTTGCCGAAATCATGGCAGAGCGCGGCAAAGCGGCAGGCCAGGCTGGCCCCCAGCTCTACACTGCGCTTGAGTACCATCAGAGTGTGCAGCCCGGTATCGATTTCCGGGTGCCATTTCTTCGGGCCCGGCACCCCAAACAGGGCATCCAGTTCGGGAAACAGCGGCTTGAGGGCTCCGCATTGACGCAGGATATCGAAATAGACTTGCGGGTCGTCGCTGGCCAGGGCTTTTTCGGTCTCCCGCCATACCCGCTCGGGAGTGAGCAGCTCGAGTTCTCCGCCGGCGGCGATCTGGCCCATCAGTGCCAGGGTTTCATCTGCAACTACAAAACCTAGGCTGGCAAAACGGGCGGCAAAGCGGGCGACCCGCAGGACCCGCAGCGGATCTTCGGCGAAGGCGACAGACACATGGCGCAATACCCGGGCTTCAAGGTCGGCTTGGCCGCCATAGGGGTCATGCAGTTTACCTTGCCGATCCCGGGCGATGGCATTGATGGTCAGATCCCGGCGGAGCAGGTCGTCCTCCAGGGTGACATCGGGGCCGAAGTCGCAGATAAAGCCGGTATAGCCCCGGCCCGACTTGCGTTCGGTGCGGGCCAGGGCATATTCCTCCCGGCTTTGGGGGTGCAGGAATACCGGAAAATCCCTGCCCACCTGGGTATAACCCAGCTCAAGCAGTTGTTCCGGGGTGGCGCCCACCACCATATAATCCCGTTCCTTGACCTCCAGGCCCAGCAAGTCATCTCTTACCGCACCACCGACCAGATAGATCTCCACGCCGCTCTCCCCGGGTTATAAAGGGAGACATTATAGCGGTTCCGCACACAAAAAGGCGGCGAAGCGCCTTTTTGTGTATCGTTGCAAAATAAACCCTTAACCTTCGCCCAGTGACAGCAGGGTGGCGTTGCCGCCGATCGCCGTGGTGTTGTTGGTGATGGCCTTTTCGGTGATAAAACGGGTCAGGTAGTGGGGACCGCCCGCTTTGGGACCGGTGCCGGACAGGCCTTGGCCACCGAACGGCTGGACGCCGACCATGGCACCGATCTGATCCCGGTTGATATAGGCGTTACCCGCATCTATGCCCTGGGCCACATACTCGGCAAAGGACTCGTTACGGCTGTGGATCCCCAAGGTCAGGCCGTAGCCGGTGCCATTGATATCATCGATCACCTTGTCGATGTCTTTGGCCTTGAAGCGTACCACGTGCAGTATGGGACCGAACTGCTCCTTTTCCAGCTCGCTGATGGCGCCGATTTCCAGCGCCGTGGGCTTAATATAGAAGCCCTTGTCGCAGCCCTTGCCGAGCCTGGCCTGGGCGATAACCTTTTTGCCGGCGGCGATCAGCTTGGCTAGGTGGGCCTCCAGGCCAGCCTTGGCGTCCTGGTCGATCACCGGACCTACATCGGTAGACCAGAGTGCGGGATCGGCCACACTCAGCTCATTCATGGCCCCCTGCAGTATTTCCAGAACCCGTTCGGCGATATCTTCCTGCAGGTAGAGCACCCGCAAAGCGGAGCAACGCTGGCCGGCGCTCTGGAAGGCGGCACGCACCACGTCCCGCACCACCTGCTCGGGCAGGGCGGTGGAGTCGACTATCATGGCGTTCTGGCCGCCGGTTTCGGCGATCAGCGGTATGATGGCGCCCTGCCGTTTAGCCAAGGTCTGGTTTATAAGCATGGCGGTTTCGGTTGAGCCGGTAAAGCAGACGCCACCGATGCGCGGATCCGCGGTCAGCGTCGCCCCGACGGTGGCGCCGTCGCCGGGCAGCAGCTGCAGCACATCGGCAGGAATGCCGGCCTTGTGGGCCAGGGTGACCGCCAGGTGGGCAATTAGGCTGGTTTGTTCGGCAGGCTTGGCCAGCACCGTATTGCCGGTGGCGATGGCGGCGGCCACCTGACCGAGGAAGATTGCCAGCGGGAAGTTCCAGGGGCTGATACAGACGAAGGGGCCGCGCCCCTGGGCGAACAACAGGTTCAGTTCGCCGGTATATCCGGGCAGTTTCTGGGGGTCGGCCATCAGTCTGCGGGCCTCGACGGCATAATAGCGACAGAAATCCACCGCTTCACGTACTTCGTCGATACCGTCCTGCAGCAGCTTGCCAGCCTCCCGGGTACAGAGAGAAATAAACTGGGTATGGTTTTCTTCCAGCAGATCCGCCAGTTTTTCCAGTGCCTGGGCACGCGCCTCCACCGGGGTATTGCGCCAGCCTTTAAAGGCGGCCTGCGCCTTGCCGACGGCCAGCTCGACCGTGGCCTGGTCGGCAAAATAAATCTGACCGACCCGTTGGCCTTGATCCTGCGGGCTGAGCACCGTATTGGCGTTCCCCGTGGTCAGGAACCGGCCGCCGACGATGGGGCCGCCCTGCCAGGTTTTGGTGGCTAATTCCTTCAATTCATCAAAGAAAGGTGCACGAATGCCCTCGATGTTCATATTCAGGCCCCGCGAGTTGATTCTGTCCGGGAAAATGGCCAGGGGCAGGGGGATCTTGTCGTTGGCCAGGCGGTCATATTCCGCCAGGCTGGTCAGCGGATGGGTGATCAGGGTATCGATCGGTGTTTTGGGATCCACCAGCTTGTGCACGAATGAGGTATTGGCGCCGTTTTCCAGCAGGCGGCGCACCAGATAGGGCAGTAGATCCTTATGGGCGCCGACGGGGGCATAGATGCGGCATACCAGCCCCGGGTTTTCGTTCAGCACCGCGTTGTACAGCTCTTCGCCCATGCCGTGCAGACGCTGAAATTCGAAGTTCCGCTCACCGGCCATGGCCATGACCGATACCACGGTATGGGCGTTATGGGTGGCGAACTGGGGATAGATGGCCCCCTTGGTGGCATCGCTCAACAGGTAGCGGGCGCAGGCCAGGTAAGATACATCGGTACCGGCCTTGCGGGTATAGACGGGGTAGCCATCGATACCCCCCTGCTGACAGTGTTTGATCTCGCTGTCCCAATAGGCGCCCTTCACCAGCCGTACCGGAATTTCATCGCCCTGGCTGCGGGACAGCGCGGTCAACCAGCACAGCACTGGCAGGGCGCGCTTGGAGTAGGCCTGGATCACCAGCCCCAGGCCGCCCCAGCCATTGTTCACGTCCGAGCGGTAAAGGGATTCGAACAGATCGAGTGACAGCTCCAGCCGATCCATTTCTTCCGCATCTATGGTGATAAACACATCTAGCTTACGGGCTTGCTCCAGCAGGCCGAGTACGGTGCCGTGCAGCTCGTTTAGTACCCGCTCCCGGTTGGCTTCTTCGTAGCGGGGATGCAGGGCCGACAGTTTGATGGAGATGGAGGGCCGGGGCACCTTGGGGTTGTTGAGCTGCTCGGCCCCGACGGTATCAATCGCGTTGGCGTAGTCGCCGCGGTATTTTTCCGCATCTTTGGCGGTCATCGCCGCTTCGCCCAGCATGTCGTAGGAATGGGTATAACCGAGTTCACGGGACTTGCGGCTGGCCTTGAGCGCCTCCTTGATATCCCGGCCCAATACAAACTGCTTGCCCATGATCTTCATGGCGGCATACATGGCCGAACGCACCATGGGCTCGCCCAGGCGATTGATCATGCGGTTCAACACATTGGCCGGGTTGCCATCCAGCTTCTTGTCCATCCGCACTATCTTGCCGGTCAGCATCAGGCCCCAGGTGGAGGCATTGACCAGGGTGGAGTCACTCTGGCGGAAATGCTTGGCCCAGTCGGCACCGGAGAGTTTGTCTTTAATCAGTTCATCGGCGGTATGGCTGTCGGGGATGCGCAGCAGGGCCTCGGCCAGGCACATCAGGATAATACCCTCCTGGGTATCCAGGCTGTATTGCTGCAAAAAGGCATCTATGCCGTCACCACCACCGCTTTCTTCACGTACCTTGGCCACCAGGCGGCGGGCCTTTGCATTGAGCTGTGCCAGATCCTGGCCGGTGGCGGGCACCTGCTCCAGGAGCGAAGCCAGATAGGCATTCTCGTCGACGATATAGTTATGGGTAATGTCCCGGCGCAGAGCCTGGAGATCCTTGGGTGCATAACCCGGAGCAAAGACGGTAGCGGCAGTAAACATAACGATACTTCCTGATGTTGCTTGGGATGATGGCAGCCCAGGCGGGCAGGCCGTTCAAGAACTGGAAATGTATACGATATTAATGACTTAAAAAGCCAATCTGGCTTTTTAAGTCATTAACGCCGATTTTTACGCAAAAACCCATTATTTCTGGTTTTTATGAGATGCATAGGCTGATTTCACATACCCTTCATATCTTGTAATTCATTATCAATATAGTCGAACTATCGGCCCGGGGCGGCGACATCATCATTGTTACTGGGTGTTCCCGTTCGGGGAGCCGGTATTCACCGCTACGTATCTCAAACGGGGCTCAATGGATAGGGGAGCCCGCTTTACTTCGGTCATAAATGGCCCGGTTCGCTGCAAGAACCACCAGACGACCCTCATCGCCTTGCCAGCGGATCCCGCCTCCCTGTAATGCCCGCTCATTCCTGTCTGTGGTGAACAAGCAAAGTGCACTATCAACGCCTTCCAAGGGCCCGTTTGCCCTGACCGTGGTTTACCTGATCACCGGCGCCTCCACCGCCGCTTCCATGGTTTTTCCCTGTTGCTGTTCCGTGCCAAGGAAGCCGTCGCCGGCCTGCTGGAAAGGCCGTTACATGAAATGGAAGAGAGCTTTCACTGGCTGCAACAGGACGGCATCGTCTATCGCAAGCCGAACCGGCATTTCGCCCTGAATCAGTAAGGTTAAGGGCGGGGATTGGGGAGCGGGGATTGGAACAATATCAAGAGCGTCATGTTTGCGGATACTGTCTCGCCGACGGTAATAATTTGGCGTCGGCATAACAAGGCCAGGAAATGGGGAGGGACTAAGCCAATCCCCAATCCCTGTTGTTAGGGGTCTTAGTTCATCCAGCGATCCCTGCCGCGCCTGCGGCGCAGGGGGATCAGCGGCAGCAGCAGGCCGAACAGGGCGCCGGCACCGGCCACCAGGCCACCGCGCAGCAGCCAGTCCATGCGCATGTTGTGTTCGCGGTCATCTACATGGCTGGCAAGCCGGCGATTTTCCTCAACCAGTCGCTCACTGTCCTGGCGCAATTCACCCAGTCGGGCGCGCAACTCGTTCAGCTCGGTCCGTTGTTGTTCGATCAGGTTGAGCTTGTCGGCCACATCCTGGCGATGGCTTTCATCCAGGCCTGCCAGCTGCTGTTTCAATACGCTCAGCTCTTGTTCCAGCCTGGGGGTGCGGGATTTGAAGCTCTCCTCTGCCTGGATGAAGTCGGCGTCGATCCAGCCGGTGCGACCGTCCTGATCGCGGATCTGAACATACTGGCTATCGGCGTCCTGGGTTAGGAAGGTCACGGCTTCACCGGCGTTGATGGAGCCCATGATCCGGTATTTATTGCTGGGGCCGGTATGCATATAGGTATACACATTGTCGGAGATATAACGAGTTTCGGCGATGGCGTTGAGCCAGGGCAGACTGCACAGCAGCGCCAGCAGGAGTTTTAATTTCACCTGGATTTCCTTCGAAGCGGGTCAGATTGTCGATGGTAATGGCGTCCGCTGCGCAGGACAAGAAGCAGGAAGGGGGCCTAAGCCCCCTTTATCAGCTGAACGACCACTGAATAATATAGAAGAAGACAATGGCCAGTATGGCACCGGCGGGCAGGGTGACTATCCAGGACACGGCGATATTACGCAGCACATTCAGGTTCAGGGCGGCGATACCGCGCGCCAGGCCTACCCCAATTACGGCACCCACCAGGGTCTGGGTGGTAGAGATGGGCAGGCCGGTGCCGGAGGCGATCACCACTGTCGCAGCGGTAGCCAGTTGGGCGGCGAAACCACGGCTGGGAGTCAGGTGGGTAATACCGGTGCCGACCGTGGCCATCACTTTATGGCCTAGGGAGGCCAGGCCGATCACGATGCCGACGCCACCCAGCGGCAATATCCACCAGGCGATGGCCGACTTGCTGGCGATCTGGCCGGCGCTTTCCACCGTGTTGACCACGGCGGACAGGGGGCCGATGGCATTGGCCACGTCGTTGGAGCCGTGGGCAAAGGCCATGGCACAGGCGGTGATGACCATCAGGATGCCGAATACCTTCTCCACGTTGGAAAAGTGCATGTCGGCATCATCTTGAGGATTATATTGTTGCCGCTTGATATAGACGGCGCTCAATGCGGCCAGCGCTATGGAAACAAGCACCGACAGGCCCCAGCTCTCCATATCGGTCATTTCCAGGCCTACATGCTTGAGTCCCTTCTTCATGGTAACCAGGCAGACCACCATGGCGGTAAAGAAGATATACAGGGGCACATAGCGTTTGGCGGCTTCCAGCGGATTGTCGGCATTGAAGATCAGCCGCTGAACGCTGATAAAGGTAAAGTAGGCCAGCACACCGGACAGGGCCGGGGTGATTATCCAGGAGCCGATGATGCCGAGCACCATATTCCAGTGGATGGCTTCCGCTCCCAGGGCCACCAGGGCAAAGCCGACGATGGCACCGACGATGGAGTGGGTGGTGGATACCGGCCAGCCGAAGCAGGAGGCCAGCAGCAGCCAGGTGCCGGCCGCCAGCAGGGAGGCGATCATGCCGAACACCAGCAGGTCTGGATGACCGTTAAAGGCCTCCGCGTCTATGATGCCGCTGCGGATGGTGGAGGTGACCTCGCCTCCGGCCAGATAGGCACCGGCGAATTCGAAGATCATGGCGATGATAATCGCCTGTTTGATGGTCAGTGAGCGGGTGCCCACCGAGGTGCCCATGGCATTGGCGACGTCGTTGGCGCCGATACCCCAGGCCATGAACAGGCCGAAAACGGCGGCGACCAGGATCAGCGAGGTGCCGTAGTTAGCGATGATATCCATTATTAATAGTTGCCTTGTTTTTCGCTTAGGAACGGGACAGCATCAGCTCTAAACGGGAACCAACCCGCTCGGCCTGATCTGCCAGGTCACCCACCCATTCAAGGATGTTATACAAGAAGATGACATCAATCGGGTTATAGCTGCCCTCGATGGCCTGCAGCTGTTTGCGCAGTTTGGCCTGCATCACATCGGTATCGTCTTCGATCAGATCGAGCTGATGGATCATTTCGCCGACCAGATCCATCTCCCGGCCCTTGAAGCCGGTTTCCAGCAGCTCGTCCAGCTCGTCGATGGCCTTGGTCGCCTGGGCGGTGGCGTCGATGCAGCGGTTGAGGTAAGCCATAAAGGCGGTTTTCAGCTCGGTGGGGATTTCCATCTGGCGACCAATGATACGGCCGGCGATGTCTTTGGCCTTATTGGCAATCTTGTCCTGCTGGGTGAGCAATTCCAGCATATCGGTCCTGGCCACCGGCATAAACAGGCCCCGGGGCAACTTGAGGCGGATTTCGCGCTTGAGGGTATCGGCTTCCTTTTCCAGGTGCGAGATACGCAGCTGGATCTGTTCGGCTTTTTCCCAATCCTTCTCCCACATGGCGTCGAAGAAGGGGACTAATTGCTGGGCCGCTTCATGCACTTTCATAACATGCTTCTGCAGCGGTTTGATCGGGGACTTGGCAAAGAGTCCCAAAATAGTATTTACTGGCATAGCCAATCCTGTGTCGGTGAAAAAACACTCGATACTTCAATGTGGCGCGAATGGTAACTTAACTACCAAGGCAAGAAAACCGCATTTTCATCAAACTGCCATATATGCCTGTTGCTAATTTCGGCATTTACTATTAAATCAAAAGGTTGGTAACATCGGATACCCTTATGGATACAGAAATAGAGATCAAGTTTCTTGCCGTAGATGATATATCGGGCCGCCTGCCCGTGCTGTTGAAAAATTACAATATCCTTAAGCAGGATCAGTTTCACCTGTCCAATACCTACTATGACACCGCCGATCTTGCCCTGCGCCGGGCCGATGCCGGCCTGCGCATCCGCAGCAAGGATGGGGTACTGGAGCAAACCGTCAAGCTGGCGGGCAGCCAGATCGGCGGCCTGCATCAGCGGCCCGAGTATAATGTGGGGCTGGCCGATCACAGCCCTGATTTAGGCCTGTTTCCCGCCCATATCTGGCCCGAGGGGCTGGCACTCGATGCGCTGCAGCAGGCGCTGTTGCCCCAGTTTTGCACCGATTTTGTGCGCCGCCGCTGGCTGTTGAGTTGCGATGACGGCAGCGAAATCGAGCTGGCCTTCGACATCGGCGAAGTGCGCGCCGGCGAGGCCAGTGAGCCGATTGCCGAGCTGGAGCTGGAGCTGTGCCGCGGAGATGCCTCGCAACTGTTCGAACTGGCGGAAGTCCTGATCGCCCAGGGCGGGTTGCGCCTGGGGGCCGTGTCCAAGGCACAGCGAGGCTATCAGTTGGCGGGCTTGAGTCCACTGCCCGGCCTGCGACCGCTGGAGCATGTACCGCTGGCGGCGGCGGACTCCTGCGAGCAGGCCATGGCGCGCATGCTGCATCAGGGGATGGCACACTGGCAGTATCATGAAGAATCCTGGCTGGCCCAGCCCGCCATCGAATTGCTGGTGCAGTTGCGGGAGGGGGTCTCCCTGGTGCACCAGATCCTGTTGATGTTCGGCCCTCTTATCTCGCACAAGGTCAACAGTAGCTGGATAGACGACTTGTTGTGGCTACAGCAACAGTTGTCCTGGCTGGACCGGGCCCAGATGCTGGCCCAGCTGAGCCTGGAGAAGGGCCATTACCTGCGCAAGCTGGACTGCCAGAAGGAGGTGTTGCGTCGGCTGCAGGAGCAGGGCAACTTTCTGCCCGATGAGGATAAGCTGCAGCAGCTGTTTTACAGCGCCCGTTATGCCCGGCTGGTGTTGAGACTGACCCACTGGCTGTATCGCCAGGACTGGCGGGCAGGGGTAAGTCAGCAGCAACAGGTCGGGCTGGCCGCGCCGGTTCAGGGGCTGGCCGATCGGTTGGTCGATGACAGCTGGCAGACCCTGCGCCAAAGCGCCCTGGGCAACCCCGAGCTGAGCCGGGCCGAGTATATTCAGCAGAAAGGCAAACTCAGGCGCAACCTGATGGTGGGCCTGTGCTTCGGCGATCTGTATCCGGAGGCAGAGCGACTGGCGTTCCGCATGCCCTGGCTGGATATACTGCGCGGCATCGAGGATCTGGACATGCTTACTCCCCTGGAAGAGGCATACGACCAGCTGGATCCCGAACAACAGCAGGAACTGACGCTCTGGCTGGACCGTAAACAGAATTTCCTGCTGGAGGCGCTGGAACAGTCCCGGGACCAGGCGTTGCAACAGCAGCCCTATTGGTTGGCGACCGAGTGACATCCATAAGGCCGGGATCCTATCGGTCGGTTGCTTGTCGAGGCGCGTCCTGGCGCCGAAAATTCATGCTCGACCCGGGGGCCGAGGCCCGCCGTCGGGTGGTGACGCTCACTGCCCGCGCTTGCCGGCTTGCCGGCTGTGGGCAAGCAGCTCGTCCATCACCCTGTGCTTGATTTCCAGCTGTTGGCCTGGCTCAAGGCCGTAGCGCTCAGCCAGGTAGACATAGTCCTGCGGGCTTAAGGACACCGTCAACCTGGGCCGCTTGGGCTTGGTGGGGGTGGGCAGGGTAAGGATATGGCGGATCTGATCCGAGGGGCTCAGACCATTATCCAGGGCTTGTCGCCGAATATGGTACTGCAGCGCTTCGTCCATATCGAACGCCACCTGCACCGCCTTGGCTGCCCTTACCGAACTCTGCCATTTTTCCGGCAACTTGCGCTGAGTCATGAGCGGGCGTCCAGTTGTCGCCGCAGGCGATCCAGTACCTGCTCGACACTATGGGAGTGGACCGGCGCATTGTCGCATCGCTCTTCGGCCTCCTGCGCCAGGGCTTGCTCCCGGGCCCGTATCTGCCGCACCGCCTGCCTGGCGTTGAGCAGTTTCACCTGGGGATGGCGGCGGATGGCGGCCATGGTTTTCTGTACACAGGAGGTTGCCTTGGCCATCGACAGCTGGCGGCAGAGATCGTGGTAATGGCGTTCGGCCTGCAACCGGCGGCGTTGATAATAATCGAGTTGCCGCTGGCTAGTGGTCTGCTCGGCCCGGCCGTTGGCCAGCCGGTCTTCCAGCTCTGCCACCCGGGCCGCCAGTTGCCTGGCCTGCTCCTGGGCTTGGGCATTCAGGGCGGCGAGTACAGCCTGTTCCTGCCGGCTGATCGCTTGTTGCAGCTCCGCCCGGCCGGTGTCCAGCGCCGCCTGCTCCCGGCGTAGCTGCCGGCACTGACGCTCCAGGCCCGCCAAGTGCTGTTCCGCATGGCGGCAGGCGCGTACCAGTTGCACGCACACCTTGTCCGGGTCCAGGCGACCATCCTGTGAGTCCTGCAGGCTGCGCAGTATCTGGCCCAATACGCTCATATCCCCATCCTCACAGTAAAAACTCGACCATGTCCTCGATCACCTCGAGGCAGTTATCGCTCAGCACCACCAGCTCATGCTCGATATCGGCGAGGCTGGCGTGGCGCGACAGGGCGCCGAACACCACGTACCAGTCATCCAGTCGGGCAAAGGCCGACAAGGGCATGGGAATATTCATATCCAGCATGGCTTCCAGCATGCCTTGTCGCAGCCCGGGATTGACCTGGCTTTCATCCCACAGGTAGCTGATGCAGAGGATCTGATCATCGGAGATGGACACGAACAGCGGCAGCTCTTCGCGACCGCCCACGGTGACCCTTAATACCTCTACGTCACCGGGGATTGGCAGGCACTGAAAGGCAAAACCGGTACTGGTATTGTCCCCCAGCTGTTCAAGATGGCGGCCAATAACGGATAGTTCCATAAAAATATCCTGACATAATAAGTCATACAGACTAATCAGCCGCCGCCGCCAGTGCAAGTGCTCACTGGCCGACGATGGCTCAAACCCTCGGGCCGAAGGGGGGCGAACTGTGCGAATCCCCTCTGTTCAAGCGCGTTAACAGTGGTAGTCTGAAGCCAAGCAATTACCGATAAGGATATGTAGATGGTCGAGATGCCCGCCCTGTTGAGTGCCGAAGCCGATAAACACTGGATCCGCTTTGAGGAAAGAGCGGCCGAGCTGCTGCCGCGGCTGTCCGCCGGCCGTTGTGTGCAACTGAAAGCCCTGTTTGCCTGCAGCGATTTTGCCGCCGACAGCCTGTGCCAGCAGCCGGAGCTGGCGCTGACCCTGGAGCAGGAGGCGGATCTCAACTGCAGCGACAGGGCCGGTCGTTATCGTCCGACCCTCGCCGGTCAGCTGGCCGGGGTTACCGACGAACCCGGCATGATGCGGACCCTGCGCCGGTTCCGCCGGCGCGAACTGCTGCTGATCGCCTGGCGGGAAATGCTGCAGGGCGCCGAGGTGGAAGAGAGCTTCGTGCATATCTCGGCCCTGGCCGACGCCCTGATCATGGAGGCCTATCGCTGGCTGTATCAGCGTCAATGTGCCGAACTGGGCACGCCCACCGATGCCGAGGGCAAGGCGGTGCCCATGCTGATCCTGGGGATGGGCAAGCTGGGCGGTTTCGAGCTGAATTTCTCCTCCGATATCGATTTGATATTTACCTTTCCCCACAACGGCGTCACTAGGGGTGGGCGCAAGGAGTTGGCCAACCAGCAGTTTTTTATCCGTCTCGGGCAAAAGCTGGTCAATGCCCTCAATCAGACCACGGTCGACGGCCAGGTGTACCGGGTGGATATGCGGTTGCGGCCGTTCGGTGAATCGGGGCCGCTGGCGGTCAGCTTCGCCGCCATGGAAGATTACTACCAGCATCATGGCCGCACCTGGGAGCGTTACGCCATGGTCAAGGCGCGAGTCCTCAATGACGAGGGAGAATACAGTCGCGAGCTGAAGGCCATGCTCAAACCCTTTGTATTCCGCCGTTACATTGACTTCGGGGTGATCGATTCATTGCGCCAGATGAAGGCGATGATCGCGGCCGAAGTCAGGCGCAAGGGGCTGAAGGACAATATCAAGCTGGGCGCCGGCGGCATTCGAGAAGTGGAGTTTATCGCCCAGGTATTTCAGCTTATTCGTGGTGGCCGGGAGCCGGCGCTGCAGGTGCGCCATCTGCCCGATGCACTGTCGGCAACATGTGAGGCTGGCGCCTTGACGGCGGAGGTCGCGGCCCGGCTGCATCAGAGTTATCGCTTCCTGCGGCGGGTGGAGAACTTCCTGCAGGCCTTTGCCGATCAGCAGACCCAGACCCTGCCCCAGGACGAACTGAACCGCACCCGTCTGAGCTGGTTGATGGGCTTCGCCGGCTGGGAGGACTTTTACCTGGCCCTGAGTGACGCCATGGCCCGGGTGCATGAGCAGTTCATCGGGCTGATCGGTGACACCACGGAAGCCGAGGAAGAAGGCGTCGCCCAGATCTGGATCGACATCTGGCAGACCGAATGGGAGCCGGATGAACTGGATTCACTGCTGCGGGAGCAGGGGCTGGAGGCGGACAAGGCCGCTCGGCTGGCGACCGCCATCCTCGCCCTCAAGGAGGAGTGCGGCCGGCGGCCGGTCGGTCCCCAGGGGCGGCAGGCACTGGAAAAACTGGTGCCGGTACTGCTCGACAAGGTCAACCAGTCGGCCAAACCGGGCATACTGTTTGAGCGGCTGCGTCAGCTGCTGAGCCGTATCATCACCCGCTCCGCCTACCTGCAGTTGCTGGTGGAAAACACCGGCGCCCTGACCCAGCTGGTCCGCTTGTGCGAGGCCAGTTCGTTGGTGGCCGAGCAGTTGGCCCGTTATCCGATCCTGCTCGACGAGCTGCTGGTGCCCCAGTTGCTCTACAATCCGATGCCGCTGGAGGCTTATAAGGACGAGCTGCGGCAGTTCCTGTTGCGGGTGCCGGAAGAGGACATGGAGCAGCAGATGGAGGCGTTGCGCCAGTTCAAGCAAATCCAGCTGTTGCGCATCGCCGCCGCCGACATCGCCGGCGCCCTGCCGCTGATGAAGGTGAGCGATCACCTGACCTGGCTGGCGGAGGCGATAGTGGAAGAGGTGGTCAACCAGGCCTGGGCGCAGCTCACCGCCCGGCACGGCGTGCCCGAGTGTCTGGCCGACAGCAGCAACAAGGGATTCGGGGTGTTGGCCTACGGCAAGCTGGGCGGCATAGAGCTGGCCTACAGCTCGGATCTGGATATGGTGTTTGTCCACGACAGTGCCATCAAGGGCCAGACCAACGGCGCCAAGCCCCTAGACTACCGGCAGTTCTATCTGCGCTTGGCCCAGCGGATCATCCATCTGTTCGGTACCCGTACCGCCAGCGGCATCCTTTATGAGGTGGACATGCGGCTGCGGCCCAGCGGCAATTCCGGACTGATGGTCAGCCCGCTGGATGCCTATCACGGCTACCTGCAGCAACAGGCCTGGACCTGGGAGCATCAGGCGCTGGTGCGCAGCCGTATGATAGTGGGTGACCAGGAATTGTTTGAATCCTTCGATGGGATTCGCCGGCAGGTGCTCAGCCAGCAAAGGGACAAGGCTGCCCTGGCCGAAGAAGTAGTCAAGATGCGCGAAAAGATGCGCAGCCACCTGCTCAAGGGGACGGCTGAGGAGTTTGATCTCAAGCAGTCGGCCGGTGGCCTGGCCGATATCGAGTTTTTAACCCAGTATCTGGTGCTGGCTTACAGCCATCAGCATCCGGCCCTGACCCGCTGGTCGGATAATATCCGCATCCTGGAGGCGGCGGTGGAGGTCGGGCTGTTGACGGAAGAAGAAGCCCTGCGGCTGAAGACCGCCTATTGCGCCATCCGTGACCGGGGCCATCGGCTGAGTTTGTCGGATCTGCCCGGTCGGGTGGACAATGGCGAGTTGCAGGCCGAACGCCAGTGGGTGATCGACAGCTGGCACGAGTGGCTTGCCGTTGGGGATTAGTCGTAGGTCGGCCCTTGGGCCGACAATAATATACGGGAGAAACATCGGGACGAAGATTGTCGTGCCGAGGCACGACCTACGGTCTCATGCCCTTAATACCGGTAGGCCACGCCCTCGGGGGTGGTCTTAAAGCGCCGGTGCAGCCACATGTACTGGCCCGGCGCCATGCGGATGGCGGCTTCCAGCACCCGGTTGCTGGCGAGGGCGTCCTGCACATCATCCCCAGTGGGGAAATTAGCCATGGGCGGCTGGATGATCAGCCGGTAGCCCCGGTTGTCGCGCAGGGTAAAGCAGGGCAGGGTGATGGTGTTTTTCACCCGCGCCAGGGTCGCGGTGCCGGTGATGGTGGCGGCGTCCGTCACCGCAAAGAAGGGCACGAACACGCTGGCATGGCTGCCATAGTCATGATCCGGCGCATACCAGAGCGCATCCCCCTGACGCAGCGCCCTGAGCATGCCCTTGATATCCAGCCGGTCCACCAGGTATTTGTTGGAGCGGCAGCGGCCATGGACCTGGGCATATTCCAGCACCGGATTGGTGTTGGGCCGATAGACGCCGACTCCCGGACGATACAGGCCGAACTGGCGGGCATTAAGTTCCAGGGTCAGGAAATGGGCCGACAGCAGCAGCATGCCCTGGCCCCGCCCGGCCGCCGCGTCCACATGTTCGGTGCCTTCCATCCGGGTCAGGGCCCGCATGCGCCAGTCGGGCCAGAACCAGGCCATGCCGGTCTCGAAGATGGCGCAACCCACGCTTTCGAAGTTTTCCCGCAGCAGATATTCCCGCTCGGCCAGGCTCAGCTCGGGCAGGGCCAGCTCCAGGTTGCGGCGTGCCACCCGGACCCTGGATTTCAGTGGCCGCATCGAGCCCCGCCCCAGGGCACGGCCCAGGGCCATCTGTGTACGCCAGGGCAGCAGGGTGACCAGCAGCCATAACAGGCCCAGGCCACACCAGGTGAACAGGTATTTGGGATGCAGCAGTCGCCTGCTGAATGGGGGAAGCCATGAGTCGCGCATAGGGTCTGGTCGCCGTTGGAAATGGTTGAATTCTAATTAACTACGGCCGGAATGACCACCGACAGGCAGCCGACGGGTGCGATTCTCGGCGGCTGTGATAAAATTTGGCCTCTTTCATGTCACAAGAGTCTAGGCGATGAAGATAAAGTTACCGGAGTTTGAGCAGGCAAGGGTACTGGTAGTCGGGGATGTGATGCTGGACAAGTACTGGTCCGGCCCCACCGGACGTATCTCCCCCGAGGCGCCGGTACCTGTGGTCAAAGTCGAGCACAATGAAGAGCGCCCGGGCGGGGCGGCCAACGTGGCCTTGAATGCCGCGGCCCTGGGCGGTCATGCCCGCCTGTTGGGGCTGACCGGCGATGACGACGCCGCCAATACCCTGCAGGACAAGATGAGCGGGGTCGGGGTGGTATGCGACTTCGCACGCCTGAAGACCCATCCGACCATCACCAAGCTGCGGATCATCAGCCGCCATCAGCAGCTGCTGCGACTGGACTTTGAAGAAGGCTTTGCCGGCGAGGACGCCGCGCCGCTGCTGGACAAGACCCGCAATGCCCTGGCCGACGCCGGTGTGCTGGTGTTGTCCGATTACGCCAAGGGGGCCCTGAGCCAGGTACAGGCCCTGATCCAGGCCGCCAACCAGGCGGGGGTGCCGGTGCTGGTGGATCCCAAGGGCTCGGATTTTGAAAAATACCGGGGCGCTACCCTGCTCACCCCTAATATGAGCGAATTTGAGGCGGTGGTCGGCAAGGTCAGGGACGAGCGTGATCTGGTGGCCAAGGGCCTGGCGCTGGTGGCGCGCTTCGAGTTCGATGCCCTGCTGGTGACCCGCTCGGAGCACGGCATGACCCTGATCCGTCCGGGCCAGGACGAATTGCACCTGCCGGCCCAGGCCCACGAGGTGTTCGACGTCACCGGTGCCGGTGACACGGTGATCGCCACCCTGGCCACCGGCCTGGCCGCCGGCCTGCCGCTGGACGAGGCCTGCGCCCTCGCCAACGTGGCCGCCGGCATAGTGGTTGGCAAGTTGGGTACTTCCACCGTTTCCGCCATCGAGCTGGCCAATGAACTCTATGGCGCGCCCGAGTCCGGCATGGGGGTGGTGACCGAACAACAGCTGAAATACGTGGTGGACGCGGCCCGTCGCCGGGGCGAGAAGATCGTGATGACCAATGGTTGCTTCGATATCCTGCATGCCGGCCATGTCTCCTACCTCAACCATGCCCGCCAGCTGGGCGACCGGCTGATCGTCGCGGTCAATACCGATGCCTCGGTGCGCGCCCTCAAGGGCGAGGGCCGCCCGGTCAACACGGTGGACAGGCGCATGGCGGTGCTGGCCGGCCTGGGCGCGGTCGACTGGGTGGTGCCCTTTGCGGAAGACACCCCGCGCCGGCTGATCGCCGAAACCCTGCCGGACGTGCTGGTCAAGGGTGGTGACTACGAGCCCGAGCAGATCGCCGGCTTCGAGGAAGTGACCGCCAACGGCGGCGAGGTGAAGGTGCTCAACTTCGAGGACGGTTGCTCCACCAGCGCCATTATCGAGGCGATCCGTACCCGCTGAGTGTTTGCGCATAAGAGCCTGTTTGAAATCTTTTGTACCCGGCCAAAGCGCACTACTCCGCCGACTCGCCATAAACCCCTCCCTGGGGGCTCCGCCGCGCCGGTATCGCGGAAACAGCTCTTGTCGCTACGCTGTGACTTGCCACTGGCAACTCGGTCGCGGCGCCAAGATGCTGTACTAGGCGCTTCGCGCCCCCTGGCGCGGAGGGTCTGTTTCGCTGCCCCCTTTGTTTTCCCCCAAGCTCGCTGTCGCCTGTGGGCGCGACCTTCAGACAACGGCGGAGCCTGGAAGAAGCAGCCCTGTCGACTCTTTGTTTGAGCCGTTACAGACAAGCTTCATAAAGATCGTAAACAGCTGCCAACAAAAACGGTGCCAATGCGGCACCGTGTGATTATTTAAGGTGGACGCGGGGCGGGTTTCCGGCTCCCCTATTTCCGTTGGCCCAATCCCGCGTCCTTATCCCGTCAGGGATTACTGCTCAAGCCAGAGCTGGCCGTCCTTGGCGACCAGGGGCCAGACCTTGACCTTGACGTCCTCCTGCTCCAGGCAGCGGCCGTCGCGCAGGGAGTAATGGTGTTTGTACAGGGGCGAGGCGACACAGGGTTCGCCCTTGATGTCGCCCAGGATGCCCCGCGACAGCACTTGCGCCTGGCCCAGGGGGTCCCAGTTGTCGAGGGCGAAGTAGCCCAGCCCCGGCAGGTTGAACAGGGCCAGCTGCTGATCCTCGACGAGGGCGGCCATGCCGCCGTATTCCGGCAGCTCATCCAGTTGGCAAAGACGGGTAAGACTCATGATAACTCCTTGATTTCAATCATTTCAACGGGGCGGATCTGGCCGCGCTTACGGTCGAAGACGATGCTGTCGTCGGCCTGTTCGGTGTTGACGAAGCTGCGGAAGCGCTTGAGCTTTTCCGGACTCTCGAGGGTCGTCTTCCATTCACACTGGTAGCTGCCGATAACGTGGGCCATGCGCCCTTCCAGCTCTTCTGCCAGGCCGAGGGAATCGTCAATGACCACCTGTTTCAGGTAATCCAGGCCGCCCTCCAGGTTCTCGGTCCAGACCGAGGTCCGCTGCAGTCGATCGGCGGTGGCCACATAGAACATCAGCAACCGGTCGATGTAGCGGATCAGGGTATCGGTATCCAGATCGGTGGCGAACAAGTCTGCATGGCGTGGGCGCATGCCGCCATTGCCGCCGAAATACAGGTTCCAGCCTTTCTCGGTGGCGATCACGCCCACATCCTTGCTCTGGGCTTCGGCGCATTCGCGGGTACAGCCGGACACGGCAAACTTGAGCTTGTGGGGCGAGCGCAGACCCTTGTACCTGTGCTCCAGGGCCACCGCCATATCCAGCGAGTCTTGCACGCCATAGCGGCACCAGCTGGAGCCAACGCAGGATTTGACCGTACGCAGCGACTTGCCGTAGGCATGGCCGGTTTCAAAACCGGCGTCGATCAGTTCCTGCCAGATCAGTGGCAGCTGCTCCAGGCGGGCACCGAACAGGTCGATGCGCTGGCCGCCGGTGATCTTGGTGTAGAGGTCGTAGCGCTTGGCAACCCGGCCGATGGTTAGCAGTTGATCCGGAGTTATCTCCCCCGCGGGTACCCTGGGCACCACCGAGTAGGTACCGTTTTTCTGGATATTGGCGAGAAAGGCGTCATTGGTGTCTTGCAGGCCCGCATGTCTGGGCTCCAGCACATGCTCGTTCCACAGGGAGGCAAAGATGGACGCGACTGCCGGCTTGCAGATATCGCAGCCCAGGCCATGACCATGCTTGGTCAGCAGCTCATCGAAGCTCTTGATCTGGCCGACCTTGATCAGGTGGAACAACTCCTGACGGCTGTAGGCAAAGTGCTCACAGATACTCTTGTCGGCGGTGATGCCCTGTTCTTCCAGCGCCTGGTTGACCACCTGGCCAAGCAGGCCGCTACAGCCGCCACAACCGGTGCCGGCCTTGGTGCAGGCCTTGACCGCGGATACATCGCAGGCGCCGCCCTGAACTGCCTCGACGATGGCACCCTTGGTGACGTTGTGGCAGGAGCAGATGGTGGCCGTCGCCGGCAGGGCTGCCTTGGAGGATGCGCCACCCTCGGCTCCTTCCGGTACCAGCAGGGCCAGCGGGTGATCGGGCAGCGGCATGTCGTTGAGATAGGTTTGCAGCAGGCTGTCGTAGTCGCCGGTGTCACCCACCAGCACGGCGCCGAGCAGGCGATCACCCGCTTCGTTCAGCACCAGTTTCTTGTACAGATCCTTGCTCCTGTCGAGCAGCAGCACTTCCTGGCTGCCCGGGGTCTGGCCGTGGGCGTCACCGATGGCGCCGACTTCCACTCCCAGCAGCTTGAGCTTGGTACTCATGTCGGCACCCTGGAAGGCACCTTCGCTGCCCAGCAGCTGAGCCGCGGCCACCCGTGCCATCTGATAGCCGGGGGCAACCAGCCCGAACAGCTTGCCGTCCCACAGGGCACATTCGCCGATGGCAAAGATGGCCGGATCCGAAGTCTGGCACTGGTCATTGATGCAGATGCCGCCGCGCTCGCCAAGCTCGAGGCCGGCGCTGCGTGCCAGGGCATCCTGGGGGCGGATACCGGCGCTGAACAACAGTACATCGGTTTCCAGTACGGCACCGTCGGCAAATTCCAGGCGGTGGAGGGCGCTTTCGCCATCAATAATGTGGCGGGTGGCTTTTTCGGTATGAACCTGCACCCCCAGGCGCACGATTTTTTCCTTCAGCAGGGTGCCGCCCTGCTCGTCCAGCTGTACCGGCATCAGCCGCGGGGCAAACTCCACCACATGGGTTTCCAGGCCGAGCAGACGCAGGGCGTTGGCGGCTTCCAGGCCGAGCAGGCCACCACCGATTACTACCCCTGTCCTGGCCTTCTGGCAGGCAGCCTGGATTTCGGCCAGATCGTCCAGGGTACGATAGACAAAGCAGTTGTCTCTGTCGTTGCCGGGAATGGGCGGCACAAAGGGAATCGAGCCGGTGGCCAGTACCAGTTGGTCATAGTTCAGGCTGTGGCCGAGAGAGGTGGTCAGGATTTTAGCTGCCCGATCGATACCGGTGACTTCCTCGTTGAGGCGCAGGGTGACGCCATTGTTGGCATACCAGTCGGCGCCGGCCATGGACAGCTGGTCCGGGGTCTTGCCATCGAATACTTCCGACAGGTGCACCCGATCGTAGGCGGCATGTTTTTCTGCGCCGAATACGGTGATCTCGTAATGCTCCAGACCCTGCTGATCAACCAACTGCTGTACCAGGTGGTGGCCGACCATGCCATTGCCGATTACGATAAGTTTTTGCTTCATCATTACTATCCTTAAGCCACCCTGGACTTGCTGGTGAATTGACCGATCTTGTCGTGACCCGTTGCTGCCGGCTTATCGCTTTATTGAGCGCTGATGCCGGTGCATCTGGTGCTTGAATAGATATAATCAAGATACATGCCATAATTTATGTAATTGATTGCAAATGGGTTTTTTATATGGGAGGAAAGGCTCTGCCCATTTCGAGGGCAGCGGTTTCACCATGATGATGCGGCTGGCATGAGCCGGGAGATGCGCATGACCACGTGGCCATATAAAACACCGGAGCATGTTGAACGCAGGGCCCGGATAGTATTCCGGGCCCTGGCTTTGCGTGGGGGAGCAGGCTGGGGAAGCGCGGATCAGGCCACCGCGAGGGAATCCAGGGTGGCGGTCAGTTCGGCGCGCAGGCGGACCACTTCGCCGATCATCATCAGCACGGGACCGGTTGGGGTCAGGGAGTCGGCGGTACGGGTCAGGCGGCCCAGCCCGGTGGTGGTGATCCGCTGTGTGCGGGTGGTGCCCGATTCGATCAGCGCGACCGGCAGAGTTGCGGGGCAGCCTTCGGCCAGCAGCTGCTGCTGGATCAGGGAGGCCTGCTCCAGGCCCATGTAGAACACCAGGGTCTGTCCGGCCTGGGCCAGGGCGGACCAGGCCCTGAACTCGCCGCCCTGTTGCAGGTGGCCGGTAACCAGGGTGACGGCGCGTGCCAGGCCGCGGTGGGTGAGGGGGATAAGGCTGGAAGCGGCGCAGCCCAGGGCGGCGGTGATGCCGGGCACCACGCTGAAGGGGATCCGGTGTTGCTGCAGGTAGAGGGCTTCTTCGCCACCGCGGCCGAAGATAAAGGGATCGCCGCCCTTGAGCCGCACCACCTTGTTGCCGGCCCTGGCCAGACGGACCAGTACGGCGCAGATGTCCTCCTGGCGGGCGCTGGTCTTGCCACAGCGCTTGCCCATCTCGATGCGTTTCACCCCGGCCGGGATCAGGGCCAGGATCTCGGGGCTGACCAGGCTGTCGTACACCACCACCTCGGCCTGCTCGATGGCGCGCATCGCCTTCAGGGTCAGCAATTCGGGATCGCCGGGGCCGGCACCTACCAGGGTTACATGCATGGATTTGTTCATCACTTTATCTCCTTGAGGCTGTCGCGGCAGGCCCCGAACAAAGGCATTGGTTTATCTGCGTGTCCTGCCCGGCGGATGGCGCGGCGGGTGGAAGCACTTAACTTGTATTAGGCAAAACCTGTGCCAGAGTGAATATTCTTGTTAATCATGTGGTTGCACATGGGATGTGCAAGCGGGGTGCACAATCATAAGGCAATGGCAACAAGATGGTGCACCGGGGCGGCGCTATGGGGCGGCGCTATGAGGCCGCCCCGTGGCTTGC
This sequence comes from Zobellella aerophila, assembly GCF_039539325.1. NCBI lineage: Bacteria > Pseudomonadati > Pseudomonadota > Gammaproteobacteria > Aeromonadales > Aeromonadaceae > Zobellella > Zobellella aerophila. The sequence goes on from NZ_BAABCX010000004.1 coordinate 138,918, forward strand.
CGTCGGCGGTCAGGCGACGTTGGCCTTCCCGCCCAGCTGGCTGACCTTGTTATGGCCTTCGTACAGGAAGCTGAGCACCCGCCGGCGCAGTTGGTGGTAGTGGGTGTCGTCGCTGAGCAGGACCCGGTTGCGCGGGCGTTGCAGGGGAATGTCCAGGATTTCCCCTATGGTGGCCGAGGGACCGTTGGTCATCATCACGATGCGATCCGACAGCAGTACGGCCTCGTCCACATCGTGGGTGATCATGATCACCGTGTTGCCCAGTTCGGCCTGGATCTCCATCAGCGAGTCCTGCAGATGGGCCCGGGTCAGGGCGTCGAGGGCGCCGAAGGGTTCGTCCATCAGCAGCACCTTGGGATCCACCGCCAGTGCCCGGGCTATGCCCACCCGCTGCTTCATGCCGCCGGAGATCTCGCCGGGCAGCTTGTGGGCCGCATGGTTCATGTGCACCAGAGCGAGGAAATGGGCCACCCGCTCCCTGCGCTCGGCCTTGCCGTGCCGGGTAAAGGTGTTGTCCACCGCCAGGGCGATGTTCTGCTCCACCGTCAACCAGGGCAGCAGGGCATGGTTCTGGAACACCACGGCCCGCTCGGGGCCGGGGCCGTCAACTTCCCTGCCCTCCAGGATAACGCCGCCGGTGCTGGCGGTGTACAGCCCGGCCACCAGGTTGAGCACAGTGCTCTTGCCGCAGCCAGAGTGGCCGATCAACGACACGAACTCGCCTTTCTTCAGCCTGAGGTTGATGTTCTTCAGCGCTTCGAATTCGCCCTTGTCGGTGCTAAAACGCATGTCGACACCGCTCAGCTCCAGGTAATGTTTGCTCATTTCGGTCTCCTTAGCGGTGGTTGCCGGTCTTGTCCCAGGACAGTTGTTGCTGCAATGCCAGCATCAGCCGGTCGAGCAGGTAGCCGATCAGCCCGATAACCACCACCGCCACCATGATGCGGGCCATGGAATCGCTGCTGCCGTTCTGAAATTCATCCCATACGAATTTACCCAGGCCCGGGTTCTGGGCCAGCATCTCGGCGGCGATCAGCACCATCCAGGCGACCCCCAGGGACAGGCGCAGGCCGGTGAAGATCATGGGGATGGCGCTGGGCAGCACGATTTGGCGCACATGGGTCAGGCCGCGCAGACGCAGCATCTTGCTGACGTTGACCAGGTCCTTGTCCATGCCAGCTACCCCCACGGCGGTGTTGATGAGTGTCGGCCACAGGCTGCACAGGGTGACGGTGACCAGGGAGATCAGGAACGACTTGGACACCAGCGGCTCGGGGGTCACATAGAGGGCGCTCACCACTATGGTCACCAGCGGCAGCCAGGCCAGGGGGGACACCGGCTTGAGCAGCTGCACCACCGGGTTCATCGCCTGATACAGGTTCTTGTTCAGTCCCAGGGCGATACCGGCCGGAATGGCGATGACCATGGCCAGCAAAAAGCCGGCGGCCACGGTTTTCAGGCTGGTCAGGATCTGGTCGAAGAAGGTGGGGCGGCCGGTAAAGGCGCGTATCCGCACTTGGGCGTCGGGATTCTCCGCCTTGATGGTCAGGTTGCGGGCGATCTGGCGGTCATAGAAAGCCCGCTCCCGGCTCCGCTCGGCCTGGTGCTCCTGCACCAGGTTGACCAGCTGCTGGCCGGTTTGCACCGGGCCGGGCAGGGTACCGAGGGAGGTGGTGACCTGGGCCGCCAGCAGATGCCAGATCAGCAGGAAGCCGGTGATGCCCAGCATAGGGATCAGGGCCCTGGACAGCCGGCGCGGCGAAGCCAGGCCTGAAAGTCGGGACAGGGGGATGATGTTCATCATGATGCCTCCTTAGAGCTGGCTGTCGCCGGTCAGGCCGATGGCGAACTGGTCAATGTAGGCGTTGGGGTGGTGGCCGTCGTAAGTCTTGCCGTCGATAAAGGCGCTGGTGGCGGGGCGGAAGCCGTCGCGGCTGTCCAGGCCGGGGAAGTCGTCGGCAGACAGTTTGCCGTCGGCGATCAGCGCCTTGGCGGCCCGGGTGTAGATATCCGGGCGATAGACACGTTTGGCCTGTTCCAGATACCAGTCATCGCTCCGTGCCTGGGGGATCTGGCCCCAGCGGCGCATCTGGGTCATAAACCAGATGGCATCGCTGTAGTAGGGATAGGTGGCGTTATGGCGGAAGAAGACGTTGAAGTCCGGCGCCGGGCGCACATCCCCCTGTTCGTATTCAAAGGAGCCGGTCATGCTGGCGGCGATCACCTTTTGGTCGGCACCCACGTAGTAGGGCCGGGACAGGATATCGACCGCTTCCTGGCGGTTGCCATTCTGCTCCGCATCCAGCCAGTGGGCGGCGCGCAGCAGCGCCTTGACCAGGCGGAGATGGGTGTTGGGATTGGCGTCGCTCCAGGCCTTGCTCACCGCGAAGACTTTTTCCGGGTTATAGGGCCAGATATCGTGGTTGGTGATCACCGGCACGCCTATCTTCTTGAGCACCGCCTGTTGGTTCCAGGGCTCGCCCACGCTGTAGCCGGCTATGGTGCCGGCCTCCAGGGTGGCCGGCATCTGCGGCGGCGGGGTCACCGACAACTGCACTTCGGCCTGTAACAGACCACTGTTGTCGCCCTTGTGCGGGGCGTAGAAGCCCGGGTGGATGCCGCCGGCGGCGAGCCAGTATCTCAGTTCGTAGTTATGGCTGGACACCGGGAATACGGTGCCCATCTGCAGCGCCTTGCCGGCCTGCTGGTATTGCGCCAGGGCCGGCTTGAGCGCGGCGGCGGAAATGGGGTGCTGCGGCTTGCCGGCTTCGTCCAGCTTAAGGTTGGGCTTCATCGCCTCCCACAGCGCGTTGGAGACGGTGATGGCATTACCGTTCAGGTCCATGCTGAAGGCGGTGACCAGCTCGGCCCGGGTGCCGATGCCGAGGGCGGCCCCGATCGGCTGGCCAGCCAGCATATGGGCACCGTCCAGCTCGCCGGAAATGACCCTGTCCAGCAGCACTTTCCAGTTGGCCTGGGCTTCGAGGGTGACATACAGGCCTTCATCCTCGAAAAAGCCCTTGTCGTAGGCGATGGCCAGCGGGGCCATATCGGTCAGCTTGATAAAGCCGAGGGTCAGCTCGTCTTTTTCTGCCGGTCCTATGCTGGTCTCGGCCGGGGCCTGGGATGCCAGGCTGAGGGTGAGTGCCCCGACCAGGGCGGATTTTTTCCATAACGTCATCTTGAGAGCTCCCTGTTTTTTTAAATTCGGTACCGCGTCAAGCGGGCTGCTAGATAAGCAACATCAAGATACGTGCCAAAAGTTATGATATTGATTTTTAAGTGTTTTTATTTGCTTATGGAAGGTCAGCTCCGCCATGGGGGAAGCCACTTCACCAAGATAAGGCAGGGCTGCACTAAGGCCGGGCCATCGGTGCCTCGGGAAGGGAGATTTGCTCGCCTTGCGAATATTAAGGAGCAGGTGGTCGAGCGTCCCTAGGAGAAAGTGGTCAGCTGGCTGGCAACCGGACAAAAAAACTCCCATTCAGGGATGGGAGTCAGCCAAATGGCAGAGGACTGGAGAAACGTAGTATATGGTGGTCCGGGTCGCCGGATAAGCGCCCACCATGATGGCAGGCCTGGCTTACAGCTTTTCTCCCAGCGACTGGCTCTGAGATGCCTCTAGTAGCTGTTTTAATTCGGGGATGCAGGAGCCGCAGCGGGTCCCGCATTTCAGCTGCTGCTGCAATTCTTCAAGTTGTTCGACCCCCTCTTCGATGGCTTGGCGGATGCGCTTTTCGGTCACGCTCCAGCAACTGCACACCAGTCGGCCAGTGCCGGCCAGGGCCTGGCTCAGTTGGCCGAGCAGCAGGCTGGGTTGCAGCGTGCTGCCCAGCAGGGAGGCCAGCGCCTCGGGATTGATCTGCCAGGGCGACTGGCCGAACAGCAGCAGTCCCTGGATCTTGCCCGCTTCCAGCCCGACCAGCAGCCGGCCCTGGGGAAGCGGCCAATCCAGCCAGCTGCCTTCGCGGGTCAGGGCGGTCCTGGCCTCAGCCAGCGAGGTCTGCGAGTCGATCAGGCTCCAACACTCGCCGCTGGCCAGAGGACGCCGGCTCCACCATTCCGGCAGCCAGCGAGGGGCCTCCAGACCTATCCAGCTGGCCTGCCATTGATGGCGTACTGCCACCACCTGCACCGGGTTTTGCTTGAAGGCTGGTTGACCCGAGGTGGGGCAGCCGCGGGCGCTAACCAGATCGTTGACCCGGCCACCCGAGCTGAATTCACCGCTCCAGTGCATGGGCACGAATACTTGGCCGGGGGGTATGCTTTCGTCTGCTACCACCCGCAGCAGGGTATGGCCGCGCTCATTGTGCAGCTGGAGCAGCAGCGCCTGGTCGAGGCCGCCCCGGCTCAGTGTGCTCGGATTTATCTGCGCCTGGGGCTCGCTCGTCGCCGCCATCAGCCGGGCCACATGCCCGGTGCGGCTCATGGTATGCCACTGATCCCGCAGTCGGCCGGTATTGAGCAGCAGGCGGGCTCCGGCCGGCTCGGAGCGCTCCCGGGGGGAGGCCGGGTGCAGGCGGGCCTTGCCGTCCGGGGTGGCGAAATGGCCGTCGCCGAACAGCCGGGCCGGACCGGTTTCCCGACCGGCCAGGGGCCAGCTGCGCGGTGTCATTTGTTGATACTGCTCATCGCTCAGGCCGCTCAGGGCCGAGATATCGAACAACCGTTCGCCGCCGTTCTCGAAGCCGGACAGGGCCGCGTGCTCGCGGAAGATGGCGGCGGGCGAGTCGAAGCCGAATGCCTGCTCAAAGCCCATGGCCTGGGCCACCTGGCAGATAGCCCACCAGTCTGGCCTGGCGGCGCCGGGCGCCGGCTTGAACGGGCGCTGACGGGAAATGGTGCGGGCCGAGTTGGTCACAGTGCCGTCTTTCTCGCCCCAGCCGGCGGCGGGCAGCAAGACCCTGGCCAGCCGGGCGGTATCCGTGTTGGGACTGATATCCGACACCACCAACAATTCGCACTTTTCCAGGGCGCGGCGGGCACGGGCGCTGTCGGGCAGGGATACCGCCGGGTTGGAGCCCATCACCCACAGTGCCTTGATGTCGCCCCGCTCCAGTGCATCTATCATCTCCATGGCCTTTAGTCCCGGGCCCGGGGCCAGCCGATCGCTACCCCAGAAACGGGCCACCTTGTCCCGGTTGCCGGGGGCGAAGTCCATATGGGCCGCTAGCTGGTTGGCCAGGCCCCCTACCTCTCGGCCGCCCATGGCATTGGGCTGGCCGGTAAGGGAAAAGGGGGCAGCCCCCGGCTTGCCGATGCGGCCGGTGAGCAGGTGGCAGTTGATGATGGCGCCGGCATTGTCGGTGCCCTGTTCGGACTGGTTGATGCCCATGCAGAACAGGGTCAGGGTCTTGGGAGTATCGAGGAAGGCCTGGTAGAAACGATTCAGCTCGGCGATGGTCAGGCCAGTGGCTTCGGCCACCTTATCTGTCCGGTATTCGGATCCGCCCAACGTCAGGCTCAGCTCGGCAAAGCCGGTGACGTGCTGCTCGATAAAAGCCCGGTCCATGCTGGCGCTGTCCAGGATTCGGCGGGCCAGTCCGTTGAATAGCAGCAGGTCCGAGCCGGGTTTTATTTGCAGGTGCAGATCCGCCTGCTGGCTGGTGGCCGTGCCCCTGGGATCTATCACTATCCACCGCTGAGCGGGGTTGGCGGCCCTGGCCTGCTCCAGCCGGCGAAAAAGTACCGGGTGGGTCCAGGCGCTATTGGCCCCCACCATGACCACCAGCTCGGCTTCGGCCAGATCCTCATAACCGGCGGGCACGGCATCCTCGCCAAAGGCGCGCTGATGGGCGGCGACGGCGGACGACATGCACAGGCGGGAGTTGGTGTCGATATTGGCGGAGCCGATGAAGCCTTTCATCAGCTTGTTGGCCACATAATAGTCTTCGGTCAGCATCTGGCCCGAACCGTAGAAGGCCACGGCCTGGGGGCCATGCCGTTTAATAATCTCGGCAAAGCCGGTGGCGACGGTGGCGATGGCCTCGGGCCAGTCCAGCTGCCTGCCATCTACCCTGGGATAGAGCAGGCGATTGGGCAGGGTCTGGCTTTCGCCCAACGCCATGCCTTTGACACAGAGGGCGCCCCGGTTGGCGGGATGAAGCTGGTCACCGGTGACGGCACCCTGGCCGTCGATCTTGACGCCGCAGCCAACGCCGCAGTAAGGGCAGGTGGTATGGATCGAAGCTGTCATAATGGCCTTGTGGTTAGATGCGTTTATATCTATCAAGCAAGGCCTGTGCCATTGATGTAGTTTATTATTAATCAGGTGGTTAGAGTGCCGATGAGGCAAATCTTTGCACAATAACAAGGCAAGGGGGCCAAGATGGTGCAGGCCTGGATCGGGCCGGCGAAGCAATGCGGTGATGGCATTAGGTATACCGTTATTTCGGTCACTCTAGGCGGAGGGCGGCTCAGAATCGGTTAACCGGCACCTTCAGATACACCCGGCCGTCATCTTCCGCCGGCGGCCACCGGCCGGCCCGCATGTTGACCTGTACCGAGGGCAGCAGCAGCCGGGGCGTGTCCAGCTTGGCGTCCCGCTCGCGGCGCATGCGCACGAATTCGTCCTCGGTAATGCCCTGGTGAATATGGAGGTTGTGCAGGCGCTCTTCCTCCACCGTGGTCTGGCAGGCATATTGCTCCCGTCCCGGGGCCTTGTAATCGTGACACATAAAGAGGCGGGTCGAGGCGGGCAGGGCAAAGATCTTGTGCACGGAGCGGTAGAGGCTGGCCGCGTCGCCGCCGGGAAAATCGCAGCGGGCGGTGCCATAGTCGGGCATGAACAGGGTATCACCGACCCAGGCGGCATCGCCGAATACATAGGTCATGCAGCCGGGAGTATGGCCCGGTGTGTGGATGGCATGGCCTTCGAGCGCGCCGATGGCGATGGGGTCGCCGTCGGCGAACAGCCGATCGAACTGGCTGCCGTCCCGGGCAAAGTCGGGGCCGGCGTTGAACAGTGCCCCGAAGGTCGTTTGCACCTCGGTGGTGAGGGCGCCGATGCCGAGCCTGGCCCCGGTTTTTTGTCGAAGATAAGAGGCGGCCGACAGATGATCGGCATGGACATGGGTTTCCAGGATCCATTCGGTTATCAACCGGGCCTTGTTAATAAAGGCCAATATTTCGTCGGCGCCGGTGGTGGCAGTGGTACCGGAGGCGTAATCGAAGTTCAGCACGGGATCGATAATGGCGCAGCAGCCAGAGCCCGGATCTTGAACGACATAGCTGAAGGTGAAGGTCGAGTCATCGAAGAAGGGCGTGACGAGCGGTTGCATATCGCCTCCGGCGCATTCATTTCAAAAGAAGTTGCTGATATTTTGTTAAGTTTAAATAACTGTTCCTAATACCGCTACATCGACCGGGTCGCGCACGCAGACACGCCATGCACCCGTCCCTGAGTGCTCCGCTGGGCTATCCCTGACACAGGGGATCTGCTTAGCTATACCCGGTCGCTGTCTTGAGTGAGCTACTATTCGGAACCGCAATTTAATCTAGATAGGGCATAGGGCGCGTATTTCTGGGGGACTTCTAGGGCGGGTGGGAGTGATGTCAGGAGGCCGGCCCTCACTCCCTGGGTTCCTGGCTATTTCTTCAGTCCGGCGTTAATCTCCAGCAGATCCTGCTCGGTCAGGTTGCCGGCGGCCTGCTTCAGCTGCAGCTGACTGAGGATATAATTGTAGCGGGCCTCGGACAGCTTCTGCTTGGCGTCATACAGCTGGCGGGTGGCATTGAGTACATCCACTATGGTGCGGGTACCCACCTCGTAACCGGCTTCGGTGGCGCTGAGCGCGCTTTCCGCCGATACCACCAGCTGCTCGAAGGCGCGTACCGAGCCGAGTGCGCCGTTGACATCATTGAAAGAGGAATATACCTGGCTCTGCACCGAGCGGAAGCTGCGTTCGAGCCGCTCGCTGGCGGCGACATAGTTGTGCTGGGCCTGTTTCACCTGGGAGCTGGTGGCGCCACCGGAATACAGCGGCAGGGAGAAGGTCAGCCCGACCGTCCCCTCATTGATGCTGCCGTCGTTGTTGGCGCTGAAGCCGGTCTGCTTGGTATCGGTATAATTGCTGTTGAGCCCCGCGTTCAGATCCAGGGTCGGTTGATGGCCGGCCTTGGCCAGGCTGATCTGCTCGTTGGCGATATCCTTGAGGATGCGTTGGCTGTGCAGTTCCAGATTCTGATCCAGGGCGATCTCCAGCCAGGTACCGGCGCTGTCCACCGGTTTCTGCGGGCTGAAGGTGTCGGTATCGAGTGGCAACAGTTTGGAATAACTCATGCCGGTCAGCTCACGCAGCACTTCCTTGCTGTTGTTGAGCTGGTTTTCCGCCACTATCTCGTCGGCCAGGGCCTGGTCATACTGGGCCTGGGCTTCGTGCACGTCGGTCATGGCGCTCAGGCCCACCTCGAAGCGCTGCCTGGTCTGCTCCAGCTGGCGGCCGACCGCTTCCTTGTTGGCCTGCACAAAACTCAGGGTGTCTTCCGCATTGAGCACATCGAAATAGGCCTGGGTGGCACGGAGGATCAGTGCCTGCTGGATTTGCTTATAGGAGACTTCGCCCTGAGCCGCGGTTTTTTCGGTGATATCCAGATTGACCCAGCTGGAACGGCGGTACAGGGCCTGGCTCAGGTTGGCGCCCACATTGGCCGAGCTGCGGGTGGTCCTGTCGTCGTGATTGCTTTTGGTATAGTTGGTACCGGCGTCCAGGTTGATCTGGGGCAGCAGGGGCGCGCGGGATTCATTGATTTTTTCAAAGGCGGCGTCCCGGTTGGCTTTGGCCTCTCGCACCAGGGGATCGTTCAGGGTGGCCTGTCGATAGATATCCAGCAGATCTTCGGCCTGGGCCGTGCCTGTCGCGACCAGTAATACCAGGGTAGATAAAAGCGATTTTTTCATCTGAAAGTAGCCTTAATTGTGAAGCTCTACCGTGCGAGCGCCGACTGTCGGCAGGCACCGTATTTTTAGCGTGTTCAGTATAGCGATAACATAGCAGGAGATGCCTGTTATTCGACCTGGGATTGAATGTAAATGAACGTTCATTCATTTCCGCTAGTCTAAAATCTGCTGTTTAAATGTCAAGTCAGGAGTCAATATGACAGGGAAAGATCAACCCAAAGCCACCGCCTTCGGCCGGGAGGATATACAGATAGTCGCGCAGGAAATCGCCTATCAGGGTTTTTTTCGCATGCTGAGGCTACGCCTGAAACACAGGCTCTTCGCCGGTGGCTGGAGCCAGGTACTGACCCGCGAATTGTTTGAGCGGGGTCATGCGGTGGCTGTGTTACCCTATGATCCGGTCCGTGATGAAGTGGTGCTGATAGAGCAGTTCCGGGTGGGCGCCATTGAGCACACCGCCTCGCCCTGGCTGCTGGAAATAGTGGCCGGCATTGTAGAGCCGGGCGAGTCGGAAGAAGAGGTAGCCCGGCGGGAGGCCGAGGAAGAGGCGGGCCTGACCATCACCACACTGACCCGGGCGCTGAGTTATCTCTCGAGCCCGGGTGGTTGCAGCGAGCGCATCAGCCTCTTTGTTGGTGAGGTGGACGCGGCCCAGACGGTAAGCCATGCGGGTCTGGCCAGTGAAGGTGAGGACATCCGGGTGCTGCGGGTATCCCGTGCTCAGGCCATGGCCTGGCTGCAGGCTGAAAAAATTGATAATGCCGCCAGCGTGATCGCACTACAATGGTTGGAGCTGAACCGTCACCGGCTGTGGCCGGAGATGAGGGAAAGTGGTATTGGGGATTAGGTGGTGAGTGCTGTTGAGCGGCCACCACCCGTTGAAGAGGAGGAATAAGCGCTTGGTGACTACCGCAACGGCACGCAGATATGTGCCGGATTTAAAGGCGTTGCAGCGCACCTGTGATACCAACTATCTGGCGCTGATGAAACTCTTGCCCTCTGGAGCCATGGTGGGCGAGAGCCGGTCCGTGGGGATCAACGATCAGCTGCTGTTTGTGATCAAGGTGTTGGAGATGGCCCCCTATACCTGGCATGTTTCCGTGGAGCAGTGCAGCCCGAACCTGCCCTGTTTTATGCGCATGCGGGTGAAAGTCCGCCTGTACCACGATGTGCGCATGGCCGAAGTGTGTGCCAGCCAGCAGATTTTTATGCTCAAGCCAAGCTATCATTACCCCAATAAAAACATGCATCATCCTAATGAAAAAGAACAAGTTAACTTCTTTCTCGCCGAATGGCTGAGATGTTGCCTACACCACGGATTCAGCACGGTTAAACAAGTTTGAACGACGCCTTTTGCCTTAACACTGCATACGCTACCGCCCACAGAGCAGACGGGGTGATCGAACTGCTGCAGATCACCGATACCCATCTGTTTGCCGATAAAGATACCGATTTGCTGGGGATTGCTACTTGGCACAGCTGCCGGGCCGTGGTGGATGCGGTGCGTTCTGATCCGACTCCCCGAGATGCGATCCTGGCGACCGGTGACCTGTCCCAGGATCACAGTCCCGAATCTTATGCCCACTTTACCCGCTTGATGAGCGAACTGAGTCTGCCGGTCTACTGGCTGCCGGGTAACCATGACGATGCCCCCGTGATGCAACAGATGCTGGATCTGGCCGGGATCAGCGATGTCAAGCACCTATTGTTCGACCATTGGCAACTGCTGTTGCTGGATACCCAGCTCAGCGGCAAGGCCCATGGCGAACTGTCCGCCGGTCAGCTTGCCCTGCTGGAGCAGGCGATCATCCAATACCCCCGACATCACCTGCTGGTGGCCGTGCACCATCAGGCGGTGCCGGTGGGCTGTGCCTGGCTAGATCAGCATGATCTGAAGAATGCCGATGCTTTCAAGGCTCTGTTGGCTCGGCATCAGTCCAGCACGATCGTGCTGTTCGGCCACGTGCATCAAGGCTTTGATGAAGTGCATGAGGGAGTCCGTTATCTGGCCAGTCCCTCCACCTGCATCCAGTTCAAGCCCTTGTCAGATGAGTTTGCCCTGGATACCACGGCGCCCGGCTGGCGGGCCCTGTCTCTTTATCCCGATGGTCGCCTCAGTACCCAGGTTTGGCGATTGCCGCCGGCGGCGTTCGTCCCCGATTTCAGCGCCAAGGGGTACTAATGGCCGCCCTGTTATATTTGCATGGCTTCAATTCCTCGCCCAACTCGATCAAGGCGACCCAGCTGAAACACCATGTGCAGCAGCACAGACCCGATCTCACCTTTATCTGTCCCCAACTGGCGGCCACCCCGGCGACTGCTTGGGCGCAGATCGCCGCCCTCTGTGATGGCATGGCGTCGCCGTTCGGGGTGGTGGGCAGCTCGCTCGGCGGCTTCTGGTCCACCCGGGTGGCACAGTTGTATGGGGTGCGTGCCGTGGTGATCAACCCGGCGGTCAATCCCCATCTCCTGTTGCAGGACTATCTGGGCGAGCAGCAAAATCCCTACACCCATGAGCATTATCTGCTGACCGGCCAGCATATGGCCGAGCTGGCGGCGCTGAGGGTGCCCGAGCCTGCTAACCCCGAACGTATCTGGCTGCTGCAACAGCAGGAGGATGAGGTGCTCGACTATCGCGAGGCGCTCGACTACTACCGCTTCGCCCGGGTCTGCATTCAGAAGGGTGGCGATCATTCCTTTGTCGGCTTCGAACATTACTGCGCCCAGGTGATCCGCTTTTTGGGGATCTGACGGGGATTGGGGACCGGTGTTCGGTAATGGCTTCCCCGGCACAAATTCCCAGTCCCATCCTCTGTGACTTTGAGCTTACGGCCGCAGATAGTAAGATGCCTCCAGTTTCAACCCATCACCGAAGGTCAAAATGACATCGAGTCAATATACTGCCGATGCTATTGAGGTACTCAATGGCCTTGAGCCGGTGCGACGTCGCCCCGGCATGTATACGGACACCAGCCGTCCCAACCATTTGGGCCAGGAGGTGATCGACAACAGCGTGGATGAAGCCCTGGCGGGCCATGCCAGCCGGGTGGAAATCATCCTGTACCCGGATCAGTCCCTGGAGGTCATCGACGACGGCCGGGGCATGCCGGTGGATATTCACCCGGAGGAAGGGGTGTCCGGGGTCGAGCTGATCTTCAGCAAGCTGCACGCCGGCGGCAAGTTCTCCAATAAAAACTATCAGTTCTCCGGCGGCCTGCACGGGGTAGGCATCTCTGTGGTCAATGCCCTGAGCAGCCGGGTGGACGTCACCGTCCGTCGTGCCGGCCAGGTATATGAAATGGCCTTCGAGCACGGCAACAAGGTCAGTGAACTGACCGTGACCGGCACCTGCGGTCAGCGCAACACCGGCACCCGGGTGCAGTTCTGGCCCGACGCCGGTTATTTCGACTCGCCCCGGTTTTCCGCCAGCCGCCTGCGACACCTGCTCAAGGCCAAGGCGGTGCTTTGTCCGGGGCTGACCATACGTTTTGTCGACAAGGTCAACGACGAAACCCAGGAGTGGTGCTACCAGGACGGCCTCAAGGATTATCTGGTCGAGGCGGTGAAAGAGTTCACCTGCCTGCCGGAGCAGCCCTTCGTCGGCAGCTTCGCCGCCGAACATTCCGCGGTGGACTGGGCGCTGACCTGGTTGCCCGAAGGCGGCGAGACCTTGGGTGAAAGCTATGTCAACCTGATCCCCACCGCCCAGGGCGGCACCCATGTCAACGGCCTGCGCCAGGGATTGCTCGACGCCATGCGCGAGTTCTGCGAGTTCCGCAACCTGCTGCCGCGCGGTATCAAGCTGACCCCGGACGACATCTGGGAACGCTGCGCCTACATACTGTCGGTGAAGATGCAGGATCCCCAGTTCGCCGGCCAGACCAAGGAACGCTTGTCGTCGCGCCAGAGCGCGGCCTTCGTGTCCGGGGTGGTGAAGGACGCCTTCAGCCTGTGGCTGAACCAGCATATCGAGCTGGCAGAGCAGCTGGCGGAGCTGTGCATCAGCAGCGCCCAGCGCCGCCTGCGCCAGGCCAAGAAGGTGGTGCGCAAGAAGGTCACCCAGGGCCCGGCGCTGCCCGGCAAGCTCACCGACTGCGCCTGCTCCGATCCCATGCAGGGCGAGCTGTTCCTGGTAGAGGGAGACTCCGCCGGCGGCAGCGCCAAGCAGGCGCGGGACCGGGAATTCCAGGCCATCATGCCGCTGCGCGGCAAGATCCTCAACACCTGGGAAGTGGAATCCGGCCAGGTGCTGGCCTCCCAGGAAGTGCACGATATTTCGGTGGCCATCGGCCTGGATCCCGACTCGGAGGACTTGTCCGATCTGCGTTACGGCAAGATCTGCATCCTCGCCGACGCCGACTCCGACGGCCTGCACATCGCCACTCTGCTGTGCGCCCTGTTTTTGCGCCATTTCCGTACCCTGGTGGAGCAGGGCCATGTGTATGTGGCCATGCCGCCCCTGTACCGGGTCGATGTGGGCAAGGAAGTGTTCTACGCCCTCGATGAGGATGAAAAGGACGGCGTGTTGGAACGCATCAGGGCCGAGAAGAAAAAGGGCAAGATCCAGGTAACCCGCTTCAAGGGCCTGGGTGAAATGAACCCCAAGCAGTTGCGCGAAACCACCCTGGATCCCAACACCCGCCGCCTGGTGCAGCTGACGGTGGACGATGCCGATGCCACCCTGCAGCTGATGGACATGTTGCTGGCCAAGAAGCGCGCCGGAGACCGCCGGGAATGGCTGGAAACCAAGGGCAACCTGGTCGATCCCCTGGCCTGAGGATAACTAATGAGCAATAACGATTTTACTATGGAAGGCGTCGAGCGCCTGCCGCTGCACACCTTTACCGAGCAGGCCTACCTCAACTATTCCATGTACGTGATCATGGACAGGGCGCTGCCCCATATCGGTGACGGCCTCAAGCCGGTGCAGCGGCGGATCATCTATGCCATGAGCGAGCTGGGCCTGTCGGCCCTGTCCAAGCACAAGAAATCCGCCCGTACCGTGGGCGATGTGCTGGGCAAATATCATCCTCACGGGGATTCCGCCTGTTACGAGGCCATGGTGCTGATGGCTCAACCCTTTTCCTACCGTTACCCGCTGGTGGACGGTCAGGGCAACTGGGGGGCGCCGGACGATCCCAAGTCGTTCGCCGCCATGCGTTACACCGAGGCCCGGTTGTCGCGCTTCTCCGAGCTGCTGCTGTCCGAGCTGGGTCAGGGCACGGTGGACTGGACGCCGAACTTCGACGGTACCCTGAAAGAGCCGCGCATGCTGCCGGCGCGGCTGCCCCATATACTGCTCAACGGCATCACCGGCATCGCCGTGGGCATGGCCACCGACATTCCGCCCCATAACGTACGCGAGCTGGCCAATGCCTGCGTGCATATGCTGGAGCATCCTAAGGCGACCGTGGCCGAGCTGATGGATTTGGTGGCCGGTCCCGATTACCCGACCCGGGCCGAGATCATCACACCCCGGGCCGATATCCAGAAAATTTATGAAACCGGCCGGGGCAGCATCAAGATGCGCGCCGTCTACCAAGTGGAGCAGGGCGACATAGTGATCAGCGCCCTGCCGCACCAGGCCAGCGGCGGCAAGATCCTGGAGCAGATCGCCGCCCAGATGCAGGCCAAGAAGCTGCCGATGGTGGCGGATCTGCGCGACGAGTCGGATCACGAGAACCCGACCCGGCTGGTGATCATCCCCCGTTCCAACCGGGTGGATGTGGAGCAGTTGATGCAGCATCTGTTCGCCAGCACGGATCTGGAGAAGAACTACAGAGTCAACCTGAACATGCTGGGGCTGGACAACCGCCCCCAGGTCAAGAGCCTGGATACCATTATCGGCGAATGGCTGCAGTTCCGCCGGGAAACGGTACGGCGCCGGCTGCAGTTCCGGCTCGACAAGGTCGAGGCCCGGCTGCACATCCTCGCCGGCCTGCTGATCGCCTTCCTCAATATCGATGAAGTCATCCACATCATCCGCAGCGAGGATGAGCCCAAGCCGGTACTGATGGCCCGTTTCGGGCTGACCGATACCCAGGCCGAAGCGATTCTCGAGCTGAAGCTGCGTCACCTGGCCAAGCTGGAAGAGGTGAAGATCACCAGCGAGCAAAGTGAACTGGCGGCGGAGCGCGACAAACTGGCTCAGTTGCTGGGCTCCGAGCGCCGGCTCGCTACCCTGCTCAAGAAAGAGATCCTGGCCGACGCCGACAAGTACGGCGATGACCGCCTGTCGCCGCTGGTGGAGCGGGAAGAAGCCCGGGCGCTGAGCGAGAAGGAGCTGATTCCGAGCGAGCCGGTCACGGTAGTGTTGTCCGACAAGGGCTGGGTACGGGCGGCCAAGGGCCATGAGGTAGATGGCACCACCTTGAGTTACAAGGCCGGTGACAGCTTTATCGATGCCGCCAGCGGGCGCAGCAACGAAGTGGCGGTGTTCCTGTCAAGCCAGGGGCGGGCCTATGCCCTGGACGCCCACAGCCTGCCCTCGGCCCGGGGCCAGGGTGAGCCGCTGACCGGACGCTGCAGCCTGAGCCCGGGCGAGCAGGCTCGCTATGTGGTGATGGGCGAAGACGAGCGGCTGTACCTGCTGGCCTCCGATGCGGGTTACGGCTTCGTCTGCCGTTATGGTGACATGGTCAGCCGCAACAAGAACGGCAAGGCGCTGCTGACGGTGCCGGCCGGTGGCGAGGTGTTGAAGCCCGGCTTGGTGGGGGCGCTGGCCACGGACCTGTGTCTGGCGGTCACCAACGAGGGGCGTATGCTGCTGTTCCCGCTCAGGGATCTGCCGGTATTGGGCAAGGGCAAGGGCAACAAGATCATCGGTATTCCCGGTGCCAAGGTGCAGGCCCGCGAAGACTTCATCAAGCAGCTGACGGTGGTGCCGGAAGGTGCCAGCGTGACCCTACTGGCCGGCAAGCGCAAACTGACCCTCAAGCCGGCCGATCTCGAGCACTACAAGGGAGAGCGTGGCCGCCGCGGCGCCCTCCTGCCCCGGGGTTTGCAGCGGGTGGACAGCATCGAGCTGGAAGCCTGAGTAAAAAAGCTTAAGGCTGGAAGCGGGGAGAGTTAAGCTGTTCCAGCTTCCAGCTTCCAGCTTCCAGCTTCCGGTTTCTAGCTTTCGGCGTCCGCCCGCAGCTTGTTGACTATGGGGCCGTTGGCGGCGGGGAACTCGTAGTCATGCAGCTCGGCCAGCGGTACCCAGCGGCTGGGCTGGCCTTCCAGGCCGTGGGGAGTGCCGTTAAAGGCGGTGACCTTGCGGATATCCAGGATCACCAGCTTGTCGCCATAGTCATGCTCTATACGCATAAAGGGCTGGCAGGCCAGCACCTCTATGCCGATTTCTTCGGCCAGTTCCCGGGCCAGGGCCTGGGGCACGGTTTCTCCCGCTTCCACCTTGCCGCCGGGAAACTCCCATTTATAGGCCTGATGCTGGCTGGCGCCGCGCCGGCAGATAAAGAGCTCGCCGCGGGGGTTTTCGACCACGCCTACTGCCACCAGCACCGATTTTTTAACGGTCTCAGTGGTCATTTTCGCCGTCCTCCTCAGGCAGCCAGGCGGGATCGCCGGGAATGCGTTTTTCCTCGTCGGCCCATTCGCCCAGGTCGATCAGCTGGCAGCGCTTGCTGCAGAAGGGGCGGAATGGGCTATGTTCATCCCATACCACCGGGGTTTGGCAGGTCGGGCAGGAAACAATCAGGGGTTTGCTCATTTGATATTGGCCAATTCAAAGTCCAGGTTGCCGATCTCCATGTCGTCGACCGGCATAAAACGTATGGTAAAACGGTATTTATTGCCGCTGACCACGGGATAAACGGCGAGTTCGGCGGGCAGGCGCAGGCGGATCATCTCGGTCTGCTCCGCGTTGTCCTGATAGAAACCGGTCATGGCCCGCTGGGAGCGGAACTGGCCGGCTTCCCGCCACAGGGTCAGCAGCAGCGCCAGGCTGTCCTGCAACAGCTGAGTATGGCTGAGCCAGCCGTCGATATCCTGTTGCTGCCGCTCGAGCGGCAGATTCAGCCAGTAATGCAGCTGGGGTACATCGAAGGCGCACAGACCGCCGGGAATGGCGAAGCGACTGCGAATGGCCGTCAGGAACTTGTCTTCCCGCAACAGTTGCCCGAGGCGTGGGGTCCGGGGCAGGGCGTGGCTCAGCCTGGCCAGTTGCTCGCTCAGCTGCGCCAGGGCTTCGACATCGACACCGGGCACCTGGGACCAGGCCTCCAGCCTGGCTTGCTGGGAGGACAGGTCTTTGGCCAGCTCGGTGCGCAGATCGCAACGCTCCAGCAGCTCGAGCACATCCAGCTGGGCCTTGAACAGCGCCACCGCCTGACCCGCCGAGCCCAGCGCACGGCATGACTGCAGCTGCTGAAATAGATCATTGAGACGCAGATAGCTACGACATTTTTCGTTAAGCGGAAATTCATAAAGCAGTGGTGACATAGGACTCCGGCCGACACGCTGTTACGACAACAGTGCCCAGAGTGTACCCGCTAAGGACGTCCATGTTGAGCGCTAAGGGCCAGATATTGCCGATGCAGGGCTTCAATCGCCGCCACCAAGGCATTTTTATCCGGGGCATTGTTATCCAGTACGTCATCCGCTGCCGCAAGGCGTTGCTCCCGGCCGGCCTGGGCGGCCATGATGGCCTTGATCTGGGTTTCATCGGCGCAGTCCCGGGCCATGGTGCGGGTTAGCTGCAGCTCCGGGTCTACGTCCACCACCAGTACCCGCTGGACCAGCCCGGTCAGGTTGTTTTCCACCAGGAGGGGCACCACCAGCAGGCAGTAGGGAGAGCGGACGGCTTTGCTGGCCGCGACCATGCGCTCCCGGATCAGCGGGTGCAGCAGGGCATTCAGCCAGTCCTTGTGCTCCGGATGCTCAAAGACCCGCGCCCGCAGGGCCCGCCTGTCGAGACCGCCGTCGGCATTCAATACCGCCGTGCCGAAGTGTTCGGCGATGGCCGCCAGGGCAGGCTCACCCGGCGCGACCACGTCGCGGGCGATCAGATCCGCATCCACCACCTCGACCCCCAGGCCGGCGAACAGGTCGGCGACCGTGCTCTTGCCGCTGCCGATGCCGCCGGTCAGTCCTACAATAAAGCTCACAGCGTCAGGCTCCAGTACAGTTTCATCATTCCCGGCCCCCATAGCAGATACAGGCCGCCGGCCAGGGCCAGGGCCGGGCCGAAGGGCAGTACCCTGTCCTGGCCGAGTCTGCGGCTGGCCATCAGTGCCAAGCCGGCCAGGGCCCCGCTAAAGGAGGCGAGCAGCAGGATCGGCAATAGCGATGGCCAGCCGAGCCAGGCTCCGAGCGCCGCCAGCAGTTTGAAGTCGCCGTAGCCCATGCCTTCCTTGCCGGTGGCAAGCTTGAACAGCCAGTACAGGCTCCAGAGGACGCCGTAGCCGAATACGGCACCGAGCACGGCGTCTTCCAGGGGCACGAACAGGCCATTGATATTGACCAGCAGTCCCAGCCACAGCAGCGGCAGGGTCAGGTTGTCGGGTAGCAGCAGGTGATCCAGGTCGATCAGCGTCAGGCACAAGAGGGTCCAGCCCAGCACCAGGGCTCCGGCCAGGGCGGGGCTGACGCCGAAGCGCCACAACGCCAGCGCGGCAAGCCCGGCGCTGGCCATCTCCACCAGGGGGTAGCGGCGGGAGATGGGCCCGCTGCAGTGGCGACAGCGTCCCCTGAGCCACAGCCAGCTCAGCAGTGGAACATTGTCCAGTACCCCCAGTTGATGCCGGCAATGGGGACAGCGGGAGCGGGGCTGGCACAGGCTGAGGGCCGGCTCGTCTTGCGGCGTTCCGCCGCTGAACTCGGCGCATTCCCGTCGCCATTGGCGTTCCAGCATCAGCGGCAGCCGGTGGATCACCACGTTCAGGAAGCTGCCCACCAACAGGCCCAGCAGCGATATCATAAAATAAAGTTCGGCGTTGTTGCCGGTGCTCCATTGGCTCAATTCAGCCATCTGTCTTCCTTGTTACCATTCCCCATTCCCCTGCTATTTAATTACACTACCCAGGTTAAAGATGGGCAGATACATGGCGATCACCATGCCGCCGACCAGTATGCCCAGCACCACCATGATCAGCGGCTCGATCAGGCTGGTCAGGCCGTCTACGGCGTCATCGACTTCCTGCTCATAGATAGTGGCGACCTTGTTCATCATATCGTCGATGGCGCCGGATTCCTCGCCGATCATCACCATCTGCACCACCATATCCGGAAACAGCCGGGTGGCGCGCATGGCCAGGTGCATCTGGATGCCGGCGATCACCTCATCGCGCATGCCCAGTACCGCCTGGCCGTACACCGCATTGCCGGCGGCGCCCGCCGAGGATAGCAGGCCTTCGACCAGCGGGATACCGGTGGAGAAGGTGGTCGCCAGGGTGCGGGCAAAGCGGGCGACCGCCGCCTTGTGCAGTATCTTGCCCACCACCGGGATGCACAGGATAAAGTGATCCGTCGCATCGCGCACCTTCTGGGAGTGGCGCCAGGCCCGCACATAGAGGAAGACGCCGGCGATGACCGCAGCCAGCAGATAGAGCCACCAGGCCTGCAACCAGCGGGACAGGGCGATCACCAGCTGGGTAAAGGCGGGCAGGGGGGCACCGAAGCCGGCGAAGATCTCCTCGAACTGGGGGATCACGAACAGCAGCAGGATGGCGGTGACGATAATGGCCACCAGCATCACCATGGCCGGATAGAAGAGCGCCTTCTTGATCTTGGACTTGAGTGCCTCGGCCTTTTCCCGGTAGATGGCGATGCGATCGAAGATAAGCTCCAGGGAGCCGGTCTGCTCGCCGGACTGCACCAGGTCGCAATAGAGCTCGTCGAAGAAGCGGTGATACTTGCTCAGCCCCTCCGACAGCGGGGTGCCGGACTCCACGTCGGAGGCGATCCGTCCGACCAGCTCGCGCACGCTGGACTTGTCATAGGAGCGGCCGATCATCTGCAGGGTCTGAACCAGGGGCACACCGGCACCGAGCATGGTGGCTATCTGGCGGGTGATGATGGCGATATCCACCGGCTTGACCTTGTCGCGGGAGCGGAACAGGCCACCCTGGCCGCCCCGCCGTATCCTGGTTGCCTTTACCCCCTGGCGTTGCAGCTCCCGTTTGACAGCCTGGTTGTTGACCGCCTGGATAAAGCCGGAGATCTTCTGCCCCCGGCGGTTTACCCCTTCCCATTTATAGGAGTGGATCTTGTGGGTTTTTGCCTGGTTTGCCGCCGCCATCATGATGTCCCTATTATGAGCTTGAAGCTTGAAGCTTGAAGTGCCTTCCGGTTTCCGGCTTCTCGCTTGTTAGCCGGTAATCCGGTTGACTTCCGCCAGGCTGATCAGCCCTTGCCTGGCCTTTTCCAGGGCCGAGCGGCGCAGGGTCATCATGCCGTCCGCTTCTGCCGCCCTGGCCAGAGCCAGGGAGCTGGCGCCTTCCATGATCAGGTTGGCCAGGGTTTCGGTCATCGGCATCACCTCATAGACGCCGATGCGGCCCTTGTAGCCGTCGGTGCACTGATCGCAGCCCACCGCCTTATGCAGGCTGACGCCCTTGTCCAGCTGGGCCTGGCTGAAGCCCAGGGCCCGCAGCTGTTCCGCGGGCACCTGCTCCGGTGTCTTGCAGTGTCCGCAGAGCTTGCGCGCCAGCCGCTGGGCGATGATCAGGCTGACCGATGAGGCGATATTGTAGGCGGGCAGGCCCATGTTGTTGAGCCGGGTCAGGGTCTCGGCGGCCGAGTTGGTGTGCAGGGTGGACAGCACCAGGTGGCCGGTCTGGGCCGCCTTGACGGCAATCTCGGCGGTTTCCAGGTCGCGGATCTCGCCCACCATGATGATGTCCGGATCCTGCCGCAGGAAGGCGCGCAGGGCATGGGCGAAGCTCAGCCCCGCCTTGGTGTTGATCTGTACCTGGTTGATGCCCGGCAGGTTGATCTCGATGGGATCCTCGGCGGTGGAGATATTGGCGGTGACCGTATTGAGGATGCTCAGGCCCGTATAGAGGGACACCGTCTTGCCCGAGCCGGTGGGGCCGGTCACCAGTATCATGCCCTGGGGTTTGCGCAATGCGCCGAGATACAGCTGTTTCTGCACCTCGTCGTAACCCAGCTGGTCGATGTCCAGCCTGGCGCCCGAGCTGTCGAGGATGCGGATCACTATCTTTTCGCCCCACTGGGTGGGCAGGGTGTTGACCCGCAGGTCCACCGAGCGGTTGCGGGTCAGCTTCAGCTTGATGCGGCCGTCCTGGGGCAGGCGGCGCTCGGCGATATCCAGCCGGGCCATGACCTTGAGCCGGGCGGCGAAGCGGCCGGCCAGGTTCGCCGGCGGCGAGGCCACCTCGTGCAGCAGGCCGTCGATACGGAAGCGGATGCGGTAAAAATGCTCGTAGGGCTCGAAATGCAGATCCGAGGCCTCCCGGCGCACCGCATCCAGCATGATCTTGTTGATATAGCGTACTATGGGGGCGTCGTCCTCGCCCCGGCCGAATTCGTCATCCTGGGCGGGCTTGTCCTGGCCCAGCTCCAGCTGCTCGATATCGGCGTCATCGATATGATCGAGATCCAGCATGGCCGAGCCGCCGCCCTGCTGCAGCCGCAGTATCAGTTGCGCCAGCTTGTGTTCTTCCACCAGCAGCACGTCGGTGACCAGGTTAAAGCGGAAGCTGAAGTCTTCCAGCGCCGCCACATTGGTGGGATCGGGCATCGCCAGGTACAGTACCCGCCCCTGCGTATAGACGGGCAGCGCATGGTGGCGCTCGATCAGGTCCAGGTTCAGGTACTGGGGCGGCAGCTGTTCGGGTTGAAAGTCGTCCAGGTCGAGCAGCGCCAGGCCGTATTCCTGTTCGCAGTAGCGGGCCAGATCCAGGCTGGTCAGCATATGGTGCTCCACCAGCACGGTGCTCAGCGGCTTGCCTTCCTGGCGGGTCAGGGTCAGCGCCTGCTCCAGCTCTTCGGGCAGCAGCAGCGAAGAGGCGGCCAGGCTTCTGGCCAGGCCGCTCCTTTCCTGGTGAATGGCTTGGGTCATAAGGGCGTGGGATTAGCAGAAGCCAGCAGCTATGCAAGTAGAGCTAGATACAGGTTGATCCCATGTTACCCTGCCGTTAGCTCCTGTTCCCAGCATAACAAAAGTTTTAGACTCCACGGGAGTCTTACCTGTTGCTGTTACGGTCCAAGGACCGGTGGCTTCAGTTCCGGTAACAGCCACGGAAGCCACATTATCTGTCGCCACTGAACCAGAAGCAGCATTGGTTCCAGCTGTTGTACAGTTTGTTGCACCTGACTGGAAACATACCTCTATCGCTGTTTTCGCGGATCCGGTTGCCGCTATCACCTCACTAAACTTGGCTTTTTTGGTATAGGTCTGATAGGCCGGCAAGGCCACCGCCGCCAGGATCGCCACTATCGCCACCACTATCATCAGTTCAATCAGAGTAAAACCGCCCTGGCGGCTGTTCACTGGATTCTTGCTCATAATCATCATCCTTGCTTTGAGAAGAGGCAGTCTTGTTATTTTCAAGGGGCGTTAATTGAAGCCCGCGTAATACCTATAGCAAGGACTTATACTTTTGCCCAATGAATCGGCAGAAATTTTGAGATCGATCGGCGGCAAAATAGCTCAGATTTGTCTAATTTTTAACCTTGTTGTTTTCGGGCCTCTGGACTAAACAGCTGTCCCTGATAGGGCTCATGGCGAACGGCTCGGCTCCCTGTCTCAGAGTCGCTCGATAAATCCCCAGTCAAAGCCGGTGCCCGGATCCGTCTTACGGCCCGGGGCGATATCGTTGTGGCCCACGATGCGCTCCCGAGTGATGGCCGGATAGGCGGCCATCAACAACCGGCTTACCCGGATCAGCCGTCGATACTGGGCGGGGGTGAAGCGCCCGGTATCCGTGCCCTCCAGCTCGATACCGATTGAGAAATCATTGCACTTTTCTCGGCCCTCGAAACAGGACAGGCCCGCGTGCCAGGCCCGCTTATTGAAGGGCACGTACTGCACCAGCTCGCCGTCCCGGCGGATCAGGCAATGGGCCGACACCCGCACTTGGTGGATCTCGGCAAAGTAGGGATCCGCGGCGGGATCCAGCTGTCCCAGGAACAGCTGATCGATATAGGGGCCGCCGAAACGGCCCGGCGGCAGGCTGATGCTGTGCACCACCAACAGCGAAATTTCCCCTTCCGGGCGCTGATCGCAATGGGGTGAGGGACAGTGGCGGGCCGGGGTCAGCCAGCCGTCGGTGCTTAGACCTAAGGGCGGAGTCGGGGACATATTTGCACGCAGGGTGGGGGGGCTTGTAGGTATACTAAAAGCGATAAGGGCAAAGGGGCAAGCCCCGGGGAAGGCGGCATGGACAAGGAAACCAATACTCAGCGCAGGCTGGGCCGCATCATGTGGCTGCTGGTATGGGGGCTGGGGCTGGCGCTGCTGACCTGGTATTTTCAGCAAAAACTGGAGCAGGAGTACAATCCTAACCGGCAGGTGCAGCTGGTGGATGCCCAGACCATAGTGCTCGAGCAGAACCGTCAGGGCCATTACCTGGCCAGCGGCGCCATCAACGGCGAACCCGTGGTGTTTTTGCTGGATACCGGGGCCACCCAGGTGGCCATCCCCCAGGCGGTGGCGGCCCGGCTGGGCCTGGTCGTGGGCCAGCCGCTGCGGCTGAGCACGGCGGCGGGGTCGGTGACCGGTTATCGCACCCGGGTAAAAACCCTGTCTTTGGGTCCTTTCACCCTGTACGATCTGCACGCGGTGATCATGCCCGGCGATAACGACGAGATCCTGCTGGGCATGAATGCCCTGCGCCAGTTTGAACTGATCCAGCGGGGCGAGCAGATGACGCTGAGGTATTACTGAAGCGTTAAGCCGTAAGCCAAGAAGTCTGACTCTTCTTCATAAGTCTGTCTGCATTCCCATGCGCAGCCTGGGAACCGGTGGTGAGCGGTGCAGGATCTTGAATAACAGCCCACTCGGGATGGGTAACAAGGGATTGGCCCCACCGACCGTGACATGCCAGGGATGGCATGTCCGAGCCTACATGGATGTACTTGTGGCGTGTCGGCGGAGCTGGCCCCTTTGCCCAAGTGCAAACACTTGGCTACAACGCGAGCCTGCATTCCCACGCAGAGTATGGGGATGAGAATTGATCAAGAGATAGGCTTTAAGCGCCGAGTTGCTTTGGGGTATGCAGAAGGCCCGATCATCGTTTCTGGACAAACAGATCAAATATTAAAGGTTGGATAAAAGGCTGAACAAGATGCTGGATTCTATGCTGGAACAAGAAATTCGTTTTAACGTGACCGCGGCCCTGACCGAAGATCTGGGCGGTACCCTGGATCCCTCCCGGGATATCACCGCCCAGCTGTTGCCCGAGCGGCAGCAGGTGGTGGCCCATCTGATCACCCGTGAAGAGGGTATCTTTTGCGGCCGGGCCTTTGCCGAGCAGACCTTCCTGCAGTTGGGCGGTGAGGTCAAGCTGGAATGGTTTGTCGCCGACGGCGAGCGTATCGCTGCCAACCAGCGGCTGCTGACCCTGAGCGGTCCGGCCCGGGCGCTGATGACCGGCGAGCGCACCGCTCTGAACTTTATCCAGACCCTGTCGGGGGTGGCCACCGCTACCCGCCACTATGTGGATAAGCTGGCCGGCACCCGCTGCCGGCTGCTGGATACCCGCAAGACGGTACCCGGCCTGCGCCAGGCGCTGAAATACGCGGTCACCTGCGGCGGCGGCCAGAACCATAGAATGGGTCTGTATGACGCTTTTCTTATCAAGGAAAACCATATCTTCGCCTGTGGCGGCATCGACAGGGCGGTGGCGGAAGCCCGCCGGCTGCAGCCGGAAAAACCGGTGGAGGTCGAGGTGGAGTCCCTGGCCGAGCTGGAGCAGGCGCTGAGGGCTGGCGCCGATATCATCATGCTGGACAATTTCAGCACCGACGATATGCGCACCGCCGTGGCCACCAGCGCCGGCCGGGCCAAGCTGGAGGTCTCCGGCAATGTCACCCTGGATACCATCGCCGACTACGCCGCCACCGGCGTGGACTTTATCTCGGTGGGGGCGTTGACCAAGCATATCCGCGCCCTGGACTTGTCCATGCGGGTACAGGCCTAAAAACCGGGACCGGGGCGCAGGGAGTGGCAACGGGCCGCCCCCTGCGGCCTGACTCCCACTCCCTCCCTTTCTCCCATTCCGTTATCCTTTCCTTTTGGTCTTACCAATTTAGTTTCCTTGTGATCTTAGTCACCCTGGCCTATTTTAGTGATCCAAGGCTCATCTATCCTCCCGATTTGTCTTTTTTGTACCCAATTTATATGAAAATAATGGACATTCATCCCATCCTCTGATACCTTTTTTTAACACTGTTAATTGGTCTTACCAATATTAAGCCGGACAAGATGTCATATCAGCAGATTAAACAGCCGAAACTCGCCGACACCATCGCCGCCAAGCTGGAGCAGATGATAGTGGAAGGCAGCTTGCAGCCGGGTCAGCGGCTGCCTCCTGAGCGGGAACTGGCCAGTCAGTTTGCGGTATCGCGTCCATCGGTGCGGGAGGCCATCCAGCAGCTGGAAGCCCGGGGGCTGGTGTCCCGTCGCCAGGGCGGTGGTACCTATGTGCAGAACGCCCTCAGCAAGGGGCTGGCCGATCCCTTGTTCCAGTTGCTGGCCGAGCACCCGGAGTCGCAATACGACCTGCTGGAGTTCCGCCATACCATGGAAGGCATTTCCGCCTTTTATGCCGCGATGCGTGGCACGGAAGCGGATTTTGATGCCATCCGTGAAGCCCAGCAGGCGATTGCCAAGGCGCAGGAAGCCGGGGATCTGCCGGCCGAGGCCAAGGCCGCCGCCGATTTTTATCTGGCGGTGGCGGCGGCGGCACACAATGTGGTGCTGCTGCACCTGCTGCGCGCCATCCAGCCGATGCTGGAGTCCAGTATCTTGCGCAATATCAAAATTCTTAACCGGCGCGCGGGTATGGTGGAGCAGATCCGCAAACACAGGGCGAATCTGATCCAGACCATACTGGCCCGCGAGCCGGAACAAGCCAGGGATGCTTGTCACGAGCACCTGGCCTTTATTGAAGAAACCATGCTGGACATACAGCGGGAAGACACGCGCATACAGCGGTCTTTGCGCCGTACCCGACAGCAGGAATAAGAATGCCAACCGGCAATGACAAAACCCATGGGCATGAGCCCCAAACGAGATAGGAAACAGCCATGTCTGATATCCTGAATAACGATATGGATTCAATAGAGACTAGAGAGTGGTTGGACGCTCTCGAGTCCTTGATCCGCCAGGAAGGTCCCGAACGCGCTCAATACATCTATGAGCGCCTTACCACCAAGGCTATCCAGTCCGGTGTTGCCGTCGCCCGTAATGCCCACTCGGATTACGTCAACAGCATCTCCACCGACGAAGAGCCGGAATATCCGGGCAACTGGGATCTGGAACGGCGGATCCGCGCCATTATCCGTTGGAACTCAGTCATGATAGTGCTGCGCGGCTCCAAGAAAGACTTGGATCTGGGCGGCCACATGTCTTCCTTCTCGTCCAGTGCCACCATGTACGAAGTGGCCTTCAACCATTTCTTCCGCGCGCGCAGCGACAAGGACGGCGGTGACCTGGTGTTCTTCCAGGGACATATTTCTCCCGGTGTCTATGCCCGCGCCTTCGCCGAAGGCCGGCTGACCGAGGCCCAGCTGGACATGTTCCGTCAGGAAGTGGACGGCAAGGGCATTCCCTCTTATCCCCATCCCAAGTTGATGCCGGATTTCTGGCAGTTCCCGACCGTATCCATGGGTCTGGGTCCGATCAACGCCATCTATCAGGCCCGCTTCCTCAAGTACCTGACCGACCGCGGCCTGAAAGACTGCTCCGAGCAGCGGGTCTACGCCTACCTGGGTGACGGCGAGATGGACGAGCCGGAATCCAAGGGTGCCATCACCATCGCCGCCCGGGAGAAGCTCGACAACCTGTGCTTTATCATCAACTGCAACCTGCAGCGCCTCGATGGCCCTGTGGTGGGCAACGGCAAGATCATCAACGAGCTGGACGGTATGTTCACCGGCGCCGGCTGGAACGTGGTCAAGGTGATCTGGGGACGTCGCTGGGACGATCTGCTGGCCAAAGACAAGACCGGCAAGCTGGTCCACCTGATGAACGAAACCCTGGACGGCGACTACCAGACCTTCAAGTCCAAGGATGGCGCCTATGTGCGCGAGCACTTCTTCGGCAAATATCCCGAGACCCGAGATCTGGTCAAGGATATGACCGACGACGAGATCTTCGCCCTCAACCGCGGTGGCCACGATCCGGCCAAGATGTTCGCGGCCTATAAAAACGCCGCCGACACCAAGGGCAAGCCGACCGTTATCCTGGCCAAGACCATCAAGGGTTACGGTATGGGCGACGCCGCCGAAGGCAAGAACATCGCGCACCAGGTCAAGAAGATGGACATGTCTTCACTCAAGCACTTCCGCGACCGCTTCAACATCGAAGTCAGCGACGAAGAGCTGCCTAACCTGCCTTACCTCAAGATTGAAGAAGGCACCCGCGAGCACGAGTACCTGCATGCCCGTCGTGATGCCCTGAAAGGCTATCTGCCGACCCGTCTGCCCCAGACTACCGTCAGGCTGGATATCCCCACCCTGAGCGAATTCCAGCCATTGCTGGAAGAGCAGAAGCGGGAGATCTCTACCACCATGGCCTTTGTCCGTTCGCTGAATATCATGCTGAAGGACAAGTCCATCGGTAAGCGCATCGTGCCGATCCTGGCCGATGAAGCCCGTACCTTCGGTATGGAAGGCCTGTTCCGCCAGATCGGTATCTACAACCCGCACGGCCAGCAGTATGTTCCGCAGGATCGCGAGCAGGTCGCCTATTACAAGGAAGACAAGCAGGGTCAGGTGCTGCAGGAAGGTATCAACGAGCTGGGCGCCATGTCCTCCTGGCTGGCGGCTGCGACCTCCTACAGCACCAACGACTGCCCGATGATCCCCTTCTACATCTATTATTCGATGTTCGGGTTCCAGCGGGTCGGCGATCTGTGCTGGGCGGCCGGTGACCAACAGGCCCGTGGCTTCCTGCTGGGCGCCACTTCCGGTCGGACCACCCTCAACGGCGAAGGCCTGCAGCACGAGGATGGTCACAGCCATATCCTGGCGGGCACCATCCCCAACTGTATTACCTATGATCCGACCTTCGCCTATGAAGTGGCGGTCATCGTGCAGGACGGCCTGCGTCGCATGTACGGCGACAAGCCGGAAAACGTCTACTACTATCTGACCACCCTCAACGAGAACTATCATCAGCCGGCCATGCCTGCCGGTGCCGAGGAAGGTATCCGCAAGGGTATCTACAAGTTGGAAAGCGTGGCCGGCAGCGAGGGCAAGGTACAGCTGATGGGCTCCGGCTCCATCCTGAACTGTGTGCGTGAGGCGGCCCAGATCCTGGCCGCCGAATACGGCATCGGCTCCGATGTGTACAGCGTGACTTCCTTCAACGAGCTGACCCGTGACGGTCAGGACGTGGAACGCTGGAACATGCTGCATCCGACCGCCGAGCCCAAGGTGCCCTACATCGCCCATGTGATGGGCAAAGAGCCGGCTATCGCCGCGACCGACTACATGAAGAACTACGCCGAGCAGGTGCGCGCCTTTATGCCGTCCGTCAGCTACAAGGTGCTGGGCACCGACGGTTTCGGCCGTTCCGACAGCCGTGAAAACCTGCGTCGTCACTTCGAGGTGAACAGCCATTATGTGGTGGTGGCCGCCCTCAACGAGCTGGCCAAGCGCGATGAGCTGGACAAGCAGGTGGTGGCCGACGCCATTGCCAAATACGGCATAGATGCTGATAAGATCAACCCGCTGTACGCATAAGGGGTAATGCATGTCTAAAGATATTCTGGTTCCGGACATAGGTGCGGACGAGGTTGAGGTGACCGAGATCCTGGTCGCCGTGGGTGATACCGTCACCGAAGAGCAGTCCCTGCTCAGCGTCGAAGGCGACAAGGCCTCGATGGAAGTGCCGGCACCTTCCGCCGGCGTGGTCAAGGAAATCAAGATCGCGGTGGGCGACAAGGTCGCCACCGGCAGCCTGATAATGGTGTTCGAAGGGGAGGGCAGTGCCGCCGCCCCGGACGCGGAGACCAAGGCGCCCGCCGCCGAAGCCAAGGCTGAAGCCGCGCCCGCCGCCACCGGCACTGTGCTGAAAGAAGTACAGGTTCCGGATATCGGTGGTGACGAAGTCGAAGTGACCGAGATTTCCGTGAGCGTGGGCGACACCGTCAGCGAAGAGCAGACCCTGCTGAGCGTGGAGGGCGACAAGGCCTCGATGGAAGTGCCCGCGCCGTTCGCCGGCAAGGTTGCCGAGATCAAGATTGCGGTGGGCGACAAGGTCGCCACCGGTACCCTGATCATGGTATTCGAAGTGGCGGGTAGCGCCGCTCCGGCTGCCGCGCAGTCCCAGTCTCAGTCTCAGTCCGAAGCTGCTCCGGCCGCCGCCACGCCTGCGGCGGCTGCCGCCAAAGAGGTGAATGTGCCCGATATCGGCGGTGACGAAGTGGAAGTCACCGAGGTGATGGTCTCTGTAGGCGATGCGGTGGCCGCCGATCAGTCGATCCTCACCGTCGAAGGCGACAAGGCCTCGATGGAAGTGCCCGCGCCGTTTGCCGGCGTGGTCAAGGAAATCAAGGTTGCCACCGGTGACAAGGTGTCCACCGGCTCGCTGGTGATGGTGTTTGAGGTGGCGGGCAGCGCAGCCGCCCCGGCCAAAGCCGAGGCGCCTAAGGCTTCCGCCCCGGCCAAGTCCGAAGCACCGAAAGCGGCCCCGACCGCCGCCACGGCCAAGGCCGGCTTCGTTGAGAACAACGCCTATGTGCACGCCACCCCCGTGGTGCGTCGCCTGGCCCGGGAGTTCGGCGTCGACCTGTCCAAGGTGGCACCGACCGGACCTAAGAGCCGTATCCTCAAGGAAGACGTACAGAACTACGTCAAGGGCATCATCAAGCGGGTCGAAAGCCAGCCCGCCGGTGTCGCCGTGGCGGGCAGCGGTTTCGAGGTGCTGGCCTGGCCCAAGGTCGACTTTGCCAAGTTCGGTGAAATCGAGGAAGTGGCGCTGACCCGTATCCAGAAGATCTCCGGTCCGAACCTGCACCGCAACTGGGTCAAGATCCCTCACGTGACCCAGTTCGACGAAACCGATATCACCGAGCTGGAAGAGTTCCGCAAGACCGAGAACGCCATCGCCGACAAGCAGAAGCTGGGTTACAAGATCTCCCCGCTGATCTTCATCATGAAGGCCGCCGCCAAGGCGCTGGAAGCCTTCCCCAAGTTCTGCTCTTCCCTGTCGGAAGACGGCCAGAGCCTGGTGATGAAGAAGTACGTGCACATCGGTGTGGCTGTGGATACGCCCAACGGTCTGGTGGTTCCGGTGGTTCGTGACGTCAACAAGAAAGGCATTCGCGAGCTGGCCATCGAGCTGGGTGAAATCTCCCAGAAAGCCCGTTCCGGCAAGCTGACCGCTGCCGACATGCAGGGCGGTTGCTTCACCATCTCGTCCCTGGGTGGTATCGGTGGCACCCAGTTCACCCCCATCGTGAATGCGCCGGAAGTGGCCATCCTGGGTGTGTCCAAGTCCAGCATCAAGCCGGTGTGGAACGGCAAGGAGTTCGCGCCGCGCCTGATGCAGCCGCTGGCTCTGTCCTACGACCACCGGGTGATAGACGGCGCCGATGGTGCCCGCTTCATCACCATGCTGAGTGGTGTGCTGAGCGACCTTCGCCGCCTGGCCCTTTAATGTGACAAGGCAGGCATAAGCCTGCCTTTTTACTTTCTTTTTACCGACAGAACAGTAAACTTTTGCCCGTTTGGTTTGGCAGTGGTCGAAATGAGTCTGGTCCGGCCAGGTGCCGCTGTTTGAACAGGGCGAAATAATCATAATAGAGGTCACCATGAGTCAAGAAGTAAAAGCTCAGGTAGTGGTATTGGGTGCGGGCCCCGCGGGTTATTCTGCCGCCTTCCGTGCCGCCGATCTGGGTCTGGAAACGGTTATCGTCGAGCGCTACGCCACCCTGGGTGGTGTGTGTCTGAACGTTGGCTGTATCCCCTCCAAAGCCTTGCTGCATATCGCCAAGGTGGTTGGCGAAGCCAAGATGATGGCCGCCCACGGTGTCAGCTTCGGCGAACCGGAAATTGATCTGGACAAGATCCGCGGTCACAAAGAGAAGGTGATCGGCCAGCTGACCCAGGGCCTGGGCGGCATGGCCAAGATGCGCAAGGTCAAGGTGGTCAACGGTCTGGCCAAATTCACCGGCGCCAATACCCTGCAGGTGGAAGGCGAAGCCGGCAGCACTACCGTGACCTTTGACAACGCCATTATCGCGGCGGGTTCTCGTCCGATTAAATTGCCCTTCATTCCCCATGATGACCCCCGTATTTGGGATTCTACCGACGCCCTCGAGCTGAAAGAAGTCCCCGAGAAGCTGCTGGTGATGGGCGGCGGTATTATCGGCCTGGAAATGGGTACCGTGTACCATGCCCTGGGCTCCAAGATCGACGTGGTGGAAATGTTCGACCAGGTGATCCCGGCCGCTGACAAAGACGTCATCAAGATCTTCACCAAGCAGGTGAAAGACAAATTCAACATGATGCTGGAAACCAAGGTCACCAAGGTAGAAGCCAAGGAAGACGGCATCTATGTGACCATGGAAGGCAAGAAGGCCCCCGCCGAAGCCCAGCGTTACGACGCCGTGCTGGTGGCCATCGGCCGTACCCCGAACGGCAAGTCGCTGGATGCCGAGAAGGCCGGCGTCAATGTCGACGAGCGTGGCTTCATCAATGTCGACAAGCAGCTGCGCACCAATGTGCCGCATATCTACGCCATCGGCGACATCGTCGGTCAGCCGATGCTGGCCCACAAGGGTGTGCATGAAGGCCATGTGGCCGCCGAAGTGATCGCCGGCATGAAGCACTACTTCGACCCGAAAGTGATCCCGTCCATCGCCTATACCGAGCCGGAAGTGGCCTGGGTGGGTGTGACCGAGAAGGAGGCCAAGGAAAAAGGCCTGAACTTTGAAGTGGCCAGCTTCCCCTGGGCCGCCTCCGGCCGCGCCATCGCCTCCGATTCGTCCTACGGCATGACCAAGCTGATCTTCGACAAGGACAGCCACCGGGTACTGGGCGGTGCCACCATCGGTACCAATGCCGGCGAGCTGCTGGGTGAAATCGGCCTGGCCATCGAGATGGGCGCCGACGCCGAAGATCTGGCGCTGACCATCCACGCCCACCCGACCCTGCACGAGTCCGTGGGTATGGCCGCCGAGATCTTCGAAGGGTCCATTACCGACCTGCCGAACGCCAAGGCCAAGAAGAAGAAATAAGGCACCCTAGCCGATAAAAAACCGACCTGATGGTCGGTTTTTTTATGGGAGGGGAGAGGTTGCATTCCCTGTTAGCTACGTTCAGCAGCGCCCTTTTTTCGCCTGGCCAGGAGGGCAGAAAGTGCCGTAGCCGTCGTGATGATGGTAGTCGCCGTCGCTGACCCGGATGGTGGCGTCACGGGTGCGAATTTCGGCATCACGCACGCCCAGGGTGGTGGTACAGGCACTCAGACCGAGCGCCATCACCACAACGGCTAATAAACTTTTCATGAGCTACTCCTTTGATGATGCGTGCCATTCTACGCCCGCCATGCGGGCGATACAGCCAAGGGTAATTCCGCTTCTGACGCCGTTCGTCGCAAGGGGGGCAAGGCGGTCATCAGGGGGAGCTTCGACCGGCACCCATGTCGCTCCAGGAAAGCGACCCGGGTCAGTGGAGGGGGTCTTGAAGGCCGGGTTTCAAGCTGAGCTCTTGTTGTCAGCACAGTTTCCGTCCCACAAAGGCAGGCTTTCCGCCTGCCGCTAGCCGCTCTACAATGCGGTTATCCCTTGTTACTTGATCACCCGCTTATGCACCGCTATCTGTTGTTGCTGCTGTTACTGTGTGGGCTGACGCCGGCCCAGGCGGAACGCCCCAAAATCGCCCTGGTATTGAGCGGCGGCGGCGCTAAGGGCGCGGCCCATATCGGTATTATCAAGGTGCTGGAAGCACAGCGCATCCCGGTGGATATCATCACCGGCACCAGCATGGGAGCCTATGTGGCGGGCATGTATGCCCTGGGGCTGGATGCGGACGAGCTGGAGCGGCAGACTCTGGCCCTGGACTGGAATCAGGGCTATCAGGACCAGGTGGCGAGGGATGAGCTGTCTTTGCGTCGCAAGCGGCAAAACGACGAATTCCTGCTGCAGACGGATATTGGCGTCAATCAGAGCTGGCAGCTCAGCCTGCCCGGCGGCTTCTTCCAGGGCCAGGCCATGGGCGCGCTGTTACGTCAGAGCACCCTCAACATCCCCAAGCTAAAGAATTTTGATCGGCTGCCCATTCCCTACCGGGCGGTGGCCACCGATATGGAGACGGTGACGCCGGTGGTGTTGAAGCGGGGCCACCTGGCCACCGCCATGCAGGCCTCGATGTCGGTGCCCGGGGTGCTGCAGCCGGTGGAGCTGAACGGCAGGCTGCTGGCCGACGGTGGTGTGGTCAACAATATGCCGGTGGATGTGGCCAAGGAGATGGGCGCCGATGTGGTGATCGCCGTGGATATCGGCGATGCCATGTTGTCCAGGGAGCAGTTGGACAGCGCCCTGGCGATGGTGGGGCAGTTGACCAATTACCTGACCCGCTCCGGCACCGAGCGGCAGAAGGCGCTGATGGGTGCTCAGGATATCCTGATCAGCCCGCCTATCGGCGGCATCGGAGTCGGGGATTTTTACCGCATGCCGGAGATCATCGCCCGGGGAGAGGCGGCCGCCCGCGCCATGCTGCCCGCCCTGTCCCGGTTATCCCTGAGCGAGGCGGATTATCATGCCTACCAGTCCGCCAAGCTGGACAGGCGTGCCCGCCTGGGCCGCTCGGATGCCATTTACCTGGACAGGATCGAGGTGGACAACAACTCCAGCCTGAGCGATGAGGTGATCAAGGAGGTGCTGGGGGTGGAACCGGGGCGGTTCCACCAGGCCCAGGAGCTGGAAAATGGCATCCGTCGCCTCTACGCCCTGGATGCCTTCGACCGGGTCACCTATCAGATCGAGGACAGGGACGATGAGCAGGTGCTGACGGTACTCACCAATGAAAAAAGCTGGGGGCCCGGCTTTATCGATTTGAAGTTTGCCCTGGAAGACGACTTTTCCACCCGCTCCAACTATGAGATAGGGGCCCAGTTCCGGCGGGCCAATATCAATATGCTGGGTGGGGAGTGGCTGGTGGAGGGCACCTTCGGCAGCAACAAGCAGTTGGCCACCGAGTTCTATACCCCCCTGGATACCGGTTATGCCCTGTTCTGGAAGGCGCGGGGCGAATATGAAAAACGTCGCCGTACCTTTTTCTTTAACGATGACCGGGCGGACGACAGCCCCCTTGCCCCCCTGACCACCCTGGACTTTGACTACAGCTCCTGGACCCTGTCCAGCGAACTGGGGGTCAACCTGCGGCCCTGGAGCGAATTGGCCCTGGGCGCTCAGGGGCTGGTGGGGGATATTGCCACCCGCAATATCGCCATCCGTTTCGATATTGATTCATATGGACCTTATCTCAGGTTCAGCCATGACACCCTGGACAATGTATTCTTCCCCTCCCGGGGCACCGCCTTCGAAACCCGGGCCGGCTATTTCCGCAATGGCCTAGAGGTGTCGGGAGAGCGGAACGCGGTCACTGTTCTGGACTATACCTTGGACTGGCTGCAACCCTTTGCCCTGGATCGACACACCCTGATCGCCAAGCTGAGCTATGGGGGGTCCGATGCGGATCAGCCGATCCCCGTGTTTGCCCGTAGCCTGGGGGGCCTGTTCAACCTGTCCGGTTACCAGACCGATCAGCTGAGCGACCGCTATAGTGCCTTCGGCGGTTTGCTCTACCATTTCCGCTGGTTTGACAATGACTTCGGTGCCTTCCGTTCCCCTGTCTATGTCGGCGGCTCGCTGGAGCGGGGCGGGGTCTGGGGCTCGGGCAGCGACATCCGCTGGCAGACGGCGCTGAGCGCCGGCAGTGTTTTTATCGGTGTGGATACCAATTGGGGACCCTTATATCTGGCATACGGCGAGGGGGAAGGGGATAAAAGCAGCTTTTATCTCTATTTCGGCAACCTGTTCAGCTTTTGAATGTTAATAAGATGTTTGTTTTTTTGTGCTCGCTGTTGCCTTGATAAAGTTATTTAAAATCATTTACTTATACTTTGGTTAGACCAAA
Source organism: Zobellella aerophila (assembly GCF_039539325.1). NCBI lineage: Bacteria > Pseudomonadati > Pseudomonadota > Gammaproteobacteria > Aeromonadales > Aeromonadaceae > Zobellella > Zobellella aerophila. The sequence continues at coordinate 174,094 of NZ_BAABCX010000004.1, forward strand.
GTGATGGGGGCCCTGATTTTAATTGCTGGTCAAAACTTATATACTGCTGCGGCGTCCGCAAGGATGTTATACCAAGGTACCAGGGTGTGTCCCGTTACTGTTCGTGGTTTCGTCGCCGCCCAACAGGGTGCGATCGAGACAGCAGGCACAACGCATAGTGGGCCCATGGATCAGCCTGCTAACGCAGAGCCCGCCCTGTTGGGCCGTGACCTGAAGCGGCACAGGCTCAGCGACACTAATGCACAGTAACGGGACACACCCTGACCCTAACAAGGATATTCCCGCCCAAGGTGGCGAATGATAATAAGAGGATACAGTCGTGCTTGAAGCCTATCGTAAACACGTCGAAGAACGTGCCGTGGAGGGAGTGGTTGCCAAACCCCTCGACGCAGAGCAAGTTGCCGCCCTGGTTGAATTACTCAAAACCCCCCCTGCCGGCGAAGAATCCTTCCTTTATGAACTACTTTCTACCCGCATCCCCCCTGGAGTTGACGAAGCGGCCTACGTAAAGGCTGGTTTCCTGGCCGCCGTCGCCAAGGGTGACGTGAGCTCGCCCGTGGTGTCCCCCGCCCAGGCCACCGAACTGCTGGGTACCATGCAGGGTGGGTATAACATAGCGCCGCTGGTAAGCCTGCTGGAGGTCGCCGAGCTGGCACCGATCGCCGCCAAGGCCCTGAGCCATACCCTGCTGATGTTCGACGCCTTCCACGACGTGGACGAAAAGGCTAAAGCCGGCAATGTCTTCGCCAAGCAGGTGATGCAGTCCTGGGCCGAGGCCGAATGGTTCCTGGAGCGTCCCCCCCTGGCCGACAAGATCACCATGACGGTGTTCAAGGTGCCCGGCGAAACCAACACCGATGATCTGTCCCCGGCCCAGGACGCCTGGTCCCGCCCGGACATCCCACTGCATGCCCAGGCCATGCTCAAGAACGCCCGTCCCGGCATCGAACCGGACGAAGACGGCGTGATCGGCCCGATCAAGGCCATCGATGCCCTGAAGGAAAAAGGCTTCCCCCTGGTGTATGTGGGTGACGTGGTCGGTACCGGTTCCAGCCGCAAGTCCGCCACCAACTCGGTGCTGTGGCACATGGGCGACGATATTCCCTTCGTGCCCAACAAGCGTGCCGGCGGCATCTGCATCGGCAGCAAGATTGCCCCCATCTTCTTCAACACCATGGAAGATGCCGGCGCCCTGCCCATCGAGTGCGACGTCACCAAGCTGAACACCGGCGACGTGATCGACATCTATCCCTTCGAGGGCAAGATCTGCCGTCAGGGCACCGATGATGTCATCAGCACCTTCAAACTGAAGACCGACGTGCTGCTCGACGAAGTGCGTGCCGGTGGTCGTATTCCGCTGATCATCGGCCGCGGCCTGACCGACAAGGCCCGCAACGCTCTGGGTCTGGACGCCTCCGCCGTGTTCAAGCGCCCGGCCCCGGTGGCCGATTCCGGCAAGGGCTACACCCTGGCCCAGAAGATGGTCGGCAAGGCCTGCGGTGTGGCGGGCGTGCGCCCCAACCAGTACTGCGAGCCCAAGATGACCACCGTCGGCTCCCAGGACACCACCGGCCCGATGACCCGTGACGAGCTGAAGGACCTGGCCTGCCTGGGCTTCTCCGCCGATCTGACCATGCAGTCGTTCTGTCACACCGCCGCCTATCCCAAGCCGATAGACGTGACCACCCACCACACCCTGCCCGACTTCATCATGAACCGGGGCGGCGTGTCCCTGCGTCCGGGCGACGGAGTGATCCACTCCTGGCTGAACCGCATGCTACTGCCCGATACCGTGGGTACCGGCGGTGACTCCCACACCCGTTTCCCGATCGGTATCTCCTTCCCGGCCGGCTCCGGCCTGGTGGCCTTCGCCGCCGCCACCGGGGTGATGCCGCTGGACATGCCGGAATCGGTACTGGTGCGCTTCAAGGGCGAAATGCAGCCCGGCATCACCCTGCGTGATCTGGTGCACGCCATCCCCTACTACGGCATCAAGCACGGCCTGCTGACCGTGGCCAAGGAAGGCAAGATCAACGAATTCTCCGGCCGGGTCGTGGAAATCGAAGGTTTGCCCCAGCTGAAGGTAGAGCAGGCGTTCGAACTGGCCGATGCCACCGCCGAGCGCTCCGCCGCCGGTTGTACCATCAAGCTGGACCAGGAACCGATCGCCGAATATCTCAACTCCAACATAGTTATGCTGAAGTGGATGATCGCCGAAGGCTACGGTGACAAGCGCACCCTGGAACGTCGCATCAAGGGCATGGAAGAGTGGCTGGCCAACCCCGAGCTGATGGAAGCTGACGCCGATGCCGAGTACGCCCATGTGCTGGAAATCGACATGAGCGAGATCAAGGAGCCCATCCTGTGCGCGCCCAACGATCCGGACGACGCCCGTTTGCTGTCCGAGGTGACCGGCGAGCAGATCGATGAGGTGTTCATCGGCTCCTGCATGACCAACATCGGCCACTTCCGCGCCGCCGGCAAGCTGCTCGACAAATACAAGGGCCAGCTGCCGACCCGCCTGTGGGTGGCGCCGCCGACCAAGATGGACAAGGATCAGCTGACCGCCGAGGGCTACTACGGCATCTTCGGCCGGGTCGGTGCCCGCATCGAAATTCCGGGCTGCTCCCTGTGCATGGGTAACCAGGCGCGGGTCGGCGACAACACCACAGTGGTGTCCACCTCTACCCGCAACTTCCCCAACCGTCTGGGCAAGGGCGCCAACGTGTACCTGGCCTCTGCCGAGCTGGCCGCGGTGGCCGCCATCCACGGCAAGCTGCCGACCCCCGAGGAGTATCAGGAATACGCCAAGGCGCTCAACGCCACCGCGGCGGATACCTACCGATACCTGAACTTCGACGAGCTGGACAGCTACGTGGAAAAGGCGGATACGGTGATCTTCCAGCAGGCCATCTGAGCCTCTGAGCGGATAACGCGGTAAACAAAAGCCAGCCTTCGGGCTGGCTTTCTTATTTCCTGAATCCTGGTAGCGCCGGGCGATGTGATCAGCGGGGACTGGGGACTGTTTTTACGCCAGCTGAGCCTCGCCGGCCTCCTCTGCTTGCGGCATGATGAGGTTCATCAGGATGGCGGTGATGGATCCGAACATTACCAGGGTGGCGCCGCCCAGCACCGGCTCGGGAATGCGCTGGATCAGGGTACTGATGGCAGGGAACAGGCCATCAGTACCAGGATGGCGGCCACGAAGAAGCCCACATGGCGACTGGCGACGCCGGTCATCTGGATCACCCCGTTGTTCTGGCTGAAGATGAATACCGGGAAGGTATTGAACAGCGAGGCATCGAAGCCCAGGCCGTATTGCATGGGAATGGGCAGGGCCATGGCCGGCAGGCTGCCGTCCTGCATGGCGCCGAAACCGCCGCCGATAGACAGCAGCCCTAGCTGGGTCAGGGGCAGCCCGATCAGGGTGACGATAATGCCGCTGACCAGGGGCGAGATGATGCGCCGGGCCAGATGCAGGAAGCGGGACAGTATCATTTCGGTCGGCGCGGCGAGCATGGCTTCGGTGCCGACACCGCCCTCTTTCATTGCCAGGCCGCTGGCGATGATGGGGCCCAGGAAGTTAAAGCTGGTGCCCTGGATCTACAGCAGGCCGGTTCCCACGGGACCGAACCGCTTCATCTGGATGAAGGAGGCCACACCGGTGATAAACAGCGACATGCTGATGATATGGGCGGTATCGGCGGCGGGAATACCCAGGATCTGGCAGATGATCAGCGGCGGAGTAACAACGACCACGAACAAGGCCAGCAGATGCTGGATGGCGGCGAACAGGGACTGTACAAAGGGGGGGAGCGTACAGCTGGTAGACCAATTCCGATTGGCTGGCCTGAGGTTGGTTGCGGGTGATGGTTCATATGTATGCACTCCGGGTATGTGTACAATTTGTTGAGGATTCGGCCGTTATTTTTGTCGTTGTCAGCCCGGACCTGAGGGCTGTCTCTCTTTATGTTAAGAGTTTTTATCTATGATTACCGAGATTTGTCGATATTTTCACCTAATTTAAGGCGGCCGTACAGGACGATGGAGATTAATACGACGAGCCAGACGTTCGGGGGAAGAATTAATATAATTTAAATTGTATTTATTTTTGTAATTTATTGTGTTCAATAATTTTGATCTCATGTCCGTCATTGTCTTAGCAGCGGCTTTATCCTGTTTTGTAATAGAGTTGCGAATGGTTTTCTTTTAGAATCCGGCCCTGGTAGTGTGGAGCCCGAATTGATGGGCGGTAACTATGACTGGTCGGCTTTCGTGGATATCCGTACCGGGAATGGATGACCACGTGGGGATGTGAAGTGGAAATGTTTTATGCGTTGTTTGATCGGCTGCAACTGTTGCTGATCGATCCTATGGTCGACAAGCTGGTCGGGGTCTTCGATCTCAATGGCCGCTTCTCGGTGGTGTTCCTGGCGATATCCTATCTGGCGGCCCTAGGGCTCTACCTGCAGCGCAAGCGAGAGGGCGCCCCGGGCACCGCCAGTTACTGGACCTTTATCGGCGGTCGCGATGTGCTGTTTCATCCCTCGGCGCTGCTGGACTATCAGTATTATCTGCTCCGTGGGGTGCTTAAGGTGCTCTTCGTGCTGCCGGTGGTCGGACTGGTGGAGCCCCATATCTGGGAGTCCCGGGACTATATGGGCTTCTTCACCCGGGTCTGGGGGGAACGGCCGCGCCTGGGAGAAAACATGGGGTTGATGATGCTCTATGGTCTGGGCCTGTTCCTGGTGGCCGATTGCGTGCATTACTGGGTGCACCGGGTTTTTCATTGTCGCTGGCTGTGGGAATTTCACAAGGTGCACCATTCGGCGGAAGTGCTGGTGCCAGCCACCGCCAGCCGTATCCATGTGGTGGAAAAGGTGGCGGAGAAGCTCGCCAAGGGCCTGTTTATCGGTGCCTATGCGGGGGGCTTCTATTACCTGTGCGGTGGCAGCGTGAGCAAGTATACCCTGTTCGGATCCAGCTACCTGGTGCTGCTCTTCAACTCGCTGGCCGCTAACCTCAGACACACCCATATCTGGCTGTCGTTCGGTCCGGTGATCGAGCATGTGATCAACAGCCCGGCTCAGCACCAGATCCACCACAGCAACGATCCCAAGCATTTCAACAGGAACTTCGGCACCAATTTGTCGGTGTGGGACTGGATGTTCGGCACTCTGTATGTCACCGGCTGGCAGCCGGAGCCGCTCACCTTCGGCGCGGGCAGGCCGGAAAACAACAGGTACCGCAGCCTGTGGGCGCTGATCTTCCTGCCCTTTATCCTTACCATCAGCCGGCTGCATGTTCGGCTCCGCCTTGCCGGCCGGCGGCCGGCAACGGGACCCGATCGCTGAGACCTTTGTCCTGCTCCGGCCCGCGGGGTAGAATCGCCGTTTTAACGCAGGAGGTATGGGTGGAGTTTGAATTTCTTCGGGATCTGGATGGGCGTCACCGGGCCCGTTTTACCATGGGCCATGAAGCCCTGGGCCAGTGGTTGACCGATGAGGTGGATCCTGCCGAGGCGAGCGAGCTGTTGCGGGTCATCGGCATCATCGAGGCGTGTGAACAGCAGGAGTTCAGGAAAACCTACCCCGAGTTTACCCTGCTGCTGACCAGGGAAGAGGCTGAGTTGAGTGCCCATGCCCTGGCGTTCGATACCGATCAGATGGAAGACGGCATGGCCTATTACGATGACGAGCTGTACGCCGGTTGCGGCCTGGACGACTTGGCCCGGGTGCTGGAACAATGGCGGGATTTTCTTACTGGCCGGTGAGCGGTGACCCGGGATCAGGGACTGGACTGCATACTCGAGTCCCTAGTCCCCAATCACAGCTTGATCTTCCCCCGTCCGCTCTTGATTTTTCCCCTGTGGATCTTGCTGTCCGTGCGTTTGCGCTTGGCGGCCTTGCTCGGTTTGGTCGCCCGGCGCACCTTTACCGGCCGGGTGGCCTGTTGCAGCAGGGCGAGCAGCGCCTCCCTGGCGGTTTCCTTGTTTTGCAGCTGGCTGCGGTAGCTCTCGCAGCGGATCAGGATCCAACCCGACTCTAGCACCCGATGATCCTGCAACGTGCTCAATGCCACCTTGTAGGAATCTGGCAGGCTGGGGCTGTTGGCATAGTCGAAGCGCAGCTGCACCGCCGAGTCGGTCTTGTTCACATGCTGGCCACCCGGGCCGCTGGCCCGCATGGTTAAAAACTCCAGCTCCTGCTCGGGGATATGCACCCGGGCCGATAGGGATAACATGGTCTGACTCCCTTGCACCATCTCGGTGCGATCATTGTTTAACCTGCACCAAAATCATATCACAGCGGACGGGCTCATCCGTCACTTATAGTTAAGCTATTGAAAATTAACAAATAAAAAGTTGGCACGAAGATTGTTTGTATTTGGTTAACCCAGGCTTAAACAACGGAGCTAGCCATGAAAATGATCTGCGCCATTATCAAACCGTTCAAACTGGACGATGTGCGTTCGGCCCTCGCCGAGGTCGGCATCGAGGGGATGACGGTATCTGAAGTAAAGGGATTCGGACGGCAGAAAGGTCATACCGAACTGTATCGGGGCGCCGAGTACACGGTGGACTTTTTACCCAAAATCAAACTGGAAATTGCCACTCAGACCGAGCAGGTCGAGCGCGTGCTGGAGGCGATTTGCGAAACCGCCTATACCGGCAAGATAGGCGACGGCAAGATCTTTGTTTACGAGCTGCAGCAAACCGTGCGCATCCGCACCGGTGAGCGGGATATTGAAGCGATTTAAGCGAGGGAATGCATGATGGATGCACTAACTGAAATGAAGTTTGCCCTGGACACCTTTTACTTCCTGATGTCCGGTGTACTGGTGATGTGGATGGCGGCAGGCTTTGCCATGCTGGAGGCCGGCCTGGTACGGGCCAAGAACACCACCGAAATCCTGACTAAGAATATTCTGCTGTTTGCCATCGCCTGCACCATGTATCTGCTGGTGGGCTACCACATCATGTATGTGGACAATGCCGAAGGCGGCTGGTTGCCCAGCCTGGGCGGCCTGATCGGCAGCCAGGCGGAAGGCGCCGACCATGCCCTGGAATCCGATTTCTTCTTCCAGGTGGTGTTTGTGGCGACAGCCATGTCCATCGTCTCCGGTGCCGTGGCCGAGCGGATGAAACTGTGGGCGTTTCTGGCCTTTGCGGTGGTCTTGACCGCCTTTATCTATCCGTTGGAAGGCTATTGGACCTGGGGCGGTGGCTTCCTGTCAGAGTGGGGCTTCTTTGACTTTGCCGGCTCGGGCATAGTGCATATGGCCGGTGCCGCTGCCGCCCTGGCGGGTGTGCTGCTGCTGGGTGCCCGCAAGGGGAAATACGGCAAAAACGGCGCCATCCATCCGATCCCCGGCTCCAATATGCCGCTGGCGACCCTGGGTACCTTTATCCTGTGGATGGGCTGGTTCGGTTTTAACGGGGGCTCCCAACTGCTGCTGTCCGATGTGGAGAACTCCACCGCGGTAGCCAAGATTTTCGTCAACACCAACGCCGCCGCCGCCGCCGGCGCCATCGGTGCCTTGCTGGTGACCAAGCTGACCTGGGGCAAGGCCGACCTGACCATGATCCTCAATGGTGCGCTGGCCGGACTGGTGGCCATTACCGCCGACCCCCTGTCGCCCGGCCATCTGTGGGGCGCCACCATCGGCCTGCTGGCAGGGGTGCTGGTGGTTTACGCCATCATCAGCCTGGACAAACTGCGCATCGATGATCCGGTCGGCGCCATCTCGGTACATGGCGTCTGCGGTATCTTCGGCCTGCTGATGGTGCCGGTCGCCAATGACGACGCCTCGCTGTGGGCCCAGATGGCCGGTATCCTGGTGATCGGTGCCTGGGTATTCTGCGCCAGCCTGCTGCTCTGGTATGTGCTCAAGCAGGTGATGGGTATCCGGGTGACCGAAGAGGAAGAAATGTCCGGTATGGATATGATCGACTGCGGTATCGATGCCTACCCCGAGTTCGTGACCGTGAAGCAAAATTGATAAGGTATTTACGAGGCTGCCGAGCCTGGTTCTTTGGGGGACTCTGAGTCCCCCTTTTTTCGTTTGGAGTTTGAATGCCGGGCAATGGCCGTTAACCAACCGGGTCCTGGAACACTCCTGTTTCGGAGCAAAATATCGCCGTTCGGCCGATGTTTGATTCGGCGAAAGAAGGGAGACGGACGAATAGGTAGAGCGAGTGCGGATGAAAATTTTTCTTATTCAGTCATAGCCTGGCTATTGATTACGTTAGCTACAAATGTATACTTCTAAACGCTAATTATTCTCACTCAACCAAATGGAACCTGGATAATGCACCATAAACACCTGTTGTCCGCTGCCGCTGTGTTGGTAAGCAGTTTGTCCGCCAATGCCTTTGCCGAAGAGGTGAATGTCTATTCCAACCGTCAGGACTTCCTGATCGCGCCTATCGTTGAGGCCTTTACCAAGGACACCGGCATCGATGTCAACGTGGTGTTTATCAAGGATGGCATGGGTGAGCGTCTGGAGCGGGAAGGGCGCCTGTCACCGGCCGATCTGGTGCTGACCGTCGATGTCAGCCGCTTGATGGACGTGGTCGATAAGGATCTGACCCAGCCGCTGGACAACAAGGTGCTGGAGGAAAATATCCCGGCCCAGTACCGCGATGCCGATGGCCGCTGGTTCGCCCTGACCACCCGCGCCCGTGCCGTGTATTCTTCGGTGGAGCGAGTTGGCAAGCGTGACGACATCACTTATGAAGAGCTGGCCGATCCCAAATACAAGGGCAAGCTGTGTACCCGCAGCGGCAAGCACCCCTACAATGTGGCGCTGACCGCCTCCATGATTGCCGAGCACGGCAGTGAATACACCAAAACCTGGCTGGAAGGCCTGAAGGCCAACCTGGCGCAGAAGCCCCAGGGCGGCGACCGGGATCAGGTCAAGGCCATCAAGGACGGCGTCTGTGATTATTCCCTGGGCAACAGCTACTACTACGGCGTGATGCTGAGCAACGACAAGCAGCGTGAGTGGGCAGAAGCCGTCCATATCAACTTCCCCAACCAGGCGGATCGTGGCACCCATGTGAATATTTCCGCCATGGCCCTGACCAAGCATGCCAAGAACAAGGATGCGGCGGTCAAGCTGATGGAGTTCCTGAGCAACGATCAGGCTCAGCACCTGTATGCCTCCGCCAACCACGAATATCCGGTCAAACCGGACGTCGAACCTTCCGAGCTGGTCAAGGGCTGGGGCGAGTTCAAGTCCGACACCCTGCCGCTGACCGATGTGGCAAAACATGCCAAGGAAGCGCTGCAATTGCTGGACGAGGTTCAATACGATCTGTAAAAAGACGGGGGTGCGCCCCCGTGTAGAGTAATAGATGAAAAGACTTGGTTGGACAGTCAGCAGCTGGGGCCTGGCCCTGGTGCTGACTTTGCCTGTTTTGGCACTGGTCTATGAGGCCTTGCTACCCACAGAGGATATCTTCCATCATCTGTGGAGCACTGTGTTGCCCGTCTATATCGGCAACACCTTCTGGCTGGTGTTGGCGGTGATGGGTTTCAGCCTGTTGTGCGGCCTGCCCGCCGCCTGGTTGATGGCGATGTGCGAACTGCCGGGCAAGCGCTGGCTGCAATGGGCGCTGATCCTGCCGTTGGCCATGCCCTCCTATATAGTGGCCTTCGTCTATACGGATCTGCTCGATTATTCCGGACCCGTGCAGGCTGCCTTGCGTGGCTGGTTCGGCTGGCAGTCCTCGACGGAGTATTATTTCCCGCCGATCCGCACCCTGGGCGGTGCCGCCATCGTGCTGGGACTGGTGCTCTACCCCTATGTCTACCTGCTGGCCCGCACCGCCTTCCTGGAGCAATCCACCAACCTGATCCAGTCCAGCCGCCTGTTGGGCTGTACTCCCTGGCAAAGCTTCAAGCGGGTGAGCCTGCCCCTGGCGCGGCCGTCCATAGCCGTCGGCCTGTCGCTGGTGGCGATGGAAACCCTGGCTGATTTCGGCACAGTCCACTTTTTTGCGGTCAGCACCCTGACCACGGCGGTCTACGATACCTGGCTGGGCTACGGTAGCCTGAATGCCGCCGCCAAGATTGCCGCCATCATGCTGCTGGTGGTAACCCTGCTGCTGAGCATGGAACGGATGAGCCGCAAGCGTCAGCAGGTATTCCAGAAAACCATGGAGCATGAGCAGGAAACCGGCTACCGGCTGACCGGCCTGACCCGCTTGGCTGCCCTGGGCTATTGCTGGGGACTGGTGACCATAGGTTTCCTGCTGCCCTTTGCCATCCTCTGCTATCACGCGGTGTACTATTTCGATCAGGCCTGGAACGCCAAATTTTTCCAGTACAGCGCCAACAGCCTGCTACTGTCTACCCTGGTGGCTCTGCTGGCGATATTGCTGGCGGTGATGCTGGGCATGAGTCATCGGTTGAAGGGAAGAGCCTATACGGCACTACCCATGCGGCTGGCGTCCATGGGCTATGCCCTGCCGGGCACAGTGCTGGCGATTGGCGTGTTGATCCCTCTGACCGGCATGGACTTTGCCATTAACGATCTGGCCCTGTGGCTAGGCCTGCGCGAACCTGGGCTGGTGCTGACCGGCACCATGACCGCCATTGCCTTCGGTTACCTGGTGCGCTTTGCCGCCATGGCGGTGGGGGCGGTGGAGAGCAGCATCAACAAAGTATCGCCGTCGCTGGATATGGTCACCCAGACCCTCGGCTACGGCCCGGGCGCGATGATCGCCCGGGTGCATATTCCCTTGATCCGAAAGGGAATTTTGGCCGGGGCCCTGTTGGTGTTTATCGAATGTATGAAGGAGCTGCCGGCTGCCCTGTTGCTGCGTCCCTTCAACTTTCATACCCTGGCGACCTATGTGTATCAATTCGTGTCTGACGAGCAGCTGGAATTGGGCGCCCTGCCCGCCATCGTCATCGTGTTGGTCGGTTTGATCCCGCTGATATTTCTGAATCGTTCTCTGGAGCAGCATCACTGATGGCCGCCTTGGATATAAAGGGTATTTGTTGCAGTTATAACGGCAAGCCCATCTTGGATAATCTCTCCCTGTCGGTGGCGGAGAATGAAATTATGTGCCTGCTGGGGGCCAGCGGCTGCGGAAAGACCACGCTGCTAAAAGCGGTGGCGGGCTTGCTGCCGGTGTCCCGGGGCGAGATTTGCATCCATGACCGTCAGGTGAACGGCCCCGGTGTGGCGCTGGTGCCCGAGCTGCGCAATATCGGCATGATCTTCCAGGACTATGCGCTGTTTCCGCATCTGACGGTGGCGGACAATGTCGCCTTCGGCCTGGCGAACAAGGAAAAGAACAAGACCAGGATCAGGGCCCGGATCGCCGAAGCCCTGGAACTGGTCAACCTGGCGGAGCTGGGCGGCCGCTATCCGCACCAGCTGTCTGGCGGCCAGCAGCAGCGGGTGGCGATCGCCCGGGCGCTGATTTGCCAGCCCAGGCTGATGCTGCTGGACGAGCCCTTTTCCAATATCGACACCCAGGTACGGATGCGGCTGATCGGCGAGATCCGGGCCTTGTTGAAAGGGCAGGGGATCAGCGCCATCTTCGTCACCCACAGTAAGGAAGAGGCCTTTGCCTTCTCCGACAAGCTGGCCCTGTTCCGGGCCGGGCAGATCGAACAGGTGGGCCGGCCGCAGACCCTGTATCAGTATCCGGACAGCCGTTTCGTAGCCGATTTTCTGGGGCTGGCCAATTATGTGTCGGGGCAGGTGCTGGACAGCCACAGTGTCAGCACCCCCTTTGGTCGCGTCGACAGTGTGTCCGCGTTGGGCCAGGCCGCCGGTACCCATGGCCAGCTGTTGCTCAGGCCCAGGCAAATTCAGCTAACCCTGGCGGAGCAGGGCAATGGCCGGGTGCTGGAGCAGCAGTTCCTCGGCAGCCATACCCGCTGCTTGGTTGAATGCCAGGGGGTACGCCTCGAGGTCAGCATCAATGAGCCGTTGCCGGCGGTCAGCCAGGTAAATGTCAGTGTCGCTCCCCACACCCTGACGTTTTTTCCCGACGCAGAGGTAAGCAGCCGTCAGACGGAGCCGATGCGCAAGTTGGGCTGAGGGCTTGCCTGTTGCCGTATGGCACACGTTATACTGGGTCGTTACCATAGAGGAGAGCAGGCTAATGACACCACAAGCAGGCATCTGTGCCGAGCCCAACCTTCATGCCTTTTACCTGATGTTCAACCTGGTTCCAGGCAAGCGGGAGCAGGTGCGGCAAGCCCTGGCGGAACTGCCGGTCTTCTGGCAGCACACCGTCGAGCAATACCCGGAGGCCACCTTTTCCGGCCTGGTGGCCATCGGCAACAACGCCTGGGACGAGATCTATCCCCATGCCAGGCCCGCCGGGCTGACTGCCTTTCCGGCCCAGGAGGAGGGCGCGCGCCAGGCCCCGGAGACCCCCTATGATCTCTTCTTCCAGTTCAGGGCCGATCGGCTGGATGTGGCCTATATCGCCAGCCAGCAGGTGATGGCGTTGCTTGCCGGCCTGGCAGAGCTGGCCTATGAGCAGCAGGGGTTCCGTTACCTGGACAGCCGTGATTTCACCGGTTTTGTCGACGGCACCGAGAACCCCCAGGATGAGCACAGGGCGGAAGTGGCACTGGTGGCCGAGGGACGTTTTGCCGGTGGCAGCTATCTTCATGTGCAGCATTATCGCCATCGCATGGCCAAGTGGCGGAAGCTGCCGGTCAGGCAGCAGGAAGACGTCTATGGCCGCACCAAGCTGGAGAATATCGAGTATGAGTCGGCGCACAAGCCTCCGACCGCCCATACCAAACGCACCAGTCTGAAAGACAAACAGGGGCAAAGCATGGAAATATTGCGCCAGAGCATGCCCTGGGGCAACGCCACCGGCCAGGGACTGGTGTTTATTTCCTGTTGCAATACCCCGCTGCATTTCACCCGCATGCTGGAAAGCATGTTTCAGGTTGATGGTGCGGGTCACTTCGATCATCTCACCCTCTTTACCCAGGCGGAAACCGGCAGTGCGTTTTTTGCGCCTTCGCTGGAGTGGCTGGCTAAGGGGGGGGAAGGCTGACTAGAGGTTGGGGATTGGGGAACAGGGGTCAGTGACGGCTTGCCAATCCCGGATCCCTAATCTCCCGCCTGCCCTCAGACGTATTGCTCAAACAAGTCCAGCACGCTCTGATAAAGCTCTTCGATCGGGGTATGATGGGTGGGGGTAATAAAGATGGTATCGTCCCCGGCTATGGTGCCCAGTATGCCTTCGGCCTTGCCAAGTGAGTCGAGCATGCGGGCAATCAGCTGGGCCGCGCCCGGGCTGGTATGGATAACGATCAGGGCGTTGTTGTGGCCCACATCCAGTACCAGGTTCTTCAACTGACTGCTGCTGGTGGGCACGCCCAGTTCGACGGGTAGGCAATAGACCATTTCCATCTTGGCGTTACGGGTACGCACGGCACCGAACTTGCTCAGCATGCGTGACACCTTGGACTGGTTGATATTGTCAAACCCCTGCTCCTGAAGGGCATTGACAATTTCAGCCTGGGAGCCGAACCTTTCCTCCTTGAGCAGAGCCTTGAAGGCCTTAATCAGTTGTTCTTGCTTCTCGTTCATTTTTTGGAGCCGGCTGAGGGTGGTTGAATAAGGCATATTGTCTATCCATAAGGCAGTATTATCAAGGATTAGTCATTTGTATTGCATAAAGATGCAGAATTAGCTTGCAATCGGCTGAATGTAAAATAGAATCAGCGGAAGTCTCTAACAGACAATGTGAAAGTAGCACATGGGCATAGAGTTCAGCGATATTTGTAAGTCCTGGTCGGGCCAGGAAATCCTCAGCCGGGTGTCCCTGAAATGTGACGCCGGCGAGACCCTGGTACTGCTCGGCCCCAGCGGCGCCGGCAAGAGTTCGCTGTTGCGGCTGCTAAATCTGTTGGATATTCCCGACACCGGCGAACTGACCATCGCCGGCCAGCATTTCAGTTTTCCCTCCGCCAATTCCAGAACCTTGCATAAGCAGGCCCAGCTGCTGAGGTGCAAGGTCGGCATGGTGTTTCAGCAATACCACCTGTGGCCGCACCTGACGGTGGAGCAGAATCTGCTGGAAGCGCCGCTCAAGGTGCTGGGCATGGATAAGAGCGAGGCGAAAGACAAGGCGGGCGAGCTGTTGGCCCAGCTTAAGCTGGCGGATAAGCGGCAGGCCTGGCCCGGCGCCCTGTCCGGCGGCCAGCAGCAGCGGGTGGCCATCGCCCGGGCGCTGATGATGAATCCCTCCGTGCTGCTGTTCGACGAACCGACGGCGGCACTGGATCCCGAAATCACCAAAGAGGTGGCGGAGATCATACTGCAACTGGGACAAACCGGAATCACCCAGGTGGTGGTAACCCACGAGGTCGGCTTTGCCCGCCGGGTAGCGACCAAGGTGGCCTATCTGGAGCAGGGGCGTTTGGTGGAGTACGGTGATGCCGAGCGGCTCAATCAGCCGCAAACCCGGCGCCTGGCCGAATTTCTTACTCATTGATTGGTATTAAGGATGTGACCATGAACAAAACCTTGTTGTCCCTGGCATTGTTGGCGGCGTCCGTGACGGCCGCCCAGGCGGAAGAAGTGAAGTTTGTCACCAACGCCGCTTATCCCCCCTTTGAATACGTCGACGATAACAACGAAATGCAGGGCTTCGATATCGATCTGGCCAAGGCCCTGTGTGCCCAGGCCGAGCTCGAGTGCAGCTTTCACAACCAGGCCTTCGACAGCCTGATCCCCAGCCTCAAGTTCCGCCGCTACCATGCCGCCATCGCCGCCATGGATGTGACCCCCGAGCGTGCCGAACAGGTGGACTTCAGCGATATCTACTACGAAAATTCGGCGGTGTTCGTCGCCCCGGCCGGCAAGTACGACAGCCTGGACGCCCTGCTCAAGCAAACCGTGGGTGTGCAGAACGGCACTTCCCATCAGAAATATATCCAGGACAAGCTGGAAGCCAAGGGCCTGCAGTCCCGTCCTTATCAGAGCGTCCAGGATGCCCTGCTGGATATGACCAACGGCCGCTTGGACGGGGTGTTTGCCGATACCGCCGTGGTCGGTGAGTGGCTGGCCAAGCAACCCGGTTATACGGTGGTGGGTGAAGCCATTACCGATGAAGGTTATTTCGGCACCGGCTTCGGCATCGCCGTGACCAAGGGCAACCAGGCGCTGCTCGATCAGCTGAACGAGGCGTTGGCCGAACTCAAGGCCGACGGCCGCTACGACAGCCTGTACCAAAAGTATTTCCCGCACTGAGATGCTGACCCATCTGTTGAATGCCGCCCTGATGACCTTGGGGCTGGCATTGGTATCGCTGGCGTTCGGCCTGGTGTTGGCGGTATTGTTCAGCGCCGCTGAAATGAGCCGCCAAGCCTGGCTGCGCTGGCCGGCGGTGACCCTGACCACCACCCTGCGTGGCCTGCCGGAAATCCTGGTGGTGTTCTTTATCTATTTTGGCTCCACCCATCTGCTGTTTTTGCTGACTGGCGAGTACCTGGAGTTCAGCCCCTTTTGGTGCGGGGTAACGGCCCTGTCTTTGTTGTTTGCCGCCTATGCCGCCCAGACCCTGCGCGGTGCCCTGAATGCGGTGCCCAGAGGCCAGCGACAGGCCGCGCAGGCCCTGGGCCTGCCGCCCTTGTATACCTTTTTCCATATTGTGCTGCCGCAAACCTGGCGCCATGCCCTGCCGGGGCTGGGCAACCAATGGCTGATCCTGCTCAAGGACACGGCGTTGGTGTCGCTGATTGGGGTACACGATCTGATGCATCAGGCCAAGATGATCTCCGCCAGCAGCTATCAGCCTTTTACCTGGTACGGCACGGCGGCCCTGATCTACCTGGCCATCACCATCATCAGCCAGCATGGGGTTCGGCGTTTGCAAGCGAGGGTGACGCGCTATGACTGATTGGCTTGAATACCTGCCCACCCTGCTGCAGGGGGTCGGGGTCACCCTGTGGATTACCTGCTCCGGCCTGCTGCTGGGGCTGCTCATTGCCCTGGTACTGACCTGGATACTGGAGCAGGAAGTGCCGGTGCTGACTCAGCTGGCCGAAGGGTATCTGCTGTTGCTTACCGGCACCCCCCTGCTGGTGCAGATCTTCCTGATTTATTACGGTCCGGCCCAGTTTGACTGGCTGAAGGCCAGCTGGGCCTGGCAATACCTGCGGGAGCCCGGTTTTTGCATCGTGCTGGCCCTCGGGCTCAATGCCGGCGCCTATACCTGCCGGCTGTTCAAGGGGGCGTTGGATGCGGTACCCAAGGGGGAAACACTGGCCTGTCGGGCGCTGGGCATGAATGCCTGGCAGACCCTGAATGTCAAGCTGCGCCACGCGGGGAGGAGGGTGATACCGGCCTATTCCAACGAGGTGATCCTGGTACTCAAGGGCAGTTCCCTGGCGAGTACCATCACCATCATGGACATCATGGGGCTGGCCCAGCGACTCAACGCCCAGACCTATGACACCCTGGTGGTGTTTGCCCTGGCGGGCGTCATCTACCTGGCTTTAAATGGAACCTTAACCCTGCTGTTTCGACTGCTGGAGCGCAGGGCCCTGATATTCCAGACCCAGGGATGAAGCGACTCCTGGCTCACATAAACCGATTTCGATGCGGTTAAGGCATTGTCTTTCCCGGGCTCTTTAGTTATGTTGCTAGAGCCTAGGAAACGTATAACTATTCAATAATAAACGGAGTTCAGCTATGAAAGTTGCCGTACTCGGAGCTGCCGGTGGTATCGGTCAGGCTCTGGCCCTGCTGTTAAAAAACCACCTGCCCGCCGGTTCTGAATTAAGCCTGTATGATATCGCTCCCGTCACCCCCGGCGTTGCCGCGGATCTGAGCCATATTCCCACTCCGGTCAGTATCGTTGGCTTCAGCGGCGAAGATCCTACTCCCGCCCTGGTCGGTGCCGATCTGGTACTGATCTCCGCCGGTGTGGCGCGTAAGCCGGGTATGGATCGTGCCGATCTGTTCAATGTGAACGCAGGCATCGTCAAGAACCTGATCGAAAAATGTGCCGCCGCCGCGCCCAAGGCTTGTATCGGCATCATCACCAACCCGGTGAACACCACTGTGCCGATTGCCGCCGAAGTGCTGAAGAAAGCCGGCGTGTACGACAAGAACAAGCTGTTCGGCATCACCACCCTGGACGTGATCCGTGCCGAGACCTTCGTCGCCGAAGCCAAGGGCCTGGACGTGACCCAGGTAAAAGTACCGGTCATCGGCGGCCACAGCGGCGTGACCATACTGCCGTTGCTGTCCCAGGTTGAGGGTGCGTCTTTCTCCGATGAAGAGATCGAGAAGCTGACCTACCGCATCCAGAACGCCGGCACCGAAGTGGTCGAAGCCAAGGCCGGTGGTGGTTCCGCCACCCTGTCCATGGGCCAGGCTGCCTGCCGTTTTGCCCTGTCGCTGGTCAAGGCCATGCAGGGTGAAGCCGATGTGGTGGAATGCACCTATGTGGACGGTGGCAGCGAGCATGCCCAGTTCTTCGCCCAACCCGTGTTGCTGGGTAAAAACGGCGTAGAGAAAGTACTGCCTTACGGCGTCGTCAGTGCCTTCGAGCAGGCCGCTATGGACGGTATGCTGGAAACCCTGAAAGGCGATATCGCCAAGGGCGTCGAATTTGTAAATCAGTAAATTGCAGATTCTGACCGTTTAAAGGGAGCCTTGGCTCCCTTTTTGTTTCCTGTCTTAATAAATTAGCACAAGGGAATTGCAATCAGGCGCATTGCTTCTTATTGTTGCTGCCACGATTCAGCAGCGATGGCCGTTGCCAATATTGACCCTTTTATTTGCCGGCGTTTTAGCTTGGGGTCATTATTTGAAACCGCCATTTAATTTTTTCATTTTCGTCGGCTGACGATTCATTTCTATATCGGGCACATAATGAACAGAATTAACCCGGCGCAGACCCAAGCCTGGCAACAGCTGCTTGAGTTGGCCGCACAGCCTCTCGAGCTGGCGCGATTGTTCGCGGAAGACAGCACCCGGTCCCGGCGTTACAGCCTGGGGTTGGGCCAAAGCCTGAAACTGGATTATTCCAAAAACCTGATCGATGACAGGGTGCTGGAGACCCTGCTGATGCTGGCGGAGCAGACCGGCCTCAGGGGCAATATCGAATCCTTGTTTAACGGCGAAGCCATCAACAGCACCGAACAGCGCGCGGTCTTCCATATGGCGCTGCGTCATCGGGGCGACGAGCCCATGACCCTGGCCGACGGCACAGACGTCATGCCTCAGGTCAAGGCCGTGCTGGGGCAGATGAAGTGCTTCTGCGAGGCGGTGCGTGGCGGCCGCTGGACCGGCTTCGAGGGCGGGGCCATCACCGATGTGGTCAACATCGGTATCGGTGGCTCGGATCTCGGCTCCTATATGGTGACCGAAGCGCTCAAGCCCTATCAGGGTAGGGTGAGGGTGCATTTTGTCTCCAACGTGGATGGTGCCCACCTGACTCAGACCCTGGCGGAGCTGAGCCCGGCCACCACCCTGTTTATCGTGGCCTCTAAAACCTTCACCTCCCAGGAAACCATGACCAACGCTTTCGCCGCCCGGGAGTGGCTGGTGGCGGCGGCGGGGCATGAGGGTGCCATCGCCAAACACTTCGTGGCCCTATCCACCAATAGCGCCAAGGTGGCCGAGTTCGGCATCGATACCGACAATATGTTCGCCTTCTGGGATTGGGTGGGAGGTCGCTTCTCGCTGTGGTCGGCCATCGGCCTGCCGATCGCCTTGAGTATCGGCTTCGAGCGTTTCGAGCAGCTGCTGTCCGGGGCCTGGGAGATGGATCAGCATTTCAGGAACGCGCCCTTCGAGGCCAACATGCCGGTGCTGCTGGCTCTGATCGGCATCTGGTATCGCAACTTTCTGGGCTCGGCCTCCGAGGCGGTGTTGCCCTATGATCAGGGCCTGCACCGGCTGCCGGCCTATCTGCAGCAGGCGGTGATGGAGTCCAACGGCAAGTCGGTGGATCGCAACGGCCAACCGGTGAACTATGACACCTCTGGCATTGTCTGGGGCGAGTCGGGCACCAACGGTCAGCATTCTTTCTATCAGCTCATCCATCAGGGCACCCAACTCATACCCTGCGATTTTATCCTGCCGGCGCAAAGCCACTATCCGTTGGGGGATCAGCATGCCAAGCTGATGGCCAACTGCTTGGCCCAGAGCCGGGCCCTGGCCTTTGGCCAGTCGGAGCAGGAATTACGCGCGCAGGGCGAGCTGGAGGCGCTGCTCCCCTTCAAGATGCACAAAGGTAATAACCCCAGCAACACCCTGTTGCTGCCCAAGGTAACACCCCATACCCTGGGGGCGCTGCTTGCCCTCTATGAGCACAAGGTGTTCGTGCAGGGTGCCATCTGGAATATTTTCAGCTTCGACCAGTGGGGGGTGGAGCTGGGCAAGAAACAGGCAAATGTACTGTTGCCCTGCCTTACCGGCGGGCAGGATGCTGCCGGGCTGGATGCCTCAACCCGCGCCTTGCTGGCCCAGCTGAAGGACTGGGCCTGATCCGAGCGAAAGTTTGAAGCCGGAGACTGGAAGTAAAAAACAGCTTCCCGCTTACTCCCCCATTGCCCTGGCCACCTTGGAGCCGTTTTCCCGGCCCAGCTTGCGGCTTATCCACCAGCCGGTTTCGATGAGTCGCGTCAGATCGATACCGGTTTCTATGCCCAGCCCCTGCAGCAGATAGAGCACATCCTCGCTGGCCACATTACCCGAGGCGCCCCTGGCATAGGGACAACCGCCGAGTCCGGCGACCGAGGCATCGATCACCGCGACACCTTCCTCCAGCACCGCATACAGATTGGCCAGGGCCTGGCCGTAGCTGTCATGAAAGTGCGCCGCCAGCCGCCCGACCGGCACTTCCCGCAGCACCACCGCCAGCATGCGCTTGGCCTTGAGCGGTGTGCCGACCCCTATGGTGTCGCCCAGGGATATTTCATAACAGCCCATCTGATACAGCTCCCGGGCGACCAGCGCGACCTGGTTTGGCGCTATCTCGCCCTCGTAGGGACAACCGAGCACGGTGGATACATATCCCCGAACCCGCAGGCCATGGGCGCGAGCACGTTCCACCAGGGGGGCGAATCGGGCCAGACTTTCGCCGATGGAGCAATTGATGTTTTTCTGGCTAAACACTTCGGAGGCGGCGGCAAACACCGCCACTTCATCGACACCGGCGCTGATGGCGGCGGCAAGCCCTGTCAGGTTGGGGGTCAGGGCCGAGTAGGCCACGCCAGGGACTCGATCGATACCGGCCAGCACCGCCGCGCCGTCGGCCATTTGCGGTACCCATTTGGGCGAGACGAAACTGGCCGCCTCGATATGGCGCAGGCCGCAGCCGCTCAGCCGGTCGATCAGTTCAATCTTGATGTCGGTGGCGATGGCGGGACCCGGCTCGTTCTGCAGGCCATCCCGCGGGCTCACCTCCACCAACCTTACCCGGCTTGGCAGGCTCATCGGCTGATCTCCTCTGCGGTACTTTCCAGCACGATCAGTTCGGCACCCTCGGCCACCTGCTCTCCTTCCCGGTAGTAGATGTCGCCGACCATACCGTCTCTGGGCGCCTTGATGGCATGCTCCATTTTCATGGCCTCCATCACCACCAGGGTCTGACCGGCGGACACGGTTTCACCTTCCTTGACCAGCACGGCCACCATGACCCCGTTCATCGGTGCCAGCAGGCCGCCTGAGGTGTCGCCTTGTTGCGGTTCGAAGTGCTCTTCATGCCGGCGGCATGCGAAGCTTTCGCCCTGGTAAAACAGCGTCAGGCGGTTATCCCGCAGCCAGCCGTGGACACTCAGGGTGTGGCCGTCGACCACGGCCGACAACTGGTCATCCTGCAGCCGGGTTTGCAGGTAATAGCGGCCGCCATCGATGCCGATCTCATGGCCGGGCGGTCGCTCCACTATGGTCAGCTGGTGCAGCGTCTCGCCCACCAACAGCTGCAGGGGACGGGCATATTCTGAATTCAACCGCCAGCCGTTCTGCCGGCCGAACGGCGACCAGGGATCCCCGGCACAGCGGTTGCCTGCCCGGGTGGTTTCCAGCCAGAAACCGGCGGCCAGCACCAGGGCCCGCTGGCCGTCGAGCCGGGCGGGCGGGAACAGCAGCTGCCGGTGTTGTTCGATAAAACCGGTATCCAGCTCGGCACGACGGAACGGTTGGGTATCGGCCAGGGTATGCAGGAAGCGCACATTGTTTTTCACGCCGCCGATGCGGTATTGCTCCAGGGCCTGTACCAGGCGGTTGATAGCCTGCTCCCGGTTGTCATCCCAGACGATCAGCTTGGCTATCATGGGATCGTAATGGATGCCGATCTCATCGCCTTCCACCACGCCGGTATCCACCCGGACATGGTCACTTTCGGCGGGCGTGCGCAGGTAGTGCAGCCGGCCGGTGGCCGGCAGAAAGTCATGCTCGGGATCTTCGGCGTAGATACGCGCTTCCAGGGCATGGCCGCGTACCCGGACCTGCTGCTGGGTGAGCGGCAGTGGTTCGCCGTCGGCCACGCGCAGCTGCCATTCCACCAGGTCCAGGCCGGTGATCATTTCGGTGACCGGATGTTCGACCTGCAGCCGGGTATTCATTTCCATAAAGTAAAAGTCGCCGTCTCCCTGGTAGAGGAACTCGACCGTGCCGGCGCCCACATAGTCGATGGCCTGGGCCGCCCTGACCGCCGCCTCGCCCATGGCCTGACGGGTGGCTGCCGACAAGCCGGGGGCGGGTGCTTCTTCCAGCACCTTCTGGTGACGACGCTGCACCGAGCAATCCCGCTCCGCCAGATAGAGGCCGTTGCCATGGCTGTCGCAAAACACCTGGATTTCCACATGGCGTGCTTGGTGCAGATAGCGTTCGAGCAGCATGTCCGGGTTGCCGAAGGCATTCTTGGCCTCCCGCCGGGCCGCGGCCAGGGCGTCGTCAAATTCATCGATATGGTTGACCACCCGCATGCCTTTGCCACCGCCGCCGGCCACGGCCTTCAGCAGCAGGGGAAAACCGCATTTTGCCGCTTCGTCGCGCAGCAGCTCCGGGCTTTGCCCGGCCCCGTGGTAGCCGGGCAGCAGGGGCACACCCGCCTGCTGCATGATGGCCTTGGCCGCGGACTTGGAGCCCATGGCGGCGATGGCGGCGGCGGGGGGGCCGATAAATACCAGGCCGTGGCGCGCGCAGCTGTCGGCGAATTCGGTATTCTCCGACAGGAAGCCATAACCCGGGTGGATGGCCTGGGCGCCGCTTTGTCTGGCGATTTCGATGATTTTATCGGCCTGCAGGTAGCTTTCTGCGCTGGGCGCCGGTCCCAGCAGGAAGGCCTCGTCGGCCATGGCCACATGGCGGGCCCGGCTGTCGGCTTCGGAATACACGGCAACGCAGCGGATGCCGAGGCGATGAGCCGTCTGTATTACCCGGCAGGCGATTTCACCCCGGTTGGCAATCAGAATCTTGCTGAACATCGTCATTCTCCTGAATCCAGCTGGGCTTGCGCTTGTCGAGGAAGGCGCTCAGGCCTTCCTGGCCTTCGGCACTGACCCTGATATCGGCGATCCGGCGGGCGGTGTCGGCGATGATGGCATTGTCAATCGGTTTCTGGCTGACCGCGAAGATCAGCGACTTGGCAGCCTGCATCGCCTGCGGGCTGTTGTTGGCGAGCCTTTGCAGCAGTGACTGGCAGGACGCTGCCAGCTGCTCTGCGTCGTCTACCAGCTGATGGACCAGGCCAAATTCCAGCGCCTGCTCGGCGCCGAAGGATTCGGCGGTAAGGAAATAGCGACGAGCCTGACGTTCGCCGATGGCGCGCAGCACATAGGGGCTGATCACCGCCGGGATCAGGCCGATGCTGACTTCACTCAAGCAGAACCTGCTCTGGCGGGTGGCGATCACCAGGTCACAGCAGGCGGCCAGGCCCACAGCCCCCCCGAAGGCGGCGCCCTGCACCAGGGCGATGGTGGGTTTGCTGTGGTGGTTCAGCAGCCGCATCAGGCGGGCCAACCGGTGGGCGTCCTCGATATTGTCCTGACGGCTGTTGCGGGCCATGCGTTTCATCCAGGCCAGATCGGCACCGGCAGAAAAATGCGGGCCCTGGGATCTCAGCACCAGGGCGCGTACCTGGGGATCCTTGTCTGTCTGCTCCAGCATTTCGATCAGCGCGAGGATCATATGATCGTCGAAGGCGTTGTGTTTGTCCGGTCGGTTAAGGATCAGCTCCGCTACCCCCTGATCCTGGTAACGTAACAACACCGGATTGCTATGGTCGCTCATATGTCCTCCTTACATGCGGAATACGCCGAACCGGGTATCGGCCGCCGGCCTGTTGAGGGCCGCCGACAGGCTCATGGCGACCACGGTCCGGGTCTGGGCCGGGTCTATTACGCCGTCATCCCACAGTCGGGCGCTGGCATAAAAGGGATGGCCCTGGTGTTCATAGCTGTCGATGATCGGCCGCTTGAAGTCGGCCTCCTGGGCCGCCGACCAGGGGGTGCCGACCCGCGCCAGGGATTCCCGCCTGACGGTGGCGAGCACGCCGGCGGCCTGCTCGCCACCCATCACCGAGATGCGGGCGTTGGGCCACATCCACAGGAAATCGGGATTGTAGGCGCGCCCGCACATGCCGTAGTTACCCGCGCCGAAGCTGCCGCCGATCAACACTGTTATCTTGGGTACCCTGGCACAGGCCACCGCCATCACCATCTTGGCCCCGTGCTTGGCGATGCCGTCCGCCTCGTACTTACGGCCGACCATAAAGCCGGTGATGTTCTGCAGGAACAGCAGGGGGATGTTGCGCTGGCAGCAGAGCTCGATAAAGTGGGTGCCTTTTTGTGCCGATTCCCCGAACAGAATGCCGTTGTTGGCGACGATGCCCACCGGGTAGCCGTGGATACGGGCGAAGCCGGTGACCAGGGTCTGGCCGTAATAGCGCTTGAACTCATCAAACTCGGAGCCGTCCACCAGCCGTGCGATGACCTCGCGCACCTCGAAGGATTTGCGCAGATCCGTGCCCACAATGCCGTACAGTTCTTCTATGGGATACCTGGGCTCGGCGGGGGGAGCAAGGGGCATATCCAGCTGTTTGCGCCGGTTGAGGTTGGCGACGCAGCGGCGGGCGATGTGCAGGGCGTGCACATCATTTTCCGCATAGTGGTCGGCCACCCCCGACACCTTGCAGTGCACATCTGCCCCGCCCAGCTCTTCGGCGCTGACCACTTCGCCGGTGGCGGCTTTGACCAGCGGCGGTCCGGCCAGGAAGATGGTGCCCTGGTTGCGCACTATGATGGACTCGTCGGCCATGGCTGGCACGTAGGCGCCACCGGCGGTGCACAGGCCCATGACCAGGGCTATTTGGGGGATGCCCTGGGCGGACATGCGGGCCTGGTTGTAGAAGATGCGCCCGAAGTGATCCCGATCCGGAAACACTTCGTCCTGACGGGGCAGGTTGGCGCCGC
Organism: Zobellella aerophila; assembly: GCF_039539325.1. NCBI lineage: Bacteria > Pseudomonadati > Pseudomonadota > Gammaproteobacteria > Aeromonadales > Aeromonadaceae > Zobellella > Zobellella aerophila. The sequence continues at coordinate 198,522 of NZ_BAABCX010000004.1, forward strand.
CCGAGTCGACCAGGTAGAGGCAGGGCAGGCGGTTCTGCTCGGCAATCTCCTGAGCGCGCAGGTGTTTTTTCACGGTCAGCGGATAATAGGTTCCGCCTTTTACCGTGGCGTCGTTGGCCACTATCATGCACTCGATGCCGCTGACCCGGCCGATACCGGTGATAATGCCGGCGGCGGGCACCTCTTCATCGTAAACCTGGTAGGCGGCCAACTGAGATAACTCAAGGAAGGGCGAGCCCTCGTCCAGCAGGCGGTTGATGCGCTCGCGGGGCAGCAGCTTGCCACGGGCCTGATGGCGTTGCTGGTACGACTCGCCGCCGCCCCGCTCAATATCGGCCACACGTTCACGCAGTTCATGCACGGCCTCGCTCATGGCCTGGTGATTGGCAGCAAATTCGTCCGACCTGGGCTGTATCTGGCTGATAAGTAGGGTCATGGCTGGCTCCAGAACAGACGATACAGAGATTGAAAGGAGGTAAAAGGGAACGGCTCAGCCGACCGTTGGCGCCAGGGATGGCGCCGTCGAGCCCCCATGGATGGGTTTACGACGAGTCGGCGGAGTTGGCCTTTTTGCCGACTCGCCTTACGGCTGCGGTATGAATTGATAAGCGATTGTTTAACCTGCATATCACAACCTCACCGGTTCTGAAACAGTTCACGGCCGATCAGCATGCGGCGAATTTCTGAGGTGCCGGCGCCAATTTCATAGAGCTTGGCATCCCGCAGCAGCCGACCGGTGGGGTATTCGTTGATGTAACCGTTGCCGCCCAGCAACTGGATGGCGTCCAGGGCCAGCCGGGTGGCCGTTTCGGCGGCATAGAGGATGGTGCCGGCGGTATCCTTGCGGCTGATCTGGTCCCGATCGGCGGCCATGGCCACCATATAGACGTAGGATTTGGCGGCGTTCATGCGGCTGTACATGTCGGCCAGCTTGCCCTGGACCAGCTCGAACTCGCCGATGGCCTGGCCGAACTGCTTGCGGTCGCGCACATAGGGCACCACCACATCCATGGCCGCCTGCATGATCCCCAGGGGGCCGCCGGCCAGCACCAGGCGCTCCAGGTCCAGGCCGCTCATCAATACCCTCACTCCGCCGCCCAGCTCACCCAGGATATTGTCTTTGGGCACCTTGCAGTCCTGAAACACCAGCTCGCAGGTATTGGAGCCGCGCATGCCCAGTTTGTCCAGTTTCTGCGCCTGGCCGAAGCCCTCAAAGTCCCGCTCCACGATAAAGGCGGTGATGCCGCGGGAACCGGCGTTGGCATCGGTCTTGGCGTATACCACATAGACGTGGGCATCCGGGCCGTTGGTGATCCACATCTTGTTGCCGTTCAGCACAAAGTGATCGCCGGCGTCGCGGGCGTGCAGTTTCATCGACACCACGTCGGAGCCGGCATTGGGCTCGGACATGGCCAGCGCGCCTATATGCTCGCCGCTGAGCAGCCCGGGCAGATAGGTTTGCTTCTGCGCCTCGGTACCGTTCTTGTGGATCTGGTTGACGCACAGGTTGGAGTGGGCGCCATAAGACAGGGCCACCGAGGCAGAGGCGCGGCTGATTTCCTCCATCGCCACCACATGGGCCAGATAGCCCATATCGACGCCGCCGTACAGCTCCTTTACGGTGATGCCGAGCAGGCCCATATCGCCGAATTTGCGCCAGAGATCGGCCGGAAACAGGTTGTCCCGGTCGATGGCGGCGGCCCGGGGGGCGATTTCCCGGGCGGCGAAGCCATTGACCTGTTCACGTAGCATGTCGATGGTTTCACCCAGGCCAAAATTCAATTCCGAGTATTGAGCAATCATCTTAGCTTACCTTCCTGTTGGTGGCCGAGCCCTTGGCCGGAGTGGGCACCCGGCCTTCGCTCATTTCCTGGCGCAGCTTGGCCAATGCCTCGGTGCAGCGCTGTTCGGCAATATCCAGTTCCTGTTGCACCATGGCGATATCCTTGATCTGCTGTTCAAGATGGGCCCGTCTCGATGCTATGGTAGCCAGCATCAACAGTAGCTGTTTTTCGCTGCCGCTGGGGGTCTGGTCCCACAGGGCAAACAGCTCCCGGATCTCGGCCAGGGATAAACCCAGTCGTTTGCCGCGCAGGATAAGCTTAAGCCGCACCCTGTCCTGGTTGCCGTAAATACGGGTGGTACCCCGGTGTTCCGGGCGCAACAGCCCCTGATCTTCATAGAAGCGGATGCTGCGCGTGGTGAGCTCAAACTCGTGGGAAAGCTCGCTGATCGAGTAGGTTTTTTTGGTCATCGTGGCAACTCCCTCGCATCTCCTTGTTAAGATTATTTAATTCTTACGTAAACGTAAAGTTTATTTTATGTTTCGTTGTCGATTTTCTTATCTTTTTGATAAATAATAATTTTATTTATTTTGTGAAAGGTGCTTACGGTTGTTTGTTAAATAATATCTGGTTGTTAATTAGCTAGATGCTTGCTAGCTTTTAATCAACTCTTTACGTAAAGGTTATATCGAGGGTTTGTCATGAGCAGCAAATCAGTGGTGATAGTGGGCGCCGCCAGGACTCCCATGGGGGGGATGATGGGGGGCCTGAGCGGGGTGCGTGCGCCTGAGCTGGGGGCGGTCGCCATACGGGCCGCCCTGGCGCGGGCCGGCGTCGCGCCCGAGGCGGTGGATGAAGTCATCATGGGCTGCGTGCTGCCGGCGGGCCTGGGTCAGGCACCGGCCCGACAGGCGGCCCTGGCGGCCGGGATCCCGGTGGCCACCGGTTGCACCACTGTCAATAAGATGTGCGGGTCGGGCATGAAGGCGGTAATGCTGGCGTATGATCAAATCCTCGCCGGCAGTGCCGGCCTGCTGGTGGCCGGCGGCATGGAGAACATGAGCCAGGCGCCCTATCTGCTGCCCAAGGCGCGCCAGGGTCTGCGTATGGGCCATGGTCAGCTGCTCGATCATATGTTCTGTGATGGCCTGGAAGACGCCTACCAGGGGGGGCTGATGGGCAGCTTCGCCCAGCAGGCCGCCGACCGTTTCGCTATCGGCCGGGAAGCGATGGATGACTTCGCCCTCCAGTCCCTGAACCGTGCCCTGCGGGCGATCGAAGCCGGGGATTTCAAGGCGGAAATCGCCCCGGTCGAGCTCAACGGCCGTACCGGAGTGACCCTGATGGACACGGATGAGCAGCCGGGTAACGCCAGGCCGGACAAGATCCGCAGCCTCAAACCCGCCTTCGCCAAAGAAGGCACTGTTACCGCCGCCAACTCCAGCTCTATCTCCGACGGGGCATCGGCTTTGGTGTTGATGAGCGAGGCCGACGCCCGGGCCCGGGGGCTGAAGCCGCTGGCGCGGATCCTGGCTCATGCCACCCATGCCCAACTGCCGGAAGAATTCACCCTGGCGCCGATTGGCGCACTGGAAAAAGTATTGGATAAGGCGGGCTGGTCCAAGGACGAGGTGGATCTGTTCGAGATCAACGAAGCCTTTGCCGTGGTCACCATGCTGGCCCAGCAGCAGCTCGGGCTGGATCCGGCCAGGGTCAATGTCAACGGCGGCGCCTGCGCCCTCGGCCATCCCATTGGCTCGAGCGGCGCGCGGATCCTGGTTACCCTGCTCCATGCCCTGGACAGGCGGGGTCTGCGGCGCGGGGTCGCGGCGCTGTGCATAGGGGGGGGGGAGGCCACGGCGGTGGCCATAGAGCGGCTTTAGCAGCTCCGCCCGGAGGACGGTTCAGGCATCTTCAGCAGACTGCGGTAATGAATTTTATAGGTCTTGAAGGTTCCTATTAGTAGTGGGTATGGCTGACCAGCCATCGGATGATATCGATTCGGCTCAAAGGTAACTCATATGACACATCAAGTTCCCCTCCTGATCGGAGGCCAGATGATCCACAGCGAAACCAGCCAGTGGATCCCGGTGACCAATCCGGCAACTCAGGAGCTCATCGCCCAGCTGCCCTGTGCCACCGAAGCGGAGGTCAATCGGGCCGTGGCCGCGGCGAAAGCGGCCTTCGACAGTTGGAAAGAGGTCCCCGTTGGCGAACGGGCCCGACTGATGCTGCGCTACCAGGCGCTGCTGAAAGAGCATCATGACGATATCGCTACTTTACTGTCCCGGGATACCGGCAAAACGTTTGAAGATGCCAAGGGCGATGTCTGGCGCGGCATCGAAGTGGTGGAGCATGCCTGCAATATCGCCTCGCTCAGCATGGGCGAAACGGTCGAGAACGTGGCCCGCAAGGTGGACTGCTACAGCTACAGCCAGCCCCTGGGCGTCTGCGTGGGGATCACCCCCTTCAATTTTCCGGCGATGATCCCCTTGTGGATGTTCCCCATGGCCATCGCCTGCGGCAATACCTTTGTGCTCAAACCGTCCGAGCAGGATCCGCTGACGCCCATGCGTCTGGCCGAATTGTTCAAGGAGGCCGGTGCACCCGATGGCTTGTTGCAGGTGGTACACGGTGGTAAGGAGGTGGTGGATCAGTTGCTGGTGCATCCGGATACCCCGGCCATTTCGTTTGTCGGCTCGGTCGCCGTCGCCCAACATATCTACCGGACGGGCACACATCATATGAAGCGGGTTCAGGCCTTTGCCGGTGCCAAGAACCACATGGTGATCATGCCCGATGCCCAGAAACAGCAGGTGATCAGCAACCTGGTTGGCTCGTCGGTGGGCGCCTGCGGTCAGCGCTGCATGGCGATCTCGGTGGCGGTGTTCGTGGGCAGCGCCAATGAATGGATCCCCGAGCTGCGTGATGCCATGGCCAAGGTACAGCCGGGAGCCTGGGATGATGCCAACGCCGGTTTCGGGCCGCTGATCAATCCCCAGGCCAGGGAGCGGGTGCTGCGTTTGATCGAGGAAGGCAAGGCGGCGGGCGCCGAGTGTCTCCTTGATGGCAGCCATTGCCGGGTCGATGGCTACCCCGATGGCAACTGGCTCGGCCCCACCCTGTTCCGCAAGGTCACCACCGAGATGTCTATCTACAGGGAAGAGATCTTCGGCCCCGTGCTGGTCACCCTGGAGGTCGGTAGCCTGGAAGAGGCGATCGGGCTGGTCAACGCCAATCCCTACGGTAACGGCACCTCTATCTTTACCGCCTCGGGGGCGGCGGCGCGCAAGTATCAGCATGAAATCCAGGTGGGTAATGTGGGCATCAATGTGCCCATCCCCGTGCCCCTGCCGTTCTTTTCCTTTACCGGTTGGCGCAAGTCCTTTTGCGGTGATCAGCATGCCTACGGCAAGCAGGCGGTACGTTTCTATACCGAGACCAAGACCATTACCGCCCGCTGGTTCGAGGACGATATCGCCGCCGGCCCCAATATGAGTATTCATCTGAAATAACACCAGGGTGGCTCGGCCACCCTGCTCTGTCCCATTGCAGCGGGGGAACTATGGATTTCGAATTAACGGACGAGCAAATGGCCTTTGCCGATATGGCGACGGCGTTTGCCCAGAATGAGCTGGCGCCTTTCGCCGCCGACTGGGATCGGCAACAGCATTTCCCGGTAGAGATCTTGCGCAAGGCCGGCGAACTGGGCTTTTGTTCCCTCTATGCCCCGGAAAACACGGGCGGCTTGGGACTGAGCCGGCTGGATGCCTGCATTATCTTCGAACGGCTGGCGATGGGTTGTACTTCCACCACCGCCTTCCTCACCATCCACAACATGGTGACCTGGATGCTGTCTAGCTTCGGCACCGACGAAGCCAAGGCTCGTTGGGCCGAAGGCCTGGTCAGTGGCCGGCTGCTGGGCTCTTACTGTCTGACCGAGCCCAATGCCGGTTCGGATGCGGCGGCGCTCAAGACCAGCGCCCGTCGTGACGGGGATGACTATGTACTCAATGGCAGCAAGATTTTTATCTCCGGAGCCGGCAGCACCCAATTGCTGGTGGTGATGGCCCGTACCGGCGAGGCCGGACCCAAGGGCATTTCCTCTTTCGCGGTGGATGCCCAGTCCCCCGGTATCGGCTACGGCCGCAAGGAAGACAAGATGGGCTGGAACAGCCAGCCGACGCGGACCGTCAGTTTTGAAGAGGTTAGGGTGCCGGCTCATGCCTTGCTGGGGCAGGAAGGCGAGGGCTTCAAGCTGGCCATGAAAGGGCTGGATGGCGGGCGCATCAATATTGCCACCTGCTCGGTAGGCACGGCCCAGCAGGCGCTGAACTTGGCACAGCAGTATCTGCTGGAGCGCCAGCAGTTCGGCAGACCCTTGGCCGAGTTCCAGGGGCTGCAGTTCCGGCTTGCCGACATGGTCACCGAACTGGTTGCGGCCCGGCAGCTGGTGCGGCTGGCGGCGAGCAAGCTGGATGGGGCACACCCCGATGCTACCACCTACTGCGCCATGGCCAAGCGCTTTGCCACCGATGTGGGTTTCAAGGTGTGCGATGAGGCGCTGCAGCTGTTTGGCGGCAATGGTTATATCAAGGAATACCCGCTGGAGCGTTATGTACGGGATACCCGGGTGCACCGCATACTGGAAGGCACCAATGAGATCATGCGGGTACTGATCGCCCGCCGGGCGCTGGCGGAAGGGGCGGGGGAATTGTGAGCGGAGTTGAGGTGTAAGCGATAGCAGGGTCGGCTTAGCTGGTCCCTGCTATCGCTGCAGCCACTTGGCATAGTGCTAACAATTAAAGTCGTGCTTGAGGGAGAGCAGTCATGTCCGATGCCATTCGCGTAAACAAACGCGGTCATGTGGCCGTGTTGACCATGAACAACCCGCCGGCCAACACCTGGACCGCGGACAGCCTGTCAGCCCTGGCCGAGACGGTCACCCGGCTGAATGACGACCGGGACATCTGGAGCCTGGTGCTGACCGGAGGTGGAGACAAGTTTTTCTCCGCAGGCGCCGATTTAAAGCTGTTTGCCGACGGCGACCGCAGCGTGGCCCGGGATATGGCCCGGCAGTTTGGCCAGGCGTTCGAAACCTTAAGCGCATTCAGGGGCGTGTCCATCGCCGCCATCAACGGCTATGCCATGGGAGGCGGCCTGGAAGTGGCGCTGGCCTGCGATCTGCGTATCGCCGAACAGCAGGCGGTGCTGGCCTTGCCGGAGGCCAGGGTGGGCCTGCTGCCCTGTGCCGGCGGCACCCAGAATTTGACCTGGCTGGTGGGCGAAGGCTGGGCCAAGCGCATGATCCTGTGCGGTGAACGGCTCAATGCGGAGCAGGCGCTGAACATCGGCCTGGTGGAAGAAGTAGTCCCCAGGGGGCAGGCCGGTGAGCGGGCCTTGGCCCTGGCCGAGCAGGTCGCGGAGCAGAGTCCGACTTCGGTGGCGGCCTGCAAGCGGCTTATCCAGTCCGCCCGCAGCCGCCCTCTGCAGCAGGGCTATATCCTCGAGCGGGAGCTGTTTGTGGATCTGTTTCATAGCGAGGATCAGAAGGAAGGGGTCAATGCCTTCCTAGAAAAACGCAAAGCCGAATGGAAAAACCGCTGACCGGGAGGCCGCCATGAGTTGCGTTATCTTTAGCGAACATCAGGGCCACGATGGCAAGCGTATTGCCGAGATCAGGCTGAACGCGGAACGTACCCTCAATGCCCTGACCCTGGAGATGATCGAGCTGATCCAGCCCAGGCTGGAGGCCTGGCGCGAGGATCCACGGGTGGTTGCCATCCTGCTCGACAGCGCCGGCCGGAAAGCCTTCTGCGCCGGCGGCGATATCGTCCGGCTGTATCAAAGCATGCAGGGCGAAGGCGAGCGCGACTTCCCAATGCGCTATTTCATGCACGAATACCAACTGGACTACAGCTTTCATACCTACCCAAAACCGGTGATCTGCTGGGGCAGCGGCATAGTGATGGGGGGGGGCATGGGGCTGCTGAGCGGCTGCGGCCATCGCATCGTCACCGAAAGTTCCCACCTGGCGATGCCGGAAGTCAGCATCGGCCTGTATCCGGATGTGGGGGCCAGCTGGTTTTTAAACCGTTTGCCCAGGGGGCTGGGGGACTTTATCGCCCTGACCGGTTGCGCAATTAATGCTCCCGATGCCCTTTACCTTGGGCTGGCGGACCGGGCGTTGCGGACGGAGCTGCACGATGAACTGCTGCCGCGGCTGCTGGCGCAGGACTGGCAAGGAGGGGATGCCGGCCGGGTGGTGAGCCAAGTGCTGCGCGAGCTGGAGCAGGAATCAAGCCCCCGGTTTGCGGAGCTGGATTCGCCGCTGCGTCGCCATCGGGAGCTTATCCGGCAACTGATGGACAGGGACGGCCTGGCCGCTCAGGTGGCGGCGATCCTGTCCCTGGAACTGGACGACGGCTGGTTTCAGCGGGCCCAAAAAAACCTGGCCAATGGCAGCCCGCTGGCGATGGCCATGACCCATGAACAACTCAGGCGGGGCCGGCACTGGTCGTTGAAAGAGGCGTTCCAGCATGAGCTGGTGCTGTCGGTGCAGAGCTGCCGCCAGCGAGAGTTTCCCGAAGGGATCCGGGCCCGGTTGATCGACAAGGACAACCGACCCGAGTGGATGTTCGGCTCCCTGGCCGAGGTCGACCCGAGCTTGCTGGCTTCGCTGTTCGAAGCTCCCTGGGCCGAGCATCCGTTAAAGGAGCTGTAAGCGTTTCCCGAACACCGCCAACCAGTTGGCCAAGACGGATTTAAAGGTGGGTAGCATGATGTCAACAATCGCATTTATCGGTTTAGGAAACATGGGCGGCCCGATGGCGGCCAACTTGGTCAAGGCGGGCCACAGGGTGCAGGCGTTTGATCTGTCCGAGGCTGCGCTGAGTCACGCGGTGGAGGTCGGTTGCCAGCGGGCCGCCAGTGCCGTCGCGGCGGTGCAGGGGGCGGAAGTGGTGATTTCCATGCTGCAGACCGGTCGCCAGGTCGACAGCCTCTATATCGGTGGCGACGTGCCTCTGTTCAAGCATATCGACGGCAAGGCCCTGGTGATCGACTGTTCCACCATAGATGCGGCCACGGCGCGCAACACCGCCGTCACCGCCGCCCGTTCGGGGCTGGACTTCATCGATGCGCCCGTCTCCGGCGGGGTAGCCGGCGCCCAGGCCGGGACCCTGACCTTTATCGTGGGCGCCTCCGATGCCCAGTTTGCCCGGGCCGAGCCTGTGCTCAAGTTGATGGGCAAAAATGTTCTCCATGCGGGTGACCATGGTGCCGGCCAGATAGCCAAGGCATGCAACAACATGCTGCTGGCGGTGTTGATGGCCGGCACTTGCGAGGCGCTCAACATGGGTATCAAGAGCGGCCTGGATGCCAAGGTCTTGTCGGACATCATCAAGCGGAGCTCGGGCAATAACTGGGCATTACAGGTCTATAACCCGGTGCCCGGGGTAATGGAAGGGGTGCCTGCCGCGCGCAACTATCAGGGCGGCTTTCAGGTGAACCTGATGTGCAAGGATCTGGGGCTGGCGATGGAGGTCAGCCAGCAAAGCGGTTCACCCGTTCCCATGGGCTCGGCCGCCAAGGCGTTGTTTAACCTGCACCAGGTGGCGGGTAACGGCAGCCTGGATTTCTCCAGCTTGTTGCAACTGTTCAGGGATGCGGAGTAAAGCCATGCAGATTAAAGACAGGGTGTTTGTGATTACCGGCGGCGGCCGTGGCCTGGGGCTGGGGATGGCGTTGCACCTGGCCCGGCAGGGGGCTCGGCTGGCCTTGATCGACAATAATGAAAAGGTGCTGGCCGAAGCCGGTGAAAAGGTCGCGGCCACTGGTGCCCGGGTGGGCGTCTATGCCTGTGATATCAGCCGGGAAGATCAGGTCGAGGACGCCTTTACCCATATTCGTGCCGGGCTGGGCGGCGTGCATTGCCTGGTGAACAATGCCGGCCTGATGCGCGATGCCCTGCTGATCAAGCTGCAGGACGGCAAGCTCAGCCAGAAAATGAGCCTGCAGCAATGGCAGTCGGTGGTGGACGTCAACCTGACCGGTTCTTTCCTGTGTGGCCGGGAGGCGGCGGCGGTGATGGCCGAGCAGGGCGAGGGCGGCCTGATCGTGAATATTTCTTCCGTTTCCCGGGCCGGCAACCGGGGGCAGACTAACTATTCGGCGACCAAGGCCGGGGTGGCGGCCATGATAGTGGGCTGGGCCGGTGAGCTGAGCCGCTATGGCATCCGGGTGGCGGGCATCGCCCCCGGGGTGGTGGCCACCGACATGACGGCGCAAATGAAGCCGGAGGCTATCGAGCGGCTGATTGCCGCCGTACCCATGGGGCGCCTAGGCGACATCGGCGAGATAGCCCACAGCCTGCAATATATCATTGAAAATGATTTTTTTAACGGCCGGATTATAGAAATAGACGGCGGTTTGCGGGTCTGACAAGCACAGGGTATTCGGCTCAGGGTGAGGGAGCTTAAACTAAAGTCTATCTTGTTATTCGTTAATAGAAGGATGATGATTATCCGGCGGTTATTAATAATTAATGTAGCCTTTAAAATCAAATCGTATCAATAGTGTTTACTTAGGTACGAGTTGTTTAAATTTCTGCAGTGCTTTCAGGGCGAGCGATAAAATTATAAAAAATCCACTCACGGATAACCTGTGGAGTTTCCGTCTACTCAACAGGTTATTTTTTTGAGAGAGAAATACTGTTATTTGAATGTCGCCTGAGCAAGCGGCGTTCAATGGCCTGGCCGTCTACATATTGGGGTAGTTGGGACCGCCGCCGCCTTCCGGCACCACCCAGGTGATATTCTGGGCCGGGTCCTTGATATCACAGGTTTTGCAGTGCACGCAGTTGGCGGCGTTGATCTGGAAACGGGGGCCGGTCGTTTCTTCCACCACCTCATAGACTCCCGCCGGACAATAACGCTGGGCGGGCTCAGCATAGCGGGGCAGGTTCTGGCTGATGGGGATGTCGGGGTCGGTCAATTGCAGGTGACAGGGCTGATCCTCCTCGTGGAGGGTATTCGATAGAAAAACCGAAGACAGCTTGTCGAAGGACAGCTTGCCGTCCGGCTTGGGATAATGGATGGGGGAGCACTCACCGGCCGGCTTGAGGCTCTGGTGATCCTGGCGGCTATCGTGCAGGGTAAATGACAGCCTGCCGGCCAGCCAGTTTTGTTCCAGATAGTTGAAGGCGCCGCCCAGCCAGGGACCAAACTTGTGCAGGGCGGGCCCGAAGTTACGGCTGTGGTACAGTTCATCATACAGCCAGGACTCTTTAAAAGCCTGGGTGTATCCGGTCAGCTCCCCACCGCCCTTATCTCCCCGGGCCAGGGCCTGGACCAGGGTATCGGCCGCCAGCATGCCGGACTTCATGGCGGTGTGGGTCCCCTTGATCTTGGCAAAATTCAGGGTGCCGGCATCACAGCCCAGCAGCAGGGCGCCGGGCATGGTCATCTTGGGCAGGGCATTGAAACCGCCCTTGGTGATGGCCCGGGCCCCATAGGCCACCCGCTTTCCCCCTTGCAGATAGCGGGCCAATACCGGATGGTGCTTGAGGCGCTGGAATTCGTCGAAGGGGCTCAGATAAGGGTTGCGGTAGTTAAGGTCGACGATGAGCCCTACCACCACCTGGTTGTGCTCGTCATGGTAGAGGAAAAAGCCGCCGCTGCTGTCACCGCCCAGGGGCCAGCCCGTACCATGGACCACCAGTCCGGGCTCATGCCTGGCCGGATCAATATCCCATAGTTCCTTGATACCAAGGCCGTAATGCTGTGGATCCCGGTCTTGGTCGAGCCGATAGCGGGCGATCAGCTGTTTGCCCAGATGGCCGCGGCTGCCTTCGGTGAACAGGGTGTATTTGGCGTGCAGTTCTATCCCCTGGGTGTAGCCGTCTTTGTGTTCACCATTAGCGGCTATGCCCATGTCGCCGGTGGCGATGCCCCTGACGCTGCCGTCCGGATGATAGAGGATCTCGGCGGCGGCAAATCCCGGGAAGATTTCCACCCCCAGTTGCTCGGCTTGCCCGGCCAGCCAGCGGCAGACATTGCCCAGGCTGGCGATATAATTACCCTGGTTTCGCATGGAGTTGGGAGCGATAGCCTCGGGGAGCTGGATAGCCCCCTGGTCGCTGGTCAGCATAAAGATCTTGTCTTCCTTGACCCGGGTGTGCAGGGGGGTATCTCGTTCGCGCCAGTCCGGGAACAGTTCGTCCAGGGCGCGGGTTTCTATCACGGCCCCGGAGAGGATGTGCGCGCCCACCTCCGAGCCTTTTTCAACCAGGCAGACGCTGAGTTCCAGGCCGTTCGCCTGAGCCTGTTGCATCAGCCGACAGGCGGCCGACAGGCCGGCGGGGCCGGCCCCGACAATAACGACATCAAATTCCATTGACTCTCGACTCACGGCCCGGCTCCTTCAACAGCAAATCTTCAGTAGTGTTAAATAACGGTTCCCAATATTGCTACATCGACCGGGTAGCGCACGCAGACAAGCCATGCCTAAGGTCACCGGTGCTTTACGCCTGCTGCGAACACTCACTGGATATTCGGTCAGCCGTAAAGCTCGCTGCAGGCAGCAAGCTGCCCCCTGGGGCTCCGCTTGCCATCTGACCGCCAGGGAGGGTGGAAATGTCGGAACGGCAGGAGCATTTCCGGCCCTGGCCCAGAGGCTTTGCTTAGCGGCCGGTCGCTGCCTCGAGTGACCTGCTATTCGGAACAGCTATTTAATTTATCGTCATGCTTTTATGTGTTTGTTACCTGATATTAGGTTATTCATTTAGCGGCACAAGCCGTCAGCTCACACTTTCTGCAGTAAAAGGGCCGCCAAATACTTTTGGCAGGAAATGATTTTTGAGAGCTCGGCCATATTGAAGGGCAGCAATAGTGATTATGATGATTTGGTATCTTTGCCCACAGATAGCAATAAAAGGAATGACCTATGAAGGTGCTGGTAACGGTCAAGCGTGTGATTGATTACAACGTCAAGGTCAGGGTGCTGCCAGATCACTCGGATGTGGATTTAAAGAATGTCAAAATGGCAGTCAATCCCTTCTGTGAAATCGCGGTGGAAGAAGCTGTGCGTCTGAAAGAAGCGGGAATAGCCAGCGAGATCATCGCCGTTTCCATGGGGCCGGCGAGCGCCCAGGAACAACTGCGTACCGCCTTGGCGATAGGGGCGGATCGGGCGATTCTGGTGCAGACGGAAGCAACCCTGGAGCCGTTGTCGGTGGCCAAGCTGTTGGCCAAAATCGTCGAGCAGGAGCGGCCCGGCCTGGTATTGATGGGCAAGCAGTCCATCGATACCGACAACAACCAGGCCGGCCAGATGCTCTCTGCCCTGACCGGCATGGCCCAGGCGACCTTTGCCTCCAAGGTCGAGAAAAACGGTGATGAACTCAATGTCACCCGGGAGGTGGACGGTGGCCTGCAGACCCTGGCACTCACGCTGCCTGCGGTGGTGACGGTCGATCTGCGGCTGAATGAACCCCGCTATGCCTCCCTGCCCAACATCATGAAAGCCAAGAAAAAACCGTTGGATACCAAGACACCGGACGATTACGGGGTCGAGGTCAGGGCGTACAGCAAGTTGCTGAAGGTGGAGCCGCCGCCTGTCCGTCAGGCCGGAGTCAAGGTGGCTGGAGTCGCCGAGCTGGTCGATAAACTCAAGAATGAAGCTAAGGTGATCTGATGGCTATTCTGGTAATCGCGGAACATGATAATCAGGCTTTAAAGCCGGCTACCCTTTGTGCCGTTTCCGCCGCACAGCAAATCGGGGGCGAGCTGGATCTGCTGGTGATGGGGCAGGACTGCGGGGTGGTTGCCGAGACTGCCGCCAAGGTGCCCGGGGTGCGCAAGGTACTGCTGGCCGACCACCAGGCCTATGGGCATCAACTGGCGGAAAACGGCTCGGGCCTGGTGGCCGGGCTGGCGGAGGGGTACAGCCATTTGCTGATGCCGTCGACCAGCAACGGCAAGAACCTGATGCCGCGGGTGGCGGCCCTGCTCGATGTGGGGCAGATCTCCGATATTATCCGGGTGGAGTCAGCCGATACCTTTGCCCGTCCCATTTACGCGGGCAATGCCATCGCCACGGTGCAGTCCCTGGACGCAGTCAAGGTGATTACCGTCCGTACCACAGGTTTCGATGCCGCCGCCGCCGAAGGTGGCGATGCCGTGGTCGAAACCATAGGGCAGGTGTTTGAGGCGGGCACTTCCCGTTTTGTGTCCGAGCAATTGGCGCGCTCTGAACGGCCTGAGCTGACCTCGGCCCGGGTGGTGATCTCCGGCGGTCGCGGGCTGGGCTCAAAAGAGAACTTTCAGCTGATCGAGCGGCTGGCCGACAAGTTGGGCGCGGCGATCGGCGCCAGCCGGGCGGCGGTGGATGCGGGCTATGCCGCCAACGATATGCAGGTGGGTCAGACCGGCAAGATAGTGGCCCCCGAGCTGTATATCGCTGTGGGTTTGTCGGGGGCCATCCAGCACCTGGCGGGGATGAAGGACGCCAAGGTGATCGTCGCCATTAACAAGGATGAAGAGGCGCCTATCTTCCAGGTGGCGGACTATGGCCTGGTGGCCGATTTGTTCGAGGTGTTGCCCGAACTGGAAAAGGCGCTTTAATCACCAACAGCAAGGCTGGCTAACCGGGAGGGCCTGCAGGTTTTGTCATCATAGAAGAAGGTGTGGTAAGGCCAGTGTATATTCCGCCCGGATGCTCTGCCTCACTGCCGCCTCCTCTTTTCCCCTGGTGTCCGGCGGTGCTCGCCGGCGTTGTTTTCTCCATTTGCCATATCTTCAGCCGTCTATGCTCACCAAGACGCCGCCCGGTGGTGGCATTAGGGCGCGAGTTCAGTTGTTCTTGAACCACCACCCGAACCCGGTTGCTCGATTACCGGCTCGGGCCGAAAACGGAAGGCACGCCGGCCTGCATTGCTCAACGCTTGCTTTGCCCTTGAGTCCAGATAGAATTCATACCACTTTAGCCATGAATGTGTATTATGTATGTATATTAGTTGCCTGAATCCAGGATTTAGCTAGATGAAACTGACCACATATACTGATTTTGGGCTGAGAGCCATGATGTATCTGGCAACCCTGCCGGCGACAGAGTTGACCAGCGTGGCCCATGTTTCCACACTCTATGGCGTGTCCCGCAACCATATGGTGAAGGTAGTGAACCAGCTGGCCCGGTTGGGCTATATCCATGCGGTTCGTGGTAAAAACGGCGGTATTCGTCTGGCCAAGCCGGCGGAACAGATCAATGTCGGACAGGTGATCCGTGCCCTGGAACATAATCTCAACGGCATCGACTGCGGTAGCCCTGCCTGCCATCTGGTGACTGTCTGCCGGTTAAAGGATGCGCTTAAGCTGGCGATGGACGCCTTCCTGAGGGTGATGGAAAGCTACACGCTGGCCGATTTAGTGGGTAACAGGGATGAGCTGATGGTGATCTTCGAACAGTTGGAGCCAGTCAAGCAACGGGCGGTCAGCCATAACTAATAAGCGCCAAACGGAACCGTAAACGATAAGCAGGCACGGCTGTGCTTTGCTCAACTCGCCTTGTAATAGTGCGGCAACACCCTGACCTGTTTGACCATATTGTTTTCTACTTCGAGAATTTCCATCGGGTAGCCCGCCAGCCGCAGGCCGATATTGGCCTGGGGAATTTCTTCCAGATACTCCAAGATCAGGCCATTCAGTGAACGGGGGCCGTCGGTTGGCAGTTGCCAGCCCAGCTCCTTGTTGATATCCCGGATACTGGCAGAACCTTCGATCAGGTAGCTGCCATCGTCCTGGGGCTTGATCTCATCGCTGAGGGTCGGAGTGATGGTGGTGGTAAAGTCGCCCACTATTTCTTCGAGAATATCATCCAGGGTTACCAGGCCCTGGATATCACCGTATTCGTCGACGATCAGGCCGATGCGCTCTTTATTGCGCTGGAATTTGAGTAACTGTACGTTCAGCGGGGTGGCTTCGGGAATATAGTATAGCTCCCGCACCGCCCGCATCAGGCTGGACTTGCTGAATTCATCCTTGGCCAGCAGTCGCAGGGCGTCCCGGGCATGAATAAAACCCAGGGCATCGTCTATGCTATCGCGATACAGCAGCACCTTGGTGTGGGGGCTTTGCAACAGGCGCCGGTTGATGGTTTTCCAGTCCTGGGTAACGTCGATACCGTAAATTTCATTACGCGGTACCATGATGTCATCCACCGTGACCTTCTCCAGATCCAGGATGGACAGCAGCATATCCTGGTGGCGACGGGGGATCAGGGTGCCGGCCTCGTTGACTATGGTTCTCAGCTCATCCGAGCTGATGGCGGTGTCTTCCCGGCTCTTGGTATTGATGCGCAGCATGGCCAGCAAGCCATTGGAAATGGCATTGATCATCCACACAAAAGGATAGAGCAAGACCATCAGCGGCTTGAGGATAAAGGACGCGGGAAAGGCCACCCGCTCCGGATAAAGGGCCGCCAGGGTCTTGGGGGTGACCTCGGCAAAGATCAACACCACCAGGGTCAGGCTCATGGTGGCGATGGCCACGCCGTAATCACCGAACAGGCGGATGGCAATCAGGGTAGCAATGGCCGAGGCCATGATATTGACCAGGTTGTTGCCGATCAGGATAAGGCCAATCAGGCGGTCGGGACGAGCCAGCAGTCTTTCCACCCGGATGGCCCCTTTATGGCGACTCTGCGCCAGGTGACGTAACCGGTAACGGTTCAGCGACATCATGCCGGTTTCAGAGCTGGAGAAAAAGGCAGAAACAAAGAGTAAGGCTATCAGGATACCGGTTAAGGTACCCGTGGATATGTCGTCCAAGCAGACCGTCCTGTGTGTAAAAGCTGATTCAATTTCTAAGGCTTTAAGGGATGAGTGTCAAGTTACGACATGGGCCCAAGGTCAACGCAACAGGATTTCGCTGACAAAACGGCTGCCGAAATAGGCCAGGGTAAGCAGCACGCTGCCGGCCAGGGTGGCCCAGATCACCTTGCGGCCGCGCCAGCCCAGGCGGTGATGACCCCACAGCAGGGTTACGTATAAACACCAGGCGATAATGCTGAGCACGGCCTTGTGGGCCTTACCCGGGCTGAACATTTCCTGCAGGAAAAACAGACCACTGGAAATCGACAGGGTCAGCAGCACCACACCGGCAAAAATCAACCGGAACAGGTATCGCTCTATGGTCATCAGCGGCGGCATGGTGGGCAGGTTGGTCAGCTTGTGCTTTTTCAACCGGTGATCGAGAAAGCCCAGCAGTATGGCCAGCAGGCAGGCAATGGTCAGCAATGAGTAAGAGATAAGGGCGAGTCCGATATGCAGCAATATTTCCGGCCGGGTTTCCAAGTGCATGCTGTAACTGCCGGGCAGCAGGAAGTCGGTCACCAGCAACAAACCGGCGAAGCCATAGACCACAGGCATCAGCAGCCAGACGTTGAAACGGCTGACCAGCACCGTCATCAGCAGGCAGATGATCAGGCTGATCAGGGAGGCCACATTCAGCATACTCAGGTTTTGACCGGGCACCAGGATCACCGCATCGAACAGCCATAAGCCGTGGAGGAAGAGGGCGCAGAGGGCGGCAATCAACCCGTATTGACGCCCCTTGTGATGGGGGTGAAGCAAGTTATGCACACAGGCGACGGCCGCCAACAGATAAAATGCCATCGCCAAAACAGCAAGCAATTCCATAATGAACGTCAGCCATTAACCAAGAATCTGAATAAGAACGGCCAGTATACCCCCAAGCTCACGGATCTCGCCAGCGAAGGTGTCTTAAGTTCGGGGCGCGACTTGGGTATACTGGTCGCAATTTTCGCCAATTGCGGACCTGTTATGTTTGAGAACCTCACAGAAAGATTGTCCAGGACCCTGAAGAACGTCAGTGGCCGTGGCCGTCTGACCGAAGACAATATCAAGGAAACACTGCGCGAAGTGCGCATGGCGCTGCTGGAGGCCGACGTCGCCCTGCCGGTGGTGCGTGACTTCGTCAATCGGGTCAAGGAGCGGGCGGTGGGCCAGGAAGTGGCCAAGTCCCTGAGCCCGGGTCAGGCCTTTATCAAGATCGTCAATGCCGAACTGGTGTCGGTGATGGGCGAGGCCAACGAGGCGCTGGATCTGGCGGCGCAGCCTCCGGCGGTGATCCTGATGGCGGGTCTGCAGGGGGCGGGTAAAACCACCTCGGTGGGCAAGCTGGCCAAGTTCCTGAAAGAACGCCATAAAAAGAAGGTGCTGGTGGTCAGTGCCGACGTCTATCGGCCGGCGGCGATCAAGCAGCTGGAAACCCTGGCAGCGGATCTGGAGGTCGAGTGTTTCCCCAGTAATGCCCAGCAAAAGCCGGTGGATATCGCCACCAATGCGGTGGCCCATGCCCGCAAGCAGTTTTTCGATGTGGTGCTGGTGGATACCGCCGGCCGGCTGCATATCGATGCCGACATGATGGGGGAGATCCAGCAACTGCATGGCGCCCTTAATCCGGTCGAAACCCTGTTTGTGGTGGATGCCATGACCGGTCAGGATGCGGCCAATACCGCCAAGGCCTTTAACGAGGCCTTGCCGCTGACCGGGGTGATCCTGACCAAGGCGGACGGGGATGCCCGTGGCGGGGCGGCGCTGTCGGTACGTCAGCTCACCGGCAAGCCGATCAAGTTTATCGGTGTCGGTGAAAAAACCGATGCCCTCGAACCTTTCCATCCGGACCGGGTCGCCTCCCGGATCCTCGGCATGGGCGATATGCTGTCGTTGATCGACCAGATGGAGCGCACGGTCGACAAGGGCAAGGCCGCGGAAATGGCCCAGAAGCTCAAGAAGGGCAAGGGCTTCGATCTGGAAGATTTCCGCGATCAGCTGGCCCAGATGCGCAATATGGGCGGCATGATGAGCTTGATGGACAAGATGCCGGGTATGTCCCAGCTGCCGGACAATGTCAAAGATCAGGTGAACGACAAGCTGACGGTGCGCATGGAGGCTATCATCAACTCCATGACTCCCAAAGAGCGTCAGCATCCGGATCTGATCAAGGGCTCGCGCAAGCGCCGCATCGCCATGGGCGCGGGCACCGAGGTGCAGGAAGTGAACAAGCTGCTCAAGCAATTCACCCAGATGCAGAAAATGATGAAAAAGATGTCCGGCAAGGGCGGCATGCGCAAGATGATGAGCCAGATGAAGGGCATGATGGGCCCCGGCGGGCGGCGGGGGCCCTTCTGATACAGGAGAGAATTGGGAGCGGGGAGTAGGGGGGCGACCCCCAGTTGTGGGTCAACGATCCTGAAGGGGCGCGCAAAAATACAGCTTTGGTTGCATTCGATACGGATCAGAGTACAATTGCGCGGCTTATTTTAAGCCAGGGTTCGCATTGTCTGCGGACCTTGTTTGTTTCAAGTATATAGAGGACGGTATGGTAACCATTCGTTTACAACGTGGTGGCGCGAAAAAGCGTCCGTTCTACCAGGTAGTAGTTGCTGACAGCCGCTATGCTCGCGATGGTCGTTTCATCGAGAAAGTAGGCTTCTTCAACCCGATCGCCGCAGGCCAGGCAGAGAAACTGCGTCTGGACCTGGAGCGCATCAACCACTGGGTAGGCCAGGGTGCGAGCGTTTCCGAGCGCGTAGCCAAGCTTATCAAAGACGCGGCCAAAGCGGCCTAAGTCTTGAAAGGTAGGGAGTTAAGGTGAGCGACCCTGTAGTAGTAGGCCAACTGGGTGCCGTTTACGGTATCAAGGGTTGGTTGAAGGTCAACTCCTTTACCGACCAGCCAGAAGGCATTTTCGATTATCAACCCTGGTTGATAAAAGACGGCAAAGGCTGGCGTGAAATCCAGGTGGCTGGGTGGAAGCGTCACAGTAACGGCCTTATCTGCAAGCTGGCCGATATCGATCAACGGGAAGAGGCCCAGGCACTGACCGGTACCGATATCGCGGTGGGTGCGGATGTATTTCCTGCTCTGCCGGAAGACCAGTTTTACTGGCGCGATCTGATCGGTTGTCAGGTGAACAACACCAGGGGATACCACCTGGGTGAAGTGACTCAGCTGATGGAAACCGGCTCCAACGACGTGCTGGTGGTCAAAGCCAATGCCAATGATGCGTTTGGTCAAAGAGAGCGGTTGATTCCGTTTTTAGAAGAACAGGTGGTTAAGTCCGTCAATCTGACGGATAAGATCATCGAAGTTGATTGGGATCCGGATTTTTAATTCCAGTCGTCCGGTGCGCGGAGAAAATCATGTGGATAGGGGTTGTCAGCCTCTTCCCGGAGATGTTCCGGGCAGTAAGCGACTTTGGAGTGACCGGTCGGGCCGTAACAGATGGCCTGCTCCAGCTGGAAAGCTGGAATCCGCGAGACTTCACCCGGGATCGGCATCGTACCGTCGATGACAGGCCCTACGGGGGCGGACCGGGTATGCTGATGATGGTGCAACCATTGCGTGATGCCATAGCGGCGGCACGGGCAGCGGCGGGCGAAGGGGCCAGGGTCATTTATCTGTCTCCCCAGGGCCGTAAGCTGGATCAGCAAGGTGTAGCCGAACTGGCCAAGCAGGATAAGCTTATCCTGGTTGCCGGGCGCTACGAGGGCGTAGATGAGCGTGTAATTCAGGCCGATGTCGACGAAGAGTGGTCGGTTGGGGATTATGTACTCAGTGGTGGTGAATTACCCGCCATGGTACTGATCGATGCGGTGGCCCGTCTGGTGCCCGGTGTCCTCGGTGACATGGCCAGTGCCGAGCAGGACTCCTTTACCGAAGGCCTGCTGGATCATCCCCACTACACGCGTCCTGAAGACTTGTCGGGACTAACCGTACCCAAGGTGCTGCTAAGCGGCAATCATGGTGAGGTCGCCCGCTGGCGGTTGAAGCAGTCATTGGGCCGGACCTGGTTAAGAAGGCCGGAACTCTTGAATAACCTAGCTCTGACTGACGAGCAAGAGCAGCTTCTTGCCGAGTTTGTTCGCGAATATCGCGAGCCAAAGCAGTAGAGTTTTCAGTTTACCCTAGGTAAGGAAATATCATGAGCAATATCATTAAGCAGCTTGAAGACGAACAATTGCGTACCGATATCCCGGAATTTGGTCCCGGTGATACCGTGCGTGTGATGGTACGCGTTGCCGAAGGTGGCAAAGAGCGTCTGCAGGCCTACGAAGGCGTTGTTATCGCCAAGCGTAACCGCGGCCTGCACTCTGCTTTCACCGTGCGTAAGATCTCCAACGGTGAAGGCGTAGAGCGTTCCTTCCAGACTCACAGCCCGCTGATCGGCAGCGTAGAAGTTAAGCGTCGTGGCGCCGTGCGTCGTGCCAAGCTTTACTATCTGCGTGATCGTGCCGGTAAGTCTGCTCGTATCAGAGAGCGTCTGACCAGCAAAAACGGCAAATAAGCCGATCCGGTTGTAGAAAAGGCCCGCAGTTGCGGGCCTTTTTGTTGTGGGCGGCGAAAACCGGCCGCTTACAACATAAAATGCCGGGCCAGCAGGGCCGCGGTGAAACCGATTTTCAGGTAGAAGCCCCGGGGCAGGGTCTGGATTGGCTCGCCATCCTTGCCGATGGCGGCGGTTTGCGCCCGGCTATTGGCGGCCTTGGGCCTCAGCTGCAACACTTGTCCATGGCGGGCGGTGATCTCCTGCACCCGTCCCAGGCTAATCAGCTCCATCAACTCTTCCCAATCCTGACGCAGTAGATGTTCTTCCTCTGCCGTGGGTTCCCACAGCAGCGGCTGCCCGATGCGCCGCTCGCCCGGGGGAATTTCTCGCTCCCCCAGCACCGGGATCCAGAGTACCCGGGATAGTTTGTTACGCACATTGGAGTTTTCCCAACGGATGCCGGCGGTATCGGTAAGCGGAGCCACGCAGACAAAGGTGGTCTCCAATGGCCGGCCATGTCTGTCCACCGGGATGGTTTTCAGCTCTACTCCCAGTTCGGGAAAATCCTGCTCGGGTTTGGAGCCGGCACTGGCGCCGAGTGCCAGTTCGAGCAACTGACCCACCCAACCCTTGTCCCGCCGCAGATCCCGTGGTACTTCCAGGCCCTGTTGCTGTGCCAGCTCAGCCAATGACCAACCGGCCAGCTGTTCGGCCCGGGACAGTAACATGGCGACGGAATGGGGACGGGAATCCGATTTGTTCATTTTTCGTTCACCAGTGTCGCTTGACACAGCATGATATCTTGAACCCCATAGTGAATGTAACTATATGATTATTAATGATTTAAATGCTTATGCGCCGGTCTTTTTCTGCTGGATAAATGATATACCGGTTTTCCCTGTCTATAAACATGCCATTGCACAGCCTTATCCACAGAAAAATGGGATAACTCATCATGCGCGTATAAGGCAAGCGGACAAAAGCGCCTAAAGATGAAAAATCAGGATTTTTCAGCTGGCTGACACCCGGGAATCACGGACTATTTGTGGATAAGTTGCTGTTGGTGGATCTTTGTGCTATCGGACTTATTAACATTATCCTGGCCGCCTGTGATACTGGTGAAAGATCCAGTTTTGCTTGCGGTTTGTTTTTTATATATTTGATAAATATGTATTTTTATTTATCTTTGAAACGAAATCATAAAACCGTCAGCCATCATGTACTAACAGGGTAAATAAGCTATACAGGCTTTATCACAAAATTATCCACATATTTTGGGGGAAAGGATCGGCAATAGATCCTTTTTCTGTTTATAACTATTGACAATGAGCTAAGTTATTCAGTGCAGACTGTCCCCATGAGTTAACAGCATGATTTGCCGGGAATAGGGGAATGTGGAACAATCATGGCAATGTGAGCTTTTTAGTCTGGTGATTGCGTGATAGATGGTGACGGTTTTCGTCCCAATGTAGGCATCGTGATCTGCAATCGCAACGGTCAGGTGTTATGGGCCAGACGCTATGGACAACACTCCTGGCAGTTTCCACAGGGTGGAGTGGATGACGGTGAAACGCCGGAACAGTCCATGTATCGGGAGTTGTATGAGGAAATAGGCCTTAAGCCGGAAGATGTGACCCTGCTGGCGGTGACCCGTCACTGGCTTAAGTACAAGTTACCCAAGCGTTTGGTCCGGTGGGAGAGTAATCCCGTATGCATCGGTCAAAAGCAGAAATGGTTTCTGCTGCGATTGGATTCGGATCATGAATCGAACATTCAGTTCGGGTGTCATGGGCATCCCGAGTTTGATGACTGGCGCTGGGTAAGCTATTGGTACCCGGTACGGCAGGTGGTGTCTTTTAAACGGGAAGTTTATCGGCGGGTGTTAAGGGAATTTGCTCCCATAGTGATGGCGGAGCAAAGCCGCAAAGATGGGCGTAAACGATATAGATAAATAAGGAGAGCGCGGCGTGTTAAAGGAATTACGAGAGATAGTCGAGCGGGTTACCGCCTCTTCCGATTTGAACGAGGCCATGTCCGAGCTGGTCAAACAGACCCGTGACGCGATGCAGGTCGACTGTTGCTCTATTTATTTGCGCCGTGATCTCGACCAGGCCTATCTGCTGGCGGCCACGGATGGTCTGGCTCCGGAGGCGGTGGGCCACGCTCAGATCCCCTTCGGCGAAGGCATTGTCGGGTTAATCGGTGAAAAAGAAGAGCTGATCAACCTGGCGGATGCCCAGCATCATCCCCGTTTCAAATACCTGCCCGAAGCTCAGGAAGACGCCTTCAAGTCCTTCCTCGGCTCGCCGATCATTCACCAGCGCAAGACCCTGGGCGTGCTGGTGGTCCAGCAAAAACAGGTACGCCTGTTTGAGGAAAAGGAAGAATCTTTCCTGGTTACCCTGGCGTCCCAGCTGGCGACCGTGATTGCCCACGCCGAGGCCAAGGGCAACCTTAAATCTCCCAACTGGCACGGAGTGTTGCGCGGCTTGGCCGGCTCGCCGGGTGTGGCCATCGGCAAGGCCTGGGTCTGGCAACCCAGGGTTGAGCTGGGCCAGGTCAAGCCACGTAAATCAGATGATCCGCACCAACAGCAGGCCCGGCTCGACAAGGCTCTGCAGCAGGTGGATGAAGAGCTGGACAGCATGGCGCTTCGCTTCAAGGAGTCCTCCTCCGGGGAGTCGGTGGCCATTTTCGAGGTTTACCAATATATCCTGAAAGATCCCGTGTTCATGGGCTTGATCCGTGAAGATATCGAGCGGGGCTGGACGGCCGGCAGCGCCATCAAACGGGTCTGCGAAAAACAGATTACCCAGTTTACCGCCATGTCCGACCCCTATCTGCGGGAGCGGGCCGCCGATGTGCGGGATCTGGGGCAGCGGCTGTTGACCCGCCTGATCCATGAGGATGACGGCCCGTTGGCGCTCAGTGAGCCGGTGATCCTGGTGGCCGACGAGATCAGTGCCACCCTGATTGCCGAAATCCCCAGGGGCAAGCTGAAGGCCCTGGTGGCGGCCAAGGGCTCCATCAACTCCCATGCCACTATCCTGGCCCGGGCCATGGGCATACCGGCGGTGATCGGCATCGATCATTCGTTCGAGCTGCTGGAAGACAAGACCCTGATCGTCGATGGCTACAGCGGTGAGCTGCTGGTGGAGCCAATCAAGTCGGTGCTGCGGGAGTACAAACGCCTCATCGCCGAAGAAGAGCAGATGAGCGAGCTGTTCGCCACCGTGCGTCGAGAGCGTTCGGAAACTCTGGATGGCGTTAAAATCTCGTTGCTGCTCAATGCTGGCCTCAGCGCCGACACCGAGATCGCCATGAACGATGCAGCCGATGGCGTGGGGCTGTTCCGCACCGAAATTCCCTTTATGATGCGCGACCGTTTTCCGTCCGAACTGGAGCAGGCCGCTAATTATCGTCGGATCCTGACCAGCTATGCCGGCAAACCCGTGTGCATGCGCACCCTGGACGTGGGCGGAGACAAACAACTTCCCTATTTTCCCATCGTGGAAGAAAACCCTTTCCTGGGTTGGCGGGGCATTCGGTTGACCCTGGATCACCCGGAGATTTTTCTGGTGCAGCTCAAGGCCATGCTGAGGGCCAGCGAAGGCATCGACAACCTGTCGGTCATGCTGCCGATGGTGGGCAACCTGGATGAAGTCAGGGCCGCGCGTCGCTTGTTGGACAGGGCCTGGCGCGAGGTGTCGGCAGAACCGGGCATCGCCCCCGATGGTATTCGTTATCCCAGCCTGGGGGTCATGATAGAAGTGCCTTCATTGCTTTATCAGCTGCCCGAGCTGGCCCCCCTGGTGGACTTCTGGTCGGTGGGGACCAATGATCTGACCCAATATCTGCTGGCGGTGGATCGCAACAACGGTCGGGTGGCCGATATCTATGACGCCCTGCATCCTGCCGTGCTGCGAGCGCTGCAACAGATCATCGACAGTGCCCGGTTGTATGCCAAGCCGGTCTCCATTTGCGGCGAGTTGGCCGGGGAACCTATCGGTGTGCTGGTGTTGCTGGCGATGGGCTACCGGCGCTTCAGCATGAACAACAGCAATATCATGCGTATCAAATATATAGTGCGCCAGTCCCGAGTCGATGAATTGCAGAAGGTGTACCAGGAGGCGCTGAGCCACAAGCATACCGGCGCTTTTAAGGGGGTGTTTGGCCGCTACCTGGAAGAGCGGGGGCTGGGCGGGCTGTTGAGGGCGGGCAACTGAGCCTGCCGGCAACGGCTTTCCCCCATCCCGCCCGGGCACGAACGGCAGTATAAGCACACTTATATTTTCATTTTCCGCGCCGGCGTAGCACAATACCCTTTTTGTTTAATAGGGTATGTGCATGTCTACGAGCCATTGGGTATTTCCCCAATTTGATCCCATCGCCCTGCAAGTCGGCCCCTTGGCCATTCACTGGTATGGCCTGATGTATTTGCTGGGCTTTCTTTTTGCCTGGTGGTTGGGCAACCGACGGGCGAGTCAGCCAGGTTCCGAGTGGACCAAGGAACAGGTGTCCGATCTGCTGTTTTACGGCTTTTTAGGGGTGATCCTCGGCGGCCGCCTCGGCTATGTATTCTTCTATCAGCTCGATACCTTTCTCGCCGATCCCCTGTACCTGTTTAAAATCTGGACCGGGGGCATGTCCTTCCATGGCGGACTGCTCGGGGTGATCACCGCCATGCTGCTGTTTGCCCGCAAAGTCGGTAAGCGGTTCTTCGCCGTATCGGACTTTATTGCCCCGCTGATCCCCTTTGGCCTGGGCGCCGGGCGGCTGGGCAACTTTATCAACGGCGAGCTGTGGGGACGGGTAACGGATGTGCCCTGGGCCATTATCTTTCCGGCGGCGGGCGCCTTGCCTCGTCATCCTTCCCAGTTGTACCAGTTTGCCCTGGAAGGGGTATTGCTGTTGCTCATATTGAACCTGGCCTGGCGCGTCCGGCCTCCCAGAGGCACCATTTCCGGCCTGTTCCTGTTCGGTTATGGCCTGTTCCGTTTCCTGGTGGAGTTTGTGCGCGAGCCCGATGCCCAGTTAGGGCTTTATCTGAATATGTTCAGCATGGGGCAACTGTTATCCATGCCCATGATGCTGGCCGGTTTTATCATGATATGGGGGGCCTACCACAAGCCCCGCTGGTTTGGTAATGGAGAGAAAACAGCATGAAGGCCTATTTGGAGCTGATGCAGCATATTCTGGATAAGGGTGAACAGAAGGAAGATCGTACCGGTACCGGCACCTTGTCGGTGTTCGGCCACCAGATGCGCTTCGATTTGAGCCGGGGCTTTCCGCTGATCACCACTAAGAAATGCCACCTCAAGTCTATTATCCACGAGCTGTTATGGTTTCTGAACGGCGATACCAATATCGCCTACCTCAAGCGGCACGGCGTCAGTATCTGGGATGAATGGGCCGATGAGCACGGCGAACTGGGACCGGTTTACGGCCACCAATGGCGCAGTTGGCAGGGAGCCGATGGTCGGGTTATCGATCAGATCAGCCAAGCCCTGGAAACCATCAAGACCAATCCGGACTCCCGCCGTATCATCGTCTCGGCCTGGAATGTGGGGGAGCTGGACAAGATGGCGCTGGCACCCTGCCATGCCCTGTTCCAGTTCTATGTGGCGGGCGGCAGGCTTTCCTGCCAGTTGTATCAGCGCAGCTGTGATGTGTTCCTGGGGTTGCCCTTCAATATCGCCAGTTATGCCCTGCTGACCCATATGATGGCCCAGCAGGCCGGTCTGGAAGTCGGGGACTTTGTCTGGACCGGCGGCGATGTGCATCTGTACCTCAACCACCTGGAGCAGGCCCGTCTGCAACTGGGCCGGGAACCCAGAGCATTGCCCCATTTACGGCTGGCAAGGCAACCGGAGTCGCTGTTTGAGTATATGTTTGAGGATTTTGTGCTGGAAGACTACCATCCACACCCACATATTAAGGCACCGGTAGCTATTTAACCTATTTTCATATGTTAAATTTGCTGATAGGCAGGATAACATTTTAATATCATCGAGTATTCCAATGTTGAGCCGTTAATATATTCGCTTTTTCCGAGCAATTAATCAGAAACAACCGATTACTCGCGGAATCATGAGCTGATTACACTCGAATGAATGGATTCAAGTGTTATGGAGACTCATTGATGTCTGATGTGATGAAACGATTTCTGGCCATGGAATCGGCCAGCGGTATTCTGCTAATTCTGGCAGCAACGGCAGCCATACTGATCGCCAACAGTGGCTTTGGCGATCTCTATACAGCCTTCCTGAATACCGAGGTCCAGATCCGCATCAACAGCCTGAACCTGGACAAGTCTCTGCTGCTGTGGGTCAACGATGGCCTGATGGCGGTGTTCTTCCTGCTGATCGGCCTCGAGGTCAAACGGGAGCTGATCGAAGGGGCCCTGTCCCGCCGCGAGCACGCCATTTTCCCGGCCCTGGCTGCCCTGGGGGGGATGATCGTGCCGGCCCTGTGGTTCCTGGCCTTCAATGCCCTGGATCCTGAGGCGCGCGGCGGCTGGGCCATCCCTGCCGCTACCGATATTGCCTTTGCCCTGGGGGTCATGGCGTTGCTGGGCAAGCGGGTACCGATCAGCCTGAAAGTGTTTCTGCTGGCGCTGGCAATCATCGATGACCTGGGTGCCATCCTGATCATCGCGCTGTTCTACAACCATGGCCTGTCGCTTCCTCCCTTGGGGATTGCCCTGCTGGCGTTGATCGGCCTGCTGTTGTTGAACCGGGCGCGGATCGGCAGCCTGCAGCCCTACCTGGTGCTGGGGCTGATCATGTGGGTGGCGATCCTGAAATCCGGGGTGCATGCGACCCTGGCCGGGGTAATGCTGGGCTTCCTGATCCCCCTCTATAACGATAAGTGTTCCCCCCTGAAGAAGCTGGAGCATGCCCTGCATCCCGCCTGCGCCTTTATTATTTTGCCACTGTTTGCCTTCGTGAATGCCGGTGTCTCCCTGCAGGGGCTGTCGTTGAGCGATGTGACCTCGACTGTGCCGCTGGGGATCATGCTGGGATTGTTGCTTGGCAAGCCGATGGGTATCTTCCTGGCCAGCTGGCTGTCGGTAAAATACCGTGTTGCCCAGCTGCCGACCGGCGTTACCCTGTCGCAGATCTTTGCGGTCTCGGTGCTGTGCGGTATCGGCTTCACCATGTCGATCTTTATTGCCTCACTGGCCTTCGGGACCAATCCGGAGCTGGCCAACCTGTCACGCCTGGGGATCCTGCTCGGTTCTACCATGGCGGCGCTAATAGGTTACGGCATGCTGTACCTGGTCCTGCCCGGCGCTAAAAAGAGTAAACTGCAGATGCAGGCTGTTTACTGATTGCTCAGGGCGCCGGGACGGCGCCCCTTCATCGCCATACCAACCTAAGCCGGGTATTCAAACCCGGCTTGTTTCATTAAGATGGTGCTATCGCGGATTGGGAGAAGGTCTCTTGTCACACCTGAACTATAACCATCTCTATTATTTTTGGATGACCCAGAAGAAGGGTTCGGTGACCAAGGCCGCCGAAGCCCTGTTCCTGACGCCGCAAACGGTGACCGGCCAGATCCGCCAGCTGGAAGAACGGCTGGGCGGCAAGCTGTTTAAGCGCAAGGGACGCCAGCTGGAGGCCAGCGAACTGGGCCAGCTGGTATACCGCTATGCGGATCGCATGTTCAGCTTGTCCTATGAGATGCTGGATATCGTCAACTACCGCAAAGAAGATCACCTGTTGTTCGAAGTAGGCATCGCCGACGCCCTGTCCAAGCGGTTGGCCAGCCGGGTGCTGCTGTCGGTGATCCCCAACGACGGTTCTATCCACCTGCGCTGTTATGAATCCACCCACGAAATGCTGCTGGAACAGCTCAGCCAACACAAACTGGATATGATTTTGTCCGATTGCCCGGTGGACTCGGCCCAGCATGCGGGTTTGTTGTCCAAGAAACTGGGTGAGTGTGATATCGGTTTCTATTGCCGCGAGCCTTTGCCCACCAAGCCCTTTCCCGCCTGCCTGGAAGAGCGCCGCCTGTTGATCCCGGGGCGGCGCACCGCCATGGGCCGGCAGTTACATCATTGGCTGGAAGTACAGGGGCTCAAGCCCCAGATCCTGGGGGAGTTTGACGACGCGGCCCTGATGAAGGCGTTCGGCTTTTTCAACCAGGGTATTTTTGTGGCGCCGGCTATCTACCGGGATGCGATACTGCAGTACCAGCCGGTGGTGGAAATAGGCCGGGCGGAGGAGCTGAAGGAAGAGTATTATGTGATTTTTGCCGAGCGTATGATCCAGCATCCGGCGGTCAAGCGGCTCTGTGAAAGTGACTTTTCCACCCTGTTTTCGGGGCTGGATGACTTTTCGACGGTCACGGTGCCGCCCACCTTTGATAGTGAGTGGAGCTGACAGCAGCGCTATGAATAGGGTTATGGCGGTCGATATCGAGCAAATGGAAGCCAATGCGGCAGATGCTGTCCGGCTGCTGAAGGCCCTGGCCAACGAGCGGCGGCTGTTTATCCTGTGCCATCTGCTTGACAAAGAGCTGTCGGTCGGCGAAATGAACCTGCATCTGGGGTTGAGCCAGTCAGCCCTGTCACAGCACCTGGCCATCCTGCGCAACGAGCGGCTGGTGCGCACCCGCAAGGAGGCACAGACCGTCTATTATTCTCTGCAAAGCGATGAAGTACGGGAAGTGATCGCCCTGCTGCACAGGCTGTACTGCAAGTCGTAGCGGTAAATAACAGCCAATAAAAAACCGGCCAGAGCCGGTTTTTTTCGTTCGCAACCAATCAAGCGCTATTACAGGGCTTTGATCTGTGCGTTCAGACGGCTCTTGTGACGAGCAGCTTTATTCTTGTGGATCAGGCCTTTGGTAGCCATGCGATCCAGCAGAGGCTGAGCTGCATCGAAAGCTTTTTGAGCGTTTGCTTTGTCACCGCTGGCGATGGCAGCTACGACTTTCTTGACGTAGGTACGCACCATAGAGCGGCGGCTGGCGTTGTGCTTACGACGTTTCTCTGCTTGAAGCGCGCGTTTCTTAGCAGATTTAATGTTAGCCAAGGTAAAACTCCTAAAACTGTCTTAGCGAGTGTTCTTAAAAGGCCGAGGAATATGCCTTTTTCATCGCTGATTGTCAATTGATTTGTGCAAATAAACACCGCCCTGTGACAAGACACGGGGAGGGGGTTAAACTGTCGGCCGATTCTAGCAGCATTCGCCTGCTTTCAGCAATTTTCTTGCCGTGAGGTTTTCATTTTGAGTAAGGCGCTTTTGCGATCCGGGCTGATAGTGTCCGCCATGACGCTGGTTTCCCGGGTGCTGGGACTGGTACGGGATGTGGTGATTGCCAACCTGATGGGGGCCGGGGCGGCGGCGGATGTGTTCTTTTTTGCCAACCGCATTCCCAATTTTCTGCGTCGGTTGTTTGCCGAGGGGGCCTTCAACCAGGCATTCGTGCCGGTGATGACCGAGTACAAGCAGACCGGCTCGGTCAAGGACACCCAGGCCCTGCTGGCTGCCGTGTCCGGTACCCTGGGCCTGATCGTGACCCTGGTGACCCTGGTGGGGGTGCTGGGCTCGTCGGTGGTCACCATGATGTTCGGGGCCGGCTGGTTTATGGAGTGGCTGAACGATGGTCCGGAGGCGCACAAGTTCGAATTGGCGTCCCTGCTGCTGAAAATTACCTTTCCCTACCTGTGGTTTATCAGCTTTACCGCCATGGCCGGCGCCGTGCTCAACACCTTTGGCCGGTTTGCGGTGTCTTCCTTTACACCGGTATTTCTCAATGTGGCGCTGATTGCGGCGGCGCTCTGGCTGTCGCCGAACATGGCGCAGCCGGAGCTGGGTCTGGCCATCGGTGTCTTTGCCGGCGGGTTGATCCAGTTCCTGTTCCAGTTTCCCTTTCTTGCCCGGCTCAAGTTGCTGGTCCGTCCACGCTGGGCCTGGCATCACCCCGGGGTGGTGAAAATCCGAACCCTGATGATACCGGCGCTGTTCGGGGTCTCGGTCAGCCAGGTCAACCTGTTGTTCGATACCATGCTGGCTTCCTTCTTGGCCACCGGTGCCATCAGCTACCTGTATTATTCCGATCGGCTGCTGGAGTTCCCCCTGGGTTTGTTCGGCATCGCCATCGCCACCGTGATCTTGCCGGTGTTGTCCAAGCGCCACGTCGATGAGTCCCATGACGGCTTCGCCAGTACCATGGACTGGGGGGTGCGTATGGTGCTGCTGATGGGCTTTCCCGCCATGCTGGGGCTGCTGGTACTAAGCGAGCCCATGCTGCGGGTATTGTTTATGCGTGGGGAGTTTGGTATTACCGAGGTAGCGGCGGCGGGACGCAGCCTGCTGGCCTATGGCATAGGTTTGCAGGCCTTCATGCTGATCAAGGTGCTGGCGCCGGGGTATTATGCCCGCCAGGACACCCGAACTCCGGTCCGGTTCGGCATTATCGCCATGGTGGCCAATATGGTGCTTAACGCCATCTTGATCTTCCCCCTGGGCTACGTGGGCCTGGCGCTGGCCACCGCCCTGTCGGGAATATTGAATGCCGGCCTGCTGGCCTATGGCCTGCATCGGCGCAAGATATACAGCCCCAGCCGGCAAACCGGCCTGTTTACTCTGAAGGTGGTGCTGGCGGGACTGGCCATGGCGGGGCTGCTGTCCTGGCTGTCACCGGCATTGAGCCAGTGGGCCCGGTGGAGCCTGCTGACGAGCAGCCTGCACCTGCTGGGCTATATTCTGGCCGGTGCGCTTTGTTATGGTATCGTGCTGTTGTTGGTCGGGGTGCGGGTCAAGGATTTTAAAACCTTGTAGCAAAGGCTGATCCTGTCGCTTCGCTGATGTATAATCCGCCGATTTGCAGGGGCCTTGAGCGAGATTTATGGAGCTTATTCGTGGCATACATAATATAAAGCCCTGGCACAGTGGCTGTGTGCTCTCCATAGGTAATTTTGATGGGGTACACCTGGGCCATCAGGCTGTGTTGGGCAGGCTGACCGAACAGGCCAGGCGCCTGGGCGTACCTGCCTGTGTGATGGTGTTTGAACCCCAGCCTCAGGAAGTGTTTGCCGGTAACGGCTCACCCCCCCGGTTGACCCGCCTGCGGGAAAAATACCTGCAGCTGGCCAAGTTAGGCATCGATCGCCTGCTCTGTGTGCGTTTCAATGCCGCCTTTGCCGGCCAATCTCCCGATAAATTTATTCGTGGCCTGCTGGTCGATAAGTTGGGGGTACGTTTCCTGGTGGTGGGCGATGATTTTCGCTTCGGCAGGAACCGGGGTGGGGATTTTGAACTGCTGACCCGGGCGGGGCGTGCCTTTGACTTTGAGGTGGTCAGTACCCAGAGCTGGTGCCTGAACAACCAGCGGGTGAGCAGTACCCTGATCCGCGAAGCCCTGGCCCGGGATCGGCTTGCCGATGCCGAGCGCATGTTGGGCCGGCCTTTCAGCCTGTGCGGACGGGTCGCGCATGGCAACAAGCTGGGGCGTACCATCGGCTTCCCCACCGCCAATGTGGCGCTCAAACGCCAGGTGGTACCGGTATCCGGCGTCTATGCGGTGGAGATGCAGGTGGCGGGAAACCGTTATCCCGGCGTGGCCAATGTGGGCCACAGGCCGACCATCAGTGGCACCCATCCCCAGTTAGAAGTCCACCTGTTTGATTTTACAGGCGATCTGTATGGCCAGCAGGTGGAAGTAGAGCTCCGCCATAAATTGCGGAATGAGCAAAAATTCGCTTCCTTTGCGCTGTTAAAGGAGCAGATTCAACGTGATGCGACTGCCGCCCGACGACTGTTCGGGCTGACCGTGTCAGAACAGGACGGAATGTAGGATCCATGAGCGACTATAAAAATACCCTGAATTTGCCCGAAACGCAGTTTCCCATGCGTGGCAACCTGGCTCAGCGCGAGCCGGAGATGCTTAAGCGCTGGTATGAGCAGGACCTGTACGGCGCGGTGCGTACTGCCAAGGCCGGCAAGCAGCCGTTTATCCTGCACGACGGCCCTCCCTACGCCAACGGCAATATTCACATCGGTCACTCGGTCAACAAGATCCTCAAAGACATTATCGTTAAATCCAAGGGCCTGGCCGGCTACGATTCTCCCTATATTCCGGGCTGGGACTGCCATGGTCTGCCCATCGAGCTGAAGGTCGAAGGCAAGGTCGGCAAGCCGGGCGTGAAGGTGTCGGCCGCCGAGTTCCGCGAAGCCTGCCGTGCCTACGCCAAGGAGCAGATTGAAGCCCAGAAAACCGATTTTATCCGCCTGGGCGTACTGGGTGATTGGGACAATCCCTACCTCACCATGAATTTCGGGACCGAGGCCAACATCATCCGTTCGCTGGCCAAGATCATCGACAACGGCCATCTGCACAAAGGCTCCAAGCCGGTGCACTGGTGTACCGACTGTGGCTCGGCCCTGGCCGAGGCGGAAGTGGAGTATGAAGACAAGCGCTCACCCGCCATCGACGTGCGTTTCCAGGCGGTGGACGAAGCCGCCGTGGTCGCCAGCTTCGACTGTGCCGACCAGCATACGGGCCATGGCCCCGTGTCCGTGGTGATCTGGACCACCACCCCCTGGACCCTGCCCGCCAACCGGGCGGTGGCGCTGCACGCGGAGCTGAACTATGCCCTGGTGCAGGTGGAAGGCGAGCACCCCGAGCGCCTTATCCTGGCCGCTGATCTGGTCAAGGATGTGATGGACCGCGCCGGTATCAGCCATTATCACAACCTGGGCTACTGCCAGGGCGCTAAACTGGAACTGAAACGCTTCCGGCATCCCTTCTACGAGTTTGATGTGCCGGCCATCCTGGGTGAGCACGTGACCACAGATTCCGGGACCGGCGCCGTGCATACCGCCCCCGGTCATGGCCAGGAAGACTTCGTGGTCGGCCAGCAATATGGCCTGGAAGTCGCCAATCCGGTGGGCGGCAACGGCGTCTATCTGTCCGACACCCCGCTGTTCGCCGGCCAGCACGTGTTCAAGGCCAATGAGTCGGTGGTCGAGGTGCTCAAGGAGCGCGGCGCCCTGCTGCACCACGAAGCCTATACCCACTCCTACCCCCATTGTTGGCGCCACAAGACCCCGATTATCTTCCGTGCCACCCCCCAGTGGTTTATCAGCATGGAGCAGGCCGGCCTGCGCGGTCAGGCGCTGGACGAAATCCGCAAGGTGCAGTGGGTGCCCGAATGGGGTCAGAATCGCATCGAAGCCATGGTGGAGAACCGCCCGGACTGGTGTATTTCCCGGCAGCGTACCTGGGGCGTGCCCATCGCCCTGTTTGTGCATAAAGAGACTCAGGCGCTGCACCCCCGCGCCACCGAGCTGATGGAAGAGGTCGCCAAGCGGGTGGAGCAGGCCGGTATCCAGGCCTGGTGGGATCTGGATCCCGCCGAGTTGCTCGGTGCTGAGGCCAGCCATTACGAGAAGGTGCTCGATACCCTGGATGTCTGGTTCGACTCGGGTTCGACCCATTCCTCGGTGGTGGACGCGCGCCCCGAGTTTCAGGGCCACCCGGCGGACATGTACCTGGAAGGCTCGGATCAGCACAGGGGCTGGTTTATGTCCTCCCTGATGATCTCCACCGCTATGAAGGGCCATGCGCCTTACCGCCAGGTGCTGACCCACGGCTTTACCGTCGACGGCCAGGGCCGCAAGATGTCCAAGTCGGTCGGTAACGTGGTCAGCCCCCAGGAAGTGATGAACAAGCTGGGTGCCGACATCCTGCGGCTGTGGGTGGCGAGCACCGACTATTCTGGCGAGATGACGGTCTCCGACGAGATCCTCAAGCGTTCCGCCGACGCCTATCGGCGGATCCGCAATACCGCCCGTTTCCTGCTGGCCAACCTGAACGGCTTCAACCCGGCCACCGATATGCTGGCGCCCGCCGATATGGTGGTGATCGACCGCTGGGCGGTGGGTCGAGCCAAAGCCATCCAGCAGGAGATTGCCAAGGCCTACGACGAATACAACTTCCACCAGGTGACCCAGAAGCTGATGCAGTTCTGCTCGGTGGAAATGGGCTCCTTCTACCTGGATGTGATCAAGGACCGGCAGTATACCGCCAAGGCCGATGGCCTGGCCCGCCGCTCCTGCCAGACCGCCCTCTACCATATCGTCGAGGCCCTGGTGCGCTGGATGGCTCCGATCATGAGCTTCACCGCCGATGAGATCTGGGCGCTGTTGCCCGGTGAGCGGGACACCTTTGTCTTTACCCAGGAGTGGTACCAGGGCTTGTTCGGTTTGGCCGAGGGCGAAGCCCTCAACGACGGCTGTTGGGCCGAGCTGCTCAAGGTGCGCCAGGCGGTCAACAAGGCCCTCGAGAGCGCCCGCAACGACAAGGTGATCGGCGCCGCGCTGGAAGCCGACGTCACCCTGTTCGCCGACGAGGCGTTAAGCTCGGCATTGGCAAGGCTTGGCGACGAACTACGCTTTGTGATCCTTACCTCCAAGGCGGTGGTACGTCCGCTGGCCGAGGCCGCCGGCGCCGCCGATACCGAACTGGCCGGCCTCAAGCTACAAGTGGCCAAGAGCGAAGCGGCCAAGTGCGGGCGTTGCTGGCATCATGTGGAGGATGTGGGCAGCCATGCGGATCATGACGGCATCTGTGGCCGTTGCGTCTCCAATGTCGCCGGAGACGGCGAAGTTCGCCGGTTTGCCTGATGAAGGCAGTGCTCAATACCGGCTTGCGCTGGTGGTGGCTGGCCCTGGTGGCCATCCTGGCAGACCAGCTGAGCAAGTGGTTGACGGTCAATTACCTGGACTACGGTTATCCGGGGGTGCAGCTCGCCCCTTTCTTTAACCTGGTGCACGTCTATAACCCCGGGGCGGCCTTCAGCTTCCTGGCCGACCAGGGCGGCTGGCAACGCTGGTTTTTTGCCGGCCTGGCCTGTGCCGTAACCATCATGCTCAGCATCTGGATGCATAAAGCGCCCAAGTCGGCCCGCTGGTTGCCGGCGGCCTATGCCCTGATCATCGGCGGCGCCCTCGGCAATGTGATCGACCGTCTGGTGCTGGGTCATGTGGTGGACTTTCTGGATTTCTATGTGGGCAACTGGCATTGGCCCGCGTTTAATCTGGCCGACAGCTTTATCTTTGTGGGTGCGGCCATGATTATTATCGACAGTTTTAAGAAGGATACCCCCAAATGAGCAAGCAAATAGCCGCGGACAGCCGGGTGCTGTTCCACTTTACCATCAAGCTGGAAGACGGCTCGGTGGCCGACAGCACCCAGCTGCACGGTAAGCCGGCCAGGCTGCAGATGGGGGACGGCAGCCTGACCCCCAGCTTCGAGGCCTGCCTGCTGGGATTGGAAGAAGGCACCAAGAGCAGTTTTGAACTGGGTCCGGATGATGCCTTCGGCCCGGTCAATCCCAACAATATCCACCATATGGAACGCAGCCGCTTCGCCGCCGATCTGGAGCTGGAAGAAGGCGCCATCCTGTCCTTTACCCAGCCCAACGGCGCCGAAATGCCGGGGATTATCCGGGCGGTGGCCGGGGATTCGGTCACCGTCGACTTTAATCACCCGCTGGCCGGACATCATGTGACCTTTGAAGTAGAGATCCTTGCCGTTGAGCAAGACGGAGCCTGACATGAACATCTTACTCGCCAATCCCAGAGGCTTTTGTGCCGGCGTCGATCGGGCTATCAGCATAGTTGAAAGCGCCCTCGAAAAGTTCGGTGCCCCCATCTACGTGCGCCATGAAGTGGTGCACAACCGCTATGTGGTCAACAAGCTGAAGGATGCGGGTGCGGTGTTTGTTGACGAACTGGAGCAGGTGCCTGACGGCAATATCGTGATCTTCTCTGCCCACGGCGTGTCCAAGGCGGTGCGCGAGGAAGCCAAGCGGCGCGAGCTGAAGGTGTTCGACGCCACCTGCCCGCTGGTGACCAAGGTGCACATGGAAGTCCACAGGGCCAGTAAGAAAGGCATAGAAACCATATTGATCGGCCATGCGGGTCACCCGGAGGTGGAGGGCACCATGGGTCAGTATGAAAGTGCAGAGGGCGGCATGTACCTGGTCGAAAATCCGGATGATGTCGCCAGGCTGCGGGTGAAAAATACCGAGAACCTGACCTTCGTGACCCAGACCACGTTGAGCGTGGACGAAACCTCCGAGGTGATCGACGCCTTGCGAGCGCGTTTCCCCACCATCGAAGGGCCGCGCAAGGATGATATCTGCTACGCCACTCAGAACCGTCAGGACGCGGTACGTGAGTTGGCCGCCAAGGTGGATCTGTTGCTGGTGGTCGGCTCCAAGAACTCCTCGAATTCCAACCGGCTGCGCGAGCTGGCCGAGAAGATCGGCACCCGTGCCTATCTGATTGACTGCGTGGAGATGATAAATCCGGACTGGCTGACCGGTGCCGGCCAGGTGGGCGTCACCGCCGGCGCCTCTGCCCCCGAGGTGCTGGTGCAGGAGGTGATCGCCCATCTGCAGAGCCTGGGCGGCAAGACGGTCAGCGAGCATCCGGGACGGGAAGAGAACATCGTCTTTGAAGTCCCGGCCGAACTGAAGATAAAGCAGGTTTCCTGACATAGCACTTGATTGACTGACAAGGCCTCCGATACCGGAGGCCTATTTATATTCAGGAAGAGTTGTTTGATTAGGTCGTGATTGCTAGGTCGGGAAAAGGGCCCGCTCCGCCGACTCGCTGTGAATACATCCATGTACGCTCTCCGTTTCGTCCCTGAAACGGAAGGTCGGCGGAGCAGCTCCCTTTGTCCTCCCTGATGCTGCAGAGTCGCCTGTTGGCACCGTCTCCGGGCAACTCGGTGTTCAGAAAGAGGCAACAGAGGCAACGGTGTTGCCCCGGCACTCCGACTCAATATTTGTTACTGGGATTGGTATTACTGCCAGCAGGCCGCCGGTGCCTTGCTGTTGTCCCTGCCCAGGGTCAGCGGGCTGCAGGACACGGCGCCTTCCTTGTCGTTCAACTGGCTGGAGCCGGTCTTGGCTGTGGCAATCAGTTCATAATCACTGGCGCTGGCTCCGCTGACCGTGAAGGTGTAATCGGCATGGGTGGGCAGGAAGGTGGCACTCGCCTGGCTGGTGGTGGCGTAGGTCTGGTGGGAGATGCGCCATTCTTCCTGCTCCAGCTGCATGCTGTACAGCGCCTGTATGGCCTCTATCCTATTGCTTTTCAACAGGTAAGCGGAAAAAGAAGGGTAGGCGACAGAGGCGAGTATCGCCATGATGGCGACCACTATCATCAGTTCTATCAGGGTAAAACCGGTACTCTTTTGCATCCGACATTCCTTGTCTAAAGTCCCGATATGGA
Organism: Zobellella aerophila; assembly: GCF_039539325.1. Lineage (NCBI taxonomy): Bacteria > Pseudomonadati > Pseudomonadota > Gammaproteobacteria > Aeromonadales > Aeromonadaceae > Zobellella > Zobellella aerophila. The sequence continues at coordinate 236,919 of NZ_BAABCX010000004.1, forward strand.
CCAAGCTTAGCAGCGGTTGGGTGTCGCCGCCGGGCAATTTGGCTTCAGGGAGGAAGCGGATGCAAAGGGGACAATCGGGGCTTACTCTGCTTGAATTGCTGGTCGGCATGACGGTGACGGCTGTGCTGTTGTCTGTCGCCGTCCCCAGCTTCCAGAGCTTGCGTCAGCAGTATACTGTGCGCAGTGCCGGCATGCTGGTGTATGGCTCAATGCAACTGGCGCGCAGCGAGGCTGTGCAGCGCAATAAGGACATCACCCTGTGTTTCAGCGGCTCGGGCACGACCAACTGGAGCTACCAGATCAATGATTTAGTGGATTCAACCGACTGTTCAGGTGGTATCAACGAGGTGATTGAAAGCCTGAACAGCCAGGACTTTCCGGCGGTGACCCTGACCTCCTCCTACGATCATCTGACCTTCAAGCCGCGCAGGAATACCCTGACGTCGGGTAATGTCACCCTGTCCAACGGCAGCCAGAGCATGCTGGTGAAAACCTGGAATAATAGCATTATCAGAACCTGCTCCGATGATCAGCTGATAGGGGTGCCGGCATGCTGAGTCCTAATAAACATGCCGGCTTTTCGGTGGTGGAGATGCTGGTGTCGCTGGTGGCCGGCCTGGTGGTGGTGGCGGGCGGCATCTCCCTGTTTGCCTCGGTCATCATCTCCGGTAATACCACCCTGATGCTGTCCCGGCTGAATCAGGACCTGCAGGCGGTCGGCGACATCATCAGCCGTGATCTACAGCGGGCGGGCTACCACCCCAGCGCGGCCGAAGACATGGCTCTCGGAGCCCCCACTTCCGGTGCCGTCTCACCCACCTATGTTTTTTCGACAGCGGATGATCTTTATAGCGCATCGGGTGCGGCTAACCCCAGCTGTATCCGCATCAAGTACTGGGCTCCGGACCCGCCCTCCGGATCCGGAGCCGTGGTACGCGTCTATAACTACGATTCGGTGAATAAAGCGCTGAAGGTCAGTACCAGCTATAGCGAGCCGACCAGCTCGGCTCTGAGCAGCGGCGACTGCAGCAGCGGCAGCAAGTTGGTGTCGGATGATGAAGTGCTGATCGACGCATTAAGCTTTGAGCTGGTATCCGGCAGCAGTCCGACCGGCATGAGGACGGTCAGGGTGAATATCACCGCCGCCCATGCCAAAAAAACCGAGCTGTCCATGAGCCTGCAACGCCAGGTAAAAATCAGAAACGACGGATACTGAGATGCGAAACAGAGTAAAGGGATTTACCACTGTCACCATCACCCTGCTGCTGGTGTCCATCCTGGTGGCAGTGTCCGCCTTTATCGGCAAGGTGCTGGTGTCGGAAAAACGTATCGCGCTGAATGAAATCGAATACCGGGTAGCCTTTGCCGCCGCCGAAAAGGGCGTCGCCTCGGCCATGGCCGAGTTGAAGGTGAACCCGACGGCGACTGTCCTGTCGGGGGCCGTGGCCATTTCCTCGGCCCAGGCGAGCTATAGCGTGACCATGACGCCCAATGGCGCGGCAACAGGGGTCACGGATGTCGTTTCGGTGGCCACCCTGGATACCGGTGGCCAGACCACCGTCAGCGTGCAGCTGGCCGAGCGCAGCATCCTCAATCCCAATAGCTCGGGGCCGGCGGCGCCGCTGCTGGTGGGGGGGGCCAGTACGGGGATCAGCGGCAATATGACGGTGGTGGCCAACCCCAATGGCGGCGGGCCCGGTGTGCCGGTGTCTGTCTGGTCCGGGAAGGATATTTCTGGCGGGGGCAGCATGCAGACCTGCCATCTGGGAGATTATGCCAGCGGCTCCGGTTGTAGCGCCAGCATCAGTACCAAGAGTGGCGGCACAGTGGTGTTCGATACCGATGTGGTTGATAACGATCCCGATTTTCCGGCCGATATGCTGGAGTATATATTCGGCTACGGCGCCGGTGACTGGGACAAAATCGAGGCCATGGCCACAGCAGTAGTGACCAGCTGCAGTGAGGTTAATGCCCCCGGCTTTTTTATTGTTGACGGTGGTGGAGAATGTGATCTCAGCGGAGTGACCAGCTCGGCGTCAAGCCCCGCCATAGTGATCGTCAAGGATGCGAATGTGAAAGCGAATGGCGGGGATAAATTTTATGGCTTGTTGTTCTCTTATGATTCAGACCCTACCGACGCTACCGTATTTAATTTGAAACTGAATGGCGGTGCCCAGATTTTTGGCGCCATTTCAACCAATCATGGCGGCGATAATTTAAACGGCACCTTTGATGCGGTTTATGATGCGGGTGTGTTCTGTATCCTGACCAATTGCGACAGCTCAGGCGGTGGGGTGGGAAATCCCTTTGTCAGCATCAGCACCATTCCCGGTAGCTGGAAGGACTGGTAGCAGGAGGCACGATGAAACAACAAGCAGGGTTCGGTCTGGTGGAGGTGATGATCGCCTTCCTCCTGGTGGCGGTGACGGCGGGCTCGTTGCTGCAGCTGAACAAGGTCTACCTGGAATACAGCCGCGATGGCCGCAACCGGGAGGTGGCCCTGCGGCTGGCCGAATCCAAGCTGGATGAGCTCAGGAGCTTTCAGGATCAGAGCGGCTATCAGGCCATCGGCAGCGGTGCCGAGCAGACGGTGGTAGACGAGGCGGTCTATGAGCTCGGTTGGGCGGTGACCGATTATGGTTGGGACGGCTCGACCTGGGTGTCACCGCCACCGAGCGGTGTGGCTTCGGGGAAAAAGGAGATAGTGCTTACCATCGACTGGGAGGATGCGGGTGGCCCGGACAGCTTTACCCTCGGCTCGGTGGTGGCTCCTAATCTTTCCATCGGGGGCGGCCCTTTCGGCAGCAGCGGAGATAATATTGGCTTAGGTTTGGGCGGCCCCAAGGTGGACCATACGCCGGGTGCTATCCCGGATATCATCTCCATAGTGACCGATCCCGATACCGGCATTAAACAGGAAACCACCAAGCCAGCCCCTCAAATCAGCAAGAAAGGTAACGATGTCGTGGTGAGCTTTGATTCTGTTATCTACGATGCGAGCAGCGATAGCCTGATCAAGAGTGATAGCAGGACGCTTTATTGTTCCTGCAGTGCGCAGAGCGGTACCAAGTCCACCAGCAAGCCGGCGGCCCCCATCGCCTTGACGCAAAGCATTTATTGGGAAAAGGGTGGCCTGGCGGATAAAAACTGGGGAAATAGTAGTAATGCAAATTGCACAAGCTGCTGCAATAATCATTACGATGTGCCCTCCAGCAGTTTATTTGCCGATAACTACAATCAATTCAATAAGGGACATAGTCACACCGGGACCACATATTTTGAGTCCTGCCGCATGCTGAGGATCGATGGCTATTACCAGCTGATGCCGGATTGGAACCTGGTCTCGTTGAATGTGTTTCCTCCCGGCTATCTGGCCGATGTGGATAATGTCACGCTCTATCAAGGCTATATAAAATATGTGGTGCAGGGCTATGTATCGGAGCTAAAGGCGGGGACGCAAACCGTTGGTTACACGGCGACCAGTTATCGTGACTGGTTGTCTGCCAATGGCTCTGCCGGGCAGTTGGCATCCTTTGACAACTTAACCAAGTTGTCCGTCTCGTCTTCTTACCAGTTTGCCGCCAGGGCCATCTATGTCGACATCCTGCCCCAGAGTCTGCTGGATAAGGTTGATCTTACCAAAGATGATTGGCTGACCAGGGTTTCCTTTAATGAAGTGAATGTCACCCTATTGGCGAATTGGGCGCTGACTGTAGCCGACGATCTTTATTTGGATGTCACCAACGAGAATATCAATACCATTGTCGACCCTGATAACAATTATTTTGGCACCTATTCGAGGGGCTATGTGACCGGGGAACAGGTAACGACTTCGGATAAGCCCAAGGTGACAGCCAAGATGACGCGCTATAACAGTGGCTTAACGGGTCAGAGCGCCATTTCCACCTTTGATGGCAGCAATGTGTTCAGTTCCAGCCTGGATGTGGAGGTCAAAACAGGATCTGTTTCGAAAGTGACCTTCGACGGTAGAATTCAATGTTTGACCACTCAGAACAGTAACTCTACAACGGCTATTTCGTGCTCAAAAAATGATTTCGGCAAGACGACGGTGATTGCCACCAATGGTAGCTGTACTCTTAATAAAGAGGCGGACGTGGCGACCGCGAGTTATCAATGTACCGTTCCGGCGTCGCAGTCGGTAACAACGGTGACCTTTAGTGAAACCTCGAATAACAGTAACTTTGTGTTTAATGCCGGCGCTACCAACCCCAAAGCCATCAGCTTAAGTGCCAGCGAGATTGCGAGCGGAGCCGTTCCCTGTGTCCTACAGATAAAGAAAAACATCACAAATTACAGCACCATTACCTGCACCCCCTAAGCCGGTTGTGTAGAAGCCGGCGCTGGTAACCCCGGCGCCTTTTTTTTATCATGCTTGCAATTCCATGAGCTTACAGGCAACCCATGTCCCAACACCTGACCCTGGCGCTGGCCCAGTTAAACCTGACCGTCGGCGCCATCGAAGCCAATACCCAGGCCATGCTGGCCGCCGCCCGCGACGCCGAACAGCAGGGCGCCGAGCTGGTGCTCTTCCCCGAGCTGGCGGTAACCGGCTACCCGCCGGAAGATCTGCTGTTTCGCGACGATCTCTACCTGCGGGTCGAGTCCGCGCTCGACCAACTGGCCCAGGCCAGCGGCCGGCTTGCCCTGGTGGTCGGTCACCCCTGGCGCCAGGACGGCAAGCTTTATAATGCCGCGTCTTTCTTCTATCAGGGCCGGCTGGCCGGCCGCTACTTCAAGCAGCTGCTGCCCAACTACGGGGTGTTCGATGAGAAGCGCTATTTCAGCGCCGGCGAGCGGTCCTGCGTGGTCGAGTTCAAGGGCCACCGGCTGGGCCTGTTGATCTGCGAGGATGTGTGGGAAGCCGGTCCGGCCGCCGCCGCCAAGGCGGCGGGGGCCGAGCTGTTGCTGAGCCTCAATGCCTCGCCCTACCACAGGGGCAAGGCCTGGATCCGCGAAAGTCTGCTGGCCCGGCGCAGCCGCGATAACGGCGTGCCGCTTGTCTACCTCAACCAAGTCGGGGGCCAGGATGAACTGGTGTTCGACGGCCGTTCCAAGGTGTTCGACGCAGAAGGCGGGCTGACCCAGAACCTGGCCGCTTTCGCACCCGAACTGGCGCTGGTGCGCTTCGACGACAAGGCGCCGCGCAAGGCCGAGATCAATGCCCATCTCGAGCCGCTGGCGGAGGTCTATCAGGCGCTGGTGCTGGCGACGAGGGACTATGTGAACAAGAACGGCTTCAATGGCGTCGTGCTGGGATTGTCCGGCGGTATCGACTCGGCCCTGACCCTGGCCATCGCCGTGGATGCCCTGGGGAAAGAAAAGGTGCAGGCGGTGATGATGCCGTTTCGCTATACCGCCTCCATCAGCGTGGAAGACGCCCGGGAAGAAGCCAAACACCTAGGGGTGGAATTCGACATCGTCTCCATCGAGCCCATGTTCGACGCCTTCATGAACCAACTGGCGCCCCTGTTTGCCGGCACCGAAAAAGACACCACCGAAGAAAATCTGCAGGCCCGGGCCCGCGGTGTCTTGCTGATGGCCATTTCCAACAAACGTCGCCGGCTGGTGCTGACCACCGGCAACAAGAGCGAGGTCGCGGTCGGCTACTGCACCCTCTACGGCGATATGGTGGGCGGCTTCGCGCCGCTCAAGGACGTGCCCAAGACCCTGGTGTTTGCCCTGTCCGAATACCGCAATACCCTGGGCTATGTGATCCCCCAGCGGGTGATCGACCGGCCGCCATCGGCCGAGCTGGCCCCGGATCAGCTCGACCAGGACAGCCTGCCCCCGTATGATGTGCTGGATGCCATCCTCGAAGGCTATGTTGAGCAGGACAAATCCCTGGCCGAGTTGCTGGCTGAGGGCTTTGACGAGGCCGACGTGCGCCGGGTGATCAAGCTGGTAGATATCAACGAATACAAACGCCGCCAGGGGGCGGTCGGGCCGCGTATCACGCCGCGTAACTTCGGCAAGGACAGACGCTATCCCATCACCTCGGGCTTTGGCAAAGTGAACTGGTAAGGAGAAACCATGAAAAAGATCGAAGCCATTATCAAGCCCTTCAAGCTGGACGACGTGCGTGAAGCCCTGGCCGAGCGCGGTATTACCGGCATGACGGTGTCGGAAGTGAAAGGGTTTGGCCGCCAGAAAGGCCATACCGAACTCTATCGCGGTGCCGAATACATGGTCGACTTCCTGCCCAAGGTCAAACTGGAACTGGTGGTACAGGACGATCTGGTTGAGGCTTGTATCGAAGCCATCGAAACCACCGCGCGCACCGGCAAGATCGGCGACGGTAAAATCTTTGTGTTCGATGTAGGCCAGGTGATCCGTATCCGCACCGGCGAGCAAAACGAAGAAGCCGTTTAAGGGCAGGGATGAGTGATTGGGGAATGGGGACCTGCCATTCCCCCGTTCTTTATTCCCCATTCCCTGCTCCCCGTTACCGACGCACTATAATTCCCTGAATTACCTTGGCCCTTGGGGTTTTCTTTGTCACAATCTCTGTGAAATCTTAATTGAGGAATAAGTTATGCCACTGCTGGACAGTTTTACCGTCGACCATACTCGTATGGAGGCCCCGGCGGTGCGGGTAGCCAAAACCATGGCGACCCCCCATCAAGACACTATTACCGTGTTCGATCTGCGCTTCTGTCTGCCCAATAAAGAAATCCTGTCGGAAAAAGGTATCCATACCCTGGAGCACCTGTTTGCCGGCTTTATGCGCAATCACCTCAATGGTAATGGGGTGGAGATCATCGATATTTCGCCCATGGGGTGCCGGACCGGTTTTTACATGAGCCTGGTGGGCGCGCCCGACGAGCGGCGGGTCGCGGATGCCTGGCTGGCGGCGATGGAGGATGTGCTGAAGGTGGAAAACCAGTCACAGATCCCTGAGCTGAACGAATACCAGTGCGGTACCCATGTGATGCATTCCCTGGATGAAGCCAAGGCCATTGCCCGCAATATTATCGACCGGGGCGTGGGTATCAACAGCAACGAGGCACTGAAACTGCCGGAAGAAATGCTCAAGTCTCTGTAAGCTCCCGGCCTCCCTGGGGCCGGATGCCTGCCTGGACGAGCACTGGTTCAGGCAGGCGAGGGGTCACTATGTGCTCTTTTCTCTATCGAATATACTTCCCTTATCACAGTGCTCAAATGGACCACTTTCTATGTCAGAAAACCAAGACCCCTTCCTCCAGCGCGAGGCCGATAAATACGAAAACCCCATCCCCAGCCGGGAATTTATCCTGGAACACCTCAAGGAACGCAAAACCCCGGCCAACCGGGACGAGCTGTTTTCCGAGCTGGAACTGGATGGTGAAGAGCAAGCCGAGGCCCTGCGCCGTCGGCTGCGCGCCATGGAGCGTGACGGCCAGCTGGTGTTTACCCGCAACAAATGCTATGCCCTGCCCGATAAACTGAACCTGATCAAAGGCTATGTCATCGGCCACCGGGAAGGCTTCGGCTTTTTGCGCCAGGAGGACGGCGGTGACGACCTGTTCCTGGCCCAGCGGGAAATGGATGCCCTGATGCATGGCGACTATGTGCTGGTGCAGCCCCTGCGCTTCGACAGCCGGGGCCGGCAGGAAGCCCGGGTGGTGCGCATCCTCAAGTCCCGGGATCTGGATGTGGTCGGTCGCTATTTCGTGGAGAACGGAGTCAGCTATGTGGTGCCCGACGACAGCCGCATCGCCCAGGATATCTTAATCCCCCAGGGAGAAACCATGGGAGCGCGCATGGGCCAGGTGGTGGTGATTACCATTACCCAGCGGCCAACCAAGCGCATGACCGGAGTGGGCAAGGTCATTGAGGTGCTGGGCGAGACCATGGACCCGGGCATGGAGATTGAGATAGCCCTGCGCAGCCACGGTATTCCCCACGTGTGGCCGGAAGAGGTCAAGCAGGAAATTGCCAAGCTCAGCGAAGCAGTGCCGGAAGAGGCCAAGAAGGGCCGCAAGGATCTGCGCGATCTGCCCCTGGTCACCATAGACGGCGAAGACGCCCGCGACTTTGACGATGCGGTTTACTGCCAGCCCAAGCGCTCCGGTGGCTGGCGGCTGTGGGTGGCCATCGCGGATGTGTCTTCCTATGTGCGCCCGGGCACGGCCCTGGACGGCGAAGCTCATCAGCGCGGCAACTCCGTGTATTTCCCCGAGCAGGTGATCCCCATGCTGCCGGAGGTGCTGTCCAACGGTCTCTGCTCCCTGAACCCGCAGGTCGACCGGCTGTGCATGGTGGCGGAGATGACCATTTCCGCTACCGGCAAGTTGTCCGGCTTCAATTTCTACGAAGCGGTGATGAACTCCCATGCCCGCCTGACCTACACCAAGGTGGCGGCGATCCTGGAAGGGGATGAAACCCTACGTGAGCGTTACCAGCCGCTGGTGCCCCATCTGGAAGAGCTGAACAAGCTGTATCAAGCGCTCAAGGGTGCCCGCCACCAGCGCGGCGCGGTGGAGTTTGAAAGTGAGGAAACCCGCTTCGTGTTCAACCCCCAGCGCAAGATAGAGCGCATAGTGCCGCTGGTGCGTAACGATGCCCACAAGATCATCGAAGAGTGCATGATCCAGGCCAACGTTGCCGCCGCCCGTTTTATCGAGAAGCACAGCGCCGACACCCTGTTCCGGGTGCATGACAAGCCGAGTGAAGAAAAACTGGTGGGTTTTCGCAGCTTCCTCGGCGAGCTGGGCCTGGAGCTGAAGGGGGGACTGGAGCCGGCACCGGCCGACTATGCGCTGTTGGCCGAACAGATCAAGGACAGGCCCGATGCCGAGTTGATCCAGACCATGCTGCTACGCTCGATGAAGCAGGCGGTCTATCAGGCCGACAACATGGGGCACTTCGGCCTGGCGCTGAAATCCTACGCCCACTTTACCTCGCCGATCCGCCGTTATCCGGATCTGGTGCTGCACAGGGCCATCAAGTTTCAGCTGGCCAAGGAATATGGCCAACCGGGGCAGAAATGGACCGCCACCGGCGGCTTCAACTACCAGTACGACGAAGTCGCCCCCCTGGGCGAGCACTGTTCCATGACCGAGCGTCGGGCCGATGACGCCACCCGCGACGTGGCCGACTGGTTGAAGTGCGAGTACATGCTCGACCATGTGGGCAGCGAGTTCGGCGGCACCATCGCCAACGTCACCGGCTTCGGCTTCTTCGTGCGCCTGGATGAAATCCATATCGACGGCCTGGTGCATATCTCCAGCCTGCAGAACGACTATTACCAGTTTGATCCGGCCCGCCAGCTGCTGATCGGCGAAAACTTCCGCCGCCGTTACCGGCTGGGCGACAAGGTGCGGGTCAAGGTGATGGCTGTCAACCTGGATGAGCGCAAGATCGACTTCGACATGGTGGAAGAGCCCCTGCCTGCCGGCGTCAAGTCGGCGAAATCCGGCAAGGGCGCGAAAAACCTCAAATCCCGGCAAAGGGCCAAGCCCAAAAGTGGCGATAAACCCGACGCGAAAGCCGACAAAGGGGATAAACCCAAATCCCGAGGCGGCAAGAAGCGTCGCTGATAGTTGGTAGGGAATAGGGACTGGTGACAGGGGAACAGATCCCCGACCAATCCCTAATCCCTAATCCCTAATCCCCGATTTCTGAGCATAATGAATGAGCACTGAACTGATTTTCGGCATCCACGCCCTGGATGCCCTGTTGGAAACCCACCCGGAGCAGGTGCTGGAGGTGTGGATCCTTAAAGGGCGCGAAGACGAGCGGTTGAACAATCTGCAGGCGCGTCTGCTGGCGGTAGGCGTCAAGGCCCAGCCGTCCAGCCGCCAGGCATTGGATGCCAAGGCCAATGGCGGCCAGCATCAGGGGGTGGTGGCCAAGGTCAAGGCGCAACCCACCCTCAACGAGGCGGATCTGGAGGTGCTGCTCTCCGCCCAGCCCAGCCCGCTGCTGCTGGTGCTGGATGGCGTGACCGATCCCCATAACCTGGGTGCCTGCCTGCGCACCGCCGACGCCGCCGGTGTACAGGGTGTCATAGTGCCGAAAGACAAGTCCGCCGGGTTAACACCCGTGGTGCGCAAGGTGGCCTGCGGCGCCGCCGAGAGCGTCCCCCTGTTCCAGGTCACCAACCTGGCCCGTACCCTACGCACCCTGCAGGATAAAGGCGTCTGGGTGGTGGGGACAGCGGGTGAGGCGGAACACCATCTGTATCAAGCCAAGCTGGAGGGGCCGTTGGCGCTGGTGATGGGCGCCGAAGGCAAGGGCATGCGCCGCCTGACCCGTGAGCACTGCGACCAGCTGATCAGCATCCCCATGGCGGGCTCCGTGTCCAGCCTGAATGTGTCGGTGGCCACCGGGGTCTGTCTGTTTGAGATAGTGCGTCAACGAGGTTGTTGATGCTGAACGATGATTACTGGCTTGATGCCTGGGGATGTGATAGTGCCGACTGGCACTATATACAATCCAGGCTGACCGCCAAACGACTGGTTCCGGGGGAAATTCTGTGGCCTGTAGGGAGTTGCCCTGATCAATTGGTACTGGTCCGCTCAGGTTTGCTTAAAGCCGTGTTCCCCAAGGAAGATGGCCGGGAGTATATCAAGGAATTCTTCTGGCAAGGAGACGCCTTCTTTCATTACTACTGTCATTTAAGCCAAGCTCCCAGCCCCTATGTGCTGACGGCGTTAGAGCCTACCGCGCTGTATCTGTTACCGCTAGCCTGCCTGTCGCAGGCCGGGAGCGGTTTTCCTGCCTATGAACGGATATATCTTGAGCTGCTCAAGACTCAGCTCCGGTTTAAGGAAGAGAAGGAGGCGTTGTTGCTGACCCTGAGTCCAGGCGAACGTTATCGTGATTTTCGCGCGCGTTTTCCCCACTTGCTGGGGCGGGTAGCGGAGCATCAGATTGCCGCTTATTTAGGTATTACCCCCATCAGTCTTAGCCGGATAAAGCGTCGAATTAACAAAGGTTAATGCTTCCTAGCCGGGCCATTTATATGCTGCCTATCTATCCAGGGGAGAGTGATTATGTATTGGCAAATTTGTCCTTTTGAACAGTTAACCCGCGAACAGCTGTACCGGCTGCTGGCCTTGCGCTGCCAAATTTTCGTGGTGGAGCAGGACTGCGCCTACCAGGATCTTGATGGCCTGGATATCCTGCCCGACGTGCTCCATGTCATGGCCTGGGAGCGGGGGGAACTGCGAGCTGCCGGCCGTATTCTCGGTCCGGGCGTACAGACGGCCGAGCATGTGTGGATTGGTCGGCTGGTCGTGGTGCCGGCGGCGCGCGGCCAGGGGTTGGCCCGGGTGCTGATGCAGCAGGCCATCGAGGCGGCAACCACGCACTGGCCGGGCTATCCGCTGCGCCTGAGCGGCCAGGTGTATATTCGAGACTTTTATCGCTCACTCGGCTTTGTGCCGGTCAGTGACGAATATCTGGAAGACGGCATACTTCATCAGGATATGGAGCTGGTGTGCAGCGAGTAAGGGCGCGGGTGTCCGCCGACAGTCAGTTGCTGGCGATCGCGCTGTTGGTGGTCGGCAACCTGATGATCTCGTTCGGCGATGTATTGGTCAAGTTGCTCGGCCAGGCCCAGTTCAACCCTTATCAGTATGTGGCCCTGCGCTTTATGATAACCAGCGCCTTGCTGTGGCCCTTCTGGCTGAGGCTGCCTGACGAACGCAAAGGATTGGGCCAATGGAAAATCCACCTGCTGCGCGGGCACTTGCTGTTGATGGGCTCGGTAGGCGTGTTTGTCAGCCTCTATTACCTGCCCCTGGCCACCGCCAATGCGGTATTTTACGCGGCCCCCTTGATGACGCTGCCGCTGGCCGCCCTGTGGAGCCAGGAGCAGGTGCGCGGCCAGGCCTACGGCATCAGTATCCTGGGCTTTGTCGGCATCCTGGTGGTATTGAACCCGGCCCAATGGCACTGGGCCGGTTGGCTGGCGCTGCTCACGGCGTTTTCCATGGCGGCCAGCAATGTGCTGGTCCGCCGCTTGCCCAGGGGGCGCTCCGTGCTGGCGACCCTGTTCCTGACCCAACTGCTGGCGATACCGATCAGCCTGGCGCTGGCGCTGCCCGATTGGCAGCCGCTAAGTGCTGAAGTCTGGCTGCTGTTGCTGGGCGCCACCCTACTCGGCATCATCTATCAGGGCGTGTGCATACTGGCTTATTCCATGGCCGATGCCAGCAAGATCGCCGCCAGCGAATACTCGGGACTGATTTTCGTGACCCTGATGGGAATGCTGTTGTTTGCCGAGTTCCCGGCGTGGAATGTATACGCGGGGGCCCTGCTGGTGATCGGTGCCATCGCCCTGCAGCGTCGGCTGCGTTAACCGCGGGGATTGGGGAGCAGGGCCGGGGAGCGGTATTGCCCAGCCCTCGAATTTAACCCCTTGCCGCCGGGGCGGGGATCCCTTACACTACGCGACCTTAAAATCAGTCAAAAAACTAAACGTTCCTTGCCTCCGCTGGTGTGACTGAGCCCGCGCCGAGGCTATAACCCGTAAGGAGCAATCCATGCGTCATTACGAAATCGTATTTATGGTTCACCCTGATCAGAGTGAACAGGTTCCCGGTATGATTGAGCGCTACACCGGCGCCATCACCACCTCCGGTGGTCAGGTTCACCGCCTGGAAGACTGGGGCCGCCGTCAGCTGGCTTACCCGATCAACAAACTGCACAAGGCCCACTATGTTCTGATGAACGTAGAAGCCGATCAGTCAGTGATCGACGAGCTGGAAACCAACTTCCGCTTCAACGATGCCGTGCTCCGCAACATGATCATGCGCACCAAGCAGGCTTACACCGAGCCCTCCGAAATGGCCAAGGCCAAAGACGAGCGTCAGCCCAAGCGCGAAGATTTTCGTGCCGAAGCTGCCGAGTAATTCACGAGAAGTTGAGGACATAGATCATGGCACGTTATTTCCGTCGTCGTAAGTTCTGCCGTTTCACCGCTGATGGTGTCACCGAGATCGATTACAAAGATGTAGCTACCCTGAAGAACTACATCACCGAGTCCGGTAAAATTGTACCGAGCCGCATCACCGGCACCCGCGCTAAATATCAGCGCCAGCTGGCCCGTGCGATCAAACGCGCTCGTTACCTGGCCCTGCTGCCTTACACCGATCTGCACAAGTAAGCAGCGGCCTAACTCGTTCACTTAAAGAGGAAAGGTAATGCAAGTTATTCTGCTTGATAAAATCGCCAAACTGGGCGGCCTGGGCGACCAGGTAACCGTTAAATCCGGTTATGCCCGTAACTTCCTGCTGCCCCAGGGCAAAGCGGTATTGGCTACCAAAGACAACGTAGCGGCTTTCGAAGCCCGCCGCGCCGAGCTGGAAGCCAAGCTGGCCGACCAACTGGCCGCAGCCCAAGCCCGTGCCGACCAACTGTCCGGCCTGGAAAACGTGGTTATCGCATCCAAGTCCGGTGACGAAGGCAAGCTGTTTGGCTCTATCGGTGCCCGCGACGTGGCCGATGCCATCACCGCCGCCGGTGTTGAGGTTGCCAAGAGCGAAGTTCGCCTCTATGAAGGCGTACTGCGCAACGTAGGCGAGTACGAAGTGGGTGTGCAACTGCACGCCGACGTTAAAGCGACCGTTAAAATCCAGGTCGTTGCCGCCTAAGTTCGGCTGCTGATTAAAAAAACCCGCGCTTGTCGCGGGTTTTTTATTGCCCGCAATAAGGCTACAGTGGAGTGAAAGACAAGCGGAGAGCGAAGCATGGCAGACTGGGTAGCAGGGCGAGTCAAGGCGCGCAAGGAATGGACGGAAAACCTGTTTTCGTTGGTGGTGGATGCGCAGGTGGACGGTTTCCAGGCCGGCCAGTTCACCAAGCTGGCGCTGATCACCGAAGATAAAAAAGTATCCCGCGCTTACTCCTACGTGAATGCCCCGGGCCAGGATTGTGAATTCTATCTGGTCATCATCCCCGAAGGTAAGCTAACGCCCCACCTGGCCGGTTTACAGGTGGGTGACGAAGTGCTGGTGCAGCGTCAGGCTGCCGGTTTCCTTACCCTGGATGAAGTTCCCCCGGGACGGGATCTGTGGATGATCGCCACCGGGACGGGAATCGGGCCTTTTGTCTCGATTCTGACCGAAGGCAGCTGCTGGCAACGGTTCGAACGCATCCTGTTGGTGCATGGCGTGCGTTTTGCCTATGAACTGTGCTACCGGGAGCAGATAGCCGCCGTTACCCGGGACAGGCCCGGTTTTGAATATCTGCCGTTTGTCTCCCGGGAGCGGCTTCAGGGAGCCGGACAAGGCCGTATTACCCATGCCATCAAGGATGGCAGCCTGGAGGCCAGGGTAGGGGCCTCGTTCTCGGCCGAGCATAGCAGGGTCATGCTTTGCGGTAACCCGCAGATGGTGCACGACACCATCACCGAACTCAAGGCCAAGGGGTTGACTAAGCACCTGCGTCGTAAGCCGGGGCAGATACTGATGGAAAATTATTGGTAGTGGACGGCGGGAGGGGCGTGGTCGTTTCCATTCCCGCTCAGGTAATCAGCATCATCAGGCTCAAAAAGCCGGCCAGGCCCCAGCCCAGGCCGATGATCCAGTAAAACACCCGGGCCCCCTGTTTGATGGGGATCTGGTTGTACAGCAGAAACAGGTACCACAGCAGGGCCGGGATCAGCGGCAATAAAAACAGTCGGGTCATATTGGACACCTTGTTGTAAGTCGTCTCTTGCCGTGGGCTGGTTACCCTCAGCAGGGTATCAATACTGGATAGTCTAGCCAATATTTACCGGGGTCACTCGAAGCCTGTTGTTGGTGGCAGTAACGGTTCGAGCTTATGATCGGTATCAGGCGCTGATCGGCATTGGGCTCGGTCGGGCCGGGTGGTATGCTGCCGTGATGGCAGTTGGCAATTGCCAGTCAAACAGAACAAGGAGTCAGTATGAAACAGCTGGTTATTCAGGCCTTCGGCGATGCCGATCAATTGGTGCAGGTCGAGTCGGCCTCTGCTCCCCTGCAGGCGGGACAAGTTCGGGTCAGGATGCATTATGCCGGGGTCAATCCCATCGACGCCAAGACCCGGGCCGGACTGGGCTGGGGCGCGCAGGCCATCAAGGACCGGCTGCCCTGGTCCCCCGGATTCGAGCTGATGGGCTCCGTCTGTGAGCTGGGCCCGGAGGTGACCCAATATCAGCTGGGCGACCGCCTGTTCGGACTGGTCTCGGGCGGTGCCTACAGCGAAGAAGTCGTGGTTGGTGAACATGAGCTGCTGCCGGTACCCTCCTCTGTACTCGATGAGATGGCGGCCGGCGTGTCCCTGGCGGGCCTGACCGCCTGGCAGGGACTGACCGAGCATGGCAAGTTGCAGGCTGGCGAACGGGTGCTGATTGCCGCCGCCGCCGGTGGTGTGGGTCATCTGGCGGTACAGATGGCGAAGAACATGGGGGCGACCGTGGTGGCGCTGGGCTCGGTCCATAACCATGATTTTATGGCATCACTGGGCGCCGATGAGGTGCTGGATTATCGTGATGCCGCACAGATGACGGCGATGGCTCCGGTGGATCTGCTGTTTGATCTGGTGGGGGGAGCTGCCGGCCTGTCGCTTCTGTCGCATGTACGGCCGGGTGGCCGGGTGGTGACTGTGCCAACGATCACCGCCGATGCGGTGATCGCCGCGGCCAAAGAGAAAGGCATAGCGGCAACCGGCATGCTCAAGCGCAACGACAACGAACAACTGGCGTTCCTGATGCAGGCGCTGGCCGAAGACAAGTTCTGGGTCGAAGTCAGCCAGATCTACCCCCTGGCCGAGGGAAACCTTGCTCACCGGCAGATTGAAACTGGCCATACCCGTGGCAAACTGCTGCTGATGCCCTGAGCAAAGGCCCGGCTTGCGCCGGGCCGGGTCGTCCGGTTACCCTGTTTTTCACTGGTTTTCGTCAAGGATATGCCATGAAGTACTGGTCCCTGTTATTACTCTTGTTCCCTTTGTTGACTTCCGCCGCGCCTGTGTTGGTACAGGAGGTTGAGCGGGGCCATGATGAGCTGGTGATCCCTTATCAGATGTATCGCCTCGACAACGGTTTGACCCTGATCCTCAACCGGGACGAGTCGGATCCTCTGGTGCATGTGGAAATCACCTACCATGTGGGCTCGGCCCGGGAAGAGCCCGGTAAAACCGGCTTCGCCCACTTCTTCGAACACATGATGTTTCAGGGCTCCAGGCATGTGGCCGATCAGCAGCATTTCCGCCTGATCAACGAGGCCGGTGGCTCTATGAACGGCACTACCAACCAGGACAGGACCAACTATTTCCAGACGGTACCGGCCAATCATCTGGAAAAAGTACTCTGGCTGGAAGCCGATCGTATGGGCTTTCTGCTGGACGCTGTGAGTCAGAAAAAGTTCGAGATCCAGCGCGAAACGGTGAAGAATGAACGAGGCCAGCGGCTGGATAACCAGCCTTATGGCTTGGTCGGTGAACGCATGGGGGAGCTGCTCTATCCCCGGGATCACCCCTATAGCTGGCAGCCGATCGGCTATGTGGAAGATCTCGACCGGGTTGAGGTTAATGACCTCAAGGCCTTCTTCCTGCGCTGGTATGGTCCCAACAACGCCACCCTGGTTATTTCGGGCAGTTTTGAACCGGAGCAGACCCTGGCCTGGGTCGACAAGTATTTCGGGCCCATTCCCGCCGGTCCCGAGGTCATCGATGCCGAACCGGCACCGGCCAGGCTGGACGCGAGTCGTTATCAGACCCTGGTCGATACCCGCATCCGCCTGCCCCTGGTCTATCTGTCTTACCCGACCGTCTATCTGGGACATAAGGATGAAGCCGCCCTGGATGTGCTGGCCAACGTGCTGGGGGGGGGCAAGGGCTCGCTGCTGCATCAACAACTGGTCGAGACCGGCAAGGCGGTCAGCACCGGAGCCAGCCACTATTGTTCCGAGCTGTCCTGTACCCTAACCCTCTGGGCCTATAGCAATCCCTCCAAGGAGGGGGACCTGACGCCGCTGGTGACGGAGATAGATGCGGTTATCGAGGGTATCGCCGAGCGTGGCATAGCGGAAGACGACGTCAATAAAGCGGTGAATGTGCTGAGATCCGAGCTTATCTTCGGCCTGGACAGTGTCGAGGGCAAGGCGCGGCAATTATCGCTGGGCCAGGTATTAAAAGACGATCCCCTGTATGTGATCAATGCCTGGCGGGCCACGGCCGAGGTCCAGCCCGAGCAGGTGATGGACAAGTACCGGCAATATCTGCTGAACCACCCCAGGGTTGTACTCAGTGTGGTACCCGAAGGCAAGACGGAGTGGGCGGCGGCCACGCCCAATTATCCTATCCCTGCGCGGGAGCTGCCGGCCATCGCCCATGTCGAAAGCCTGCCCCTGCGCGAGGTGAATGATGATTTCGATCGCAGCAAGATGCCGCCGGTCGGTGCACCGGTGCAGGTCCAGGTACCGCCCCTGTGGCTGGACGGCCTGGATAACAATATCCGGCTGCTGGGCACGGTAAACAATGAGATCCCGGCGGTCTCCATCATCCTGGCCTTTCCCGGCGGGCAAAGGGCGGAGCCGGAAGGCGCCTATGGTCTGGCCAACCTGACCGCAGCCATGATGAATCAGGGCACGGCGGGGTTGAGTTCGGGAGAGTTCAGCGAAGCGCTGGAGCGACTGGGTTCGAGCATCAGCGTGCGCACCGGTTTTTATACCAACCTGATTGAAATCAACAGCCTGACCGACACCCTGCCGCAGACGCTGGCCCTGGTGGAAGAGCTGCTGTTTAACCCGGGGTTCAGAGAGCAGGACTTCGAGCAGCTCAAGGCCCGCCAGCTGGAAGGCATGGCCCAGAGTCAGCACCAGCCTTCCTGGTTGGCGCAGCATGGCTTCAGGCAGCTGGCTTATGGCGCTGATACCCGCATGGGCTTGCCTGATGACGGCCTGGTGGAACAGGTGCAGACCCTGACCCTGGCGCAGGTCCGTGACTATTATCGGCGCTTCTATAACCCGGCCAACGGTCATGGCATAGTGGTGGGTGCCCTGGAACAGCGGCAAGCAAAACAGGCCCTGCAGTTCCTGACCCACTGGCAGGGAGAACCCGCTAGCCTGCCGCCGGTCAAGGTAGCCCCGCAGCAGGCCGAGCCGGGGATCTATATTTTGGATGTGCCCGGCGCCGTGCAATCGGTGTTGCGGGTGGGCCGACGGGCCCTGCCGCTGGATGCGACCGGTCCGTTTTTCCGCGCCAACCTGATGAACTTTAATCTGGGCGGTAATTTCAACAGCCGCATCAACCAGAACCTGCGGGAGGACAAGGGCTTTACCTATGGCGCCAACTCGTTTTTTACCGGCAACCGGGATGCCGGCGTCTTCGTGGTGGCGGCCGATGTAAGGGCCGATGCCACAGTGCCGGCGATAGAGAATATTCTGGATGAGCTGTCCCGCTTCAGGGAAGAGGGGCCAACCCCGGAAGAACTGGCTTATCTGCGCAGCACCTTCTCCCAGCAGGATGCCTTGTCCTACGAAAGCCTGGGCAAGAAAGCCGGCTTCCTGTTGCAGTTGGCCATGTTGGATCTGGCTCCCGACTACCTGAGCGAGCAGCAGAAAATTGTCTCCGAGGTGGATGCGGCGGCCTTGACCGAGCTGGCCCGTGAGTGGTTGGACAACAAAGAATTGGTGATTTTAGTGGTGGGCGACAAGGCGAAGCTTGAAAAATCGCTGGCGAGGCTTCATCTTCCCATGCACGATTTAAACATTGAGTTAAGGGGCCAGGTGGCCCCTGGCCTGCAGGCCATACAGAGCGAACGCCCATGACCCCAAAAAAACCATCTCTGGCTGCCCGAGTGCAGGCACTTCAAAGCCCGCAGCGGCTGCCCGCCATCAAAGGTATTCGCCGCGGCATAGAACGGGAATGTTTGCGCATTACCGGCGAGGGCCATCTGGCACAAACCGATCATCCTAGGGTGCTGGGCTCGGCACTGACCAATGCCAATATCACCACGGATTTTGCCGAATCCCTGATGGAATTTATCACCCCGGTGTCGGACTCGGTTGAGATCTTGCTATCCCAGTTGACCGACATTCACCGCTATGTGATGCAACATCTTGACGGTGAGCAGCTCTGGCCCCTGAGCATGCCCTGTTTCCTCAAGGAGGAGGATCCGATACGCCTGGCCCAATACGGCAGCTCCAATGTCGGACGGATGAAAACCCTGTATCGTCAGGGACTGCACCATAGATATGGCAGCCAGATGCAGGTCATTGCCGGGGTGCACTTTAATTTTTCCATGCCGGACAGTTTCTGGAGCGAATGGCATGCGCTGGAAGGGGATGGTGGTTGTTTGCAGGATTTTGTGTCCGAAGCCTATCTGGGACTGATCCGCAATGTTTATCGTTATGGCTGGCTGATCCCCTATCTGTTTGGCGCCTCTCCGGCCCTGTGCGGTTCTTTCCTCGAAGGCAAGCAGCATCATCTGCCCTTCGAACGGCTCGGCCAGGGCACCCTGTATCTGCCCTATGCCACCTCGCTGCGGTTATCTGATCTGGGCTATACCAACAATGCCCAGGCCGATCTGAATATCTCCCTTAACTCTCTAGACTCTTATGTGTCCTCCTTGCAGCGCGCCATCGGCACCCATGCGCCCGAGTTTTCCAAGATTGGTGTGAAAGTAAACGGTGAGTACCGCCAGCTGAACGACAATGTGCTGCAAATCGAGAATGAACTCTATGCTCCGATTCGGCCTAAGCGCACCACGGAAAGCGGAGAAAAGCCGTCGGAGGCCTTGGCCACCCGTGGCGTGGAATACATCGAAGTGCGTTCCGTCGATGTTAATCCCTTCTCCGCCGTGGGGATAGACAAGTCGCAGATACGCTTCCTCGATACCTTCCTGCTGTGGTGCCTGTTAACGCCGTCGGCACCGTTAGCGGAAGAAGAAATTGCCCTCAACCGCCGCAACTTTACCAAGGTGGTGTTGGAAGGCCGCCGGCCCGGGCTGGAGCTGGAGGTCATGGGCGGCGAGCCGTTCACCCTGGCTGAGCTGGGCGAGCGCTATTTTGCCGAACTGGGAGAAGTTGCCGGCCTGCTCGATGCCTGCTGTGGCCAGGGATGCTACGGCGAGGCCCATCGGCAGCAACTGGCGGCCTTGCGTGATCCGTCCCAAACCCTGTCTGCCCAGGTGCTGGCACGCCTGCTGCAGGATCATCTGGATATCCAGCCCTTCGGCCTGGCCCTGGCCAAGCAGTACCAGGAACAGCTGGTGCAGGCCAAGCCTGGCTATTGGGGGGATGTCTATTTCGATGAGGAGAGCGTCCGTTCCCTGGCGCGGCAGCGCAAGCTGGAGATGTCGGATGCCATTTCCTTCGATGATTACCTGGCTGCCTATTTCGGTACTCAGGCGGAGTAGCCGGTCAGTCCGCTTTCTTGGCAGCCCGAAAAAAATCCGCCGATGCAGGCGGATTTTTTATGGCTGTGACGGGATGCCGGGGCGGCTCAGCTGTTGGGGAAATTGGCCCTCAGCACGGCCTTGGCGTTGTTGGCCATCTCGGTCAAGCCCAGGGTGCCGTAGGCCTCGGCCATGATTTCCAGCGCTGGCTTCATCATCTCGGTATCGGGGTAGGTCTGTACCACATATTTGGCCCGGTTGGCGGCGGCCAGCCAGGCACCCCGCTTGATATAATACTGGGCCACCGTCAGATCATGCTTGGCTAGGCGGTTTTTCAGCCCGATCATACGGGCCTGGGCGTCGGCGGCATAGACACTGTCCGGGTATTGGCGCAGCAACTGACGGAAATCGGCAAAGGCCTGGCGGGCATAGGCAGGATCCCGGTCGTCCCGGTCGATGTTGAACAGGTTCTGGATGAAGTTATAGTCGGCGGACATATTGGTGAGGCCACGCATGTAGTAGGCGTAATCCACGCTCGGATGGTTGGGATTAAGCCGGATAAAGCGATCGATGTTGGCTAGGGCCCGGGTGGTATCATCCAGTTTGTAATAGGCATAGATCAAATCCAGCTGCACCTGATTGGAGTAGGGGCCGAAGGGGTAACGGGAGTCCATGGCTTCCAACAGCTCGGCGGCACGGAAAAAGTTGCCTGACTGCAAGCGTTCCTGGGCATCCTGATACAGCACCTCGGGCGGCTCGTCCGGCACCAGGTCCTTCTTGGTGGAGGAACAGCCGGTGGCGACCAGGGCGAGTGCCAGGGTCAGGGTGAGCATTACGCTTCTTTGTTTAGCCATTGATTGGGTCCATTTTTTTGCGAGTTAGAAACGGAGTAAGCGGAAACTGATTAAGCTCAGCGTAAAGAACCGCTAGAATAACCAATTAAACTTCATTTGGTAACCAGTGGTCTCCATGAGCCAGCAAATCACACTGAACGGCGTCGTTGCCGATCATCAATATGGTCAACGTTTGGATCAGGCGTTGGCGGAAATGTTCCCCGATTATTCCCGCACCCGGATAAAAACCTGGATCCAGCAGGATCAGGTCAGCCTGGATGGGCAGATCGTCAACAAGCCCAGGGAAAAGGTAGTGACGGGCCAGCAGGTGGTGGTGCAAGCCGAACTGGAGGATGAGGTGCGCTTCGAGCCGGAGGCCATGGATCTGAATATCGTCTATGAGGACGAGCATATCCTGGTGATCAACAAGCCGGCCGGCCTGGTGGTGCATCCCGGTGCCGGCACGCCCGACGGCACCCTGCTCAATGCCCTGCTGCATCATTGTCCCGATATCGCCGAAGTACCTCGGGCGGGCATAGTCCATCGTCTGGATAAAGACACCACCGGCCTGATGGTGGTGGCCAAGACGGTACCCGCCCAGACCTATCTGGTCAGCGCCCTGCAGGCTCGCCACATCACCCGCGAGTACGAAGCCGTTGCCATCGGCCACATGACCGCCGGCGGTACCGTCGATGCCAATATCGGCCGCCATCCCACCCAGCGCATCCAGATGGCGGTGGTGGCTGCGGGCAAGCCGGCGGTGACCCACTACCGGGTGATGGAAAAATTCCGAGCCCATACCCGGCTGCGGTTGCGGCTGGAGACCGGCCGTACCCACCAGATCCGGGTGCATATGGCCCATCTGAAGCACCCGCTGGTGGGGGATCCCGTCTACGGTGGTCGCCTCAAGCCGCCGCGCAGTGCCAGCCCCGAGCTGCTGGAGTTTCTGCGTGGCTTCAAGCGCCAGGCCCTGCATGCGGTGATGCTGCGCCTGGAGCATCCGATCACCGGTGAGATGATGGAATGGCACGCCCCCGTGCCGGACGACATGATTGAGCTGGTCACGTTGTTAAGGGCCGATACCGCCGCCAATCCGGATGATCTGGTATGGATGTAATCCTGCCCGACTGGCCTGCGCCCGCCTCTGTCTGTGCGGTACAAACCGATCGCCATGGCGGAGTCAGTCAGGCGCCCTACAACAGCCTGAATCTGGGCAGCCATGTGGGCGACAGGCCGGGCGATGTGGCGTTTAACCGCGAACGCCTGGGTGCCTACTTAAATTTGCCCGCCGAGCCCCTGTGGCTTGATCAGGTGCACGGCACCCGGGTGCTGACCCTGCCCCACAGCGGGGAGCAGGCAACGGCCGATGCGGTGGTCAGCCGGACGCCGGGCCAGATCTGCGTGGTGATGACCGCCGACTGCCTGCCGGTGCTGTTCTGTGATCAGGCCGGCACCGTGGTCGGAGCGGCGCATGCGGGTTGGCGCGGCCTGGCTGCCGGGGTGCTGGAAGCCACCCTGGCGGAGATGAAGGTCGATCCTGAGTCGGTACTGGCCTGGATGGGGCCGGCCATCGGTCCCAAGGCATTCGAGGTGGGCGGAGAGGTCAGGGAAGCCTTTGCCAGCCACTCGACCCTGGCCGTCGATGCCTTCATGGCCCGGGGGGATAAATGGCTTGCCGATATCTATCATCTGGCGCGTTTACGGCTGGCCGCGGCCGGCGTACATCATATCTATGGTGGCGAATACTGCACCTATACAGATGCCGAACGCTTTTTCTCCTATCGCAGGGACAGGCAGACCGGTCGTATGGCCAGCCTGATCTGGCTAGATTAGAAATATCTTAAGTGGGCTGGTTGAAATCTGCCCACCTAACCCCATCTTTAATATCAGTAATTCATCTTTTCCCGCCCTCGGTGGCGGTTTTTGAGGAGATCACTGATGCGCCCCGATCGTCTTACCAGTAAATTCCAACTCGCCCTGCAAGATGCCCAGTCGATGGCCTTGGGGCGGGATCATGCCTATATAGAACCGGTTCACCTGCTGCTGGCCATGCTCAACCAGGATGGTGGTACCCTGCGGCCCTTACTGACCATGGCGGGGATAGACGGTAACGGCCTGCGGGTGGCGCTGGATAAAGCCCTGGAGCGGATGCCCAAGGTCAGTGGCGGCGATGGAGATGTGATGCCATCCCAGGGTCTTGGGCGCCTGCTCAACCAGTGTGACAAGCTGGCCCAGCAGCGTAAAGACGCCTATATCTCTTCCGAACTGTTTGTATTGGCGGCGCTTGATGACAAGGGCGAGCTGGGGGATATCCTCAAGCGGGCGGGGGCGACCAGGGAAAGGCTGAGTCAGGCCATCGATCAGGTACGCGGCGGCCAGAAGGTAGACGACCCCAATGTCGAAGAAAACCGCCAGGCCCTGGAAAAATATACCATAGATCTGACCGAGCGGGCCGAGCAGGGTAAGCTGGATCCGGTGATCGGCCGGGATGATGAAATTCGTCGCACCATCCAGGTGTTGCAGCGCCGTACCAAGAACAACCCGGTACTGATCGGTGAGCCGGGGGTGGGTAAAACCGCCATCGTCGAGGGCCTGGCCCAGCGTATCATCAATGGCGAGGTACCCGAGGGGCTGAAAAACAAGCGGGTGTTGTCGTTGGATATGGGGGCCCTGGTGGCCGGCGCCAAGTATAGAGGGGAGTTTGAAGAGCGGCTCAAGGCGCTGCTCAATGAGTTGGCCAAGGAGGAAGGTCAGGTCATCCTGTTTGTCGACGAGCTGCATACCATAGTCGGTGCCGGCAAGGCCGATGGTGCCATGGATGCGGGTAACATGCTGAAACCGGCACTGGCCCGCGGCGAATTGCATTGCGTCGGCGCGACCACCCTGGATGAGTATCGCCAGTATGTGGAAAAAGATGCGGCCCTGGAGCGCCGTTTCCAGAAGGTGCTGGTGGACGAGCCCAGTGTGGAGGACACCATCGCCATCCTGCGCGGCTTAAAGGAACGCTATGAGCTGCATCATCATGTGCAGATCACGGATCCGGCCATCGTCGCGGCGGCGACCCTGTCTTACCGTTATATCGCCGATCGCCAGCTGCCCGACAAGGCCATCGATCTGATTGATGAGGCCGCCTCCAGCATCCGCATGCAAATCGACTCCAAGCCCGAGCCTTTGGACAAGCTGGATCGACGCATCATCCAGCTGAAACTGGAAGAGCAGGCGCTGCAGAAGGAAGACGATGAAGGCAGCCGCAAGCGCTTGCAGTTGATCCGCGATGAGCTGGCCGGGAAAGAGCGGGAATACGCCGAGCTGGAGGATATCTGGACATCGGAAAAAGCCGCCCTGGCCGGCACCCAGCATATCAAGGCGGAACTGGAGCAGGTGCGTCAGGATCTGGAAGTCGCCCGTCGGGCTGGCGATCTGGGACGCATGTCCGAGTTGCAGTACGGCCGTATCCCTGAGCTGGAAAAACGGCTGGAGCAGGCGTCTGAGGCCGAAACCGAGACCCAGGAGCAGCACCTGTTGAAGAACCGGGTCACCGATGAGGAGATCGCCGACGTGCTGTCACGCTGGACCGGCATTCCGGTCGCCAAGATGCTGGAAGGAGAAAAAGACAAGCTGCTGCGCATGGAGGACTCCCTTCATCAGCAGGTCATCGGTCAGGATGAGGCGGTGGGGGCGGTGGCCAATGCCATTCGCCGCAGTCGGGCCGGTCTGTCCGATCCCAACCGCCCGGTGGGCTCCTTCCTGTTTATGGGGCCGACCGGTGTGGGTAAGACCGAGTTGTGCAAGGCCCTGGCCGACTTCCTGTTCGACAGCCGGGATGCCATGGTGCGCATCGATATGTCGGAGTTTATGGAGAAGCATGCGGTGTCCCGCCTGGTGGGGGCACCTCCCGGCTATGTGGGTTACGAAGAGGGGGGCTATCTGACCGAGGCGGTGCGGCGCAAACCCTATTCGGTGATCCTGCTGGATGAGGTGGAAAAAGCCCACCCGGATGTGTTCAACATACTGCTGCAGGTGCTGGACGACGGCCGGCTCACGGACGGGCAGGGGCGGACCGTGGATTTTCGCAATACGGTGGTGATCATGACCTCCAATATCGGCTCGGATCTGATCCAGGAACATCATGATGAGAAGGGCTATCAGGAGATGAAAGCCATGCTGATGGAGGTATTGAGCCATCAGTTCAGGCCCGAGTTTATCAACCGTATCGACGAGACTGTGGTGTTCCATCCGCTGGCGCAGGAGCAGATCAAGTCCATCGCCGGCATCCAGATGCAGGAACTGCTGGCCAGGCTGGAGGCCATGGGCTTCGAGGTGACGGTCACCGACCAACTGCTGGAGAAACTCTCCCATGCCGGCTTCGATCCCTTGTTTGGGGCCCGGCCGTTAAAGCGGGCTATCCAGCACAAGGTGGAAGATCCCCTGGCCCAGGCTATCCTGTCCGGTGCTATTATTCCGGGCAAGGCGCTGACCCTGGATGCGGATAGCAATGGCTTGGTGCTCAATCAGTAACTAAAAATCCCGCGTAGGCCAATTGCCGTTCAGTTAAGGAGAAAGTCAGGACAAGGCACCCCATACCAACACGCGGGCGGGTCAGGATCGGCCAGTAGTTCAGGGTAAACAAACCGAACGCCAGTACCCAGAGCAGGCCGCTGGCATGGTAGGCCAGGGTACTGTGCCGGGAGCCAGCATCGGCAGCAGGCTGCGTAATAAGGGCAGCGAGGACAATCAGTACGAATGCCAGTACTATCGGCTTGCCGATTTCCATGGACTGGCCGGAGTGGCCGAGGGAGACCCTGGCTATCATGCCTAGAATAACTGTGCCCAGAGCGCCGGCGGTCAGCCAGTGGCTGGCCAGGGCAACACCGATCCCCAGCTCGAACATGGCCGCGGCCAGGGCCAGTAGCCTGAGGGGAATAAAGAAGTAGCCCAGGTGTAAAACTCACAGCAGCGGAATATTCAGGGTAAGCCTGCTGTTCCAGCGGGCCAGCCGGGCAAGGGCGGATACCAGCAACAAGACACCCAGTAAGCCATTAAAAAATGCATTTCGGGGCAGGATCAGCTAGGCCAGGGTACAGACTACAGGCTGTCCAGACTCAGTTTCTCCAGCCAGGGCAGAGGGATGGGCTTGGGTGTTTGGGCCGCATTGGCGGTGAAAAACGGGATCACCCGATCTCCCAGCACGGTCAGCAAACCGGTCAGTGCTAAGACGGCGGTGATAAATTCGTTCCGACAACAGCCAGCCCAGGCTAACAGCGGCATAGTAGCTAAGCGCATTCAGCAGGGGCACAAAAAACAGATTGCGCCATTGTTTGATCTGAATAATGGGCCGGGCCAGCAAGTCGGCGACATCGGCAGCCAGAGTAAGTCCAGCAGCAGGACCAGACCGTTCTGTTCGCCTAGCACCGTCATCAACAGTTGTGGCAGCAGCCAGAGCGCGGCGACCAGGGCCAGCGGCCAGCTCCTTATCCCCGGGATCCAGGTCCGGTTCTGAATGGCGGTCAGCACAAAGCCGGCGACGATAGCCAGGGCAAAGCCAAAGATCATCTCATGGGCGTGCCACCCAATGGGATTGACGACACCGGGGAGCAAGGTTACGCCTGATAGCGTTAAGCTCCACAATGCCATGGCGAGTACCGAGAACAGGGCACCACCCAGGAAGAATACCCGGAACTCCAGTCGGAACAGGGGCCATATTTTGTTTTCTCTTTCCGCATCGAGGAATTGCATGGCGGCCACCAAATATAAGTATTTTATATGCAAATTATATGTGGCATGACCGGAAAGCATGGATCGGGATCAGAATGGGCCAATAAAAACTGGATTGATTGAAAATTAATCGAACGAGCGCCGGTGTGTCGTTTTTCACAAAAAAGCCCTTGCGCAAAAATCGCGGCTCCCTATAATGCGCATCCACTGACACGGGGCAAGCCGCTCACGGTCACAAGGGTTGAAACAAAACGAAATAAAGTTTGCTTCAGCGCTTGACGAATTAAAAGGGTGGCGTAGAATACGCAGCCCTGACCTGCTGAAGGTCAACGCTCTTTAACAACTTATCAAGCAAACTGTGTGGGCACTCGCAGGGTTGAGAAAGCAAAAAAATATTGTTTTTTCAATGACTGTCGAAGTGCACAAACACTTCAGCAATTCATTGAGTATCGAACTTTAAATTGAAGAGTTTGATCATGGCTCAGATTGAACGCTGGCGGCAGGCCTAACACATGCAAGTCGAGCGGTAACAGAGGGTAGCTTGCTACTTTGCTGACGAGCGGCGGACGGGTGAGTAATGCTTGGG
>NZ_BAABCX010000005.1:0-175171 GCF_039539325.1 Zobellella aerophila
CCGTTGTGTTCGTCAAGCAGTGAATGATGTTCTTTTTCTGCTTGTGACCGTGAGCGGCTTGCCCCGTGTCAGTGGATGCGCATTATAGGGAGCCGCGATTTTTGCGCAAGGGCTTTTTTGTGAAAAACAGAACTTTGGACTGCGTTTGCTTATACTCCAAGCAAAAGCACAGCTTAGCCACAGGTTTATGCACATGGCGGGCTCGTTTTTATCATTCAAGCCTTTAAAATAGGCTTCTTGGATTCACCAGCCACACATCTTGGGAGCATAAAAATGAACAACAATTTAGGAAGTTATCGGGGAATTAAACCAAAACTCGGGAAAAGGGTCTTTATTGAACCTTCCGCCGTGCTCTATGGCGACATTGAACTGGGCGACGATGCCAGCATCTGGCCACTGGTGGCTGCCCGGGGTGACGTCAACTATATCCGTATCGGCGCACGTACCAACATCCAGGATGGCAGCATCCTGCATCTCACCCGTAAAAGCGCCGCCCTCCCCGACGGGGTGCCTTTGTTGATCGGTGAGGATGTCACCATAGGCCATAAGGTGATGCTGCATGCCTGCACCATCGGTAACCGGGTGCTGGTCGGTATGGGCTGTATCATTCTCGACGGTGCCGTGGTGGAAGACGATGTCATGATCGGTGCCGGCAGCCTGGTGCCGCCCGGGAAGCGACTGGTATCCGGCTATCTGTATGTAGGCTCACCGGCCAAACAAACTCGAGCGCTGACCGACAAGGAAAAGGCTTTCCTGCTCACCTCGGCGAACAATTATGTGGAGTTAAAAGAGGATTATCTGGCACAGCAAGGCGAGGCGTGATGCTCAATTGAGTGGTTTTCCCGGGTTACTGACAGGGTCCCCCGGGAAGGATTAAACAACATGGCTCAAAGGTAAACTCCGCCATCGGGGGCAAACTCTTCTTCTTCTATCTTAAGCGCCACCAGCTCTTCAATATCAAAGCGAACCGACTCGAATGCCAGCAAGATACCGGCTTCATCATTCAGGGGCAGACCGGTCATATGCTCCAGCCGGTGTTTGCTCACATAGCAAGATACCAGTCTTCCCTGCCAATGGGCGGTAAAGGTGATCCTCTGCTCGGCTGCTTGCCAGCATTGATCATCGACAATCACAATATCCTGGTTCATGTAGACGGCAACTCCATTTTGGCGCGCAAGGCCGACAACACGGGCGTCACCCGCGGCAGAACCCCGCGCCACAGATAAAAGCTCTCGGCGGCCTGGCCAACCAGCATGCCCAAGCCATCGAAGCGGCTCTGGACACCCAAACTTCTGGCCCAGGCCAGAAATACCGTTTCTTCTTTACCATACATCATATCGTAGACCTGGGTGTCGGAACGGCAAGCCGAAGCCGGAATGGCGGGCATTTCTCCCTGCAGGCTGGCAGAGGTGCTGTTGATAATGACATCGAAACTTCCGGTTATCTCACCGAAATCACAACCCTGAATCTGTCCCAGATGGGCAAACTGCTCACCCAGCTGCTCAGCCTTCGTCCTGGTACGGTTGGCCACGAGGATTTCTGCAGGCTGCTCGGCCAACAGGGGGCTTAGGGCTCCTCTCGCGGCCCCTCCCGCCCCCAGCAGCAAAATTCGTTTACCGGCAAGCTCGACTCCCAGGCGTTTAAGATCGCTCACTAGACCGGCACCATCGGTATTGTCACCCAACACGCGTCCATCCGGCAGCAGTTGCAAGGTATTGACCGCTCCAGCCAGGCGAGCACGTTCGGTCAGCTCATCCGCCATCTCAAACGCTTCCGTCTTGAAAGGCACTGTGACGTTACAACCTTTGCCACCCTGGCGCCAAAAACAGGTCAGGCTACCCCTGAAGTCGTCCAGGGGAGCGAGGATCCGCTCATAACTTAAGGCTTGCTCGGTTTGCTCGGCAAACAGGCCATGTATAAAAGGCGATTGGCTGTGGCTGATGGGATGCCCGAAGACTGCATATCTGTCCATGAAAACTCTCGTGGTTAAAGCTGAAACTCGTAGCCTGTTTGGCAGGAGCGACGACAATACGGGGGATATCAACGACCATATTGCCATTTTTTAACTTTTTTAGTTGCATTCAACGCTAAAATGAATAAATTTTGCGCTAACAAACAAAAATTTATGGTTGACCTTGGATACCGAACTCTTAAAAACCTTTCTCGAAGTATCACGTACCCGTCACTTTGGTAAGGCTGCCGAACATTTATATCTGACACCCTCTGCGGTCAGCTTTCGTATCCGCCAGCTGGAAAGCCAGCTGGGGGTCACCCTGTTCACCCGCTTGCGTAACAATATCCAGCTAACCTCATCGGGTGAAGCCCTGATCCCTCATGCCGAATCCATGCTGCTTGCCTGGGCCCGGGCACAACATGAAGTGGCGTTGAGTGAGCGTCAGACCCAGCAACTAGCGGTGGCCGGCACCGCCAACCTGTGGGACGCCTACCTGCAGGAGGGGCTGCATCGTCTTTATTGCGAACTACCGGCACTCTCTTTACGAGCAGATATCCGCACCCCAGAGCAAATGACCCGGGCCCTGCTGGGCCGGACCCTGGACCTGGCCTTTTTAACCGATCCGGCCCGCATCGAAGGCGTGACCCATGTCGCCCTCCATACCATGGCGCTACAGCTGGTTTCAACTTCCCCCGGACTGGATGCGGCCAGCGCCATGGCCCAAGACTATGTGCGTATAGACTGGGGCACCGCCTTCAACACCCAGCACGCCAAGCTGTTCAATACCAACACGCCCCCGCTGTTACATACGGGGGCGTTACGCATCGCCCTGGATTACCTCTTGTACCATGGCGGCAGCGCCTTTCTGCCGACATCCATGCTCCATCACTATCGGGAACAGCTCCATATAGTGGCGGATGCCCCGCCCATCACCCGTGAGGTCTATGCCGCCTACCTGCCCGGCGGCGAGCGCCAGGCGTTGATCGATACTGTCATCGAACTGTTCGGCACCTCTCCCCAAGGAGCGGGACTAACCCCAGTCCCTGGGGATTAAAAAGGCCTGCAACCGGGCTTCTGCCGACCCCGGCTCCGGCTGCCAGTTATACTGCCAGCGGGCCAGGGGCGGCATCGACATCAAGATGGACTCGGTACGGCCGCCGGTCTGCAAACCAAACAGGGTGCCCCTGTCGTAGACCAGATTGAACTCCACGTAACGGCCCCGGCGATAGAGCTGAAACTGCCTCTCTCGCTCACCATAGGGGCTGTCCTTGCGCTTGGCGATGATCGGCAGATAGGCATCCAAATAGCCCCTTCCCACGGCCTGCATAAAAGAAAAACACTGCTCAAAAGGCCACTGATTCAGATCATCGAAGAACAGGCCGCCCACACCCCGGGTTTCATCTCTGTGTTGCAGATAAAAATAACGATCGCACCAGGACTTGTATTCGGGATAGACCTGCTCACCGAAGGGCTCGCACAACTCTTTCGCCACCCCATGCCAATGCCGGCAATCCTCTTCGAAGGGGTAGAACGGGGTCAGGTCAAAGCCGCCACCAAACCACCAGACCGGGGCTTCACCCTCTTTTTCTGCAATAAAAAAGCGGACATTGGCATGGCTGGTCGGCACATAAGGGTTACGAGGATGAATCACCAGGGAAACACCCATGGCCTCAAATGAACGTCCGGCCAGCTCCGGTCTGTGAGCCGTCGCCGAGGCCGGCATGGTAGCCCCATACACATGGGAAAAATTCACCCCTCCCTGCTCGATGACGGCCCCGTTTTGCAAAACCCGGCTGCGACCACCGCCGCCCTCTTCCCGGGTCCAGCTGTCTTCGATGAATTGCCCTTGACCATCGGCCGCAGCCAAGGCGTCACAAATCTGATCCTGCAAGGCCAGCAAGAATTGTTTAACTGCGTGTGAATCCGGTTGATGACTCATTATTATTCCTTAATCTTTTGCTAGGCCGGACGGACGATGGCGCCGGTCCGCGCGTCCCTGATCTGTGAGGGGTTGGCTCGTCCGCCGGTGTCACCCTCCAGGATATAATCCAGAAGTTGGCCAAGCTGGGCCTGAACCTCGGCCGAGGTCCGCCCCGGTGCCTGCCCGGTTAAATTGGCGCTGGTTGATACCAGGGGCCGGCCAAATGCCAGGCACAGATCCCGCACTTGCGGATGGGCAGAGACCCGCACCGCCAGGGAGTCAAATTGTCCCCTAAGCCAAGCGGGTACTTCTGATTTAGCGGGCATGACCCAGGTATTGGGTCCGGGCCAGCTCGCCAGTATGTCGGCCAGTCGGCCTTCGGGTAAGGCATCAAGATCCAGATACGACAACAATTGGCTGAAATCGGCGGCGATCAGGATCAGCCCCTTTTCCACCGGTCTTTGTTTAATGGTCAGCAGCCTGTTGACCGCCTCCTGGTTATCGGGATCACAGCCCAGTCCAAATACCGCTTCCGTGGCATAGGCGATCACCCCGCCCTGTTCCAGGTGGGATACCGCAGTCAGGATGGCTTGGTTAGTCATGATTCGCTCTCTGGCTCCAACGAAGGTATGTGGGATCAACGATGATAACCGCAGCCTTTCCTGGGACAAAGTATCTGTCCCTTGCGTTCCACCAATATGCCATAGCCGCACTCGGGACAGGGCTCGGCCAGGGGCCGATCATTCACCACGAAGCGACAGCCCGGGTAACGGTTGCAGGCATAGAAGCGTTTGCCGTAGCGAGAAGTGCGCGCGACCAGCTGGCCCTCTCGGCAAGCGGGGCAGGCGGGCTCCACGGCATTCGGCTCATTGAGATCGGCCACATAGCGACAAGCGGGAAACCGGGTGCAACCGATAAAGAGGCCAAAACGGCCTTTTTTCATGGCCAGGGCATGGCCGCAGGAAGGACATTCACTGCCCTCGAGCACTTTCTCCACATCCTGATCGTGCTCGATCACTTTCAATGGACGCAGGTAATCACAGGCGGGGTAAGATGCACAACCCAGGAAGGCGCCATGTTTACCATGGCGCAACTGCAGCTTGCCGCCGCATTGAGGGCAAGGTTCAGAGGCCCACTCCTGGGCCGACCCATGGGTGCTGAACAGGCTGTGATCTATTTTGGACATACCGCGACTCCGAATTCAGAAGCCGAATTCTAGCAGCGCTGCGGCTGTCAGTGAATCAATCCCTCCGGCTGCTCGAAGATCAACTCTTCCAGCTGATGGTAAGCCGACTCGCTGCCAGGTACATTGAACAGCACCATAAGGATGACCCACTTGAGGTCGTCCAGCTCGATCACCGACGAGTCCAACTCCATCACCCGATCGATCACTATCTCACGGGTTTCAGCATTGAGCACCTTGATTTGCTCCAGAAACAGCAGGAAACCGCGGCCTTCGGCATCCAGTTTATACAGCTCTTCCTGGGTGTAGATACGGAATGAATCGGGGGCGGATCTGGTCCAGACAGGCATCTCATCGACTTCCTGCAACGCCGCCAGACGCTCCAGCCACGCCAGTGCCTTCAGAATTTCTTCTTTATGAAAGCCCGCCTGAGTCAATTCATCGGCGAGTTCTTCCTGATCTACCATGGCGTCTACATCCGTATGGATATAGGTTTCGAACAAGTACATAAGTACATCGAACATGATCAGCTCCTCCTCGCTCTGACATAACCCCCGGGTACAGCCTCCACCCAGCCAGCCAATTCCAGCTCGACCAACCGGGTAACGACCTCTTGCACCGGCTGTTGACAACGGGACGCGATCAAGTCCACAGCCGTTGCCTCTATTCCTACGTTATCCAACAAGTCCGGATAAGGCAATGTTTCGACCGTTGCAGACGGATGAATTTTTATCGCCGCCAACGAAAACTCCGTCAGCTCATCGACAATATCCGCCACGCAACAGACCAGCTTGGCACCTTGCTGGATCAGCCGGTTACAACCTGCCGCCTGGGGATTTTGCCAGGCACCGGGAATGGCGAATACCTCCCGGCCCTGCTCCAAGGCAAACTGGGCAGTGATCAGTGAGCCGCTGCGCTCGGTAGCTTCGATCACCAACACCCCCAGGCTCAGCCCGCTGATAATGCGATTACGTCGGGGAAAATGATGGGCAAGCGGCCGCACCCAGGGTTCAAACTCGGAAATCAGGGTACCACCCCGGGCGCAAATTTCTGCCGCCAGAGCCTGGTGGCGTTTGGGATAACATTGTTCCAGCCCAGAGCCCAATACCGCCAGGGTGGTACCGCCGGCGTCCAGGGCGGCCCTATGACTCAGTCCATCAACTCCCAGCGCCAACCCCGAAGTGATGGCTGCGCCGGCCTGCACCAACTGCGGTACCAGGTTTTTGGTATTTTCACGGCCCACATAGGAAGGCTGCCGTGAGCCCACCACCGCGACCTGATGACAGGACAAGGCATTCAACTCTCCCTCGACAAACAGCATCAGGGGGGCATCATGCAGGTTTTTTAACAGGGGGGGATAAGCGGCATCGGCCTGGGTTAGGATGTAACGCCCATCGGCGGCATCCTGCCAGGCCAGCAACCGCGCCAGTAGAGCCTGGCGGGGGGTTAATAACAAGGTAAGCAGTTCCTCGGACAAGCCGGTCTCGCGCAGCGCGGCCGGATCACGATACCAGGTTTCCCCCAGTCGCCGCAGCAGCTTTCTGGCGGTTACCGGCCCCATACCGGGCGCAGCATGCAACGCCAGCCAGGGCAGTAACGGATGCTGTTCAAGACCCGGGCCCGGCATCCTTCACCTTGCCGATGGGATAACCGATGCGGATCATATCCTCACTATCCAACACCAGTGCGGCACTCAGCTTGTCATATACCTTGAACACCATCAGCCGGGCTATGGGCTTGGCCGGCAGGCGCTCAGGCTGTCCTACCAGCCGCTGGTACAGGCTGGCCGAGTCGCTGTATAGCGGCTCGCCCTGGTGGTATCCGCTATTGTCATACACCCCGGGGCCGGGTTTCATCACGCTGTACAGATCTCCCGACTGGATACCATCGCGCTGGCCCTTATTGATAAACACAACGCTGTTCTTGCCAGCGATACTGTCCTCCCGGCCCATAGTCACCACATGGGATTGGGCAAGACTGGGTCCAGGGTGGGGATAATAAAACACCGCTATCGCTTCTTGGGATGGTAGCGGCAGCACCCTATCCCCCTGACGCATGTCTTGCTTCAGGCTGCTGATATCGGCAATCGCCGTTTGATTATCCAGCTGGGCAGCCACCGTCAGTGTGCCCACCAATGTGGCTTTCTGGGCGAGGGGCTCGCCGCTGTAATTATCCAGTACCACATCGGCCGGACGATACACCGCATACAACTCACCGTCCTTGAGGGTACCACGCACATGGACCTGCCGGCCCGGCACCATCATGCTGCGGCCATCTTCATCCCCCAGGACATAGGGCATGTCGTTCAGGGCCGAAGGCGCCACCATGTGCTGGCTGTCGGTAAAGCTGGCAATGGAGGCATAGGAGATGGTCGGGATGGCTGACTCTATCCGCACTCTAGGCGACAGCCGCACCCTGTTGCCCGTCGGCGGCTCACGCACCAGCCTGGGCTGGCCATCGACCCAGATCAGGGTCAACAGGTCACCGGGATAGATAAGGTGAGGGTTGGACACCTGGGGGTTAGCCTGCCACAGCCTGGGCCAGAGCCAGGGTGAACGCAGGAAGTGGGCCGAGATATCCCACAGGGTATCCCCCTTCTTGACCCGGTAGCTGCTGGGATAGCCGTCTTTAAGGGCCAGGGTTTCAGCCTGCAGGCTGAAACCACAGCCGACAAGCAAACCAACAAGCAATATAGGTCTTAGTTTCATGGCCATCCTTGTCCTTACGCTAAGTCTTGCTGTTTTTTATGGTATGAAATGTCTAAAATACTGTCTGTATTCGCCTTTAAAAAAGCATAGTGACCATGGCAAAAGTATTAGAAGTGTTACGATTTCCCGATGAGCGCCTGCGTACCGTGGCTGCCCCGATTGGCGAAATCACCCCCGCTTTACAGCACATTGTAGATGATATGTTTGAAACCATGTACGCGGAAGAAGGGATTGGCCTGGCCGCCACCCAGGTGGATGTTCACCAGCGCCTGATAGTGATAGACGTATCGGAAAACCGTGATGACCCCCTGGTACTGATCAACCCTGAAATCCTGGAGCAGGGCGGCAGCACCGGCATCGAAGAAGGTTGCCTGTCTATACCCGGTTGCCGTGCCCTGGTACCCAGATCCGAATGGGTAAAGATTCGCGCCCAGGACCGCCACGGTAAGTCCTTCGAGCTGATCGCTGACGATCTGCTGGCCATCTGCATTCAACACGAGATGGATCACCTGATGGGCAAGTTGTTTGTCGATTACCTCTCGCCGCTGAAACGGCAGCGGATCCGCCAGAAGATGGAAAAACTCGCCAAGCAAGACCAACGTTACGCCTGATTAAGGACGCCCATTGAGCAAGCTCAACATTATCTTCGCCGGGACCCCGGATTTTGCCGCCCGCCACCTGCAAGCCCTGCTGACCTCGGAACACAATGTTATCGCCGTTTATACCCAGCCCGATCGCCCGGCCGGACGCGGTAAGAAGCTGACGCCCAGCCCGGTGAAGATATTGGCCGA
The DNA here is from genome assembly GCF_039539325.1 of Zobellella aerophila. Classification (NCBI taxonomy): domain Bacteria; kingdom Pseudomonadati; phylum Pseudomonadota; class Gammaproteobacteria; order Aeromonadales; family Aeromonadaceae; genus Zobellella; species Zobellella aerophila. Next base: position 8,558 of record NZ_BAABCX010000005.1, read on the forward strand.
ACAGGCCGGGATCCCCGTCCATCAGCCCGCCAGCCTGCGCCAGGCCGAGGCCCTGCAACAACTGGCGGCACTTAACGCCGACATCATGGTGGTGGTGGCCTATGGCCTGATCCTGCCCAAGGCGGTGCTGGACACTCCCCGCCTGGGCTGTATCAATGTGCATGGCTCCCTGCTGCCCCGCTGGCGCGGTGCCGCCCCCATACAAAGATCCATCTGGGCCGGAGACACTGTCACCGGGGTGACCATAATGCAGATGGACGAGGGGCTGGACACCGGCGACATGCTGCATACCCTGAGCCTGCCGATCACCCCCGCCGACACCTCCGCCAGCCTCTATGAGAAACTGGCCGAGCTGGGTCCGGTTGGCCTGCTCGACACCCTGCAGGCGCTGGTCGGCGGCACCGCCCGGGCCCGGCCCCAGGATGACAGCCAGGCCAACTATGCGGACAAGCTGTCCAAGGAAGAAGCCCTGCTCGACTGGCAACAGCCGGCGACCATGCTGGAACGTTGCATTCGTGCCTTCAATCCCTGGCCGATCAGCTATTTCCGGCTGGGGGAGCACAACATCAAGGTCTGGCAGGCAGAGGTGCTCGATGAACCGGCCGGGCAGCCGCCCGGTACCGTTATCGCCGCTTCCAGGGCCGGCATAGATGTGGCCACCGGCAACGGCGTCCTGCGCCTGCTCAGCCTGCAACCCCCGGGCAAACGGGCCATGTCCTGCCAGGATCTGCTCAACGCCCGCCGCGACTGGTTTGAACCCGGCACCCGACTCGCTGAATAATAAGTCCAATACGGAATTTCTATGAAAACGCGTGCCACTGCCGCCAAAATTGTCCATCAGGTGATCAACCAGGGGCAATCCCTGTCCAGCCTGCTGCCACTCTATCTGCCACAGATGGCTCCCAAAGACAGGGGCCTGCTGCAGGAACTGTGCTTCGGCACCCTGCGCTGGTACAGCCGACTCGATGCCATCGCCAAGCAGCTGATGGAAAAACCCCTGAAGGGCAAATATCAGCCGATCCATGCGCTGATACTGGTGGGCATCTACCAATTGCTCTATACCCGGGTGCCGGGCCATGCGGCGCTGGCCGAAACCGTCGGTGCCTGCAAGCTGCTCAAGGGCGAGGCTTTCAAGGGCATGGTCAATGGCGTGCTGCGCAATGTACAGCGTCGGCAGGCCGAGCTGGAGGCCAAGGTCGATCAACTGCCGCAGCTGCGCCTGGCCCACCCCAACTGGCTGGTCAAGCGGCTGCAACAGGCCTACCCCGAGCAATGGCAGGCCGTGCTGGAAGCCAATAACTGCCATCCTCCCATGTGGATAAGGGTCAATGCCCGCCACGGCGACCGCGAACATTACCTGGCTCGGCTGCAGGACGCCGGCATCCCCGCCCATCCGGACAACCTGGCCGACTCGGCCCTGCGCCTGGAAAAGCCGCTGGACGTCGCCCTGCTGCCCGGCTTCGAGCAGGGCCACTGCTCGGTCCAGGATGCCGCGGCACAGATGGCGGCCCAGTTGCTTGACGCCGCGCCGAATGAGCTGATCCTGGATGCCTGCGCCGCCCCCGGCGGCAAGACCGCCCATATCCTCGAACGCCAGCCCGCCCTAGCCCGACTGGTGGCCGTGGATCTGGATGCAGACCGGCTGGAACGGGTCAGCCAGAACCTGAGCCGCATCGGCCTGGACGCCACCGTGCTGCAAGGCGATGCGGCTCGGCCGCAGGACTGGTGGCAGGACGGCCTGTTCGATCGCATCCTGCTGGACGCCCCCTGCTCGGCCACCGGTGTCATCCGCCGCCATCCCGACATCAAATGGCTGAGGCGACCCGAGGATATCGCCCGGCTCGCCGCCCTGCAGCGGCAGATCCTGGACGCGCTCTGGGCCCGGCTGAAACCTGGTGGCATCCTGCTGTACGCCACCTGCTCGATACTGCCCGATGAAAATACGACCCAGATCCGCGCCTTCCTGGAACGCACCCCAGATGCCGAGCTGATGCCCCTGCACCGGGCCGATACCGTCGAGACGCCCGGCTGGCAGCTGTTGCCGGGGAGCGAGCAGAGAGACGGTTTCTACTACGCCAAACTGAGTAAAAAACCATGAAGATCATTATCCTGGGCGCAGGCCAGGTCGGCGGTACCCTGGCGGAAAACCTGGTGGGTGAAAAAAACGACATCACCATAGTCGACACGGATCCGGAGCGCCTGCGGGAACTCCAGGATAAATATGATCTGCGGGTGGTCACCGGCCACGGCTCCTTCCCCCGGGTGCTGCGGGAAGCCGGGGCCCAGGATGCGGACATGCTGGTGGCGGTGACCAACAGCGATGAAACCAACATGATCGCCTGCCAGGTTGCCTACTCTTTGTTCAACACCCCCAACAAGGTGGCCCGCATCCGCTCCCACGAGTTCCTGGTCGAGCGCGAGCGGTTGTTCCTCAACGAGGCGATGCCGGTGGATCACCTGATCGCCCCCGAACAACTGGTCACCGAGTACATCTACCGGCTGATCCAATATCCGGGGGCCTTGCAGGTGGTGGACTTCGCCGAAGGCAAGGTCGGCCTGGTGGCCATCAAAGCCTATTACGGCGGCCCCCTGGTGGGCAACGCCCTGTCCACCCTGCGCGACCATATGCCCAACATCGACACCCGGGTCGCAGCCATCTTCCGCCAGGACAGACCCATCCGTCCCCAGGGCACCACCATTATCGAGGCCGACGACGAGGTGTTCTTCGTCGCCGCCAGCGGCCATATCCGGGCGGTGATGTCGGAACTGCAACGGCTGGAAAGCGACTACAAACGCATCATGATAGTGGGCGGCGGCAATATCGGCGCCGGCCTGGCGCGCCGGCTGGAAAAACGCTATTCGGTCAAGTTGATCGAACGCAATCCCAGGCGGGCCGAGCTGCTGTCGGAAATGCTGGAACACACCATCGTCTTCTGTGGCGACGCCTCGGATCAGGAACTGCTGCTGGAAGAGCATATCGATCAGGTGGATGTGTTTATCGCGCTCACCAACGAAGACGAGGCCAATATCATGTCCGCCATGCTGGCCAAGAAGATGGGCGCGCGCAAGGTGATGGTGCTGATCCAGCGCGGTGCCTATGTGGATCTGGTGCAGGGCGGCAGCATAGACGTGGCCATATCCCCGCAGCAGACCACCATCTCCGCCCTGCTGACCCATGTGCGCCGGGCCGACATCGTAAACGTCTACTCCCTGCGCAGGGGGGCGGCGGAAGCCATCGAGGCCATCGCCCACGGCGACAGCGCCACTTCCAAGGTGGTCGGCCGCCAGGTAGGCGAGCTGAAGCTGCCGCCGGGCACCACCATAGGCGCCATAGTGCGTGGCGAAGAAGTGCTGATCGCCCATGATAAGACGGTGATCGAACAAAACGACCATGTGGTAATGTTTCTGGTCGATAAGAAGTTTATCCCGGAAGTGGAGCGGCTGTTCCAGCCCAGCCCCTTCTTCCTCTGATCCGGTTGCTCAGGCCCACCTGTCCAACCGGGCCGGCTCCCCTTCCTCGGCCGCCGCTTCCCGTAAATGCTCGGGCAGCGGCTTGCTGACTTCCACCCCCAGCTCGCGAAAGGCCTCCGCCTGGCGGATCAGGTTGCCGCGACCGCTGACCAGTTTTTTCATCGCCTTCTGGTAGCTGTCCTCGGCCCGTTGCAACGCGCTGCCGACCGTTTCCATGTCTTCCGTGAACAGGCGCAGCTTTTCGTAGATCTTACCTGCAGATTCGGCAATCTTACGGGCATTCTGATTCTGCCGTTCGACCCGCCACAGGTTGTCTATGGTGCGCAGGGCCACCAGCAGGTTGGTGGGGCTGACCAGCAGGATATTATGGTCGAGGGCGTATTTCACCAGGCCGGGGTCCGCCTCCACCGCTACCAGGAAGGCCGGCTCGACGGCGACAAACATCAGCACATAATCCAGGGTGCGCACCCCTTGCAGATGCTGGTAATCCTTGCGACCCAGCTCGCGGATATGGCCGCGCACCGAGGCCAAGTGCTCGCGCAGCGCCTGCTCCCGCTCGGCCTGCCGCTCGCCGTTGAAATAACGCTCGTAGGCGGTCAGCGACACCTTGGCGTCGATGATGATGTCCTTGTCATGGGGCAGATGAACCACCACATCCGGCTGATAGCGCTTGCCGTCGGCGTTGTTCAGGCTGAGCTGGGTGCTGTATTCATGACCTTCACGCAGGCCCGACTCGCTCAACACCCGGGCAAGCACCACCTCGCCCCAGTTGCCCTGCTGCTTACTGTCCCCCTTCAGAGCCCGGGTCAGTGCCTGGGTGTCGGCGCTCATCTGCTGATGCAGCCCGGCCAGCCGTTCAATCTCAAATTTGAGGCTGTGCCGCTGCCGGCTCTCGTCCGCATAGCTGTCCTGCATATGACGGCGAAAGCCCTCCAGTTGCTCGCGCAGGGGGGAAAGCACCGTATCCAGGCTGGTCTGGTTCAGTTCACGAAAGTTATGGGTTTTCTGCTCGAAGATGCGTTGGGCCAGGTTTTCGAATTGCTGACCCAGGCGGGCTTCGGTAGCCTCAAACTGGGCCTGCTTCTCCGCCGCCTGCAGCCGCTCCTGGCGCAGCAAGGTTTCGTATTCCTTGAGCCGGACATTGAGCTTGATCATCAGCTGCTGTTGCTGATCGAGGCGGTCGTTCAGGCGTTGCTGTTCCTGGCCGCTTTCTGCCAGCTGTGTCCTCAGCTGCTGGCGCTCCTGGGCCAGCAACTGCAGCCGGGTCGTCATCGGCAGCCTGCCGATACCCCAGCCCAGCCCCCCACAGGCGACGGCCAGCAGCCAGGGCCAATAGCCGAACCACAGCTCAGCCATCAGCGTCCCCACCGTTCAAGGTACATAGACACCCGGGGATTGTATTTCAGCCAGATACCGACATAGAACAGATAAAGCAGGGCGATCAACCACTTGTGCCGATTCACCCCATTATCAAAATCCGCCAGTGGCATTCCCGCCAGCAGGCCGTAGACGATGACCAACAAGGGAAACATCAGAAACACCGACCAACGCCACATGGCGGCCAGAAGAGTAATAAAAAAACTGTTTTCCATCGCCGGATCCTGAGCGGATAAAAGCCAAGCTTAACAGTGCCGCCGGGGGATTTCAGCCACAGCTGGCCAGATAGGCACGCAAATGTTCGGAAGGTATGGAGGTAGGGGAAGACAGGGTACAGGCCGCCCACTGACCGGCCTGCTCCAGTGCCGCCTGCATATCACCACCCGACACTAGGCCATGGATCAGGCCACCGGCAAAGGCATCGCCGGCGCCGGTGGCATCCACCACTTCAACCGCCGGGGCCGCTACCCGCAGGTGACGGTCGGCACTGAAGGCCTCGGCCCCCCCCTCCCCATGGGTCACCACCAACCATTCCAGCCGTTCCCCGGCCAAGGAGAGGGCATGGGACCAGAGTTCTCCCTGTACCTTCAGATCGGCCGCCGAGGCGATCAACACATGGCAGGGGCGGGGCCCGCACCCGCCCTTGGGGTACTGGCTGACCACCCGGCTATGGGCGCACATCCGGGCCATATAGGCTGCGGCATCAAAGCCCTCCACATTGACATAGAGGCAATCGACCGCCCTGTCCGGCAGCCGCTTGGGCAACCCCGGACTGCGCGCCTGGCGCAGTATGGTGCGCTCCCCCTGGCTGTCGACCAGGATCAGCAGTTCGCCGGTATCCCCGTCGAAACGCTCGACATGGCTGATATCCAGCCCGAGCGAATCGGCCTGCGCGCACAGCCAGTCGCCGATGTCATCCCGCCCTACCCGGGAGGCGATATTGACCTTGTGCCCGGCCCACAACAGGCCGACCCCGGTGTTGGCGGCCCCGCCACCCAGACGCCGCCCCTGATCGCGATACAGCAGACGGCCGCCCGGCACCAGGGGCTCGTTCAACAGCAGCACATGATCGCAGTTCAGGTTGGCCAGCAGGAGTATCTCCGCCACGGTTCGGCTCCTTCAGCTTAGTCGGCGCGGCCCATATAACGGCGCTCGACCGTGTGGATGCGGACCTTATCGCCGATCTTCAGGTATTCGGGCACCTGAATGGTCAACCCGGTGGCGAAGACCGCCGGCTTGGTGCGGGCGGAGGCGGAGGCGCCTTTCATCTCCGGGCTGGTATCGATAATCGTCATTTCCACGGTTTGTGGCGGCTCCAGGCCGATCACTTGGCCATCCACCAGCATCACCTGGATATCCCGGGTGTTTTCATCCAGAAACAGCAGCTCTTCGGCGATCTCGCTGCTGCGGATCGGGTACTGGGTATAGTCTTCCGTATCCATGAAGATATGGTCGTCGCCGTCGACATAGGACAGCACCACGGTGCGTTTCTGCAGGTCGATGGTGGTGAGCAGCTCATCGCCCTTGAAGCGTTCTTCCACCTTGAGGCCGGTTTTCAGATCGGTGAAACGCATCTTATAGAGGGTGCTGGCGCCACGAGCACTCGGGCTTTGCACTTCGATATCCCGAACAATCAACAACTTACCCGCCAGCTCGACCACCATCCCCTTTTTAATTTCATTAGCCCTTGGCATTGTTTTCTCTCCAAAAAGTCGACGCCGCATCTTAGCCAAGGCCTGAAAGCGGCGCCAGCCCCCATTTCTGCTTTTTCAGCCGCGCTGAAAACTACTTGACCGTCACCCGGATCTGCTCCGACACCACGGGTGGCTGGAGGGGCACGTGCAGGTGATCACCCAGTACCAGCTGCAGGGTATAGTCGCCCGGCGGCAGGGTCAGCTGGGCTTCGGTCTGGCCGCCGCCGAAATGCAGCAGCCGCTCGCTGGCCGGCATGGGCGTCGACATGTCCGGCAGCTCCCCGGCATTGATCAACAGGTGATGGTGACCGGTATTTGCCTTTTCCACCCCGGCCGGGGCCACACCCATGCCGGCAAGACCGAACCGCACGGTAAACTCCTGGGCCACCTGTTCGCCGTCGGCCGGGCTGATGATATAGGCCTTGGCCCCTTCCGGGGAGGATGTGGCCAGGGCCAGGGGGCTCAGCAACAACAAACCCGCTATCCAGTTTTTCATGATCTGTTCCTCCGTTGCGTGTTGCCTAAGCTAAGAAGCAAACTCGCCGTCTGTAAAGTCTCCGGGCGGCTGCCATCGCCATTCCTGCATGCCACCGGATTGATGATAAGATGGGGCATCACAGTTTTCCGAACAGATGAGATCCTTATGACAGAACAGTTCAGCCTGGAAGGCCACGACCATATCCCCTTGCATAACCTGCTGAAGGTGCTCGGCTGGTGCGACAGCGGCGCCGTGGCTAAACAGGTGATCGACGACGGCCAGGTGCGGGTCAACGGCCATATAGAGATACGCAAGCGTTGCAAGATTATCGCCGGTCAGCGGGTGGAATTCGCAGGCCAGTCGGTAGTGGTCGGCGAGTAAGACCTGCCCGGTAACACAACCGGGCTCTGTTTTGCCCGCCTGGATCTCGGCAAAAGGGCGACAAAAAGCCGGTCATGTTATCAACATGGCCGGCTGGTATTTATGGCCGTTGGTTTAAATAACTGATCCTAATAGTGCTACATCGACCGGGTCCCGCACGCAGACATGCCGTGAACCCATCCCTGGGGGCTCCGCCGCGCCATCCCTGGCGCGGAGGGTCTGCTTAGCGGAACCCAGTCGCTGCCGGTAGTGATCTATCATTAGGAACAGTTATTTAACGCCCCAGTATCTTGTCCAGGGCCTGCTCAAGGGTAGCGACGGTACGCTCCACATTGTTCAGCTTGTCCAGCCCGAACAGGCCGATACGGAAGGTCTGGAAGTCAGCCGGCTCGTCGCATTGCAGCGGCACCCCGGCGGCAATCTGCAGGCCTTCGGCCGCAAATTTTTTGCCGCTCTTGATATCCGCATCCTCGGTATAGCAGACCACCACACCGGGGGCCTGGAATCCTTCGGCGGCCACGCTCTTGATGCCCCGGCTGGCCAGCAGCGCCCGCACCTTGTCACCCAGCTGCTGCTGGCTGGCACATACCTGCTCGAATCCCATGGATTCCACCTCCTTCATCACATCGCGGAAGCGGGTCAGGGAGTCGGTCGGCATGGTCGCATGGTAGGCATGCCCGCCCTGCTCATAGGCTTCCATGATCTGCAGCCATTTCTTCAGGTCGCAGGCAAAGCTGGTGCTCTGGGTGCTTTCGATCCGCACCCTGGCCTGCCTGCTCAACATCACCAGGCCACAACAGGGTGAGCTGCTCCAGCCTTTCTGGGGGGCGCTGAGCAGTATGTCCACACCACAGGCGTCCATATCCACCCAGATGCAGCCGGAGGCGATACAGTCCAGCACGAACAGACCGCCCACCTCATGCACCGCATCGGCCACCGCGCGCAGGTAGTCGGGGGGCAACATCATGCCGGCGGCGGTTTCCACATGGGCGGCAAACACCAGCTCCGGCTTTTCCGCCCTGATGGTCGCCACCACTTCTTCGATCGGCGCCGGTGCGAAGGCGGCCTGAGGAGCGGCTTCGATCGGACGGGCCTTGAGCACGGTTTCCGATGCCGGGATCTTGCCCATCTCGAAGATCTGGGTCCAACGGTAGCTGAACCAGCCGTTGCGGATCACCAGGCATTTCTTGTCGGTGGCGAACTGGCGGGCAACCGCCTCCATGCCGAAGGTACCGCTGCCGGGTACCACCACGGCGGCATGGGCACGATAGAGACCTTTAAGGGTAGCGGAAATGTCGTTCATCACCTGCTGAAACGACTGGGACATGTGATTCAACGAGCGGTCGGTATAGACCACTGAATATTCGAGCAGACCATCTGGATCCACATTGGCTAATAATCCGGACATAATTCTACCTTGAATTGTAAACACCAGTCGGTCATGCTGCCCAATCTCGGGCAGAATGACAAGGTTCCGCTTGTCATTCTGCGGGTCAGATCGATACTTCCCGTTGGCTCTATGCGTTTTCCTCGGCAAGCCGAATGCGCATATTGTCCCGCCCCGCCCGGATCCCGTCCGGCAGTCGGTGCTGCCTCAACCAGCCGTGAAAATCATGACCGACATGGGTCAGTATGGTCCGCCCCGGCCCCAGTGTCTTCCCTATTTCCACCACCTGATCAAGCGAATTGTGATTGCGCCCCCTGCTGCCGGGAGGAAAGCTGCAGTCGATCACCAGTACATCCAGCGTCGGCAGGGCCTGCAGCAGGGTTTCGGTCTGCTCCGGCAACCCCAGGGTATCGGTCAGATAGGCCAGCCGCCTGCCGCCATGTTCAAACAGATAGCCCAGGGTCGGCCGGGAATGCACCAGGTCCAGGGGGGTGATGGTCAGCCCACCCAGCCGCCATTCCCGGCCATGCCGCATGGTCGGGCGAAAATCCAAACATCCCGGATGCTTGAGCAGATCGGCACAGCCCTGGGGGTCGTCCGGACACCATACCGGGAGCGGCGCCGCCTTGCCCCAACGCAGGTGAAACAGGCCCTGCACATGATCCACATGGAAATGGGTCAGCAGCATGCCGTCCAGGCTCCCGGGCGGAAAGCGCCGGTGCAGATCCATCAGGCCACCATCGATCAACAGCCGGTGCCCATCCCACTCCAGCAGCGCCGAACAGGGCTCACGACGGTGGGCCGGCTCGGCACGGGCCAAAGCACAGAGACGGCACTCGCAGCCATAGAGGGGGACGCCGCCCGCCGCCCCCGTGCCCAGCAGGGTCAGGCTCATCATCTCAGTCGCCTCCCTGCTGGTAACTCTGGAACTGGCGCAGTGTTTCGGCCAGGGGTCCGCTGTTATCCAACCACCACACCGAGTCCGGCAAGCCGTTGTCCTGGGCCACCGCCCGCTCCAGCCGCCGGATGATCTCGTCCTCGCCTTCCCGTCCCCGGGCCCGCAGCCGCTGGCCCAGGATCTCGGGAGCAACGCTGATCATTATCGGCACCAGCCGCCCACCGAACCGGGCCTGCGCCTGGGGCAGATAGGCCCGCGAGCCGTTGACCATGACATCGACTCCGGACCCCAGCCAGCGCTCCAGCTCGCAGCCCAGGGCATAGTGGTGGCCGTTGGCCTCCCAGCTGAGGGCGAACAGGCCCAGGCTCTGCCGCAGGCGGAACTCCTCGTCGGAGAGCTCGATATGGTTCTCCCCCCCGGCCGAGGCGGCACGGGTGATATAGCGGTGGGCCACCAGCAGGCGATCGCCCCAGCGCTCACGCACCGCCCGCATAAAGCTGTCCTTGCCCGCCCCCGAGGGGCCCATCACGTAAAACAGCCTGCCTGTCTGCCTGTTCATGCCGTTTTTCTCCTGTATCAGTACGCCAGCTCGCCTCGGCACCAGACCCGGCTCGGGTAGACCTGGCCGTGATGCTGCCCGACCAGCACCAAATCGGCCCGCCGTCCTTCGGCCAGCACTCCCCTGTCGTCCAGGCCCAGGGCCCGGGCCGGGTTGTGGCTGGCCAGCCGCACCGCAGCGGCCAGGCCCAGTGTATTGCATTCGTCCTCGGCCAGCCGGAAGACCGCATCGAGCAGGCTGCCCGGATAGTAGTCGGACGACAGCACATCCAGTACCCCCAGCGCGGCCAGCTCATGGGCGGCCACATTACCGGAATGGGAGCCGCCCCGCACCACATTGGGCGCGCCCATCATCACCATCAGTCCATGCCGGTGGGAAGCGGTCGCCGCCTCGACTGTGGTCGGGAACTCGGCGATCACCATGCCCAACTGGTGGGATTCCTGCACATGGGCCAGGGTGGCGTCGTCGTGGCTGGCCAGGGAAATCCCCCGCTCCCGGCACTGGCGGGCGATTTCCGCCCGGTTGACCGCCGACCAGCGGGCAGACAAGTCCAATTGACTCTGCTCGAATTCCTGCATCTGCCGATCATTGAGATGGTACTTACCCTGATAATACTCCCGGTACTTGATCATGTTAACGAACTGGCGTTGGCCGGGCGAATGGTCCATCAGCGACACCAGCCGGACCTCCGGCAGTTCCAGGTAATGCTCGAACAACGGCACCGTGGTTTCATGGGGCAACTCGCAGCGCAGGTGCAGCAGGTGCTGGGCCCGGTTTAGGCCGCGCCGCTCGCTGTCCACCACCGTATGGATCATCCTGTCGAGGTTGTCCTGGCGGGTACCGCCGTCCCGTTCATCGCCGATGGCCACCGCATCCAGCACAGTGGTGATGCCCGAGGCCACCACCTGGGCATCGTGGGCGCGCATGGCGGCAAAGGGCGGCCAGCTGACCTTGGGTCTGGGGGTAAAGTGCTTGTCCAGGTTATCGGTGTGCAGCTCCACCAGACCGGGCAACAGCCAGCCGCCGTCGCCGTCGATGGCGCCCGGTTGCCGGCTGGGGCTGTCGGCCAGGGCGCGGATCTCCCCGTCACCGATTTCTACCGAGCCGCGTACCACTTCGTTTTCCAGTACCAGGTTCACATTGGTAATAATCATGCTGAATGCTCCGTGTTAGTTCGCTGTTTGCCGAGTGGGGCCGGCTTCCGGCTGTATCTCGTAGAGGTGGTCGGCCACCCGTGCGCGCACATCCTCATCGTGGAAGATGCCGACAATGGCCGCGCCCCGCGCCTTGGCCTCCCGGATAAGCTCAACCACCACGGCGCGGTTGGTCGCGTCCAGGGAGGCGGTCGGTTCGTCGAGCAGCAGCACGGGATAGTCGGCGATAAACCCCCGGGCGATGTTCACCCGCTGCTGCTCGCCGCCGGAAAAGGTCGCCGGCGCCAGCTGCCATAGGTGCACCGGTACATTGAGCCGGGTCAGCAACACTTCGGCCCGGGCCCGGGCCTCGACCCTGCCCCCGCCCTGCTCGATCATCGGCTGCATCACCACTTCCAGGGCACTGATACGGGGGATCACCCTCAGGAACTGGCTGACCCAGCCGATGGTATGGCGACGCACATTGACCAGGGTGCGCGGCGGCGCCTGGGTCATGTCCAGCCACCGGCCCTGGTGCCGTACGGCAATTTCGCCGCCGTCGGTTAGGTAGTTGCCATAGAGGGTACGCAACAGGGTCGACTTGCCGGTGCCGGACCGGCCATTCAGCACCACGCACTCCCCCTGCTTGACCGCAAAGGAGGCGCCGGACAACACCGGCAGCCGGATGCCATTCTGGTTGTGCAGGACAAAGGTCTTGCGAACATTCGAAACTTTCAATGCGCAGGTCATGATTGCTCCTAAATCATCAATTTAAATGCCGCTACATATCGGCCGAAAGCCAGGAACGAACGCAGACTCGCCATGAACTCATCCATGAAGGCTCCGCTGTGCCATCCCTGGCACAGCGGGTCTGCTTATCCACGCCCCATCATCCCGTACCCGACATTTAGCTCTGCAATACGGAAGACACGAGTAATTGGGTATAGGGGTGCTGGGGGTCGTCCAGCACCTGATCGGTGAGCCCGGTTTCCACCACCCGGCTCTGCTTCATCACCATCAACCGGTGGGCCAGCAGGCGGGCCACCGCCAGATCGTGGGTGACGATGATCACCGCCAGCCCCAGCTCGGACACCAGCCGGCGCAACAGATCCAGCAACCGGGCCTGCACCGACACGTCCAGTCCGCCGGTGGGCTCATCCATGAAGATCAGCCGGGGGTGGGTCACCAGGTTGCGGGCGATCTGCAGCCGTTGCTGCATGCCGCCGGAGAAGGTCACCGGCAGGTCGTCGATACGGTCGGCGGGAATTTCCACATCCTGCAGCCATTGCCGCGCCTGCGCGCGGATGTTGCCGTAGTGGCGCTGGCCGACCGCCATCAGCCGCTCGCCGATGTTGCCGCCGGCCGATACCCTCGGCCGCAGGCCGTCGAGCGGATGCTGGTGCACCACTCCCCAGTCGGTGCGCAGCAGCTGACGGCGCTGGCTTTCGGCCATCTGGTACAGGCTGACCACCCGGGCCAGCTGGCTGTCGGCGTTACCGCGCAGATACAGCACCTCCCCCTCGTCCGGCGCCAGCCGGCCGGAAATTGCCTGCAGCAGGGTACTCTTGCCCGAGCCGGACTCGCCGACGATGCCCAGCACCTCGCCCGGGTACAGATCGAAAGACACCTCGGCGAAGCCCTTGCCCGGGGCATAGAGCTTGGTCAGCTGCTGTACCGACAGCAGGGGCTGCTCCTGGATATTGATGGTCATTGCTTGACGGGCCTCCGTCACCGCTTCCGGGGCGGACAACACTCGCTGGTTCATGCCTGTTTCTCCTGCTGCTGGCGGCAATAATCGGTATCGGAGCAGATAAAGACCCGGCTGCCCCGATCGTCGGTCACCACCTCATCGAGGAAGCTGTCGGTGGACCCGCAGACATCGCAGGGCTCGTCCCACTGCTGGACGTCGAAGGGATGATCCTCGAAATCGAGGCTCTTCACCCGGGTGTAGGGGGGGATGGCATAGATGCGTTTTTCCCGGCCGGCGCCGAACAGCTGCAGGGCCGGCATCATGTCCATCTTGGGGTTGTCGAACTTGGGGATCGGCGAGGGATCCATGATATAGCGCCCGTTGACCCGCACCGGATAGGCATAGGCGGTGGCGATATGGCCATAGCGGGCGATATCTTCGTAGAGCTTGACGTGCATGATGCCGTACTCCTCCAGAGCGTGCATCTTGCGGGTCTCGGTCTCCCGCGGCTCGATAAAACGCAGCGGCTCGGGGATCGGCACCTGATAGACCAGGATCTGGCCTGCCTGCAAGGCCGTTTCCGGAATGCGGTGACGGGTCTGGATCAGGGTCGCGTCCGTGGTCACTTCGGTGGTCTTCACCTGGGCCACCTGCTGGAAGAAGGAACGGATGGACACCGCATTGGTGGTGTCGTCTGCGCCCTGGTCGATCACCTTGAGGGTATCGTCACGGCCGATCACCGCCGCGGTCAACTGCACCCCGCCGGTGCCCCAGCCGTAGGGCATGGGCATTTCCCGGCCGCCGAACGGCACCTGGTAGCCGGGGATAGCCACCGCCTTGAGCAGCGCCCGGCGGATCATGCGTTTGGTCTGTTCATCCAGGTAGGCATAGTTGTAGCCGTGATTATTGTCACCGGCCTGGGTCATCGTCTGGCTGCTCATCATGCCTGCTCCCCCGCTTGGCTGGCCGCCGGGCCATGCTCTTGTTCGTATTCCCGGCGCATCTTGCGCAACAGTTCCAGTTCGGCCTGAAAATCCACGTAGTGGGGCAACTTCAGGTGCGATACGAAGCCGGAGGCCTCCACGTTATCCGCGTGGGCCAACACAAACTCCTCGTCCTGGGCCGGTCCGGCCACCTGCTCCTGGTATTCCCCGGCCTGCAGCGCCCTGTCCACCAGCGCCATCGACATCGCCTTGCGTTCGCCGAAGCCGAAGGTCAGGCCGTAGCCGCGGGTGAAGGCCGGCTTCTGCTGCCTGCCGCCGACAAAGCCGTTGATCATCTGGCATTCGGTCAGTTCGATATCGCCGATCTCGATGGCAAAGCCCAGCTCCTCCGGCACCAGCTCCAGGGTCACCTCACCGGAGCGGATTTCACCGGCGAAGGGGTGGTTGCGGCCATAGCCGCGCTGGGTCGAATACCCCAGGGCCAGCAGGAAGCCTTCGTCGCCGCGTACCAGCTGCTGCAACCGGGCGGAGCGGTCACAGGGATAGGTCACCGGCGCCATGGTCACATCGGCCGGCGCCTGGCCGTCGTCGGACTCCGCGACCATCAGCTCCAGCTTTTCGAGGATGCCCGACACCTGGGGGCAGGCCTGTGGTTCGGCGGCAACCGGCTCGGGCCCCGGGTACTCGCCCTCGGCCAGCAGGGCAAAATCCAGCAGCCGGTGGGTATAGTCATAGGTTGGCCCCAGCACCTGGCCGCCGGGCAGATCCTTGTAGGTCGCCGAGATGCGGCGCGCGATGCGCATGCGGGCGGTGTCGACCGGCTCGGTGACCGCCAGCCGCGGCAGCGTGGTGCGGTAGGCCCGCAACAGGAAGATCGCCTCGACCAGATCGCCGCCGGCCTGCTTGACCGCTAGCGCCGCCAGCTCCTTGTCGTACACCCCCCCTTCGGTCATCACCCGGTCCACCGCGCCGGCCAGCTGCTCTTCCACCTGGGCCACGCTTACCTCGGGCCGGGCGGTATTGCCCCGGCGTTTCTTCGCCTGCAGCTTGTGCGCCGCGGCAATGGCTTTTTCGCCCCCTTTGACTGCTACATACATGCTTACACCTCCACTCGGGTGGTACGCGGAATGGCGACCAGCTCGCGGCCGCAAACCAGCATCAGATCGATACCCAACGGGAAAGACGCTTCCCGCTTGTTCAGGTAGCGCACCAGCGCCTCCGGCAGTTGCCCGAGCCGGATCCGGCGCACATCCGGAATACCCGGTCCCGACAGGCTGACCTCCACCCCCCGCGCCAGGGAATCGGTCTCGATAAGCAGGGTGGCACCCTGATCCGGATACTCCTCGCAGCCCGTCGGCAGGGCCTGCAACAGGGCTTCACAGGCCGCCGGATCGGCCTGGGACACCACCGCAAAGTCGGCGTCCGATGCCCGCTCGACCAAAGGCGCCGCCACATGGAAGCGCAGGTTGTCGAGCACCGCCTGATCCCGGCTCAGGGACGGCGACAGCCAGACCCGGGTACCGCTGTCCGCCAGGGTCAGCAGGGTCTGCACACAGCCGGCGCTCAGGCTGCCGAAATGGCCGGCCCGGTCCAGCTCGACCCGGGTACCCGGTTCGGACATGGCGGTTAACAGTCGCCGGAAACAGATCTGGCTGTCGTGGGTCGCATCCGCAAATGCCGTGGTGATCATGGTCATTCGTCTTCTCCCCGTACCATGGTAAAAAAGTCCACCTTGCTGGCCGCCACCTCCCGGCGGTAGCCCTCTGCCTGCTCCGCCTTGATCGCGGCCAGCGGCGTAATCAGCTCCTTGTCCAACAATTCGTGACAGTCCCGGGTCTGCATCAGGGCATCGATCAGCGCCGCCAACTCCGCATGGGGCTTGTGACGGCCACACAGGTAGCTGTAGCCCAGCTCACCGCCGGCCAGCCTGACCACGGCCCGGGTGATGGTGACATCGCCGAGATTGAAGGGCCGGCCGGTGGCGCCCATCCGCGCCCTGACCTGGGCCAGGCCGATTTCCGGGGCCCGGATTACCTGGTAATCCGATGTCAGTTGCAGGGCCTGCCAGCGGGCTTGCAGCTCGGAAAATGATGCCCGGGCCAGTACCGACATCCATTGCTTGCGTTGTGGTGTATTCATTCAGTGCTCCACGACATATTCAATTAAATCGGAACGGGACGAGCTCACGGAAAACTCCGCCACCTGCTCCGTATCCTTGAACTGGTTCTTGGTCTTGATCCTCATCACGGGGACCGACTTGTTTATCTGCAACAGGCGGCATTCTTCATTTGATGGCGCCCTGGCACTTAACCTTGTCGACTTTCTTTTCAAATCCACATCGAGAGTTTTCTTTAAAAACGCGTGCAGGGAACCCTGCTGAAAATGCTTTAATACCGGCCACCACTCCGGATCACTCAAATAATGATTAATCACACAGCGGGGAATACTTTCCGTTTTCCGCAACGTTTGTATGTGAATAACCTTTCGCTCCTGCTCGATTCCCAATTCTTCCGCCAGCCTGGCGGGCACGGCCATCAGCCTGGTCTTGATCACCTGACAACTGGGCAGGGAACCCTGCTCCAGCAGGTTGCCGGTGAAATGAGCGCCATCGTGTAGCTTGTAGATATGCGGCTGACGCAACACCATGTTGCCCTTGCCCTGATGACGCAGGATTAGGCCATTGGTCACCAGTTCATCGATGGCCCGCCGCACCGTGTGGCGATTGACCTGGAAGCGCTCGGCCAGCTGGGTTTCCGGCGGCAGATAGTCACCCGGTTTGAAATACTGCTTGATATCCGTTTCCAGTTGTCGACTGATATCCTGATATACCCGCATGTTCCATCCTCTGACGGTTTTCCTTGATTAATTAACTGACACTGGCAATACGATGCGAGTCAGTGTTTCAGCCCTGGCTCCTGTCGTTAATTGGCAGCAGTTAATTAACTTCCTTCTTGTCTAGACAAGCCCGGTTAAATAAATCAGATATATTTCTTGCGAATAAACTGCGAGGCACAGTCGAGCAGGCTCACGGTCACTATCACCACCAGCATGATGGCCGCCGTCTGTTCGAACTGGAAACTGCGGATCGCTTCCCACAGCAGGACCCCGACGCCGCCGGCTCCCACCATGCCGACGACGGTGGCGGAGCGGACATTGGACTCGAAGCGATAGAGCGAATAGGAAATCCACAGGGGGATGACCTGGGGCAACACGCCGTAGAGAATTTCCTCCAGCTTGCTGGCCCCGGTGGCCCGCACCCCCTCGATGGGGCCCGGCTCGATGGCTTCCACCGCCTCGGAAAACAGCTTGGACAGCACGCCCGTGGTATGCACGAACAGCGCCAGCACCCCGGCGAAGGGCCCCAGGCCGACCGCCACCACAAACAGCATGGCGAATACCATCTCGTTGATGGCCCGGGCCGCGTCCATCAGCCGGCGCATCGGCTGGCATACCCACTGGGGAAACAGGTTTTCGGCGCACAGCAGGCCGAAGGGAATCGACAGTACTATCGCCAGCAGGGTGCCCCACAAGGCGACCTGCAGGGTGACCAGGGTCTCTTCCAGATACAGCCGCCAGTGGGTAAAGTCGGGCGGGAAAAAGTCCGCGGCCAGCCTGGCCATGTTGTCGGCATCCTGCACCAGCACCATGGGATTCATTTCCGCCCCCTGCCAGGCCCAGGCCAGAACCAGGACCAGCGCCAGCCACTTGAACGACTGCCCCAGGCGCAGGCCAGGACGGGGCTTCGTCACGACATCAGTATTCATCTTCATACTCTCCGATTACCACCAGGGGCCGGCCAACCCGGCCCCTCGCCGGTATTAGTTGGCCATCGCCGACAGGGCGGACATCTGACGGTTCAACGCCGCCAGCTGCATTTTCACCCGGGCGATCTCGCCGGCGTCGGCCTGGTTGTTTTCCAGCTCTTTCAAATCCTTGAACAGCTGCAGCTGACGGATGGGCAGCAGCTGCAAATCGCTGGACGGCTTGAAGAAAGCCCACTGCAGCGCGGCCAGGATTTCCTGCCGCTGCGGATCACCGGCGCGGCCGTAGTCCATGAAGAAGTCGTATACCGCCTGCTTGGTGGCTTCCGGCAGGTTCTTGCGCCAGACGATGGGGTCGGCCGGGATCAGCGGTGACTTCCACAGCACCTTGATGTCTTGCGCCTCTTCGGGGCTATGCTGGGCGAAGCGCTCCAGGCTTTCGGTATTGTTGGTCGCCACATCCACCTGCTTGTTCAATACCGCGAACACATTGACCTCGTGGCTGGAGTTGAGGGTGCGCTTGAATTCCTGGGGAGACACCTGGTTCTGGGCAAACACATAATAGGAGGGCACCAGGAAGCCGGAGGTGGAGTTGGGATCCCCGTTGCCGAACACCAGTTCCTTGCGCCGTGCCAGCACATCCTCAACGGTGTTGAGCGGGCTGTCCTTGTGGGCGATCAACAGGCTCCAGTAACCGGGCTGGCCATCGGCACGAACCGTCTGGGCAAAGATTTCACCGCCGGCCCGATCCACCGCCTCCATCGCCGATTTGTTGCCCAGCCAGGCGATATCGACCTTGTCGAAGCGCATCCCCTGGATGATGCCGGCGTAATCCGGGGCGAAGAAGGCGTCCACTTCCACGCCCAGCTGTTTTTCCATATCGGCCAGGAAGGGCTCCCAGCTCTGTTTGAGATTCTGCTGGGATTCGGTGGAGATAATGCCGAAGTTGATGGTCGACAGGGGGGCATCGTCCGCCAGGGCCGGCGCCGCCACCGCGGCGGCCAGCAAGGTCGCCCCACCCACGAATGTCTTTAATGTATGCATCATGACAGTTGTCCTTGAATTGAACCGGATACAAAGGAAGGGTTGGCCGGCAAGGGTTTGATTGCCGTTCCGGATACAGTTGCTGTGGTCTTCGTCGAAGGTGACTTGGTATAGAGCGCCGCCAGTGCCTGCTCGGTAATGGCGGCGGACTCCCCCTGATAGAAGATTTCCCCTTCCCGCAGGGCGACCAGCTGCTGGCAGTATTTGAGCGCATAATCGACCTGATGCAGGGTGACGACCACGGGGATCCCTTCCTGCTCGTTGATGTTCTTGAGCAGTTCCATCACGGTGCGCGCCGATTCGGGATCGAGCGAGGCGATGGGTTCGTCGGCAAAGATAATGCCCGCCTTCTGCATCAGCGAGCGGGCGATGGCCACCCGTTGCTGCTGACCGCCGGACAGGGTAGAGACCCGCTGTTCGGCAAAGGCCGCCATGCCCACCCGCTCCAGCGCGGCCATCGCCTGCAGCCGCTGGGCCTGGGTAAAGCACCCGCTCAGGGTACGCCACTTGGCGGTGGCGCCCAGGGCGCCGATCAGTACATTGGTCAGCACGCTCAGGCGGTTGACCAGATTGAATTGCTGGAAGATATAGCCGGCCTGGGCCCGGCAGCGGCGTACCTGCGCCGCCGCCTTGCCCCGGGATTGCACCAGCCGCCCCATGACCCGGATTTCGGTCGTCGCCTGATGATCGGAAAACACCAGACCGCTCAGGTGACGCAACAGGGTGGACTTGCCCGAGCCGGACGGCCCCAGCAGAGCAGTCATCCCCGGGTGGGAAATATCCAGGCTGATCTCTTTCAGCGCCTGCTTGTTATCAAAGGTCTTGCTCAGACTCTTGACTTCGATGATCTTGTTCATGCCCGCAGCCTCACAATAGATTCGTGAGCCATACTGCTGACCGCAGGTGACAGTTTTATTGAGAAACTGTGTCAGCCAGATGTACGGCGACCACTGTTGCAGCGGGAGGAAATGGTGCTAACTCGCTGTTATTAAAAACATTAAAAATAACGGCTCGCCGGCGGCGACGACTTGTATAGACAAGACTTTCAAGAAAGCTTCATCTTTCAATGATGGCTCCTGAGGTCGCCACACCCTGGAGGCTGACTCGCGTGTCGGTGTCCGGCTTTACCGATGAACGCAGCTATTTAAAGCGGACCGGGGTCAGCCCCTGCTCTTGCGGGGTGAACCCGGCCGAGGCCACCGCCAAGGGCTGCCCGCCGATCTGGGCGGCCAACAACGACGCCGCACCCATCGCCAGTGTCCAGCCCAGCATGCCGTGGCCCAGGTTGAGGTACAGGTTATCGGCGCCGGCCCGGCCGATGATTGGCAGGCTGCCGGGAGTCACCGGCCGCAGCCCGGCCCAGCCATGCAGCGGCTCGTCATAGCGGCCGGCCTCGGGGAGGCGCCGTCGGCACAGCTCAAGCAGGTAGTCGATCCGCTCCGGCGATGGCCGGGTATCGAAGCCGACCAGATCCGCCCCGCCCGCCACCCGCAGCCGATCCCCCAGGCGGGCAAACACCACCCGACCGGATACATCGCTGACGCTCACCTCTGGCGCCCGGGCGGTCGCCGGTACCGTCAGGCTGTAACCCTTGACCGGATAGATGGGTAGATGCAACTCCAATTCCCGGAGCAGGGCCTGTCCGCCCGCTCCGGTGGCCAGCACATAGGCATCGGCCTCCACCCTGCCATCCGGGGTTGCCAGGGCTTCGATATGCCACTTGCGGATGAGCAGCCGCTGCACCTGGGCCCGGTAGCGCTCCTCCAGCCGATCCGTCTCGCGCATCAGCGCCAGCAATCCCTCGGCAAAGGCCGGAGCATCGCCCACTTCGTCACGGGGGGCATAGACTCCCCCCACCCAGTCGCCCCGCCACTGGCTTAAGGCCGGCTCCAGGTCCAGGCAGGCCGCTCGGTCGAGCAGTTGCAGCCGACATCCCCACCGTCCCTTGTGCTCAATACGCCGGGCCGCCCGCGCCAGGTCCGCCGCCCTGTCGTAGATCTGCAGCTTGCCGGAGCGACGATGGTGAAAGCTCAGCGGATGTGCCCGCAGCAGGGCGTGCAACCGCTCCCGCGAATGCACTGCGAGTCGGGCGAGGGAGCCGCTGTTATGTTCCTCGCGCGCGGCGCGGCCCTGAACCAGGAAACGGCCCCCCCAGGGCAGCCAGCCGGGGAGCTGCCGCCAGTCCAGCCGGAAGGCGGGGACCCGCCCCAGCAGGATGGCGGGCAATTTACGCAGCAGGGCGGGAGAGGCCATGGCATCGGCGGAATCGAAGCTGAGCTGGGCGGCGTTGGCGAAGCTGGTCCCCTTCATGGGTTCATCGGCGTCGAGCAGTATCACCCTGTACCCCGCCTCCACCAACATATAGGCGCTGGTGACGCCGACTATGCCGGCGCCGATCACCGCGACCGTGCTGCCCCTGTCCATCCTCTGCCTCCCCATGCCGACACGCGACTATCGCCACCGTGCCGGCCGGTAATGCCCGATGCCCTGTCAGAAGCTTAGGCATAAAAAACGCCAATCGGCCTAGCCGACTGGCGTTATGGTCATTGGAGGCTGTTACAGCACCTGAGCCACTATCCAGCCGGACAGGATCAACTGGATGTTGTAGTGCATAAAGATGGGGAGCAGCGAGTCACGGATAAAGAAATGAGGGAGGCAACGCTCCCTGTTAGTCACGAAGAGCGAGCAAACAAAAAACCCCGCATTGCTGCGGGGTTTTTTGTTGAATCTGGTCGGCATGAGAGGATTCGAACCTCCGACCCCTTCGTCCCGAACGAAGTGCGCTACCAAGCTGCGCTACATGCCGTAATGGGGCGTGAATTTACATAAATGGCGCCGCTCTTGCAAGTGCTTTTTGTAAAAGAACTTATGGCCGTTTGGGGCCCAACAGCCGGTGGCTCCAGTCATCCACCCGTCCCTTGGTTAAATAGTCCGCCGCTTTTGCACGCCAGCCGGGAGCCAGTGCCGGCAGGTCGGCCAGTTCATGCAACCCGTCGGCGTCGAAGCCATGGTTGAATATGATATCCGCCGCCCGCCTGACCGGCATCTGGGGATGGGGGCGCTCTACCAGGGTCAGCTCGGCTTCGGGTCCGACCATCCCTTCTTCCAGGACCCGCAACAGCCAGCCCGCCCGCCCATTGGCCTGAACCAGTACCGAGAAGAAGTCATAGCCAAATTTGGCATTCAGCTTATAACAGGGCGATCTCGGCTGGCTTATCTGGATCAGCGCCCGATCCAGGCGGTAAATATCGCCGATGCACGCCTCTTGCTCCAGCAACCCCTGCCCCGAGATATTCTCACCAAAGGCCCCGGGCCTGAGTAACTCGATCTCTGCCGTCAGCCCCATGCCCTGACACCAGGAGCGCCAAAAAGCATAGTGCTCCTGCGGGTAATAGTGCAGCGCCCGCTCCGGCCCGCCATGAAAACGGGTGGATACTTGGGTGTCATCCACCAGGCCGTTAAAACCGCACCATTGGGCGGCGGTTATCGGCCCCTTGTCGATGGCGCTGTTTATTTGCTCGGTCAGGGCCTGGGATTGCCCCGTCAGTATAGAGACCCGCATGGACACTCCTGCTAGGGTAATGGTCCGAATTCAACTACCGCTATAGCAACACATTAACCGCTGTTCCGCCAGACTTTGCCAACGGCTTCGCTGTCGCCGGATGTCTGCCGGGAACGAAGCCGGACCGACCGGCCGCCGTGTTCCCCGGCCATGTCGGCGCGGGACCCTGCCTTGAAAATACAGCATAAAGCCACCATATTTCAGTGACCAGCAACAGCGTGAAGAGCATCTATGAAGATAGCCTTTTTCAGCAGCCGGCCCTATATGCAACAGGCCTTTCTCGAAGCAAACGCCGCCTTTGATTTTGATCTCACCTATTTCGATGCGCGCCTCGAGCCGCACACCGCCAGCCTGGGGCAAGGATTCGACGCCGTCTGCGCCTTCGTCAACGACAAGCTGAATGCCGAGGTTATCAGCATCCTGGCCCGGGGCGGGGTCAGGGTTATCGCCCTGCGCTGTGCCGGTTACAACAATGTTGACCTGGAGGCCGCCCGCCTGGCCGGCATGACCATTGTCCGGGTTCCGGCCTACTCACCGGAAGCGGTCGCCGAGCATACGGTCGGGCTGATGCTCACCCTCAACCGCCATATTCACAAGGCCTACCAACGTACCCGGGATGCCAACTTCTCCCTCGATGGCCTGGTGGGCTTCAATATGCACGGCAAAACCGCCGGCATTATCGGCGCCGGCAAGATCGGCCTGGCCACCCTGCGCATCCTGCACGGCCTGGGCATGAAACTGCTGGTGCACGATCCGGTGGAACGCCCGGAGGCCCTGGCCCTGGGCGCCCGCTATGTGTCCCTGGAACAGCTGTTTCGGGAAGCGGATGTGATCAGCCTGCACTGCCCCCTGCTGCAGGACGACTACCATCTGTTGAATCGCAGCACCTTTGCCCAGATGAAAGACGGCGTGATGATCATCAACACCAGCCGGGGCGGCCTGGTCAATGCCAGAGACGCCATCGAAGCCATCAACAACGGCAAGGTAGGGGCCCTGGGACTGGATGTGTACGAAGAAGAGGAAACGCTGTTCTTTGCCGATAAATCCAATGAAATCGTCCGTGACGACACCTTTCACCTGCTGTCGGCCTATCCTAATGTGATCCTGACCGGGCACCAGGCCTTTCTGACCCGGGAGGCGCTCGCCGCCATCGCCCATACCACCCTGGACAATTTACAACAGCTGGCTAAAGGTCAGGATTGCACCAATAAAATCAACCAATAAGAGGTATCTCCATGAAAGCGATATTCACCGCCGCCGGCGCCCTGCTGCTCACTGCCTGTAGCGGCGGCCTGGACGTGGTCGAATCAGATCTGCAGCATCACCGCTGGCAGCTGACCGCCATCAACGGTGAGGCCGTGGATCCGGAGCTCAAGTCGGATCTGGAAATTGGGGAACATTTCACCATCAATGGCCTGGCTGGCTGCAACCGGTTCTTCGGCAGCGCCACCCTGGAGCTCAACCGGCTGAAGGCCGAGCCGCTGGCCTCCACCCAAATGGCCTGCCTGCCGGCCGTACAACAGGTAGAAACCGCGGTATTAACCACCCTGACCCAGGGCGCCGCCATCAAGCACGACGGCAAGCAGCTGGAGCTGGCCGGCGAACAATACACCCTGAGTTACCAACTGGCCGACTGGATGCAATGATGAGCGAACACTTCTTGATCTGCCCCGCCTGCCAGGCCAAGAACCGGGTGCCGGCTGAGCGGCTGGACCAGGATCCCAGCTGCGGTAAATGCAAAACCGCCCTGCAGCCCAGTCACCCGCTCGAGCTGGATGGCAACCGGCTCGACCGCCTGCTGGCGAATGAAACACTGCCGTTGGTGGTCGACTTCTGGGCCCCCTGGTGCGGCCCCTGCCAGAGCATGGCACCGGTATTTTCCGCCGCGGCCGGTCAGACGAAGGGACGGCTGAGGCTGGCCAAGCTGGATACCGAAGCCCATCAGGCGGCCGCCGCCCGTTTCGGCATCCGCTCCATCCCCACCCTGATCGCTTTTCGGCAGGGCCAGGAAATTGCCCGCCAATCCGGCGCCCTATCCGCCGGACAGCTGCAGCAATGGCTGCAGAGCCTGCCGGTGTAAGCAAAACAGACGGCAGGCCGCAGCCGTGATGCCCTGCTGTCTGCCACCTCATTCATATTTTTTGACCAAGTTCGGCTAATTTCTCCGCTGGGATCCACCGGTCTACTTGCCCACAATGACCTCAACGCACATGAAATATCGAGGAGCAGAAGATGGGCAAGCTGGTTGAGGGCGTATGGCACGATGTCTGGTACGACACTCAAGAGAGTCAGGGTCGTTTTGAGCGCAGCGAGAGCCGGTTTCGCAACTGGGTGACCGCCGATGGCAAAGCCGGACCGAGCGGCCAGGCAGGTTTTGCCGCCGAGCCGGGACGCTATCATCTGTATGTGTCCCTGGCCTGCCCCTGGGCGCACCGCACCCTGATCATGCGCAGGCTCAAGGGGCTGGAAGATATGCTCGACGTCTCCGTGGTCAACCCGCTGATGGGCGCGCACGGCTGGACCTTCGACACCGATTTCGAGGCCGCCACCGGCGACCCTCTTTACGGGCTCGACTACCTCTACCAGCTCTACCTGAAGGCCGACCCGCATTATTCGGGCCGGGTGACGGTGCCGGTGCTGTGGGACAAGCAACGGCAGACCATCGTCAGCAATGAATCCGCCGACATCATCCGCATGCTAGGCAGCGCCTTCGATAAGCTGGGGGCCAGGGCCGGCGACTACTATCCCGCCGAACTTAGGCCCCAGATTGACGACATTAACGCCGATATCTATGAGCATATCAACAACGGTGTCTACAAGGCCGGCTTTGCCACCAGCCAGCAGGCCTATGACGAAGCCGTCGGTGCCCTGTTCGCCGGGTTGGACCGGCTGGAGCAACGACTGGACAAGCAGCGCTATCTCACCGGCGACCGGCTGACCGAAGCCGATATCCGGCTGTGGACCACACTGACCCGCTTCGATGCCGTCTATCATACCCATTTCAAGTGTGATCGCCGCAAGATAGCCGAATATCCCAACCTTTACGGCTATTTACGCGATATCTACCAGCAACCGGGAATCGCGGACACCCTGAATATGCCCCATATCCGCCACCATTATTTCCGCAGCCACCCGACCATCAACCCCCACGGCATCGTATCCATTGGGCCCATACAGGACTGGCTTGAGCCCCATGATCGGGACGCCCGTTTTCGTTGAGTTCGGAGAGATCGACCTATCCGCAGAAATTGAGCAGAGGGTGATGGATTATCGGGCTGGCAAACTGGTATAACAGGGTTTTTCTTCGTGTGGAACGCATGATGGACGAACTCGAACAAAGCCGCTTAAAACGCATACTGACCCAAACCCGCAGCATCGCCCTGGTGGGCGCCTCCAACCGCCCGGACCGTGCCAGCTACCAGGTGATGGAATATCTGCTGCAACACGGCTATCAGGTTTATCCGGTCAATCCGCAGCTGGCCGGGGCCGTGATCCTCGGCCAGACCTGCGTCGCCGGCCTGGAAGATCTGGATCAGCCGGTGCAGCTGGTCAATGTGTTCCGTCGCGGCGAATTTACCTCCGACATCGCCCTGGAAGCCATCGAACATGAAGCCCAGTGCCTGTGGCTGCAGCAGGGCATCCATAACGCGGATGCCGCCGAGTCCGCCGCCGAAGCCGAGCTGGAATACGTGGAAGATCTCTGCATCAAGACGGTGCACCAGCAGCTGTGCGGCGAATAACCAGATATAAAAAAGGGGCTTAGGCCCCTTTTTTATATCTATACCTCAGATAACTCAGGATATCTGCTTAATGCCAGCCTCACCGCCGATTGCCGGTCGGCCGGAGGGCTCAGAAGCCGGTTGCTGATAATCCTCGGCCCGCTTGCCCAGCAGCCGCAGGCCGGTGGCCATCACCAGGGCAGATACCGCTATCCCCAGCCACCAAGGCACTCCATAGGCCACCGGCAGGATCCCGAACAGGGTGGTAATCACGCCCACGAACAACGCATAGGGCAGCTGGGTGCGAACATGCTCCACCAGGCCGCAGCCGGAGGCCATGGCCGCCAGCAGGGTGGTTTCCGCCAGCGGCGAGCAGTGATCGCCCCACACGGCACCGGCCAGCACGGCGGCCACCGAGGCATAGAAGAGGTGCATGGCTTCCGGATCGCCGGCCAGGCCGTGGTGCTGCAGCACCGCCCAGGCCAGGGGGACCACCAGCGGCATCATGATGCCCATCACTCCCCAGGAGGAGCCGGTGGCAAAGGCGGTAAAGGCCGACAACAGGAACACGCTCACCGGGATCAATTGCGGCGCCAGGCTGTCGCTCAGCACGCTGACCAGGTAGTCGCTGGTATGCAACGCCTCGTTCACCGACGACAGAGCCCAAGCCATCATCAGTATAGTGATCGGCAACAGCATCGACTTGACGCCCTCGAACCAGTAATGGGCGGTTTCATCCATGCTCAGCAGGCGCTGGGCCTGGGTCATCACCAGCGCCACCAAAGTGCTCAGCAACGAACCCCACATCATGGCGGTGAAGGAGTCGCCATTGCCGAATACGTCGCGCAGGCTGTACTCGGCGGGATGACCCAGCTCTTCCATGCCGGTATACCAGATACCGCCCAGGGTGGTCAGCACCAGCACCGTCATCGGGATGATGGCGTTCAGGGCCCGGTGCGGTATGCCCGGCTTGGCATCTATGTTGGCTTCCTCGGCGATGGCTTCCATGTCGGTCAGTTCATCGGGGGCATCGTGGCGGCGCTGTACCGCCTTCACTTCGGCCTTCAGCATGGGGCCGAAGTCACGACCGCTGAGGCTTACCATAAACACGAACAACAGCGCGAGGATCGGATAGAAGCTGTAGCTGATCGCGTCCAAAAACACCGCATAGGCGGAGCCGTCAAAGCCCTCGATCTGGCCGATGGCCTCGTCAATGAGGCCGACCTGAAAACCTATCCAGGTGGTGACCAGCAAAATGGCCGACACGGGCGCGGCGGTGGAATCGACGATGTAGGCCAGCTTTTCCCGGGAGATGCGCAGCTTGTCGGTAATATTGCGCATGGTATTACCGACGATCAGCGCATTGGCGTAGTCATCGAAGAAAATCGCGGTGCCCAGCAGCCCGGTGGTGGTCTGGGCGCTGCGCCGGCCGCGCACGAAACGGGTGATGTGGTTGGCGATGCCCACTGTGCCGCCGTTGCGAGAAATAATCCCCACCATGCCGCCGATCAACAGGCAGAACAGCACGATCGACATATGTTCGGAGTCGCTGGCCGCCTTCAATATATGCACATTGACCGAGTCCAGCACGCTCTGCAGCAGCTTGCCGCCGGACAGGCCGTAACTCAGCCAGCCACCGGCGCAGATGGCGATAAAGAGGGCGAGGATCACCTGGCGGAACACCAATGCCAACACGATGGCGGTCAGGGCCGGCACCACCGACAACCAGCCGGCGATGGCGACACTGCCGGCCTCGGCCAGGGTGTCGCCGGCTTCATTGACCAGTGTCAGGCTGAGCGTATCGGCCTGGCTGGTCAGTTCATCCAACCGGGCTTCGCCGTTTTCAAATGCCAGCGGATAGCGTTGTTCATCCAGCTGCAGCCAGAGCGGCTCGCTGCCCGCCGGATCGTCCCGGCTGACGGTCACCGAAAACGGTGTGTCCTTCAAGACCAACGCGGGGGCCTCGATGCCGACCTCGGCCCAGGCCGGAGTCAGCAAGGTGGCGAACGACATCAGCAGGACCAGCCACAGGCCCGCTATATTCAATGAGGTGAGCTTGGATATAGATCTTGTCATTAAAAGTCCTTCCATGGGTTGCCATCGTTTCAATAACGGTGCCGAGCCGGGCTGAAGCCAGGTCCTAATACGGACTGACATCCCGCTTCGGCGGTATTTAAGACAGAGCTCGGAGCTAATACTTGCCAGTTAAGCGTAAAACGGGATTGATTAACTTCCCGCCGACACACCGCCGTCTAAGGCCACCTGCGTGGGATAACGGCTGCGAACATTCACTGGATGTTCGGTCCGTCACCCAGCTTGGTGCAGGCAGCAAGCTGCCCCCTGGGGGCTCTGCTGCGCCACTGACCGCCAGGGATGGCGGGAATACCGGAACGGCAGGAGCATTTTCCGGCCCTGGCGCAGAAGGTCGGCTGGAAAGCCGACCAATCCCGTTAACTGACCGGCATTAGAAGTCGGATGCTGCTTGTTAATCCTGCCGTGCTTATACCGATCGCAGATACCAGTCGAATTCCTGGGGACTGACATGGCGCATAAACAGCAGCCGTTCGCCGTAGCGGTTGGCGTGATACACCCGGCAGAACTCCCGCCCCAGGTATTCCGGCAGCAGCTCGTTGCGCTGCCACTGTTCCAGGGCCTGGATCCAGCTGGACGGCAGGCTGGGCGGATGAGAGGCATAACCGTTGCCGACCACAGGCTCCGGCGGGGTCAGCCGCCGGGTGATGCCGTAGTGGATACCGGCCAGTATGCTGGCCATCAGCAGATACGGATTGGCATCGGCCCCGGCCACCCTGTGCTCGAGCCGCCGGGCCTCGCCGCTGCCGCCGGGAATACGTACCGCCACGGTGCGGTTATCGGCGCCCCAGGTCTGGCTCATGGGCACGTAGAAGCCCGGTTGGAAGCGACGATAGCTGTTGGCATTGGGGGCGAAGATCACCATCGACTCGGGCATCAGCGCCAGGGTGCCGGCGATGGCGT
The DNA here is from genome assembly GCF_039539325.1 of Zobellella aerophila. Taxonomy (NCBI): domain Bacteria; kingdom Pseudomonadati; phylum Pseudomonadota; class Gammaproteobacteria; order Aeromonadales; family Aeromonadaceae; genus Zobellella; species Zobellella aerophila. Next base: position 37,650 of record NZ_BAABCX010000005.1, read on the forward strand.
TGCGCAGCGCGTCGCTGCCCAGGGTGTCGTCCGCCTCGCCCTTGAAAACATTGTTGCCATGCTCATCCAGCAGGCTGACATGAATATGGGTACCGCTGCCCGCCTCCTGGTTGTAGGGCTTGGCCATAAAGGTGGCATCCATCTGATGGCGGGCAGCCACCCCCTTGATCAGCCGTTTGAGCAGCACCGCCTCATCGCAGGCCTGCATGGCATCCGCCCTGTGTTTCAGGTTGATTTCGAACTGGCCCGGCGCGCATTCGGCGATCGCCGTATCCACCGGCAAGCGCTGCACCTGGGCAGCCTCATGGATGGCTTCGATAAAATCGCAGTGGTCGTCCAGATCCGACAACGAATACACCTGGCACTGGGTGTCCCGCTTGCCGGTGACCGGCGACACCGGCGGTTGCAGCCGCTGCAGCTCATCCCGTTCCCGGTCGACCACGTAAAACTCGGTCTCCACCGCCACCACCGGCGTCAGCTTCAGCTCGGCGAACCTGTCCAGCACCCGCCGCAGCACATGGCGCGGATCATAGACGAAGGGCTCGCCGTTGTTCTCGTACATGCTCATCAGCACCTGGGCACAGGGTCTGTCCTGCCAGGGGGTGCGGCTGAGGGTACCGGCCACCGGAAAGCACAGTCGGTCGGCTTCCCCCTGATCCAACCCCAGCCCGGTCTCTTCTATGGTGTTGCCGTTGATATCCAGGGCGAACAAGGAAGCAGGCAGGCAGATCCCTTCCTCATAGGCCTTGAGCAGGCTGTCCCGCGGGATCCGCTTGCCACGGACCACACCGTTGATATCGCCGATCATCAGATCGATGGAGTTGATGTCCGGGTTCTGCTCCAGGAAAGCCTGGGCTTCTTGCATGCCGGTGATCGCCATATGCATATCCTTGTTGTGTTATTTTCACCAAACCAAACAGAAGTCGTTATATGATATTAAACACACCGGCACAAGCGATCACGATAACAAGTGGTTAATAAAACATAACACAATGGTGCACAGATCACATTATTTAGCCTTTACCCTGCTTTTTATCGATGTTCGCTTTGTATTTCATTAACACTTATGCTCTCCTCTGCTGGTAGAAGATAATCAACGGAGCACAATAATCGTTGATTATAAGCAAACAACAATATTGTTCGGGTGATAGCATGGACAGAATTAAACAACACCCTGTGGTCGGCGTGACCGCCTGCCAGCGGACCATCGAAGGCCACGGATGCCATATGGTGGTCAATAAATACATAACAGCGCTGGTCGAGGCGGCCGGCGTCGACACGGTACTGCTGCCGGCACTGGAGACAGGGATCCCGGCCGGGGTACTGGCCCGGCTGGATGGCATCTGCCTGACCGGCAGCTACAGCAATGTAGAGCCTCATCATTACGGCCGGCCTCCGCTCCCGGAAGATTGTCGCCACGATCCGGCCCGGGACGGCTCCGCCTTCTCGCTGATCCGCCAGGCCCGGGAGCTGAACCTGCCGATGCTGGGCATCTGCCGGGGTTTCCAGGAAATGAACGTGGCCTATGGCGGCAGCCTGTACCATCGGCTGCAGGACAGGCCGGGAATGCTCGATCACCGGGAGCCGGAGGGTGGCGACACCAACGGACATTACCATCCGGCCCATGACATCAGCCTGAATCCCCTGGGACTGCTGGCCCGGATCAGTGACCTGCACAGCAGCAGGGTGAACTCATTGCATCAGCAGGGCATAGACCGCCTGGGTCAGGGACTGACGGCCGATGCCACGGCCCCGGATGGACTGATCGAGGCCATCAGCGATCCGTCCCTGGCGTTTGCCCTCGGCGTGCAGTGGCACCCGGAATGGCAGACCCGTCATCACCCGCTCTATCGGGCTATTTTTACAGCATTCGGTGAGGCATGCGCCCAGCACCAGCGTCGATTTAACGCCTGATCAGACATTTGACATAAGTAAGGAAAACAGCATGGACACCCATAACACCAGCGAACTGCGCCGCGAAGACAGCCGGCATCACCTGCATCCGTTCACCGACACCAAGGAGCTGAACGAGAAAGGCTGCCGCATCATCACCAAGGCCGACGGCATCTATATCTACGACGCCGATGGTCACAAGATCCTCGACGCCATGGCCGGCCTGTGGTGCGTCAATATCGGCTATGGCCGCCAGGAGCTGGTCGACGCCGCCGCCGGACAGATGCAGGAACTGCCCTATTACAACAACTTCTTCAAGACCGCCCACCCACCGGCGATCAAGCTGGCGAAAAAGCTTACCGAACTGGCGCCGGACCACATCAACCATGTGTTCTTCACCGGCTCCGGCTCCGAGTCCAACGATACCGTGGTGCGCATGGTCCGCCGCTACTGGCAACTGCAGGGCAAGCCTGAAAAAACCGTGATTATCGGCCGCCAGAATGGCTATCACGGCTCCACCGTCGCCGGCGCCAGCCTCGGCGGCATGGCCCCCATGCACCAGCAGGGCGGCCCCATGCTGCCCGATATCGAGCATATCGCCCAGCCCTACTGGTTCGGCGAGGGCCGGGAAATGGATCCGCAGGAATTCGGCCTGCTGGCGGCAAGCTCTCTGGAAAAGAAGATTCAGCAGTTGGGTGTCGAGCGGGTCGCCGCCTTTATTGCCGAGCCGGTGCAGGGTGCCGGTGGGGTGATTATTCCGCCCGCCAGCTACTGGCCGGAAATCCAGCGCATCTGTGACCAGCACGGCATCCTGCTGATCGCCGACGAGGTGATCTGCGGTTTCGGCCGACTGGGCCGGTGGTTCGGCAGCCAGCACTTCGATATCAAGCCCGATCTGATGCCGATCGCCAAGGGGCTGTCCTCCGGTTACCTGCCCATCGGCGGCGTACTGGTCGGCGACCGGGTCGCCGATCTGCTGATCGACGAGGGCGGCGAGTTCTATCACGGCTTTACCTACTCGGGTCACCCCAGCTGCGCCGCGGTGGCCCTGCGCAACATTGAACTGCTGGAGCAGGAACGGGTGCTGGAGCATGTGCGCGATATCGCCGCCCCCTACTTTGCCCGGCGCTGGGCCGAGCTGGCCAGCCACCCGCTGGTCGGGGAAGCCCGCTCGCTGGGGCTGCTCGGCGCCCTGGAGCTGGTCGCCGACAAGGTGACCCTGTCCCGCTTCGAGCCGGGCATCGGCGGCCTGTGCCGGGATATCTGTTTTGAGACCGGCATAGTGATGCGCTCGGTGGGGGAAACCATGGTGGTCTCGCCGCCGCTGGTGATCACCGAAGAAGAAATCGATCAGCTGATCAGCCTGGCCCGCGCCAGCCTGGATGCCACCGCCCGGCGCCTGGGCATTGCCCTCTGAGGAGTCGAACATGAGTCAATTGACAAGGGCCGACTGGCAGGCCATGAGTGAACGGCTGCAACTGGAAGGCCGGGCCTTTATCAACGGCGACTATGTGTCCGCCGTGGGCGGAGACACCTTCGCCAGCATCAATCCGGCCAACGGCATGCCGCTGGCCTTGATCGCCGGCTGCGACGAGCAGGATGCGGCGCTGGCGGTGGCCCATGCCAGGGCCGCCTTCCGCCGGGGCGACTGGTCCCGCTGTGCCCCCGCGGAGCGCAAGCGCACCCTGCTGAAGCTGGCGCGCTTGATGGAGCAACACCAGGAGGAACTGGCGCTGCTGGAGACCCTGGATATGGGCAAGCCGATCGGCGACAGCCTGCATGTGGATCTGCCCAGCGCCATCAACTGCATCGGCTGGAATGCCGAAGCCATCGACAAGGTCTATGGCGAGGTGGCCCCCACCGATCGGCACAGCCTGGGGCTGATCACCCGGGAGCCGCTGGGGGTGGTCGCCGCCATCGTGCCCTGGAACTTTCCGCTGATGATGTCCTGCTGGAAGATAGCCCCGGCCCTGGCCGCCGGCAATTCGGTGATCCTCAAGCCCTCGGAGAAATCGCCGCTCAGCGCCATCCGCCTGGCGGCGCTGGCCAGGGAAGCCGGTGTTCCCGACGGCGTGTTCCAGGTGCTGCCCGGCTTCGGTCATACGGTGGGCAAGGCGCTGGCGTTGCACAACGACGTCGACTGCCTGGCCTTCACCGGTTCCACCCGGGTCGGCAAGCAGCTGACCCAGTATGCCGGCCAGTCCAACCTGAAGCGTACCTTCATGGAATGCGGCGGTAAGAGCGCCAACATCATCTGTGCCGACGCGGGCAACCTGGACACCATCGCCCGGGAAGCGGCGATGGCCATCTATTACAACCAGGGCGAGGTATGCATCGCCGGCTCCCGCCTGCTGGTGGAAAACAGCATCAAGGACGAGCTGGTCGAGCGCATCATCGCCTATGCGGAACAGCTGCAGCCCGGCGATCCACTCGACCCGGCCACCCGCATGGGCGCCATCGTCGACGCCGCCCAGCTGGATACCATCTGCGGCTATGTCGCCAAGGGGGTGGACGAAGGGGCCCGCCTGCGCATGGGCGGCGAGCCGGTGCTGACCGACAGCGGCGGTCACTACTTCCCCCCCACCCTGTTCGATGGGGTCAACAACCGACATACCATAGCGCGGGAAGAGATCTTCGGCCCGGTGCTGTCGGTGATCGGCTTCGACACCCTGGACGAGGCCATCGAGATCGCCAATGACTCCCCCTATGGCCTGGCCGCCGCGGTCTGGACCCGGGATCTGGACAAGGCATTGACTGCCTCCCGCCGGCTGGAGTCGGGACAGGTCTACGTCAACAACTATGCCGGTGGTGACATGACGGTGCCCTTCGGCGGCGTCAAACAGTCGGGCAACGGCCGGGACAAGTCGCTGCACTCGCTGAGCGAATATTCCCAGCTGAAGACCACCTGGATAGCCCTGCACGGAAACTGAGGCTTCCTTTACCAAAAGCAGGCTCCAGGCCTGCTTTTGGTCACAGGTTCCTGTTGGCTTTTGATGAGGGTAAACATCGGCAAAGGGCACTACTCCTCCGGCACGCCGTAAATCCATCAGGAGGCTCCGCCGCGCCATCTGACCGCCATGGATAGCGGAAATGTCGAAAATGCAGGAGCATTTTTCGACCCCGGCGCGGAGGGTCGGTGGAGGTAGCTCTGTTGCCTCTTCGCTGGGTCGTAACAGACAAGCTCCGCGAAGGGCCGTAAACAGGCTCTTAAGGTTGAGGGCGCCCTGGTGGCGCCCTCGTCTTGGCATTTAGAAATGTTTGGCCGGGGTCGAGCAGCTGACCACCCGGCAGGGCTGGTCGCTGTTATTGCGGAACCTGTGGGGCTGGGTGGTGGAGAAGTAGTAGCTGTCCCCCTCCTTCAGCACCCGCACCTGGGCGCCGACAATCACCTCCACCTCGCCTTCGATCACCACCCCGGCCTCTTCCCCGCGATAGGCCATCATGTCATGGCCGGTATCCGCCCCGGGCGGATAGGTCTCGATAATAAACGACATGGCGCGATTCTTGCGGTTATAACCCACCAGCTTCAGCGACAGATTGCCCGAACCCACATCCTGCAACTCGTCCGCCGTATAAAAAATCTGATCGGTATTCTGCAGATCCAGGGTAAAAAACTCCCCCACGGTGATCGGGATGCCATCAAGGATCTTCTTCAGAGAACTGACCGAGGGGCTGACCTTGCCCTGCTCGATCAGCGACAGGCTGGAATGGGTCACGCCGGTGCGTTTCGCCAGCTCCCGCTGAGAGATATTACGCAAGGTGCGCACTGCCTTTAGGCGAACACCTACATCGTTGGACAGATCCTGAGCGTCAGCAGCCATAGCACCACACAAATTAAAGAAGGGAAAGGAAACAAGGAAATCGCAGGCATTCTACAAGAACCGCCGAGAGGCTGTAAATTACTAATAAAATGAAAGGAAAACCGCCGGATACTGCTGTTACACTCCGGCTGTCCTGCCCTCTGGCAACCCCGATGATAACCTGGAAGATTTCCATGGCCTTACTGATCTCGCTCCTGGCGGGTCTGCCCTTTCTACTCGGCCTGCTGTGCGGCTGGTACATCAATAACTGGTGGCCCCTGCTGGCCTACGGCGCCATGAGCGCCGCCAGCTTTGTCGCCTACGGCCTGGACAAACACAGGGCCCGCAAGTCACAGCTGCGGATCCCGGAAAAGGTGCTGCTCCTGCTGGATCTGGCGGGTGGCTGGCCCGGCGGCCTGCTGGCCCAGCGCAAGTTCCGGCACAAGACCCGGAAAGCCCGCTTCCAGGTGCTGTTCTGGTGCATAGTGTTGCTGCATCTGGCCCTGTGGTTCGGCTGGGTGCCGGCCTGGCTGAGGCTGCAATAGAAGGAAGAAACCGGCACACGGCACCGGGTCTGTCGGCTATATATAAAAATATGAGCGGGCGAATCCGGCATCGGTGTCCTGCAGACAGGTTACCGGATGGCGGATATGATGCTCACTAAGTGGCACTCCCTCCCAACATAAGAGAGAAACAATGAGCATCAAGGCAGTGTGTGTCTATTGTGGTTCCAGCCTGGGCAATGACCCCCGCTATCGGCAACAGGCCCGGGCCCTGGGTGAGGAAATCGGCCGCACCGGTCTCGAACTGGTGTATGGCGGCAGCTCGGTCGGCCTGATGGGCATACTGGCCGACAGCGCACTGGCCGCCGGCGGACGGGTGCATGGCGTCATGCCGGAGAGCCTGGCCCGGGCCGAAATCAGTCATACCCGGCTGACCCAACTGGATGTGGTGGCCGATATGCACGCCCGCAAAGCCAGGATGGCCAGGCTGGGGGATGCCTTTATCGCCATGCCCGGCGGCCTCGGTACCTTCGAGGAACTGTTCGAGATCCTGACCTGGGCCCAGCTCGGCCATCACAACAAACCGGTGGGACTACTGAATGTGAACGGTTTCTTCGAGCCCCTGCTGGCGCTGATCGACCACGCCATCGGCCAGGGTTTTATCAAGGCTGATTACCGGGCGCTGCTGGTGGTCGCCGAACAACCGGAGCAGCTGCTGGCCCAGCTCGACTCGGCGCCGCGCAATATCAAGCCTAAGTGGGTGCAGTAACCTATCCTTCTTCCCGGAAGATGCTGATCTGGCTGAAACCCAACTTGCGGAAGTATTCTTCCTGAAAATCCTTCATGGTTTTGCGGTCATTGCGGCTGACGTTGGCCAGTTGGGCTTCCATCCGGTGAAAATCGCTTAAATCCAGACCCTCGGCGGTGGCGATGGCATCATACAGGCTGTGATGCTTGTCGTTGGCGAAGCCAATCTCCTTTTGCTGCTTGCGGTAATGGTAACGAATGCGAAAAGCCATAACAGAGTCCCGGTTAAAAACCGCTATTGTCGCTTCAAGGGAAAGCATACACAAGGCAAGCCTGTTACCGCCATTTCAATCGGCACCGGTCAGGCGCATAATTTAACCCTGATGATACATTCAACTCCCGATACCCGGCCCGCCGGCTCATCCGGCCACCGCATCACCCTGCTGCTGTTGCTGCTGGGCATGGCTCTGCTCGCCTATGGCCTGTTCAGCTGGGCGCGCCTCCAGGCCATGGAGCAGACCCGCGCCCGGGCCGACGCCAACCTCAGCCGCTACATGCTCAACCTGCAGCACCAGCTGGACAGATACAAGGACCTGCCCCGGCTGCTGGCCAGCCAGGAACAGCTGACGCAACTGCTGCAGAGCCCCGACGATCCGGCACTGCTCAAACGGGCCAACCGCTACCTGAGCTGGGCCAACGACACCATGGGCGCCACCGACAGCTACCTGATCGATGCCACCGGCGTCACCCGGGCCACCAGCAACTGGAACCAAGCCCACAGCTTTATCGGTAACGACTACAGCTTCCGCCCCTATTTTCAGCAGGCGATAGCGGGCGCCGCGGGCCGCTATTTCGCCCTCGGCAATACCTCGGGGGTGCGCGGCTACTTCTTTTCCTACCCGGTACGACTGGCCGACCGGATCATCGGCGTGGCCGTGATCAAAATCGATCTGGAAGACATAGAAGCCGGCTGGAGCGATCCCCTGCTGGATATCCTGGTGATGGACGAAGACGGGGTGATTTTTATCTCCACCCGCGCCCACTGGCGCTTTCGTACCCTGGCACGCCTGTCACCGGCCAGACCCAACGGCCGACATTATGGTAATCATGTGCTCGCGCCACCGGCGGTATCCAGACCGGCGAGCCCCCACCTGACCCCCGAATATATCCGACAGATTATCGCCAGTCGGCGTTACGGCGACGCGCCCCTGCTGCCGCTGGATATCATCCACCACCAGGCCACCCCGGCAGGCGATACCCTGCTGACCCTGAGCGATCCAGATGTCACCGGCAACGGCAGACAGGGCCAGTATCTTCTGCTGAGCCGGCCGATGCCCGAGGCCGGCATGCGGGTGGCGGTGCTGGCCAGCTTGCGGCCGCTGCAGACCCGCATCTGGCAAACCCTGGCCATCGGCCTGACCCTGTATCTGGCCCTGGCCGCGCTTATCCTGTTTTTGCAGGCCCGCCGCCGGCTCAAGCAACGCTTCGACGCCCAGCTGCAAAAAGCGCACGAGGCGCTGGAACAACGGGTCATAGAACGCACCGGGGAGCTGACCCACAGCAACCGGCGACTGCAGCAGGAAATCAGCCAGCACCGGCAAACCCAGAAAGAGCTGCTCCAAGCCGCCAAGCTGGCGGTGCTGGGCCAGCTGTCCGCCGGCATCAACCATGAGCTGAACCAGCCCCTGACCGCCATCCGTCATTACGCCGATAATGGCCGCAAGCTGCTGGCCCGGGACAAGACAGATGCGGTTGATGCCAACCTGGGCGAAATCGCCGGACTGGCCGAGCGCATGGCCAATATCCTGCGGCCACTCAAGGAATTTGCCCGGCACAGCGGTGAGGCCAACGCCGTGGTCAACCTGCAGCAGGCCCGCCAGGGGGTGATGGCCATCCTGGTCGGCCAGCTGGAAAAACAGCAGGCCAGGATCAACTGGCCCGCCGGGCTGGAAGAATATTGTGTACGGGCCGATATCGGCCGGCTGGAACAGGTGCTGGTGAATCTGTTGAGCAATGGCCTGCAGGCCATGGTTGAACTGCCGGCACCGGAGATCGATATCGGCCTGGGCAGCACCGCCGACCGCGTGACCCTGAGCCTGCGCGACCATGGCCCGGGGCTGAGCCCGGACGCGCTGGAGCACATTTTCGAGCCCTTCTACACCACCAAGGCGACCGGCCTCGGGCTGGGGCTGTCGATTTCCCAGCGTATCGTCGACAGCCTGGAAGGCGAGCTCACTGCCGGCAACCACCCCCGGGGCGGTGCCGTCTTTACCCTGACCCTCAACCGCGGACAGCCCGACCGACAACCGGAGATCACTCAGTGAGCGCAAACCGTACCGTAATCCTGGTCGACGATGACCCCCATATCCGCCTCTCTGCCGGCCAGACCCTGGAACTGGAAGACTATCAGGTGGAGAGCTGTGAGCGGGCCGACAAGGCACTGACCCTGCTCGACCCCGAGTTTGCCGGGGTTGTGATCACCGATATCAATATGCCCGGCACCTCGGGGCTGGAGCTGCTGGCCAGCATTACCGCCATAGACCCGGCTATTCCGGTTATCCTGATCACCGGCTTCGGGGATATCTCGATGGCGGTGAGCGCCATCCGCAACGGCGCCTACGACTTTATCGAAAAGCCCTTCTCCGCCGATCTGCTGCTGGATGTGGTACACAGGGCCCAGGAAAAACGCGCCCTGACCCTGGAGAACCGCCGGCTGCGCCAGGAGCTGCAGGCCCAGAGCGCCCCGGGCCCGCGTATCATCGGCAACACCCTTGTGGTCCAGCAGCTGCGCCGGCTGGTACAAACGGTGGCCGACACCCCGGCCGATGTGCTGCTGATGGGCGAAACCGGCACCGGCAAGGATTTGCTGGCCCGCTATATTCACGAGCACAGCCCGCGGCGGGAGCATAATTTTGTCGCCATCAACTGCGGCGGCATGCCGGAGAGCCTGATCGAATCCGAACTGTTCGGCCATGAAAGAGGCGCCTTTACCGACGCCAAAGACAAGCGCATCGGCAAATTCGAGCATGCCCAGGGCGGCACCCTGTTCCTCGACGAGATCGAAAGCATGCCCATCAGCCTGCAGATCAAGCTGCTGCGGGTGCTGGAGGAAAGGGCCATAGAGCGGCTCGGCTCCAACCGGCTGATCCCCCTGGATATCCGCATCATCGCCGCCACCAAGGCCGATCTCAGGCTCCAGGCGGAAGCCGGTCAGTTCCGCCAGGACCTCTACTACCGGCTGAACGTGGTGCGTATCGATATCCCGCCGCTGCGGGCCCGGGCCCAGGATATTCCCCTGCTGTTCCAACACTTCGCCCTGCTCGCCTCCGCCCAGTATCAGCGGGAAATACCGCCGTTATCGGCGGAGCGCATCCATCGGCTGATCAGCCACGACTGGCCCGGCAATGTACGCGAGCTGCGCAACCTGGCCGAACGCTATGTGCTGCTGGGCGAGGCCTGCACCTTCGACTTCGACAACCAGCCCATTACCGAATCCGACAGCCATCCTGGCCAGGGCCTGGCGGCCCGGGTCGACCAGTTTGAAAAAATGCTGATCCAGGCCGAGCTGGCCCGCCACGGCGGCTCGATCAAGGACACCCTGGAAAGCCTGCAGCTGCCGCGCAAGACCCTGTACGACAAGATGAAAAAACACGACCTGGATAAAAACGACTATAAAGGCTGAGCGCAAGCCGGCTCCGTAGGCCCATGGGTGGAAATCCACCCATGGGCCTTACCTACCCTGGCCGCTGCTCCCCCTGCCTCGCGTTTCCCACCGCTGTCGCCCGCTCCGATTTGGCGCCCCTGGCGTAAAAAGGCGGAAATCCCCCCATCCGCCCGGCAAGACCGGCGGATTTCCACCCATTTTCATAGATCGCCGACCGCCCGTTAACAAACACGAGTCATCACACACCCGCTCCGCAACAGCCGCGACCCGCTTTTTTAATGAAAAACAAACAACTGGCCCAGGCTTTGCTACATGGAAGTGATGCGTATGCCAGCGCCTGTGGCCGCCAATACGGACACAGGCAGGAAACAAGGAAGGCCATAGGCCACCCGGACCGCCAGGCAGGCAGCCGGGAAACCAGTAGAGGTAATGATGTCAAACGTTCAACAACCCCTCGACAGCCTCAGCCACGAGGAGCAGAAAAAGCTCAAGGCGCTGATGGAGAAAGATGCCAAGACCGAGCGCAAGCTCACCGGCCCCTGGGGCTGGCTGGTGTCGGCCCTGGCCGCCATCATGGTGGTGATCTATTTTTACGGGGCCGGGGTATCCGCCCTCGGCACCCAGTACCACCTGGGTATCTATGTGCTGATCACCTTCGTACTGGTGTTTCTGCTGTACCCGGCCGGCAGCCGCACCGCCCACGGCGGCCTGTCGCTGATTTCCGCCAGCCTGTTGTCGGTACTGGTCAGCTGCTTTGTGGTCTACGACTCGCCCACCGCCTTCTACCAGCAGCTCACCCTGTTCCGGGAAACCTGGGAGTATGACGGCCTGGGCCTGGCCATGGCACAGGATCTGGACAAGCTGCACTATACCCTGTGGCTGACACTGCCCTTCGCCGCCGTGCTGCTGCCCCTGGATCAATGGCTGAACAGATGTAACCACAACAGCCCCACCGCCAGTGATGTGATACTGGCGGCCATGACCGCCGGCACTGTGCTGTACTGGATCAGCCAGTTTGAAGTGCTCAACTACCGGGCCGGGGCCGAAAACGAGGTCGATATGCTGGTCAGCATCGTCGGCCTGCTGCTGTCGCTGGAAATCTGTCGCCGGGTGCTGGGCTGGTCGATCACCCTGATCGGGGTCGGCATGATCGCCTTCGCCCTGTTCGGTCCCTACCTGCCCGACCTCCTGGCCCACCGGGGCTTCCGCTTCGAACGGCTGTCCACCGCCCTGTTCCTGACCACCAACGGGGTATTCGGGGTGATGGCCAGCGTACTGGCCACCTACGTGATCCTGTTTATCTTCTTCGGCGCCTTCCTGCAGAAATCCGGCGCCGGCAAGTTCTTTATCGATCTGCCGCTGGCCATGGCCGGCCGTTCGACCGGGGGCCCGGCCAAGGTGGCGGTGATCTCCTCCGCCCTGTTCGGCTCGGTGTCCGGCTCCGCCATCGCCAATACCGTCTCTTCCGGCGCCTTTACCATCCCCATGATGAAACGGGCCGGCTTCAAACCCCATGTGGCCGGGGCCATAGAGCCGGCGGCGTCCATCGGCGGTATGTTCCTGCCGCCGATCATGGGCGCGGGCGGCTTCCTGATGGCCGAGCTGACCGGCACCCCCTACTCCACCATCATGATCCTGTCGATAGGGCCGGCGCTGCTGTACTTCCTGTCGGTCTATTGCATGGTGCACTTCGAAGCCAAGAAGCACGGCCTGGTGGGCATTCAGGGCGAAGAGATCCCCCACTGGAAGACGGTGTTCAAGACCGGCTGGTACTACGCGCTGCCCCTGGTGATCATCACGGTGCTGCTGCTCAGCGGCCGCTCGGCGGGCAACTCCGCGTTCTGGGCCACCCTGTCCTGCATCGCGGTCAGCTGGGTCAATAAAGAAACCCGCATGGGGCCGAAGGAGATCTGGGATGCCATCCAGGTCGGCGCCCGCAATACCCTGATCGTCGGAGCCACCATAGGGGTGATCGGCGTCATCGTCGGCACCATCTCACTCACCGGCATGGGCCTGCAGTTCTCGGATCTGATCATCTCCATGGCCGGTGACAGCCTGTTGCTGGCCCTGGGCCTGGTGGCCCTGGCCTCGCTGGTGCTGGGGATGGGGGTACCGGTCACCGCCGCCTATCTGATCGTCGCCGTGCTGGCGGTACCTGCCCTGGGTGAATTCGGGGTCGCCGCCATCGCCGCCCATATGATCGTCTACTGGCTGTCCCAGGACTCCAATATCACCCCGCCGGTGTGCGTGGCCGCCTATGCGGGCGCCGCCATCGCCGGCTCGGATCCCTGGAAGACCGGCTGGACCTCGTTCAAATACGCCAAGATGCTCTATGTGATGCCGCTGCTGTTCGCCTATGTGCCGGCCATATTGCTGGACGGCACCCTGCTGGAAATCGTGGTGGCCTTCATCTCCGCCACCCTGGGCACCATCGCCTTCGGCGCCTTCTCCATGGGTTACCTGCGCCGCAAGACCAGGCTCCACGAATGGCTGCTGCTGGGCGCCGGCACCCTGCTGCTGTACTGGCCGACGCTGCTTTCCGATGCCCTGGGCCTGGCCGTCGTCGCCCTGGTCTGGTGGCTGCAGCGGGAAGCCGCCATCGCGCCGCAAAACCGGACCAGCCACGCCAACGCCGGTTGAGGACGATAGTCATGACCCGGATTCCGGCGTGGACCGTATCCGAGCGAGCCTGACCGCCGCTCAACTTTCTCCAGGGAAGACCGCGAGAAAAACCATTACAAAGAGGAAACAACCATGATGTTAAAGCAACTGTTCAAACCGTCCAAGACCATGCTCGCCGCCACCATGGTGGCCGTCGCAGGCTTTGGGCTCAGTGCCCCGAGCCAAGCCGCCGAACGCCTGGCCTTTTCCGGCGGCCCCGACGGCGGCACCTTCCAGTATTTTTCCAACGGCATCGCCACCCGGCTGTCCCGTAATCTGGAAGGGGTCGAGGTGTCCAACATGGCCTCGGCCGGCTCGGTGGAGAACCTGCGCCGGGTGAACTCCAAGGACGCCGACTTCGGCATCGTCTATTCAGGTGACATCTACCTGGGCCAGAAGGGCAAGCTCACCGAAGACACCCGTAAATACCGCAACGTCCAGGCCCTTTCCTATCTCTATGGCGCCCCGGCCCACCTGATCGTGCTGGATGGCTCCGGCATCACAGAGGTATCCCAGCTGGCCGGTAAAAATATAGCGGTCGGCCCAGCCGGCTCCGGTGCCGCCGCCTCTGCCCAGCGCTTCTTCGAAGGCGTGGGTCTGTGGGACAGCATCAAACCCCAGTATATCGGCTATAACCAAGGCGCCTCGGCGCTGGGCGACCGCCAGATAGATGCGCTATGGGTGTTCGCAGGCTTCCCCAATGCCTCCGTCATCCAGGCCGCGTCCAGCAACAAGATCCGCCTGTTGCAGGTCTTTGCCGCCGCCAAGCAGGGTTTCCTGTTCGAAGATCACCCCTACTATACCCAGGTGACCATACCCGCCGGCACCTACCCGGGGGTGGACTACGACGTGAGCACGGTACAGGACTCGGCCCTCTGGGTGGCTGGCCGCCATCTGTCGGCGGAGCAGGTGTCCAACAGCCTGAAGGAAATCTATTCTGACGAGGGCTTGAAGTTCATGTCCTCGGTGTCCCAGGCCGCCACCGCCATGAATATCGACTCCGGCACCATGGGCATAGTGACCCCGCTGCACGAGGGCGCCAAGCAATTCTGGACCGAGCAGGGCAAGACCCTGACCGACTCCCAGCAATAAATCGCTATCCTCTTGAGATCCAAAACCCCGCGCAAGCGGGGTTTTTTATTGCCCGTTCAATGATATGAGCATCGGTCAGTTCATGGCGCAAACACCGGGGTTTCGGTGCCGTCGGAACCCAGGATTGGGAAGGATCATTGTCTTTTTTCAACGGTGCGTGCCACTATATCGCTGATTTAAGACTCAGACTAAGCCACCCACACTAGGGCTTGTTTGCAGCCCATACTGAATAGTATCGATCAGACTTATGTCCCAGGGATGGGCCTTGCACGGGATATAACCAATGATGACCATACGCCTCGCGCCCCCGGCACTGCTGTTTGCCTTTATCCTGACCGCCTGCTCGGACGAGCAGCCCGACGCGGCCGGCGAGCAGGAAACCCTCACCGGCACCCTGACCTACCAGCAGCGCATCGCCCTGCCGGATGACGCCCGGGTACAAGTCACCCTGCTGGATGTCAGCCTGGCCGATGCCCCCGCCACCCAGCTGGCCGAACATACCTTTGTCACCGAGGGCCGCCAGGTGCCGCTGCCGTTCAGCCTGAGCTACGATGGCGACGCCATAAATCAGGCCCACCGCTACGCGGTGCGCGGAGAGATCCGCGATGCAGAGGGCCGGCTGATGTGGACCACGGACAGCTACTACGGCGTACTGACCCAGGGTCAGCCCACCGACCAGGTGGAGCTGATGCTGAAACAGGTTTCAGACGCCCGGGCCCTGCGGCCGTCCCCTTCGGCGACGACCCGGGTCTATCGCTGTTCACCGGAAAACGGCGCCGCGTTCGAGTTTGTCACCCAGTACGATCAGGAAAAGGACGAGCTCGGCCTGTGGCTGCCGGACAGCTTCAACCTTCCCTATCAGGTGCTGCCCCACAGCGTCTCCGCCAGCGGTGCCCGCTACCAGAACGACTATGCCATGATCTGGAACAAAGGCGAACAGGCCATGCTGGAAGTCGGTGAGCTCAACTACCAGAATTGCCGGGAAGACAGGCGCGCCGGCATCCGGGAAGACGCCAGGTTGCGCGGTGTGAGCTTCCGCGCCACCGGTAACGAACCCGGCTGGCTGCTGGAGATCAGCGCCGGTGACAAGCTTTCCTTCAGCTACAACTACGGTGAAAACACCCTGATCGTGCCGGTTTTCGACGCCGAGACAGATCGGGCGGCCCGCCAGACCCGCTATCGGGTAGCCACCGAGGCCCATCAGATCAGCGTGACCATCACCGAAGAAGCCTGCACCGATGATATGAGCGGTGAGCACCTGCCCGCCCGGGTCAACATCGAGCTGGACGGCAACCGCTACCGGGGCTGTGGCCAGGCCCTGGACTGACCGCATGACAGCCGGGGCGCCCTCTGAGGCGGTCCCTGGCACTTACCAGCGCCTTCAATTTAATATATTGTTATTACTCTTGTTTTTTGGAGAGCCATGATCGTTGATCACTGTCGAGCGGAAAGACGGTTTTAATATCAAGATCTCCCGGGTATTGCGGGAGGCAACCACCCACAAGTTGGATCTCTACCTGTTTATCCCCGGCGAGCTAGGCCTGAACACCCATGTGGTACCGGAAGAAGAGTTCTACCACAATGCCATTCATGTGAAACGCACCTACTTCAGCGACCGGCAGAATCTGCCCCTGGTGCACAGCCGGCTGGCCAGCAGGGACAAGCTGGCCACCGAGCAGTACCGCCTCAGCCTCAGCCTGTATGCCTACCAGTATGTGGTCGGACTGGAGCAGTCCAGCCGGGAACTGCGCAATGGCAAGGAGAACGGCAACCGGGAAGAGGTGGAAGACTTCATCGCCCTCTCCCAGGATATCCTCAAGCGACTCAGGCGCAATGTGCCGACGGACGAGACCCTGCTCAAGTATTACGCCAACATCGACAACTACCTGTCCTGGTTCACCGAGCAGAGGCTGCTGTCGCTGGTCGCCTACCTGCCCCGCAATGCCGACTACAAGGCCATCAAAGACCAGCTGCTGGGCGTCTGTGAAGTCGAACGCCAGCACAGGGACGCCCTGCAATACAACTCGGTGCATACCACGGAAGGGCTGTCGCGAGTCTCCAACAAGATGCGCCTGCTGCGCCGCCTGATCGAATATCCGGTCACCCTTAAGGAAAAAACCCGGGAGCTGGGCGGCGGCGAGCAGAAACTGCTCAAGGGGCTGGTCACCGCCGTGGTAATGACCTCGGTGTCGCTCACCGCCTATGAAGTACGCGAAACCCTGGGCGGCATCTCGCTGATGGTGATCCTGGCGCTGGGCGTGCTCTATGCCCTGCGGGAGATCTTCAAGGACGACCTGCGCAACACCCTGTGGCGCTGGCTGCGCAAGGGCCGCCCCAAGTGGCGCCGGCAGTATTTTGATGTGCACAGCAATCATCTGGTCGGCCGCCAGCTGGAATGGTTCGATTACATGCGCTCCTCCCGGCTGGATGAGGAGATCAGGACCGCCCGCCGGGCCACCGTCAGCCAGCGGGAGGAAATCATCATGCACTATGGCAGCCATTCCCGCATGCTGCCCACCCGCTTCCTCAGCGGTTACGAGCAGACCCGGGAAACCCTGCAACTGGATCTCAGCCTGCTGTCGAAGCTGATGGAGAAAGGCTCCCATCGTGTTTACCAACTCAATGACGGTCAGGTATCCCGGACGGCGGTGGAAAAACGCTACCAGATCAACCTGGTTACCCGGGAAGTACAGGGCGAGCTGCCGCCGCTGATCCAGCGCTGGAAAATCGTCATCAGCAGATCGAAGATCGTGGAAATTGAAGAGATTGCCCAGCGGGGTGGCTAATCCTCATCCAGCCCGGCAAAGCGTTCGGCCAGGTAGTCGAGCAGGGCCCGTACCGAGGGCAGCAGCCCGCGCCGGGACGGGAACACCGCATGAATGATTTCCCGCGGCGGTTGCCATCGGGGCACCAGCCGAACCAAACTGCCGCCGGCCAGTTCCCGGCTCACCATCATCACCGGCAGTTGCACCACCCCCACCCCGGCGACGGCGGCCGTGCGCAACGCCATCATATCGGTGGTGACAAACCTGGGCTGGTGATGAACCTGGGCGTGGGCAGCATCGGGGCCGCACAACTCCCAGGAATAGAGCTCTTGTGGAACACCGAGCGCCAGGCTCGGCAGCGCGCCAAGATCCCCCGGCCCCCTAGGGGTGCCGCAACGAGCCAGCAGTCCCGGGCTCGCCACCAGACATTGGCCCCGATCCGCCAGGATACGCATCACCAGTTCACTGTCTTCCAGGGGAGGCGGACGAACACGGATCGCCACATCAATCGCCTCTCCCACCGGATCGACACTCCGGTTGGTCGCCTCCAGATGCACTGTAACCTGGGGGTAGAGCTGCATGAAATCCGCCAGCATGGTCCCGATATGCGCGTAGAGCAGGGCTATCGGACAGGTCAATCGCACCACGCCACAGGGCTTTGCCTGGGTCAGCGCCACCGCCTCGTGCGCCGCCTCCGCCTCGACCAGCATCGCCTTGCAATGGGCATAGAAGGTCTGGCCAACCTCGGTCACCGAAAAGTGGCGGGTGGAACGATGCAGCAACCTGGCTCCGAGCCGCTCTTCGAGCAGGGCGATACGCCGGCTCAGCTTCGACTTGGGCACCCCCAGGGCCCGCCCCGCCGGGGCAAAGCCCCCGTGCTCAACCACGGCCGCATAATAATAAAGATCGTTGAGATCCTGCATGATCGGCTCACCGTTCACCATATAGAACACTGTTGCTCAAATTTACCATCTACCCGACTCCCCGGGCCATTCATACACTTGATTTCATCGGCAGTGCTCAACACCAGGAGGAAACATGATCAAACGAGTCAGCGGCGTGTACAGCGCACCGAATTCCCATTGGGTAGGCGATGGTTTTCCCGTGCGCTCACTGTTTTCCTACCAGGACAGTGGCGAGAAGCTCAGCCCCTTCCTGTTACTGGATTACGCCGGCCCGGCCGAGTTTACGGCAGGGCCTCGCCCGAGAGGCGTCGGGGAACACCCTCACCGGGGCTTTGAAACCGTCACCATCGTCTACCAAGGGGAAGTGGCCCATCGCGACTCCACCGGCAAGGGCGGCGTGATAGGTCCGGGTGATGTGCAGTGGATGACGGCGGGTGCGGGCATCCTGCACGAGGAATTCCATTCCGAGGCGTTCACCCAGACCGGCGGCGTCCTTGAAATGGTCCAGCTGTGGGTCAACCTGCCGGCCAAAGACAAGATGACCCAGCCCGGCTATCAGGCAATTGAAAGCAAGGATATCCCGGTCGTGCCGCTGCCCGAAAACGCGGGCCTGCTGCGGGTGATCGCCGGGGAGTTTGGCGGGCAACCGGGGCCGGCCAGTACCTTTTCGCCGATGCAGGTATGGGATCTGCGCCTTAACCGGAACGGCTATCAGGCATTCACGCTGCCGGACACCTGGACCACGGTGCTGATCGTGCTGCACGGCTCGGTACAGGTCAACGGCACCACCCTTGCCCGCGAGGCGCAGCTGGTGATGTTCGACTCCAAGGGCGAGCGGCTCAGCATAGAAGCCAACAGCGACGCCTCGCTGCTGCTGCTCAGCGGCGCGCCCCTGCAGGAGCCGGTGGTGGGCTACGGCCCCTTCGTGATGAACAGCGAGGCCGAGATCCGCCAGGCGATCGCCGACTTCAACGGTGGTCGCTTCGGAGCCATGAGTTAAACCGGTGGCGGATCATGCCCCAGAGCGCCGCCTGCCACCAAAAGACCATGAGTCAAAGGAGAACAAGATGACAAGTCCTGCTAATTTTAACAATGCCAAACCGGTTATCGATGCCGCCGATGCGGTGATGCTGCTGATTGACCACCAAAGCGGCTTGTTCCAGACGGTCAAAGACATGCCGATGCCCGAACTGCGCGCCAACGTGACCACACTGGCGAAGGTCGCAACCCTGGCGGAGATCCCGGTGATCACCACCGCCTCTGTGCCCCAGGGCCCCAACGGCCCGCTCATCCCCGAGGTACATCAATTTGCGCCCCATGCGCAATATGTCGCCCGCAAGGGGGAAATCAATGCCTGGGACAACCCGGAGTTCGTGGCTGCAGTAAAGGCGACCGGCCGTAACACGCTGATCATCGCCGGCACCATTACCAGTGTGTGCATGGCCTTCCCCAGCATCAGCGCCGTTTACGACGGCTACCGCGTATTCGCCGTGATTGATGCCTCCGGCACCTATTCCAAGATGGCTCAGGAGATCACCCTGGCCCGCATAGTACAGGCCGGTGTGGTACCGATTGACACTGCGGCGGTCTGTTCAGAAATCCAGAAAACCTGGCACCGGGAAGATGCCCTGCAATGGGCCGAAGCGTACAGCACTGTCTTCCCCAACTACCAGTTGCTGATTGAGAGTCATGCCAAGGCGCAAGACGTGGTGAGAAACAACGAAACCCCGGATTCACTGCGCTAATGGCGAAACCTGGGAGTCCACGAGTCCCACGGATACGAACGTTGTTCAATGAGGAGAAAGATCATGACTAAGCCCTATGTTCGTCTGGATAAAAACGATGTCGCGGTATTACTGGTCGATCACCAGGCGGGATTGCTGTCACTGGTACGGGACATCGAGCCCGACAAGTTCAAGAACAATGTGCTGGCGCTGGCCGATCTGGCCAGGTACTTCCGGCTGCCGACCATACTCACCACCAGCTTCGAGCAAGGTCCCAACGGCCCGCTGGTGCCGGAGCTGAAAGAGACGTTTCCGGAGGCGCCCTATATCGCCCGCCCGGGGCAGATCAACGCCTGGGACAACGAAGAGTTCGTCAAGGCGGTCAAGGTCACCGGCAAGAAGCAGCTGCTTATCGCCGGGGTGGTGACCGAGGTGTGCGTGGCCTTCCCGGCGCTGTCGGCACTGGAGGAAGGCTTTGAGGTGTTTGTGGTCACCGATGCCTCTGGCACCTTCAACGAGCTGACCCGTGATGCCGCCTGGGAGCGGATGTCCGCCGCCGGCGCCCAGCTGATGACCTGGTTCGGCGTAGCCTGTGAGCTGCACCGCGACTGGCGCAACGATATCGAGGGACTGGGCACCCTGTTCGCGAACCATATTCCCGACTATCGCAACCTGATCACCAGCTACAGCACCCTGACGGCGGGTAAATAACCGGGCACCTGTCCGCCAGGGCACTACCCTTAGCGGACAGGGATACCCTTAATGACGGCAACCGCTTCGGGAGGATTTATGAGCAACACCCAATGGTCGGCGAGCTTCGGCTCGTCCCGCGAATGCCCGCTGGTGGACGGGCAACATCAAATCCAGCGCCTGGCGCCACGCACCGCCGACGTCGGCGGCATACCGGTGGCCCGCGCCATCCCCACCCAACAGCGGCGGCTGATCGGCGCCTGGTGCTTCCTCGACCACGCCGGTCCGGTTGCCTTTGCGGACAACAGCCCGGGTCTGCGGGTGGGTCCGCATCCGCATATCGGCCTGCAAACCTTCACCTGGATGCTGGAAGGCGAAGTACTTCATCGGGACAGCCTCGGCAACGAGCAGCTGATCCGCCCCCATCAGGTGAACCTGATGACCGCCGGCCACGGCATCTCCCATACCGAGGAGTCGGTGCCAGGACAGCGGCGGCTGCATGCCGCCCAGCTGTGGATTGCCCTGCCCCAGGCCGACAAAGACACACCTCCCCGGTTCGACCATTACCCCAGGCTTCCCAGCTGGTCCCGGGACGGCATCGATTTTACCCTGCTGGTGGGCGACTACCTGAGCCATAAGGCCCCCACTCTGACGTTTTCTCCTCTGGTAGGGATAGATCTGTACGCCACCCGACAGGTGAGCTACAGCCTCCCCCTCCGGGAGGAGTTTGAATACGGCCTCCTGGTACTGGAAGGCGGCCTGGAAATACAGGAAGACGCTTTCTCGGTCAACGAGCTGGCCTATCTCGGACGCCATCGCGCCGAGGTCACCATCACCCTGCCGCCGGGCGCGCGGGTACTGCTGGTGGGCGGCGAGCCGCTCGATGAAGACATTTTCATCTGGTGGAACTTCGTCGGCCACAGCAAGCAGGATATCGCCCAGGCCCTGGCGGACTGGAACGACCACAGCGGCCGCTTCGGGGAAATCCACGGCTACGATGGAGAACCGCTGCAGGCCCCGCCGTTGCCCTGAGCATCGCCTAGGGTGTGTTCCGATACTGTTCATGATTTCGTCGCCCCCCAACAGGGGGCGCTCAAGGCAGCAGGTGCAAGCATAGTGAGCCTGAGCCTGCTAACGCAGAACGCGGCCTCTTGGGAGCGACCCGAAAGGCTGAGGCTGTGCCGCTCCGTGGCGGCGTTGCTTACTGCTGATCTGGGACCTCCAAACTGCGCGGTGTGCGCCTTGCCTCGAAACGACACAGCCTCAGCGACATTAATACACAGTAACGGGACACACCCTAGGGGGTGCTCGCCCCTCTGCCAGACGAGGCAGCCAGTACGTACCCTTTTCATATGCATTCCTGCAGCGGCTACCATACAGGTCCCAGTCACAGGACATGCATTGACCCATTAGCTGGGAAGAAAACGACAGACAAAACCCCGGCCTTACCTAAGGTGACCATGAGTTCCCCACCCCGGCCCACCACTCGAGGAGCATCATCAACAGCTCGAGGCCCTTATGTGCATTTTTACAACATGATTTAATAAACTCAGTAATATCTGTGTGAGCCTTCGCGCAGATATGAATTACAAACCGGCTAAGATTTCAGCTAGTTAATGATTATGACGGTCATTCATATCATGGCCAGCAAGAGGTAAAGTCGATGTCACATGAACTTCAATGCAACAGCTTATATCAGAGCCTGGAGCTGAGCGCTCAAAGGTGGCCAGATAAAGTAGCCTTTGTGATTGATGATCAGGAAATAACCTATCGGTCTTTTCTTCAACGAGTAAAAACCGTAGCCAGCCTGCTACATCATAAATATGCTTTACGAAAAAACGAAAAAATCATTCTGGCCGTTGGCAATGAGATATCATTCTGTGAAGTATTTTATGCTGCAATGAGCTTAGGCATCATCGTCATCCCTGTCAGTACCAAATTGACATCCGATGAGGTAGCTCCGTTAGTAACACAAATCATACCTTCATTGATCTTGTGTCATGATGACCACATCGATAAGTATAAAGACTCATTACCTTCTAAATCGCAACTCATCGTATTGAGCCAATGGGAAAAGACATCGAGCATCCCTCTTACTCCCGTTACCCTCCCTGATATTGGCGCCGATGACACCGCTGTGATTATGTTTACATCTGGCACGACAGGAAAACCAAAAGGGGCATTAATCAGTCACGGCAACTTGCTGCATGGCATAGTATCATATCAACAAGCATTCTCATTAACCGAAAATGATACGACCATACTGGCTGTGCCAATTGGTCACATCACTGGCTTGGCCGCCATACTTGGTCTCTTTATTCATATTGGCGGGAGTATTCACTTACAAAATAAATTCAATTCCAGCCATATTCTAAGGTGCATAGAAAAAGAAAAAATCACTTTTATGCATGGTTCACCCACTGTATTCATCCTTCTTTGCGGTGAGGCACAAAGTAGCAAAGTTAACTACAGTTTAGACTCCATTAAAAAGATCGCCTGCGGTGGTGGCCATCTTAACAATGGCACCATAGAGGCAATTAAAGTCACTTTCAAAAACGCTCATATTCATCCAGTTTATGGCTTGTCAGAGACCAGCTCACCAGCCAGCATCTTTGTTGAAGATGTAAAAGATCACCATAAACGTGGCAGCTCCGGAAAAGCCATTCCCGGTGTAGAGTTCCAGATAAAAGGTGAAAATGGAGAAGTGCTGTCCAAGGGGCAGACCGGTGTACTCTGGGTCCGGGGCCCTGTCGTCATAAAATCTTACTGGAATAACAACCAGGCCGATAAAGAGTCCTTCGACAATGGCTGGTTTAACACCGGTGATTTGGCCTACATAGATCCCGATGATTACATCTATATCCAGGGAAGGCTGAAGGACATGATCAACAGGGGAGGTGAGAAAATTTACTCATTAGAGGTTGAAAATATACTGTCTACCTACCCAGGCATCAATGAAGTAGCGTTAGTCCCTTACCCCAGCGAAATTTATGGTGAGGAGCCCATGGCATTTATTGTTGCTGATCCAGAGCACCCCATCACAGCAAAAGAGATCATCGACTGGGCTTGCAGCAAACTGGCAAAATACAAAGTACCCAAAAAAATAGTATTCATGGATAGCTTGCCAAGAACAAACAATGGGAAAATCAGTAAAAGAACACTTAAGGAAAATATCTACAAGTATCTTTGACATGATCGACCTCATATCAAAGGAGAGCGAATGAAAAGCAAATTTATTACCAAAGAAGAAGCAGCCGAGCTTATCCGTGATGACAGTACCATTTGTACTGTAGGCATGACGCTGGTCAGCGCCTCCGAGTCCATATTATCTTCAATCGAAAAACGCTTTCTCGAGACGGATTCACCTAGAAATCTGACGCTGGTTCATGCTGCCGGTCAGAGTGACCGGAATAGAGGCATACAGCATCTGGCTCACCCCGGGCTGGTAAAAAGAATTATAGGTTCGCACTGGGGTCTGGCTCCCAAATGGATGGCGATGATCTCGGGCAATCAGGTAGAAGCCTACTGCCTGCCACAGGGACAAATGGTGCATTTATACAGCGCCATGGCTGCTGGCCTGCCGGGCAGACTATCGCCGGTTGGGTTGAACACCTTCATCGATCCCAGAATCGAAGGTGGCAAGATGAACACTTGCACAGAAGAAAATATTGTAGAGGTGGTGACATTCAAGGATGAGGAGTACCTTTTCTACCCTTCCATCCCTCTGGATACGTTGATCATCCGTGGTACTTCCGCCGATCCCAAAGGTAACCTGACCACTGATGAAGAGGCCATGAAGCTGGAAGTGCTACCCGCGGTACTGGCGGCAAAACGTTTTGGCGCCAGGGTCATTGCGCAGGTGAAATATCTGGTGGAAGGCGGTAGCCTTGATCCTAAATCGGTCGTCGTGCCCGGTGACTTTATTGATAACATAGTGGTGTGTGATGATCCGGAAAAGGATCACCGTCAAACTTCTTCCTGGTATTATGACCCGGCCTATTGTGGAAAAATCCGCGTAGCACCTCAGCAGGAAACCTCAAAAACACCGCTTGACATCAGAAAGCTTATTGGCAGAAGAGCCGTTGAGTTTATAAAGTCCGGCGCCATCATCAACTTAGGAACCGGCATACCAAATGATGTAATAGGACAGATAGTAAAAGAAGAAAGAATGGAAAACGATGTCACTATTACGGTCGAATCTGGCATCTATGGTGGTCTTCAGTCAGGCGGTATCGATTTCGGTATTGGTCGCAACCTATCGGCCATGATCAGCCATCAGGATCAGATGCTTTATTATAATGGCGCAGGTGTTGACATCACCTATATGGGGGCAGGTGAACTGGATCAGGACGGGAACGTTAATGCCACCAGGCTGGGTCCACAATGCACAGGCGCGGGTGGCTTTATTGATATCACCCAGAATGCAAGGCATGTTGTATTTTGCTCCACCTTTACCACCAAGGGGCTCGAGATAGAGCTGAATGATGGAAAGCTGAACATAGTCCGAGAAGGGGAAATAAAAAAACTGGTTAACGCTGTTAACCAAATATCTTATAGCGGTAAGCTTGCTATAGAGAAAAAGCAAAAAATGCATTTCGTTACCGAGCGGGCCGTATTCGAGATGACTGAAAAAGGAATCATGCTGATTGAAATAGCTCCCGGCATTGATCTTGAAAAAGATATACTTCAACTCATGGATTTCAGGCCTCTAATATCAGAGAACCTGACACTCATGGCAGAAAAGATATTCACACCTTAAAGCTGCATAGGAGGACAGGATGAAACTTAAAGGGAAGGTAGCCATCGTCACTGGCGCAAATCAAGGCATTGGCTTTGGTATCGCCCGCGTACTGGGACGCGAAGGTGCAACCGTTGTAATTGCTGACTTGAATGATGATGGCGGCATCACCGCTGTGAATAGTTTAAAAAATGAAGGTATAAGTGCCACTTTTTTTCGGTGTAATGTCGGCAACAAAAAAGATATAGACGATCTCTTCGAGTCGGTGACAAGCAGCCATGGAAAGCTGGATATACTGGTGAATAACGCGGGCATCAACCGTGATGCCATGCTGCATAAGCTGAGTGAAGACGACTGGGATAAAGTCATTGATGTGAACTTGAAAGGCACCTTTCGCTGCATGCAGGAAGCGGCCATCAGGATGCGCGAACAAGGATCGGGCAGAATCATCAATATCGCATCAGCCAGTTGGCTGGGTAATGTGGGTCAGTCCAACTACGCGGCATCAAAGGCAGGCGTGGTGGGGCTGACCAAAACAGCCTGCCGTGAACTTGCCAGGAAAGGGGTGACGGTAAATGCGATATGTCCGGGCTTTATCGATACGGCAATGACCCGAGGCGTTCCGGAAAAGGTATGGGACGTCATGATATCTAAAATTCCGGCAGGTTTTGCTGGCCAACCGGAAGATGTAGGTGAATGTGTGGCTTTTCTTGCCTCTGATGCCGCTCGTTATATCAATGGTGAGGTGATCAATGTCGGCGGTGGCATGGTGCTGTAACTGAGCCAAGGAGCCTTCTGCCCGTATCAGCTGGCTCCTGCTGATTCATTATGGATGTTGAGGTAAAGATGAAAATTGTCGTCGCCATTGATTCTTTCAAAGGAAGCATGTCTGCCGAGCAGGCATGCAGTGCAGCCGCAAGGGGATTGCAAAAGGCCCTGCCCGACAGCAGTATTATTTGCATGCCTGTGGCCGATGGGGGAGAAGGATTGATAGCAACAGTGAAGAGTTGCCCCACCCTAAACGAAGCACAGTTAACCTATGTCGATGTCACGGGTCCCTATGGTAGCAAGGTGAAGGCCGCCTACTTGCGTCATGGCCGGATGGCGATAATTGAGATGGCGCAGTCATGCGGTCTTGAATTAACCCCCATCGAGCAACGCGATGTCAGGCTCGCCACCAGCTATGGTCTTGGTGAACTGGTCATGCATGCCTTGGCGTCGGGCTGCAATCACTTGATAATCGGGCTGGGTGGCAGTGCCACCAACGATGCAGGCATGGGCTTTGCTCAGGCACTGGGTGTCGATTTTTACAATCGGGAAGGCGGACTACTCCCCTCCCCGGCACGGGCCCTCGATATGCAGGAGGTATACTTTGTCGATATCAGCAAGCAGACCCACCTGCTAAAGGATGTTGTCATCGAGATATGCTGTGATGTCAGCAATCCTCTGTTGGGGAGCTCGGGGGCAACCATGATTTATGGGGCACAGAAAGGAGCGACCACAGGCGTTCTTGATGAATTAGAAACGGCGATGGCCAAGTACGCCTCAACCGTAGAGGCCTGCGTCAACAAACAGGCGACCGACACTCCCGGTGCGGGCGCGGCGGGAGGCATGGGAGCCGCCCTAATATGGTTTACCGATGCGCTTCTTAAACCCGGGATCCAGGTCGTACTTGACCTCATTCAGATTGATGATGTGCTTACGGGCAGTAATCTGGTGATCACCGGCGAAGGCAAGATCGATAAACAAACCGCTTTTGGCAAGGTCCCGGTCGGCGTGGCTCAACGTGCGGCCACACAGGGAATACCCGTAGTTGCCCTTGCCGGTACCCTCGATCAGCGGGATAACCCTCTGGAACTGCCAAATATCCTTGCTATGAGTTCTATCATACAAAAGCCAATGCAGCTGACCGAGGCGATGGCAGATGGAGAAGCGCTGATGGAGATGGCGGCAGAGCAACTCGGTCACACCCTAAGGGTGGGCCATCTTATTCATGCCCGATGAAAATGCTATCAACAGGCTGTACTTATGAAAATCAATACCGACTTGGCTAATGAAATCGCCAAAAGATCCATGGCCATTATTCATCACAATGTTAACGTTATAGATAACAACGGCATTATCATCGCATCTGGCAACCACAAGCGGATTGGCCTGAAACACGGTGCCGCCATTGAGAGTATCAAGAGAGGCGTACGGATCACCATCAATGATGATGCGGATGCCGCCCGCTATGAAAATACGGAACCCGGTATTAATCATCCGATCATGATAGGAGATGAGGTTGCCGTTGTAATCGGTATTAGTGGCAACCCTGTCATCATCGCCCGTTATTCAGAGCTGGCCATTCTCACCGCCGAGCTGCTGTTAAAACAAGCGCATGAGATAAATACTGCAAACTGGAGGAAAAGAGTAAATGACAGTTTAGTCAATGAGTTTATTGAATATGGAGACCAGGAGAGAGGTTTGTCAGCACTCGATAAAATTAATGAGGCAAGCAATATTCTACTTGCCGAAACCGTACCTATCATTATAAAAACAGACACTCGTACTCTGATGGTGGGAGAAGTCATCGACTCTTTACTGAGTAAGCTCTCCTCTACGATTGACACAGACAGGGTCATCCTGATACATCACAATGAAGTGCTGCTGCTTCCCCCTGCCGATGCCTCAATACCTACTATTATAGATAAAGCAGAGCTGGCCATTTCAAGCCAATTGAGCAGCTTTAAAATTGGTGTTGGCATTAAGGCCGGCTCACCACTAGATATCAGAGAGTCGATTATCTTTTCTCGCTCAGTCATAGATGTAGGAATAAAAGTAGATAGTGCAAAGAGAATCTATCGATTTAATGACATGGCAGTATTATGTCTATTGAAGGAACTGGAAACCAGCTACCTGGCAAGCTTTTTCAATAAAATCACCAATAACCTGATCGGACACGCCCAGGGAGAACAGCTTGTTGAAACCCTGGACTTATTTATCGAGAACAATGCAGAAATGGGTAAAACAGCAACCCAGCTAGGCATTCACAGAAACACCCTTTCCTACCGTTTATCAAGTATCAAGAAAATCACCCAGCTCGACCCTTTACAATTTCTGGACCTTCTACAACTGACCATCGCCATCCATTGTTACAGAAAAGAGCACCCCAGGAAGCACCTGTGGATCGAGACCATCAGCTGAACATATCCTCGCCGCCGGATAAGACCCACACCTAACCATGCCGGCCTCTTCCGACACTGGTGGCTGTCAAAATACACAACCTATCACCTTCCGTCACCCAGGCTAGCCCCTGAGTGGAAAATCATAACGCCGTTTTACTGACCTGCCACCTCTGGCGAGGGATCGGCATGCCCGCCAGAGTGTTACGGTTCCATCTTGTGTATTTGCACAAAGGTAGCCTTATGTTTCAATTTTGTAACTGTGCACGCGTTCAAATTTTTAGTGACAGACTCTGTTAATCTAGGTACATGGCTTAGTACACAACAAGCTATTTTAACGCGGACCGGCTTGAAGAGAATTTAATGGCTAGTACTTTCAATCGAGCTTTAACAAAAAGGAATATTTGATTATGAATAAGACAATCATCGCCTCTACCCTGCTCGCACTAATCTCTAGTTATTCCTATGCAGAAACTCTGAAACTGGGGCATGTATATGATGTCAACCATCCCTGGCATAAGAGCGCGGAAGAAGCTGCTCGCAGGGTTGCAGATAAAACTGAAGGTCGGGTTGAAATAAAAATTTTCCCATCTGGTTCACTTGGCTCAGAACAAGAACTGCTTGAACAAGTTGTTGTGGGCGGCGTAGACATTGTTGAAGTGGGTTCGGGACAGCTTGGTAATATTTTCAAGCCCATCATTATAACTGAAATGCCATATATCTTCAGAGATAATGAACACTTAATGCGCTTCTTCGAAAGTGAAGCTGCTGGAAAAATATTCGACGACTTCCGCCAACAGTTTAATGCTCATATCCTGGGCTCCAGCACTTGGGGGGTTCGCCATGTCATTGGCAATAAGCCAATAACTAACCCCGATGACTTCAGCGATTTCAAGCTGCGCGTACCTGAGCAGGCCATTACCGTAGCATATGCCAAAGCCATGGGTAGTAACCCTACCCCTGTCCCTTACTCCGAAGCCTATTTAGCCATGAGACAGAATATGGTCGATGGCCTGGAAAACCCCCTCGGTTCGATCAAGGCAATGAAATTCTATGAAGTTGGCAACAACCTAAGCCTGACTGGCCATGTGATTACCGCCGTTCACTATGTAATTAACGATAACTCTCTGCAGTCATTAAGCAACCAAGATAAAGAAACTGTGCTTGATGTGTTTAAAAACATGGGTCGGTATACCGCAGATCTGGTTGAAAAGGATGATGAAAAAGCGATAGAATTCTTCAAAGAAAAAGGCGTTAATATTGTCAACGTAGATCGTGACGCCTTCCGTGAAAAAACCAAGTCCATGTCCGATAATTACAAGGATAACTGGTCAGGGTATGGAGATCTCTATGCCGAGATTTCCAAAATAAAATAATTACACATTGCCTGAGCGACAATGTATAGCCGAATTAGCCCCTCATTAATTTTGAGGGGCTATGTTATTCACCGGCCGACCATGGAGCTCTCCCAACATGTCAAGCCAAGTCAGAGGGTGATATGATAAATATCTATAAAAAAATAGAAATGGCACTCCCTGCCATTATCTTTGCACTGATTTTTATAGTAATGATGATAAACATTGTCACCCGAGAGCTCTCTTCTCAAGCGCTTGATTGGCCAATTGAATTCAGCAGATACGCCTTGGTATGGCTGACATTCCTAGGAACTGTCTATCTATTCAGAACAGACAACCATATCAAGGTGGATGCTTTCTGGAATTACCTGTGCAAAAAATTAAACCCAAAAACAATTGCTGTTCTTGAGACACTAAAGCTATTGATTGTTATATTTTTCTCAAGCTTCCTATCTTATTATGGTTATGTTTTCTCTGAACGACTAAAATTCTTTAGCAGCCCATCACTTAATATCAGCCAGTCTTATCTGTATATTATTGTCCCTGTATCTGGCGCTTTAATTACATTAATCTCATTAATTAAAATCTACAACATCTTCACGAAAAGGGGCTGAGCGATGTTAATACTCATAGGAATGCTCTTTCTGTTTATGCTGCTGGGTATACCAGTTGCATTCTCTATAGGCGCAGCCTCTGTTATTTATGTATTCCTGGATCCTTCGCTGTCAGAAACCACGGCCGTACAGCGAATGGTTGCTGGTGTAAACTCATTTACCTTCTTGGCTATCCCCTTTTTCATATTTGCCGGCAATCTGATGAATAGCGGTGGCATCACCCACAGGATCTTTGAGTTTGCTGCCGTATGCGTGGGCCATATCCGTGGCGGCCTGGCCCATGTCAATGTGACCTCCAGTGTTATTTTTGCTGGCATGTCCGGTGCCGCCGTCGCAGATGCCGGTGGCCTTGGGGCTTCAACCATCAAGGCCATGCGAGCGAAAGGCTATGGTGAGCGGGTGTCCATTGGGGTAACGGCTGCCTCCTCCATTATCGGCCCAATCATCCCTCCCAGCATGGCGATTATTGTCTATGCCATCGCCTCATCCCAATCCATCGAACGCCTGTTCGCCGCAGGCATTGTTCCCGGATTTCTGATGGCGTTGTCACTGATGGTGATGATCTATCTATTCAGCGAGCGGCTGAAATGTCCGGATGAAAAAAAAGCCAGCCGCAAAGCAATTTGGGTTGCCTTTGTCCGGGCCCTTCCGTCTCTTATGGCTCCGGTGATCATCCTCGGTGGCATCTTTTCCGGCATATTTAGCCCGACTGAATCTGCCGCCATTGCCTGCAGTTACGCCATTATCTTAAGCATCATTTACAAAGACTTCAGCTATGCCTCGTTCAAGGCATCAGTCATGAGCTCGGTTGTCACATCCGTGCAGGTACTTTTAATTGTGGCCTCGGCCAACCTGTTTGCCTGGATACTAACGAGCAAGGAAGTACCACAAACCGTCTCTCAAGTGATACTTTCGACCACAGAAAATTACTTGCTCATCCTGTTAGCCCTCAATCTTTTATTGCTGCTGGTCGGCTTGTTCATGGAAACCGTGGCTGCGATAAACCTGCTGGTTCCCATTATCTTGCCGATCTTGACCATTGGTTTCGGCATGGACCCCATTCAGCTGGGTATTATTGTTGTGCTCAACCTGATCATCGGCACCCTAACCCCGCCTTTTGGCACCGTTCTTTTCGTGCTGAGCAGTGTCTCCAACACGCCTGTCGAAAAAGTCACAAAGTATACGGCAACCTTCCTGCCACCACTGCTGCTGGTATTGCTGCTGGTAAATATATTCCCGGCGCTGACCCTCTGGCTACCAGAGTTCTTCTTTGGCAAGTAGTTAACGAATCATTTATCACCGTTTTCAGGAGTAAACATGAAACATAACGACGATATCGTCATTGTCAGTGGTGCCAGGACAGCGATTGGTACACTGGGCGGCAGCCTTAAAGATGTACACCAGCATGATCTGGGGGCCATCACCATCCGTGAGGCCGTTGTGCGCGCCGGGATAGAACCGGCCATGGTCAATGAAGTGATAGTGGGTAATGTGGGGCAGGTCGCCGAAAGTGGATTTATTGGCCGTATTTGCCAGCTGAGGGCTGGCTTACCCAAAGAAACCACCGCCTATTCCGTTAACAGACAATGCGGCTCCGGACTGCAGGCAGTGGCTGACGGCATGATGCAAATTCAGACGGGTCAGGCCGACATCGTGGTAGCCTGTGGCACAGAAAACATGACCCAGCTGCCGTTCTATGTACGCAAGGGTCGTTACGGCTACAACATGGGCCACGGCACCCTCGAAGACGGGCTGATTTCCATCCTGACCTGGCCGGAAGGCCCCTACCACAACGGCATGACCGCCGAAAATGTGGCTGAACGCTTCAATATCAGCCGTGAGGAAATGGATGATTTTGCCGTGGCCAGTCAGCTCAAAGCGGCACAGGCAATAGAGAACGGCCTGTTCAAAGACGAAATTATACCGGTAGAAGTTAAAGCTGGCCGTAAGGAAACCAGGTTATTCGACACCGATGAGCATCCCAGGGCCGTTGCTCGTGAAAAACTCGCCAGCCTGCGTCCGGCATTCAAGGAGGGTGGCAGTGTGACTGCAGCCAACTCCTCCGGCATCAATGACGGCGCTGCCGCCGTGGTACTGATGAAACGCGCCAAGGCCCTGGAGCTTGGCCTGAGGCCCCGCCTGACCATCCGTGGCTGGTCGGTGGCCGGCTGTGAAGCCGAAATCATGGGCTTTGGCCCCGCGCCTGCGACCAAAAAACTGCTTAATAAGTTCAACCTGGAAGCCAATCAAGTTGATCTTTATGAGATCAACGAGGCGTTCGCCGCTCAAGCGCTGGCAGTCATGAAAGATCTAGGGCTCGATGAGCGGCGGGTGAACGTCAATGGCGGTGCCATCGCGCTTGGCCATCCGGTGGGGGCAACGGGCACTATTCTGACCGTCAAGCTGATGTATGAAATGGAGCGCAGAAACGCCAATACCGGCATCATCACCATGTGTATCGGCGGCGGACAGGGGATTTCCATGTTGTTTGAACGGGAATAAGGGTTTTCATCTGGGTTTTGCTGGCCATCATGGCCAGCTTTTTTTATCCCCGGTGCGAGGAAAAAGGATCCGAATGGTCAGCACCGCCAGCCACGGAGGGGTCTGAAGATGCAGGGGAGCCCGCGGTGGTGGCTTGCCATCAATAGGCTGCACGGGTGAAATAACCTATCCACTACCGCCGAACCCGTTACTGAAACGAGCACAGATCATATCCCGCAGCCAGCGATGGGCGGGGTCTTTATCCCGGCGGGGGTGCCAGGCCATCTGGAAGTTAAACGGCGGTATGGCAAAGGGGGGCTCAAATAGGGCCAGTCTGTTGCCTATGGCTTGCTCGCTCAGGGTCCGCCTGGCGATGGTCAGAACCAGGTCGGTATCCGGCAGCAGTTCATGGGCCATGCTCCAGTGCGGCAGGGTAATGCTGATATGCCGGGCCTTGCCGATGGCGGCCAGGGCATGATCGATTTCGTTGTTGAGGCCCGCCTTCATCACCACCAGAACATGCGGCCTGGCCAGCCAGGCCTCCAGTGACAGGCTGCCGCCGGCGGGCAGGGTGCGCGGATCGGCGACGGAGACAAAGGTCTCGCTGAACAGGGTCTGTTCCATCAGCTCCGCCGGCAAAGATGGAAAGACGCCCATCGCCAGATCGGTTTCGCCATCGATCAGATCCATCAGCATGCGCTCCCGGCTGGCCTGGGTGATCTCCAGATCAATGCCCGGCGCGGTATGGCGTATGGCCTTGACCAGTCCCGGCAAAACGACCCGGGAGCCATAGTCGGACATGCCGAAACGAAACAGGCGCTGGGTGGCTCCCGGGATAAAGGTCGGCGCCGCCAGTAATGCCCCCAGCTGCTCAAGGGCATCGGTCAGCGGTTGCATCAGTTCGCTGGCCCGGGTCGTCGGCTCAAGTCTGCCGGAGCGCCGGACCAACAGGGGGTCGTCGAAGATGCGCCGCAAGTGGGCCAGTGCATGGCTCACGGCGGGCTGACTCTTGTGCAGCCGCAATGCGGCCCGGGAAATATGCTTCTCGCTCAGTAGGGCGTGCAGGGTCAGCATCAGGTTAAGGTCGATCCGCCGCAAATTATTCATGAAACGAATACCGAAAGTTAAAACCTAGAATTTCAATTCAATATCAGAATAACCTAGCCTGTTGTCAACCATTCCTGCTACCTGAAGTGGCCAATATTATGACCTTGAATCATTCTGTACTGACCCTGCTATCCATGGCCGTCGCGTTAGTTGCCGGCGCCCTTATCCCCTTCCAGTCCGCCAGCAACGCCGCCCTCGGCCGGGCCCTGGGCCACCCGCTGTGGGCCACCGTTGTCTCTCTGGTGGTCAGCCTGCTGGTGGTGCTGCCGGTTCTGCTGGCCATGCGTGCCCCCGCGCCTTCTTTTGGCCAGGCGCTGCAGATGCCGGCCTGGATATGGACGGGGGGGATCGTCGGGGTATTTTATCTCACCGCCACCCTGATGCTGGCGCCTCGCTTGGGGGCTACCGGGCTGATGGTGTGCGTGATGGCCGGACAGATGATGGCGGCCTTGGTCATCGATCAATTCGGCCTGATGGGGCTTGCCGCCCGTCCCATCAACCTTGGCCGCACTGCCGGCGTCATGGTCATGGTGGTCGGCATGTGCCTGGTCATCTTCTCCTCACCCACGGTCGAGCACGGCGTCAATAAAAAGCCACTGGCCGCCTCGGCAACAAAATAACCGCGATTAAAGGCATGACGATGAAAACCCTAATAGTTACGGCATCCATCATGGGTGAACAGGGCTGCTCCACCCACTTGGCCGGACGTGTTAAGCATCACCTGATAAACCACGGGGTGAACCCGCTCTTCACCGAGCGGGATCTGGTTAAAGACAACCTGCCGCATCTGACGGCCCCCGAATTTTCCAGCTGGTGGCAAGAGGGTGCCGATAAGGAGCTATTACCGTCACAGTGTGATTCCGATGCCCTGCTCGAAGAGCTGCAAGCACATGATCTTATTGTACTGGCCATTCCCACCTACAACTTCGGCATGCCCAGCCAGTTCAAGGCCTGGTTTGATCGCATCCTCAGGCCCGGCATTAGTTTTCGCTACACCTCGGGTAGGCCGGAAGGGCTGCTCTCGAACAAGCCGGTGCTGGTGCTGATAACGCGAGGCGGCCTGCTGTCTGACACGGCACCGGACCATCAGACGTCCTATATAACCACCCTGCTGGCGTTTATCGGCCTGACCGACATTCGCTTTATCTATGCCGGCGGCCTTAATATGGGTGATAAAGTCAAAACCCGGGCCCTGGCGGAGGCTGATAGCCAAATAGCAGGCTATGTCCGCCGTATTGCGGGCCGGGACAGCCATGATTGAACCCCGGATATTGGCGCATGCTCCCGAACGCGGTTTATCCCGGGTTTCCAGGTCAGGAGCGGCGGCCTTCAGCCGGCGGGCACAGCAAGAGGAAAAGGTATGAATCCACAGCTTGCACAACTGAAACAAAAGCTGGAGCAATTTGGCCGGCAGAACGACGCCGCTAACCAGGCTCGAAGCGGGCGTATGCTGAATATCACCCGGGATACCGGCGAGTTTCTGTCGGTATTGATACAGGCCACGGCGGCGCGCAATATCCTGGAAATAGGCACCTCCAACGGCTACTCCACCCTCTGGCTGGCAGAGGCAGCGCACATCACCGGCGGCAAGGTGATCACGGTGGAATACGCCGAGCACAAATTTGCCATGGCCCGGGAGAATTTCGCCGCCTCCGGCCTGGCCGGGATCATCGAGCCGCACTGTATCGACGCCGGGCAGCTGTTGCCCCGGCTGGCGCCCGCCTCCCAGGATCTGATTTTCCTCGACTCGGAGCGCTCCGAATACCTCGGCTGGTGGCCCGGCCTGCGCTCCGTGCTGCGCCCCGGCGGCCTGCTGGTGGTCGACAATGCGCTCTCGCATCAACAGGAGCTGACCGAGTTTACCCGGCTGGTTGCCGCCGATCCCGTTTTTACCAGCTGCCTGGTACCGGTCGGCAAGGGCGAGCTGCTCGCCACCAAGGCCAGGATCCGTGAATAAGGAGACGGCCGTTCCCTGCTATCCCCTTCCAGGTAACCGATAGAACAGGCCGCGCCATGGGTCCGGTCAATCACAGCTCCCCGGCGGGCATACCGCCGGAGCCGTTTTCCTGTAACCCGGGTGTGCCCCGTTGGCGTAATCTGCCGAAAAATAATTAGTATTGAAACCATATTAACCCCATATCCCGCCGCCACCATTAACGACTCTCGCCGCCAGAGCATTGTACAG
The DNA here is from genome assembly GCF_039539325.1 of Zobellella aerophila. Taxonomy (NCBI): domain Bacteria; kingdom Pseudomonadati; phylum Pseudomonadota; class Gammaproteobacteria; order Aeromonadales; family Aeromonadaceae; genus Zobellella; species Zobellella aerophila. Next base: position 73,738 of record NZ_BAABCX010000005.1, read on the forward strand.
GGCCCTGTGCGAACCGCGCCACCAGCCGTGCGCCACACCGCCAGTAACAAAAAATAAATCAATAATTCAATCTGTTGTAATGCATCATCCCGCTAAAAAACCGGTCCTCCAATGGGGCTCACCGCTTGCACAAGCTGTTTTATTTTGTCAGTCTTGACTGGCCTGTAGGAAGTTACAACTCAAAAAATGGAGATGCGCGATGAACAGCTTCAGTAAGCTCGGAAAACTGGCCGGCATGTCGGCCCTGGCCTTTGCAGCCATCACAGCCGCAAACTCGGTGAGTGCCGCCAACTGGCGTTACGCCCATGAAGAGTACGAAGGCGATGTTCAGGACGTCTACGCCTACAAGTTCAAGGAATACATAGAGGAACACTCGGATCACAGCCTGCAGGTTTACCGTTTTGGCGAACTGGGCGAATCCGACGACATCATGGAACAAACCCAGGCCGGCATCCTCAACTTCGTCAACCAGTCTCCCGGTTTTACCGGCTCGCTGATCCCCGAGGCCCAGATCTTCTTCATTCCCTACCTGATGCCGACCGACATGGACAGGGTGATCGGCTTCTTCCGCAACAGTGAAGCCATCAACCAAGATTTCCCCAGGCTATATGCCGAAAAGGGGCTGGAACTGCTGAAGATGTACCCGGAAGGGGAAATGGTGATCACCCTGGACGAGCCCGTCACCACCCCGGAAGGGCTGGACAACAAGAAAATCCGGGTCATGACCAACCCGCTGCTGTCGGAAACCTACTCCGCCTTTGGCGCCACCCCGACCCCGCTGCCCTGGGGGGAAGTGTACGGCGCACTGCAGACCAACATGATCCAGGGCCAGGAAAACCCCATCTTCTGGATTGAATCCGGCGGCCTCTATGAAGTTTCCCCCAACCTGATTTTTACCGGCCATGGCTGGTTTACCACCGCCATGATGGCCAATCAGGATTTCTACAACGGCCTGTCTGACGAAGACAAAAAGCTGGTGCAGGACGCGGCCGATTACGCCTTTGAAGAAATTATCGCGCATATCGACGGTCTGGCCGAACGCTCGCTCGAGAAGATCACCAGCAACAGCGACAAGGTGACCGTCACCCGTCTGAATGCCCAGCAGGTCGCCGCCTTCAGGCAACGCGCCCCGCAGGTGGAAGACAAGTTTGTCGAGATGACCGGCAAGCGGGGCCAGGAGCTGCTGGACAAATTCAAGCAGGATCTGCAAGAGATACAGCACAACTGAGTCTGGCGCCGGTTCCTGCCGGGAGCCGGCGGTTCTGGAGTAACACCCATGTCCGAGCATTCCCGCGAGATAGAAGACGACACCGGCACCTACCGGTCGGGCCTGCCCGGCTGGCTGGGCACCGTCGATGAATGGATCGCCAGGGGGGAGGCAATCATGCTGGCCGCCGGCGTGCTGCTGATGGCAATCAACACCTGCGTCGGCGTCGTTGCCCGCTTTGTATTCGGAGAAGGGCTGTTCTTCTCCGGCGAAATCAACCGCATCCTGATTATCTTCATCACCTTCGCCGGTATCGGCTATGCGGCCCGCCATGGCCGCCATATCCGCATGTCGGCGCTGTACGATGCTTTCCCCGCCAAAGTTCGCAAGGTACTGATGATTATCATCGCCCTGTTTACCTCGACGGTGATGTTTTTCCTCTGCTATCACGCCTATGGCTATATAGAAACCCTGTATGGCCGCGGCCGCATCCTGCCGGCACTGGGTGTTGAAATCTGGTGGATCTATATCTGGGCCCCGGTCGGCTTCGCCATCACCGGCATCCAGTATCTGCTGACGGCGGTCAAGAATATCACCGGCGGCCCCGTGTACCTCTCCACCCAGGTGGTGGACGGCTACGCCGACACCGACACCGACACCGACACCGACACCGACACCGACACGCAAGTGTGACCCCGGCCGCTTCCCGACCAGACGACAAAGGAATTCCTCATGGCAACGATATTGATGATCATCATGATCGGGCTCCTGCTGCTGGGCTTCCCTATGATGATCCCGTTGACGACGGCCGCCGTCGTCGGCTTTGTGATGATGTTCGACGGCTTCGGCCAGATGGGCACCCTGATCCAGCAGATGATGGCCGGGATCCGCCCCGCCTCCCTGATTGCCGTGCCCATGTTCATCCTGGCCGCGGATATCATGACCCGCGGCCATTCGGCAGACCGGCTGATCAACATGGTGATGGCCTTTATCGGCCACATCAAGGGCGGCCTGGCGATCAGCACCGCCACCTCCTGCACCCTGTTCGGGGCCGTATCGGGCTCCACCCAGGCGACGGTGGTGGCGGTGGGCTCACCGTTGCGCCCGAAAATGCTCAAGGCCGGTTATTCCGATCCTTTCACCCTGGCGCTGATCATCAACGCCAGTGACATCGCCTTCATGATCCCGCCAAGCATCGGCATGATTATCTACGGCGTGATTTCCGAGACCTCCATTGCCGAGCTGTTTATCGCCGGCATAGGCCCTGGCCTGCTGATCCTGGTGATGTTCTCGCTCTACTGCCTGTATTACGCCTACAGAAACCAGGTCCCCACCGAGCCCAGGGCCAGCTGGCGGGTGCGGGTCCGCGCGGTGCGGGATGCCTTGTGGCCGCTGTTCTTCCCGGTGATCATAGTGGGCGGCATTTACGGCGGTATCTTCAGCCCCACCGAGGCGGCAGCGGTCTGCGTGCTCTATGCCTTTGTGCTGGAGTTTCTGATCTTCCGCTCGCTCAAGCTCGCCGAAATCTATCGTATCGCCAAATCCACCGGCCTCATTACCGCCGTGGTGTTTATCCTGGTGGCCGTCGGTAACGGCTTTTCCTGGATACTCTCCTTCGCCCAGATCCCCCAGACCATACTGGAGGCGGCGGGCGTCAACCAGGCCGGGCCGGTGGGCGTACTGGTCACCCTCTGTGTGGCCTTCTTTATCGCCTGCATGTTCGTCGATCCGATAGTGGTGATCCTGGTGCTGACCCCAATCTTCGCCCCGGCGATTCAGGCCACCGGCCTGGATCCGGTACTGGTGGGAGTGCTGATCACCCTGCAGGTGGCCATCGGCTCGGCCACCCCGCCGTTCGGTTGCGATATTTTCACCGCCATCGCCATCTTCAAGCGTCCCTATCTGGAGGTCATTCGCGGCACCCCGCCTTTTATCTTCATGCTGATTGTCGCAGCCGGGCTGATCATTGCCTTCCCGGATATCGCCCTGTTGCTGCGTGATCTGGCCTTTGCCGACTGACGTCAGGCCGGAGTGGTGGAGCTGGCTTCCAAATAACCGCTAACCCGGGGCCCTGGCCCCGACAAAAAGCCCCGGAGCCTTGAACGGCTCCGGGGCTTTCTTATGTTTCCGGCAACACAGCCCGCTCGGGATCCGTGCAGCCGCGGGCCCGCCGTGGTGTCAGTTTACTCTGTCCTCGAAGGTACTCAGTGCCCGTACCCTTTCCTCGTCCACCCGGACGCCGAGGCCCGGGGCGGCGGACAACTCGATATGGGTCTCGCTGCCGGGCATGTCGGCGACGTCGGCGGAAATCATCGCCGGTCCCACCAAATCGTTAGCCACTATGTTGCTGTGGGCCAGCGCCAGGTGCGCCCCCGCCAGGGTGGCCACCGACGATTCCACCATGGAGCCGATCTGACAGGGAATGTCGGCGGCGAGGCCGAGTTCGGCCATGGCCCGGGCGGCGTGCAAGCCCCCCGATTTCATCAGTTTGATGTTGACCATGTCCGCCGCCTGGCGACGGACCACCGCCAGCATGTCGCGTACCCCGTGGATGGGTTCATCGGCCATGATCAGCGCCTCGGTGGCCTGGGTGACCCGGGCCAGCGCATCCAGGTTCTCAATGGAGACAGGCTGTTCGAACCACTCCACCCGATAGGGAGACGCCTGCCGTATGACCTGCAGGGCCTGCTTGGCACTCCAGCCCTGGTTGGCGTCCACCCGCAGGGCCACGCCCGGCGCCATCGCCTCCCGGACGCGGGCGATGCGTTCCACATCCAGCTCGGGAGCATCGCCGAGCTTGATCTTGACCGAGCTATGGCCCCGGGCACAGGCTTCCCGCGCCTGGCGCGCCATTTCCTCCGGTGCCAGCATGCTGATCACGCAGGGCAGCTCGAGGCGGGCGTGATAACGCCCCCCAAGCAGGCTATAGAGCGGCACCTTGCAGTGCCGGGCCAGCAGATCGTGCAGGGCGATATCCAGGGCGGCCTTGGCGGAAGGGCTGTGGCGGATGCGCGCCTCCGCGGTCTTGTGGAAGGCGCCGATACCGTCGAAGGAACGCCCGATCAGTAACGGTGCCAGCTCCCTGGCGATGATCTGCCGGGCCGACTGCCAGGTTTCCCCCGAGACATGCTGGTCGACGACCGCCTCCCCCCAACCGGTTTCGCCCGAGGTGGAGTCGATCCTGACCAGGATGCTTTCGATATCTTCATAGGTGTCGTAGGCGATCTTGAAGGGCTGCTTGAGCGGCAGGCGCACGCCATAGACGGTGATCTGTTTAATCTGCATAAGAGAGCTTCCTTTCAGGACCAGGAAAGATAATAGGCAAGGGTGACCATGCCGGCGGCCAGCATCAGCTGGATGAGGAACAGCGGCATAATCCATCTGATCCATTTGCTCCAGGAAACCCCAGCCACCGACAGCCCCGCCATGAAGTAGCCGGAGGTGGGGGTGACGATGTTGGTGATGCCGTCGCCCAGCTGGAAGGCCAGCACCGCGGTCTGGCGGGTGACGCCCACCAGATCGGCCAGCGGCACCATCAGCGGCATGGTCAGGGCTGCCTGGCCACTGCCGGAAGGCACCAGGCAATTGAGGAACAGCTGCACCAGGAACATGCCGACCGCAGTGAACACCGGCGGCATGCCGCCAAGCAGCTGCTCAAGGTGGTAGAGGATGGTATCCAGGATGCTGCCGTTCTTGAGCACGATCAGGATGCCGAAGGCAAACCCGACCACCAGCGCGCCCATGGCGATGTCCTTGAGTCCGTTGACGAACTGTTCGGCGATCTCGTTGGGGCTCATGCGGGCAAAACCCCCGACCAGCATGCACATCAGCAGGAATACGCCGGACATTTCGCCGATATACCAGCCATGGCGGATCACGCCGTAGGCAATCAACAGGATGGAGCCGGCGAAGGCCGACAGGATCAAGCGGTCGGCATGGGTCAGGGGGCTGTCGCTGAGCGCATCCTGGCTCCCGGCGGCGCCGGGCACCGGAACCGATTTCACCCTGGCGGCATAACGGGTCACGAAAGCAATGCTCACGCCGACGAATACCAGCCAGTAAACGACCCGCAGGCCCATGCCCGAAAACATCGGCAGCTGGGCAATGTCCTGGGCCACGCCGACGGTAAAGGGGTTCATGAAGGCGGCGGAGAAGCCGGCGCCAGCGCCTACCAGGGGGACGGCGGCGGCGATCATAGAGTTATAGCCCAGCATCCTCATCATGGGCGCCAGGATGATGATGAAGGCGATGGTTTCCTCGGCCAGACCAAAGGTGGCGCCCCCGATGGCAAACAACAGCATCAGCAACGGGATCAGTATGATGTCATGGCCCGACAGGCTGCGGCTGATACTGGCCACCAGTTTCTGCAGCACCCCCGTGGCCTTGAGCACACCGAAGGCGCCCCCTGAGATAAAGATGAAGAAGATGATGCTGCTGCCTTCCTTCATGCCCTCGAACACCGCGATAAACGGCGTGAGCAAGGTCGCTTTCTGGCCATCGATGGTCGCGTAGCTGCCGGGTACCACCACCGTCTTGCCCTGTTCGGAGATCACCCGCTCATAGCTGCCCGCGTCGATGAGATAGGTCATCGCGGCCGCGACGCAGATAAAGGTGAACAAAACCACGAAGATATGGGGAAAACCAAGCTGCCGGCGCGGTGCTGCCTCGAGCGTGGTGGTTCTTTCTAGATGACTCATATTACCCCCTGAACCAATCGGTTGCTGTCGAGAAAACGCCGGGCGGCATGGGCAAGAAAGCGGCTGCCTTTTTCCAGGATGCCGTCGTTGAAGTCATAGTCGGGCTGGTGCAACTGTGGGGCGGCGCTACCGCAGCCATTGCCAATCCAGGCATAGGCGCCGGGTACCTTTTCGAGGAAGGCCCCCATGTCGTCTGCCCCCATGCTGATCGGATGATCCACCAGCAGGGCCTCGCCCCACAACTCTGCGACCACGCTGCGGGAAAGGGCAGCACAAGCCGGATCATTGGCCACCGGCGGGGTCGAGGGGCGGTAGTCAATGGCCGGAGAGCACCCCGTCGCCAGGGCGATGCCCTCCACGATATCGTGGATACGTTTTTCGATCTGCCGTCTGATCTCGGGCTTGAAACTGCGGGCGGTGCCTTTAAGCCTGGCCGAGGCCGGGATAATGTTGCTGGCATGGCCGCTCTGGAGGCTGCCGACACTGACCACGGCGATATCCTCGGGATTGGTATTGCGGCTGACTATCTGCTGCAGGGCGGTCACGAACAGCCCGGAGGCCAACACCGGATCCGGTGCCAGATGAGGCATGGCGCCATGGCCCCCCTCGGAGTTGAACCGGACCTCGAAGTCATCGCTCGAGGCCATGTGCGGCCGGTCATGGACGACAAAACATCCAGCCTCGACCCCCGGCCAGTTATGCAGTCCAAAAATGGCGTCGATGGGAAACCGCTCCAGCAAGCCATCGTCGAGCATGGCCGGAGCCCCGGTGCCGAGTTCCTCGGCCGGTTGGAAGATAAGCACCACGCGGCCGGAGGAAGGACGATTCTGCACCAGTGAGAGTGCTGCCCCGGCCAGCATCGCCGTATGGCCATCGTGGCCGCAGGCATGCATGACGCCCTGATGGCTGGAACGATACTCGATGGTGTTCTCTTCGCTCAGCGGCAGGGCATCCATGTCGGCCCTCAGGCCCACGCTGCGACCGGCGGACAGGCCGTTGATGATGCCGACCACGCCGTGGCCACCGATGCCCTGATGCACCTCGTCGACGCCGATCTCCCGCAGCATGCCGGCCACCCGCTCGGCCGTTTGCTGCTCGCCACAGGAAAGCTCCGGAAAACGATGAAGCTCGCGCCGAAAGGCAATCATGCGCTCTATATCACGCTCTTTCATTCGCTAGATCCCTCTATATGTCATTGCCAAAAACTGGCTTTCTCCTCCGTGGACGGCGCTCCTCCTCTTTGCAGGAAGCGCGTCGTCTGGGAAAAGCGGCCATGAAATAGCCATTCGTGATGTTGCACTAAAAGGCGTTTTTCATCATATTCAATGAGTTAAGGGCGGAAAAATACTTCTTCTCGATAGGGACATGCCTTTTTGATATGCCACAGGCCGTTTGGGACGAGATGACGCTATGGATATAAGAAAACTGAAGTACTTCCTGTCGGTCGTGGATGAAGGTTCCATCACTTCGGCGGCGAAAAAAATTCCCATTGCCCAGCCGGCATTAACCCGGCAAATACGGCTGCTCGAAGAAGGGCTGGGTACCCGGCTGCTCGACAGAAATCACAAGGGGGTGGTCTTAACCCGGGCGGGGGAGTTCCTGTATGACAACGCCATGCGCCTGGTGGCCGACTTTGATAACGTCGCCAAGAAAACGAAAGCCATAGCGGATGGCGATGTGGACAGCCTGTCCATCGGCATCACCACCATTCATCCCTACATTCCCGGCATTTCTGGGTTGATCAGCCGGTTTCGTGCTCAGTATCCGGAGATTCAGCTGTCACTCGAATCCATGTTGTCCGGCCCCCAGACCACCGCTATCCTCCAGGGCAGCATCGACGCCGGTATCCTGTTCATTGAACCCGACGACGAGCCGCTGCTGGATACCCTGCCCATCGGCACTTTCCGCATGGCGGTGATCACCAGCCGTTCCTCCGGCTCGCTTGGCAAGGTGCCCACCTCGCTACGCGACTTTGATGGCGCCCCCTTCATCCGCTTCAAGCGTAACTCGACGCCGGGCAGCTACGATCGCATCGACCGGCATTTTCGTGACGCGGGCATCACGCCCAACATAGTGCAGGAATGCCACGATGACATCACCATTCGTGGCCTGGTGGCAACCGGGATGGGCTACGCCATCATGCCCAGTATCCTGGCGGCGGGCGACGATAACCTCATCGCCTATGAACTCGATGATCTCCCCATTTATTCCCCGCTGATGCTGGCATGGCGCCAGGGCTGCAAGTCGGCCGAGATTGAGTCGCTATGCCGTGTGGCCATGGGTGCGAATACATGACGAGCAACATGCATCGGTCCATCCCATGAGTGATTACCGAACGGTGGACAATGAATCTGCACTGGTCGGTGATCTTACTTATGTCCAGCTAGAGGATGCTGGACAGCTTGTCGCCGCCCGCTTATCACGGGTAGGACCAAAACCCAACGCCAGCCTCAACGGGCCCAGTATGTTTCTTCAAGAGAGTCCTCCCGCTCGGGCAGGCCCCGGGACAGCCGCGGCGAATGCTGTACCAGCACCTCGAAGCTGACCCGGTTGGCGTATTTACTGACCTGGGACAGGGAGGAATAGCTCAGGTGAGGGGCCCGGTGCTTGGCGCTGCCGGGCACATTCTGGCGATGATAGCCGTTGGCCGCCATATCGTGCAGCAGGGCGGCCAGGGCGCCGTCGCCGGCACCATTGGTATTCTTGATCCGCTCGGGTCCGCCCATATAGGGCGCGATATGGGTGTAGATCTTGCGCGCCTGCCGGCAGTCGGCCCGGCGCATGGGCCGGGAATATTCGTAACGGTTGAATTCAGGGATGGTGCCGGGCAGCAGCTCGCGGCCGGTTTCCCGCCTGTGGGCCTCATCCACATAGCCGGCCAGATACAGGCCGATGGGGCCGGCGGTGCACAACACCAGATCGGCCCACTCCAGCACCCGTTCACAGGCCCGCAGCGGCTCAGAGATACCGGTCAGGGCCAGGGCCTCGTCCTCGTTCATCGCCACCACGGTCACATAATCCCGGATAAACTGCTGCCACCATTCCCGGCGATCTTCCACGATAAACTTGGTCCCCATGGTCAGCACCACGGGCACTCCCGCCTCCCTTGCCCAGGTTACCGCCTGCAGGGCGGTGTCCTGCATCGGTTCGTCCGTATCACAGCGCATCAGGTAGGCGGTGATCACCAGCGCCGAGGCCGACTGAATTTGTTCCTTGTCCAGGTAGGCCGGCGCCAGCCGGTCCATCATCCCCTTGTTGATGGCGAAGCTGCGTTCGCCGTCGGCCGAAATCAGGGTAATGCACTGGCCGATGGAGCCGGTCACCGGCTGCAGATAGTTGAGATCGACCCGCGACGAGGTATTGCACAGGTAGCGATAGGCGGAGGTACCGACCCGGATCTGCTCGTTCATCACCCCGAACAGCACGGATCTGTCGTCCGCCAGCACGGAGTAGTTATGCAGGGTATTGCCGATGGTGCCGCCGGCAAACTCGGACACGATCAGCCGGCCGGCCAGCAGTTCGTCGTAGATGGCCTGGGCGCGGGCAGGCTCCAGCACCATCGAATGCCCCTTGGACAGGCCATGCCTGGCCAGAAAGTCATCCGGCACATGGGCCTCGATATCGACCATCACCTGATCGATGCCGCAGATATGCCCGGGCACCGGTTTGTTCTGGGGCAGCAGCTCACTCAACAACGGATTACGGGCTTCGATCGGGAAAAAGTGCTTATGTTTACGCTGGCCGGGAAATTTCATTGGCTTACCACCCACAGGAACAGGCCCAAGAGTCTAGCAAAAAGCCCCCTGCGGGACAGCGGCCGCACAAAAATCAAACGTTTTCCGGGCAGAAAAAATATCATCCACCGCCCTTCCTGACCGCATCATCCTCCTCGAGGGACGGTGCTGCGCCGTTGCTTGGTCACGGCCTGCCCGGTTCTCTAGCAGAAAAAGATGACCGCCCGATGACAATGCGCCATGATCCGCACACTCAGATTTGACTTATGCCTCCTCGCGGATAGGATAGGCCCATCATCCTGGATAGCCGTAACTCCATGTCCGTGACTCGCGTTTTGTTCGTCTGCAACAGCAATGCCGGCTGCTCCCCCATGGCGGAAGCCCTGCTCAGACACCTGGCCGGCGACCGCATCGAGGCCGGCAGTGCCGGCCTCAGACCCGTCGACATCAAGCCCGCGGTCTTGTCCGCCCTGGAAAAACTGGGCGTATCGACCCAAGGACTGTACAGCAAGGGACTGGAGCAGGTAGCCGATCGGTACTTCGATCTGGTGATAAGCCTGGGCAGCCGGGTTCACCAGGCGGCAAGCGCCATTCCCGCCGCCCGCCATATCACCTGGAACTTCGACGAACCCGGGGACGAAGACGATGCCCGGCTCACCCGCACCCTCCACGAGATATATGAACGTATCAAGCTGCTGGTGCTGATCCAGGATCGCCAGCAGAAAAGCCTGTGGTAGCCCGGACCTGCATTCCTGCGCCGCGCTGGCTACAGTTTAAGGAACACCAGCGGCCGGACCGGCCTGGACTTCCTTCTGATGGGTCCCGGCACTGGTTTGTCGCCCACCATAGCAAGGAGTGACCATGAGCTCAGCAAACACCCACCCGGTCTGGTATATCAACACCCCTCAGCCGGGCCGCCTGGCCCTGACCCCCTGCCCCGGCACCAAGACCCTGTCGCTGACCGACAGCCTGACCCAGCTGCACGATAACGGTGCCGGTGCCGTCATCAGCCTGACCACGGAAGCGGAGCTGGCAGAAAAAGACCTGGCCCAACTGCCCGAGCTGGTCACCGCCCTGGGGATGCGCTGGCTGCACCTGCCCATCTATGACGAAGAAGTCCCCGATGTGGTCTGCGAAGCAAAATGGCAGGCCAACAAGACCGCCATGCTGACCTTGCTGGCCCACGGCAAGGACGTGGTCATCCACTGCATGGGGGGGTCGGGCCGTACCGGCCTTATTGCCTACCATATGCTGCGTGCCCTGGGGGTAGACTCGCAACAGGCCCTGGAGCAGATCAAGGCGGTGCGGCCGAGCGCCTTCACCCTGCCCGCCCACATCGACTACATCAAGGGACTGGGCTAACGGACGGGCACCATATCCGCTTCTAGCACCAGGGACGGCCTGCTGTGGCAGGCCGTCATCCCACAGCTCATGCGGTCTTATCGACGGCTCCTTTATCCAAACCGCACTTTGTGAGACGTTGACACACTTCAGCGACAATTAAGGGATTAGATATCATTAGGTTATGATAGCTATTCGAGCCCTTATATCCGGTTTCCCCACTATGAATCTGTTTTGGATGGCCTGAACAATGAAACGCACACACCGCCTTTGGCTGGGGCTAGGGCTGATCCTGGTGCTGGGCACAGGATATTACTTCTACTTCTCCGACCGCCTGCTTGGTGATGATCGGCAGCAGGAAGTGGTCAGCGTACCGGTGCAAAAGGGTGAACTGGTGGACCAGGTCACCGCCACCGGCATACTACAGCCCAGCGGCTATGTGGATGTGGGCGCCCAGGTGTCGGGCCAGTTGACCGTCATCCATGTGGAAGTGGGCGACCGGGTGCGCCAGGGTGAACTGCTGGCTGAAATCGACCCCACCATCTACCTCGCCCAGGTGGACGCCAGCCGGGCCCAGCTGCGCAACCAGCAGGCCCAGCTGAAGGACCGTCAGGCGCAGCTGGTGCTGGCGCGCATCCAGCACCGCCGCCAGGCCAGCCTGATGGCGGAAAACGCCACGTCCCGGGAAAACCTGCAGACCGCCGAGGCCGGCCTGCACTCCGCCGAGGCCCAGGTGGACGCGCTCAAGGCCCAGATCAGCCAGACCGAATCCAGCCTGCGCGCCGACGAGGCCAACCTGGAATATGCCCGCATCTATGCCCCCATGGACGGCACAGTAGTCAGCATCAGCGCCCGCCAGGGGCAGACCCTGAACGCCAGTCAGCAGGCCCCCACCCTGATGCAGGTCGCCGATCTGGCGACCATGACGGTGCAGGCCAAGGTGTCCGAAGCCGACGTGGGCAAGCTCACCCCCGGCATGAAGGTCTATTTCACCACCCTGGGCGATCCCCGGCGCCGCTGGTACAGCAGCCTGCGCAAGATAGAGCCGACCCCGGTGGTGGAAAACAACGTGGTGCTGTACAACGCCCTGTTCGATATCGCCAACGAACAGGGCCGGTTGATGTCGCAGATGACGACCCAGGTGTTCTTTGTGCGGGCCGAGGCCGAAGATGCCCTGCTGGTGCCCATGTCGGCGCTGACCTTTCCGGACCGCCAGGATCGCGGCCAGGCCCGGGTCGGGGTGCTGAAGGCCGACGGCAGCATAGAAGAGCGCCAGATCAAGGTAGGCGTCAACAACCGCATCCAGGCCGAGATACTCGAAGGCTTGGCGGAAGGCGAGCAGGTCATCCTTAACGTCAGCCCCGGCGGCGAACCCGCCAGAAGCGGCGGTATGAGATTCAGGTTATGAACACTCGGGTCGACCCGCTGATCCAGCTCAGCGGCATCAGCAAGCAGTACGGCACCGGTGAGCTGGCCACCCGGGTGCTGCACGACATCAATATCCGTATCAACCGGGGGGAGTTTGTCGCCATCGTCGGCAGCTCGGGCTCGGGCAAATCCACCCTGATGCACATCCTCGGCTGCCTGGATAAACCCAGCGACGGCAGCTACCGGCTGATGGGCCGGGACGTGTCCAGTCTGGACGGCGACCAGCTGGCCGAGCTCAGGCGCGATACCTTCGGCTTCGTGTTTCAGAGCTATAACCTGCTGCCCGGCATCAGCGCCCGGGAAAACGTCGAAGTGCCAGCGGTGTATTCCGGCCTGTCCCGTCCCGAACGCCGGGAAAGGGCCGAGCTGCTGCTCACCCGCCTGGGCCTGGCCGAGCGGCTGGACTACCCCCCCAACCAGCTGTCCGGCGGCCAGCAGCAGCGGGTGTCCATCGCCCGCGCGCTGATGAACGGTGGTGATATCATCCTCGCGGACGAACCCACCGGCGCCCTGGACAGCAAAAGCGGCGCCGATGTCATGGCGTTGCTCACCGACCTGGCCTGCCAGGGCCATACGGTGATCGTCATCACCCACGACCCCAAGGTGGCGGCCCAGGCCGATCGGCTGATCGAGCTGAGCGACGGGCACATCATCAAAGATCCCGGGCCCGGCAATGCCGATCATGCCGTCGACCGGATCATCCATCCGACCAGGCACAACCCGGCGCTGGCCGAGCTGCTGGAAGCCATCGGCACCGCCTTCCGCTCCCTGCGCAGCAACCTGTTCCGTGCCGCCTTGACCCTGCTGGGCATCGTCATCGGGGTCGCCTCGGTGATCAGCATGCTGGCCGTCGGCAACGGCTCCCAACAACAGGTGGTGCAGAGCATCAGCGCCATGGGCAGCAACCTGTTGCTGGTACGCCCGGGCGCCCCCAGTGCCGGCCACTGGAACCGGCGCGCCACCTCCACCCTGGTGGCGGCGGATATGCTGGCGGTCAGGGAGCTGGGTGACGTGACCACGGCGGTGCCCGAGATCGGCGGCACCGCCACCCTGCGCTTCGGCAACCTGGATCACAGCCCGGAAATCACCGCCACCTCGGCGGATTTCCCCCTGGCCCGCCAGTGGCCCCTGGCCCGGGGCACCTTTTTTAATGAGGAAGACGAGCAGAGCTACGCCACGGTCGCGGTGCTCGGCCAGTCCGTGGCCGAGGCCCTGTTCCCGGACAGGGATCCCCTGGGCCAGTACGTGCTGGCCAACAATATCCTGTTCCAGGTGATCGGAGTGATGAGCCCGAAAGGCGCCTCCCCCTGGGGCCAGGATCAGGATGATGTGGTGTTTATTCCCTATACCACAGGCGGCCTGCGGCTGTTCGGCCAGCAGTTCCTGCGCAGCATTACCGTGTCGGTGGCAGATGTTTCCCGCATCGATCAGGCGGAGCAGGATATCCACCGGCTGCTGCTGGCCCGCCATGGGGTGGAGGACTTCCAGATCCGCAACATGGCGTCGATCATCGACACCGTCTCGGCCACCACCCGCACCTTTACCTGGCTGTTGGGCTCAATCGCCGCCATTTCGCTGCTGGTGGGCGGCATAGGGGTGATGAATATCATGCTGGTGAGCGTTACCGAACGCACCCGGGAAATTGGCATCCGCATGGCCACCGGCGCCCACCGCCGCCATATCATGCAGCAATTCCTGATCGAGGCGCTGGTGGTGTCGGCCCTGGGAGGGCTGATCGGCGTGGCCCTGGGGCTGGGCACCGCCGCCGTACTCGATGCCTTCGGCATTCCCGTGTATTTCTCGCTGTCCCCCGTGCTGCTGGCCTTCGGCTGCGCCTTCGTCACCGGCCTGGTGTTCGGCTGGCTGCCGGCGCGCAAGGCGGCACGCCTGGACCCCGTTATCGCCCTGGCTTCGGAATAACCGATGATATATCCCCGCCGCCGCCTCACCCTCCTCCTGTCGCTGGCGCTGGTGGGCTGTGCCCAGTCGCCGGCCATCGACCGTCCTCAGCTGCCGTTGGCCGGCCAGTGGAACCAGTCCGCCGCCGCCACCACAGGACTGGATACCCGCTGGTGGAGGGGATTCGACTCCCCCGTCCTCGAGCGGCTGATAGACGAAGGCCTGAGCCAGGGTCCGGATATGCTGATCGCCGTCGAGCGGGTGCGTCAGGCGGAAGCCCGGCTGCAGAGCGCCGGTGCCTCCCTGTTCCCCACCCTGAACCTGAACGGCGGCAGCGGCCGGGCCTGGTCGGAAAACGCGGCGGGTAACAGCGGCACCAGCAACAATACCAGCGCCAGCCTGGGCATCAGCTATGAACTGGATCTATGGGGCCGGCTGCGGGCCGGTCGCGACGCCGCCGAGGCCGGCCTGGCCGTCAGCCGGTTTGATATGGAAAGCGCCCGCCTGACCCTGGCGACCGGTATCGCCGGGGCCTGGTTCCAACTGCTGACGCTCAATCAACGGCTGGCCATCGCCGAACAGAACCTGGCCCTGGCCAACACCAACCTGGCCATAGTCCAGGCCAAATACCGCTACGGCGCCGCCGCCCTGGCCGATGTGCAGCGCCAGCGCACCGCCGTGCTCACCCAGCAGGCGAGCCTGCCGCCACTGGCCGAGCAAGGCAACCAGACCCGCACCGCGCTGGCCATACTGCTGGGCCGAACACCCCAGGGAGTCAGCCTGGCCGAAGAATCGCTGCAGCAACTGGCCATCCCGGTGGTGGATGCCGGCCTGCCCGCCGGGCTGCTCAGCCGGCGACCGGATCTGGCCAGTGCCGAAGCCGGCCTGGCCGCCGCCGATGCCGATGTCGCCGCCGCCAAAGCGGCGCTATTACCCGGCATACAGCTGACCGGTGCCGGCGGCCTGGCAAGCTCCGCCCTGCTGTCGCTGGCCGACCCTAGCCGGAGCCTGAACCTGGCGGCAGCCCTGTCCCAAACCCTGTTCGATGGCGGTCAACGGCAGAGCCAGGTCCGGCTCACCGAATCCCGGCGGCGGGAGCTGGTGGAAGGCTATCGCAAGGCGATCCTCAGCGCCCTCAAGGAAGTGGAAGACGCGCTCGGCAATGTGGCACTCCATGCCGTCCAGGAGCAAAACCAGCGGCAGATAGTGGCCTATGCCCGGGAAACCCTGCGCCTGACCGAACTTCGCTACCGGGAAGGCGCCGATGAGCTGCTGTCGTTAATCGATGCCCAGCGCACCCTGTTTGCCGCCGAGGATCAGCTGGCCGTCATCCGCCAGAGCCGGCTGAATGCCAGCCTGGATCTGTTCAAGAGCCTGGGAGGGGGCTGGCGGCTGCCTTAGGGTGCCCCGCTAACCCCTTCTTCCAGCGCCAACGCCAGAGCTCGCCACACCCGCTCATCCTGACAGTGGGCGATATTGAAGCGGGCGTAACTGTCGGCATCGGGCTGGGAGCTGAAATGCCGGCCCGGGGCCAGCAGTACATCCCGCTCCGCGGCGATGCGGCTCAGCCGCTCGGCACTCTGGCCGGCGGGCAATCTCAGCCAGCACAGGAAGCCGCCGGCCGGCTTGTGCCAAGGCGTCAGCCCCAACGACGCCAGCCGCTCCAGCACGGGGTAACGCGCTTCGTCCAGACGTCGGCGCAGCTGCTCCACATGGCGGCGATAGCGGCCCCCGGTCAGCAGCCGGTAGATGATGCTTTCGGTCGACGGCGAGGTGGACATGCCGGTGATCAGCTTGATATCGGTCATATCGGCAATCAGTGCCGGATTGCCAGCCAGGAAACCCACCCGAAAATCCGCCGACAGCGTCTTGGACAGGCTGCCCAGGTACAGCACCCTGTCGAAACCGGCCAGGCTGGCGTAACGCAGGCTCTGCTGGGTATCGAAATCGGCGTAAATATCGTCTTCCAGCAACCAGCAATGATGCTCCGCCAGGGTACTCAAGACCTTGTGGGCCCGGCTGCGGCTGACACTGGCACCGACCGGATTGCACAACACCGAATTGGTGATGTAGAGGGTCGGCTTATGCTGCTCCAGGGCCAGCCTGAGCGCCGCCAGATCGGGTCCCTCCAGCTGCCTCGGTACCGCCACCGGCACGGCGCCCGCCAGCCGTAGCACCGCCATAAAATTATAGAAACCCGGATCGTCCACCAGCACCCGGTCACCGGGGCGCACCAGGGCGCGCAAGGCCAGATCCAGGCCGTGGGTGGCGCTGGCGGCCATCAGGATCTGCGAAGGGGCGGCCTGAATATTGAGCTGCTCCAGGCGCAGGGACAGCTGCTGGCGCAGGGCCGGATGGCCCTGCGCCGAGCCGTATTCGGTGAGCGGCGCCGGCTGCCGGGCCAGATCCCGCAGGGCGGCACGAATATCCTCATCGCCCAGCCAGTCGGCGGGCAGGCAACCGCTGCCGGGCTTGAGCTTGAAGCGCTCCGTGTCCATCACCCGCCGCATCAGCGCCACCTCCTTGGCCAGGGCGCTGCTGGAGGCATCGACTTCCAGCACCAGCTGCCGGGTTTGCGGGCTGCGCGCCACATAGACGCCGCTGCCCTGACGGCTGACCACCAAACCGGCGGCCACCAGCCGCTCGTAGGCATCCGCCACCGTAAACCGGCTCACCTCCAGCTGCTGGGCCAGCAGGCGAATGGAAGGCAGCCGGCAGCCCGGTGCCCAGCGCCCCTCGCCGATGGCCTGGGTGGCATGGCGCACCAGCTGCTCGACAAACGGCAGGGCGGCGGCTTTATCGAAGCGCCAGTCGATGGCGTGAACTGTCATGGTGAAGCTACCTATACACTTGGGTCAATTGCGGACTAATTGTCCTGATTGTCTGGTGATCAAGAGGGTAACCTGATCTCCGACCGATAGGCAAACACCGCGAAGGAGCCCCATATGAAAATTATTACCTCCGACCCTCATCAACCCCTGGCCGGCATGCTGTGGGGTGCTTCCGGGGTGCTGTTGTTTGCCGCCGGCCTGCCCGCCACCCGTATCGCCGTACTGGAAATGCCCTCCTTATTCGTCGGCGCCGGCCGGGCCTGGCTGGGCGCCGTGCTGGCCCTGATCCTGCTGCTGTTCACCCGCCAGCGCCTGCCCAGCCCGCGGCAGTGGCTCAGGTTGGCGCTGGTCGCCACCGGCGTGGTGTTCGGCTATCCCATCCTCTCGTCCATCGCCCTGGAAAGCGTCTCCGCCACCCATGGGGTGCTGGTTACCGCCCTACTGCCCCTGTGCACCGCGCTGTTCGGCGCCTTCCTGAACCAGCACTGGCCCAAGGCCGGTTTCTGGCTGTGCGCCCTGACGGGCTCGGCGCTGGTGCTGTTTTATGCCGGCCAGCAGGCGCAAGGCCACTGGCAGCAGGCGGATCTGCTGCTGCTGCTGGCTTCGGTGCTCTGTGGCATCGGCTATGCGGAAGGTGCCCGGCTGACCAGGGAGCTGGGCAGTTGGCAGGTGATCTGCTGGGCCCTGGTGCTGTCCCTGCCGCTGCTGACCCCCCTGACCTGGTACAGCCGTCCCGTGCTGGCCGACACCAGCCCAGCGGGCTGGCTCAGCATGCTGTATCTGGGCAGTTGCAGCATGTTCCTGGGGTTTTTCTGCTGGTACAGGGGGCTGGCGCTCGGCGGTGTGACCCAGGTCAGCCAGGTACAGCTGCTGCAGCCGTTCGGCGCGCTCTGGCTGGCCGCCCTGTTGCTGGGCGAGAGCCTGTCCGCCCAGGCCATCTGGATCTGCCTGGCGGTGGTGGCCTGCGTCGCCCTGGGCCGGCGCTACGCCTGAGTCCGGGAAGACCCGGTTACGGAAGTGCTCAACAGTGCAATATATTCGGACAAGGCACCGGCATCCATGGCGGGCAGCTCCCGCACCCGCTGCTTGAGCCGTCGGCCGATGTCGTCCGGGAGCAGGCCCTGGGTCAGGGTATCGAACTTGTCCTCCAGCTCCGCCTGGACGAGCGGGTTTTCCGGGTTGCCCCGGGCGATCGCCGGCTCGGAAACCAGCTCCTCGCCGTTGTTGAGGATAATGCGGGCATGGGCCCAGCGTTCCGCCGGAAACAGCGCGTTGTAGCGGGCTTCCTCATGGCAGATCACCCTGGCGCTCAACGACTGGCGGGCCGGGTGGTAGAGACCTTGCTCCGTTTCCGCTATCGCCTGGGGCCTGATGGTGTCGTCCATCAGGGCGGCGGCCACCGAAAACGGCAGGCTGTACTGGGCCTGCTCGGTGGTGCCGGGTTGCACCGTATGCAGGCGGGTACCTTCATGAAAAGTATGGATATGGATTTCACGGATCTGGCCGAGGTCGGCGCCCAGCCGGGGCCGCAGCTGGCGGACCGCCTCCACCGCCGGCTGCGCCCAGCGGCATACCGGGTAGGCTTTAAAATATTGCTCGAGGATATACCAGCGTTGACCCAGGTCGTTCCAGATAGGCGCAACCTCGGCTGCAGCCAATGTCACCGCCGGTGCCCCGGTGAAGCCCGCACCGGCCAGCAGCGCGCTGCTGATCCCGGCCAGCGCACCCCAGCCGGAGCCGTCCTTGACCATGGTCGGATGATCGATGCAGCGCATCATCTGGCTGCGGGGGCCATAAAACTCGGCCGCGCCCAGGGCCTCCTGGGTCTGCTGCCGGTCGAGCTTGTGCAGCCGGGCAACAACCGCCGCCACCCCGATCCCGTTCCAGGCCCCCGAGGTGTGGTAATCGGCGGCGGTGGCATGGAGCGCGATGCCGGCCCGGGTGGCAATCTCATAGCCCATCACCAGCGTGGTCAGGAATTCCCGCCCGTCCAGCTCTCGGCCATGGGCCGCCGCCAACAGGGCGGGCAGTATGGCCACCCCCACATGGCCCTTGGTCAGCACCTGACCATCATGGGCATCGACACTGTCGATCAGCATGCCGCCAAACAGGGCGGCACCGCAGGCACTGGCGGTGCGTGCGCTGAACAGCAGGGGCACCTCCCCGGGGAACTGCTCACACACGAAGCGCTCCATGATCTTGCCGAGCCTGGTGGTATGGCCGGCCACCGCCACCCCGGTCAGATCGAACAAACAGGCCACCGCCTGCCATACCACCCGCTCGGGCAACGCCTCGAATTTCAGGTCGTGTATAAAATCAACAACTTGCTGCATTGTTATTTCCTTATAACGGCAGGGGTCAAACGCTGGCCGGGGTATCCCTCAGCCCGGCAATAGCTTGCGGATCAGCGGCGTATCCCCATCGCGGATGGCGGGGTGGTCGAAGCGCGCCTGGGCGATGGCCTCCAAGGACAGCTCGGCGCTGATCAGGCATTCCCTGTCTTCGGCCACCGCCAGCTCCTCGCCCCTGGGGCCGAGGATACGGCTGCCGCCCCAGAAGCGGGCATCCAGCTCGGGACCGTAACGGTTGGCCATCAGCACAGGGGTGCCGTAAATCATGGCGTAAAAGGTGACATTGGTGAGCCAGTTGCGCTCGTTGGAAAAGGCATCGCTGACGATGGCCGAGGCGGAATTGACCGGACTCAGCAGCAACTCGGGCCGGCGCAGCATGGCGCAGTGCACCAGCGCCGGGTTCCACATATCGGCACAGATCAGGGTGGCGGCGCGCCAGCCGGCCTTGCTCTCGACCAGGGGAATGTCATCGCCCCGATGGAACCATTTTCCTTCTTCCAGGCCGCCATAGGTCGGCAGGTTGAGCTTGCGATGCACGCCCGCCACCCTGCCGCCTTGCAGGTAGGCGGCGGCATTGTAGTACTCGCCCGGACCGGCCTGTTCGACGAAGCCGACCACCACCAGCATCTCCGGCGCCTGCCGGGCCAGGGCCAGCAGCCGGGGATCATCGGGCGCCATGGCCGCCGCCGGGGTATTGCGGCCCAGCTGGTAGCCGGTCAAGGACAGTTCGGGAAACAGCAACAGCTCGGCACCCAGGTTGCGGGCCTGTTCGATATAGTCGGCATGAACCCCGAGGTTGGCCTCTATATCCAGCAGGGTGGCGTTAATCTGCGCAACGGCGACCTTCAAGGACGCAGCATTCATATCTATGCTCCTGATTAAGCCGGGGAGCGGCTCCTCGGCTTCTTGTTCATTTATCAGATCAAGTTTCTTTCTTTCAGAAACGCCTCGGCCACCGCCTCTATGGCCACCCGCTCCACGTCTACCCTGGCATTCAGGGCCGCCATCACCTGATCATCCAGCTGGGCAGACAGCAGATTCAGCTGCTCGGCCAGTTCGGGGTTGGCGGTCAGGGTTTCCTGGCGTACCACGGGCGTCAGGGCGTAGGCCGGGAAATAATGGCGGTCATCCTCCAGCACCACGAAGTCGAAGGCGGGGATGCGGCCGTCGGTGGCAAACACCAGGGCCACATCCACCTGGCCTTCCTTCAGGGCCACATAGGTCAGGCCGGTGTCCATGCGTTTCACATTCTTCCGGGCGAACTTGAAGCCGTACTCGGCCTGCAGCGGCTTGAGTCCATCGGGCCTGGCGTACCATTCGGCATTGACCGCCAGGTTCAGCTTGTCGCCCTTGTTGACCGCCGCCGCCAGATCGGACAGGCTCTTGATGCCTCTCTGCTCGGCGTCATCCCGGCGCATCGCCAGGGCATAGGTATTATTGGCCTTGGAGGGGTTCAACCAGACCAAGCCGACCTTGCCGTCCAACTCCTTGACCCTGGCGTAGGTGTCTGCCGGGCCTAGGCGCTCGCTCACCTTGTTAAAGGTGATCAGGCCGGTCCCGGTATATTCCCAGTACAGGTCCACCTGGCCGTTCAGCTGGGCCGAGCGCAGCACTGAGCTGCCCATGCCGGCCCGCGCTTCTACCTCATAACCCTTGGCCTCAAGGTATTGGGAGGTAATGGCCGTCATCAGCTGCTGTTCGGTAAAGTTTTTACCGCCCACCACCAGCTGATCGGCCAGGGCCGAGGTGGCCGACAATCCCAGGGCAAGGGCACCCAACAACAATGTACGCAGATCCTTCAACATGACGATTCCTCTCTATCCTTAGTCCAGTTTCCAATGTCGTTACGCCGTACGCAGACGCAACGGATTTACACCTTTGGGTACACACACGAAGGCCAGGGCCGCCATCCCCATATCCACCAGTATCGCCAGCAGCGAGGTGGGGATGGCCCCGGCCAGCATCATCACCGGCTCATTCAGATCGATGCCGGTGAAAATGAGTTCTCCCAGGCCGCCGCCGCCGATCAAAAAGGCCAGCGGCACCGTGCCCACATTGATCGCCAGGGCGGTGCGCACCCCGGCAAAGATCACGTAGAGGGCGTTGGGCAATTCCACCTTGAGCAGCATCTGCCCGGGCGTCATGCCGATGCCGGCGGCCGCTTCTTTCAGGTAGGGCGGCACCTCAAGCAGGCCCGTATAGGTATTGCGCACTATCGGCAGCAGGGTGGCGATGGTCAGGCCGAACACCGCCGGCACGGTGCCGATACCGAGGAAACTCATCGACAGGGCCAGCACCGCCAGGGTGGGGATGGTGGTGCCCACGTTGAGCAGCTGTATGATGCCCTCGGCCCGGCCCCGCATCCGGGGCCGGCTCAGCCATACCCCCAAGGGGATAGCGATGGCGATGGCGATGGCGCCGGAGATCAGGGTCAGCCCGATATGCTGCCGGGTCAGGTAGAGGATATCGTCCCGGTAATAGAGCAACTCATCGATAAATCCCCGCCCTTCCGACAACACCCCCAGGAAGAACATGGCCACCAGCAGCAGGACCAGCAGGGTTCGCATCACAGGCCATTTACTCATAAGCAGCTCCGCAGATCGTGAATTTCGCCCCGGGGAGACGCATCGCCCTCGCCGCGCCCCGTGCTGATATTCTTGGGCCTGTAGGTGGCCCCCAGATAATGGGTCACCCCTCGCTGGGTGACGTCTCCCACATAAACGCCGTGCTCATCCACACAGGGCAGCCAGGTGGTGTCGTGGGTAAACATCAGGGAGGCCACCTTACGCAAGTCATCCTGCACCGACGCGGTCGCCTTCAGGCCCACATAGTGTTCGCCGCAATAGCCCTTGATCGTGCTGGCCACGCCCTTGGGTACATAACCTATGGGCTGCCCGGCGTCGTTGACCATGATGATGGCGTCCGAGTAGCCATGCTCTTCCATCAGCCGGAGGGCGCTTTGCAGCGAGTCCTTGGGGCTGACCTTGGGGGTGTTGGCAATCAATACCTGCTCGGCCTTCACCAGCCTCAGGCGCTTCAAGGCCCTGTCGTCGCCGACGAAGCTCTCGACGAAATCATCTTTAGGGTGGGCCAGCAGATCGTCCGGAGTGTCGTACTGCACCAGCTTGCCGCCCTTGAAGATGGCGATGCGGTTGGCCATCTTCACCGCCTCATCGATGTCATGGCTGACGAACATGATGGTCTTGTTGAGCTCCTGCTGCATCTTCAGGAACTCATCCTGGATCACTTCCCGGTTGATGGGATCGATGGCGCCGAAGGGCTCGTCCATCAGCATCACGGGCGGATCCGCCGCCAGGGCCCGGGCCACGCCCACCCGCTGCTGCTGGCCGCCGGACAGCTCGCCCGGATAGCGCCGGAGGAAGACCCCCGGCTCCAGGGCCACCATCTCCAGCAGCTCCTTGGCCCTGCGTTTGTAAGCCGCGGGCTCCCAGCCCAGCAGCTTGGGCACCACGGCGATGTTTTCCTCTATGGTCATATTGGGGAACAGGCCGATTTGCTGGATCACATAGCCGATGTTGCGGCGCAGGCTGACCGTATCCATCCCCGTGGTGTCTTCCCCGTTGATGAATACCCGCCCCGAGGTGGGCTTGATGATGCGGTTGATCATCTTGAGGGTCGTGGTCTTGCCACAACCGGAAGGACCCAGCAGCACGCATATCTCGCCTGCCGGCACCTCCATGCTGATATGGTCGGCGGCGGTAACGGCACCGTTCTGGGTCTCGAAAATCTTGGTTAGGTTGTCAATCTTGATCATGCTGTTATCTCTTCCTCAGACAACGAATGGCCGGCCCGGCATCAGGCCCGGCTCAATCCTTTGGGGGTTAGCTTCTTCTGCGCCCAGAGCAGCAGGTAATCGGCAATGATGGCGAGCACGCTGACCGCGACGGCGCCGACGATCAACTGCCGATGATCACTCTGGGAAATACCACGGCTGATAAAGGTGCCCAGCCCGCCGGCCCCGATATAGGCGGCAATCGCCATCACCCCGATATTCATCACCACGGCGGTGCGCACACCGGCCATGATCACCGGGATGGCCAGGGGGATCTCGACCATCCGCAAGCGCTGTAGCGGACTCATACCCACACCCCGGGCCGCCTCGCGCAACGCCGGACTGACGTTGTTGATGGCGGTATAGGTATTGCGGATGATCGGCAGCTGGGAGTAGAGCAGCACGGCGATCACCGCCGGCAGGTAACCTATGCCCTGGCCGAAGATCGACAGGAAGGGGATCATGATGCCGAACAGGGCGATAGAGGGGATGGTGATGATGATGGAGGCGGTATACAGCACCGCGCTCGCCACCTTCTCATTCTGGGTAATGGCGATACCTATGGGCACGCCGGTGAGGATCGCCAGGCCCACCGCCACCGCCACCAGGGAGAGGTGCTCCAGGGTCAGGCTCAACACCTGCCCCCAGTTGCCCATGAAAAACTGTAAAACGTCCAAAGCCACCTCCTGAGTCTCTTGCTGGCATATCCATACCGACAGGCTAAGGGCTGCCCGCAGGCAGCGATTAACATTGAGTTAACAGCACTATAACCACTCAACCCCGGGTTAAAGCGTAAGAATCCGACAAATTAACCAAAAAAAACGACCACACCACCTGTTCCTGGCAACCACACACAAAAAAAAAGCAGCCCATTTCAGGGCCGCTTGGTTTTACCAGTCATGGGCTCAGGCCGCTTCCAACCTGGCCAGCAACAGCTGCAGCGGGTGGGGGATGGCCTCCCCCTCGTAGCGCTTGACCTGGCTGCGGCAGGAATAGCCGGTGGCCACCAGCTTCCCCCTGTGGGCCGGTTCCTGGACTACCCGGGACCAGCTCAATTCGTAGATCTGCCGGGAGGTCTCCTGGTTCGCCCGCTCATGGCCATAGGTGCCGGCCATGCCGCAGCAGCCCAGGCTCTGGGGGCTGAGGGTCAGGCCGAAGGCCGCAAAGATGGCCTGCCAGTCACGGATGGCCGCGGCGGCGGCAGTTTTCTCGGTGCAGTGCGGCAGCAACAGGAACTCTTCGGGTGCCAGGCGAATATCCAGCCCCTTGAGGTGTTCGAGCCGCCCCGCCAGCCATTCCTGCAGCAACAGCACCTCCGGTACCTTGCCTTCTCCCAGGGTCTTGGGGTACTCGTGGCGGTAACTCAGGGTCATGGAGGGATCTATCCCCACCAGCGGCACGCCGGCATCGGCAATGGCCCGCAGCATGGCGTTGGTCTTGCCCGCGGTCTGCTCAAAGGCGGCCAGGAAACCATGCACATGCAGGGGCTTGCCGTTGGGCCGGAAGGGAGCCAGCAAGGGTTTGAAACCCAGACGCTGCAGCAGCGCCAGCAGATCCAGCACCAGCCGGGTCTCGAAGTACGAGGTAAAGGCATCCTGCACCAGCACCAGGGTATGCTCCCGCTCGGCCGGGCTCAAGGCGGCCAGCCGCTGGGGGGTGGCCCAGTCGATGCCCAGCTCCGGCAGGGCCTTGTCCAGCCGTTCGCGGCTGAGCCGGGGGCTGTCCACCAGGCCTATCTTGTGCCACAGCCCCTTGAGTGCCGGCTGGCCCACCAGCCAGTTATAGGACGCCGGCCACCTGGCCAGCCAGGGCACTATATATTCCAGGGAGCCCACCAGATAATGGCTCAAGGGCCTCAGGTAACGGCCGAAATAAAGCGCCATGAAGCGGGCGCGCAGATCGGGGATATCCACCTTGATCGGGCACTGGGACACGCAGGACTTGCAGGCCAGGCAGCCGGCCATGGCGTCGTGAACCTCATGGGAAAAGTCGGCCTCGCCCCGCCTCTTGCCGAGGCTGTTGCGCAGCCTCGGCAGGAGGCCGGCTACGAAGCCCGGGCGTCCCTTGCCCTCGGCCAGCGGATCCACGCCCTGGGCGGCGAGCAGCCTGAGCCATTCCCGGGTCAGGGTGGCCCGCCCCTTGGGGGAATGCAACCGCTGCCGGGTCGCCTTCCAGGAAGGACACATCGCGTCGTCGGGGTCGAAATTGTAGCAGGCGCCATTGCCGTTACAGCTCATGGCGCCCTGGTATTCGCCGCGCACCGCGATCGGCACCTGGCGATCGAACTGACCCCGGGTGGGCACCCCGTCAATCTTGAGCAGTTCGGCATCCCTGCCTGCCGGGGTGGCGATCTTGCCCGGATTCAACTGGTTATAGGGATCGAACAGCGCCTTGATTTGCTGCAGCACCGGGTACAGGGGACCGAAGAAGGCCGGCGCATATTCGGAACGCACGCCCTTGCCATGCTCCCCCCACAACAGCCCCCGGTACTTGCGGGTCAGCTCCACCACCTGGTCGGTCACGGCCCGGATCAGGGGCTCTTGTTGCGGGTCTTTCATGTCGATGGCCGGGCGCACATGCAGCACCCCCGCATCCACATGGCCGAACATGCCATATTCCAGGCCGTGGCTGTCCAGTACCTGGCGAAACTCCCGGATAAAGTCGGCCAGGTGCTCGGGCGGCACTGCGGTGTCCTCGACGAAGGGAATCGGCCTCTTCTCTCCCTTGGCGTTGCCGAGCAGCCCCACTGCCCGCTTGCGCATCCCCCAGATTTTATTGATTTCGGCCTCGCCGCAGGCCAGGGTATGGCCGAATCCCTTGCCTTCGGTGCCGGCCTGCTGTTGCAGATGCCGGGTCAGGGCCGCCACCTTCCGCTCAACCTCGGCCAGGCTGTCTCCGGTGTATTCCACCAGGTTGATGCCGCGGATCTCCGGCTCCCCGTCTCGCCGGGGAAAATAGTCGCGCACCGAATCCCAGACGATGTCGGCCATGGCCAGTTGCAGTACCCTGGAGTCGACCGTTTCGATGGAGCTGGGCTGCCAGGCCATCAGCGCCTGGGCATCCCGCAGCGCATCGTCGAAGCTGGCGTACTTGATATTGACCAGGGCCGAATGCTTGGGCAGGGGCAGCACATTGAGCTTGGCCTCGACGATAAAGCCGAGGCTGCCCTCAGAGCCGCACAGCAGGGAATTGAGGTCGAAGCGACCGCTGTCATCGCGGATATGGGCGAGATCGTAGCCGGTGAGGCAGCGGTTGAGCCGGGGGAAGCGAGCTTCGATAAGCGCCTGGTGTTGCCGCTGCAAGGCATCCACCTCACGGTGGATGCGCCCGGCCAGATCGTCCCGTCGCTGGTGCCGCGCCAGGGTCTCGTCATCCAGCGGGGCCGAATGCCAGAGGCTGCCGTCCAGCAGCACTGTGCTGAGTTCCAGCACATGATCCCGGGTCTTGCCGTAGCGCACCGAACCCTGGCCGCTGGCATCGGTGTTGATCATGCCGCCTATGGTCGCCCTGTTGCTGGTAGACAGCTCGGGGGCGAAGAACAGCCCATGGGCCGCCAGCGCCTTGTTGAGCTGATCCTTGACCACCCCGGCCTCCACCCGGGCCCAGCCCTGCTGCGGGTTGATCTCGAGGATGCGGTTCATGTGCCTGGACAGATCGACCACTATACCGTCACTCAGGGACTGGCCGTTGGTGCCGGTGCCGCCGCCCCGGGGGCTGAGCACGATTTGGCGGAACTCGTCCCGACCCGCCAGCCGGGTGAGCAGGCACAGATCTTCCTTGTGGCGCGGGTAGAGCACCGCCTGGGGCAGCAGCTGATAGATGGAGTTGTCCGTGGCCTGGGCCAGGCGGTTGCCGTAATCGGTATTGATCTCCCCTGCGAAGCCGTCGGCTTCCAGGGCGTTCAGGAAGGCGAGATAGCATTCCTGGGTGACGGAGCTGGGGGTAAGGGCGGGTATCATGGTCGTCTTCATTCCTTTGTGTAAACGCTCGGGGTCAAGGGGGGGAAATCGTAGAGCCGCTGGGGGTTGTCCACCAGTATCCGGCGCAGCAGGGCCGGCTCGGGCACCCAGTCATGCAGCAGGTTGAGCAGATCGCCATCGTTGGGCATATCCCGCTCCAGGCCGGTATGGGGCCAGTCCGAGGCCCACAGGACCCGCTCCGGCGCCGCCGCCACTATGGCCCGGGCGAAGGGGGCCACGTCCGCATAGGGGTAGCCCTCGGCGCTGATGCGCTCGGCGCCGGACAGTTTGATCCAGGCCTTGCCGTCCCGGGCCAGGGCCAACAGCTCCTGAAACCCGGGGGCGGAAACCCCGAAATGGGTCGGCATATGCCCCATATGATCGATCACCAGCTCGACCGGCAGACTGCCCAGGGACTGGTAAAGATCGGAAAACTCGGAGACATCGATCAGCATCTGCAGGTGCCAGCCCAGGGGGGCGATCCTGGCGGCCAGCTTGCGCACATCGGACACTTCCACACCGCTCTTGAACAACAGGTTGATCCGTACCCCCCGCACACCCAGCTCATGCATGGCCTGCAACTCGGCGTCGGGCGTATCGGGATCGATCACCACCACCCCCCTGACGTCTCCTCCGCCCTTGCTCAAGACCTCCAGTACCATGCGGTTATCCGTGCCGTAGACGCTGGGCTGCACCACCACGGCACGGGAAACCCCGAGGGCCGCCATGGTCTTGCGGTAATCGACCAGGGAGGCCGGCGCCGGGGTATAGGATCGGTGGGCCGTCAGGGGATAACGGCGACCGGGCCCGAACACATGCATATGACAGTCGCAGGCGCCCTCCGGCACCGTGAAATTCACCGCCCTGGGCCGCTTGTCGGGAGGCAGGCAAAGGGGGGCATAGGTTTCGCCCAGGGCACTCATGCGGGTACGCTCCCAGCCTTGCAGACCCCTCAGGCCCAGCCGCTCGGCGGTGTTGAGGATATGCCGCCAGGTCGCCCGCTTCGCCAAATCGGGATCGCCCGAGGCAATGGCGTCCAGGATCTCCCGCCGCTCCGCCACTATGATCAGGGCGTCCCGGGCAAACCTGGCCTGGCCCGCCTTGACCCGGCCGATGGCTTCAAACACATGTCCGGCGAGAAACATGATGAAGTTGTCAAAATACTCGTTGCCACTGGCATCGGCCAGGGCCCGGCTAAAGGACAGCTCCCCCTGCAGCTGGCTGTGGTGACCGACCGCCGCCCGCTCCAGTTCGGCGACCGCCTCGGCCAGCTGCGCCAGCTGCGCCCGGGAACGCCGCCTGGCCGCCATGCCCGCCGCCGCCACCTCCAGCTCCAGCCTCAGCTCCAGCAGTTTGCGCAGCTTGGTCAGGTTGACCAGCTCCTCCGCATTAATCTTAAAGCCCTGCTGGCGGCCAGCGGCGACCACGAAGGCCCCCACCCCCTGGCGGGTTTCGACGAATCCTTCGGACTTCAGCCGGGCGATGGCCTCGCGCACCACATTGCGGCTGACGCCGAAGGCCTGGGTCAGTTGCTGCTCGGTGGGCAGCTTGTCCCCCACCCCGATGTTGCCGTCACGGATTTCCCGTTCCAGCTGGTCGGCCACCTCGGCCGACAGCTGGCGCGGCTTGGACAGATTGGTCAGGTTCATCTCGTTCTCTCAGCGTGCCAAGCACTCACACTTGTAGGTTGTCCTACAACATGACGGAAAAGTATAAGAAACCATCGGTCGATACAAGCCCTTTTTAGCCTTGCTCCGCTTGCGGGCTCCGGGGGTCGGCCACCGGCTTGACCCGCCGGGCCTGTCGCGCGTTCTTGGGGGTCAGGCCATACTTTTGCTGGTAGCAGCGGGAGAAGTAGGAGGTGGAGGCAAAGCCGCAGGCCATAGCCACCTGCAGGGTGGACAGGCTGGACTGCAGCAGCAGGTGATGCGCCTTTTCCAGCCGCAGATCCTGGTAAAAACTGGCGGGCGTGGTACCCAGCTGCTGCTTGAACAGCCGCTCCAGCTGGCGACTGGACAAACCGATCCGCTCGGCCACCTCATGACAGCTCAGCACCTCTTCCAGATGGTTGCGCATCACCTCGATGGCCCGCACCAGGCGCGGGTGATTAATATTCAGGCGCGCCTGTATCGCCATGCGCTGGCTTTCATGGGCCGGCCTGATATTGGGATGGATGCACTGCTCCGCCACATCATTGGCCAGCCGTTCACCATGCTTGAGGGCGAGCAGATGCAGCATCATATCCAGCCCGGCCAGGCCGCCGGAGCAGGAAATAACCTTGTCATCCACCTCGTACAGTTCGCCGGTGACCCTGAGCTCGGGAAACTCTTCCTGCAGGCTTTCCTTGTTCTCCCAATGGATGGTGCAGGAGTGGTTCTTCAGGATCCCGGCCCGGGCCAGCAGCAGGCTGCCGGTCGAGGCTGAACCGACGGTGACCTGCTTGCGGGAAAGCTGCCTCAGCCAGCGATTCAGCCCTTCGTCCTTCACCAGATCGGCACCGATCCCCGCCACCACTATCATGGTGGTAATGCCCTCGGTGTCGGTAAAGCTGCGGGTCGGCGTAAAGGGCATGCCATTGCTGGCCAGCACCGGTTGATCATCCCTGCCGTACAGGTGCCATCGATACAGGGGCCGGCCCTTGATGCGGTTGGCCATGCGCAGCGGCTCCACCGCCGCGGCAAAAGACAGCATGGAAAAATCCGGTACCAGGAAAAAACCTATCTGCTCCACACCTTGGACTTCCATCACCTTCACTCCTCGAAACGGCCCTGGGGCCACCGCTCATGATGTCGCTTTTGTTGGCAACATTGTCGGATATTAACAGTTAATTAACCATGACGTTACCGCATCATAGCTCTCGACCCTACCACTCTTACTTGGGATACAGACGATGATCGAGCAAAAAGTTAAATTTCACAGCGATGGCCTGGTACTGGACGGCGCCTTCTTTGTCGACGAACACAACAACAACCCGGCCCTGCCCATAGTGATCGTATGTTCCGGATTTACCGGCCAGAAAAACATTCACCCCGAGCGCTATGCCCGCGCCTTCACGCCCAAGGGCTTTACCGTCTTCGGTTTCGATTACCGCGGTTTCGGCGAGTCCGAAGGTACCCGTGAGAAGGTGCTGCTGGAAGAACAGGTCAGGGATATCGCCGCCGCCGTGGCCGTGGTCCGTCACCGGGCCGAAGAAGAAGGCCGTAAAATCGTGCTGGCCGGCTGGGGCATGGCGGGCGGCCTGATCCTCGATGCCTATCGCCTGGTCGAAGGCCAGGTGGACGCCCTGGTGGCGATGAACGGCTTCTTCGACGCGGTACGAGTGCAGAAGGCCCTGCGCGGTGAGCACGGCTGGAAGGCCTTCAAGCAGTTCATGGCCGAAGAGCGCCAGCGCCTGGCCCAAGGCGGCGAACCGAAAGGCATAGATCCCTTCGACATCTATCCGCTGGATCCGGTCAGCCGCGAGTACGTCTTCTCCGAACTGGTCAAGGCACCGGGCTACGGCGTGACCTCCAGCTTCGATTTCGCCGATTCGCTGATCAACTTCAAACCCGAAGCCCACCTGGACGAGCGCTTCGCCAACGTACCTCTGCTGATCGCCCACGGCGCCGAAAACGATCTGCACCCGGTGACCGAGCCCAAGTCCCTCTATGCCGCCTACCCGGGTCCGAAGCAACTCTTCCTGCTCGAAGGCGGTGGCCATACCGAGTGGATGCTGGACGACAACCCCAAGTTCGTCTCCTTCTCCGGCCATATCGCCGAGTGGATGAAAAACCTGGCGTAACACGACGGGGGCAACCGCCCATGCCGTAACAACGGGGGAGGAGCCGCACCGGCCCTTCCCCTGATTATCTTCTATGGTCACCGGTACTCCATATGACTCAGCCTATCGATATTCCGCTTTGTGCCGCCGCCGATCCCTTTCCCCAAGCCGCCCACTTCAGGCTACCGGAAGGCAGTTGCGACACCCATGCCCATGTGTTCGGCCCCATGGAGCGTTACCCCTATACCCCCAACCGTACCTATACCCCACCCGATGCCGCCCCCGGCGCCTACCTGCATCTGCACAGGACGCTCGGGATCAGCCGGGGGGTGCTGGTCCAGCCCAGCGTCTACGGTACCGACAACCGGCTGATGGTGGACTGCCTGCATTACCTGCGCCGACAGGGGCTCCAGTACAAGGGGGTGGCGGTGGTGGATGCCGCCGTTTCCGAACGGGAGCTGGACGAACTGACCGAAGCCGGCGTCTGCGGGGTACGCATGAACCTGCTGTTCAAGGGGGGCATCGCCTGGCGGGATGTCGAGAACCTGTCCCGCCGCCTGGCCGAGCGCAACTGGCACCTACAATTTCTGATCGATGTGTCCGAGTTCGAGGAAATGGTACCCCGTATCCGCCGCCTGCCCACCCCGGTGGTCATCGATCATATGGGGCATATGGACACCGCCAAGGGCCTGCATCAGCCCGGATTTCAGGGGCTCTTGACCCTGGTCAGGGAGCAAAAAGCCTGGGTCAAGCTGTCGGGCAGCTACCGCATCACCCATCAGCCCCTGCCGCCCTATCTGGATGTGGTGCCTTTTGCCCGGGCGCTGATAGCGGCGGATCCGGCACAGATACTCTGGGGCTCAGACTGGCCTCACCCCCATTTCAACAGGGCCATGCCCGGGGACGGTCCCGTGCTCGACATGCTGGCCGACTGGGCACCCGACGAGGCAACCCGTCACCGCATCCTGGTCGACAATCCGGCCCGGCTGTACGGTTTTCCCTCCCGCTGATCCAGCAGCGGACAAAACCTCCACTGCGCCTTATAATGGGTCTCCGCTCATCCAGGGGAGACCCGCCGTGAATACCTTGAAATACCTGGCCGGTTACCCGGAGCACATTCAGGCCCAGGCCGGCGAGCTGGCGCAAAGCGGCCGCCTGGGCGACTACCTGCAGCGCAAATATCCCAACCGTCACCGGGTGCAGAACGATAAGGCCCTGTACGACTATGTGATGGCGCTGAAAAACCAGTATCTGCGCAAGACCCCGCCCTTGAGCCGGGTCCACTTCGACAGCAAGATCAACGTGCTCAAGCAGGCGCTCGGCATGCATACCTATCAGTCCCGGGTACAGGGCGCCAAGCTCAAGGCCCACAACAGCATCACCATCGCCGCCCTGTTCAAGGAAGCACCGGAAGAGTTCCTGAAGATGATAGTGGCCCATGAGCTGGCCCACTTCAGGGAGAAGGAGCACAACAAGGCGTTCTACCAGTTATGCTGTCATATGGAGCCCGACTACCACCAGCTGGAGCTGGATACCCGGCTCTGGCTGGTATGGCGGGATCTGCAGAAAGACGGCTGAATAGCTGTTCCGAATAGCGGGTCACTCGAGACGGCGACCGGGCATCGCTAAGCAGACCACCTCACCGGGGATGGTGCACACCGCCGCCAGCTCCCCTGCACCGGCATTGTGCATATATCCGCCAGCACGCTTTAATTTGGGGCCAAGCCCCCTTGCCCCCGTCGATTCTACCTAATAAAAACAATGACTTGTCAGCTTGGCATGATTCCGGCTTGTTACCCTGCAACGATGTTGTAACGGGCTCAGCGAGAATACCTATATGTCTGCTTCAAAAATCAATCTTTTATCCTTCAGCGGTAACAGCCGCATCCTGCATCTGACCTGGCTGGCATTTTTCATCAGCTTCATGGTCTGGTTCAATCATGCCCCCCTGCTGATATTTATCCGGGAGTCCATGGGGCTCACCAGCCAGCAGGTGTCCACCCTGCTGATCCTCAACGTGGCCCTGACCATTCCGGCCCGGATTGTGGTCGGCATGCTGGTGGATAAATTCGGCCCCAAGGTGATGTACTCGCTGCTGCTGGGCATGTCGAGCCTGATCTGTTTCTTCTTCGCCCTGGCCACCAGCTTCGAGCAGATGGCGCTGGCGCGCTTTATGCTGGGCTTTGTGGGCGCCGGTTTCGTGATTGGCATCCGCATGATTTCCGAGTGGTTTCCCGCCAAGCAGGTGGGGCTGGCCGAAGGCATTTACGGCGGCTGGGGCAACTTCGGCTCCGCCGCCGCCGCCATGCTGCTGCCGGCCATCGCCCTGCTGGTCGGCGGTGAGCACGGCTGGCGCTACGCCCTGGGGCTGACCGGCGCCATCGCCCTGCTCTACTCCTTTATCTACTACTTCAGCGTGTCCGACACCCCCAAGGGCTCCACCTATTTCAAGCCGAAAAAGTCCGGCGCCATGGAAGTGACCAGTAAGGGCGACTTCGTGCTCTATATCCTGATGAGCATTCCCCTGTACGCCGCCCTGGCCCTGCTGGCCTGGAAGCTGTCACCCCAAGGCGTGAGCCTGCTGTCCGCCACCGCCAGCTACGGGATTTATGTCGGCCTGGCCACCCTCTTTAGCTGGCAGCTGTTCCATATCGTCAAGGTCAACAAGGAGGTCTTCCATAAGCCGGTGCCGACCATCCACCGCTACAAGTTCAAGCAGGTGGCGGTGCTCAACCTGGCCTACTTGGCCACCTTCGGCGCCGAACTGGCGGTGGTGTCCATGCTGCCGCTGTTCTTCAGCGACACCTTCGGCATCAGTGCGGTGCAGGCCGGCCTGCTGGCCTCGGCCTTCGCCTTTATGAACCTGGTGTCCCGCCCCTGCGGCGGCCATTTCAGCGATAAGCTGGGCCGTAAGAAGACCCTGACCCTGAGCCTGGCCGGCGCCGCCATGGGCTTTTTCCTGATGGGAATGATGGACAGCAGCTGGCCGCTGGTGCTGGCGGTGCTGGCCACCATGGCCTGCTCCTTCTTCGTGCAGGCCGGCCAGGGCGCGGTGTTCGCGGTGGTGCCGCTGATCCAGCGCCGCCTCACCGGCCAGATCGCCGGCATGACCGGTGCCTACGGCAACGTGGGCGGGGTGGTGTTCCTGACGGTACTGTCCTTCGTCTCACCCCAGGTGTTCTTCTGGATGATCTGCACCACGGCCGCGCTCACCATGGTAGCGGTGCAACTGATGGACGAGCCGAGCGGCCAGATGGCGGAAGTGCTGCCCGACGGCACGGTGCAGATGATAGATGTACACTAAATAACTGTTCCGAATAGCAGATCACTACCGGCAGCGGCTGGGTTCCGCTAAGCAGACCCTCCGCGCCAGGGACGGCGCGGCGGAGCCCCCAGGGATGGGTTCACCGCGTGTCTGTGTGCGGGGCCCAGACGATGTAGCACTATCAGGATCTGCTATTCAGGACTCAGCCCAGCAACACAGCCAAGGACAACCTTTGACCACCAGCCCTAACGTCCGCTGCGGCCAGCACTCGCTAGCCGGGCGCAAACCCGAAAACCAGGATGCCCTGGGTTTTTTTGCCCCGGACAACCCCCTGCTGCTCGACGCCAAGGGCCTGGCCTGCGTGCTGGCCGACGGCATCAGCAGCAGCGACCAAGCGGCCCTGGCCAGCCAGTCGGCAGTGCGCGGCTTTATCGCGGATTATTTCAGCACCCCGGACAGCTGGTCGGTCAAACAGTCCGGGGCCAAGGTGCTGACCGCCATCAACCTCTGGCTGTGCAGCCAGGGCAGCCAGTTCCTGAGCGAATCCCGCTCCGCCGCCACCACCTTTTCCGCCCTGGTGCTCAAGTCCACCACCGCCCATCTGTTCCACGTCGGCGACAGCCGCATCTACCTGTGGCGCAACGACGAACTAGAACCCCTGACTCAGGATCACCGCGTCCGCCTCGGCAAGCAGCGGGAATACCTGGGCCGGGCGCTCGGCATCGACTACGGCCTGGAGATCGACTACAAATCGCTACCGGCGGAGCCCGGCGACTGCTTCGTGATGCTGACCGACGGTGTCTATGAATTTGTGCCCGACGGCGAGATCAGGCGGCTGCTGCGCCAGTACCCGGATCCCGACGCCTGCGCCCGGCAGTTGTGTGCAACGGCCCTGGCCCTCGGCAGCGACGACAACCTCAGCTGCCAGATCCTGAGGGTCGACCGCTTGCCCCGGCCGGAGGTGGACGAAGTGGTGGCCCGGCTCACCGCCCTGCCGTTTCCGCCGGAGCTGGAGCAGGGCATGCTCCTCGACGGCTACCGCATCGTGCGCGAGCTGCACGCCAGCTCCACCAGCCAGCTTTATCTGGCGGTGGACACCGACAGCGGCGACAAGGTGGTGCTCAAGACCCCTTCGGTCAATTTCGAGGACGATCCCGCTTACCTGGAGCGGTTCCAGCTGGAGGAGTGGGTCGGCCGGCGCATCAACAGCCCTCATGTGGTGCGGGTGATCGAGCAGCAGCGGCCCCGGCATTTTCTCTACTATGTGCTGGAATACCTGGAGGGACGCACCCTGGAGCAGAAACTGGACGACGAGGGCCCCCTGCCCCTGGGCGAGGTACGCCGGCTGCTGCCCCAGCTGATCTCGGGACTGCGCGCCTTTCACCGGCTGGACATGCTGCACCAGGATCTCAAGCCCGGCAACATCCTGGTCAGCGACGACGGCCTGCTCAAGATCATCGACTTCGGCTCCGTCCGCATCGCCGGTATCGCCGATATCGCCACCCCGCTCGAGCGCAAGACCCTGCTCGGCACCAAGCAATATACCGCTCCCGAGTACCTGCTCGGCACCCGGGTCGGCACCCACTCGGATCAGTTTGCCCTCGGCTGCATCCTTTACCAGCTGCTCAGCGGCCAGTTGCCCTACGGCGAGCGGCTGGCCGCCACCACCGGCCGGGGCCAGCTCAACCGCCTGCGCTATGGCTCGTTGCGCACCTATCAGCCGCAACTGCCGCACTGGGTCGACAAAGCCATCGGCAAGGCCGTGGCCCTCGATCCGACGCAGCGCTACGAGGCGCTGTCGGAGCTGGAGGCCGACCTCAAAAAGCCCAATCCGGCCTTCTTGCGCGAGGAGCAACTACCCCTGGT
Source organism: Zobellella aerophila (assembly GCF_039539325.1). Classification (NCBI taxonomy): domain Bacteria; kingdom Pseudomonadati; phylum Pseudomonadota; class Gammaproteobacteria; order Aeromonadales; family Aeromonadaceae; genus Zobellella; species Zobellella aerophila. The sequence continues at coordinate 109,869 of NZ_BAABCX010000005.1, forward strand.
CGAACGCCATCCACTGGCCTTCTGGCGGATGCTGTCGCTGCTGTTGTTGCTCGGCAATGTGCTGCTGCTGGCGGTACTGCTGGCTCGGGAGTGACCCCGTCACCGGCATCACAGCCAAACGCGCGGGGACAGCTTGACCGCCCGACCGCCCGCCAGGAACTCAGTGCGCGCTGGCCACCACATGGAAGTAGTAAACCATGGCCAGGGCGATAGCATAGACGGACCAGTGATCCTCGCGCCAGCGGCCGGTGGCCAGCTTGAGGAAGGCATACACCACCATGGCGGCGGCGATGCCGTTGCCCGAGTTGAAGCTGAAGATGGTCATGGCCACGCAGAAGAAGGCCGGCAGATACTCGGTGATATCCTCGTAATTCACCTTCTTCATCGACGCCATCATCGACATGCCGATATAGATCAGGGCCGGCGCCGTGGCCACCGTCGGGATCATCGAGGCCAGCGGCGACAGGAACAGCATCAGCGCGAAGCACAGGGCCGCCACCACGGCGGTCAGGCCGGTGCGGCCACCCGCCTCCACCCCCGCGGAGCTTTCCAGGTAGGTGGTCAGCACCGGGCAGGAAAACAGGGCGCCGAAGGTGGTGGCGCTGGAGTCCACATAGAAGTTCTTTTCGATACCCGGCAGGTTGCCCTCGTCATCCAGGTAACCGGCCCGGCCACCGACCCCCAGCAGGGTGCCCAGGGTAGAGAAGAAGTCCGGAATGAAGAACGCCAGCAGGAACGGCAGGTATTTGGCATCCAGGGCGCCCAGCATGTCCAACTCGAACACCATGCCGTCCATGGCGCCCGGCAGGGCAAACAGGGTATCGGGCAACTTGGTCACGCCCAGCGGGATGCCGATGGCGGTGACCAGCAGTATGGCCAGTATGATGCCGCCTTTCACCCGGCGGGCGGTGAACAGCAGGATCAGGAACAGCCCGACCATGGCCAGTACCGGGCCCATGGCGTTGAGATCGCCGAACACCAGCACGTTCTTCTTGGCATCGGCCACCACTATGCCCGCCTGTTTGAAGCCGAGCAGGGCGATAAACAGGCCTATGCCCACCCCCACGGAGACCTTTACGCTCTGGGGAATGATGCGCACGATAAAGTCGCGGATGCCGAGGAAGGACACCAGCATAAACAGCACGCCGCTGATAAAGACGATGCCCGAGGCAATGCTTAAGGGCACACCGTCCCCCAGCAGGGTATAGGCGAAGATGGCGGCACTGCCGAGGCCGGGGCCCAGCACGAAGGGCCTGTTGGTATAGAGGCCCATGGCCAGCGAGGTGAGCACCGTCATCACCAGGGTGACGGTGAGCGCCGCCGAGAACGGCAGACCGCCCTTGCTCAGCATGCCGGGAATGACCGCCACTATATAGGCCATGGTAGCGAAGGTGGTCAGCCCGGCGATCACCTCCGTCCGGACATTGGTGCCGTTTTGCGGCAATTTGAAAAACCGATTCAACATGGGGAACTTCCTGTTTCAGACTCAGGCTATAGCACAAGGTAACCGATAGCGGACATGCCGCTCCGGCGGGATAACCGGCTCGACCGCCAGGGCCGCGCGCAATTGGTCAAACTCGGCGGGCCAGGCGCTGCGCCACCGCGCCTTCAGCGTCTCCGGCGCCCAGCTGGCCTCGATGCCGTTCAACATGCACTGGCGGATGCCGTCCAGATCGAAGCCGAATTCCTCCACCATCACCCGGTACAGCTCGGCGCCGTTGGTGTTGTGCATATGCCAGTCATCGGTGCAGGGCACTATAGTCAGCCCCAACTCGGCCATCTTGCGGATCGGATGCCGCCGCCGCCAGGTTTCCCGCTCCGGCCACTGACTCAGGTAGTAGGTATTGGAAGGGACAACGGTAAAGGGTACGCCCTGCCGGGCGCAGCGTGCGGCCAGTTCGGGATTGTCGATCACCGTATAGCCGTGGTCGATGCGATCCACGCCGATCAGATCCAGGCCGGTCTCCACATTGCGCCAGTGCAGGCCGAATTCGGAGCAGTGGGCGGTGAGCCGGTAGCCGTGCCGCCGGGCCAGGCGGTAGGCTTTCCAGAAGCCCTCCACCGGCGCCTGCTGTTCCTTGTAGTCGATGCCGATGCCCAACACATAGGGATGGGGATGCTCGAGCATGGCGTCAACCATGGCCACCGCTTCCTCCGGCGCTTTTTCCCGGTTGATGGAAGGGATCAGCCGCATCACCAGGCCCAGTTCCCGCTCGGCGTCGTCACAGGCCCGGATCAGCGCCTGATTGACGTCCTGATAGGACAGGCAGACATCGCTCGGGTTCCAGAAGGTTTCGATATAGCGAATACCGGTGGCATGGGCGTCTTCGGCCACCTCCCGGGCCACCCGGTAATAGTCTTCCGGACGGCGCAGCAGGGTATAGAGAAAGTTGAGGGCCGCGATGCCGCCCCGGCGCTCGCCGGTTTCAGCCTGATAGGCCCGGTAATAGCTGCGGGCCTCGGCCTCGGGCAGGGACACACCGTATTGGCGGGCCAGCGCCAGCATGGTGGTCAGGCGCACACCGCCCAGCAGGTGGTAATGGATATCCACCTTGGGAAAACGGTGCAGAAATTCGGTAAAGGACAGGCGGGATTGCACTGCTGGCCTCGCTTAAAAACCTTGATAATGGCGCAGTATCGCCGGCCGCCCGGCACGAGTGAAATGCCAATAACGGTATGGCTATGCCGGTTCGGCACCGTTACCCGGCCGATACCAGGGTTGCAGCAGCCGCCATTGGGTTGCCAGCCGCCGGTTCAGGGTTTGCCAGAGCAGCTCGGCGGCCTGGCTCAACGGCGCCTGATGACGATACAGACGGATTTGATAGGGAATGCGCCAGCGCTCGGGGCCCAGCGCGACCAGGCTGCCCTCGGCCAGCTCGGCCCCGATCAGGCAGTCGGGCAACCAGGCCACGCCCTTGCCGCGCAGCGCCATGTCTTTGTGCAGCTGGCACATGGAAGTTTCGAATACCGGCTGGAAGTGGCCCATCATGGAAGTGGGCATCTGCCGCTCGATCAAGCGGGCGCTGAAAGAATCGGGGCTGTAACGCAGATAAGGCAGCCACGCATCCTCGGCATGGAACCGGGGCCCGCCCCGGGCATCGACCCCGCTGACCAGCAGGAAATCCCCCTGGCCCAGACAGAGGTTGAGAAACGGCGGCTGCATCAACGACAGGATGTCAAACGCCAGCAACAGATCGCACTCGCCTTCGGTCAATGCCTCGACCGCAAAATCCACCCGCAATATGTCGATGGCACAGGCCGACTCCTCCACCAGCTCGAGCAAGTCCAGCAGGGTGGGTGTGGTCAGGGAGTGGGGCGCCGCGACCCGTACCGGCTTGAAGCTGATCCTGGGGGCCTGCTTCAGCTGTTCGAGCCCGGCGGTCATCTGCTCGGTGAGGTTGCGCGCCAGGGTACGAAACTGGCGTCCGGCCGGGGTCAGGCCGACCGGATTGGTGCTCCGGTCCACCAGCTGCTGGCCCACCGCGGCTTCCAGGGCCCGGATATGGCGCCCAAAAGCCGGCTGGGTGATATGGCGGGCCTCGGCGGCACGAGAGAAGTTGCGCAGCTCGCATAACGCCAGATAATCCTCCAGCCATTTGATGTCCATATCGCCCCTGTCGCCACCCGGCCAGAATAAAATCGGGGCAATATGCCCCAAGTTCACCGATACCCTGCACGTTATCCTGCCATCGGCAGCCGGTCAACGGCGGCGGCGCCAGTCCTGCCATTGCGGTTTGAACAGCCGTTGCCACAAGCCGCAACAGCAGTCTGAACATCTGCGCGTCAGGGCGCCGGTCCGACCATATGCTTTACCTCAAGGAAGGCGCTCAGGCCCCAGTATCAGCCAGCCCAGGGTGGTGCGTAAATTTCGAAAGCACGGACTGCATATCGAGCTCCGGGCTGCGGACTAAAGCCCGGATTGTAGGAAAGCCGCCGTCGTAACATGGCGACCAGCGTCATGATAAAATCCGGGTTACCATAGCAATCAAAACTCTGCCCATGGCGCCGGGCAGGCCCAGTGTACCTTGTGGACATTTTGCTTGGCAGCGAGAGGGCGCCATATAAAAAGGATACAGATGAAAAGAAAAACCCTTATGTCCTGGAGCAGCGGCAAGGACAGTGCCTGGGCACTATATGCGCTGCAGCAGAGTCAGGAGTTTGATGTGGTCGGCCTGTTCACCACTGTGAATGAAGCCTTTGATCGGGTCGCCATGCATGGCGTCAGGGCCGAGCTGCTGCGACAGCAGGCAGAGAGCATAGGCCTGCCGCTGGAGGTGATCTCTATCCCCTATCCCTGCAGCAACGCACAATACGCGGAGCGCATGGCCGCTTTCGTTAAGAACGCCAAAGACAGAGGCATCGAATGTTTTGGCTTTGGCGACCTGTTCCTTGAGGATGTGCGCAATTACCGGGAGGAAAAGCTGAAAGACACCGGTATCGAAGCTGTGTTCCCCATCTGGGGAACCTCGACGGCCACCTTGCCGGGAGAAATGTTTCGCACTGGCCTGCGCACCCTGATTACCTGCCTTGACCCTGAAAAAGTACCGGAAGCCTTTGCCGGTCGGGAACTCGATGAGGCTCTGCTGGCGGCGTTACCTGAGGGCACAGATCCCTGCGGCGAAAACGGGGAATTCCACAGTTTTGTATTCGATGGTCCCATGTTCCGGAAGAAACTCGAGATCCGCATCGGTGAAATCGTCAAGCGCGATGGCTTTGTGTTTGCGGATCTACTGCTGGAAAACAGCTAACGTTATCAAACCTCCTGCTACGACGCGATTACCAGCCGAGCATGGGGTTACCTTCCCGTGGTTTAGACTTCATCATCCACAGCGGTAACCCCCATGTTCGAGACTGGCCGCCCTGGCCCTGCCGCCCCCATGTCAGAACGAGATTGGCATACCGAAATTCACCTGAACATCGGGCGCATCCTCCGTTAAACCCGCCTGCAAGTTCATATTGATGGAAGTTCTGTCGGTCAAGGCGAGCGAAAAACCTGTGGTCAGGCTATCCAACTGCAGGACCTCGGCGCCGCTCGCCCTCCTGCCATTGACCCGGGAAATAAACACCGTCCTGTGGTTGACCCCCAGGCTGAAAGAAAGACGATTGTTCACCGCAAACCCCATGCCCATCCCCAGGAAAAAACTGTCCCCCAGATCGACATTATCGTTTGCCCTGTCATCACCGTCTAAATCCCGGCCTGCGTCTGCCTCCAGGTTCCAGGTATAACCGGCGCTACCGAACAACACCGCCGGATCTGAGGGGTAAATAAGGGTCAGGCTGGGCTCGATAGCCCAGGCGCCCGAGCCGGTAGGCGGATCCGAAAAAATACCGTCGCTGTTCAATTCCTGGTCAAACGGAGAATCCCCCGTATCGGATTTCACTCTGAGTCCACCGATCCAGAAGGGAACCGACTCCAGGTTGAATTGGTAGCGAATTGCCCCTTCGATATCGCCCAGGCCACCACCGTTGGAGACAAAGGTGCTGGTAGTTACTTCTGGCCCACCGGGCTCTCTGAATGTGTAACTATCATGCCGGTAAACCCAAGGTACCCTCATCTCCAGTTCAATCCGGTTGGTTAGCCCGTAGCGCGCCGCCAGACCCCAGGTTAAAGTAGCCAAGTCTGAATCTTCGGCTTGAATTAACCCCACAACCAAGGCGGGCAGTACACTATAGCCCAAGATAGATATACGGTTTGATGTATTCTGGGAATAGCTGAACGAGGGCTCAATTTCAAAATGCCCTGCGGGGGTCAGTAGCCCCTGGGTATCAAGGGCATTGGCTACTGTATCGACAACCTGCCTGTCTTGTGCCTGCACTGAGCCCGCTACGGATAGCAGTAGGCCGGCAAATATTATCCTTTTATTCATTCTTATCTCCTAATCCCATATCTTGCTATCAGACGATGCAACGACGCCCTGGAAATACAGAGCAACTCGGCCGCTCTCCCCGGACGGCCCGACACCAGCTCAAGCACTCTTTTTATCGCGAGTGCATCCGCCTCCTCCCTTGCCTTACGCAAGCTCAAATTACTACTCTCGGGAGTCAACTTATCATCCAGCTCCATGGATTCCGCATTTAAGTAGTCGGTTTCAGAACAAGATAAGCCAGACATGACTTTTTCGATCAGCTCAGTGACATTCCCTGGCCAACTATATTTTTCTATAGCATCTTCGGCGTCATTAGCAAATCCCAATGAATATTTACCCAGCTCCCGGCTTAGTTTGTAAAGATAATATTTAGCCAGGATCAGTTTATCTTTCCCCCTATCTCTTAATGGAGGGATGTCAATCCAACACTTATTTAACAGCAATAAAAATTCGGGAACAAATGCATCAAGTTCATCCAATTCATTTGAGCTTACCTTACAACCAAAAACAAATTTAATGTTATCGATGGATGCACAACCAGAAATATGGTGCTGTACATAGCGGGGAAGAAGCTCAACACCATTTATGTATAAGCAGATTGGCTTCTCGGAACACTTAGAAACAATGGAATTAAATCGAGATATGTAAACAGCTGGGTCAATACGGCTGGCATCTAGCTCCAAAAACTGCAACCCTCGTAACTCAGCCAAGCTTTTGGTGAGCAAGCGCTTTCCTGTACCGCGCTCACCTGAAAGTGTCAGGCATTCACCTTTATGGCTTTGCAGGTAGATTAATGTATTCTGGAACTTTTCATGACGCCCAACTATCTCGCCTCTTTGAAATGACAGATTTAACTTATTCTTGAGCCGAGTCATACCATAAGCCCGCCCTATGGTAATGAATAGCCTCTCTTCCGATACTGGGGTCGTATGGTAGTCATAACAATGCATTGCGACAAACAGTTGCCACTCCTTCTTCAACAGTTGGCACTGAGAAAGGATGGCAATCCAAAACACGCCTTCATAGTTATCTAGCCATCGTTCCAGCCTGAAACTTGGTTTCTCTGTATCACTGCAGTCAATGATGGCTACCGATGTTTCTGAACTGTCTAGGTACAAGCCGGCTGTTTTCAGACTAGAATGACGGACCAGGGACCAATCCAGGTATTGATTGTCCCATACCCGCACACTCGAAGAATGTTGAAGGACCAAGACCTCCCTTTCTAAGGTCATTTTGCACCACCATATCCATCATCCATTGATGCCTATCACTATAGAACAGAATGACTCAGAATTAAGAGCACAACAAAAAATAATCATAAACATTTGAAAAAATAAATAAAATAAACAATAATCGCCTCATTTGAGGCTAAATAAAAACCCGGCGGGCTTAATCGTTGTCGCTCACCGGGCTTTATTGAGTTTAAAAATCAATGACCAAAGTGTAAAGTACATATTAGTTTCAACTTATAAAATATTTAAAAAAGCCACCGCCCGTTAGTGACTAGCCACCAATAACTAGTAGCTAGTAACTAGTCAGGTTCTACTAGTCACTAATAACCCACTTTAGTTGCTGAACGCAGTCGGGTAGATACATGTTGTTGCCTTATCATGGAATCCAAGGATCTGGGCGTAACTATATCAATCTCTAGTTTCACATCGGTCCTTATTCCATTGGCTGAATTTTCAATCAAATAACCCACCTGGCCATTCCCGTTTAGAGGAGTAATTCTAAGACCAGCGGGCAATCCATTTACAGCTGGCAACATCAGCCTATTGTTGGCCATATTGAATACATCACTAAAAAACACCCTATCACCATTAACCAAAGCCTCCATTCTCAATCCTATTGAATAATTAATACCAGGAAGATAAAAGCCTCCTCGTTGCTGCTCCAACATACTCTCTGGTAAAGTGGGTATGCTCTCAAGAGAAGCGTTATAACTTTTCGAAAAGGCTATAGCAGGTAGAATTAAAATTGTTACCATCAGCCACTTCATCATTCTCACCTCAATCAGTAATCATATTCAGACGGCAACATCAAATCTGTAAGGTGTGGCAGCTGTTGCATAAATGCCATCCTCGATGGGGCATTTGGGGCCGAGTGTTCCCAATCTTCTTTCTGATTGAAGCTGGCTTTCGCAAGCTCGGTACTGTCTCTTATAAAAAGAAAAATACCGTTACTGCTCTTGTCGAAACTCTCGCCATCCATTATATGCAATCCCAATGAAGGATCGCCAACCAGAACCTTATCGTCCATCACCCCCTTCACCACCACAAAGTGGTTATAGCCATTGTAGTTAACCAAGGCTATGGCAGGTATCCCCAGATTGATAATATCCTCCCGTTCCAACCTGTATCCATCTGCTTTCAAACCTCTCCTTGCTAAAAACTCCTTCATATCCAACATGGAAAAACCTTTTTTTTCTATCTTATCCTTGTCTCCAAATTTAAACATTTCCTCAAAAACGGTTGCTTCTGTGAATGGCATCCCATAATGGTGAGTAAGCAAGGAGGCCAGTGCCGCAGAACCACAACTAAAGTCATACTGCTGCTTAACGACCTCCCCAAATTTTATTTCCCCGAAGCTCTTTACCGGTACTCTCAGATGCCCCCCTCCTGTCCCCGGCAAGTTCAATGCAAAAGTTACCGCTGGAAAGAAAACCATCATTAATAATAATTTTTTCATATTATTTTGCCGATATCACGTTAACAGACGCACTCATATTGGTAACGTTAAAATTACCAGAAGTCAGATTGACCATAATAATCCCATTGGAACCAGACAAGGCACCCGCTGAGATATTATTAATCCCGGTAATAGAGTTAGCCATATTGTTCCCTGCTATAACGCCACCCTGAGCGGTATCATTTTCCTGATTATACAATTGTGCCATCCCTCTGCTTTCGCCTAGCAAGGCATCATCCGCTGCCGGAAGCATATCCAACTCCTGGCTAGCAAAGATGGAAGAACTCAAAAAAGCCGACAGCAATATTACCCTTTTCATATCCCCTCCAAGAAATTAACCGGCCCCGTAGGGCCGGCATTAAAGGTTAGAACTGCAGACTAGAGTTTACATTCACACTTTGTTGCCCAAGGGCGCTTTGTCCAGAAATCGCCTGTTGCACGTTAATACCGTGGGTCGCAGCAGAGTTGCCTACTGTGTTGTTGCCCGACCGGATCAAAGACACAGACAATACATTGGTCGAGGCACCAGCAAAGGCTTTCTGATCAAGATCCTGATCGGGGACCAGTGCTGCCAAGCCTAAGCCAGCACCCACGCCGGTTCCCACGCCCACGCCAACACCCACGCCGTCTCCATCGCTCAGGCCAATACCAAAGCCAAGGATGCCCACGCCGATACCGTCGCCGCCTTCGCCGTTACCGAGACCGACACCCAGGCCAAGACCAAGGCCAAGGCCAAGGCCAAGGTTGGTGCTGTCTTGCTTGGCTTTAGCATAGTTACCGCTATAGGCATCAGAACTGGCATATACATCTGACTTAGACTTAGTATCGCCGGTATATCCAACCTGATAGGTATTGTTATACTGCTTGGCAACCTTAATATCCTTATGGATTTTAGTGTAAGTCCTATAATCTATATCTGTTTTCCAAATATATTTTTTATTAATATCTACATCGACGATAACACTCTTATCAACGGCCTGATTACCATCATCGTTATTATTTGTTCCTCCGTCCTCGTGCTTAGGCTGTCCATACCCGCCGCCCCAAGGATTCGCAGCCGCACCGAATGAAGCGCCAAGTGATAACGCAACCAAAACTGCCAATGTTTTCTTTTGAATAGACATGGTAAAATCCCTCTTCCTTTACTTTAGTGTCTAATAATTTCGCCATTCCATATATCCTGGGCGAATTCAGGGTTCTCCTACCTAACCCTGTGTTAAAGGTTAGCGGAGCCAATTAAAACGAGATGTACCGAATATGATTTTCAACAAACCATTTAGAAATATAACCAATAAAATTAATAACACGGCTTAATAACCACTCTCATTTTTGAGACGGTATTTAACACAAATGTTATAAAATGACGCGCTCATTAATGAATTTTTTGGTGCCATCATATACGGGAAAACAAGGGTAACCTTTTGATAGAAAAACAAAATTATCCATAGCGAGCAGATTTAAAGCAATTTTTTCATGAAAGCGGCAGACACCGACCTAGCCTCCTGCCGATGGGCCGGACCGAGGACACTAAAAAGAACCCATGCGGATAAAAGCAGGAACTTTTAGCAGGCTGTTATTCCAGATCACTCCCCGAGGGCGCCAACCAAAGAAGACAAGATAAGCCACCCTTCTATACTAAACAGCATTGATCAATCGACAGGAGGTCGACCGGATCCATAGCGATAGGGTCCACCTGCCGCCAGCGCCTTTTGGTAGGCAGGCCGGACCTGCAGATTATCGACATAGGCTTTAAGCCTGGGATAGCTGTCGGCCGCATTGGCCCGGGTCATGGCCACTTCCAGGGGAAAACTCATCTGGATGTCGGCGGCGCTGAAGCTGTCGCCGGCAAACCATTCATGACAGGCCAGGTGATCGGCGACAAAACCCAGGTGGCTGTGCAGCTGGTTATCCAGAAACCGCCGGTTCACCTGAGCCACCAGCCTATTGATGATAAACCTGACGAAAAAAGGCATGGGGGCCGCCCGTATTTGCTCGAAAATATACCTGACCAGCAGCGGAGGCATCAGCGAGCCTTCGGCGTAGTGCAGCCAGTACACATACTCCCGATAGGCCGGCGTCCCCACAGCCGGCAACAGGGTTTCCCGGCCATAGTGCTGGGCCAGATAGTCGATGATGGCGCCGGACTCGGCCATGGTGATGGCGCCGTCGGTCAGCACCGGCGCCTTGCCCAGCGGATGCACCCTCTTCAGGCTAGCAGGCGCCAGTTGCGTATCTGCATCCCGCTGGTAGAGTATTATTTCGTAGGGCAGCCCCAGCTCTTCCAGCATCCACAGGACCCGCTGGGAGCGGGAGTTGTCCAGATGGTGCACGGTGATCATAGTGGCCTCCTTCCTTTATAGGTGACCCTTGATACTGGCACAGAACACCGCTTTCATCCTCCATGAAAGCAGGCTCGGATAGGAGCCTGCCTTCAGCGGAGTGAGCAAGGCCTACGTTAACGTTTCAGGAATGCCAGCGCCCCGGTCACCATGGCCGCCATGCCGGTGATCAGCGATGGCTGGCGATCCGGGGCATAGTAGGGTGAATGGGGCATAGGCAGCTGGAGCATGCGCTCGGAGACCTTGTCCCCTGTCGTCTTTTGCCAGTTCTCCGGGGTCGCTGCACCGATAAACCAGTAGGCGTAGGGAATGTCCTCCCCGCCAAAGCCACCGGCGGCGGCGTTGCCAAAATAGGGAAAGTCCTCGCTGCCGCCCAGACGTTTCATTTCAAAGATGAGCTCATCACCGAAGAAATCACCATGGGCCCGGCGCAACCTTTCGACCGTGGCCCCGTCGTTGTTGAGGGTGATAGTCTCGGTCAATACCCGGTATTCCGCCGGCTTGGGTGAGCGGCCGGCCTGGCACTCGGCATCGATAATACGCTTGATCGCCGCTATCACCTTGCCATGCACCTCATCGCTGAAGCTGCGCACGTTGATTTCCAGCTCGGCACTGTGCGGGATAACATTACCCTGGGTACCCGCCTGCAACTTGCCGACCGTCACCACGACATGCTCGCTCGGCTCCACCTCACGGGAGACGATGGTCTGCAGACGCACCACCGCATGGGCGGCAATCACCACGGGATCCACCGTCTGCGCCGGCATGGAGCCATGACCGCCGTCACCGTGTATGGTCACCCCCAGGGTGGTCGCGGCGGACATGGCCTGGCCTGGCAGGTGACCGACCATACCGGCCAATGCCGGCATATTATGCTGCCCCAGGATCACGTCTGGCCGGCCGATGCGCTCATAGAGGCCGTCGGCCAGCATGGCCTGGGCGCCACTAAAAATCTCTTCCGCCGGTTGGTGCACTATCATCAGTGTGCCTTGCCAGTGCTCCCGCAGGGCATGGAGTACGGCGGCCGCGCCGGTCAGGCAGCTGGCGTGCAGATCGTGGCCACAGGCGTGCATCACCGGCACACCGGAGGCCGAGTGCCGGCAGCTGGCATAGTCCAGCCCGGTCTGTTCGCGGATGGGCAGGGCATCCATATCGCCGCGCAGCATCACGCAGGGACCCTCGCCGTTGCGCAGCAGGCCGACCACGCCGGTCTTGCCGATGCCGGTGGTGACCTCATAACCTGTCCTTTGCAGCTGTTCGGCCAGCTTGCGGCTGGTTTCAACCTCCTCGAAGGGCAGCTCCGGATGCTGGTGGATGTCCTTGTAGAGCAGCTCGATACCGGCATATACCTTGTCGATGGTGCCCGCAATCAACTCGTTGATATTCATACTGTTACCTTATGCTTTAGAAACGATGGCCTGAGCCTTGTTATTCATCAGCAGCTGCCAGACAGCCACCACCAGCACGTTGAGGGCAAAACCCCAGAAACCCGGATGGAAGCCGAGCGGCGAGGACAGATAGAACTGATACAGCATGGTCAGGGCACCGCCCAGGACGGCGCCGGCAACCACGGAGCCCGTGCGCAGGGTCGGCATAAAGAGTGCACCAAAGACGATGGGCAGCAACTGCACAATCAGGCCGTAGGCCCCCAGCAGCACGGCCACCAGCGAGGCGGGGTTATACAGGGCGAACAGATAGCCCAGCAGGGATACCACCAGCACACCGAGCTGAATAGCCCGCACCACCGCTTGTTCCGAGGCGTGCCGCATCACAGAAATACAAAGGATATCCCGCACCGCTATGGTGGCGGCGGTATGTGCCAGGTTGGCGCCGGTGGACATGGCCGCCGCCAGCGCCCCGGACAGCATGATGCCAATCACCCAGGGAGAAAAGTTGGCCACTTCCATCACCAATTTCAGCAACACTTCATCGGGTTTGGCCAGGGGGGCATCGGCAAAGGCCAGCACACCGGCAAAGCCGATCAACAGCAGCGGTACCAGCAGATAGGCAAACAGCGGGTAGAAGACACTCACCTTGCGCAGGGTATAGGCGCTGTCGGCCGAATAGAATTTCATAAACAGATGAGGCCACATGGCGCCGCCGAAGGCACTGACCAGGATGGCGGTACTGAAGGCGCCCCAGCCCATGACGCCGGTAGCGCCCGGCATCACCAGATATTCCGGCATCTGCAGGTGGATCTGCGCAAACATGGGACCTACACCACCAAACAGGCGGTCGGTCACCGCCCAGCCCAGAAACCAGGCGATGCACACCATCATCACCCCCTGCAGCAGGTTGGTCCAACCGATACCGCCCAGGCCACTGCAGTACACATATACGGCCACCACCAGGAAAGCGAGCAGGGCTCCCAGCCAGAAGGGTACCAGACCACCGGTCGCAGCCTGGAACAGCATACCGGCGCCGGCGATCTGGATGGCCAGGTAGGGCACCAGCGCCACTATACTGATGAGGCCGGTAAAAGCGCCCAGGCTCTTGCTCTGATAGTGATGGGCAATCATGTCGGCCTGGGTCAGGTAACCATGCCGTTTACCCAGTTCACGCACCCGCGGCCCCATCACCCAGATCACTATGGGCACCAGGCTCAGATAAGCGAGCACATAGAATGCCGGAGCACCGTGCTTATAGGCCCAACCCGGCCCGCCCAAAAAGGCGAACGCCGAAAATATTTCCGCTCCCAGGATGAAGAACAGGATCACCACACCGACATGACGACCGCCGGCCACATATTCCTCCAGGCTGGAACCCGTGCCCTTGGTGCGGGCCCGCAGTCCCACCCATAACACCAGCACCAGATAGGACAGGGTGATCCCTGTGACGATAAGCGAATCAGACATCACGCTTGCCTCCATGCACCTTGATAAAGGCCGCCAGCAAGCCGGCAAACAGCAGAAACATCCACAGGATGTACCAGAAGAACAGAAACGGCAGGCCCAGCACAGTGGGTTCATAGCGGTTGGCGAGCAGGGCTCCGGGCCAGATCATGGCCAGGGTGCAAAGCACAAAGTGCAGCCCTATCCAGTGGTTGATTCGCATACAGCATCTCCTTCGCGATGTGGTTCCATTACCCACCTGAGGCGGGCGGTCACTTAGAAGATAACGGTTGCGACAGCAATATAAAAAATATTAAATAAATATATAACCCATACTTTTATAGCATGGGTATACCCCCAGACCGAGACTGCCGGAGCAGACACTATGGATTTTCGTCAGTTACGTTATTTCGTCGCCATAGTGGAAGAAGGCTCCATTTCTGCGGCCAGCCGCAAGGTGCATATCGCCCAGCCGGCCCTGACCCGCCAGATCCATGCCCTGGAAGCCGCGTTAGGGGGCAGCCTGTTCGAGCGCGGCGCCAAGGGCATTGCGCTCACGGTCACCGGCAAAGCGCTGTACGAAGAAGCAAAACAGCTGCTGGAAACCAGGGAAAGAATCATGGCCCGCATCACCGCCCTGGGCCAGGGCATCACCGGCAAGGTGGCCGTGGGGGTCACGGTTTCCCATCTGTGGGTACCGGAGATAAAACAGGTGCTGTCCGGCTTCCGGGACAGCTACCCCCAGGTGGCACTGGAGGTCTATCCCCTGCTGTCCGGCCCCCAGAGCGAAAAACTGAAAGACGGCTCCATAGACGCCGGTTTTCTCTATATGGGAGACGAGATCCCCGACTATTTAAGAACCCGCTTGTTTCACAAGGATAATCTGGTACTGGCCGTGCCCGAGAATTCCCCCCTGGTCGACTCGCCGCCCGATAAAGTTCATCAACTGAACCGGTATAATTTTGTCTGGGGGCCACGCAGCTCGTCCCCGGTTTATTACGACAAGCTGCTTGCCTATCTGCACCAGCAGGACTTCTATCCCAAGGTGGTCCAAATAGGCGCAGACAATGTCACCATCCTCAGCCTGGTGGCCGCCGGCCTGGGCATATCCATCGTCCCGGGCGACTGTAAGTGGATATCGCCGCCCGGTGTGAGCTTCATCGACATGCCTGAGCTGGCCCGGTGTGACATGTCGGTGTCCTTTGCCTGGAACACCCACAATCACTCCCCTGCCCTGCAGAACTTCATCAATACCGTGCTCGACGGCTGCCATACCCAACAACCGAGCAGTTGTTAATCAAATGTTCTAAGACTTATGTCCAATACCACAAAGATGTAACACGGCAGATACTGAGGCTCTGATATGACACCAGCTAGATGACCATCATCAAGGAGATCACCGTGTCAGATGCCACTACCCAGAGCTACCGTTCCCAGCGCCGCCCCCGGCGCTCCTTTGACAGCCGTACCGCCTACCTGGAACATGAGCTGTCGATCATGTCGCCCAAACGCTGGCGGCTGAACCTGCCCTTCCGGGATTATCACTTCGAGCTGGAAGATCTGGTGCCGGCCCTGGCCGCCACCATCGGCAAGATAGTGATGGTCGCCGCCGTGGTCGCCGCCTTTGCCGGTCCCTTGGGGTTGTCCAGCGAATTCGTGGTGGAAAACGTCCGCTTCGAGATGCTGATCGCCGCCCTGCTGTTTGTGATCCTGTTTTCCGGGCTACTCAATCCCAATGCCAACCTGGCCGGCACCCATGGCCCCATGATACCGCTGATCCCGCTGATCATCGGCGCCGGGGGACACCCCATGGCGCTCGGCATCATGGTCGGCCTGTTCGGCCTGTTGCTCAGCATCACCAAGGGAGGGACCAAGCTGATGTCGCTCACCAGTGAAGGGGTACGCGGCGGCCTGTTGATTTACCTGGGTGCCGTGGGCCTGTTCAGCCAGGTCAAGGCGCTGAACGGCTGGGCCGACGGCATCGGCATGGGTCATATCGGCTTTGCGGTGATCTTCAGCACAGTGCTGATGTACGCCCTGCTGGCCCGTTTCAAGATGCGCTGGCTGTCGATCCCGCTGGGTTCGGGTATCGCCCTGGCCATCGCCCTGCTGCTGGGCGCGCCCTTCGAGTTTGTCACCGAACCCGGCATCCCGCACCTGAGCCCGAGCTACTGGTGGGGAGCAGATACCGGCTGGCAGATGGGCTGGCCCGAGCTGCACCATTTTGTGGCCGTCGCGCCCTTTGCCATCCTGGCGGTGGCCATGTGGTCTCCCGACTTCATGGGTCATCGGGTGTTCCAGGAACTGAACTATCCGGAAAAGGCCCACAGGGTACTGATGAACGTCGACGATACCATGGCGGTGGCGTCGGTACGCCAGACCGTGGGCAGCATACTGGGCGGCGGCAACCTGACTTCGTCCTGGGGCACCTATATGATCCCCGCGGCCATCGCCAAGCGGCCGATTCCGGCCGGCGCCGTACTGACCGGGGTCTTCTGCGTCATCGCCGCCATCTGGGGTTACCCCATGGATCTGGCGGTGTGGGCCCCGGTGCTGCGCGTCGCGCTGATTGTCGGGGTATTCCTGCCGCTGCTGGAAGCCGGCATGCAGATGACCCGGGATCCCAAAAACTGCCAATCCGCGGGTATAGTGATCTTCGCCTCCGCCTTCGTGAACCCGGTGTTCGGCTGGTCGCTGACCATGCTGCTCGACAACCTGGGACTGATTGGCGACAAGGAGCGCGGCAACAGCTTGCCGCACCTGGATCGCTGGATTATCCCGGCGCTGACCTTCATCATCCTGGTCGGCACCATGGCCGCCATCGGCATGCTGCCCGGTATCCCGGCGCTGCTGTAAGCCGGCAATCGGGAGCTCGTTAACGGTTGAAGGCCGGGGTTTCCCCGGCCTTCCTTATTCCACCGCAAACTGGGGTGCCAGCCTGCTCAACCCCAGACCGTGACTCTTACTCAATTTGATCTGTATCGGGATGCGTTCCTTGAGCGCCTCTATGTGGCTGATCACCCCAATCATCTTGCCGCTGGCGTTGAGGGCATCCAGCGCATCCAGCGCCACTTCCAGGGTATCCGCATCCAGGGTGCCGAAGCCTTCATCCAGGAACAACGAATCTATGCTGGTCTTGCTGCTCACCAGATCCGACAGCGCCAGTGCCAGCGCCAGGCTGACCAGGAAGCTCTCGCCGCCGGACAGGGTCTGGGTATCCCGTGCCGCATCCGCCTGCCAGGTGTCGATCACCACCAGCTCCAGTTCGCCGCCGGCCCTGCGGGCCAGCTGGTAGCGTCCCTGCAGCCGCTCCAGCTGCCGGTTGGCCAGGTACACCAGGTGATCCAGGGTCAGCCCCTGGGCGAAGCGCCGGTATTTGGCGCCGTCCGCCGAACCGATCAGGCTGTTGAGCTGTTCCCAGAGCCGATAATCCGCTCGCTTGGCGGCCAGCTCGGCAAACAACGCCTGCTGGCGGGAACGCCGCTGTGCATCCGCCGACAGCTGGCCGCGCAGCGCACCGGATTTCTGCAGCAGTTCATCGATGGTCCGCTGCAGCTCATCGAGCGCATCGCTCAGCTCGCCCCGGCTACGCTCGGTTACGGGCTCGGCCCGCAGCGCGTCCAGCCGCCCCTGAGCCTGGCGTACCAGGGTCTGCGCCTCGCTCCGCCCCTGTTCCAGCCCCTGTTGCAACTGCCGCAACTGTTGCAGCTCGTCCTCCGGCAACAGGGCCTGCCTGAATGCGCTTTCGTCGCCGAAGGGGCTCAACGCCAGCGCCTGCCGCCAGCCATGCTCCTGCGTCGTCAGCTCATCGGCAAGCTCCGCCAGCCGTTGCTGCTGCAGCTGCACGCGGGTGTCCAGCTCGACCCGCTGCTGTTGCAGCTGCTGACTCTGTGAGGCGGCCTCGGCCAACGCCTGGCGGGGATGCTCGGCCGGTGCCAGTGCCGCCGGCGTCGGCTGCCCTCCTTGTTGCCAGCGCAACTGCCAGCCCTGCCATTCCTGTTCGGCCGCCTGCAGCTGATACTGCAACTCGCCCTGCTGTCGCTCCAATTGCTGCAACTGCCGCTGGTTGTGCTGCCAGAGCTGCCATTCCTGCTCCCGCTCCTCCAGCCAGACCGGCCAGCTCGAGGGCTGCCGGTAACCCATCTGCCCCAGCCTGTCGGCCAGGGCCTGCCGTTGCCGTGCCAGATGAGATGCCTGCTGCTCGATGCGGCTGCTCAGCTTGCCCAGCTGCTGCTCATGATCCTGTCGACTTTGTTGTAACAGCGCCTGGCTGTGCCTGAGCTTATCCAGGGCGCCTTCTGCCTCCGCAAGTTGCTGCCGGGCCTGGACCAGTTCGGCGGTCACCTGATCCAGCCGTTGCACCTTCCGGCCGGCTTCATCCTGGGCCTGCTGCTGCTGGTCAAGCCAGCTCTCCAGCCCATCCCGGCCCGTTAGCGACAGCCCGGCCTCGGCCTGTAATTGCTGCCATCTGCGGTTGATGTCCCGGAGTTCGGCCTGTATCTGCTGCCGCAGCTTATCGGCCTGCTCCGCTTCGGCACCCAGCCTGGCCTGTTGCCGGTTGAGCTCGGTCCCCCTCTGTTCCAGCTGCGCCAGTTGCCGGCGTTTTTCGGCCAACGCCTGCTCGGTGCCGTTATCCAGGGCCTGATAGGCAGCGACGGCCGGATGCTCGCGGCTGCCGCACAGGGGGCAGGCTTGCTCCGGCTGCAATGCGGCCCGATAGTGCTCCAGTTCGCGGATACGCTTTTCCTGCACCAGCAGTGTTTCCTTGTCCTGGATTTGTTCACGCAGCTGCTTGTAGCCGTCGCGCAACTGACTCAACGCCGATGCCAGCTTATCCAGCTCGGGCTGGCGCGCACCCTGTTGTTGCGCCAGTTCCCGCAACTGGTCCTGCAACGCCCGTTGCCGTCCGGCCAGCTGTTTCAGCTCCAGCCGGCTGCCCTGCTGTTGCCGTAAAGTCTGTTCTGCCTGGCGCAGCTCGGCTTCTGTCTGTCCCGTCAGTACCGACGCCAGCTGCTGTTGCCGCTCCGCCACCGCTTGCCCGGCCGTATCGAGCCGCCCGCCCGCCGCGCCGGCGGCGACCTCCAGTTCGGCAAACTGTTTCGCCAGCTTTTGCTGTTGCAGGGTGAGCTGCTGCCATTCCTGTTCAAGCTCGGTCACCGTCTGCTGCTGGCCCTCACAGGCCGTTATCTGCCCGCGCCACTCCGCCAGTTGCTCTCCCAGCCGGGCACCGTCCGGCCGGGCCGCCAGTTGCCGGGTTAATTGCCGCTGTTGTCCGGTCAGCCGCTCGAGTTCGGACTGATACTGCGCCTTGATCTGGCCGCTGAACTGCAGCGCCTGCCAATGGTGTTGCACCAGCCGCTCACCGACCAGCCCTCGCTCCTGGATCAGTGTTGCCAGCTGCTGCCGGACCTGGTCATGGCGGGCCTTGCAACTGTTCAGGCTTTGCCAGAGCGGATGCAGCCGAACGGCCGGTTCGGCAACGGCCAGCCGGCCGAGTTGTCCCTGTTGTGCCTGATATTGCTGCTGCACCAGCCGCTCGGCGTCCTGGGCCCGTTGCAGCTGCTGTTCGGCTTTTTCTAGCTCAAGGCACCAGCCCAGCTCGGCCTGCAGCGCCTGGTGCTGACCGGCCAGTTGCCGGCGGTTTTGCTCGGTTTGCGCCAGCTCGCGGTTCAGCTCGTCCCGCTGGTCATCCGTTAACAGCTCCACCCCCTGGGCCCTGGCTTCCAGCTGGGCCAGCTCGACCCTGGCCTCCCGGGCCTGTTCGTATACCTGACGGGACAGCTGGCCATAGATATCGGTGCCGGTCAGCTCTTCCAGCAGTTCGGCCCGCTCGTTGACATCGGCATGCAGGAAGGCGGCAAAGTCACCCTGAGCCAGCAGCATCGACTTGGTAAAACGGCCAAAATCCAGCCCGGTCAGCTGCTCGGTGCTTTTCAGCTTGTCGCCGACCTTGTCGGTGATAATGGTGCCGTCGAGCCTGGCCAGCTCAACCCTCGGCGCCTGCAGCTTGCCGTCCGCCCTGCCCCTGGCCCGCCGCTGACTCCAGAAGGCCCGGTAGCCCTCGCCCCTGACCTCGAATTCCACCTCCGCCAGGCATTCGGCGGTGTGTCGGGTCATCAGCTCGTTGCCACCCGCCGACACGTTTTTCATCCGGGGAGTCTGGTGATAGAGCCCCAGGCAGATGGCATCCAGCAGGGTGGTCTTGCCGGCGCCGGTCGGCCCCACTATGGCAAACAGGCCGCTGGCATCGAAAGGTTGCTGGGTAAAGTCGATTTTCCACTCCCCTTTCAGGGAGTTCAGGTTTTTTAGCCGCAGGCTCAGGATTTTCATGCCGGCTGCTCCTGTACCTGAACCAGCATCTGCCGGTACAGCTCGCTCAGCTGTTGCTGCAGGGGTTCATCCAGCTGCTCCTGGGCCAGGCGGCGCTCGAAGACCTCCAGCGGCCCGAGCTCGGCCAGGGTTTCCCGGGACTGGGCGGTCAGGCTGTTGCCTTTTTCACTGCGGGCCCGCCTGATGCCCAGCACCTCCACCGGCAGCTCCCGGGTAAATTGCTGAATGCGGGACTGAAGATCGCTGAGATAGTCATCGCCGCTGACCGTCACTTCCAGCCAGACGTTTTGTCCGGGTGGCGCCTGCTCCGCCGCCCGGGCAATCAAGGGCTCCAGCTCGGCCAGCGTACCCCTAACCCGCGCCAGGGGCTGAAACTGGGGTACCGCCAGCGGCGTGACCGTCGCCAGCCGGTCTTCGGCAAACTCCAGCAGCAATACCTGCTTCTGCTGGCCGACCTCATCGAAGCTGAGGGCCAGCGGCGAACCGCAATAGCGAACATGTTCGAGTCCGGCCACCTTCTGGCCTTTATGGAGATGACCCAGGGCGATATAGTCGGCCGGCGGGAAGGCGCCGGCGGGAAAGGCCTCCAGGCTGCCGATATAAATGTCCCGCACCGAATCGCTGCTGCTGGCCCCGACCGTAGTGAGGTGGCCGGTGGCGATAATCGGCAGGGGCAGCGCCAGCTCATCCCGCATGGCCTGAGCCTGTTCAAACAGAGACTGGTAATGGGCCTGGATGGCGGCCATCAGCGCCTGTTGCTTGTCGGTACCGCTCTGACCGGCCCGGCTTTCCAGCACATCCCGCGGACGGATATAGGGGATGGCGCAGAGGATGGCGCCGGCTTCGCCGCCTTGCCGGGGCAGCACCAGTAATTGGTCGGCCGGATTAGCCAGCACGCCCGGGATCACATGGGTGTTGAGACAACCCAGCAGCTCCCGGGCTTCGCCGAGCATGGCGACCGAATCATGATTGCCACCCAGTATCACCAGTTCGACGCCGGTTTTCTGTATTTCAACGATAAAGGTGTTATACAGTTCGCGCGCATAGCTGGCCGGCGAGCCGGTGTCGAATACATCGCCGGCTACCAGCACCACATCCACCCGATGCTGGCCGATCTGTTCGATCAGCCAGCCAAAGAAAGCCTGGTGCTCGGCGGCCCGGGTTTTACCCATGAAATGCTGGCCCAGGTGCCAGTCGGAGGTGTGCAGTATGCGCATGGAATGCTCTTGTTATCGCCATGAGGTCGGTTATTAAACCCTGTTCGCGGCGGCCGGGCAAATCCCTGGCCGCCGGGGATATTTTGTCGGCAGGCCACTGCCGTTGCCGATAAAACTTGCTAGACTGGCCCTTTCCTGCTTTTTATCAGTGCTTTCATGGCTTTTTCCTACGATTATCTGGCCTTGGCCGCCGCCGCCTGCTGGGCCGTGGCCAGCTTGCTGTCCGCCAATGCCGCCCGCCACCTGGGGGCGGTCGCCTTTTCCCGCTGGCGCATGTTCTGTGTCAGCCTGATGCTCTGGCTGGTCGCCCTGGTGACCGGCGGCTGGGCGACACTCACCCCTGATTCCGTGGCGATTATGGCTATTTCGGGACTGATCGGCATTTTTATCGGCGATACTGCCCTATTTGCCGCCATGAACCGGCTCGGCCCCCGCCGGGCAGGCGTGCTGTTCGCCACCCATGCGCTGTTTTCCGCCTTGCTGGCTTATCTTATCTTCGGTGAAATCATCGCAGGCTGGACCCTGGTCGGCTGTTTCCTGCTGGTCGGTGGGGTGATGACCGCCATCTTCATGGGCAAGCGCAACAACGAAACCCACGCCTGGGAACAAGACAACGGCAGCCCCTGGCCGGGCATCGGCCTGGGGCTGTTGTCGGCCCTGTGTCAGTCGGTGGCAACCCTGATGGTCAAGCCCACCATGGAGGGTACTGTGGATCCGGTTTCCGCCTCCGCCATCCGCATGACGGTAGCTTTCCTCGCCCATCTGACCCTGTTGTGGTGCGGACTTTCCCTGGCCAGGCCCCTGCGCACCATCACCTGGCCGGTATTCGGCATGGTCGCCCTGAATGCCCTGCTGGCCATGGGTGTGGGGATGACGCTGATCTTGCTGGCCCTGCGCTACGGTGAAGTGGGGATGGTGGCCATGCTCAGCTCGGTCAGTCCGGTGCTGGTACTGCCGTTACTGTGGCTGGTGATGAAACGCCGCCCGGCCAATGGCGCCTGGTTGGGCGCCCTGGCCACAGTGATAGGCACTGTGCTGATTGTCGCCAGGCACTAGGATATGTCCCTAGAACTGCAGGCCCTCTTCCTCCAACGCCCTGCACACCCCGGGATCTTCTTTCATATCCTGGAAATGCCGCGCCAGATGGGTATAGGGGGCCAGTCCATCGGGCATCACCAGGGTCGCCCAGAAGGCCATGGTGAAACCATAGGCATCGACAATACTTTTGTGCTCGTCCATATAGTAGGTACGGCTGGCCAGGTGGTTGTCCATCCGCTGCAACAGCCGCTCTACCCGTGCGGGAACGGCGGCCTTAACCGCATCCTGAGCCGCGTAGCTGCGATCCGTGGTGTACTTTTTCGGGGCAAAATAGGGGACAAAGGCCCCGAATACATCCGAGCAGAAAAAGCTCAGCCAATAATCACACTGGTACTGCAAGACCGGATCCGTGCCTGGTCCCAGAAACTCCCCTTCGGGCAGCCGCGCCAGATAGCGCAGGATGGCCGTGGTCTGGTAAAGCGCCCCCATATCCTCGGTGATCAGCACGGGAACCGCCGCCATGTAATTGATTTTAAGAAACTCAGGATCCCGGGTATCGGCCTTTTCCAGTTCGTAGGGCAACCCCAGCCAGGCGAGCACTATATGGGGGGCCAGCGAGCTGGAGCCGGACTTGTAGTAAAGCTTCATTGCCTGACCTCCTTGGGGAAAGGCTGCCATGATGTCATGGGCGGTTCGTAAAACAGGCAGCCTGTTTTTAGTATCAGCAGGAAAGGGAAAAAAGGCGACCCACTGAGAGGCCGGCTGCCATCAGTCTTCTGCCACCAGCAGCATTTTTTTGAGCAGGGCAGAAAGCTGCCCCCGCTCTTCGCCGGTCAGGGCCCCGGCCAGCTCGGCTTCCGCCGCCAGGTGAAATTTAACCGCCTCTTCCACCACCTTGAAGCCGTCTTCGGTGAGGGTGACGATGACACCACGCCGGTCATGATCCGCCTGGGTCCGGGTGACCAGGCCACGGTTTTCCAGGCGATTGATACGGTTGGTCAGGGCGCCGGATGAGATCAACACCATGACCTGCAGCTGGTTGGGTGACAGCTGAAAATAAGGGGGATGGCGCCTGAGGGCGGCCAACACATCAAACTCGCCCACGTTCAGGTCGTAGCGGGCCAGATCCTGCAGCACCCGGCGGGTGACAAAATACTCCATCCGCACCAGCCGGCCGATGACTTCCGTGCTGTTAAAATCCAGATCCGGGCGTGCACGCTTCCACAGGGTAACGATACGATCGATCTGATCCATCACCTGCGGGCTATCCGGGTGATCATTCTGCGCCTTGCTGTTGTCGTTCATTGGTATTGTTTGCTCCCTACTACTGGCAACAACTTTTATCTAAAGAGAGTCGCCATAATAGCATAAAGGGTCAAGTCTTCCGGCCTGCTAAATCTTGTCCGGTTCCGAAGAGCCGGGTTGCTAAAAAGTGCCGCCCGGCTCTTTACCTGAGCCATTTAATGCCCCCGACACTTGGGGTATACTCGCCGGGTTTTACGGAAAAAATGAAGCCAACTGGGAGAATAATAAGGTGAGCCTGTTAAGAAATCTGTTGCTTGCCGGCGTTGCCGCTGCCTCTTTGAGTGGTATGGCCTACGCCGCCAATGATATGTCATCCGAAGCCATTGCCGAGCGCACCAAGCCGGTCGGCAGCGTTTACACGGCCAAGGATCTCGAAGGTATCGTAGATACTGCCGCCGGCGGCACCGGTGGTGAGCCGGCCGAACCGCGCAGTGGCGAAGCCGTATTCAATGCGGCTTGTTCCGCCTGTCACGCCACCGGTGCCGCCGGCGCCCCTATCAAGGGTGATGCCGCCGCCTGGGGTCCCCGTGTCGCTCAAGGCCGCGACACCCTGGTGAACCATGCGCTGAATGGCTTCAACGCCATGCCGCCGCGGGGCGCCTGTGGCAATTGCTCCGATGAGGAAATTGCCAACGCCGTCGATTATATGATGGACGCCATCTGAGTAAAACGGCGACCCTGAAGGAAAATAGCTGTCTGTTAAGCATAAAACGGGATTAATCAGCTTCCCACCGACACGCCGTGAACCCATATCTGGGGGCTCTACTGCGCCATCCGTGGCGCAGAAGGTCGGCTTGAAAGCCAACCAATCCCACAAACTGCCCGAACAGATATCGTTGTTAAAAAGCCGCAGCGATGCGGCTTTTTATTGGGCTTATTTTTTCAATAGGGCGCGCAGGTTGGCGATGCTGGCCTGTCCCTTCTGCATCCGCTCGCCTTCGCTCGGCTTCTGGCGGTTATGCTCCCAGTCCAGATCCTGCTGGGGCAGTTCCAGCAGGAAACGGCTGGGCTCGGGCCGGATCTGCTCTCCAAACTGGCGCCGTTCCCGGCACAGGGTAAAGGTCAGCTCCTGCTGGGCGCGGGTGATGCCCACATAGGCCAGCCGCCGCTCTTCTTCGATATTGTCCTCGTCTATGCTGCTCTGATGGGGCAGTAGGCCTTCTTCCATGCCCACCATAAACACATAGGGGAACTCCAGGCCCTTGGAGGAGTGCAGTGTCATCAGCTGCACCTGCTCGCCGTCGTCTTCGTCCTCGCCCCGCTCCATCATGTCGCGCAGGGTCAGCCGGGTGACCACCTGGGCCAGGGTCATCGGCTCGTCCAGCTCCGAGCCTTCCAGCATCTGGCTGACCCACTTGAACAGGGTGGAGACGTTCTGCATGCGCATCTCGGCGGCCCTGGGGCTGGGCGAGCTCTCATAGAGCCATTCTTCGTAGTTGATATCCTTGACCATATCGCGCACCGCCTCGACCGCATTGCCGCGCAGGGCCTGATCGCCGACCCGTACCAGCCAGTCGCAGAAGGCGCGCACCGCCACCAGACCACGCCCGCTTAAGCTTTGTTCCAGGCCCAGCTCGAAGCTTGCGGCGAACAGGCTCTTGCCCCTGTTGTTGGCGTAGGTGCCCAGCTTTTCCAGGGTGGTGGGGCCGATCTCCCGCCGCGGGGTATTGACCACCCGCAGGAAGGCATTGTCGTCGTCCGGGTTCACCAGCAGCCGCAGGTAGGCCATGATGTCCTTGATTTCGGCACGGGAGAAAAACGAGGTGCCGCCGCTGATCTTGTAGGGGATGCGGTTGGTCATCAGCGCCTTTTCCAGGATCCGTGACTGATGGTTACCCCGATAGAGGATGGCGTAATCGCCGAAGCGGGTGCCGTTCATAAATTTGTGGCCCATGATCTCGGCCACCACCCGCTCCGCCTCGTGCTCCTCGTGCTTGGCGGTCAACACCCGCACCGGGGCCTCGTAGCCCAGCTCGGAAAACAGCTGTTTCTCGAACACATGGGGGTTGTTGGCGATCAGGATGTTGGCGCACTGCAAGATACGCCCCCGGGAGCGGTAGTTCTGCTCCAGCTTGACCACCCGCAGGTTGGGATAATCCGACTGCAACAACACCAGGTTCTGGGGCTTGGCGCCCCGCCAGGAATAGATCGACTGATCGTCGTCGCCGACCACGGTAAAGCGGGCCCGCTCGCCGGCAATCAGCTTGACCAGCTCGTACTGGCTGGTGTTGGTGTCCTGGTATTCGTCCACCAGCAGGTAGCGGATCTTGTTCTGCCAGAAAGCCCGCACCTCGTCGTTGGTTTTCAGCAGCAGGGTCGGCATCAGGATCAGATCGTCGAAATCCAGGGCGTTGTAGGCCTTCATCTGCCGCTGGTAGCGCTCGTAGCACTGGGCAAAGAGTACCAATTCGGGATCCGTCGCCAGCCGGGCCGCCCGCGCCGGCAGCACCAAATCGTTCTTCCAATTGGAAATGGTGCTGAGCAGGCGGGAAATCTTGTCTTTTTCCCCATCCAGCTCCTGTTCGGTCAGCTCCTTGATCAGCGCCAGCTGATCCTGATCGTCAAACAGCGAAAAGCCGGACTTCAACCCCAGGGTCTTGTGCTCCCGGCGGATGATATCCAGCCCCAGGGTGTGGAAGGTGGACACCATCAGGCCCCGGGCCTCGCCCTTGCCCAGGGTTTGCGCCACCCGTTCCTTCATCTCCCGCGCCGCCTTGTTGGTAAAGGTAACGGCGGCGATATGACGGGCCTTGTAGTCGCACTGGCGCACCAGATAGGCGATTTTATTGGTGATCACCCGGGTCTTGCCGCTGCCGGCACCGGCCAGCACCAGGCAGGGTCCGGCTATATAGCGCACGGCTTCGTCTTGGTGTGGATTGAGTTTCATGGTGTTTCCGGCAGCTGAACAGGGCCGCCCATTCTACCGGCTGGGGCCGGACGGGTGAAGGGCATCTTGTCATAACGGCGGCTTTGGCCCATGATCCCAGGCAGCGCCCACCCAACAAATATGCACATGGCACCGGACATCCACACCCTCAGACGTGACTTCCCCACCCTGGCCCAGATAGTGAACGGCCATCCGTTGGTTTACCTGGATAACGCCGCCACCACCCAGAAGCCCCAGCCGGTGCTCGATGCCCTCAACCACTACTATCGGGACACCAACGCCAATGTGCACCGCGCCTCCCACGCCCTGAGCGCCCAGGCCACCCAAGCCTTCGAGGCGGCGCGCATCAAGCTGCAGCGCTTTATCAATGCCCCCACCCCCGAACAGCTGATCTGGACCAAGGGCACCACCGAAGCCATTAACCTGGTGGCCTACAGCTTTGGCATGCATCACCTCCAGGCGGGCGATGAAATCCTGCTCTCGACTCTGGAGCATCACGCCAATATCGTGCCCTGGCAGCAGGTGGCGGCGGCGACCGGCGCGGTGATTCGAGTGATTCCGCTGACGCCCGAAGGCGATCTGGATCTGCTGGCGGCCGAGCGACTGCTCAGTACCCGCACCCGCTTGCTGGCCGTCAGCCAGGTATCCAATGCCCTGGGGGTGGTCAATCCGGTCAGGCAGCTTATCGCCATGGCCCGAGCCGTGGGCGCGGTCAGCCTGGTGGACGGCGCCCAGGCGATGGGCCATCTGACGGTGGATGTGCAGGCACTGGACTGCGACTTCTACGCCTTTTCCGGCCACAAGATGTTCGGCCCCACCGGCATCGGCGGCCTCTACGGCAGGAAAGAGCTGCTCGAGCGGATGCCACCCTGGCAGACCGGCGGCGAAATGGTGCACAGCGTCAGCTTCGAACAAACCAGCTTCAACCGCCTGCCCTTCAAATTTGAGGCCGGCACCCCCAATATCGCCGGCGCCATCGCCCTCGGCGCCGCCGTGGATTATCTGACCGGCCTCAACCGCATGGCCCTGGCCCAACATGAACACAGCCTGCTGGAGGCACTGATCACAGGCCTGGAAGCCATTCCCGGCGTCCGGATCATCGGCCGGCCCGATGTGCGGGTCGGGGCGGTTTCCTTCGTGATGGACGAGGTACATCCCCAGGATCTGGCGACCTTGCTGGATATGCAGGGTATCGCCCTGCGCACCGGCCACCACTGCGCCATGCCGCTGATGCAGGCCCTTGGGCTGGAACAGGGCACCATTCGCGCCTCTGTGGCCTTCTACAACACCCATGAGGAAATCACGGCCCTGCTGGCCGGCATTAACAAAGCCCGGGAGTTTTTCTGATGCATCCGTTCGGCGACACCATTACCGATACCGAGATCCGCGCCCTGTTCCAGGCCGCCCACGGCTGGGAGGCCAGATACAAGGAGTTGATCAAGCTGGCCAAACAGCTGCCCTCTCTGCCTGCCGAGCACAGGCTCGAGGCCAACACCATCCACGGCTGCGAAAGCCAGGCCTGGCTGCTGAGTGAACAGGATGAAACGGGAGTCTGGCAGTTTCACTGTGATTCGGATGCCCGCATCGTCAAGGGGTTGATGGCGGTGGTGCTGGCCGCGCTCAACAACAAGACCAGCGCCCAAGTTCGGGCCTTCAATATGGAAACCTATTTCGCCGAGCTGCAGCTGCTGCAACACCTGAGCCCCTCTCGGGGCAACGGCTTGCGGGCGGTGGTGGAGGCCATTCAGCGGACGGTGGCCGGCTGATACCAGTTTCATTAAAGATCGGCGCTACATTCAACCGCTGAAAACATCACTGTATTTTAACCTCCGTCATACCGGGCTTGGTCCGGCATCTTTCTGCGGGAAGATCCTGACCGGGTCGCGGCGACTTTCGTCAGGATGACTGTCTGCTCAAACAATTCATCCGATCGGTATAAAAACCCTCAGCAACAGCAGGGCCCTGAAACAAAGATGGCCCCTCTGTTGAGGGGCCATGGATACAAACAAGGCTGTGCCGACGGTCAGCCCGTCAGCTGGTGAGCTTTTGCAGGACGTCCAGGGAACCGTAGTGCCCCAGCAGCGTCTGATATTCCTGCTCATCATAGAAGTCGCAGCGATAGCGTTTACGGTCGGTAAACTCTATGGCCACGGCAACACAGAAACGCACCGCTTCAGCAATATCCACTTCATGGCTGGCGAAGGCGCCGCTGCCGGCCACGGCACTCTGGGCCGTGACCGGCACACCCACCACAGGCGCGGCGGTGGCGACCGTCGGCTGCATGATGCTGTTGATATGATAAACGCCGTTATCATAGTCGGTGATATCCTGAGTGGTAATGGGCATGACCCTGGGCAGTTCGCCGGTGGTCTGTTCCATGATGCGCAACAAATCGTTGCTGACCCGCAGGATATAGCCACTCTTGGCCGTCGGGGTAATGCCGAAGCCTTTGTGGTTGAAGATCTTATTGCCCTTGCTGGTATCCACCGACAGGATGGCATCCATCTCCGTGTCCACCTCATATTGATTCATGGTGGTGGAGCTGACCGGCATGCTCATGAAGTCCACGGGCTCCCGGGGCATGATGTCGGCGTCGGTGGAAATATGGGTGCCGATAATAACATCCCCTTCCAGGTGCTCGCCCCTGGCCTTCATCTGCGCCAGCTTCAGCGCCGCCGCGATCACGGTCACGGCGCCGTCGGCGTCAGACACCATGCCCAGGCGATCCGGCCGGGCACCGATGGCGCCATTGCGTCCTAGCAGGCCCAGGGTCCGGCTGCCGCCGCCCTGGCTCTTGCCATCCTGCCCCTTGATCAGGATGCGGATAAAGTCGGCGGCGGATTCTTCCACCACGCGGTTGACCGTTACCTCAACGCCATGCTCCAGATAAGGCTGGAACAGGGCTTCGATGCTTTGTCCGTTAACGCTGGGGCCATCGAGCAGTTCGTAAACGGCCAGGGTTTGTTGCAGACTCATTAGTTACCTCTCAACCATTAATTTGGGACAAGGGAAACTCGCCACCGCTGGCCAGCGTCTCGACCTTGTCCTGGCGGAACACCATGCCGTCAAACTCGCCCATGATGCGAGCCTGATCACCCTGTACATAGAGGGCGGTGCCTTCGGGAATGGCCACCACGGACTCTTTCGGATTCATTACCAGGAACTCGCCCAGACGCTCTTCCCGGGACTCGCCATTGTGGCCGACCGGCTTGCCGCTGATGAAGTGCGGGTTGATCTGGAAGGGAACCAGATTAAACGCCGAGAAGGAAGGCGGCTGCACTATCGGCATGTCGTTGGTGGTTCTGATGGTCGGACAGGCTACGTTGGTGCCGGCACTCCAGCCCATGTAGGGCATGCCGTCGGCCACCCGCTCGTGCACCAGC
The DNA here is from genome assembly GCF_039539325.1 of Zobellella aerophila. Taxonomy (NCBI): domain Bacteria; kingdom Pseudomonadati; phylum Pseudomonadota; class Gammaproteobacteria; order Aeromonadales; family Aeromonadaceae; genus Zobellella; species Zobellella aerophila. The sequence continues at coordinate 139,754 of NZ_BAABCX010000005.1, forward strand.
TCGACCAGCTTGTTTTCATAGAGACGGGTCAGCAGGGCGAAGGTGTTGCCACCGCCCACGGCCAGGGCATCGGCCGACGCCACCGCCTCCGCGGCGTTGTCGAACTGATGGACGGACACCAGCTCATAGCCCAGGCGCTCGTATACCGGCCGGACCATCTTCTCGTAATCGTCGAAGCTGAAGCTCACCCCGGCATAGGGAATGAAGAGCACTCGTTTGATCTTGTCAGACAAAATGGTGTTGAGTTGCTCGTCGGCATGCTCCAGATAGCCGAGGTTCCCTTTACGGGAGCTGCTCATCAGTAATAACTGCTTCATTTTACTTCTCCTGAAGTTGCATGGTGTCACGAATCACCGCGATGGCGTCTTCGATCTCTTGTTCCGAATTAAAATAGTGCAGGGACAGGCGCAGCATTTCGGTTATCTGGTAGCGATTCATGATGGTGTGAGCCATGAAGTGTCCCGCCTCGATAATGATGTTGCGCTCTTCCATTTTCCGGACCAGCGCCTGGGCATTGACCCCCTTGATGTTGAAGGGAATGATGCCAATGCGCCCGGCCGCATCCTGGGGTCCGTAGAGTTCAAACCCGGGCAGGCGCTGCAGCCGCTCCAGGGCGAAATTGCCCAGGGCGCGCACGCGCTCGAAAATCGCTTCGATGCCCAGCTCCTGGGCGTATGCCACCGCTTCACCCAGGCTCAGGATGGCGGGCACATTGGGGCAACCCGCCTCGAAGCGCCGCGCCGTCTCGGCAAGAGATAGCTGCTGGGTCTTGAAATCAAAGCTGCTGTTCCACCAGCCCACCAGACAAGGCTCCAGGCTGCCGATCAGGGACTGCCGGACATAGAGGATGCCGGTGCCTTCGATGGCGCGCAGGGCCTTGCGTCCGCAGGCGGCCAGGTAATCACAGTCAATCTCCCGCACATCGGTGGGGATCATACCCAGGCTCTGAGCCGCGCAAATCAGGGTCTGCACCCCGTGCTTGCGCGCCATGGCGCAGATGGCCTTGGCGTCCTGAATGGCGCCGGTGGCGTTGGGCAGGTGCGAGAAGCTGATCAGCCGGGTGCGCTCGGTGATCACCGCCTCGATGTCGGCCACTGCGACCTTGCCGCTGTCCTGGGCCGGCACCTTGATCACTTTGATGCCCCTGGTTTGCTCCAGCCTCAGCCAGGGCACCAGGTTGCTCAGGTTCTCGAAATCGGGAATGATCACCTCGTCACCCGGCTGCCACGCCATCCCCTGGGCGATGAAGCAAAGGCCTTCGGTGGCATTCTTGATAAATGCGATCTCTTCCGGCTTGGCGTTGATAAAGGCGGCGGCCTGCTCCCTGACCTGCTCAATCCGGGCGTACGTCTCCTTGCGGAAGGAAGGCAGGTACAAGCCGGCCTCCGCCGTGCGTTGCAGATACTCGGTGACGGCATCGATGTTTTTCTGCGTCGCCGCCGAGGCCGCCGCCGTATCGAAATAGGCATAGTTGGCGCACACCGGCGAGTCGAGACGAATCTTGCTGATATCCATGTTCTTCTCCATTCAGTAGCAGGTCAGAGGCCGCGCCCGGGCGCGGCCGCCGACATTATTTTCTTAAACCCAGGGTTGAGCTGAAGAAGGTATAAAGAGCATCCCCCGCGATCAGGCCCCCGGCGAAGGCGCTCATTTCCGACTGCCGCCGCCCCTTGGTCAGGCGCTCTACGATGACCCTGACCACCAGGGCCGACAGTACAGTCCAACCGGCGATGGGGTAGTTGATCAACAGACCGGTTCCCAGCAGCACCCCCAGCTGTTTGCGCGTGCCGCCCCACCACTGGATCAGGGCGCCGGGGATAGCCCAGAGCAGGAGTTGCCAGGCGATACCGGGCGAGGTGCCGGCCGCTATGGTGGAGGCATAGACACGATCAACCGGCGGCACCAAGTCTTGGGCGAAGAAGTATTCATAGGACAGGCTGACGACTACGGCCGCGACCAGGAAGCCGACGATAGAGGCGATAAACTGCTGCCGGCGTCCGGCCTTTTCATAGGCCGGGTCACGATTTTCTCCCCGCAGCAGATAGCCGGTCTTCAGGTCATAGCCCATATCCGCGAAAGCGGGACCGGTCGCTGCGCTATAGCCCACCAGCAGGCCCAGAGCGATGGGCGGAAAGCCGACAAGAATGCCGATGATCAGGGTGATCAAGGCCACCGCAAAGGCCGGGAACCAGCCCGAATGCATGGCGGCGATGCCCACGATCAGCTCATGAGCATAGGCGGCCAGGGCGGCGAACAGCAGGAAGCCGAGCAGCATGGGCAGGCTCATTTCGCTGGTAACCCCCGCCAACAGGGTGAGGATCACTGCCACCAGGATATAGGCGATAAAACCACTGCCGAGCACACGACGCATTGTGGTGCCGTCTGAATCTTCACCTGCATCCTTAGCGCTGTCTTCCCTGACTTGGCGGATCTGGTTGGCAACCTGGATCAGCGCCACCAGGCCGGCACCAATCATAAAACCATGAGGCAGGTACATAGCGTTGAGATCGAGCCCGAACACGGGCTCGGCATAACCTCGCATCAGCAGACCTATGCCAAACATGGACAGGGCCCAGATATTACCGATAAAGGCCACCCCGGCCGCCGACATGGGGATCCCCATAAAGGCCCCGCCTATGCCGCCCAGTATGCCGAGGCCGAGGAAACGGGCTTTTTTCCCGCCCTGATCGCCTGCCCACAGCGCCTCTGCGGTCGCTACGCCACCGGGCCAGGTACCCGATGCCGGAAATGGCCGGGTATTGAACAAGCCATACAGCATGGCACCATCCACCAGCATCGCCAGTACGGCGCCGATCAACATGGGCACCACCAGCTCGGGCATGCCCATGGCAAAAGGCACCCCTATCGGGATCATCAGGCTGTTAGCCGCCCCGAAGGTGGCAGAAGAAACCGCCGTCTGCAGCAGATTCTGCCGACCCAGATCCCGAAACCCCTGGAGAACAACCAAGGGCAGGCGGGCAAAGAGCATGGCCACCAAGGCACCGATAATAGAGGTGTTGGCAGAAATCCCCAGGGTCACGATCAGCTGCATACCGATAATGGCCCCCAGTGCGGAAAGGCCGACCACTGGGATCAATACGAGTAATTCCAATGCTTTAGGATGAGATTGTGTGTTCATGGTATTTCCTTATACCGCCTTGTTGGCAAAAGCCGACAAGGCCTGTTCAATGACGGGACATTCGGCCTGCAGCGAGACAACCAAATGAGGGATATTAGACTTGTCGAACCGATACAAAGGGCCGGCAATGGCCAGCGAGCCGGCCACCTGCTTGTCTCGGAAAAACAGTGGTACCGCCAAACCAAAGACATCCTCGGACACTTCCTGCTCTGAATAACACCAGCCTTGGGCTCGGATCTCCTCGAGCTGAGTACGCATCAGGGTCACATCGGTGATCGTGTTTTCCGTTACCGCCGTCAGCCCCTGGGCCAGGATCTCTTCCCGGCTGGTTTCGTCCATATAGGCCAGGATCACCTTGCCGTAGGCCCCGGCATAAATCGGCACCTTGCTGCCTACCTGCACCTTGAAGCCAATACTTTTAGGACTTTCCACCCGGTCAACGCATACCGATTCGGCACCGTCTCGCAAGCTGAGAAAAACTGCCTCACCGGTTTGCTCTGCCAGGCGGGCCATCAGTGGTCTGACGATATCGGACAGTTGCAGCCGCTCTTTTACCATCTGCCCCAGCTCGAAGAAACGCACGCCCAGGGAATACTTAAGGGTTTGGGGATCCTGATGCAGGTACCCACGGCTGGCGAAGGTGGCCAGGGTTCGCTGCACTATGGCGGGATGAACACCGCTGACCTTGGCCAGCTCCCTTCCCCCCCAAACAGGATTTTCCCGGGTAAAGAACTCAAGCAGTTCCAAGGCATTGGCAAGGGTTTTTTGAGTCATAGCACCACTCCATGTATCTATAATAGATCCATTGTATTAAATATAGAGACATGATCGCAAACATAAATACACTGCAGGGGAAATTTTCTACAGTGTTGACAGTGTAAAAACGGAGCCATGCCGAAAGGATCACCACAAGATGGGTGTCAATTGCTGATGAGGTGCCACCAACTACCGAGGCGTGTGGGAATAAATGGTTACCAGCAGGAGCAGGAGAAAGAATATGTATACAGAAAGGCTGGGGCAGCCCTGCCACCCCTTACTGAAGCGTGGAGCTGAAAAAACGGCTGAACACCTATTCAACTACAGATGGTGAATTGGTCTGATGGCCCGCCGGGCAGAAAGCAGGTCAGCCCTTGAGCAAAAAGAGAAAATCCGGCGTTCTGCCAATGTATGGGTGTTGCATTGCTGTTCCGAAGCAATGCCCGGTACTCACTTAACTATGGGGAATGCTTTCCCGTCCTTTTGTCGCCAGCTTGCTCAGCACCCGGCTCACCATAAAGAAGCCGAAGGTGGCGGTGATATGGGTGACGGCACCGAAGCCGGAGGCGCAGTCCATCCTCATGGTGCCGTCCGATTCCTTCTTGGTGCTGCAGATGCCGCCCGCACCGTCCGGGTAGCGGGGCTGCTCGGTAGAGAACACGCAATCCACCCCGAACTTGCGCTTGGGATTCTTGCTGAAATGGTGGAAGCGGCGAAGATCGCCGCGCACCTTGGCGGCCAACGGATCCTGGATGGTCTTGCTCAGATCGGCAATCTGGATCTGGGCCGGATCCGTCTGACCACCGGCGCCGCCGGCGGTGATCACCGGTATCTTGTTGCGCTTGCAATAGGCTATCAGGGCCACCTTGGCCTTGACCGAGTCGATGGCGTCCAGCACATAGTCGACATCCGCCAGCAGGTGTTCGCCCAGATTGTCTGGACTGATAAAGTCGTCGACCACCGTCACCCGGCAGTCCGGATTGATAAGCGCGATGCGCTCGGCCATGGCGACGGTTTTTTCCTGGCCAATCTGGTTATTGAGGGCATGGATCTGGCGGTTGGTGTTGGTGATGCAGATATCGTCCATGTCGATCAGGGTGATGGCGCCGATGCCGGAGCGCGCCAGGGCCTCCGCCGCCCAGGATCCCACCCCGCCGATGCCGATCACACACACATGGGCCGCCGCAAACGTGGCCAGGGCATCGGCCCCGTACAGTCGGGCAATACCCCCAAAACGCTCTTCAAAACTCATCGACCACTCCCCCCCTGATTAAGCGCGCATTATACCCGAAGGATTTAACTGATCGCCCAAAATGGTGAGCTTTATTCACTCCCGGCCGACATGCACATGAGTCGGAATTGCCGGAACGGCGGCGGGCGTTCCCGGCCATGAGGCACAGGCCGCATGCACCTTCATGACACAGATGGCCGCATAAATTGTGAAGAAAATGAAAAATATTTGTTTTTTTTCATTGAAAATATACTGATTGGTGATATTTTCATTATTGTGGGTAGGGACGACGCGGCTATCAGCTCTATATCCACTACCTACATAACTACACGGAGGTTAAGCAGGTGAATGATACAGTGATCAGTAAGGTCGGCAGTTATCCGCACGGAACCACAGTCCCGCTGCGCGGAGGTATAACCACTCGACTCTTTGGTGAATATGACAGGACCTTATTCTGGCCTGTCCTGGCGATATATACATCTCTTATGGTTTATGCGTTTTTATTCCCCGAGGCGATGGGGAATACGTTGTCTTCCATCAGGGATTTTTTGATTTTCAACTTTGGTTGGAGCTTTTTACTGGGTGTAGGTGCAACACTGATTTTTTGCCTATACCTCTTCATCAGCCCCTACGGTGACTTGAAACTGGGGGCAGCCGATACGGTACCCGAGTTCTCTTTCAGTTCCTGGGTGGCGATGATGTTCAGCTGCGGCCTGGGTATCGGCTTTGTTTTCTTCAGTGTGGCCGAACCACTGACCCATCTGTACGAGTCATCCCACGTGATCGATATGGGGCAGGCAGGGCAAACCGCTGGTATCGCCAAGGCAGTGCAGATTACCCTGCTCGACTGGGGCATGCATGGCTGGGCGCTGTTTGCGGTGGCGGCCTGGGCAATCGCCTTCCCCGCCTATAAATACGGTCAACCCCTCACGGTAGCAACCGGCCTGTACGGCATTCTTGGAGAACGCTGCAACACCAGTATCTGGGGACGCCTGGCCAATGGCCTGGGTATTATCGGGACCATAGGCGGCAATGCCACCATGATAGGGCTTGGGGTCGCTTCCATCAGCTATGGGCTGAATACCCTGTTCGGGCTTGAGCTCGGTGCGGTAGGACAGGCCCTGGTCATGATAGTGGTGATCATCGCTTATGTGATCTCTGCGGCTACCGGTGTTGAACGCGGCATCAAATTGCTCAGCCAGGCGAACATGATCATGGCCGGTATTATCCTGCTTGCCATCCTCTTCTTCGGGCATGCGCCGGCACAATACCTGTTAAACCTAGCCACCCAGCAAGTCGGCGATTACTTCGGCCAGGTATTGTCATTGCAGTTCTGGTCTGATGCCGGCAACTTCGAACAAAGAGAATGGCTGGGCTGGTGGGTCGTGTTTTACTGGCTGTGGTATATCTCCTACATTCCTTTCTGCGGCGGTTTCATTGCACGAATTTCCAAGGGGCGCACCCTGCGAGAATTCATCTTCGGCGTCATCTTCGTGCCCATGATACTGACGATTGGCTGGTTCAGTATCTGGGGTGGCTCGGCCGGTTATATTGAAGTGAATGATATTGCCCCTCTTTGGGAAAGTGTTCAGGAGAAGCCCGAGTCTGGTATTTACATGCTGTTGGGAAGTATGCCCGGTGGTTGGTGGCTGAGCCTGATGGTGCTGTTCAATATTGTGGTATTCGCGGTCACCACCTCTGATTCGGCCTCGTTTTTTGCTGCCATGCAGGTATCCAATGGCAATGAAAACCCGAAAGTCTCCATGCGCCTCCTTTGGGGTGTGATCATCGGATTTACCGGCATCATGTTTCAGATATTTGGTGGTTTCTCGGCAATAAAGAGCCTCGCCATCGTGGTCGGCGCTCCCTTCTTCTTCGTGGGTATTGCCTATATGTATTCCGTTTATCGGATGCTCAAGCTGGCGAAACTGAAAGAAGATTAAAGTCGTCATTCCCGGTGACGAATTGAAAAAGTGGTCTGTTCGTTTGCAATCAACTCGCTTGATGAACAGACCACAGGAACTGAAAAAAGAGTTTTAAGTGCTTTAGAGGAGGTATGGATGGACTCTTTAACCAGATATTAATGTAAACCTTCAGTTTCGGGTGACGCCACTTTGGTTTTTCATGGCAGTTTATTTTTTATATCAGCACAGAGTAAAACAAATTATGTCTACACCTCAGCCTTATTATCCTCATTATGATCCTCTGCGTGATTCATCACCGGGCACGGCGATGGATTACCCCCCCAGTTACTGGCGATTCCATGCGGGGGAGCCACCGGAAGATGATGGCCCGGTCAATGGCGACATGGACGCCGATGTGGTGTTGATTGGCGGCGGATTTACCGGACTCGCCACCGCCATGTTCCTGGCCCGGGAATACGGCATCAAGGCGGTGGTACTGGAGGCCAACCAGATTGGCTGGGGCTGCTCCGGCCGCAATGGTGGTCAGGGCCACCTGGCCTGGGGGCGCCTGAGTCGCAGCCAGTGGGTAAAGAAATGGGGCGTGGATGTAGCCCGCCGCCTTCATGCCAACAGCCTGGAAGGCTATGAGGTCTTTCAGTCGATGGCCGAAGACCCGGAGATCGACTGCGAACCCCAGAACCTGGGCAACCTGCTGATCGCCCACAGCAGGCAGGCCCTGGAGGGCTTGAGAAAGGAGTCTCAGCTGTGTAACGAGGTGCTGGGCTACCAGACCCGGGTACTGGATCGCGATACGGTGCTGAATCAGTATGTGGGCGATCAGGAGTGTCACGGCGCCATGCTCGAACCCGTGGGCATTGCCGTACAGCCGCTGAAGCTGGCCTATGGCTACGCCCGGGTGGCGCGCCGCCTGGGCGCCAAGATCCATACCGGCAGCCCGGTGCAAAACTGGACGACAGACGGCAAGATCCATTACCTGCAGACCCCCGGCGGGACCGTCAGGGCGCGTTCCGTCGGCATCGCGACGGCGGGGTACACCAGCCCGAATCTGAACAAGCTGACCGCCTATCGAAATATGCCTATCATGGCCAACTCGGTATGGACCCGTACCCTGACCGACGATGAAATAGAAGCCTGCGGTTTCCGCTCCACCATCTTTATGACGGACACCCGCAAGCTGCGTTATTACTACCGTTTTCTTCCCGAGAAACGTCTGCAGATCGGGAGCCGCAGCGCCATCAGTGGCGCCGACTCACAAAACCCCAAACATTTGCAGATAGTGCAGGAAGCGATTGCCCGCAAGTTCCCGGCGCTGGAAGGTATAGAAACCCCCTTCTTCTCGCACGGCTGGATGGATATCTCTCACGATATGATGCCGCGCATCGTGCAGCCCGATCCCAAGCAAAGCGTGTTTTATGCACAGGGATACAGTGGTAACGGCGTTTCCTTCTCTGCCTATGCATCAAAGCAAATGGCGACCTTGATTGCCGGTGGAAAAATCAAAGAGGCGGATCTGCCCATATTCAGCTCTCCTCTGCCCAGTCATCCGCTGCGCCCCCTGCGCCGACTTGGTCAGCGGGCACTCTATAAATATTTTCAGGTGCTGGATACCGTACGCTGAGGAAACAGTTTCCGAATACATTGCAGTACCGCTCGGGTACTGCCCAGATAGAAATATGAAGAAGAGGTTTGCGATGGAAATATCCATTGCTGAGCTCTCATTGATTAATTAACGCCGCGTTAAAGGCGGCGGCGCACTTGGCAATGATTATTTTCTTCGCAACGAATGGGAGGATGCCCTCATTAATTATTTATAAGCTAACGGTGATGAATTTTGCGTGACCTTGTTTGTCGCCACGAAACTGTTTTTTAATGGAGTTAACAGAATGACTAACGAAGATATGCACGAGCTATTCCATGCCTTTAACCGTCATGATATCGATGCGGTAATGGCATATTTTGCCGACGACATCGTATTCGACACCGTCGCGGGCGATCAGGCATACGGCACCCGCATCAAAGGCCGCCAGGCGGTCAAGGAGCGGTTCGAAGACACTTGGGGAACCATGCCGGATGTGCAGTGGATAAATGGCAATCATTATTTTGCGGGTGATCGCGTCATCTCCGAATCGACCTTTGTGGCAACTCAGCCCGACGGCAAGCGCATTGAAGCCGATGGGGTAGACATCTTCACCTTCCGTGATGGCAAGATTATCGGTAAGCAGGCATTTCGCAAGCAGCGGCCTGCTTTCGACCCGGCCTGATCCCCACAACATATCCCCGGAGATCAAAAAAGGGAGGCTTGCGCCTCCCTGTCATTACCGCTCTGTTTATTTTTAGCTATTAACCGCCGACGGCGATGTTTTTCATATCGGTCATGTAAGAACGCAGGGTCTTGCCGATAGCCTCAACCGGGTGGTTGCGGATGGCTTCGTTCACGTCGATCAGGCGACGGTTGTCAACAGAGTTGGACTCAACCTTGATGGTCTTGCCAATCACGTCGGTGCCGACGTTCGGCATGAACTGCTCGCGCAGCAGCGGCACGGCGGCGTTGGCGAACAGGTAGTTACCGTACTCGGCGGTATCGGAAATCACCACGTTCATTTCGTACAGGCGCTTCCGGGCAACGGTGTTGGCGATCAGCGGCAGCTCGTGCAGTGACTCGTAGTAAGCAGACTCGTCGATGATGCCGGAGGCGGTCATGGCTTCGAAGGCCAGCTCAACACCGGCTTTGACCATGGCTACCAGCAGGATGCCGTTGTCGAAGTATTCCTGCTCGTCGATCACCACGTCGGTGGCCGGATACTGCTCGAAGCCGGTCTGGCCGGTTTCTTCGCGCCAGGTGAACAGGTTCTTGTCGTCGTTGGCCCAGTCGGCCATCATGCCGGCGGAGAAGTGACCCTCGATAATGTCGTCCATGTGCTTGTTGAACAGCGGACGCATCAGCTCTTTCAGCTCTTCGGCCATATCGAAGGCCTTGATCTTGGCGGGGTTGGACAGACGATCCATCATGTTGGTGATGCCGCCCTGCTTCAGGGCTTCGGTGATGGTTTCCCAGCCGAACTGGATCAGTTTGCCGGCGTAACCGGCGTCGATGCCTTCGGCTACCATCTTCTCGTGGCAGACGATGGCACCGGCTTGCAGCATGCCGCACAGGATGGTCTGCTCGCCCATCAGGTCGGATTTTACTTCGGCAACAAAAGAGGACTCGAGCACGCCGGCACGGTCGCCGCCGGTGGCGGAAGCCCAGGCCTTGGCGATGGCCAGACCTTCGCCCTGGGGATCGTTCTCGGGGTGTACGGCGATCAGGGTAGGAACACCGAAACCACGCTTGTATTCTTCACGTACTTCGGTACCCGGGCACTTGGGCGCCACCATCACTACGGTGATGTCTTTACGGATCTGCATGCCTTCTTCAACGATGTTGAAGCCATGGGAGTAACCCAGGGCGGCGCCGTCTTTCATCAACGGCATAACGGCGTTAACGGCGGAGGTGTGCTGCTTGTCCGGAGTCAGGTTCATCACCAGGTCGGCGGTGGGGATCAACTCTTCATAGGTGCCCACGTTGAAGCCGTTTTCGGTGGCCTGCTGGAAAGACTTGCGCTTCTCGGCAATGGCTTCGGCACGCAGAGCATAAGACACGTCCAGGCCGGAATCGCGCATGTTCAGACCCTGGTTCAGACCCTGGGCACCACAACCGACGATCACGACCTTCTTGCCTTTCAGGTAGTTGCAACCATCGGCAAATTCGGCGCGGTTCATGAAACGGCATTTGCCGAGCTGCTCGAGCTGCTGACGCAGATTCAGGGTGTTAAAATAGTTAGCCATGACCTTTGCTCCAATTAATCCGTTTAATTTGAATTCCTGCACCGCCAGGCGGTGACGACCCAGACACTATACCCCAGGCTTTTCATTGCTTGAAATGATATATTCGAAACAGAGTATTTCATTTTGTGAAACGTCAATGGACTTCCGTCATCTCGAACTCTTTGTACATTTAAGCCAGGGCCTGCACTTCGGCCACACCGCCGACGCCATGGCGGTAAGCCCCTCCACCCTGAGCCGGGCGATACAGCGGCTGGAGCAGGATGTGGGTTGCGCATTACTGGTGAGGGACAACAGAACCGTCACCCTGACCCCGGCCGGCGCCCGTCTGCAACAGTTCGCCCTCGGCTGGCTGGCGGACTGGCAACATCTCAAGGAGGAACTGAAGCACGGCGATGACAGCCTGCAGGGACGGTTGCGGGTGTTCTGCTCGGTCACCGCCAGCTACTTCCTGCTGCCGGGCATACTGGAGCGTTTCCGCAGCCGTTATCCCCGGTTGGAGATCCGCCTGGAGACCGGCGATCCTGCGCTGGCCATCGACAAGATACTGGACGACGAGTCGGAGCTGGCCATCGCCGCCCGGCCCGATGCGCTGCCGGCCAAGGTCCATTTCATCAACCTGCAGACGGTGCCCATGGTGTTTATCGCCCCCACTTCGCCGGGCCCGGTCAGCGAGCAGCTGGAGCAGCGCCCGCTGGACTGGCGGCGGTTGCCGGTCATCGTCTCGGAGCAGGGCGTGGCCCGAAAACGCGCCAACCAGTGGTTCAAGGCCAAGGGCATCAGCCCCAATATCTATGCGGAGGTGGCCGGCAATGAGGCCATCATTGGCATGGTGGCGCTGGGCTTCGGCATCGGCGTGGTGCCCCGGGTGGTGATCGATCACAGCCCGATGGGGGACAAGGTGCGGGTGCTGTCACCCAGCCCGGCGCTCAAGTCTATCGAGGTAGGGGTCTGCCTGCTGAAGAAGCGGCTGGATGACCCGCTGATCCGCGCCTTCCAGCAGACGGCGCTGGAGCCGTCGTAGTAGAGCGTAGTGGCCAATATTACTTGGCCACTACAGTTGGCAAGCGGTTAGAGATTACTTTAGCTGGATCCAGGTGGTTTTCAGCTGGCAGTACTGATCGTGAGCAAACACGGACTTGTCCCGCCCACCAAAGCCTGACAGTTTGTAGCCACCAAATGGAGTAGTCATATCTCCTTCTGAGAAGCAGTTCACCGATACTGTGCCAGCCCGGATTGCCGCTGATACCCTATGCGCGACATTCAGATCGTTGCTATAGAGCGATGCAGCTAGCCCATAGCAGGTATCATTGGCGATCTGCACCGCTTCGTCTTCGGTGTCGAACGTGATTACTGCTAGGACAGGGCCAAAGATTTCCTCCTGAGCAATAGTCTGATCGTTAGTCACGTTATCGAAGATGGTCGGCGCAACGAAGTAACCTCCGCTCTCCGGAAACAGCCGCCCACCACCGGCCACCAAGCGACAACCTTCCTGCTTCGCTTTGTCGATGTAGCTCAATACCTTATTCATATGGCCTTCATCGATCAGCGCACCAAGCTGATTTTCCGGGTCGAGCGGATTTCCGGTCTTCCATTGATCCAGCCGTTGCAACATTTTCTCCAGTAATCGCTCCTTGATTGAGCTGTGTACGAGCAGCCGGGAACCTGCGGAACAGTTTTCACCCATATTCCAGAATGCAGAGGCGACGATTTGCTCTGCGACTGCATCCAGATCGGCTATATCCGGCATGACAATCTGCGGGTTTTTACCGCCGCACTCAAGTAACACCTCTTTCAGATTGCTGCGAGCGGAATATTCCAGAAACATACGACCAACTTCTGTCGAGCCGGTAAAGGCTACTACGTCGATATCCGGATGTAGGCCAATAGCACCACCGGCACTGGCACCGGAACCAGGTACAACGTTAAGAACACCTGCAGGCAGCCCCGCCTGGTGGGCTAACTCAGCCATAAACAAGGTACTCATCGATGTCAGTTTGGCCGGTTTGGCTATCACGCTATTGCCGGTGATCAATGCTGGCCCCAGCTTCCAGCCCGCCATTAGTGCAGGGAAGTTCCAAGGTAGTACTACGCCAACCACTCCGGCGGGCTCGCGAGTCACTAGGCTCAGCGTATCTCTGCCGGTCGGAGTTACCTGATCAAACAGCTTGTCCGCAGCTTCTGCGTGAAAGCGGATGGCATTAACGGTCTCCGGCAGATCCACGGCATAACATTCACCCACCGGCTTTCCTGACTCGATTGATTCGATGATGGCCAGTTCCATCAAATTGTCCTCAATGAGATCCGCCCAACGGCACATCACTTTCTTACGGTCGGCCGGGGCCATCTTAGACCAAACACCAGCTTCGAAAGCGCTTCGGCCTGCCTGCACTGCACTGTCGATATCTTCCGCTGCACAGCTGGCGATCTGTGCAAGTGGCTTTCCAGTGGCCGGGTTTAAAGTGGTAAAGGTTTTACCTGATAGTGCATCCACATACTTGCCATTAATAAAGGCGCGGGTTGGTAACTCCAGATTAGCCAGCATGTTTTGGCACTGCTGTTGGGTAATAGCTTCAGACATAGTAAATTCCTGCTTTTTTTTTTAGTCGAGATAACCCATCACTCGCGGCAGGTAGAGAGCCAGCGGCGACCAATAGGTAGTAACCAGCATCACCGGCAAGGCAGCGAAGACCATGAAACCCAATGCAGGGCGCATAACCTGCGACATTCCCACTTTGCCGACACGGCAAGTCATAAAGAGTATTGGAGCCATTGGTGGGCTATTGCAGCCGATCACCACGCTGGTGCCCACAATCGCCGCGAAATGAATCGGATCAACACCGATGCTTTCCATCACCGGCAGTAGTAACGGACTGATAATCGCCACGACGCTGACGTCATCCATAATCATGCCTAGCAGTATGAGAAAGATATTTACCACCAGCAGGATCAGTAGCTTGTCCTGAAATATGTCCATCAGCAGCTCGGTCAGTTCTTGAGGTACGCGCTCAAAAGTGAAGATGCGGCTGGACACAAAAGAGAAAACCAGAATCACCATAATCACGCCTGTGGTGGTCGCTGCATCAACCAGGCAACGAATGGTCTTTTTCAGATCCAGCTCGCGATAGACAAAAAGCCCTACGGGAATGGCATAGACCACTGCCACCGCTGCTGCTTCTGTCGGGGTAAAGATGCCACCATAAATGCCCCCAAGGATGATCACTGGAAGCATCAGGGCCGGAAAGGCTTTCCAGATATTGTCATTTACCTCCACCACACGCTTGCGGAAGCTCATTACCTCGTTGGATTGATCCGGCTGCAGACGCATCTTGATCCAGTTCATCAGGCAGAGCACCAGAATCAACAGTATTCCGGGGCCGATGGTGGCCAGGAAGCAGGCCGTTACCGACTGGCGGGTCACGACGGCATAGAGGATCATGGTGATACTTGGCGGAATAAGGAGGCCTAGCAGAGAGGAGATTCCCAGCAACGCGCTGGTGTACTCGCGCTTATAGCCGTGCTTTTCCATGGGGTCGATCATGATGGTACCAATGGAAGCAACTGCCGCGGAGGCAGTGCCGGAGATGGCACCAAAGATGCCACAAGCTACTACCATGGAAGACCCCATACCGCTGCGGGAACGCCCCACCAGCGCTTCAACAAAATGCACCAGGCGGGCCGCCATGCCCCCCGCCTGCATCAGGTAACCAGTCATTACAAACAGTGGCAACGCTAGCAGGACCACAGAGTTGACCGACCAGAAGCCAGTGGTCATTAGAGACGATATATCAACGTCATAGACAATAGATAGAATAAAGGTCATTGCGGCGAAGGAGAAAACAACCGGTACACCGATCATCATCAGTGCAACCACCGCTAGTATTGCGAATAAAGCGCCCATAATTATTTCCTGAATATCTAACAGTTGTCTTCTGATATCACGGGATGTGGCAACGTTCCCGGATGCAGCAGGGTGTTTAAGTCTGCCAAGAGATCCCGTATTAGGTAGAAGCAGAACAGTAGCGCTGCAACAAACAGACTGCTCTGGGAGATATACCAGGGCAGCTGAAAGACAGGGGTGGCCTGGCCCTTATTAATTCCCCATTGGAGCAGGTCATAGCTCCAGGTGACAAACATAACAGCCATCAGTAACGAAATAAGAGTCGATAGCAAACGCATAACCTGAATCATTTTCGGGTTACTGCAGACAACCTGAACAAAATCGGCACTCAGATGGGAACGTTCGCGGGAAGCAAGGACTGCGCCCAACATGTAGATCCACATGGCCACCACCAGAATCAGCTCTTCAAGGCCAAACAGCGGCGCATCCAGCACCGCACGGGTAAAGATACCCAGCGCCAGCATGAACGCGATAGCAGCACTGATAAGCCCCAAAACAGGCTTGATCAGGAAAACCAAAACAGCGTCGATGGTCGCTATCAAAGCAAGTAGTTTGGACATAGGATTCTCCCGTTACAGTTTTATAAAACAGCGGGCGGCGGGGTAACCGCTCACTGTTAAGCTTGGGATTACTGAGGTAGAGGGGCGTTGGTGCGAATAGTCTCCATGACTTCAGGACCGAAGCTTTTCTCTGCTTGGGGCCAGATCTCCTCACGCACTCGACTAACTAAATCATTCAGCTGTGTGCCCTGCACATCGATATATTTCATGCCACCTTCCTGTGCTTTGGCGATCCACTTTTCTTCCTCAGCTCGTGCATCCTTGAATTGCTTGGTGATCACTACTTCAGCAGCGCTTGCAATAATGCGGCGATCCTCTTCATCCAACTCTTCCCAAGACTCCTGGCTCATAATCAAAGCAGCAGCAGAGAAGTTATGCTTGGTGTGTGTATAGTGGGTCAACAAGTCACCGAAGTACTCATAGTCCCAGTAGATGACGTTGCTGCCATCACCATCAACGACCCCCGTCTGCAGCGAGGTGTAGACTTCGTTCCAGTCGATCGGAATTGCCTGGTAGCCTAGAGCATTGACAGTTTGCGGCAGAGGGAAGAATGTTTGGGAGCGAATCTTGATACCTCTGGCCTCATCAACAGTTGAGGCCTGTACGTCCTTGGTGGCTATGCCGCCAAAACCTTCCGGATAAGGGCCGAAATACTTCAGGCCGACTTCGTTGTAGATTGGATCAATCGCCTTCCGGAGCCAGCCATCCTTACCGTAAGCTTTCAGGGCATTTTCCCAGTCCAGCACTAGGTAAGGCAGGTTATTGATACCCAGGCGTTGGTCGTAGGAAGTCTGTGGCCAAGTAATCATCATATCGATGTTACCCTTCACCAACTGATCGAACATCTCCTGCTGACTCCCCAGCTCTCCCTGATAGTAAATATTGGTCTTGATACGGCCACCAGACTTCTCCTTAATCAGATCGGCCCACAGCTCCATCGACTTGCCTATCGGCGATGACTTATCGCCTTCAACGGTCGCCAGGCGAAGCTTGAAGGAGTCATTACTGGCCATTGTCTGAGTTGAAAATACTGCCGCACCAGCACAAGCCATAAGAGCTATTGCCCGAATACTGAGCTTCATTGTCTTTAAGATTTCCATATCTATCTCCTTGTTTTACATTTCTTTTATATCAGCCGGACAGATTCAGGCCTGCAGCCTAATGCCCAGCTGTTCGGCTCACTTAATCCAGCAGTGCCAGACGCTGACGGATTTCGTCAACTGCCTCTTCGGTAGGCGGCAAAACAGGCATACGGCACTCACCTACCGAGGTGCTGCGCAGATTGGTTGCCCATTTTACCGAAGGGTTGTATTCGTTGAGCCAGAAGTAGAGATTGAGCGGTTCCATCTTCTTCCATAAGGCGCGGGCTTCATACAGATCTCCTGCTTGAACCAGCCGCCACAACCGGGAACATTCAGCCGCCATTGCATTGGCTCCACCCCATATGCAGCCGGTGACACCGGCCGACATGGCATAGAAGGCCAGCGGATCGCAACCGTTAAACACCTTTCCACCCACTTCCAGCAGCTCCAGCTGACGTACCAGATCACCAGTGCTGTCTTTGATAGAACCGACATTATCCAACTCCAGCAAGCGACGATAGAGCTGCGCATCAATATCGAAGCCACTGTGGACGGGAATGTTGTAAAGCATGATCTCGGTATCGATGGCGTTATTGATCGCTTCATAGAAACGCATGACACCACTCTCACCGGGCCCTTCGAAGTAAGGGGGCAACACCATTACCGCATCAGCCCCCAAGTCCTGGGCATGCCGCGCCCAGTTAATACCATCACTTTCTCGAATGGCGGAGGTGTTCACGATTATTCCGGCACGGCCCTGCACATGACGAGTTCCCACCTCGATAATATGGCGACGTTCTTCGTTGCTCAGGAAAGCAAATTCCCCGGTGCCACCGCAAAACACGATGCCGTCTGCACCGGCTTCAATTAGGCTGTCCAAATGCGCCTTAAATGCGCCATCGTCAAAACTTTCATCTGCTGCAAAGGGAGTGCAGGTCGCGATATAGATTCCACTTAAATCAGCCATTGTTTACTCCTCTTATTTTTCCAGGCCGACGCCAATAGATCGTCTAGCAAGGTCTATGGTGACACCTAGCTTCAGGATGAGGCCAGGCGGAACAAGATTCGGTCTTGGATAGCTCAGCAACAGGTCTCCCAGTTCGGAGCGCTGACCAGCTAGGTGTTCAGCGATCAGCTTGCCCATGATGGTCCCTTTGGTAATTCCGACGCCATTCATGCAGAAAGCACCGTAGATATTCTCCCGCAGCTGGCCAAACACTGGTGCACCATTACGTGACAGGCAGAGTGCACCACCCCAGGTGTATTCAAAGTCGACATTGGCGAGCATAGGGAAGCGGCGTTCGAAGGACTGGCGATGCTCATCATGCATCCGTTTCAGCATTCTAGGGCTGGCGCGGAATTGGTCGGCATAGCTGTAGGTGTGACGCACCAGCAACCGGTTATCGAGAGTTTTTCGTAGCGAAGAGCCAAAGGCATCAGCCGGTATGATCCCCCAGCTGTTATCTCCACCCAGCCGCTTTAGCTCTTCGTTATTGAGTACCCGAGTCATGCTGCCGTAAGTCATAAAGGGGATAAGATGGTGCTGATAGAAACCCAGGTACTGGGCATACCCGTTGTTGGCCAATATCAACTGATTTGTCTTTACCTCACCACTGTCACTGCGCAGGCAGATCGGCTGATTGTACTGCACCTCTTTCACCGGGCTGTTTTCATACAGAGTGACATTGGCCGGGAGACTGTCTGCGAGATGCTGGACCATTGCTGCCGGCTGTACCAGGACCGCCCCAGGTGTATGTATGCCTCTTCGGTAGTAATCAGAGCCGGTAATTGAACATATCTCATCAGCGGACAACCAGTGATAGGGTTCCTTCAGGCTATCCAGCACCTTAGAGAAGCCTTGCAGCTTCGCTTCTCCGGCCAAGGTCGCTGCGGCGTGGATCTTACCGAGCTCTTCCCAATTTCTACTGTCGTAATCTGAGTTGAGAACGCCTTCTTTCAAATAAGCCAGACCGGCTCGGTTAAAGCGAGTTTGTCGGCTAGTTTCCTCCAAGCCATCGACAAAACTTTTGGAGCGCATATCATGGGCCAGATCGATAGCAAAACCGGAACTGCGGCCGGCGGCACCAATGCCGACCTCTTGCGCCTCTAGCAGAGCAATTCGCTTATGTGGAAGAAGCTCCCCTAGACGGCGGGCTGCCGCCAGCCCGGTATAGCCAGCCCCTACCACCGCGATATCAAACTGCTCGATACCTCTCAGCGGCTTTACAGGTATGCGTTTAGGTAAACTCTCATACCAAGCGCATCGATTGTCATCGGCGGGCAGAAGCCTGACTTGTTGGATATTGACCATTCTGTTGCTGGCTCCGTAAGCCTAATGTTATTGTCTTGAGGTGGGGAGTATCCAAATTTTTACAAATGTGGACAAACGATCAATTCGAAAGTAACACTTGAGATTTTGCGATGCATAGCAACAAAAAAACACTTCCACCTCTGAATGCATTGCGGGTATTCGAAGCCGCAGCGCGGCACTCCAGTTTCAAACTGGCAGCGGAGGAGATCTTCGTGACCCAGTCCGCTGTAAGCCGCCAGATTCAGGTATTGGAGGAGTATTACGGCACTCCACTGTTTATTCGGAAAACTCGAAAAGTGGAGCTCACTTCAGAGGGTAGGATCCTGTTTCAGGCTACCTCCCAGGCACTGGACTGCATTGGTGCCGCCTCCCATGAGGTGTTTGTAAAACAGAAGCGTGGTTATCTCACAATTGCCAGCACCATCACTTTTTCGACTCTATGGCTGATGCCACGGATGCAGAACTTACGGGACTGCTATCCTGACATTCAGCTGCACTTGATGACCTGCGAGGCCAGCCCGAAACTTCACGATGCTTTTGATATTGCTATAACCTTGGGTCATGAAGAAACGCCAGGCTTTGATGCGACCCCATTGTTTGAGGAAGAAACTTTTCCAGTTTGTACACCTGAGTTTCTAGCTCAGCACCCCGAACTGAAAAGCATCGACGGCCTATTTCAGGTCCCTTTGTTGGAGCTGAACCGGAACCATTGGAAATATAAAAGGTGGACACCTATTAACTGGGAGCGTTGGTTTCAAGCGAATGGTATAGAAAACCGAGCACATAACACTGTTATGAGCTTTAACCACTTCCCGCTGGTTATGGATGCAGCCCGGAAGCATATGGGAGTTGCTTTAGGGTGGGCGCACCTAGTGAGTCATGACCTTGAGCAAAACCGCCTAATACGTCCCATATCAGACAGTTATGTCCTCAAGGATCGTAAGCACTACCTCATCGTGAGGGAGGAACTCAAGGACACCTCCGAGGTAAAGCAGTTCAAAAGCTGGCTAATTTCACAAATTAAACTGTCCGGGATTAGTTGACCACTACAAGTACATCCGTGTATGGTCGGCTTAGTAGCTACCTTCATCCCTTCCCTTGCCTTCGAAGCCACTGGAACTACTCCCAGCTGACCTGCGCACCCTGCAGCCGTTCTGAGCAGATATAGTAGAGGAAACTGCCGCCCCGGACCCGGGTATCCGCAGCGGGATTGAGCTCGATATCCTGCCCTCTGGCCTGACTGGAGGTACCCAGCAGGGTGGCATTATGCTCCTGCTTGAAGCGACTAAGCAGGAGGCCATAAGCCAGCGAGCCTACGTGCTGTGGCACCTGGATCCGATACAGGGTCGGTCCCAGCAGGGTGGAGAAGATCTGCTCCTGGATCAGGCTGGCCCCCGGATCCTGCAGCGAACGCACCAGGATTTCCGCCTCCTTGGAACTGGACACCTCCACATTGGGGCAATGCAGCCGCAGCAACTCCGCCTTGCTGGACTCGGTAAACCAGGCGCACAGATGCGCATCCGGGGCCGCCTTGGCGGATAGCGCCAGGGAGGTGGTCAGGGTCTGGTCGTCGTCTTCCCCGTCGATCAGGATACGAGAGGCCTTGGCCAATCCCACCCGGACCAGCTCGTCGGGATGGGTGAAGGAATGCAGGCGGGCGAACCTGACCTCGGGCCTCTCGGGAAAGGGATGTTCCATCTCCTGGGTAACACAGAGCAGGATTTGCTGTCCCCGGCTGGTGCTGTCGGCCAGCAGCAGATCGATTATCCGCTCGGTCTGCACGCCGTTCCAGCCGAACAACAGGGTATGGCCGGAAAAATGTGAATAGTCTGCCTTGCCTGACATACCTCTCCTTACCCAAGTCACCAGGGTCTGGGTCAACTTACCGATAAAACTGCCGAACACCAGCAATCCGAAGGGGATCTGAAACAGCGCCACCGCCCAGCGCCCCGCCTGGGTTACCGGGGAGTAGTCGCCGAACCCTACGGTGCTGATCACCACGGCGTTGTAATAGAAAAAAACCGACGGCGACGCCAGCTCCCGCTCTCCCGCCAGGTGGAGCAGCAGCCAGCTGCCACCGACCTGCAACAGCAATAGCAGCAACAGGTTCTGCCAGCTGAGACGGCTGGTAAGGCGACGAAGCAAACGGGCGAGCAGATGGAACATTCTTTTCTCATTTGAAGCTTAGTCACCTAAAGCTACTGGTTTCGTGACAAAATGGAAAGTCTGACCTGCCCGTAGTCGACAAATAGGGGTAAAATGCGACCAATAGCCAAGGAGACAACCATGCTAGATCCGAAGAAACTGGAAGAGATCGCCAAACAGATCCAAAGCAACCTGCCCAGCGGGCTGAAGAATATGGGCGAAGAAGCAGAGAAACGCATCCGTACCGTGCTGCAGGCACAGCTGGGCAAGCTGGATATGGTCACCCGGGAAGAGTTTGACGTACAGACCAAGGTGCTGCTGCGCACCCGCGAAAAACTGAACGAGATGGAAGCCAAGTTGGCGCTGCTGGAACGCAGGTTGACCGATAGCCAGGATGAGCAGCTCTGAGTTCGCCGAGCAGGTCCGCCGGGCCTGCCTGCAGGCGGCCCTGACCGCCTATGAAGAGGCTGGCCTGCTGGGGTTATGCCAGCAGGGGCGCTTCGAACTGGCCATGGATGCCATTCGTGCCCTGGATCTGAGCCGGCTGGCCGACCAGGCGGGAGAGCAGGAATAGGGAATATGCATTCCCTATTCCGGGCCGGCTTTAAATAAACTCGTAGGCGTCACCGAACAGGTGATCGGCTTCGACCCCTTTCTCCTTAAAGGCTTCCCTCGCCACCCCGGCCATTTCGAAGCGGCCCGCCACATAGATGTCGTAGCCGGTCAGGCTGGGGAAATCCGCCATGATGGCTTCGTGGACCAGGCCGGTCCGCCCCTGCCAAAGCTCATCGGAATTCTGCACCACGGGTACATAGGTCAATTCTTTATGCTCAGCTACCCAGTTTTTGAGTTCCTGATCCGCATACAGCTGTTCTGCAAAACGTACACCCCAATATATAAACACCGGTCGGTGCAGGCCGTCGGCCAGCATCTGCTGCAGTATGGAGCGGGTGTAAGCATAGCCGGTACCGCCGGCCATCAGGATCACCGGATGGCGGGATCTGGCGCGCAAATAAGCCTTGCCTGCGGGCAGCTGTAGATCGATATGGCCCAGTTCCTGGATACGATTGAGCACCTGCATGGCATAGCCGTTATCCGGGGTGGCGCCGATGTGCATCTCTATGGTGCCGTCGCCGTTGGGCATATTGGCAATCGAAAACGGCCGCTTGTCATCGTCGGCCATCACCACCAGCAGATACTGGCCAGGGTTGAAGTCCACCGGCTGGGACGGCTTCAAACGCACATACCAGATGGAATCCGCCATTTCTTCCAGGGCTTCCAGACTACAATTAACTTTCTGCATGACTATCCTTTGATCTGACTCTGTTCAGCACCGTCGCCCAGGATATCCAACTTATCCCAGAGCGCATCGACCCTTTGTTTGACCGCATCCGTCATCGTGATCGGCTGCCCCCACTCCCGGTCGGTTTCTCCGGGCCATTTATTGGTGGCATCCAGACCCATCTTGGAACCCAGGCCGGAAACCGGCGAGGCAAAATCCAGATAGTCTATGGGTGTGTTTTCGATCAATGTGGTATCCCGTGCCGGGTCCATTCGGGTCGTAATGGCCCAGATCACGTCTTTCCAGTCTCTGGCATTGATATCGTCGTCGCACACGATGACGAACTTGGTATACATAAACTGCCGTAAAAACGACCAAACGCCCAGCATGACACGTTTGGCATGGCCCGGGTAGCGTTTTTTCATGGTCACCACCGCCATGCGGTAGGAACAACCCTCGGGCGGCAGATAGAAGTCCACGATCTCGGGAAACTGCTTCTGCAATATCGGCACGAACACTTCGTTTAAGGCCACGCCCAGCACCGCCGGCTCGTCGGGCGGACGGCCGGTATAGGTGGAATGATAGATGGCGTCATGGCGGCGGGTAATGCGCTCGACGGTAAATACCGGGAATTCGTCTATCTCGTTGTAGTAACCGGTATGATCGCCATAGGGCCCTTCCGGCGCCAGCTCATCGGGATAGATATGGCCTTCGAGTACGATTTCGGCACTGGCCGGTACTTCCAACTCGTTGCCGATACACTTGACCACCTCGGTGCGGCTGCCCCTGAGCAAGCCGGCGAAGGCGTACTCCGACAGGCTGTCGGGCACCGGCGTCACCGCCCCCAGAATGGTGGCCGGGTCGGCGCCCAGGGCCACCGTCACCGGGAAGGGTTCGCCGGGGTTGGCCTCCTGCCACTCGCGCAGATCGAGTGCCCCACCCCTGTGGCTGAGCCAGCGCATGATGACCTTGTTCCTGCCCAGCAGCTGCTGACGATAGATGCCCAGGTTCTGGCGCTTCTTGTAGGGCCCGCGGGTGATGGTCAAACCCCAGGTGATCAACGGCGCCGCGTCGCCGGGCCAGCAATGCTGGATCGGGATCCGGGTCAGGTCGACCTGCTCGCCCTCCAGGACCACTTCCTGACAGGGGGCCTTCTTCAGCCGTTTGACCGGCATGTTGAGCACCTGCTTGAAGATGGGCAGTTTTTCCATCAGCTCTTTCAGGCCCTTGGGTGGCTCCGGCTCTTTCAGATACGACAGCCAGCGGCCCACTTCACGTAATGCCTCGACATCCTGCTGACCCATGCCCATGGCCACTCGCCTGGGGGTGCCGAACAGGTTGCCCAGTACCGGCATGTCGAAGCCCTTGGGGTTTTCAAACAGCAGCGCCGGGCCGCCGGCCTTAAGGGTCCGATCGCAAATCTCGGTCATTTCCAGATAGGGATCTATCTCATGGCGGATGCGCTTTAACTCGCCCTGGGCTTCCAGTTGCGCGATAAAATCTCGTAAATCCTTATATTTCATGGGTTATTCCGAGTGTATCGAGTGGCGTGGGGATTATACCCGGTTCGGGAAGGCTTGTATCGCCAACAAAAAACCGCGGACGAGCCGCGGTTTTTTTCAATTACTGACGATTACTTCTGCTGCCGCTTCATGGCGTCGAAAAACTCGTCATTGGTCTTGCTCATCGCCAGCTTGTCGATCAGGAACTCGATGCCGTCGATCTCACCCATGGGATGCACTATCTTGCGCAGTATCCACATTTTCTGCAGCTCGTCCGGGGTGGTAAGCAGCTCTTCCCGGCGGGTGCCGGAACGGGGGATATCGATGGCCGGATATACCCGCTTCTCGGCAATCTTGCGCGACAGGTGCAGTTCCATGTTGCCGGTGCCCTTGAACTCCTCGTAGATGACGTCATCCATCTTGGAGCCGGTTTCCACCAGGGCGGTGGCGATAATGCTCAGGCTGCCGCCCTCCTCTACATTACGGGCCGCGCCGAAGAAGCGCTTGGGCCTGTGCAGGGCATTGGCATCCACACCACCGGTCAGCACCTTGCCGGAAGACGGCACTACCGTGTTGTAGGCGCGGGCGAGACGGGTGATGGAGTCGAGCAGGATCACCACATCTTTCTTGTGTTCGACCAGGCGCTTGGCCTTTTCGATCACCATATCGGCGACCTGTACGTGACGGGCGGCCGGTTCGTCGAAGGTGGAGGCGATAACTTCGCCTTTAACCATGCGTTGCATCTCGGTCACTTCTTCGGGACGCTCGTCGATCAACAGCACGATCAGCACGCACTCGGGGTGGTTGTAGGTGATGCTCTGGGCGATGTTCTGCAACAGCATGGTCTTACCGGCCTTGGGCGGCGCCACGATCAGGCCACGCTGGCCCTTGCCGATGGGCGAGGCCAGATCCAGCACCCGAGCGGTAATATCTTCGGTAGAGCCATTGCCCCGTTCCATCTTCATCCGCTCGTTGGCGTGCAACGGCGTCAGGTTTTCGAACAGTATCTTGTTACGGGAGTTTTCCGGCCGGTCGTAATTCACCTCGCTGATTTTCAGCAGGGCAAAGTAACGCTCGCCTTCTTTCGGCGGTCGGATCTTGCCGGAAATGGTATCGCCGGTACGCAGGTTGAAACGGCGGATCTGGCTGGGAGAAACATAGATATCGTCGGGACCGGCCAGATAAGAAGAGTCGCCGCTGCGCAAAAAGCCGAAGCCGTCCTGCAGAATTTCCAGCACGCCATCGCCGAAGATATCTTCACCACTTTTGGCATGGGCTTTGAGGATAGCAAAGATGATGTCTTGCTTACGCAGACGGGCAAGGTTTTCCAGGCCCATGTTCTCCCCAAGCTTTATCAGCTCAGATACGGGGGTATTCTTGAGTTCAGTAAGATTCATAGTGGTGAGTTTCTATCAACCAGGATGTTAAACGGACAGAAAAATCTGCTGGATTGATTCTTGAAATAGATTCTTGAATTAGGAGAGCCCTAAGGCACAAACAGGCTAGCAAACGACCAATAAGCTAGCACCAAAAGAGAGGAGCGTCTAGCAAAAATAAGCACAAGGGGTGCTTTGCGCACCCCTTGCTTGTATTACAGATTCGCGTCCAGAAACTCTTTCAGCTGGGTCTTGGACAGAGCGCCAACCTTGGTGGCCGCCACTTCGCCGTTTTTGAACAGCAACAGGGTGGGGATGCCACGGATACCGAATTTGGGCGGAGTGTCTGCGTTCAGGTCGATATTCAGCTTGGCCACGGTGACCTTGCCTTGGTACTCATTGGCAACTTCGTCCAGGATAGGGGCGATCATTTTGCAAGGACCACACCATTCAGCCCAGAAATCCACCAAAACCGGACCATCTGCTTTGACTACATCAGCGTCGAAGCTGGCATCGGTCAGCTGAACAATTTTGTCACTCATCTCCAACTCCAGTCAGTAGTTTGACCCCGGACACAAAACACCAGGGCAATTTAGTTGCCCTATTTCAAATGATCCTGTTTATTATTGCAAGCCTAACCTGATATTCTGACCGCTATGAGCAAAACACACCTAACCGACGTAAAATTTGCCCAGCTTGACTTGGACCCGCGCGTTCAGGCCGGACTGGAGGCAAAAGGATTTCATCACTGCACGCCTATCCAGGCGCTTGCGCTCCCTCATCTACTCGCGGGCAAGGACATTGCCGGACAGGCCCAAACCGGGACCGGTAAAACCATCGCCTTCCTCGCCGCCACCTTTAACCACCTGTTGCTTACACCTGCACCCGAACAACGCCAGAGCAATCAGCCCAGGGCCATCATCATGGCGCCGACCCGGGAGCTGGCGGTGCAGATCTATAATGATGCCGACACCCTCAGCGCCAGCACGGGCCTGAAACTGGGCCTGGCCTACGGTGGCGAAGGCTACGAAAAGCAGGTACAGGTACTGGAAGCCGGGGTGGATATCTTGATCGGCACCACGGGCCGCATCATCGATTTCTTCAAACAGAAGGTATTCAGCCTGGACTCGATTCAGGTGGTGGTGCTGGATGAAGCGGATCGCATGTTCGATCTGGGCTTTATCAAGGACATCCGCTTCCTGTTCCGCCGCATGCCGAGTGCCGAACACCGCCAGAATATGCTGTTTTCCGCCACCCTGTCGTTGCGGGTACAAGAGCTGGCCTACGAGCATATGAACAGCCCGGAGCATGTACAGATAGAGCCGGAGCGCAAGACCGGCATCCGCATCCAGGAAGAACTGTTCTATCCGTCGCAAGAAGACAAGATGCTGCTGTTGCTGACCTTGATGGAAGAAGAATGGCCCGATAAGGCCATCGTCTTCGCCAACACCAAGCACAGTTGTGAAGAAGTCTACGCCTGGCTGCACCACGACAAGCACAGGGTCGGCCTGTTGACCGGCGATGTTCCCCAAAAGAAACGGCTGAAGATCCTGGAAGACTTCACCCAGGGAGCATTGGATATACTGGTAGCCACAGATGTCGCGGCTCGCGGCCTGCATATCCCCGACGTCACCCATGTCTTTAACTATGACCTGCCCGACGACGCGGAAGATTATGTACACCGTATCGGCCGGACCGGTCGTGCCGGTGCCAGCGGTCATTCCATCAGCTTCGCCTGCGAGGAATATGTGTTCAACCTGCCGGCCGTCGAAGCCTACATTGAACACGAAATCCCGGTCAGTAAGTATGACAGCAAGGCGCTGCTGGATGATGTCACCCCGCCCAAGCGCATTCATCACCACAGGGCGACGATGAACCGCGGCTCCCGCGAGCGGCAGGGCCAAGCTGGCGCGCCCCGTCGCGGCAACAGCAACCGTCGCCGTCGTCCGCAAAACCGAGGTTAACCAAGGTGCATACCCCCGCCCTGTATGCGGCCATCGATCTGGGCTCGAACAGCTTTCACATGCTGGTGGTGCAGGAGGTGGCGGGGGCCTGCCGTACCCTGGCCAAGGTCAAACGCAAGGTGCGTCTGGCCGCCGGCCTGAACTCGGATGGCTGCCTGGACCAGGCGGCCATGGAACGGGGCTGGGACTGCCTGCAACTGTTCGCAGAGCAGCTACAGGACGTGCCGACGGCTAATATCCGTATCGTCGGTACCGCCACCCTGCGCCTGGCCACCAATATCGATGTCTTTCTCGCACGGGCGCAGGCCATACTGGGTCATCCCATCCAGATTATTTCCGGCGAAGAAGAAGCCGGCACCATCTATGAAGGTGTCGCCTGGACCTCGTCCGGCCTGGGCAAGCGACTGGTGATCGACATCGGCGGCGCCAGCACCGAGCTGATTATCGGCCAGGGTGCCTGCCCTCAGCTGCTGAACAGCCTGCATATGGGTTGTGTCACCTGGTTGAATCGGCATTTTGCCGATGGCAAGCTCAACGAGCACAACTTTAGCCAGTCGATCAGCGCCGCCCAGCGGGAACTGGCTCCGGTCGCCGCCGCCTACCTCAAGCTGGGCTGGCAGAGCTGTATCGGAGCCTCCGGCACCGTGCAGGCTATTCAGGAAATCATGATCGGCCAGGGGGAGAATGAGCGTATTACCCTGGGCAAGCTGCAGCGCCTGAAACAACAGGCCATCGCCTGCGGCAGCCTGGAACGGCTCCGGTTGCCCGGTTTACAGCCCGAGCGCGTCCCGGTATTCCCCCCCGGGCTGGCCATTCTCATCGCCCTGTTTGATACCCTGGCCATCGACTCCATGGTGCTGGCCGGCGGCGCCCTGCGGGAAGGCCTGATCTATGGCATGTTAGGCAAACGCCAGGAGTGCGATGCCCAGGAACGCACCGCCGACAGCCTGATCGCCCGTTACCAACTGGATCGGGAGCAGGCGGAAAGGGTCAGAGACACGGCGCTGCGGGCGCTGAGCCAGGTCGAGCAATCGCTGGCACTGAATGCGGTGGTCGCCAATCCCATACTCCGTTGGGCAGCCATGCTCTACGAGCTGGGCTTGTGCATCGAGTATAAACAAGCGCCGGCCCATGCCGCCTATATTATCAGCCACATAGACCTGCCCGGTTTTACCCATGCCCAAAAGCAGCTGCTGGCGGCCCTACTGCTCAACCAGCGGGATGAGTTCAAACTGGAGCCGCTGCGGCAACAGAACGCCCTGGGCTTTGAACAGGCGATGCAGCTGGCCCGCCTGCTGCGGCTGGCGATTATCCTCTGCCTGCGCCGCACCCGCGGCACAGTGCCCACATTTCAGCTCATCGCCGAAGGCAAGACGCTGACCCTCACGCTGCCCGCCAGCTGGAGTCGGCATCACCACCTGCGGGCCAGCGAGCTGGCTCAGGAAGCCCGTCGCCAGACCGAACTGGGCTGGCCGCTGATTATCCGGGAACAACAATAAAACAAGGCGCCGCGCGCCTTGTTTTTACTTCTGGTCTTCGTTCAGCCAAATGGCGACCTGCTTGGCAAAATAGGTAAGGATGCCGTCGGCCCCGGCGCGCTTGAAGCACAACAGCGACTCCATCACTGTTTCCCGCTCTTTCAGCCAGCCATTCTGAATGGCCGCCATATGCATGGCGTATTCACCACTCACCTGATAGGCGAAGGTTGGTACCCCGAACTGCTCCTTGACCCGGCGCACCACATCCAGATAGGGCATGCCCGGCTTGACCATGACGCTGTCGGCCCCTTCCTGGATATCCAGCGCCACCTCCTGCAGGGCCTCGTCGCCGTTGGCCGGGTCCATCTGATAGGTCGCCTTGTTGCCGCCTTTCAGGTTTCCGGCGGAGCCGACCGCATCCCGGAACGGGCCGTAATAGTTGGAGGCATACTTGGCGGAATACGCCATGATCTGGGTATTGATATAGCCCGCCTCTTCCAGCGCCTGGCGAATGGCGCCGATACGGCCATCCATCATATCCGACGGCGCCACTATGTCGGCACCCGCCTGCGCATGGCTGATGGCCTGCTTGACCAGCACTGCTGTGGTGATGTCGTTCAGCACATAGCCCTGTTCATCGATGATGCCGTCCTGGCCGTG
The DNA here is from genome assembly GCF_039539325.1 of Zobellella aerophila. NCBI lineage: Bacteria > Pseudomonadati > Pseudomonadota > Gammaproteobacteria > Aeromonadales > Aeromonadaceae > Zobellella > Zobellella aerophila. The sequence goes on from NZ_BAABCX010000005.1 coordinate 168,888, forward strand.
AGTGGTAAAGGGATCCAGTGCCACATCTGTCATCACTCCCAGTTCGGGGAAGCTTTCTTTCAGGGCACGCACCGCCTCCTGAGCCAGGCCGTCCGGATTATAGGCTTCTTCCGCCAGCAGGGACTTCTGCTCGGGCGAGACCACCGGGAACAGGGCAATCAGCGGTACCCCCAGCTTGACCAGCTGGGCGGCTTCTTCCAGCAACAGATCGATCGACAGCCGCTCGACCCCCGGCATGGACGGTACCGCCTCGCGACGCTGGTTGCCCGGCAGCACGAACACCGGATAGATCAGATCGTCGACGGTCAGCTTGTTCTCCCGAACAAGGCGACGACTAAAGTCATGCCTGCGCAGACGGCGCAGACGACGTCCGGGAAAACCACCAAATACTTGCTGGGTCATTATTCCTCCTAAAGTCCAAAAAAGGCGCGGCTGGTCGCGGTCATCGCGGCGATCAGGGCATCGGCTTGCTCACCACGGCAAGCGGCCACCCGCCGGGCGATATGGCCCAGATAGGCCGGCTCATTACGCCGCGAGGACGGCTTGGGTGAGAGATCACGGGGGATCAGGTACGGGCTGTCGGTTTCGATCATCAGGCGGTCGGCGGGGATCCGGCCGACCAGCCGCTGCAAGTCCTGGCCGCGGCGCTCATCGCAAACCCAACCGGTAATGCCGATGTGCAGATCCAACGCCAGGCAGTCATCCAGCTCGGCCTGGCTACCGGTAAAGCAGTGCAGTACGGCGGCCGGCAACTTGCCGCGCCAGGGAGACAGGATCTCGAGGAAGCGGGAGTGGGCATCGCGGCAATGCATAAACACCGGCATATCGAGCTCGGCGGCCAGGGCCAGCTGGGCCTCAAACACCGCGTCCTGCTGCTGCCTCGGGGAAAAGTCCCGGTTGTAGTCCAGGCCGCACTCACCGATGGCCACCACCTGGGGCAGCCTGGCCAGGGCGGTCAGCTCCGCCAGGCTGTGCTCGTCAAACAGTTTGGCATCATGGGGATGGATACCGGCGGTGGCATAGCAGAAACCCGCCTGGCCGGCCGCCAGCTCGGCCACCGCCCGGCTCTCGGTCAGATTGGTGCCGGTCAGCACCAGGGCTTCCAGCCCGGCGTTCCTGGCACGGTCCAATACCGCATCCCTGTCCTTATCGAACTGGCTGCTGGTCAGGTTGACGCCGATATCGATCATGGCTCCTGGTCCTGCTGTTCTTCGGCACCGTCCTTGCGCACATAAAAGCGGGCAAAAAACACCCCCACTTCAAACAGCAGCCACATGGGAATCGCCAGCAGGGTCTGGGAAATCACATCCGGTGGTGTCAGCAGCATACCGACGATAAACACCACCACGATGACATAGGGGCGTTTGGCGGATAGATCCTTAGGGCTAGTCACCCCGGTCCAGCACAGCAGTATGGTGGCGATGGGGATTTCAAAGGCGATGCCAAAGGCCACGAACAGCCCCAGCACAAAATCCAGGTAGCTGGCGATATCGGTGGCGATGGTGACCCCTTCCGGCGCCATCTTGGTGAAAAAGCCGAAGGCCAGCGGAAACACCACGAAATACGCGAACGCGGCCCCCGCATAAAACAACAGGGCACTGGAAAATACCAGGGGGGCGATCAGCCGTTTCTCATGCTTATACAGGCCCGGGGCAATAAAGGCCCACACCTGATACAAGACATAGGGAATAGCAAAGAAAAATGAAACGATCAGCGTCAGCTTGAGCGGGGTAAGGAAAGGAGTCGCCACCCCGGTGGCGATCATGCTGGCCCCCTCCGGCAACTGACTCAGCAGGGGCTCGGCCAATATGGTATAGATGTTGTTGGCGAAATACACCAAGGTCAGAAACACCGCCAGGATGGCGGCAAATGCACGTAATAGGCGACTTCTCAGCTCGACGAGATGGCTGATCAGGGGTTGCTGTGCTTGACTCATTTAGGACTTATCCTGAGGCTCGATCGGTGCTGTTGCGGACGGGCTGATTTTTTGTTCGCCACCGGCGGATTTTTCGTATGGACGATTGACCGACTCGGCAGCGTCTTTGAGTTTATCGATGGACTCCTGAAGCTCGGGGCTGAGATCTTTCATCCCCAACTGCTCGGCTTTTTTCAGATCCCGATGCAGCTCTTCCATCTTTAGTTCCTGGGCAAGTTCGGTTTTAACTGCGTTGGCGGTATCGCGCACCGTTTTAAACAAACGAGAAACCGTTCTGATGGCAACGGGCAGGCGCTCGGGCCCAAGCACCAGCAACCCGATCACGGCAATCACGATCAGCTCCCAAAAACCGATATCGAACATGATTACACCTGGTCTTTATCTTTGGCTTTATCCTGCTCTTTCTGATTCAGCGACTCGCCCTGCTCTTTTTTATCGGCTAATTTTTGCTGGTCAAAATCCGCATCTTTCTTGCCCTGGTCCTCATCGGACATCGCCTTCTTGAAGCCCTTTACCGCCGAACCCAGATCGGCTCCCATTCCCCTCAGCTTCTTGGTACCGAACAGCAGTACCACGATCAGGACGACGATAAGCAATTGCCAAATACTGATTCCACCCATAACAACTTCATCCTATATAGAAAATGAACGATAAAGATACATTAACTCAACTGCCGACAACCGGCCCCGAGCCAGATAAAGCTAGCGTGCGCTGACCCGGCTCCATCCCAGCAACCATACTACCAAAGTGATCCCCAAACCAGTCACCGCCCAGGAGGTTTCCTCCATTCCCAGCAGCAACACGCTGCCCAGCAGCAGGCTCGCGCCCATCACCAGCAAGAAGTTGCCCTGTCCCTGGCTCTTGTGATGCCGGGAATACTGCTCGTACAGCCTCTGTAACTGGCGATTATGTAGCTTCGCCTGACGCAGGGAGTCATAGACCAGCTCCGGCAGATCCGGCAGCTTCTCCGCCCAGAAGGGGGCATTCTCCCGCACCGCATTGATCACCGCCTTATAACCCACCTGTTGCTGCATCCAATCTTCCAGAAACGGCTTGGCGGTTTTCCACAGATCCAGCTGGGGATACAACTGCCGGCCGACCCCCTCCACATAGAGCAGCGTCTTCTGCAGCAACACCAGTTGCGGCTGCACCGCCATATTGAAGCGCCGGGCGGTATTGAACAGATTGAGCAATACATGGCCGAAGGAGATTTCCGACAATGGCTTCTCAAAGATCGGCTCCAGCACGGTGCGGATCGCCGACTCGAATTCCTCCACCTTGGTATCCGCCGGTACCCAGCCCGACTCCACATGCAGCTCGGCCACCTTGCGATAGTCCCGGTTGAAGAAGGCCAGGAAGTTTTCCGCCAGATAACGTTTATCATCCCGATTCAGGGTGCCGACGATACCGCAGTCGATACCAATCCACTGGGGATCCTGGGGATGCTCATAGGAAACAAAGATGTTGCCCGGGTGCATATCCGCATGGAAAAAACTGTCGCGAAACACCTGGGTGAAGAACACCTCAACCCCCCGCTCCGCCAGCAGCTTCATGTCCGTGCCGTTGGCCTCCAGCGCCTCGATATCCGACACCGGGATACCATATATTCGCTCCATTACCAGGACATTTTCATGACAGTAGCTGGGATAGATCTCCGGTACATAGAGGGTGCGTGACCCTTCGAAGTTCCGTCTGAGCTGAATGGCATTGGCCGCTTCCCGCAACAGATTCAGCTCATCGAACAGGGTCTTGCGGTACTCCTCGACCACTTCCACCGGCCGCAACCGGCTGCTGCGCTCGGGCACCAGCCGGGCAATCAGGCTGGCCATGGAATGCATCAGGCTGACATCCGCCGTGATCACCCGCTCGATATCCGGGCGGATCACCTTGATGACGATTTCCTGGCCAGTCTTGAGGCGGGCGGTATGCACCTGGGCAATGGAGGCGGACGCCAGCGGCACTTCGTCAAACTGATCGAACAGCGTCTCTATCTTGGCATGCAGGCTGGTTTCTATCTGCTTGCGAGCCAGGCGCCCATCAAACGAAGGTACCCTGTCCTGCAACAGGGCCAGCTCTTCGGCAATATCCGGCGGCAACAGATCCCGGCGGGTCGACAGCATCTGGCCAAACTTGATAAACACCGGGCCCAGCGACTCCAGCGCCAGCCGGATACGTTTCCCACGGGATAGCTCGGGATGCTGATTTTTCAGCCAGAAGATACCTTTACGGGCCCAGCGGGCAGGCCACACTTGTAAACGGGCCGGTATCAGTTCATCCAGGCCGTAAGTGAAGATGGTTTTGCCGATCTTGTAGAGCCGCAGCAGCTCCCGCAGCTTTCTCATTAATGATCTACCTTATCTGTCAGTGCCGCCAGGCGGCCCTGCAGACGTAACAGTTGTTTATCCAGCTCAGCCACCTGATCACAAAAGTCGGCCAGCTCCAGAGGGCCCACCGCCAGCCTAGCTTCTTCTAGCACATAGTCACCGAGATGCCGGCGCGCCGCCGCCAACCGGTTGCGCACCCCGGTAGACAGCTCCCGTCCGTGGCGACACAGCAAGTGGGCCACCACATCGCCGGTATAGCCGGCCAGGAGAGCCTCCATATCGAGCTGCGGATCCTTGAGCAAGGCCGAGAAGTCCTGCCAGAGTTGGGGATCGCCTTCCAGATCGATGCGCCCTTCGCGGATATATTGCATCAGTAATCCCTTGTCCTTGAGCAGGCCTAGGGCGTCGAGCGACAGGGTGAGATGGCTGTCGGGCTGACCTTCGTAACTCTGCATGACATCCAGCCTGTCCTTGCTGAACAGCAGGTAACAGGAACTCAGACCGGTAACGGTTAATTGCAGTACCTTGCCCGCCAACGGCTGGACTTTTTTCAGCCGGTCGGGAGCCAGGTGCAGAAAACGGTTGAAGCCGGCCTCCAGGCTCCCGGTCACCACGGGTATCAGCAGGCTGGCCATCAGAACTTAAATCCGCGATGCAGCGCCACTATGCCATCGGTCAGGTTGAAGTATTCGGTCTGCTCGAAACCGACCTCTTCCATCATCGCCTTGAGGGTTTCCTGATCCGGATGCATACGGATGGACTCTGCCAGGTATTGATAGCTGTCGCTGTCGTTGGCGACCAGAGAGCCCATCCTCGGCAGTATATTGAAGGAGTAGAAATCATAGAGCTTGCTCATCACCTCATGCTGGGGTTTGGAAAACTCCAGTACCAGCAGCCGCCCACCGGGCTTCAGCACCCGAAACATGGAAGCCAGCGCCTGATCCTTGTTAGTCACATTACGCAGGCCGAAGGCGATGGTTATCACATCGAAGTAGTTATCGGGGAATGGCAGGTGCTCGGCATTGGCCTGAACATAAGCGATATTGTTGCCCAGGCCCTTGTTGCGCAGTTTATCCCGACCGACCTTGAGCATAGAGTCATTAATATCGGCCAGTACCACCTGTCCGCTATCACCCACGATACGAGAAAACTTGGCGGTCAGATCACCGGTGCCGCCAGCCAGATCCAGTACCTTCTGGCCCTTGCGGATACCGGAGCAGTCGATGGTGAAGCGTTTCCATAACCGGTGAATACCAAACGACATCAGATCATTCATCACATCGTATTTGGCCGCTACCGAGTGGAATACACTGGCAACCATCTGCTCCTTTTGCTCGGCATCCACTGTTTTATAGCCAAAGTGGGTCGCTTTTTGCTGCTCTGACATGCCTTACCACACCTGAAAAATGAAAGGGCTAGTGTACTGCAAATCACCAGACGGAGCTAACGGGAAGCCAGCATGTTATTGGTGAGCTGCATAGCTAAATAGGCAAGCATGATACAACAAATCACATTAAGAGAAACATTCAGGAAGGCCTTGATCAGGTTGCCTTGCTCCAGTAGCAGTACCGTATCCATGGAAAAAGAAGAAAAAGTGGTCAGGGCACCCAACATGCCGACCATCACAAAGGGACGCCAGGAGTGAGGGTTGACGATGCTGTGCTGCACCAGTACAAACATCACCCCCATCAGCAGTGAGCCGGTCAGATTGACCGTAAGCGTGCCATACGGAAATCCACGCCCCAGCAGCCGGGCCATCAGCTCGGTCACACTAAAACGTAAAATGGCCCCCATGGCCCCCCCCATTCCAATAAATAGCAGGGTTTTCATAGTATTTGCCTGACGAGAAGAAAGAGAAGAGCCGCTATTGTAGGCAGATAAGCATCAAAAAGGTACCAAACGCAAAAAAGCCCTTCACATCGGTGAAGGGCTTTTCAATTGGGTGCCTGGCAGTGACCTACTTTCACATGGCAGCTGCCACACTATCATCGGCGCGGGTGCGTTTCACTTCTGAGTTCGGCATG
>NZ_BAABCX010000006.1:0-137999 GCF_039539325.1 Zobellella aerophila
TATGCCTGGCGGCGATAGCGTTGTGGTCCCACCTGACTCCATGCCGAACTCAGAAGTGAAACGCACCCGCGCCGATGATAGTGTGGCAGCTGCCATGTGAAAGTAGGTCACTGCCAGGCACCCAATTGAAAAGCCCTTCACCGATGTGAAGGGCTTTTTTGTATCTGAACTACTACAGCTCATAAAATTCATAGACCCCTAACCCTTTTTCGATATAGGGTTGAATGGCTGTTCCTTGCAATCTACCCCGGTGCTTTGCTGGTCGATGTAATCACTTAAGCGGGATAACGGTTTGACATCAAGTCCGCCTGGAGGGGGAATACAGTTCAATCCCGACGGGCTGGATGTAAGCTAGTCACCCATTTATTGACGCTATTTAGCGGATTGGTATGAGAGGGTTATGAATATGCCTTTTCAACCATTTTAAAACACCGGAGAATAGGGCATTTGCCGCGAACAGGAGTGACACCATGAGTCAACCGACGCCACTACAACAGGTTCTATCCGCAATCGATGCCGAGAATCGCCAGGATCCTCATCAGATTATCCTTGATGGCCAAAGTTATGCCGGTGAGTATCTGTACAGCCTACGCATGAGTGAGCAGTTGAGCAACTTGCAACCGGATGCTTCAGAACAGCTGCAAATAGCCTGCCGGGCACAACATATCCGGCGCTGGGCTATACCGCGTAGTGATTACCCCATGGACAGGGCTGGGTATAAGCACTGGCGTACTGATCTGGCCCGATTCCATGGGGAGTTGACGGCTCAATTGATGGCCGCCGCCGGTTATGGCGAAGAGGATCAGGCCCGGGTATCCAGCCTGTTGTTAAAAAAACAGCTGAAACGCGATGCTGAAGCTCAGACCCTGGAAGATGTGGCTTGCCTGGTATTTATGCGTTTTTATCTGGAGGCGTTCGCCGCCAAACATGATGATGAGAAGTTGATCGGCATCATCCACAAAACCTGGCTCAAGATGTCCGAACAAGGGCATGCCGCCGCGCTGCAAATTCCTTTCAGCCCGACGATACAGGCTTTGATCGGTCGGGCATTGCAGCCTTAAATTTCAGCTACTGTTATCCACAAATCGGGGATATAACGGCATTCCTGCAAAACTGGAAGTAATATGTGCCTGGTACGAAAATGGTCTGTTGGCATGGAACGGACAACGTGAACGATGCGCTTGCCTAGCCCGCTAGCATTACCTGGCCCACGGGGTATCGGTCTGTGCCCTGGCGCTGGCCACCGACAACCTCAAGCAACTGCTCAGGTGCACCGAGCATTACCACTGCAACCGCTTCGCCCTGGAGCCGGAATTGCTGTCCGGGTTCAAGCGGCTAAATATCCTCTACGATCGCAAAGACGAGGGCGAGTTCTTCCACTTCTACACCCACGAAGTGCATGGCGTTTTCTTCGAGGTGGTACAGCGGCTCGGCTATTCCCGCTACGGCGAGGTCAATGCCCATATCCGGCTGGCGTCCCAGGCGCGGGAGTATAAGGCGGCCCAAAGCTGAACGAAGCGTGCCTCTGTTTCTTAAGAGGCACTTTCTTTGTCAGAATATTTCAATGACATCGCCAAATCATTCCAATTTTTTACTGCAAATCCCTCCATTAAAATTGCCTCAAGTTCAAAGCTTGCCGTTCAGGCAGGCTTTAATTCCACAGTTTTTATCAAATTTTATGAAGAGGTGTTATATGAGCAAGTCTACTCTGGTTTCCTTACTCGAGTCCCAGGCCGGTTGGGGTGCACTGGTGCTGCGGGTACCGGTCGGCATCATTTTTATGGCCCACGGCGCCCAGAAGCTGTTCGGCTGGTTCGGCGGCTACGGCCTCGAAGGCACCGGTCAGTTCATGGCCTCCATCGGCCTGACGCCGGGTATGCTGATGGCCTTCCTGGCCGGGGCCGGGGAGTTCTTCGGCGGGCTTTTCATCCTGCTCGGCCTGCTGACCCGGCCGGCGGCGCTGACCCTGGCGGTGACCATGCTGGTGGCGATTTTCTCGGTGCATATTCAAAACGGCCTCTTTATGAGTAACGGCGGCTACGAATTCGGCCTGGCCTTGCTGGCGGCCTCGGTCTCCCTATTGTTCTCCGGCGCCGGCAAGTTGGGCCTGGACCAGGCCCTGGCACAACGTTTGAACTGAGGAGGTCCCATGATCAGCATCAGAAGGGCGGATGAAAGAGGCAGGGCCAACTTCGGTTGGCTCCACAGCCGGCACAGCTTCTCTTTCGGCAGCTACTACGATCCGGCACAGATGGGCTTTTCCCGGCTGCGGGTGATCAACGACGACGCGGTGGCCGCGGGGGCAGGTTTCGACACCCATGGTCACAGAGACATGGAGATCATCAGCTATGTGCTGGAGGGCTGCATCGCCCACAAGGACAGCTCCGGCAACGAGGAGGTGCTGAGCGCCGGGGAGTTCCAGCTGATGTCCGCCGGCAGCGGCATCTACCACAGCGAGTACAATCCTTCCAGCAGCAAGCCGTTGAAGTTCCTGCAGATCTGGATAGAGCCCAACGCCATCGGCGGCAAGCCTGGCTACCAGCAGCAGAATTTCGGCCGCGCTCCCGGCCTGACCCTGGTGGTCAGCCCGGACGGCGCCGAGGGCTCGCTGACCATCAAGCAGGATGCCTGCCTGTATCAACTGTGGTTGGGACAAGGCGAGGGAGCCGAGCTGGCGCTGGCCCCGGGGCGCAAGGCCTGGGTCCAGCTGGTGGAAGGAAAACTCAGTGTCAACGGCGAGCGGCTGGCCCCCGGCGACGGCGCCGCCCTCAGCGACGAAGAACGGTTAAGCTTCAGTGCCACCCAGCCGGTACGGGCGCTGGTGTTCGATCTGCCCTAAGTCGCAGGAGTGGTCATTGAGTAAGCCTCGGTCTGAAAGCAGGCCGGGGCTTATTGTTTATCGGTTCGGTGGCAGATGGCTCAGCTCCCCATCATGTCCTGATGGAAGGATTTCTCGCAGTAGTTGCAGCGAAAGCGGACCTGAGACTCCACGACCCTGACCTTGAACTTGCTGGTGACCGGCTCGCTATGGCTGATGCAGTTGGAATTGGGGCAGGAGAACACGCCCTCCACCCGCTCGGGCAGTTGCAGCTGCAGTTTTTCCACCACTTCGAAGTCTTCGATCAGGTTGACCGTGGCCTGGGGCGCGAACAGCACCAGCTGGTTCGCCTGGACGGCGGACAGGCGGGTGTTTTCCACTTTGATGATGTCCTTGGCGCCGAAGGCCTTGGAAGGCAGGTTCAGGCCGACGGTTATTTTTTCATGGGTGTCGGCCAGGCCGAACAGTTGCAGTATCTTGATGCCCTGACCCGCCGGGATATGGTCGATGACGGTACCGTTGTTGATGGCTTCAACTTGCAGTTGGTTCTTGTTCATCATGGTTCTCACAGGCTCTCGTTCAGCACCAGGGCGAGCAGGGCCTGACGGGCGTAAACCCCGTTTTCCGCCTGCTCGAAATAATAGGCATAGGGGGTGTCATCCACCTCGGCGGTGATCTCGTCGATCCGCGGCAGGGGGTGCAGTACCTTGAGGCTGTCCTTGGCGTTGTCCAGTATCTCCGGAGACAGCACGTACCTGGACGCCACATGCATGTACTCGGTTTCGTCGAAGCGCTCTTTCTGCACCCGGGTCATATAAAGGATGTCCAGCTCGTCCATCACTTCTTCCATGCTGTCCCGGAACTCGAAGTTGATGCCTTTCTCGGTCAGCTCGTCGCACAGGTAGTCGGGCATGGCCAGTGCCTGGGGGGCGATAAAGTAGAACTTGCAGCCGAACAGGCTCAGGGCCTGGGTCAGGGAGTGCACAGTACGGCCGTATTTTAAATCACCGACGAAGGCCACTGTCAGGCCCTGCAGGGTGCCCTGGGTCTCATAGATGGTGAACAGATCCAGCAGGGTCTGAGTTGGGTGCTGGTTGGAGCCGTCGCCGGCGTTGATCACCGGCACCGAGGAGAACTCGGCCGCCAACCGGGCCGCGCCTTCCTGGGGATGGCGCATCACAAAGGCATCGCTGTAGGAGCTGATGATTTTCACCGAGTCGGCCAGGGTTTCGCCTTTCTTGGCCAGCGAGGTGCTGCCGCTGTCTGAGAAGCCGATGACGGCGCCGCCCAGGCGGTGTACCGCCGTTTCGAACGACAGTCGGGTGCGGGTGGAGGCCTCGAAGAAGCAGCTGGCGACCACCTTGTGCCTGAGCAATTCGGGCCTTGGATGGGCCTTGAGCTTGACCGCCGTGTCGATCACCAGTTCCAGCTCGGCTCGGGTAAAGTCGGAGATAGAGATAACATGCTTTTGAAATAGGGGGTTTGCCATCAGCAAGGCTCTTTAGGTGAAGTTGGGACCGTAAAAAAGCCCCGGAGCGGGGCCATTAGAGCTAATAGATTGCAGTCGCAGAGCATCCCGTTCGGCACGAGCTGGGTGTTGGCCTGGTGCAGGAAAAGGGAAGGGGGCATCAAAGGCTCCGGGCGGCTGCAAGTCGTGCAGATTATAGAGAATTACACCGTTAAATCAAAATGCTGGCTGTTTTTTAAAGGGTAATCGGTGAAAAGCTGAGCGAACGCGCCGAGGGGGCGGAAAAAGCCCTTTACCTTTGATCGCGTCTCGCTATAATTCGCCTCGTGTTGCAGGGGCGTAGTTCCAATTGGTAGAGCAGCGGTCTCCAAAACCGACGGTTGGGGGTTCGAATCCCTCCGCCCCTGCCAAATGACAGTCAAAAAGCCAGCTTAATGCTGGCTTTTTGCGTTATGGACGTTATAGAGTGGCCCGATGACGCCATTACAAACACAATTACTGACAAGCCTTGAACTGCCGGTCTGGCGATGTATTCATCCTGGCCGGCTGCCTTATGCGCCAGTGCCGGCCGCCACCCCGGCACAGCTGCTGCTGGTGGTGGGGGAAGGGGTTCGGCTGCCCGAGCAACTGGCCACCGATATCGCTAGGGCGCTGACGCTCGATGGTGGGCAGTTACGGCGGTTGAGTGAACGGGATTGGAGGAAGGCCGGCTGTCCTACGGCTCCTGCTGTACTGGGTTTTAATCTGGAAGAAGAAGGGGCTGAACTGACCTGGTCCGGTGCCCTGCCGCTGACGGCCGAACACAAGCGCCGGCTTTGGAGTTGCCTGTGCAGCCTGACCATCGCCCGTTGACCCCCGACTGCCTGGAAGCCATGCTGCAGCTGGAACAGGCGGCCCATCCCGTTCCCTGGAGTCGGCAGCTGCTGGCCGGCTGTTTTTCCGAGCGCTATTTCTCCGGCTCACTCTGGCGGGGGCAAACCTTGCTGGGTTTCTATATTGCCGATCAGGTATTGGATGAAAGCACCCTGATGAATATCTGCGTGACACCGCCTTGCCAGGGGCAGGGGCTGGGTCGCCAATTGCTGGCCCGGTATGTCGAGTCGGCGGCGGCACGGCATATCTCCCAGCTGTGGCTGGAGGTACGTGAATCCAATCAAGCCGCCCAGCGGCTGTATCTATCGGCCGGTTTCGTGGAGCAGGGAAGACGCAAGGCTTACTACCGCTCGGCCCAGGGCCGGGAAGACGCCGTCATCATGCAAAAAGTGCTGTAGCTTACCTATACTGAAGGTCAAACACTCAAGCAAGGATGCCAAATGAGTGCCTTACAGCCTTTCCTCTGGGCCTGGCTGCTGTTGCTGCCGATGGCCCTCAGCGCCAATATCTATCGTTACCAGGACGCCTCTGGGGTAATCCATTACACCGACAGCTATCTGAACTCGGTCGATTTTGAGCCGGATCTCTGGCTGGAAGATGACATCGACGAGGACGGGGTGCTGATCCGGGTGCTGGAAAAGCCCGATGGTCACTATTTCTTCGCCCTCAACCGGTTGTTCAGCCCCGCCAAGCTGACCTTGAGTTTTCCACGCCAGGAAAATGTGCAGATCCCCGAGCGCCTGCTGCAGGCCATGCGCCTGGCTCCCCGGGAAGAAAAGTTTATCGGCAAGCTGACACCGGCCGAGCCAGGCCACTGGCGTTATGACTATGGTTTTGCCTATATGCCGGGAAAACGGATGCTGATGGCGTCGTTCGACAGCCGCTTGGATGACAACAGGGTCAGACCCAAGCCGGAGATCATCCGCGGGATGACCAGGCAGCCGCTGCACCAGGCGCCTAAACTGAGAGCTCCGGATGGGGCTAGGGACATAGGGGTGCCCTTTATCGGGCGCTACCGTATCACCCAGGGCTTTAACGGCGACTTCAGCCATAACAAAGTCGCCAACCGTTATGCCCTGGATATCGCCCTGCCCGAAGGGACGCCGCTGGTGGCCACCAAGGACGGCATAGTGATGGATGCGGTGGATTACCATTCCGGCGGCGGACTCAAGGCCGAGTACCGCAAACGCACCAACTACCTGCGGCTGCTGCACGATGACGGCACCATGAGCCTGTATGCCCATATTCAGACCCATTCCATCCTGGTGCAGGAAGGGCAGCGGGTACGTGCCGGGGAGCGGGTAGCGGCCTCGGGGAACACCGGTTTCAGCTCGGGGCCGCACCTGCATTTTGCCTTGCAAATCAACAATGGGCATGGCCTGGAGTCGGTCCCCTTTACCCTGCAGGGACATCATCCCGAAGCGGGAAACTGGTTATTGGCCAAGGAGTAGGCCTGTGGTTTGAGAACAGGACAAACCATTGAAAATTTGCGGATAGGATCAAAAAACATAGATGATATTAAATATCGAACTCATCGTGATGTGCAATCCTTAGGCAAGTTATTTGTTTTTGTTTTGGGTTTATATTTCAGTTAATTATTGTTTTTTGGTTTATTGGCCTGATTGTTATGATGCGTGGCTTAAAAAAGCAGTTGCTTTAGCCAGTGGCTTATGGCTTTTTACTCGCTTTTTTAAATGAAAATAAAAGTAAAAGGGCGGGAAAGTAAGATGATAGAGTCAGTCGAGGCAGCGCAGGGCAAGCCACGCAGCATAAGCCACTACATGCGTGCATTGGGTCCGGGCATACTCGCCGCCGCCGCCGCCATTGGTGGTTCACACTTGGTGGCTTCTACCCAAGCCGGGGCCATTTACGGCTGGCAACTGGTTGGCCTGATTATCCTTGTTAACTTGCTGAAATACCCTTTCTTCCAGATTGGCGCCCGTTACACCATGGCGGCCGATGAAACCCTGATCCAGGGCTATGACCGCATCGGACGGGGCTATCTGCACCTGTTTACCCTGCTCAATATCTTCGCCGCCGTGGTCAGTACCGCCGGGGTGGCCATGCTCTGCGGCAGCATCCTGGGGCTTTTCATCGGGGACAGCCTGAATGTGACTCAGCTCAGCATGATAGTGCTGGCAGGCTCACTGGCATTTTTGATCACCGGCCATTACAAGATGCTGGACAGGGTCACCAAGTGGATCATCGTCGGCCTGGCCGTCGCCACCGTCACCGCCGTGTTTATCGCCCTCAATAAAGGCGGAGTAGCTCCGCCCGACTTTGTTTCACCCAGTCCCTGGAACCTGGCCGCGGTTGGTTTCCTGGTGGCGTTGATGGGCTGGATGCCGGCGCCGATCGAATTGTCTTCCTGGAACAGTGTCTGGCTGCGTCAGAAGAAAAAGGCGTTGGGTGATGAGCTGGACTATAAAGACGCCCTGGTCGATTTCAACGTCGGCTATATCACCTCAACGATCCTGGCCATCGCCTTTGTGACGCTGGGTGCCCTGGTGCTGCACGGCAGCGACCAGCCGCTGGCGACTTCTGGCCTGGCGTTCGCCCATCAGCTGGTCGATGTCTATGCCAGTGTCATGGGGGAGTGGAGCCGCTGGCTGATCGCACTGATCGCCTTCTTGTGTATGTTTTCGACTACCGTGACCGTGCTCGACGGTTACAGCCGGGCCCTGAGTGAATGTTTCGTGCAGTTTGGGCAAGCCCGGGGCAGCCGGCCGACCGGCCATGGCAGCCGCTATACCTATCCGTTGATGGTTGTGATGGGTATGGCCGGCGCGCTGATCATCATGTTCTTCAAGGGGGCGCTGTTGGCGATGCTGGAGTTCGCCATGATTTCCGCCTTTATCAGCGCCCTGGTATTTGCCTGGCTGAATTACCGGTTGATGAAGCTGGACAATGTGCCGCAACAGTATCGGCTCGGGTCTGCGATGGTGGCACTGTGCTGGGCCGGCATTGTGTTTTTTGCCGGTTTTAACCTGTTATTCGGCTATTGGTATCTGTTTGTGAAGGCATAAGTTATGCCGAAATAGCTGGGGGCTGAGGCCCCTTTTTTATTAGGACTGTCTTTTCTGTGACTTGGCTCGCTAAATCGGGGCGACATAGAGGGAAGTTGGGCGATTGAAAGCTATTACCGATTAAGAACGGAGGAAAGACCAATTTATCTTTTACATCCATTATCAGTATAGTGTCGTCCGACACTGTTTCATTCCTGCGTTATTATTCCCCACCAGAATCTGTTTTTTATGATTCGGGAGAGGTTTTGATTTCGAACAGGTTAAAAAGTATAAAACTTAGTTTCAAGTATGTAAATGAAACTGTGTCGATGTAATTAAAGCTTCATTATGGCTGGAGTAAGGAAGGGCTAGGCTGGCCCGGCGGAGTTGAAGGAACAGCCTGCCCGATCTCCGGTATGCCTGATTTACGGGGCACCGGTGAGATATCAACATCAATCAGGGAATTATTATGCTAATCGGAATCCCAAGAGAAACGCTGAACGGCGAGACGCGGGTGGCGGCGACCCCCAAGTCGGTCGAACAGCTGCGCAAACTGGGCTTTGATGTATGTGTCGAACAGGGCGCGGGTCTGAAGGCCAGTTTCGACGATGCCGCCTATCAGGCCGTCGGCGCCAGTCTGGCCAGCTCGGACGAAGTCTGGCAGGCCGGCCTTATCTATAAGGTGAATGCCCCTACCGCTGAGGAAGTGGAAAAACTGGTTGCCGGCACCACGCTGGTGAGCTTTATCTGGCCTGCTCAAAACCCCGAGCTGGTCGAAAAACTGAAAGCCAAGGGCGTGACCGTGATGGCGATGGACATGGTGCCGCGGATCTCCCGCGCCCAGTCGCTCGATGCCCTGTCTTCCATGGCCAACATCGCCGGCTATCGTGCCGTGGTGGAAGCCGCTCACGAATTCGGCCGTTTCTTCACCGGCCAGATCACCGCCGCCGGTAAGGTACCGCCCGCCAAGGTACTGGTGATCGGTGCCGGTGTGGCCGGCCTGGCCGCCATCGGTGCCGCCGGCTCCCTGGGTGCCATAGTACGGGCCTTCGACACCCGTCCCGAGGTAAAAGAGCAGATCAACTCCATGGGTGCCGAGTTCCTGGAGCTGGAATACGAAGAAGAGCAAGGCGTCTCCACCGACGGTTATGCCAAGGAGATGAGCAAGGCCTTTATCGAAGCCGAAATGGCACTGTTCATGGCCCAGGCCAAAGAGGTGGATATCATCATCACCACCGCTTTGATCCCGGGTAAACCCGCGCCCAAGCTGATCACCGCCGAGATGGTGGCCAACATGAACCCCGGCTCGGTGATCGTGGATCTGGCGGCGCAAAACGGCGGTAACTGTGAACTGACCAAGCCCGGCGAGTTGTTCGTGTCCGACAACGGTGTCAAGATCATCGGCTATACGGATCTGAACGGTAGACTGCCGACCCAGTCCTCCACCCTGTATGCCAACAACCTGGTCAACTTGGCCAAGCTGCTGAGCAAAGAGAAAGACGGCAATATCAAGGTCGATTTCGACGACGTGGTGCTGCGCAACATGACGGTGGTAAAAGATGGCGAAGTGACCTTCCCGCCTCCCGCCATCAGCGTATCCGCCGCCCCCAAGGCCGCGGCCAAGGCGCAGCCCCAGACCGAAGCCCATGCCAAGCAACCGAGTAACCTCAAGTATTATCTGGGCGGTGCTGGCCTGGTGCTGTTCGGTTGGCTGGCGACGGCGGCGCCGGTCGAGTTCCTGTCCCATTTCACCGTATTCGTGCTGGCCTGTATCGTGGGTTACTACGTGATCTGGAACGTGTCCCATTCGCTGCATACGCCGCTGATGTCGGTCACCAACGCCATATCCGGCATTATCGTGGTCGGGGCCCTGTCCCAGGTGGGAGGAGGTGGTTTTGTTACCTTTCTTGCCTTTATTGCCGTATTGATCGCCTCGATCAACGTCTTTGGCGGTTTCACCGTCACCCACCGTATGCTCAAGATGTTTAGAAGGGGCTAATTGAATGTCACAAGGACTTGTTACTGCATCTTATATCGTTGCCGCTGTGCTCTTTATCATGAGCCTGGCGGGACTGTCCAAGCAGGAGTCGGCCAAGGCCGGTAACTGGTTTGGCGTCGCCGGTATGGCCATAGCGCTGCTGGCCACTATTTTTAACCCTGAAGTGACCGGCCTGGGCTGGATAGTGCTGGCGATGATCATCGGTGGTGCCATCGGTGTGCGTTTCGCCCTCAAGGTGGAAATGACCGAAATGCCGGAGCTGATTGCCGTGCTGCACAGCTTCGTGGGTCTGGCCGCCGTTTTCGTGGGCTACAACACCTATATCGATCATGGCGATATGTCCGGCGCCATCCTCAACATCCACAATACCGAAGTCTTCCTGGGCGTGTTTATCGGTGCCGTGACCTGCACCGGCTCAGTGGTGGCCTTCGGCAAGCTGCGGGGCCTGATTTCCTCCAAGCCACTGACCCTGCCGCACCGCCACAAGCTGAACCTGGCCGCGCTGGTGGTGTCCGCGCTGCTGTTGATCTGGTTCGTGCAGGTGGAAGGCTCTACCTTCGCCCTGCTGGTGATGACCCTGATCGCCCTGGCCTTCGGCTGGCATCTGGTGGCCAGCATCGGCGGTGCCGACATGCCGGTGGTGATTTCCATGCTCAACTCCTACTCGGGCTGGGCGGCGGCGGCGGCGGGCTTTATGCTGTCCAACGACTTGCTGATCGTGACCGGCGCGCTGGTGGGGTCAAGCGGTGCCATCCTGTCCTACATCATGTGTAAGGCGATGAACCGTTCCTTCATTTCGGTGATTGCCGGCGGCTTCGGCACCGATGGCGTCAGTGCGTCCAGTGGTGAAGAAGAAGAT
The DNA here is from genome assembly GCF_039539325.1 of Zobellella aerophila. Taxonomy (NCBI): domain Bacteria; kingdom Pseudomonadati; phylum Pseudomonadota; class Gammaproteobacteria; order Aeromonadales; family Aeromonadaceae; genus Zobellella; species Zobellella aerophila. Next base: position 11,023 of record NZ_BAABCX010000006.1, read on the forward strand.
GGCGAATATACCGAGGCTAACGCCGAAGACGTCGCCGAGATGCTGAAGAATTCCAGCTCGGTGATCATCACCCCCGGCTACGGCATGGCGGTGGCCCAAGCCCAGTATCCGGTGGCGGATCTGGTGTCCAAGCTGCGTGCGGCCGGCGTCAATGTTCGCTTCGGTATCCACCCGGTGGCCGGCCGTCTGCCTGGCCATATGAACGTGCTGCTGGCGGAAGCCAAGGTACCCTACGACGTCGTGCTGGAAATGGACGAGATCAACGAGGACTTCGAGGATACCGATACCGTGCTGGTGATCGGCGCCAACGACACCGTCAACCCGGCCGCCTCCGAAGATCCGGCCAGCCCCATCGCCGGCATGCCGGTACTGGAAGTGTGGAAGGCCCAGCAGGTGGTGGTATTCAAGCGCTCCATGAACACCGGTTATGCCGGCGTGCAGAACCCGCTGTTCTTCCGAGAAAACAGCGTCATGCTGTTCGGCGACGCCAAAGACAGCGTGGACAATATCCTGAAAGCGCTGTAATGCCTTAATACCGACAGGTTAACCAAAGGGAGCTTAGGCTCCCTTTTTGTTTATGGGGAGCCCGGGAAGGCCTGGTAATCCCCTTGTTTTTAACCGATGTTAAAAGTAGAGACTGAATAACTGTTTCCAACACGGGTAGCGCAGGCACGCCATGAAAACCGCTCGTCACGGCAAGCAAGCTCGCCCCTGGGGGTCTGCTTAGCGATACCCGCTCGCTGTCTCGAGTGACCCACCATTCGGAACAGCTATGATCTTGTGAGCAAGAGTCCCGAAAACACCGGTAGGCGGCTCAATGAAGAGCGTTATTCATCACGACTATGGCGGCTATTCGCCCGAAAAAATCATCAATGAGCATCTGACGACAGGGTGCCGGGTGCTGTTGTTTGGCGAATCCGGTATTGGCAAATCCACCTTGGCGGCGCAATTAATAGGGCTGCTGCTGTCAAGAGGGCGCCATTTGCCTAACGGTTCCGTATTTGGCGGACAAGCAGTTAACGGGGCAGGAACCTGCGACAGGAGGGCGGCTGTTGTGGGAAATACGGGACTTCGAAGCGCTCTGCAGCCTGGATGCCGGCCGCTTTCGCTTACCGCTGGCGGCCATGGTAAGCGCATTGTTGGCCAGGCTCCCGCAGCACAACACCGACACACTGATTATCGATGGCCCCGGCGTGACCCGCGGCGTTGCAGGCGCCGAATTGCTGCCGGCGCTGATCTCGGCGGCCCATGTTGAGCTGGTGCTCATCCTGATCCGTAACGGCCAGCCGCCGCCGTTAATTAATGAACTCGGCGCTTGCGGTGCCGAGTGGGTGTTCGTCTCCGCTCATCATCAAGCCTGCCGGCCCGATAAAATGCCTCACCGGCGCGAGCGAACCCAACGCTGGCAGAGCTATCTGAAGCAGGCGACCGGGCAAACCCATCGGCTCGACCACTTGTTACTATTGGGAACACCGCCTCCCTTGTCGGAACCCAGGGCCTGGGTTGGACGACAGGTCGCCCTGCTGGACGAACAACGAACCCTCGCCTTGGGCCAGGTGATGAGTCTGGTTCACAACAGGCTGCGGATTCCGGCTCCCGTTAGCAACGGCTAGCTTAAAAACGTTCGGCAATTGTTGCTGCGCGATGCCGTGTGCACGGCCGGCAAGGGTTTACATACGGCCCCGCCCATTCGACCACAAACCCGAGCCGCCGGCCCAATAACGGATGTCATGACCCCCACAGCCGAGGAGACCCTGGGCGAGCGGCTGTCGACAGACTCCCGCAATCCGCCGGTCGTCAGGCGGGTCGGTCCGCTGGACGCTATGCTGGTCAATGGGGTCTTTGGCGATCCGTTACTGCTGCTCCGCCTACGCGACCAGAAACGCAGCTGGCTGTTTGATCTGGGCGATCACGGCCGGCTGCCTGCCCGTATTGCGCACCAAATCAGTGATGTCTTTATCAGCCACGCCCATATCGACCATATCATTGGCTTTCTCTGGTTATTGCGTTCCCGCATCGGCTACTACCCGCCTTGCCGGCTGTTCGGGCCTCCGGGTCTGACACAACATATTGCCGGCATGATCGGCGGTATCCTTTGGGATCGCATCGGCGACAAAGCCCCCAGCTTCGATATCTTTGAACTCCATGACCAGCGCCTGCGCCGCTGGCAAATCACCGCCGGTTCCGTCATCGGCCATGAACTCCCTGAGCAAGTGGTCACGGATGGCCTTATCTGGCAGGACGACTCATGTCGCGTGCGCGCCGTGACGCTGGATCATAGCCCCCGCGGCAGGGCGCCGTCAGCATACCCCCGTGCTAGCCTTTGCCTTTGAAACCAGCGGCCGGCTCAAGGTGCGTAATGCTCAATTGACCGCACTCAGGCTGACGCCGGGCCCCTGGTTACAGCAACTCAAGGAGCATGTGCTGAACGGTGAGTTCGGCGCGCGCATCCCGCTTGCCGGCCGGTCGGTATCGGTGGCTGAGCTGGCAGACAGCATCCTGATGCAGGGTACGGGAGAAAAATTGGTCTATGCGACCGACTTCGCCGATATTCCAGACAACCGCCGCAAGCTGACCGAGCTGGCCAGGAATGCCCATACGCTGTTTTGTGAAGCCTCTTTTGTCAATGCCGATACCACCCAGGCAAGCGGCACCGGCCATCTGACCACGCGGGCCCGTGGGGAGATTGGCACCGAAGCGGCGGTCAAACATTTGGTGCCCTTTCATTTTTCCAGGCGCTATCGGGGACATGCCGGACGTAGCTATCAGGAAGTGAGCCGGGCCTGTAGTCACACAGTGGTTCCTGATCCCGAGTGAGGTAGAGCTATGCCGGTAAAACTGGAGTTGAACACGGATCCGCGTTCTGGCTTGAGGCCGGTGAAGATCTTTACCGGTGAGGTGGAGAGGTCGGCCCTGGAACAGCTGAAGAAGCTGGCACAGCTGGATATAGTGTATCCCCACATTGCCGCCATGCCCGACGTCCATGCGGGTATTGGCACCACCATAGGCACCGTCATCCCAACGCGCACCGCCATTATCCCCGCGGCCGTGGGCGTGGATATCGGTTGCGGTATGAACGCCGTCCGGCTATCGCTGACGGCGGCACAACTGCCCGATTATATGCGTCCCTTGCGCGGTGCGATTGAAGACGCAGTGCCGGTTGGTGCTGAAAAACATCGAGGGCCTTCGGTAAGCCCAGGGCTCTGGCGTCCCCTTAAAGCGGAAATAGACCGGCTTTTTCACAAACACTCCGGCCTGCTGAAGATGATGCGTAAGCCTGAACAAACCTGGATTCAGCAGATCGGCACCCTGGGCGGCGGCAATCATTTTATTGAACTTTGTCTGGATGAAGCCGATGACGTCTGGATCATGCTGCACTCCGGCAGTCGCGGTATTGGCAATGCCCTCGGCCGCTACTTTATCGCACTGGCGCGCCAGGAAATGCAACGCCATCACATCCGGCTACCCGACAAAGACCTGGCCTATCTTCGCGAAGGCAGCCGCTATTTTGACGACTACTTCAAGGCGGTGGACTGGGCACAACGCTACGCCTGGATAAATCGTCAACAGATGATGGAGTTAATCCTCGGAGCCATCCGCCCCTTATTGCCGACCTTTGAGGTGACCGAGGAGGCCATCAATTGCCATCATAATTACGTACAAAAAGAGCGGCATTTTAATGCCGAGGTCTATGTGACCCGCAAGGGGGCGATCAGCGCCCGTAAGGGGCAGCTGGGCATTATTCCCGGTAGTATGGGGGGGTGTTCTTATATCGTCCGAGGCAAAGGTAATCCGGACTCGTTTTGTTCCTGCTCCCATGGCGCCGGCCGCAGCATGAGCCGTAAGGCGGCGCGTGAACGTTTTAGTGTCGATGAGTTAAGGCAACAGACCCAGGGCGTGTAATGCCGCAAGGATAAACATGTGATTGATGAAATCCCCGCCGCCTATAAAGATATCAACACCGTCATGGCCAACCAGAACGACCTGGTCGAGGTGGTCCATACCTTAAAGCAGGTGCTCTGTGTTAAAGGCTAGTTTCGCGAAAACCTGTTTATATGTCACCAAACCGGCCAGGGTTCTTGATAAGCTCCCGTCAATCTCTTAATGTTTGGTGTTTTATCTGGTTATGGGACAACGAGCATGAATAGCTGGCGCGGCGTGCTGCCGCTCACCTTGCCGGTGATGATGGGCTACCTGCCCCTGGGGGCGGTGTTCGGGGTGTTGTGGGTGGATGCGGGCTTGAGCTGGTACTGGGCGCCGCTGATGAGCATTATCGTCTATGCCGGGGCCCTGCAGTATCTGGCGGTGGGCATGCTGGCCGCCGGCATCGGCTGGCTCGATCTGGCGGTGGCCGCGCTGCTGGTCAACTTCCGCCACCTGTTCTACGGGTTGTCGCTCTATCATCTGCTGCCGAAGGGGGCCGTCGGCCGCCCCTATTTTATCTTCGGCATCACCGACGAGACCTATTCGTTGCTCAGTGCTTCCGGCCAGGTGAAGGACAGCAGGACCGCCCTGCTGGTGGTGTTGTTCAACCAGAGCTATTGGGTGATCGGCTCCCTGGCCGGGGTGCTGCTGGCGCGCGGCCTGCCCACCGGTCTGCAGGGGCTGGACTTCGCCCTGGCCGCGCTCTTTACCGTGCTAGCGGTGGAGCAGATCCGTGCCAAGAAAGACTGGTGGGCGGTGGCCCTGGGGCTGACGGCCGCGGCCGTGGCCGGCGCCTGGGTCGGTGAGTACTTCCTGCTGGCGGCCTCGGTGATGCTGGTGCTGGTGTTGCTGGCTTGGCCAGAGCCCCAGGGGGAGGCGGCCCATGTCTGATCTGGATTACCTGCTCGCGGCGCTGATCATGGGGTTGGTGACCTTCGGCCTGCGCGCCTTTCCCTTCGTGGCCCGAGGTTTTATCGCCCACCACAGGCGTATCCAGGTGCTGGGACGGCGGTTGCCGGTGGCGATGATGGTGCTGCTGACGCTGTACGCCATGGGGGTACATAGATGGGAAGCACCGGCCGATGGCCAGACACAGATCATCGCCGTGGTGGTGGTTGCGGTGCTGCAACTATGGCGGCGTCAGGCGCTGCTCAGCATATTGTTGGGCACCCTAGTGTACATGGCGCAGATGAACGGTTGGCTGGGACTCTGATCCCGGCCGGTCATCGGTTATAATCTGCCTCCCGCACTTTTCGGACCACTTGACCATGAAGATGACCGTTTCTTTCCGGGCCTGCCTGCTAGGCCTGACCGCCCTGTGTCTGAGCACCCTGGCACAGGCCGAGCCTTTCGTATTTACCGCCATTCCGGACCAGGATGAACGCCATCTGACCGAGCGTTTCGGCAAGATTGCCGACCACCTGAGCGCACGACTGGGCATTGAAGTGAAATATGTTCCTGTGAAAAGCTATCCGGCGGCGGTGAGCGCCTTTCGCAACGATCAAGTGCAACTGGCCTGGTTTGGTGGCCTCACCGGGGTGCAGGCCCGCGAGCTGGTACCTGGCAGCGAGGCCATCGCCCAGGGGGTGGAAGATACCGAATTCGTCAGCTACATCATCGCCCATGCCAGTACCGGGCTGAGCGAGGGCGAGCAATTGCCCGAGAACATCGCCGGCAAGCGCTTCACCTTCGGTGACAAGGGCTCCACTTCGGGCCGGCTGATGCCCGAATTCTACCTGCGCGAACGGTTCGGCCAGGCCCCGGAGCAGCTGTTCTCCCGGGTGGGTTTTTCCGGTGACCACAACCGCACCATCAGCCTGGTGCAGTCCGGCGCCTTCGAGCTGGGTGCGGTGAACTATGCGGTATGGGATGCGGAAAAGGAAAAAGGCAATATCGACGAGAGCAAGGTCAGGGTGATCTGGGCCACCCCCGCCTACCCCGACTATCAGTGGAGCATTCGCGGTGACGTGGACGCGCGCTTCGGCGAGGGTTTCAAGCAGAAGGTGCGGCAGGCGCTGTTGGAGATGGATGCTCCCGAGCTGCTTGCCGCTTTCCCCCGCTCCGGCTTTATCGCGGCGAGCAACGATGATTACGCTCCCATCCGCGAGACTGCCGTGGCCATCGGTATCATGGATCCCGAGCAGTAATGGAAAACGGCGCCAGCCTGTTCCAGTTCCACCAGGATACCCTGGGCTACGCGGGCACGCCCGTGCTGCGCGAGCTGTCGCTGGAGGTAAGGCGGGGCGACAAGATTGCCCTGCTGGGTGAGTCGGGCGCCGGCAAGAGCACCCTGTTGCGCCGGTTGCGCGAGCTGCGGCCCAATGACGTGGCCTGGTGCCCGCAGCAACCGGGGCTTGTGCCCATGCTGTCGGCGTTCCACAACATCTACATGGGCCGGCTCAGCCGTTATCCGTTTTGGTACAACCTGGCCAACCTGGTACGCCCCCTGGCCCGGCCCCGGGCGGAGATCCGCGAGCTGGCGGCTAGTCTCGGCCTGGGCGGCCAGCTGTGGACCGCCGCCGAGCAGCTTTCCGGCGGCCAGCAGAGCCGGGTCAGCCTGGGGCGGGCGCTGTATCAGCAAAAGCCGATCTTTATCGGCGACGAGCCGGTATCGGCGCTGGATGAACGCCAGGCCGACGAGCTGTTGCGGCTGGTCTGTCAGCGCCATCACACGGTAGTGCTGGCGCTGCATAACGTGGAGCAGGCGCTCACGCACTGCAGCCGGGTGGTGGGCCTGCGTCAGGGCAGGGTGATGCTGGATGCGGCAAGTTGTGAGCTGACCCCGGACCAGCTGCGTACCCTGTACCGGAGCGCCTGATGGCCCAGCCGCAGCCGGCCCGGGCCATGGTGCACAGCAGCCTGCTGTTTGTGCTGCTGGCGCTGCTGTGCCTGCCCTGGGCCGATCTGTCTATTACCGCCCTGGATCCCTGGAGCGAGTTGGCCCGCCTCGGCGCCGGCCTGCTGCTGCCGAGCCTGCCCGAGGCCGCTACCCTGTTTTCCGCCATTGCCAATACCCTGGCTTTCGCCCTGCAGGGCGTGGCCCTGGGCGCCCTGTTGGGGCTGGGGCTGGCGGCGGGGTACCGCCATGCCGGCCTTCGCCGGCTGTCGGCGTCGCTCAGGGCGGTGCACGAGCTGTTCTGGGCGCTGCTGTTTATCCAGTTGCTGGGGCTGTCGGCGCCGGCCGGGGTGCTGGCCATCGCGCTGCCCTACGCGGGCACCTTCGCCAAGATCTACGGCGAGCTGTTCGAAGAGGCGGATCCGGCACCGGAGCAGGCGTTGGCTCCCGGCATGGGGCGTTGGTCGCGACTGCTGTTTATCCAGCTGCCTCTGTGCTGGCGGCAGATGGCCACCTACACCGGCTATCGGCTGGAATGCGGTATCCGCAGCTCGGCGGTGCTGGGTTTTATCGGCCTGCCAACCCTGGGTTACCATCTGGAATCCCTGCTGCGCCAGGGCTTCTACGGTGAGGCGGCGAGTTTCTTCTATGCCCTGGTGCTGATCATCGCCAGCATCAAATGGTGGTTGCGGCCCCGGCTGGTACCGTTTTATCTGCTGGTGTCGCTGCTCTGGCTGCCGCCGCTGGCCAGCCTGAACTGGGCGCTGATGGCGCGTTTCTTTACCGAAGACATAGTACCGGCCCCCTTGCGGGTTGGCGACTGGGCCGGGCTCTGGCCCTGGCTGGGCGGGCTGTGGCAAGGGCAGATAGCCCCCGGTTTGTTCAACACCCTGGTGCTGGCGCTGCTTTCACTGGTGGTCACGGCGTGGCTTGCGTTGTTGTGGTTTCCGGCCATTTCCCGTCGCTTCGGCTATCGGCTCAGCCGCACCACTAGCCACTGGTGGCTGGTACTGATGCGCTCCCTGCCCGAGTACCTGCTGGCCTTTATCGGCATGCTGTTGCTCGGCCCGGGCATGCTGCCGGCGATACTGGCGCTCAGCCTGCACAACGGCGCCATCATTGCCCATTTGCTGGGGCACCATCTCAATACCCTGGTGCTGCGGGAGGATGCGGTCCGCGGAGTGAACCTTTACTGTTTCGAAGTGCTGCCTCGGTTGTACCGGGTCTTTATGGCTTACAGCCTGTACCGCTTCGAGAACCTGATCCGGGAAACGGCGATATTGGGCATGCTGGGCATTCCCACCCTGGGTTTTTTCATCGATTCGGCGTTCAGCGAGTTCCGCTTCGATCGGGCCATGATGCTGTTGCTGGTGTGTGCCGGGCTCAATATCCTGGTGGATGCCCTGGCCCGGCGCCTGCGCCGCCGGCTGCACCTGAGCAGCCGGGCGGAGGTGTTGTGATCTGGGCGCAACGGTCGGGTACCACAGGCAGACTCGCCGTGAAGACATGACACTCGATGTTTCAACCCACTGCGAACATTCACTGGATGTTCGGTTGGGTGGCAACACCTCGTCACGGCGAGCAAGCTCGCCCCATGGGGCTCTGCCGCACCGATGTCGCGGCGCTAACACTGGTTCCGAGCGCTGCCTTTGTGTGGGTATTAAAGTACCAGGCCGCCGTCGATTTTCAGTACCTGGCCGGTGATATAGCGGGCCCGGTCGCTGGCCAGAAACAGCACGCCCTCGGCGATGTCCCGGGGCTCGCCCAGCCTGCCCAGGGGGATGCGGGCGGTCATCTTTTCCAGCACTTTTTCCGGCACTGCCCGGGTCATCTCGGTATTGATAAAACCGGGGGCGATGCAATTGGCCCGGATCTGTGCCCCACCGCGGGCAAATTCCTTGGCCCAACCTTTGGTCATGGCGATCACTCCGCCCTTGCTGGCTGCATAGTTGCTCTGGCCGATGTTGCCGTCGGTGCCGACGATGGAGGAGATGGTGACGATGGCGCCCTGCATCTGCACCTTCATCAGCGAATACATGGCCTGGGTCACCAGGAATACCCCCTTGAGGTTGACGTTGAGCACCAGGTCCCAGTCGGACGCGGTCATCTTGTCGAGCAGGGCATCGCGGGTGATGCCGGCATTATTGACCAGCACATCTACCCGGCCATGGTCCGCCACTATCCTTGCGCTCAGTTGTGCCAGCGCCGCCGGATCGCAGACATCCAGCTCCACGCCGGTGATATTGGGATATTGTTCGAGCCAGGCATGGGCCGGCGCCAGGTTGATGTCACACACATATACTCGTTTCGCCCCCGCTCCGGCCAGTCGTTCACTGATGGCGCGGCCCAGGCCGCGGGCGGCGCCGGTGACAACACACACCTTGCCCTGCATATCTTGAGTCAGCTTGTTCATCATCGTTACCTGTCATCGTTGGATTAATACTTGCTAAGTGCAAGAGCCGGATTCAATGATAAGCCTAGTGTGTTTTGTGCGTTGCATTGTTTGTTTTTTATTAATTTTTTACTTTAAAAATATAATATTGATTATATTTTTTTATTTTTTTATTGCGATGCATAAATTGGATGATCCAGGCATTCTCCCTGCACGGCAGGTGTCGGCTATGGTTAAACCGGCCTTCCTGTCCCATGGCGCGATATGCCAGCGGGATGAACTATGCTTACGGCGTTGTCATGCAGATATCGGTGATACCCAGGGGGTAATGATGAGCAACCGAGCAGGCTGGGGAGTACTTGCGTTGATGCTGCTGTCGATTTACGGCTGTGGCAGCAAGCCGACCATGGGCGAGAGGATGATGTCCGATAGCAGGGACGTCGAGGCGTTCGCGGAAATGTGGAACGAAGGCAGTGAGCTGGTGATGGAGGGGGAGAAGCTGCAGGAAAAAGGCGAGCAGCAGGTTGCCGAGGGGAATGAGAACATCAGGGCTGGAAAGCGGCTGATTCAGAGAGGCCAAGGGATGATGGAGCAGAGCGAACGCATATATCAGGGGCGTTTTCCCACCCCGTCTCCATGATCCGGCCAGGGTATGATGCCTGTTGGTAGCGGCGCATCTGGTCGCAGATGTCAGCCCGGCGCCCCGGCCTCATGGGCCTGCTCCAGCACATAGTGCCAGAATTGCTCGGCTTCTTCGGAGCGGGGCGGGAGCATCCGGCAGAGTTCGATATTGAGGACAGGTGCGGGCAGTGTGGGCAGTATCACCAGCTGGCCCTGCGCTATTTCCCGCTGAACCAGGCCGGCCGGCAGCCAGGCGGCGCCGTCCCCCTGCAGGGCTTGGGCCTTCAACCCTTCTCCCAGGGCATTCTCACAGACTGGCTGGTACTTATGATCTCCCAGCTTGGCCAGGCACTCCCGCTGGATCAGCTCACCCAGATAGGCATCCTTGGGGTAGGCCAGCAATTTCAGCGGCCTGTCCTGGTGGGGAGCATGGCGTGGCCGGCCTTCCAAGTCCGGTATGGAAACCGGCACCAGCCTGTCCTGACCCACATGTACGCGCTCTATCTCCTGACGTTCGAGGGGGCTATCGGCGCCGGAGCCGCAAAAGCACAATAAAAAATCCACCGAGCCGGCCAGGAATTGCTCCACCGCATCGTGGTAATGACTGGTATTCAACCTCACCATGCAGTCCCCAATCCGGGGCCGTAAGCCATGCAGCCAGGCGGGGAAAAATGACACCGCCAGCGAGGGCTGGGCGATAAAGCGCAGGCTTTGGTACTCGGCGCTGGTCTGTCTCAGCTGTTCTTTAATCCCGTAGATCTGGCCTAGCAGGGTCTTGGCCTGTTCGAAGAAGGTTTCCCCGGCCTTGGTCAGGCTCATGGGGTAGCGATGACGGTTGACCAGCGGTACTCCCAGCCAGTTTTCCAGGGAGCGGATCCGCCGGCTGAAGGCCGGCTGGGTAACGTTGCGGGCGTCGGCCGCCTTGGAAAAGTTGCCTTGTTCGACCAGGACGACAAAGTCGTGCAGCCACTTGGTTTCCATTGCTTAGCCTGTTAATGGGGTGATAAGGCATTGTATGCCGAAAAGTAACTATGTCCCTAGAAAAAGGCATTGGATAAGCAGAACCCGTCTTCCTAACATATTGCCGTGACTGTTACCCGATAACGAATAAAAACGGAAACGGATAGGTATGGCAGCATGCCAGGGAAGAGGCTCGATTGTCCTTGCCCTGTTGCTGTCTGGAACTAAGCTTAGCAAAGGCGGTAAACATGGCTGTTGACACCACAAATCAGGCGGTAGGCCCAGTGCGCAGACTCGAAGAACTAAGAAAACGTTATTTTCCCGGTGTATGTGTTTCTGTGACCATAGGGATCGCGGCCAGTTTCCTGTCACAACACTATGGCGCGCCGGCCATGCTGATGGCCCTGCTGCTGGGGCTGGCCTTCAACTTCCTGAGCCAGGAGCCCAACTGCCTGCCGGGGCTGGAGCTTTCGGCCAAGACCCTGCTGCGTCTGGGGGTTGCCCTGTTGGGCCTGCGTATTACCTTCGGAGATGTGCTGACCCTGGGGTGGGCGCCGATGCTGATGGTGTGTTCCGCGGTGGTCCTGACCATCGGTTTCGGCATCGTGATGGCGCGTATGCTGGGCTTTTCTTCTTCGTTTGGCACCCTAACCGGCGGCTCCGTGGCCATCTGCGGGGCGTCTGCGGCCATGGCGATCAGCAGTGTGCTGCCCAATGATGAGCAGGCCAAGCGTAATACCCTCTTTACCGTTATCAGCGTCACGACCCTCAGCACCCTGGCGATGATTTTCTACCCCATGATTAGTACCGCCTTGGGATTTACCCCCCAGGAGTCCGGCCTGTTTATCGGTGCCACCATCCATGATGTGGCCCAGGTGGTCGGTGCCGGTTACAGCATGTCCAGTGAAGTGGGTGACTTGAGTACCTTCGTCAAGCTGCTGCGGGTGGCGATGCTGGTGCCTATCGTCATGACCATTGGTGTGGTGATCCGCCGTGCCGCACGCAACAGCGGCGATAGCAGTGGCAAGGGCGTGGCCATCCCGGGCTTCCTGCTGGGCTTTGTCGCCCTGTTCACCCTCAACAGCCTGGGCTGGATCCCTGCCCAGGTTCGCGATCCCCTGGCCGACAGCTCTTCCTGGTTGCTGCTGACGGCGATTGCGGCCCTGGGGGTTCGCACCCAGCTGAAAGATATCCTGTCTGTGGGCTGGAAACCGGTACTGTTGGTGGTGCTGGAAACCCTGTTTATCGCCCTGTTGATCCTGGCCTATATCAAGCTGTTCTAAAGTTTCGATAATTGCCTGACATTGAGCAAACCTGACACCGCGTATCCCTAGATATGCGGTGTTTTTGTGTGAGGGATCGGTTACCGGTTAACACCGCTGAGTCGGCCGACTGGGTGCAAGGTGCCCTTAGGGTGTGTCCCGATACTGTTCATGATTTCGACGCCACCCCAACAGGGGCGCTCAAGGCAGCAGGTGCAACGCATAGTGGGCCTATGGGTAAGCCAGCTAACGCAGAACGCGCCCTGTTGGGGGGCGACCCGAAGGGCTGATGCTGTGCCGCTCCGTTGCGGTGTTGCTTACCGTTGATTTGGGGCCACCAAACTGCGCGGTGCGCGCCTTGCCTCGAAGCGGCACAGCATCAGCGTAATTAACGCACAGTAACGGGACACACCCTAGGGCTGTTTGATACCTGCGATACTCGGACAAAGCGCACTGCTGCGCCGACACGCCGTGAGGACATGACATTTGATGTTTCAACCCACTGCGAACATTCACTGGATGTTCGGTTGGGTTGAAACACCTCGTCACGGCGTGCAAGCTCGCCCCCTGGGGCTCCGCCGCGCCACTGACCGCCATGGACGGCATGTGTCGAGCGTCACAGGGATGTGCCGAGCGTGTCGGTGGAGGTAGCCCTGCTGCTTCGCTAAGTGGTAACAGGCCGTCTTGCAAAGATCGTAAACAGGTTCTTAGGTGGTAATGCGAGTCAGGAAGGGCTTCCTCCCTGCGCGACCCGCGCCCCCCCCTTTTTTGAGAGCCGTCAGGCAGTCATGAGGCCAGTCCCGTTAACTGAATGACATCCGGCTTGGCGTTCACGGCACGAGTCGAGCCGGAGAGGCCTGGATGGTGGGCGAATCCGAAGCCGGGCCGACTTACTCCACCCGCTCGGGATAAGCGAGAAGCACCGGAGTTGACCGGGTCATGTCGTTGTGGGTCTGGCGGAGAGGCGGTCATCCGGGAAAGGGGGAAGACCGGCGGCATAAATAAATCAGGCCCGCCGAAGCGAGCCTGTGAAAGGAGTAAAAGACCTGGCTTGGACTCAGTTGCCATCCCAGGCGGCAATGACGGCGCGCTCGTCGTCTGTCATCCCGGTGATGTTACCCAGCGGCATATATTTGCTTGCCGTTACCTGCTTGATGCTCTCGGCCTGCAGTTTCAGATGCTCCGGCGAGTCCAGCAGCACGCCCAGGGGCGCAGAGGCAAAACCCGGCTGGGTCGGTTGTGCTGCATGGCACTGAACACAACGGCTTTCCATGATCTCCAGTACTTGGGCCAAGCTTGCCTCACCGTCGTCTTCATCTACCACGGCGGACGTCGCGGATACATCCTGCGACTGGACGGCAGGCGAGCTGACGGTCGGGGCCTTGGCATCGGTAGGTGCACCCAGCCATACCACCACCAGGATCAGCGCCACACCGGCAACCGGGTAGGCAGGCTGGTGTTTGCCCGCATGCATCAGTACGAAGTACTGGCGGATCAGGGCTCCGGCAAAGATAAACAGTGACATGATCACCCAGGCATCGGCATGGGTATAGGTGAAGGAGTAGTGGTTGCTGAGCATCAGCAATACCACCGGCAGGGTAAAGTAGGTGTTATGCACCGAGCGCTGCTTGCCGCGTTTGCCATCGAGGGGGTTCGGGGTCTCGCCAGCCTTCATGGCGTTCACCATGCGGCGCTGGCCGGGGATGATCCAGAAGAATACGTTGGCGGACATGGCGGTCGCCATGACGGCACCGGTCAGCAGGAAGGCGGCGCGACCGGAGAAGATGTGGGTGCTCAGGTAGGCGACCACGACCATCATCACTGCGACGGCAATACTCAGGATACCGTCCCGTTCCATGTTCGGGCTGATGCGTTTACAGAGTTCGTTATAGACCACCCAGCCGAACAGCAGGAAGGCCAGGGCGGCGATATTGGCCTGCCAGCCGACCATGTTGGCGGCCCATTCCCAGGGGCTGTTGGGGTTAACCAGGTAAAAACTGGGTTTGGTCAGGTAGAGCAGGGCAAACAGGCCGAAACCGGACAGCCAGGTGGTGTAGGATTTCCAGAATGACCAGTGCAGGTCTTCCGGCAGCTCTTCCGGGCTGCTGGCATATTTCTGATTGTGGTAGAAACCACCACCGTGGACCGCCCACATTTCTCCGAATACCCCTTTCTTCTTGCAGGCCTCGGACTTGGGTGGCTTAAGGCCATTATCGAGCATGACGAAATAGATGGACTCGCCCACCCAGGCGATAGCGGCGATGACGTGCAGCCATCTCAGCAACAAGTTACCAAATTCCAGCAGATACGCTTCCATGGTATTACCTTCTCTGTTTCATATTTATTACTTGGACCCTAGCGCATCGAAACAGATGCCCAGCTTGCGTCGAGCTGGGTGCTGAGACCACATGCGCTGCCTTTTGGTTCAAACTGTATACTTTTTAAATATTGAAATGTTGACAATTTGACACTGAATTTTTTTCAATTATATGACGAATGTCAATGTTATTTAACAATGAATTTAGCTTGGTCGCTAAAAAAATCTGAAATTTATCGTTTTTATTCGTTTAAAAATCAATATTATCATATGGTTGCATGTTTTACTCGCGATCGGTCAAATTTTCTTTATGTGGAGGTAAATTGGCTGGTCCCGCGCTTAATGACATCATGATAGCGGATATTGGAAGCCAGCGAGTGTAAAAAGGGAGGTGGAGTGTTCGCCCTGCTGCCGGGCTCCTTGTATACAGCTGTTGCGGGCCGGGGCGCCGGGCTGGTTCAGCCCATGTCACCCGTGGCACCCCGGTGTGTTTGAAACAACGCCACCCTGGCTGCCAGCAGCCGGTGCAGGGGCGCCGGAGCAAACCGGGGAGACAGGCGATGCAGCACATGGGCCAGGCTTTCCAGGGTGGAAAGGGCCTGCCCCCCCGGGCCTTTGCGTATCGCATAGGCACCGGCGGGAGCCTGGCTGAAACTCAGGGTGGGCAGTTGCCGCAGCCAGGGATTGAGGTACAGCAGACGGCGGGTTTTGCGCCAGGTGCCGTCCAATACCACCAGCCCCCCTATCTCGGCCCGGAGCCGGGCCGGTTCTGCCCGGTCCACATCCAGCGCCTGGGCGCCTGGATACAACAGCCACCAGCGGCCGCTTGCCGGTTCAGGTAAAGGGTCCAGCGTTTCCGCTACCACTACCCGCAGCTCGGGCATGGCCAGGCGCAGCAGAGGCACGGTACTTTTGGCATGCCTCGCCTCGAGCGGATGTTGAAGGATCAGCACGGGGAGAGGACAAGGCTGGGGAGTAACCTGGTGGCACAGACAGGCGTTCAGTGGCAACCGACAGCCATGGCAGTAATGACGGGACATGATTCAAGATGATTTATCTGCTGAAAACGTCATGATAACGACAAGTCGGGGAGGGATGAAGCCTGCGGGAGCGGGAACTTTGATACGGGCAGGCTGCCGCAGCGAGCCTGCGGGCACGATCTGTTGATTGAGGATCCGCCGCGGATCGGAGACAATAGATGCAGTTTATCTGTCGCTCATCGAGTGAAGCGCGCTTTGCCGCCTTGACTCCATCATCAAAGTAGAAGATCGCCGACCATGTCATCACCGCAATTTCTGCAGGAAGTCGCCAAAAGACGGACTTTCGCCATCATTTCGCACCCGGATGCGGGTAAAACCACCATCACCGAAAAGGTGTTGCTGCACGGGCGCGCCATCCAGACCGCCGGTACCGTTAAGGGCCGGGGCTCGAGCCAGCATGCCAAGTCCGACTGGATGGAAATGGAAAAAGAGCGGGGTATCTCGGTGACCACCTCGGTGATGCAGTTCCCCTATAACGACAGCCTGGTCAACCTGCTTGACACCCCCGGTCACGAAGATTTCTCGGAAGATACCTACCGCACCCTGACTGCGGTGGACTCCTGCCTGATGGTGATCGATGCGGCCAAGGGCGTTGAGGACAGGACCCGCAAGCTGATGGAGGTCACCCGGCTGCGCGACACCCCCATCGTCACCTTTATGAACAAGCTCGACCGCGATATCCGTGATCCCATGGAAGTGCTGGATGAAGTGGAAAACGAGCTCAAGATCATGTGTGCCCCCATCACCTGGCCCATCGGCAGCGGCAAGCTGTTCAAGGGGGTGTATCATCTGCACCGGGACGAAACCATCCTCTACAAGTCCGGCCAGGGTCATACCATCCAGGAGGTACGCATCGTCAAGGGACTGGATAATCCCGAGCTGGATGAGGCGGTGGGCAGCGATCTGGCCGACCAGCTGCGGGAAGAACTGGAGCTGGTGATGGGGGCGTCGCACGAGTTCGACAAGGAACTGTTCCTGTCCGGCGAGCTGACCCCGGTGTTCTTCGGCACCGCGCTCGGTAATTTCGGGGTCGATCATATGCTCGACGGTCTGACTTCTTGGGCGCCGGCGCCGATGCCGCGCCAGACCCACGAACGCGAAGTGGAAGCGGGCGAAGAGAAGTTCTCCGGCTTTGTCTTCAAGATCCAGGCCAACATGGATCCCAAGCACCGGGACCGTATCGCCTTTATGCGCATCGTCTCCGGCAGATACAGCCAGGGCATGAAGATGAAGCACGTGCGCCTCGGCAAGACAGTCAGCATCTCCGACGCGGTCACCTTTATGGCCGGCGACCGGGAGCGGGCGGAAGAAGCCTTTGCCGGCGACATTATCGGCCTGCATAACCACGGCACCATCCAGATCGGCGACACCTTCACCCAGGGCGAGGATCTCAAGTTCTCCGGCATCCCCAACTTTGCCCCCGAGCTGTTCCGCCGCATCCGCCTGCGCGATCCACTCAAGCAAAAGCAGCTGCTCAAGGGTCTGGTTCAGCTGTCGGAAGAAGGTGCGGTGCAGGTATTCCGTCCGCTCGACAACAACGACTTGATCGTCGGCGCCGTCGGCGTGCTGCAGTTTGACGTGGTGGTGGCCCGCCTGAAGTCCGAATATAACGTGGATGCCATGTACGAGGCGGTGAACGTCTCCACCGCTCGCTGGGTCTATGGCAAGGATGCCAAGAAGCTGGACGAGTTCCAGCGCAAGATGTCGCTCAACCTGGCGCTCGACGGCGGAGACAACCTCACCTACATAGCCCCGACCATGGTCAACCTGAACCTGACCCGGGAGCGCTATCCGGACATCGAGTTCAGCAAGACCCGCGAACACTAAGCCGAAGCCGCCTGCGGGCTAGTGCCGGTCAGTTAACGGGATGGGTTGGCTTTCAAGCCGACCTTCTGCGCCAGGGATGGCGCAGCAGAGCCCCCAGGGATGGGTTTACGGCGTGTCGGCGGGAAGCTAATCAATCCCGTTTTACGCTTAACTAACAAGCATGAAGCCGCCTGCGGGCGGCTTTTTTGTACCAGGAAAGCCAGAGTTTCGCCCCCTAAGGGCATCATCGATATTACACTGAGGGCAGGAGGCACAGATGAAATGGATCCGCCGCTGGTTGGCCAACTATGATGCCTGGTGCCGGGAATGGGGCCTGCTGCCGGAACACCGGCGTTCCTGTACCCCGCGCCGAAAGGAGCCCGAATGAAACTGACCGACAGCCACTGCCACCTGGATTTCGACCGCTTCGACCCGGACCGAGATCGGGTGATCCAGAACGCGGCCGCCAAGGGCGTGCAGCGGATTGTCATTCCGGGTACCGAGTCTCACCGCTGGCCCAAGCTGCACGCCCTGGCGAGTCTTTATCCCGGGATCTTCTACGCCGTCGGCGTTCATCCCTGGTTTCTCCACGACGAACCGGCCGACTGGCGGCAGCAGCTGGCGGAACGGCTCGGCCAGCGTCCTGCCAAGCTGGTGGCGGTGGGGGAGATTGGCCTGGACGCCGCCGTCGATCTGCCGATGACCCAACAGCAGGATTTTTTCCAGGCTCAGCTGCGCCTGGCCGCGGATCATGCCCTGCCGGTGATCCTCCATGCCCGCCAGACCCATGAACCCATCCTCAAGCAACTGCGTCGCTTCCGCCCCCCTGGTGGCGTTATCCATAGCTTTTCCGGCTCGCTGCAGCAGGCCGAAGCCTACATCGAACTGGGCTTCAAGCTGGGGGTAAGCGGAGTAATCACCTATGAGCGGGCAGCCAAGACCCGCCAAGTGATGGCCCAGGTGCCGTTGGAAGCCCTGGTGCTGGAAACCGATGCCCCGGATATGCCCCTGTGCGGCTGTCAGGGCCAGCGCAATGAACCGGTGCGGGTGACCGACATCCTCGCCACCCTGGCTATACTCAGGGGCGAGAGTGAGGATTCGATCGGAGCGGCAACGGAGGCAAATGTCGGCAGGCTGTTCGCCTTGCCGGCCTGAGTGTACTCCTTAAAAAAACGTTTTCGTTCTAATATTTGATATTTTCTCCGCCATATCCGCGTCGATTTCCGCATGCTCACTACTCAGTGGTAAGGCAACACGTATAATGCCCAACCTTGATGGCAGGCTGTCCGCCTGATCCGTAACCGCTCATTACAGAGGAAGGAATCAGATGACATTGATCATGAGTCTGGTCGGGATGGCGACGCTTGTGCTAATCGCCGTATTGTTCTCCAACAACCGCAGGGCCATCCGCCTGCGTACCGTGGGCGGGGCCTTCGCCATCCAGGCGAGTCTGGGTGCTTTCGTGCTCTATGTGCCTGTGGGCAAAGACATACTGCAGGCCATCTCCGGCGGCGTGTCCCAGGTCATTACTTATGCCCAGGACGGCATGGGCTTCCTGTTCGGGGGCCTGGTCGGCGATGCGGCCTTCGCGAGCGGCTTGGGCTTTATCTTCGCCCTCAAGGTATTGCCGATCATCGTGTTCTTTTCTTCCCTTATCGCCGTGCTTTACTACCTAGGCATCATGCAGTGGATCATCCGGATCCTCGGTGGCGCCCTGCAAAAAGTGCTGGGCACCTCGCGCACCGAGTCCATGTCGGCGACCGCCAATATCTTTGTGGGCCAAACCGAGGCCCCCTTGGTGGTCCGGCCCTTTATCGCCAAGATGACTAACTCCGAGCTGTTCGCGGTGATGTGTGGCGGCCTGGCCTCGGTCGCCGGCTCCGTGCTGGCCGGCTACGCCTCGCTGGGGGTGCCCATGGAGTACCTTATCGCCGCCTCCTTTATGGCCGCCCCCGGTGGCCTGCTGTTCGCCAAGCTGATCATGCCGGAGACCGAAAGTGTCGATGTGGATGAGTCCAGCGTCAATGCGGATATGCCGGCGGAAGATCGTCCCGCCAACGTGATCGATGCCGCTGCCGCCGGTGCCACTTCCGGCATGATGCTGGCGCTGAATGTGGGTGCCATGCTGTTGGCCTTTATCGGCCTGATCGCACTGATCAACGGCATGCTGGGCGGAGTGGGTAACTGGTTTGGCATGGACAACCTGAGCCTGGAGCTGCTGCTCGGCTGGCTGTTTGCGCCGCTGGCCTTCCTGCTGGGAGTACCCTGGGAAGAAGCCACCATCGCCGGCTCCTTTATCGGCCAGAAGCTGGTGGTCAACGAATTCGTCGCCTATATCAACTTCGCCCCTTACCTGACCGATGAACTGCTGATCGAAGGTACCGGCCTAGCCATGTCCGAGCACACCAAGGCGATTATCTCCTTCGCCCTGTGCGGCTTCGCCAACCTGTCGTCGGTGGCCATCCTGCTCGGCGGCTTGGGCGGCATGGCGCCGAACCGCCGCCACGACATCGCCCGTTTCGGCCTGAAGGCGGTGCTGGCCGGCACCCTGTCCAACCTGATGTCCGCCACCATCGCCGGTTTCTTCCTGGCGCTGGCGGCCCTGTAAACTAAAAGAGTGACTTGTTCATGCAGGCTGACGAGCGGTAAAAGGGCTCCTCTGACACGCCATGGTCTAAGGCCGCCTTCGCAGGTTGACGGCTGCGAACATTCACCGGATGTTCGGTCCGTCACCCGGCTCGGTGCAGCCAGCAAGCTGCCCCATGGGGGCTCCGCTGCGCCACTGACCGACATGGATGGCGGAAATGTCGAAAAATGCAGGAAGCATTTTTCGACCTTGGCACAGAGCGGTTGAGCTGATCCCTTTCACCGCTCCTTAATTACCGGCGTTGCTTCGGGAAGACTCCTGTATATGCGTCGGCAACCTGCCATCGGCGGTACATAGGCCTACATTTGCGGTTAAATGGAATTAATCACCTCTTCAAGGAACCAAGTCCGCTCGCTTATAACCTGATAGTGAAGACTGGAGAAGCATATGACAGAAATACAAGTTGCCGCCCGCCAGGCCCTGGGCCTGATGGACCTGACCACCCTCAACGACGACGATACCGATGCCAGGGTGGTCGAGCTGTGCCGGCAGGCGGTCACGCCCGCCGGCAACACCGCCGCCATCTGCATCTACCCGCGTTTCATTCCCGTTGCCCGCAGAGCCCTGCGCGAGCTGGGCGTGGAAGCTGAAGTGAAGATCGCCACCGTGACTAACTTCCCCCTGGGCAACGATGACATCGAGATAGCCGTGGCCGAAACCCGTGCCGCCATCGCCTACGGTGCCGATGAAGTCGACGTGGTTTTTCCCTATCGCGCCTTACTGGCCGGTAACGAGGAAGTGGGCGTTGAACTGGTCAAGGCCTGCAAGGCCGCCTGCGGCGAGGTGTTGCTGAAGGTGATTATCGAGAGCGGCGAGCTGAAGGAGCCGGCGCTTATCAAGCGCGCCTCCGAGCTGGCCATCGAGGGCGGCGCCGACTTTATCAAGACTTCCACCGGCAAGGTGCCGGTCAATGCCACCCTGGAAGCCGCCGACATCATGCTCCGGGTGATCCGCGATGCGGGCCGGGACATCGGCTTCAAGCCGGCCGGGGGCGTGCGTAGTGCCGAAGAAGCGCAGGACTATCTGCGGCTGGCAGCACGCATCATGGGCGCCGGCTGGGTTAGCCCCCGGCACTTCCGCTTCGGTGCCTCCAGCCTGCTGACCAACCTGCTGCACACCCTGGGCGTCGATGATAAGGACGCACCGGAGGGAGGCTACTGATGCTGCCCCAGGAAATCATCCGCCATAAGCGGGACGGCCGGGAACTCAGCCCGGAGGAGATCGCCTTCTTCGTCAAGGGCATCGGTGACGGCAGCATCAGCGAAGGCCAGATAGCCGCCTTCGCCATGGCGGTGTATCTGAACGACATGAGGGATCAGGAACGCATCGCCCTGACCCTGGCGATACGGGACTCGGGTGACCTGTTGAGCTGGTCCGACATGGGCCTGCACGGGCCCGTGCTCGACAAGCACTCCACCGGCGGGGTCGGGGACCTGGTGTCGCTGGTACTGGGCCCCTGGGTGGCCGCCTGCGGTGCCCATGTACCGATGATCTCCGGCCGTGGCCTGGGCCATACCGGGGGCACCCTGGACAAGCTCGAGTCGATCCCCGGTTACGACATCACCCCGTCCAACGCCGACTTTCGCCGCCTGGTCAAGGAGGTGGGGGTGGCCATTATTGGCCAGACCGGCAGCCTGGCGACCGCCGACAACCGTCTGTACAGCGTGCGTGATGTGACCGCCACCGTCGAATCGATCCCGCTGATCGTCGCCTCCATCCTCGGCAAAAAACTGGCCTGTGGCCTGGATGCCCTGGTGATGGACGTGAAGCTGGGTTCGGGTGCCTTTATGCCCAATGCCTCCGCCTCCCGGGAGCTGGCCGAGGCCATAGTGACGGTGGCCAATGGCGCCGGCACCCCGACCCGGGCGCTGCTCACCGATATGAACCAGGTACTGGCCAACAGTGCCGGCAATGCGGTGGAAGTGACCGAGGCCATCGCCATGCTCAAGGGAGACATCCGTACCGGCCGTTTGTTTGAGGTGACCCAGGCCCTGGCGGTGGAAATGCTGTTGGCGGGCAGGCTGGCCGAGGACGAGGATGAAGCCAGGGGTAAGCTGTATGGTGCCTTGAGTTCGGGCCAGGCGGCGGAGCGTTTCGAACGCATGGTGGCCAGCCTGGGCGGACCAAGCGACATCCTCGACAACGCCGGCAAATATCTGCCCGAGGCGGCCGTTATCCGCCCCGTTTATCCCGAGCAGGCAGGCTATGTGGCCGACATGGATATTCGTGCCGTCGGCATGGCGGTGGTGGAGCTGGGCGGTGGACGCCGCCGGCCCGAGGATAACATCGATCACAGCGTGGGCCTGACCCAGATAGTGGGTATCGGTGACCGGCTCGATACCCAGACTCCGCTGGCCTTTATCCATGCTCGTAGCGAAGACGATTATGCCGTCGCCGCCCGACAGCTGCGTGAGGCCATCACCGTGGGGGAAAAGGAAGAGGCCCCCAGGATGATCTATGACGTGATCCGCCCCAAGGAGGAAAAATGAAACGCGCAATCGTATTGGTGCTCGACTCTTTCGGTATCGGTGCCGCCGCAGATGCCGCCCAATTCGGCGATGTGGGGGCCGACACCCTGGGTCATATTGCCGAGGCCTGTGCCCGCGGCCAGGCCGACAACGGCCGGCAGGGACCGCTCCGGCTGCCCAACCTGGGCCGGCTGGGCCTGTTCCACGCCCATCAGGAAAGCACCGGCCGGTTTGCCGAAGGCATCACCCTGCCGGAGCGGCTGACCGGCAGCTACGGTTATGCCCGTGAGCTGTCTTCCGGCAAGGATACCCCGTCCGGCCATTGGGAAATCGCCGGTGTGCCCGTGTTGTTCGACTGGGGCTATTTCCTGGACGAACGCGACAGCTTCCCGCCAGAATTGCTGGACGCGCTAATCGAACGTGCCTGCTTGCCCGGCATACTGGGCAACTGCCATGCCTCCGGCACCGCCATACTCGAACAATTGGGCGAGGAGCATATCAAAACCGGCAAGCCGATTTGCTACACCTCGGCCGATTCGGTGTTTCAGATTGCCTGCCATGAACAGAGCTATGGCCTGGAGCGCTTGTACCGGTTGTGCGAGATTGCCCGGGAAGCCCTGATGCCCTACAACATAGGCCGGGTGATCGCCCGGCCGTTCAAGGGCGAGAGTGCCGCCGATTTCGAACGTACCGGCAACCGTCGCGATTACAGCATAGCGCCGCCGGCGCCGACTCTGTTGCAGAAGCTGGTGGATGAAAAAGGCGGCGAGGTGGTGTCCATCGGCAAAATCGCCGACATCTATGCCCACCTCGGCATTAGTCGCAAGGTCAAGGCCACGGGGATGGATGCGCTGTTCGACAGCACCCTGGATGAAATCAGGCGGGCGGGGGATGACACCTTGGTGATGACCAACTTCGTCGACTTCGATTCCAGCTACGGCCATCGTCGCAATGTGGCCGGCTATGCCGCCGAACTCGAAGCCTTCGACCGCCGCCTGCCGGAGTTGTTGGCCCTGCTGCAACCGGATGACCTGCTGATCATGACCGCCGATCACGGCTGTGATCCTACCTGGACCGGCACAGATCACACCCGTGAGCATATCCCGGTGATCTGTTCCGGCGGCGGCCTCAAGCCCGGCTCGTTGGGCGGGCGCGACACCTTCGCCGATATCGGCCAGACCCTGGCCAGCTACTTCGGTGTCAGCCCGATGGATTACGGCAAGTCGTTTTTGTAAGCGCCGATGGTGGTTGGGCCTGGGCTGACCAGCCCCGGTGTTCCGACCCTGTCGGTCTATCTCACTGCTATTTTGGAAAGATTAACGAGGAATTTTATGGCTACACCCCATATCAATGCCGAGCGCGGCGACTTTGCCGGTACTGTCATCATGCCCGGCGATCCGCTGCGGGCCCAATATATCGCCGACAATTTCCTCAGCGATGTCAGGCAGGTCAACAAGGTGCGCAACATGCTGGGCTTTACCGGCAGCTACCAGGGCCGGGCCATCTCGGTGATGGGCCACGGCATGGGCATCCCCTCGGTGTCCATCTATGCCAAGGAACTGATCACCGAGTTCGGGGTGAATACCCTGATCCGGGTCGGCTCCTGCGGCGCGGTGCGTGACGATGTCAACCTGATGGATGTGGTGATCGGCATGGGCGCCAGCACCGACTCCAAGGTCAACCGCAGCCGCTTCAAGGATCATGATTTCGCCGCCATCGCCGACTTCGGGCTGGTTGCCAACGCGGTGACCGCCGCCAAGGCCAAAGGGGTGCCGCTCAAGGTGGGTAACCTGTTCTCCGCCGACCTGTTTTACTCGCCCCAACCCGAGTTGTTCCAGCTGATGAAACAGTACGGCATCCTGGGCGTGGAGATGGAAGCGGCCGGCCTCTATGGGGTGGCTGCGGAGTTCGGTGCCCGGGCCTTGACCATCTGCACCGTCTCCGATCATATACTGCGCCATGAGGCGCTGAGTGCGGATGAGCGCCAGACCAGCTTCAACGATATGATCTCCGTGGCGCTGGAGTCGGTGCTGCTGGGTAACTAAGTCACCGTCCGCCGGCGCAGCCTGCCCAGCACAATCCAGAGCAGGGCACCGCCGGCGGCACAAAGCGGCAGCAGCCAGCGCAGGTGCAGCTCCAGCTGGAGCAGTAATTGCTGATGCTGCTGGTGGATGCTTTGCTTTGCCAGGGTCAACCGCAAGAATCCCAGCGGTCTGTCTTGCAGGTAAAGCGGTCGCACATAAGGGCTGCCTCCCGCCTCTGTCGGCTGTGTACCGGCCCGGGCCAGCATCCGCCCCTGGCTGTCATACAGCCGGGCGGCCAGGATCAGACGGGCCGCCGCCAATTCATCCACCAGCTGTTGCTGCAGTTCGCTGTCTTCTGCCTGAATCGCCCGGACTGCCTGGGCCTGCGCGTAGTCGCTCAGGGTGTCGGCCAGTTGGCGCTGGGGCAGCAGCAGCCAACTTTGCCCCGCCTCGGACAAGCGTGCCAGGTGCCAGCCGACGGGCAGCACAATAATCAGTGATATCAAGAGGATAAGCAGGTAGCGAGGCATAACCGGTGTTTTTTGATGAAGAGGGCCCATATTGTCCCTTGCCTGGAGAAAAAGCAATACGCTACCCTGAAGCCCCCAGATTTGCATAAACAAAGGACATAAACGTGGCGTTGCCAATGGATACATTACCCGAACGGCTCCAGGAATGGCCTCCTATCCTCAATGATGGCCGCTACCTGTGCCACCCCCAGCATCTGAGCCTCGGACGGCTGGAACAGAGCGAAGCCGTGCTGGTGCTGTTGGCCGAGCGGTTGACCAAGACCGCGCTGAACGCCAGCCTGGCGGTCCTGGCCGGGCAGGATATAGAGGTAGAGCTGGTCGGCATCAAGCGGGTGGCGGAGCGGGAGCTGGTGAGCCTGCGGCTGTCCCATTGGCATCCCGAGCTCAAGTTCCAGCTGGAAGCGGTGGCCAGTGATTGGGATCTGGCCTGCCTGCCATCTCTGCCGGACAGCCGGCAGCCCGGCCTGGTGCTGATGGACATGGACTCCACCGCCATTCAAATCGAATGCATAGATGAAATCGCCAAGCTGGCCGGGGTCGGTGAGCAGGTATCAGCCATCACTCGGGCGGCGATGGAAGGCGCCCTGCCGTTTTCCGAAAGCCTGCGCCGGCGGGTCAAGGCGCTGGCCGGTGCCGACGCGGCCATTATCGAGCAGGTGATCGGCCGCATGCCGCTGATGCCGGGGCTGACCACCCTGGTGACCGGCCTGCAGGACATGGGCTGGAAAGTGGCCATCGCCTCCGGCGGCTTCACCGCCTTTGCCTGCCATCTGCAGCAGCAGCTGGGACTGGATGCGGTGTTTGCCAATACCCTGGAAGTGCGCGACGGCAAGCTGACCGGCGAGGTGCTGGGCGCCATCGTGGATGCGGATGCCAAGGCCAACATACTGGTGGATCTGGCCCATGAATATGGCCTGCCCATGAGCCAGACGGTGGCCATCGGCGACGGCGCCAATGATCTGGCTATGCTCGGCCATGCGGGACTGGGGGTGGCGCTGCACGCCAAGCCACTGGTACGGGAAAAGGCGCCTGTATGCCTCAACCATCTTAGCCTGGAAGGGGTCTTGTGCCTGCTGCAGGCCGATTCCTCCCCTAAATAACTGATACAAATACCGCACCACTCGAGACAGTGGTCAGGAGCCGACAAGCAGACCCTCCGCGCCATGGATGGCGCGGCGGAGCCCCCAGGGAAGGGTCTACGGCGTGTCTGTCTTCGGACCTGACCGCTGTAGCACGATTAAAATCAGTTAGTTAACTGACAGGTATTTCGTTCATAACCGGATCCTGATTACGCCATGGCCAAGACCAAAACCGCCTACGTCTGTAATGAATGTGGCGCCGAGTTTCCCCGCTGGCAGGGGCAATGCTCCGAATGCAAGGAGTGGAACACCGTCAGTGAAATCCGCCTAGCACCGGCCGCCGGTAACCGCAACAGCCGCTTCTCCGGTTATGCGGGGACGCAGGATAACCAGGTGCAGGTGCTCAGCGAGATAGCCCTGACCGACATTCCCCGGCTCGCCAGCGGCTTCAGGGAGCTGGATCGGGTGCTGGGCGGGGGACTGGTGCCCGGCTCGGCGATCCTGATCGGGGGCAACCCGGGGGCGGGCAAGAGTACCTTACTGTTGCAGGTGATGTGCGGGCTGGCCCGCCGCATGAAAACCCTCTATGTCACCGGCGAGGAGTCGCTGCAGCAAGTGGCCATGCGCGCCCAGCGTCTGGGCCTGCCCAATGATCAGCTGCGCATGCTGTCGGAAACCAGCGTCGAGCAAATTTGCCATATCGCCCGGGAAGAGCGGCCGGCAGTGATGGTGATCGACTCTATCCAGGTGATGCATGTGAGCGACGTGCAGTCGGCGCCGGGCTCGGTGTCCCAGGTGCGGGAAGCCGCCGCCCAGCTGACCCGTTTCGCCAAGCAGCAGGGCGTGGTGATCCTGATGGTCGGCCATGTCACCAAGGATGGTACCCTGGCCGGCCCCAAGGTGCTGGAACACTGCATCGACTGCTCCGTATTGCTTGATGGCGGTAACGACAGCCGGTTTCGTACCCTGCGCAGCCATAAGAATCGCTTCGGTGCGGTCAACGAGCTGGGGGTGTTCGCCATGACCGAAACCGGCATGAAGGAGGTCAGCAACCCGTCGGCCATCTTCCTCAGCCGGGGCGAGGAGCAGACCACCGGCTCGGTGGTGATGGTGATCTGGGAGGGTACCCGGCCGCTGTTGGTCGAGTTGCAGGCGCTGGTGGATTATTCCCAGCTGGCCAATCCCAGGCGGGTGACGGTGGGGCTGGAGCATAACCGCTTGGCGTTGCTGCTGGCGGTACTGCATCGGCATGGCGGCCTGCAGATGGCGGATCAGGATGTGTTCGTCAATGTGGTGGGTGGGGTCCGGGTGGAAGATACGGGCGCGGATCTGGCGCTGTTGCTGTCCCTGGTTTCCAGCTTTCGGGACAAGCCGCTGCCCAAGGAACTGGTGGTGTTCGGCGAGGTGGGGCTGTCCGGCGAAATCCGGCCGGTGGCCTCGGGCCAGGAACGGCTGATGGAAGCGGCCAAGCACGGCTTTACCCGCGCCATCGTGCCCTGGGCCAACAGACCTAAACAGTCACCCGAGGGGATGGAAGTGATCGCGGTGAAGAAGCTGGATGAGGCCCTGGCCGCCCTCTGACAGGAAGGCGGCCGCCATGCTCAGGCCGGTTGCTGGTTATCCAGCCTGGCCAGCAGGTTCAGCGCCGACACCATCTTGTCTTCCAGCTCGAAGCGCTCTTCCAGCACCTCGCCCAGCCGGTTCAGATCCTGATCTAGTTCCAACAGGGTTTCTTCATCGGCGGCTTCGGCGTATTTATCGTGGAAATACAGTGCTTCTTCGGTATTTTCCTTGATGCTGGGGTAGATGCGTTCGGCCATCAGCCGGGCGTCCCCCTGGGCGGCCTCGTAGGCGGCGAGCACATAATCGTAAATCTCGAAATGGCCGGCAGAGACATAGTCGACCAGCTGACCACAAAACTCCTGTAGCTCTTCCTGAGAGGGCAGGGTCTTGTGCTTGTCAGAAAGGTGGATATAGTCAACCAGCAGGCTCTGACGTGCATTCAGGAAAGAGTCCAGGGCCTGATGTTTACCCGACCACTGCTCTTTTGTTTTTTCTATTTTCCTTAGCATAATTCCCTCCATGGGCTGCCCGGACGAAGCACAGCGATACAGATATAAGTAAAGAAAACTTCTGCCTTGGTCAATAGCCAGACTCACAAGATGGGAGTCAATTCGCTATTATTTGTTACTCCTATGTAGCCCCCGTGTTGCCGATAACTGGTATCCTGTTTTCTGGTTTAGTTTTTCATATCATCGGGCTCTGGTGATAGAATAACGCCAATTTGCCAGCCTATCCGGGAAGACAGGATGAATACTTTAAAAAACGATCGCTATCTACGAGCCCTCTTACGCCAGCCGGTGGAGCAGACGCCGGTATGGATGATGCGCCAGGCGGGGCGTTATCTGCCCGAATACAAGGCCACCCGGGCTCAGGCCGGCGACTTTATGTCTTTGTGCAAAAATGCCGAGCTGGCCTGTGAGGTGACCCTGCAGCCGCTGCGTCGTTTTCCCCTGGATGCGGCCATCCTGTTCTCCGATATCCTGACCATTCCCGATGCCATGGGCCTGGGGCTGTATTTTGAAACCGGCGAGGGTCCCCGCTTCGAACGCCCCATCACCTCCATGGCGGATGTACAAAAGCTGGGCGTGCCGGATCCGGAAGGGGAACTGGCCTATGTGATGAACGCGGTGCGTACCATTCGCCGGGAATTGAAGGGCGAGGTGCCGTTGATCGGCTTCTCCGGCAGTCCCTGGACCCTGGCGACCTATATGGTGGAAGGCGGCAGCAGCAAGGCGTTTACCAAGATCAAGAAGATGATGTATGCCGAGCCGGCAGCCCTGCACCTGTTGCTCGACAAGCTGGCCGACAGCGTCATTGCCTACCTTAATGCCCAGGTGGCCGCCGGCGCCCAGTCGCTGATGGTGTTCGATACCTGGGGCGGTGTGCTGAGCCCCAGGGATTACCAGGATTTCTCGCTGCAGTATATGGCTAAGATCGTCGATGGCCTGGTGCGGGAGAATGAAGGCCGCCGGGTGCCGGTCACCCTGTTTACCAAAAATGGCGGCCAGTGGCTGGAGGCCATCGCCGGTACCGGTTGTGATGCCGTCGGCCTGGACTGGACCATCAATATCGCCGACGCCAAGCGCCGGGTCGGTGACAAGGTGGCGCTGCAGGGCAATATGGACCCGTCCATGCTCTACGCGCCGATCCCCCGCATCGAGCAGGAAGTGGCCGGCATACTGGATGGTTTCGGCAAGGGGCCGGGCCATGTGTTCAACCTGGGCCATGGCATTCACCCTGATGTGGATCCGGCGCACGCCGGCGCCTTTATCGAAGCGGTGCAGCGGTTGTCCCGGTCTTACCACCAGGCATAGCAATAGGGAAAGTAAAAAAGCGCCGCGAGGCGCTTTTTTTTTATGGTGTCCGCTTAACCGGCAAAGCCGCGTTTGTACTGTTCGACCCGGCTCAGGAACTGTTGGCGTTCGCTGCCGTTCAGGCCTTCGGCCATCGGCAGCTTGACCTGCCGGGGGTCGACCGGGCGATTATTGACATGGAATTCATAATGCAGGTGCGGGCCGGTGGAGCGGCCCGTGTTCCCGGACAGGGCGATGCGCTGACCACGGCTGACCTTGTCGCCTTTTTTTACCAGAAGGCGGCTCAGGTGCAGGTAACGGGTGCTGTACTGGCGGCCATGGCGGATCACCAGGTAGATGCCCGCCGCGCGATGGCGGGTGGCCTTGACCACCACACCGTCACTGGTGGCGATGACGGGGGTGCCGACCGGTACGGCGAAATCGGTGCCGTTATGGGGCTGTACCCGGCCGGTGACCGGGTGCTTGCGGGTTAGGTTGAAATTGGAACTGATCCTGGCGTTTCGTTCAAGCGGGGTTCGGATAAAACCGCGTTCCAGGCTGTCGCCGTTTTCATCGTAGAATTTGCCGTCCTCATGACGAAATGCCATTAGGGTTTTCCCCCGATTGGTGATCTGGGCGGCCTTGAGTTCGGATTTACCGGTATTCTGGCCATTTACAAACTCCCGTTCGACCACCACCTTGAAGGTATCGCCCTGCTGCAGGTCGCGGGAAAAGTTCATCTGCCATTGAAACAGGTTGGCGATGCGCTGGATCTGGGTGGCCGACAGGCCGGCGTTGCGGCCGCTGATGTAGAAACTGCCGTTGATGACTCCGCTCAGGCTGCGGGATTCCCAGCTGCTTTCTTCGGTTTCCAGCGTACTTTCGAATTGATTTCCCGCCAGGGTGAAGATGCGGGTGTGCAGCAGATCCCGCTTGATTTTGAGCTGTTGCAACTGGTTGTCGGCGTCGATCAGCAGCGACAGGACCTGGCCCGGGTTAATGCCGTTCAACGAACGGGCCTTGTCGGCTTCCAACAGGGTGTACATGGTGCCCAGGGGCAGGCCCAAACCGTTAAAGATGCTGCTCAGGGTGTCGCCGGGTTGTACCACATATTCCTGCCATTCAGGTTCATCCGATACTATGGTATCGAGCGCATCAACCGGCTCAACCGGCCCGATTTCATCATGGGTGAGGGTAAAGAACTCAGTGTTGTTTACCTGGGTTTTTGCTTCTTTGGGGAGGTTTAGGCTGGCCGGCAGGCTGATCTTGATGGGTTGCTCAATCAGATCGTTGGGAGTGGGCATCATGACCGCCGTCGACAGGGTCAAACCGCTCAACAAGACCAGGCCATACTTGTGCCGCTTAGGTAATTGGGTGGGTATTTCCTGCAGTAATGTCTGTATCGGGCGGAGTGGATTCATCCGGGTTACCTGTGCCTGTTGGTCTCTTAATGTGAATGCAAAAACTGCTCTATACTCCTGAATCTTTCTACAGGCGATAAAACGGCAAGTTTTTATGAAAAAATAGACTCGCAGAGCGACTCAATCGGAATTAGTTTAAGTAAGTCTAAAAATAGTTCCCCAGTATACCGTTTTTTTTCTCATTTGGTGAGTAAACAATCGGCCATGCTGTTGGCCAGCTGTCGCATAAAGGCAAAATATCCTTGTGTATCAACCCGTATATCGGTGGCCAGGGGATCCAGGATGCCCACCCTGGCAGGGGTATTGCGCACCACCGCCTGCAGTACCGCCGGCCTGAACTGGGGCTCGGCAAAGACGCAATGGGCCTTGGCTTCACTCAGCGCCTGATGGATACGGCTCACCGTCTTGGCGCCGGGTGAGCGTTCCGGGTTGATGGTGAAATGGCCGAGGGAGGGGATCCGGTAATGCTTTTCCCAGTAGCCATAGGCATCGTGAAACACGAAATAACCCTGGTTTCTGGCCGGGGCCAGTTGCTCCATGATTTCCAGATCGACTTGAGCCAGGCCTGTCTTGAATTGCTCCAGGTTGTCTCGATAGCGGGCGGCATTGGCTGGATCCAGTTTGCTTAGCCGTTCGGCCAGCAACTCGGCGATGTGCTGCGCATAATGGGGATCCAGCCAGACATGGGGATCCCGGCCACCGTGCCGATGGTCATCATGTGCTTCGGTGTGCTTATCGATGACCGCGGCCTTATGCTGATGTTCTGCATGTTCTGCATGTTCTGCATGTTCTGCATGTTCTGCATGTTCTGCATGTTCTTCGTGTTCCGCATGGGTCTCACGAGGCGGCAGCCGGGCCAGCACCGGCAGGCTGTTGGGCTGGTTGCCCAACAGCGGTGTTAAAAACGGCTCCAGTTCGGGCCCGACCCACAGCACCAGTTCTGCCTGATCGATGCGTCTCAGATCGGATGGTCGCAGGGCATAATCGTGGGGTGAGGTACCCGGCTTGAGCAGCAACTCGGTGGTTGCGGCCCCATCTGTGATGGCGGTGGCAATCAACTGCAGGGGCTTGACGCTGGCCAGCACCTCTACGGCTGTTGCCTGGGCGTGCAGCAGAAGGCCCAGGGCCAGGGTATATAACACTTTCATTGACGGGATCCGCTCGATTGATGGTGGAGTTCGGTGAATTGGCAATGTTATAATATAACAAACATTTTTGTAAAGGCAGGAGCCCATGACAAAACTGGTGGAGTTGACCGATGTGGGTCTGACTGCCGAGAATACGGTGATTCTGGAGCGGATTTCCTTTGCCTTGCACCGGGGGGAGATACTCACACTGGTGGGGCCGAACGGCGCCGGCAAGAGTTCGCTGGTCAAGCTGGTGCTGAAGCTTAAAGTGGCCACGGCCGGGACCCTGTGGCGAAAGTCAGGGCTGCGGATCGGTTATGTGCCGCAAAAATTGCACCTGGATCCGGTGTTGCCGCTGACGGTCGCCCGCTTCCTGAGCCTGGCCCACGGCCGGCGCATCACGGTGGCCCGGGCGTTGGCCATGGTGGGGGCCGAGCGGCTGGCCGAGCGGGCCATGCAGGCCCTGTCGGGAGGGGAGATGCAGCGGGTGCTGCTGGCCCGGGCCTTGATGATGGAGCCGGAGCTGCTGATCCTGGATGAGCCGGCCCAGGGCGTCGATGTCCATGGCCAGACCGAGCTGTATGCGCTGATCAAACAGATCAGCGACCAGCTTAACTGCGGTGTGCTCATGGTATCCCACGACCTGCACCTGGTGATGGCCAGCACCCATCAGGTGATTTGCCTGAACCAGCATATTTGCTGCCACGGTGAGCCGGAACATGTGGCTCGTCATCCGGAGTTTGCCCGTCTGTTCGGCCGCCCCGAACTGGCCCAGCTGGCTGTTTATACCCACCATCACGACTGTGACGATGAGCACCACGGAGATGTTCGCCATGTGGGATAGTTTTTTGCTGTATGGCCTGCTGGCAGGGATCGGCATCGCCGCGTTGGCGGGTCCCCTGGGCAGTTTCGTGGTATGGCGGCGGATGGCCTATTTCGGCGATACCCTGGCTCATTCCTCCCTGCTGGGGGTGGCGCTGGGGTTGTTGTTACAGATAGATCTCACCCTGGCGGTGCTGGTGGCCTGCCTGATCCTGGGAATCATGCTGGCGGCCCTGCAGAGATCCAGCTGGCTGGCCAATGATACCCTGCTCGGCATCCTGGCCCATACCGCCCTCTCCCTGGGCCTGGTGGCGCTGGCCTTTATGGACAATGTGCGGGTCGATCTGATGTCCTACCTGTTCGGTGACCTGCTGGCGATCCAGCCGATGGACCTGTACTGGATTTACGGGGGCGGATTGCTGCTGCTGTTGGTATTGCGCCGTTACTGGAGCCAGTTGCTGTCGATCACCGTCAGCGAGGAGCTGGCCCGGGTCGAAGGGGTTAGGGTCGAGGCGCTGAAACTGCTGCTGCTGCTGATGATCAGCGTGCTGATCGCGGTGGCGATGAAGTTTGTCGGTGCCCTGATCATCACTTCTTTACTGATCATTCCCGCCGCCACCGCCCGTCGTTTCAGCCGCACCCCGGAACAGATGGCGCTCTACGCCATCGGCCTGGGGGTGTTGTCGGTATTGGGCGGTCTGCAGCTGTCTATTTCCCATGACACCCCGGCCGGCCCTTCGGTGGTGGTGTCCGCCGCCTCGCTGTTCTTGATTAGCCAGCTGTTACCCAAGAAGGGCTAGGGGGTGTCCCGTTCCCGGGCCGATGTGGCAGCCCGTTGGATTACCCGGAAAAGTCATGAGATTGGTTGGCCAACAGTGCCTGAGTGCGTGCCTTCAGTTCCGGCAGCAGGGTTTCGGTAAACCAGGGGTTCTGGCTCAGCCAGCGCCGGTTACGGGGTGAGGGATGGGGCAGGGGGATGCGTGCGGGGGCGTATTGCTGCCAGTTCCGCACCGTTTCGGTCAGGGTGGCATAGCCTTCTCCGGCCAGGTAATAGCGCTGGGCGTAGCGGCCGATCAACAGGGTCAGCTCGATATTGGGCAACTGTTCCCATAATTGCCGGTGCCAGGCGGGGGCGCACTCGGGACGGGGCGGCAGATCGCCGGACTTGCCCTTGCCCGGGTAACAAAAGCCCATGGGCATGATGGCGAACAGCTCCGGGTTGTAAAACTGCTCCCGGTTGACTCCCAGCCAGCTCCTCAGGTTATCGCCCGAGGCATCGTTCCAGGGCAGGCCGGTCTGATGTACTTTGAGCCCGGGCGCCTGGCCGATAATCACGATGCGCGCCTGGCGGGCTATCTGCACCACGGGCCGGGGGCCGAGGGGCAGATGGGCGGTACAGATCTGACAGTTGCGTACCCGCACCAGCAGTTTGTCTAATGATTCGGTCACGTTATCCCGTCCGTTCCATCAATATCCCAGGTCGAAGTTCACCAGCCCTTCCATCGGTTTGCCCTCGATAAACTTCAGATAGTTGCGGCAGAAGCGGCCCACTATCTGGTCGGGAAAGCTATAACCGGCATTATGGGGGGTGACGATGACATTGGGCATATCCCACAGCAGGCTGTCCGCCGGCAGCGGCTCGGTGGCAAATACATCCAAGATGGCGGCGCCGATACGGCCATTGCGCAGGGCCTGGATCAGGGCGGTTTCATCCACCGCATCACCCCGGCCGACATTAAAGAAAATCACCCCGGGCCTAACGTGACTGAGCCGTTCGGCATCGAACAGGTTGCGGGTTGCGGGGGTTGAAGGCACCACGCTCACCAGGATATCGGCCTTGGGCAATACCTTGTTCAGGGCCTGTACCTGGTAGGTTCGCTCGTATCCTGGCGCCTCCCGCCCGGAGCGGCTGACGCCGAGCACTGTGATGCCGAACTGCCTGGCGGTGCCGGCGATATGTTGGCCTATACTGCCGGTGCCGACGATCAGCATGGTCTTGCCTTGCAGGCTCTGATAGGGGATCGGCTGCCAGTTATGGTGCCGCTGTTGTTCGCGGTAATGACGCAGGTGGCGGGTGACCGACAGCAGGTGGGCAAAGACGTACTCGCTGACCAGGGGGCCGAAAATGTCCCGCACATTGGTCAGCCGGTAATCATGGCGGCAGCCGGGGGTCAGCAGGGTGTCTACCCCGGCGTAGGTGGACTGGGCCCACTTCAGGGCGCGGGCCTCTTTTAGCCAAGGCTTAAGGCGGACCGGTTCGCCCAGCAGGATATCGGCAATGGGCAGGGCGGCCTGGATTTCACCTTGCTGCTTGGGGGCGACTATGGTCAGGCCGGGCAGGTAGGCCTGTTTTAACAGGGCATGATATTGTTCGTTGTCCTGGCTGAGCAGTAGCAGGGTATGAGTAGACATACCTTAATCTCCTCAATGTGCTTCTTGTAAGACCTTTTTATGAGACAATGGCATATGCACAGACTTATACCAGGGTTTCCCTCGCAAAGTGTGAGCCGCGGCCGTAAAAGGCCTGCATGGCGGCACTTGGCACCAGGGGTAGCCGAGACAACAAGGATTCCCGCGTGTTTGGTGACAAATTCTATAAAAAAATAAACAAGCTGATGCCCTGGCAACAAACGGTATTCGCCCTGAGCCTGGCCGAACGCATGTATCCTAACTATCGGTTGTTTGCCGAAACCTCGGGGTTCGGTGACGGCGAACGCTTTCGACATACCCTGGACGTCTTATGGACCTATCTGACGGTAAAAGGATCCCGGGTGGACTTGTCCACCGAACTGGAAGCATTTGAAAAGATGATCCCGGATCCCGCCCGCTTTGAATCCTATGGTGCCTATCCGGCGCTGGACGCCTGCGTGGCCCTGGGGGCGGCCTACAATTCGGTGATTTGCCGCATCGGTGAAGAGGCCTCGGAAGCCAGCCATGCCTCGCTGGGAGCGGTGGCCGGTTTTGTCGAGTTGTTGGCGGAGCGGGATCTCAGCGATGAGGAACTGTACGAAAACGAGTTGATCGAGGCCGAGATGGAGTTTCAGGTGGCCTTGTTGGAGCGGGTTGCCCAGCCCAGGGAGGCCGAGACCATACTGGCCATCCGGGACTTTTCCGCCCAGGGGGGGGTCTCCAACCTGGGGATCAGCCTGGAAGAATAAGCCGGTTATTCGTGGAGCAGGCTGCCGACCTGCAGCAGGGGGGCCACATCCAGATCACTGGCGTTCATCATGGTCGACACCCGTTGCAACGAGGATAACAGCAGGTTTTGCTCCCAGGTGTCCAAGGCCTGAAAGCGCTTGATGAAGCTCTCCTGCAGGGGACGGGGCGCCGTTTTCAACTTGGCCACGCCCTCATCGGTCAATACCGCATGGACCTTGCGTTTGTCGGTTTGGCTGCGCTCACGCCGTACCAGGTTTTTCTGCTCCAGCCGGTCGATAATGGTGGTCGCGGTGGCCTGGCTCATGTTGGTCGCTTGAGCCAGCTCGCGCATGGTGATATCCCCCATATCCTGGATTGCCTGCATCAGCAGCAACTGGGGCCCGGTTAGACCCGATTCCTTGCTGAGCTTGCGGGAGTGGATATCGATGGCCCGGATTATCTGGCGCAACGCTACTAGGATTTCTTCGTGTTTTTCCAAGGTCATCCTGCCGATGGTGCTGCTTGCTCGATGGGCGGCACCTTATCGTAAATTTCACAGGGTTGAAAGCCTTGCCTTTTGACTTATGACGTACAGTCAACGGCAGCGTCCGGCCGTGCAGCCGACCTTTTTACAAGGTGTTAACGGTATATTGCCGCCAATGGGTTAACCGATGGGCACGAGGCCGGAAGCTGAGCTTTTTCACCCTTGTTGTATGACTCAATTTTAATTGTATGTACAATTGAATCAGCAACAGGAGGCCAAGTGACCCAATCAACCCCGCTTTATCAGCAAATCAAGCAGCATATCCTATCCCGTATTCAGTCCGGGGAGTATCCGCTGTATCAGCAGATCCCACCCGAGCAGACGCTGGCCGAGCAATTTTGTGTCAGCCGGATGACGGCCCACAAGGCGATCCGGGATCTGGTGCAGGAAGGCTACCTGATACGGCGGGCCGGGTTGGGCACCTTTGTCACCGAGCCCAAGGCGGAATCCCCCCTGGCCGATATCAATAATATTGCCGACGAAGTGCGAAGCCGAGGCCATAGCTACAGCAACAGCGTGATCCTGCTGGAAAATCGCCGGGCAGACGAGGAAATTGCCCTGCAGATGGGCATGCGGCTTAATGCCAATGTCTATCACTCGGTGATAGTGCATAAGGAGAACGAGGTGCCGATCCAAGTCGAGGAGCGCTTCGTCAACCCGGTGCTGGTGCCCGATTACCTGTCCTGCGATTTCAGCCAGATGACGCCTAATGCTTTTTTGGTGCAGAACTGCCCGCTGTCCGATCTGGAACATATAGTGGAGGCCAGGATAGCCCCCGCACAAATCGGCGAGTGGCTGAAGGTCAAGCCGGAAATCCCCTGCCTGCTGGTCAGCCGGCGCACCTGGTCACTGCATCAGCTGGTCAGTTTTGCCCGGCTCTGGCACCCGGGTGATCGCTATAAACTCAGATCGACCCTTAAGTTGGGGTAAGCCTCAGCGCCACTGGGTCAGCTGCAGATCCAGGCTGTGCTCACCGTCGGTCAGCTGCAGCTCGAACTCCTGCAGGGTGGCGTAGAGGTCCATCGAGCGGGTACATAACTCTGCCAGCTGCGCCGGCTGGGGATCGGTCAGATGAAAAATCTGCAATCTGGGCAGCTGGCCCAGCTCAGTCCGATGCTTGTTCCACCATTCCAGGGCGCTGCGTCCGCCATAGCTGTAGATCACCACCTGCTCGGCCCGGGACAGGGCCTGTTTGATGCGCTTGACGCTGGGCTCACCCAGCTCGACCCACAGCAGGGTGCGGCCATCAGGCGACTTCTGCCACAGTTCAGGCTCGTCGTCGGTCGACAATCCCTTGGTAAAACTTAAATCTTCATGGCCATGACGCATAAAGGCGAGCAGTCGTACCATCAGCCGGGTTTCGGTTTCGGAGGGGTGACGGGCAACGGTCAGGCTGTGCTCTTGGTAATAGTGACGGTGCAGGTCGCTGATATTCATGCGGACCTTGTGCAGGGTGGCGTTCAGGGCCATGACGGTTTCTCTTATAAAAAACACCATCTTAGCGGCAAGAGGAGATGGGAACCAGCCCAAATAGCCCCCTTTGCCGGCGTTCGCAGTTCGGGTATCCCGATTGGCGGTTAACCGGTCGGATTTTATCCTGAAGAAATACGGTGAGGGGCAAGAAGCGCCGCCGCGGGTACGGCGGCGCCCGTTTTGATTGTCAGCTTGCCACCAGCATGGCGGTGGGAATGGCCAGCAGCAGGCTTAACAGCGCGCGGATAAACCAGACGATCACCAGGGTACCGACTTTCAGCGGGATGCGGGTAGCCAGTATGCAGGGGATGGAAGCCGAGAAAAACAGCACCGAGGATACGCACACCACGCCGGCGGCGAAGCGGGCGATGAAGTCGGCCTCGGCCATCAGCAGCGCCGGCAGGAACATTTCCGCCAGCCCGGCGGCGGTGGCGCGGGACAGGGCCATGCCATCCTCGATACCCCACAGCCAGGTGACCGGGTAGAACAGGTAACCCAGCCAGTCAAACAGCGGCGTGTACTTGGCGATCAGCAGGCCCAGCAGGCCGACCGACATGATGGACGGCAGTATGCTGATGGTCATCACCAGGCCATCCTTGAAGTTATCGACGATATTCTTGCCCAGGCTGGGAGCCTGCTCGGCCACTTCGAGGCCATTCTGCCAGGCGACACCCAGACGATTACCGTCCTCACACTCCGGCTCCCGGTGCCGGGCATGGTTGTCCATGGTGGACAGCGGCGGCAGCCGCACCGTGATGGCGGTGACGATAAAGGTGATCAGCAGGGTCAGCCAGAAATACTGGTTCCAGATATCCATCAGATCCAGGGTCTTGGCGACGATGATCATAAAGGTCGCCGAGACGGTGGAAAAACCGGTGGCGATGATGGCGGCTTCCCGTGCCGAGTAATGACCCGAGCTGTACACCCGGTTGGTGATCAGCAGGCCGATGGAGTAGCTGCCGACAAAGGAGGCCACCGCATCGATGGCGGAACGGCCGGGGGTGCGCCAGATCGGTTGCATCAGCTTCTGTACCAGTATGCCGATTGCTTCCAGCAGGCCATAGCCGACCAGGAAGGCCAGGAACACCGAGCCGATGGGCACGATCAGGCCGACCGAGATCACCAGCTTGTTGAACAGGAACGGCAGCATGTCCGGAGCCTGCAGTATCGCCGGTCCGGCCCCGGTGACCGCCATGACGCCGGCGGCTAGCCCCAACCATTTCAGCAGCAGGAACACCTTGTCGGTGATACTTTCCCGCCAGCGGCCGGTGATCAGCGGATAGACGGCGCCGGCCAGTATCATTGCCATGGCGTACCAGGCGGCACCGGTATCGCCCAGGGCGCCGCGCAGCCAGCCCACCATATGATCCAGGGGGATGCTTTGCTTACCCTGCAGGCTGATGGGAATAAAAAAGATAAATATACCTATGGCGCTGAGGCCCAGCAGTCGGCCTATGGCCTTGCCTTGGGGGCGAGTCTGCTCCGTTACCTGGTTCATTGCGGTCCCTCCTTTAGATTAGATATTGGACGCGTTTAATGTATATACAAAAAGGTTGGCTTTGTTAACTGATCATTGCAACAAGCTGTGATCAAAATCACCTTTTAATGAATTTAAGCGATATTTTACTTGCTTAACCGGTGTTGATGAATGAATGTATATACAAATGAACGAGGAGCTTAACGATGAAGCAAGGCACCGACAGCACACTCTGGCTTAACGCGACCCTGTTTGATGGTTTAAACACCGAAGAGCAGCCGATGGCCATGGCGGTAATAGGCGCACAGATTGCCTGGCTCAAGCCGATGAGCGAGCTGAGCGCCGCTGACCGGTCCGGCTTCGAGTGTATCGATGTGGCCGGTGCCCTGGTGACCCCGGGGCTGGTCGACTGCCACACCCATCTGGTGTTCGGTGGCAACCGGGCCGGCGAGTTCGAAGCCCGGCTGGAAGGTAAGAGCTACGAAGAGATAGCCCGCGCAGGTGGCGGTATCATCAGCACGGTGCGCGCGACCCGCGCGGCCTCTGAAGATGAGCTGTTCGAGGCAGCCAAACCCCGACTGCAGGCGTTGATGGCGGACGGCGTGACCACGGTCGAAATCAAGTCCGGCTACGGCCTGAGCCTGGAACACGAATTGAAGATGCTGCGGGTGGCGCGTCGACTGGCCGCCGAGCTGCCGGTGCGGGTACAAACCACCCTGCTCGGCGCCCATGCGCTGCCTCCCGAATATAAAGAGGACGCCGACGGCTATATCGAGCTGGTGTGTAAGGAAATGATCCCGGCGGCGGCCGCCGAAGGCCTGGCCGATGCGGTGGATGTGTTCTGCGAAAACATCGCCTTCTCGGTCGAGCAGTGCGAGCGGGTCTATGCCGCGGCCAAGGAACATGGCCTGGCCATCAAAGGGCACACCGAGCAGCTGTCCAACCTGGGTGGCAGCGCCGCCGCCGCCAGGGCCGGCGCCCTGTCGGTGGATCATGTCGAATACCTGGACGAGGCCGGGGTCAGGGCCCTGGCCGAAGCCGGCACTGTCGCCACCCTGTTGCCCGGCGCCTTCTATATGCTGCGCGAGACCCAGTTGCCGCCCATCGAGCTGCTGCGCCGTTATGGCGTGCCCATGGCGCTGGCCACCGATGCCAATCCGGGTACCTCGCCCATGTTCAGCCTGAAACTGATGCTGAACATGGCCTGCACCCTGTTCCGCCTGACCCCGGTTGAGGCGCTGCGCGGCGTAACAGCCCACGGCGCCCGGGCGCTGGGGCTGCAGCAGCAAGTGGGCCGGCTCGCTCCCGGGCTGCAGGCGGATTTCTGCCTGTGGGATACCAAGAATCCTGCCGAGCTGGCCTATAGCGTGGGCCTGCCCCGGTTAACCCAACGTATTTTTGCAGGAGTAAAGGCATGAAGCCGGAGATGAACGCATGGACAGGCCGGGTTGATCCCGAGCCCAATACCGCCCGCTGGCACCAGCAGGTACAGCCGTTCAGCCAGGCGGCCGAGCCGGGGTATACCCTGATCGGCTTTTGCAGCGATGAAGGGGTACGCCGCAACAAGGGGCGCGTGGGGGCCGCCGCAGGACCCGCCGCCATGCGCAAGATGCTGGCGAGCCTGGCCTGGCACCAGTCGGCGCCTGTCTATGACGCGGGTGATGTGGTCTGCGAAGGCGAAGCCCTGGAGCAGGCCCATGTCGCCCTGGCCGGGCAGGTCGCCGAGTGCCTGGCGCAGCGGCAACTGCCCATAGTGATGGGCGGCGGCCATGAGGTGGCCTTCGGTTCCTGGAGCGGGCTGGCCCAACATCTGGCCAAACAGCAAGTCAGCCCCCGTATCGGCATCATCAATTTCGATGCGCACTTCGATCTACGCGATCCCGGTTTCGTGGTGTCCTCCGGCACCCCCTTTGCCCAGATAGCCCAGTCCTGTGAGCAAAAAGGCTGGCCCTTCCAGTACGCCTGTCTGGGTGTGAGTCGTGCCTCCAATACCCAGGCGCTGTTCAACAAGGCCGAGCAGCTGCAGGTACTGGTATGGGAAGACAGGGCCATGACTCAGGCCCGTTTGCCCGAGCTGCAGGCCGGGCTGGATGCCTTTATCGGCGGATGCGACCACCTGTACCTGACCATAGATATCGATGTGTTTCCCGCAGCCCAGGCGCCCGGTGTCAGCGCACCGGCAGCCCGGGGGGTGGCACTGGATGTGATTGAACCTTTAATTGAACAGATTAAAGCCAGCGGCAAGTTACGGCTCGCCGATCTGGCAGAACTCAACCCCGAGTATGACGTTGATGGCCATACGGCCCGGTTGGCGGCTCGGTTAATTCATACCTTGACACTGTAAGAGGGACACCCCATGTCACAACAAAATAATCGCCATGATCCCAGCCGCGTCATCAAAGCCCCGACCGGCGTCAATAAAATCTGCAAGAGCTGGCTGACCGAAGCCGCGATGCGCATGCTGATGAACAACCTGCATCCGGATGTGGCCGAGCGGCCCGAGGATCTGGTGGTATACGGTGGTATCGGCCGGGCCGCCCGTAACTGGGATTGCTATGACAAGATCATCGAAGTGCTGCAACGCCTCGAGGACGATGAGTCCCTGCTGATCCAGTCCGGCAAGCCGGTGGGGGTGTTCAAGACCCACGTCGACGCCCCCCGGGTGCTGATCGCCAACTCCAACCTGGTACCCCACTGGGCCAACTGGGAGCACTTCAACGAGCTGGATAAGAAAGGCCTGATGATGTACGGCCAGATGACCGCCGGCTCCTGGATCTATATCGGTTCCCAGGGCATAGTGCAGGGCACATACGAAACCTTCGCCGCCATGGCCAAGCAGCACTTCGACGGTGTGGCCCAGGGCCGCTGGGTACTGACCGGCGGTCTGGGTGGCATGGGTGGCGCTCAGCCGCTGGCCGCCACCATGGCCGGTTTCTCCTGTATCACGGTTGAATGTGACGAAACCCGTATCGATTTCCGCCTGCGTACCCGTTATGTCGACAAGAAGGCCTACAGCCTGGACGAAGCGCTGGCGATGATCGAAGAAGCCAAGGCCAAGGGCGAAGCCGTTTCCGTCGGCCTGCTGGGCAACTGCGCCGATATCTTCCCGGAGATCGTCGAGCGCGGCATAGTGCCGGACGTGGTCACCGACCAGACCAGTGCCCATGATCCGCTGAACGGCTACCTGCCGAAGGGCTGGACCATGGAATACGCCGCCGAAATGCGCCAGAAAGACGAAGCGGCCGTCGTCGACGCCGCCAAGGAATCCATGGCCATCCAGGTGCGGGCCATGCTGACCCTGCAGAGCCGCGGCGCGGCCACCACCGATTACGGCAACAACATCCGTCAGATGGCGAAAGAGAAGGGTGTCGAGAATGCCTTCGACTTCCCGGGCTTTGTTCCGGCCTATATCCGTCCGCTGTTCTGCGAAGGCATAGGTCCCTTCCGCTGGGTAGCTCTGAGCGGTGATCCGGAAGATATCTACAAGACAGATGCCAAGGTCAAGGAACTGATCCCGGACGACGCGCACCTGCACAACTGGCTGGACATGGCGCGCGAGCGCATCGCCTTCCAGGGTCTGCCCGCCCGTATCTGCTGGGTTGGCCTGAAAGACCGCGCCCGTTTGGCGCTGGCCTTTAACGAAATGGTCAAGAACGGCGAGCTGAAGGCGCCCATCGTGATCGGTCGTGACCACCTGGATTCAGGCTCCGTCACCAGCCCCAACCGCGAAACCGAAGCCATGAAGGACGGTTCCGACGCCATTTCCGACTGGTCTCTGCTCAACGCCCTGCTGAACACCGCGGGCGGTGCTACCTGGGTTTCCCTGCACCACGGTGGTGGTGTGGGCATGGGTTTCAGCCAGCACGCCGGTGTGGTTATCGTCGCCGACGGCACCGACGCCGCCGCCGCCCGTCTGGGCCGGGTGCTGCGCAACGACCCGGGTACCGGGGTGATGCGTCACGCCGATGCAGGTTATGATATCGCTATTGATTGTGCCCGTGAGCAGGGCCTGGACCTGCCCATGGTAAATAAGGACTGATTTGATGACTACTCTGACTATCATCCCCGGAAAAATGACCCTGGCGCAGATGCGCCAGGCCTACGAGCAGCCGGTCAAGCTGAGCCTGGATCCGAGCACGCACGGCACCATTCAGGCCTCGGTCGACTGCGTCAACCGCATGGTCGCCGAAGACAGAACCGTTTACGGCATTAACACCGGCTTCGGCCTGCTGGCCAACACCCGCATCAAGCCGGAAGATCTGGAAACCCTGCAGCGCTCCCTGGTGCTGTCCCACGCCACCGGCCTGGGCGAACTGGTCAGCGACGAGCTGGTGCGGCTGATCATGGTGCTCAAGATCAACGGCCTGGCCCGGGGGTTCTCCGGTATCCGCCTGGAGGTGCTGGAAGCGCTGATGGCCCTGGTCAACCATGAGGTGTACCCCTGCATACCGGCCAAGGGCTCCGTCGGCGCCTCCGGCGACCTGGCGCCGCTGGCGCACATGAGCTGCGTGCTGCTGGGCGAAGGCCAGGCCCGTTACCAGGGCGAAATCATCAGTGCCGGTCAGGCGCTGGAAATCGCCGGCCTCAAGCCGATGGCGCTGGCACCGAAAGAGGGCCTAGCCCTGCTCAACGGCACCCAGGTATCCACTGCCTTCGCCCTGCGCGGCCTGTTCGAAGCCGAAGATCTGTTCGCCAGCGCCATCGTGGTCGGTGGCCTGACCGTGGAAGCGACCCTGAGCTCCCGTCGTCCGTTCGACCCCCGCATCCATGAGGTGCGCGGTCAAGCCGGGCAGATCGATGCCGCCGCCGGCTACCGCCATGTGCTGGGTGAGTCCAGCGACATCAGCAAGTCTCATGTGCACTGTGCCAAGGTGCAGGATCCTTACTCCCTGCGCTGCCAGCCCCAGGTGATGGGCGCCTGCCTGACCCAGTTGCGGCAGGCCGCCGAGGTGCTGCTGATCGAAGGCAATGCGGTGTCCGATAACCCGCTGGTATTCGCCGAAGACAACGACGTCATCTCCGGTGGTAACTTCCACGCCGAGCCGGTGGCCATGGCGGCGGACAATATCGCCCTGGCGATTGCCGAAATCGGCTCCCTGAGCGAGCGCCGGGTGTCGCTGATGATGGATACCCATATGTCTGGCCTGCCGCCCTTCCTGGTGGAAAACGGCGGGGTCAACTCCGGCTTTATGATTGCCCAAGTGACGGCGGCGGCGTTGGCATCCGACAACAAGGCGCTGGCGCATCCGCACTCGGTCGATTCCCTGCCGACGTCCGCCAAC
Source organism: Zobellella aerophila (assembly GCF_039539325.1). Classification (NCBI taxonomy): domain Bacteria; kingdom Pseudomonadati; phylum Pseudomonadota; class Gammaproteobacteria; order Aeromonadales; family Aeromonadaceae; genus Zobellella; species Zobellella aerophila. Next base: position 55,569 of record NZ_BAABCX010000006.1, read on the forward strand.
CAGGAGGACCACGTGTCCATGGCTCCCAACGGCGGTCGTCGCCTGTGGCCCATGGTGGAAAACAGCCGCGGCGTGCTGGCTATCGAGCTGCTGGCGGCTTGTCAGGGCCTGGATTTCCGTGGCGGCCTGAAGACCACACCGACCCTGGAGCTGGCCCGTCAGACCCTGCGTGAAAAGGTCAGCTACTACGACAAGGACCGCTTCTTCGCGCCGGATATCGAGCAGGCCGATGCCCTGCTCAAGGCCGGTAGCCTGAGCCGTCTGGTACAACCGGGTCTGTTGCCCAGCCACTGAGCACGAGTGAGCTGATAGGGCATTTTTGGGGGTTGCTTGGGCAACCCCTTTTTTTTGTGGGCGTAATGGAGTGAACAAGCGGCAGGCAATGTTTCCTCGTCGGGCCAAGGCCCGACCTACCTGATGCGGGTGACCGACAATCCTACAATTCGCCCTGTGCCCGCTCACTCAGGAAGATCTGCTCCGGCGCCGGATGCATCAGAAAGTGCTGGTGGGAGATATTCCAGGCATAGGCACCCGCATGGCGGAACACCAGCCAGTCGCCGATGGCCAGCTCAGGGATGGGCTGGCGGCGCGCCAGCACATCCTTGGGGGTGCACAGCTGGCCCACCAGGGTGACATGGGCGTCCCGCAGCCGTGCCGGCTGCCTGCCGCGCAGCACATAAAAGGGATGGTCGTGGCCCTGGGCGGCCGGGGTGCGGAAATGGTGGGTGCCGCCGCGGGCGATGGCAAACCATTCCCCGTGGTTGCGCTTGATGTCCAGCACTTCCATCACATAGTAGCCGCAGCGGGCGCTGATGAAGCGACCGCATTCGAAGCGCAGCCGGGTGCCGGTCATCTGCTCGGCGATGATCAGCGCCTGCAGCTCCCGGCAGAAGGCGGGCCAGTCGAACAGCCGATCCGGTTGCTGGTAGTCGACGCCGATGCCGCCGCCTACATTCAGCACCTTTGCCTCCAGCCCGTATTGGGCCTGCCAGCCCTTGACGGTGCGGAAGTAGAGCCGCATCAGCGCCAGGTGGGCCTGCGGGTCCAGCTGGTGCGACATCAGGTGAAAGTGGAAGCCCTGCAGCACGAGGCAGGGATGCTCGGCAACCAGCGCCAGCGCCTCGGGCAGGTCGTCCGGGTCCAAGCCGAAGGGGGTGGGCTTGCCGCCCATGGCGAGCTTGGTGCTGGGCAGGCCGTCGAGCGGGATGTTCATGCGCAGCATGAGTTTTGCCGTGCAACCGAGTCTGGCACAGAGGCCGACCAAGCGTTCCAGCTCGGTCAGGCTTTCCACATGGATGCATTCCACTCCCAGTCGCAGGGCGGCTTCCAGCTCGGAGTTCAGCTTGCCGGGGCCGCCGAACAGCAGTCGCTGCTGCGGGTGCCGCTCCGCCAGCCAGGCCAGCTCGCCGCCCGAGGCGGCTTCGAAGCCGTCCACTATGGGGGCCAGGGTGTCCAGTATGGGTCCCATTGGGTTGGCCTTGGCGGCGTAAAACAGCTCGCAGTTGGCGGGCAGGGCCTCGCGCATCTGCCGGGCGTGGGCGGCCAGGGCGTCCAGGTCGTAGAGATAGGCACAAACAGGCTCGTCGGCCGTTTGTTGCAGCTGTGTTAACTGTTGTTCAATCAGGGGGCTCATGCGGATGCTCTCATCGGGTGGGCTAGCAGGGTGTAGTCGGCCAGGCGGTCGGCCTTTTGCAGCAGCCGGGTTTTCAGGTTGTTTTTGGAAGGCAGGGGGCCGCCTGCCAGCAGCTCGGCAATCTCCGCCGGCCAGCAGTTGGCGTCGGCCCAGGCCTGCAGGGCCGACGACAGCCGCAGCCAGGCGGCCCGCTCCAGTTCGGCGTTACCGTCGGCCAGGTGGAAGATGGCTTCCGACAGGTTGTTGACCAGCAGGCAGTAGCCGATGCGGTTCCAGCCCTGGGCCCTGGGGTAGTGGACCGAGGCCCGGGCCCGCTCCGACAGGCCCTGCAGGCGCTGCTCCGGCCACAGCTCCGGGAGCAGCTTGGTGCCTTCCAGATCCCGGATCCAGACCCGGCTCGGCAGGCCGTTATCGAAGCCGACCAGGGTGTTCTGCAGGTGGGGTTCGAACACCACCCCATGATTGAAGCAGGCATCCAGCACCCCGGGCACCAGCGCCCTCAGGTAGGCATCGAACCAGTTCAGGGCGGCGTCCCGGTAACGCCAGCCCCGGTCCCGGGCCAGGCCGAGCAGCCGCTGCACCAGCTGGCTCTGGCCGAAGCGATCCCAGGCGAACAGGGCGCCGGCCAGGGTTGGCTCGCAGGCCTGCTGTACTTCCTGGTCCAGGTTGTCGCGATAGAGCAGGCCGAAACATTCCTGCAGGTGCTGTACTTCCGCCTGTTCTGCCGGCCCGGCGAGGGATGAGAAGTCCAGGCTGGTGGCGGCCGGCTCCCGCATCAGGGCAAAGCCCGGGTTGTCCCGTTCCAGCCGGTCCAGCACCGGGGCCAGGCATTCGCTCATGAACACCGCGCTTTCCAGTTCGTACCAGGCATTCTTGCGTACGCAGTTGGTCAGCCGCACATGGATGGAGCACTTGAGAAAATAGGGCAAATCCGCCCGATACAGGGTGCGCACCGAGGAGGTGGGCCACATGGTCAGCCCCCGGGGGCCCAGGTACTCGATCAGCCCGCCTTGCTCGGCTCGACGGTAGAGCGACGAGTCCAGGATATGGCGGACCTCCCAGGGATGGCAGGGATAGAGGCCGGGGGCGCCGGCCAGTTGTTCCAGCATGGCAAGGGCCGCCGGCTCACCGTTGTGTTGCCACAGGGCCTCATCGACCCGGAACCAGCAAAGCGGGAAACGGGCGCCCACTTCGGGTGAGCAGGCCAGCAGCTCGTCCATGGGCACGCCATGGCGGCTCTTGGGGCTGGGATGCATGGGGTGCCCCCAGAGCAGGGCCTGTTCGCTTTCCAGCAGGCTGTCGGCCTGAGTGGGGCGGGCATGGGTCAGGAAGGCGCGGGTGATGCCGGTGCTGTTGGCCAGCTGATCCGCCAGCTCCTGATTAAAGGGGGTGCGGGTCTGCAGCGCCATCTCCTGCAGCAGCAGGCGACAGGCATCCATGGCCGACAGCGGCCGCCAGGGATTGCCGAAGCGCTTGATAAAGGGGGCCGAGCTGAAGCGGGCCCGGCCCAGCAGGCTGACACGATCCGCTTTCAGCGCCAGCTTGACACCGCTTTCGGGCAGGCTCAGGCGCAGCGGTTCGCCGGCGAGCAAGGTGCTGGTCAGGGCCTTGGGCAGATCGCCGTCGGCCCGCCATTCCACCTGCCCGGCGGGCAGGGCGAATTCCCGCAGGTAGCAGTTCAGCAGGCAGCCGATGGCCTGGTGTTCGGCCAGGCCCTGCAGTGGATCACTTAACGGTGTGGTCGAGATGAGCTGGGCTTCCATCGGTGTGGGTCTCCATAGTGAAAAAATTGAGTAACAGCAGGCCACCGGCACAGGCCAGGGCGGCGGCGACAAAGGGGGTATGCGCGCCCGGACCGGCGCTGAGCCAGGCGGCCACCAGACCGGCCAGCACGCCGGCACCCTTGCCCACGGCGTCGAGCTTGCCGAACCAGCTGCCGGCGTTATGGCTCCGGGTCAGCCGGCCGATCAGCTGGTTCAGCCCCAGGAAGCCGAGCCAGATCCCTAAGCCGAACAGCAGGCGTGCCGCCAGCAGGGCGGGGAGGCTGTGCAGCTGAAACTGCCAGAGGCAGGCCAGCAGCTGCAGCGCCAGTCCCCACAGCAGCGCCGTGCGCCAGGGCAGTTGCCAGCGGTGCGCAAACGGCTGCGCGAGCAGATACACCAGGTGCGGCAGGCTGTAGAGCAGACCGATCAGCGCCGGCTCGGCGACCAGTTGTTCGGCATAGGGCAGGAAGTAGGGAAAGGTCGCCACCATGGCAAAGAAGAACAGGAACTGCAGCGCCATGGCGGTCCACAGCCAGTGTTCGGGGACGGCGGTATCACCGGCCACGGACGGTTTTTTCGTGCCGGTCTCGCCTTCCCCGGGCAGGCCCATGGCCAGCACCAGCGCCGCGAGCGGCAGCAGCGCCAGCCAGAGGTAGAGCTGGCGCACCGAAAAGGCGGCGGCCAGCAGGCCCAGTCCGATGGGGGCACAGACCAGCGCCAGGCGGGCGGTGAACTGGGTCCAGCCGAGGGCGCGGGCCAGCTGCTCCCGGCTCAGGCTGACGGCCAGATAACCGTTGGCGGCGGCCAGGGTGCCGCCGAACAGCCCTTGCAGCATCAGCGCCAGGATGAACCAGCTTAAGGATGGCGCCAGGCCGGCCAGCAGGAAGGCCAGGCTCAGTCCGGCCAGGGCGCGCAACAACGAGGCCTTGCGGCCGAAGCGATCGGCGAACCGCCCCCACAGGGGGGCGGACAAGGCCGTAAGCACGGCGGGCAGGCTGTACAGCACACCGACCCAGGGGCTGGTCTGGGCCAGTCCGAATTCGGCCACCAGCCGGGGCATGAACAGCGGCATGCCGAGTACGGTAAAGGCCGCCAGGAAATGGCAGGCCAGCACGGCGGGAAGCAGCTTGCTCATTCGCCTGCCCGCAGGAAGTTGGGGCCCGACAGACCGTAGAACTTGTTGATGTCGGCCGCCCCCGAGTGCTGTTTGCTGAGCAGGCTGCCGCTTTGCAGCAGGTACTTGACGTACTGGTGCTCGGCGTTGAACAGCAGCGCTTCGGCCAGTCGGGTATCCAGCCCCTCCCGGTGCAGGGCATCCAGTTCCTGACGCAGGCTCAGGCGCAGCACCCGGTAGCCCCATTCCCGCTCCAGGCAGCCCCGTTCGGCCAGGCCTTCGAGCACGGCGGCGAGATCCAGCTGCAGGGTGATGGTGGTGAACATCTGGGCCAGGGCCAGCTCGTCGTCCACCAGGATACGGGCATCGCGCAGCTCGTCGAGGTTGCCGGCCAGTCCCGGACAGGCCTGGCCGAAGCGTTCCGGCCACAACCGGGCGGCATCGTTGTCTTTCATCACCAGGCTCAGGGGCTGGCCTGGCGTGATCGACAGCACGGCATTCTGCTGGTTGGACTCCAGGGCGATGCCGTATTTCAGCCACAGCCGCAGATGCACCCTGGCCATCAGGGCGCAGTATTCCTGCCACCAGGGCTCGAGCCCGGGTCCGCCCTGCTGCGCCAACAGGCCGGCGATATAGGGGCGGCCGTCGGGCAGGGGGCTGCACAGGGCGGCCACCGGTACCAGGGTCTCGCCGGGTCTGGGCTCAGGGTAGCGGCGCAGCAGGAAGGCAAAGAGCTTGTCATCGCCCAAGTGGCCGGCTACCGATTCGTCCACATGGCGATAGCGGCCCTGCAGCAGGGTGTCGTTATGCTCCAGGGTGGTCAGGCAGCGGGCGAACCAGTGGCCGTCGTACAGGGTACTGGGCTTGATCAGGCGGATGTTCTTCTGGCCCAGGGTGGCCATGGCCAGCGGCACCTTGAGGTGTTCGCAGGCTCTGTCCTTCAGGGCCAGGGTGCGTACCGACAGGGTCGGCACCACCGGCAGGAAGGTATCGGGGGCCGGCAGGGCGTCGGCGGGCAACGGGCCCAGCTGCTGCCAGGTGAGCGGGTGTACCGGCAGCAGCACATGGCTGTGGGCCAGGCTCGAGGCCAGGCCTACCTGGGTGAAGCGGGGCCACCAGTCCGGCAGGGGGCCGGTCAGGGTCACCCTGCCGGCGGGCAGCGCCAGCCAGTGCAGCTCGAACACCGGCGCGAATTCGGGCGCATAGGCCCTGAGTTGTACGGGGCTGAAGCCGAATTTGGCCCGGGCCGTGGGGTAGTAGGGGTGATCGAGGAAGCTGGCCAATTGATCCGCGTGCAGCAGCCGCTCACCCCAGTCCCCCCCGAAGCGGGCCAGTTGCCCGGCCTGTTCGGCGAAGGACTGGCGACACAGCTCGCCCTGCTCGACCGCGGCGTCGGCCTCATCCATATAGGACAGATAGAGCGCCTGCTCTGCCTGCTCCAGGCCGGCCATCAGCCGGCCGAGCCAGGCGCGGTGGCCGGATTCCTGCCGCCAGTAGCCATCTGAGTGATAAAACCAGTGGCTGGCGGTGGCGCACAGGGGTTGCATGTAATCGCAGTCCGCCACCGGCAGGCGCAGGGGCGAGCCCAGATGATCCAGCTCGAGCCAGAGTTGGCCGTCCTGTTCGACGCGCCGGCCCCGGCTGCGGATCTGACGGACATCTTCCCGCAGGCAGGCGTCAATGATGCGCCAGCAAATGCGTTGCTGTTCTGTCATCAGTTGATCTCCCAGTGGATGGCGGCCATGGCGTCCCCGTGCAGTCGTTCCAGCTCCGCGGCCGACTCGGCCTGCAGATAGAGCACGCCCAGGTAGTCTTTGTTGGAGTGACTCAGCAGCAGGCTGTCGCCCGCCTGGTGGAGCGCGCTGTAGCTCAGCCCGGGCCGGGCCGGAGGCTGCGGTGCCCGGACCAGCCGGCCGCTGCGTTCGGCCACCAGATACTGGATCAGGGCCTGTTGTGTCGAGGGGCTGATGGTCGGCAGGGGGCTGCCCAGATGCAGCCGCAGTATGGGGGCAAACCAGCCGCCGGGCAGCAGCCGGTCGAGCAGGAACTCACGGCCGTCGCCTATGCTGCGGTAGTTGATCTCGACCAGCACCGGGCCCTCCCGGGTGAGGATAAATTCGCTGTGGCAGACCCCGAGGCCGACCCCGAAACGACGGACCTGCTCCAGGGCCTGCGCTTGCCAGGCCTGGCTTATCGGCCCCTGCCAGCGGGCTGCGGTTTCGATGAAGTGCGGGGGCTCGGACAGGCTGACGTCGAAGCCGCCGATGGCCACCAGTTCCCGGCCGTCGCCTAGGGTTTCCAGGGTGAACAGCGGGCCTTCCATATATTGTTCCAGCAGCAGGGGGGCCGGGGATGCGCGTTCCGCCAGCAAGGCGGTCAGCTGTTCCCGGCTGTCGACCCGGCACACATCCAGGGAGGCCACCCCCTGGCTGGGCTTGACCACCAGCGGATAGGGCCAGTCGTGCTCCGGTACCTCGCCGGGCTGCAGCTGGCGGGACCAGACGCTGGGCAGGCCGAGGCCGGCCAGCCGTTCCCGCATGCGCAGCTTGTCCTTGGCCCGGTAGCAGACCTGCCAGTCCTTGGCAGGCAGCGCCAGGGCCCGGGCGGCGATGGCGGCGGCGGTCTGCAGGTGATCGCTGTTGGAGAACAGCGCGGCGGGACGGATGGCCTGCTCGGTCAGCAGATCCAGGATCGCCAGGGGATTGAAGACGTCGCACTCGAGGATGCGCACCTCTGCCAGGCGTTCCCGGTGCGCCAGCCCCTGGTCGGTGACCAGCACCACCTCATGGCCAAGACTGCGGGCGGCGGGAATAAAGCCGTCGATGACGGCGCGGTTGACCACGTGGGTCAGGATCACGATAGGGGATTGCATAACTGTCCTCAGGTTCAGGAAATACGGGGCATGAATTCAGATATCTTGGCGGAGGTCGGCCAGCCGGTCGCTCAGGGCCCGGAACAGATAGCCCCTGTCTTCCCCCGCCAGCCAGGCGGTGATGCCGGCTCGTCGCCAGAGGGCGGCCTGCTCCGGGCTGCGCGGGTTGGCGCAAAAGGGCACGCCGGCAGCAAGGCACTGAGTCGCCAGCCGGCCGATGGCTGCTTCTACCTGCGGATCCTGGGGCTGGGGGCCGAGCCCCATATCCAGCGCCAGATCCAGGGCACCTTCCAGCACCATGTCGACGCCCTCCAGCGCCAGGATCTCGGGCAAGGCGTCAAGCCCGGCCCGGGATTCGATCATGGGCACCACCATGATGTTGTCGTTGGCGAGCCGGATATAGTCGTCGAGCTTGAGGGTACCGAAGCCGGTGATGGGGCCGCCGGTGATGCCGCGCTTGCCCAGGGGAGGAAAGCGGCTGGCGGCGATGGCCCGGGCGACGGTGGCGGCGCCGTCCACCTGGGGCAGCACTATGCCGCGGGCGCCGGCATCCAGCAGCCGGCCGATCAGCTTGGCATCCACTGCGGGAACCCGCACCAGGGGAGTACAGCCGGTGAGCAGGACGGCCTGCAGGCTGTGGCGCAGGGTTTCCTCCGACACCAGCAGGTGCTCCATATCGAGGATCACGAAATCATAGCCGGCGCGGCCGATCATTTCCGCCAGCCAGGGTCCGGGGACGGAATTGAGCAGGCCATACACGAGCTTACCCTGGCGGAGGCTGGTTTTTAACGGGTTGATGGTCAGCATAAGATAGGGTTGTTGTTTTTGTTAAATGTAAACTATTCCCATTATCATTCAAATTCAACCATTAATTTTGTGGGTGAATCGAGATGAGGTAATAAAAAGCAACTGATTTTGATTCTTATTTGTTTTAGACTCGTCAGCCATTCCAAGATGGAGAGGTTTCAGATGAGATTGACTCTAGCTGCCGCCCTGCTGGCGACACTGACCTTTAATGTGACGGCCGGGATCCAGGTCACGGATGACAGGGGCATGGAGATAGCGCTGCCCCAGCCGGCCAGCCGGCCGGCGGCGGTTTCCACCTTTGCCGCCGATACCCTGGCGGCCCTGGGTGTGCCACCGGTGGCCGTGACCCAGTTCGATGAACAGGACAGGCCCGCTTACCTGGGGGATGCCGTTAACGAGGCGGTCAGCCTGGGCACGCGCGGGCAGCCCAACCTGGAACTCTTGTCTGAACTGGCGCCGGATGCGGTGCTGGCGGTACGTCGCTATACCGAGACCATCGCCGGGCGGATAGACGCCATCGCGCCCTATGTGGCGTTCGACGATCTGACCCTGGCCGACAGCCTGAAGGCGGTGTCGGACATCGGCATCCTGGTCGGCAAGCCGGCGCAGGCCGAACGGCTCAACCTGGAGTTTCAGCAGACCCTGGAGCAGATGGCCGGGCAGGTCGGGGAACGGGCAGGGCAGAGCATCGCCCTGCTGGTCACCGCCAGCGAAGAGCCCTTCGTCTATTACGATCATTTCCTGCCGGTGGAACTGGCCACCGCCCTGGGTCTGCACAACGTGACCGGTGCCAGCCCCGACTGGCCGGGCAAGCTGCCGTTCGGTTTCCGCATGCCCCTGGAGCAACTGCTCGCCGCCGACCCGGATATCCTGGTACTGTTCCCCAGCGCCCAGCCCAGGGCCTTCGTCAACAACCCCTTGTGGAAGCATCTCAAGGCGGTGAAAAATGACCGGGTGTATCTGGTTGGCCAGCACTGGAAGGAGGGCGGCGGACCCATCGCCCGGGCGCTGATCCTGCGTCAGCTGGGCCACCTGGCTTATCCAGATCTGTTTGACCCCCCCGTCGATCTGCCGGCCGATTTGGCCTTGCATTCCTTCCGATGAAGTCGCTGCTCTTCGTGCTGGCCATGGTGCCGGTGCTGCTCTGGAGCGGGCTGGCGGTGGGCCGCCTGTCGCTGACCCCGGTCCAGATATGGACGGCGCTGCTGGGGCAGGGCGACAGCCTGGCCAGTGTGGTGGTATGGGAGCTGCGCCTGCCGCGGGCCCTGCTGGCCTTTTTGGTGGGCGCCAGCCTGGCCTTGTCGGGGCTGGTGATGCAGCGGGTGAGCCGTAACCCGCTGGCGTCCCCCGGGCTGACCGGGGTGTCCGCCGGTGCCGCCCTGGCGGTGGTCGCCGGTATCCTGTTGCTGAACACCGGTATCAATCTTACCCCCTGGCTGGCGATCGTCGGCGGCCTGTGCGCCGGCCTGCTGACCCTGTTGCTTGCCGGTGGCCGGCAGCTGCAACCGACTCGCATCGTACTCGCCGGGGTGGCGGTCACCGCCCTATGCGGCGGCCTGACTACGACGCTGCTGCTGCGGGCGGAGGCGGATGCCGGCGAATTCCTGTTCTGGATGGCGGGCGGGGTGGCCGGCCGCAGCTGGCCGCAGCTGACGTTATTGTTGAGCTGTATGACGCCGCCCCTGCTGGCCCTGTGGCTGACCCGGCGCAACCTGGAATTGCTCGGCGGCGGTGACGAGATGGCATTGAGCCTGGGTCTCAGGCCGGCGCGCTGGCGGGCCTGGTACCTGGTGCTGGCCACCGTACTGGCGGCGTCGACGGTGGCGGTGGCCGGTCCCATCGGCTTTGTCGGCCTGCTCGCTCCCCATATAGTGCGTTTCTGCTGGCCGGGGCGGCGGTTGCCCATGGGGCTGTGCCTGCTGCTCGGCGGCGTCTTGCTGATGGCGGCGGATCTGCTGGCCCGGCTGCCCGGGACCGTCCAGGAAATCCCCCTGGGGGTGATGACCGCCCTGCTCGGCGGTCCGCTGTTGCTGCGGTTGATGGTGAAGGAGAAGGTATGAAGCGGCTGTTACCCGCCCTCGGCTTGCCTCTGTTGCTGGTACTGGCAGCCTTTTCCGCCCTGGTGCAGGGGGCGGCCAATGTGCATCTGGCCAACTTGGTGGAGCTGACGGCCGGCGAGGCCGGGGAGCATATCCTCCGGGTGGTGTTGGATTACCGTATGCCCAGGGTATTGCTGGGCATGCTGGTGGGCGCCCATTTCGCCCTCGCCGGTTACCTGCTGCAGTTGATCACCCGCAACCCCCTGGCCGATGCCGGGGTGCTCGGTATTTCTTCCGGCAGCGGGCTGGCGGCGGTGACCGTGTTTGTGGTCATGACCCGGCTGCTGGGCGAGGACGCCTCCTACCGGCTGGTGCCGGTCACATTGACGCTGCTGCCCTGGCTGACCCTGGTCGGTGGGCTGCTGGCGGGGCTGCTGTTGTGGGCCTTGTGGCGCAGCACCGGGCTGAGTCCGGTGCGGCTGGCGGTGGTCGGTGCCACCTGCGCCGCCATCTTTTCCGCCTTGCTGATGGGCGCCCTGGTGGTCTGGGGCCAGGCCACCAGCGAGGTGATCATCCTCTGGCTGGCGGGTACCCTCTATGGCGCCGGCTGGGACAGGGTCTGGGCGCTGCTGCCCTGGAGCCTGGTGCTGCTGCCGCTGGTCACCGGCCTGGCCCGCCCCATGATGCTGCTCAGCCTGGATCGGCAAAAGGCGCTGACCCTCGGCTTTAACGTGAACCTGTGGAGCGGCCTGATGCTGGGGCTGGCGGTGGCACTGGCCGCCAGCGCCGTGGCCATGAGCGGACCGGTCGGTTTCGTCGGCATACTGGTGCCTTACCTGGCCCGCCGGCTCTGCCCGCACAGCGTACCGGCCCAGCTGTGGGCCTGCATCTGGCTGGGCGCTTTGCTGGTGGTGATCGGCGATACCCTGGGGCGGGTATTGATGAGCCCGTTCGAGTTGCCGGTGGGGGTGGTCACCGCCCTGGTCGGCTGTCCCTTCTTCCTCTATCTACTCAATCGTAAGGTGTGAACATGCTGGAAATCGACAAGCTGAGCCTGGGCTATGGCGAGCAGCGGATTGTCAACGGCATCAGCCTAAAGCTGGAAGCGGGCGTCTGCGCCCTGCTGGGCCCCAACGGCTGCGGCAAGAGCACCCTGCTCAAGGGACTGGCCGGCCTGCTGGCGCCCGAGGCGGGTGAGATCCGCCTGCAGGGACGAGCGCTCGGCCGGTGGCCAAGGCGCGAACTGGCGCGCCAGCTGGCGTTTATGCCCCAGCAGCCGACGGCACCGGACGAGATCCGGGTGGAACAGCTGGTGATGCTGGGGCGCTACCCGCACCTGGGTTTGTGGCGCCGACCCGGTCAGGAGGATCATGACCGGGTGGGGTGGGCGATGAGGCTGACCGGGGTCGCCGACCTGGCCGGGCGACAGCTGCGCAGCCTGTCCGGCGGCCAGCAACAGCGGACCTGGATTGCCATGGCCCTGGCCCAGCAGGCCGGTTTGTTGCTGCTGGATGAGCCGACCACCTACCTGGACTGGGGCTATCAACTGGAAACCCTGGAGTTGCTCAGGGAGCTCCACCAGGAACAGGGCCTGTCGGTGCTGATGTCGCTGCATGAACTCAATCAGGCGGCCCGCTACGCGGACCAGCTGGTGGTGATGCGGGAGGGGCGGCTGATTTGCCAGGGCAGCCCGGCCCAGGTGCTCAGGCGGGAGCTGATCGCCGGGGTGTTCGGCGTCGACGCCACCATTTCCCGGGACGACGAAGGCTATCACTATGCCCTGGCCCGGGGCACGGCCAGGTAGCCGTCCCGTAGGCAGGTGTCAATCAAAAGCATAAAAAGTTCAACTTTTAATTGAAATAAAAACAAGAATGTAAAATAATAACCAAATACTAATCATTATCATTTGGGTTTGTTTCTTTATGTCTTTTGCAGGGAAAGTGAATCACGCGGCTACCGGTTTCCGCCGTCGCCCCTTGAGTGTCCTGGTCAGCTTGGCGCTGATGCCGGCCATGCCGTCGATCGCCGCCGAGGAAGTCGCCACCAGCCAGCTGGAGCAGGTGGTGGTCGAAGGCGACTGGCTGGGTACCCCGACCAAGGAAAACGCCAAGACCTACACGGGTGCGCGTAACGTGGTGGAAAGCGAGGAGCTGCACGAGCGCGGCGCCCTCAACCTGGAGGATGCCCTGCGCCAGGTGCCCGGTATTCAGGTGCTGGACGAAACCGGTACCGGCATACTGCCCAACATCGGGGTGCGCGGCCTGAACCCGCTGCGCAGCGAGCGGGTGCAGATGCTGGTGGACGGCTATCCGGTGGCCATCGGTCCCTATACCAATGTGGGCGTCTCGCTGTTTCCGGTGACACTGCCCAGCCTTGAGGCGGTGGATATCGTGCGTGGCGGCGCCGCCACGCACTATGGCCCCAATAACGTGGGCGGTGTGCTTAACCTGGTCACCAAGCCGATTCCCAACGAAGTGGAACAGACCCTGCGTGAGCGCTTGCTGATCGCCGACGGCACCGGCCATGTGATGACCGACAGCTACTACCGGGTGGGCGGCTTCGTCACCGACAGCCTGGGCCTGCAATTCCAGGCCAACCTGCAGAAGGGCAACGGCTTCCGCGATCACTCCGACACCGAAGTACAGAACTATATCTTCGATGCCGACTACTTCCTGGATGATATCAACGAGCTCAAGGCCCAGCTGCAGTACTATGATGTGACCGCCGACCTGCCCGGCGCCCTGAGCCCGGCCGCCTATGACGCCGATCGTACCCAGTCCCAGCGCCCCTTTGATGCCTATGATGCGGATATGTGGCGCGCCAACCTGACCTGGATCCATACCCCCAGCGACGACCTCGAGTTCCAGTGGCGCAACTTCGCCCATGATGCGGATCGCACCTTCTTCTTCGCCTCACCCATGGACCCGGCCCAGACGGCCACCCAGGTGTCTGATTCCCCCCGGCTGTTCAAGGTGTACGGCACCGAGCCGAGGGTGAGCAAACAGCTGGCCAACCATACCCTGATGCTCGGCGGCCGCTACGTGCGGGAAGATGTGGACTTTGACGTCAACCGTCTGACCCTGGCCACCGGTGTCCATGCCCCGGTGCGGGAGTGGGACTTTACCACCAACGCCTATGCCGCCTACCTGAGCGATACGGTGCGTTTTATGGATGATCGCCTGGCCGTCACCCCGGGGATCCGTTACGAAGATGTGCGTACCGACTACCAGGACGCCATTTCCGGCGCCGTCAGCGACAACCGCGCCTCCGAATGGCTGCCGGGCCTGACCGTCGGCCTGCAGGCCACCGATGACGTCTTCCTGTTCGCCAACGCCCAGCGCTCCCTGGTGCCGGTGCAGACAGCGCAGGTCACTCGGGAAGGGGATGTGGCCAACGAGACCGCCTGGAACTACGAGCTGGGCAGCCGCTGGCAGCTGACCGACAGCCTGGAGGCTTCCGCCACCCTGTTCCGCATCGACTACGAGGACCAGATCGTCTTCAACCGCACCGCCCTGGTCTATGAGAACCTGGGTGAGACCCGCCAGCAGGGCATAGAGCTGGAAGGCCGCTGGCATCCGACCGATGAGTTCGAGCTGGGCCTGGGCTATACCCTGCTGGATACCGAGCAGTTGACCGGCGACAACCGGGGCAAGGAGCTGCCCAATGCACCGCGCCACCATGTGAGCGCCGATGCCACCTACAAGATGGGCCTGTGGACCGCCAGCGCCAATGCGCTCTATGCCTCGGAAAGCTTCAGCGATGCCGCCAATACGGTGAATGAAACCGCCAACGGCGGCGCCGGTGAGTTGCCTGCCTATACCCTGGTCAACAGCCGCCTGGGCCGGGATATCCCCTTGGGTAGCGACATGACCCTGAATGTGGGCCTGGGCGTGAACAACCTGCTGGATGAAGACTATTACTTCCGCGGTGTGGATGTGAGCTCCATCGGTCGTGTACCTCAGCCCGGTCGCACCTATATGCTGGAAGGCCAGCTGAACTTCTAACGCTGCAGACGCCGTTATGCAGGGGGGGCTGGTTGGCCTCTGAGCCAACTATTGGCGGCAGGGGTGCCGCCTCAAGCATACAAGGGTGGACTCGCTGTGTGTTGGCGAGGAAACAACCTGGCCCGATACCTGCCTATTGGCCGTCCGTTCTCGGGCGGCCTTTTTATTTCTGCTGGCTTTCCGGCAAGCGATCGAAGCCGCCGTATAACCAGCCGGCTGGCAGCTATGGATATTTATCCAGTTATTCCCCCATGCTAGACTCTCGGCCCTTTGTGGTACGGGCATGGCTGATTGCCCGGTTCTCTGGGCTCCAATAGATTTTATGGCTGATTTCAAAACTCACACCCAGGTGGCCGCCGTGGTCAGCGGCGGCCTGGCCGGGCTGGCCCTGTTCTCCGGGCTGGCCTCCCTGCCGGAAGCCCTGTTGTACTGGGCTGCCGGCACCCTGGGCGGCATACTGCCGGATATCGACTCCGACAGCTCGATGGCCTTGCGCATCGTGTTCCGCTGCTTCGGCGCCATGGCGGCGGCCCTGGCCGCTACCTTCGCGATAACCCTCTGGTCTGTCCCGCTCGCCCTGGGGCTGGGGGGGCTGGCTTACCTGCTGGTGCGTTATCCCCTGTGCCAGCTGTTTGCCCATTTCAGTGTGCACCGGGGGGTACTCCATTCGCTGTTGGCCAATCTGCTCTTTACCCTGGTTGCCGTAGTGCTGGCCCATCGGCTCTTTCACCTGAGCCCCCAGGCCGCCTGGGGCGTCGGCGGCTTCGTGTTTATCGGCGCGACCCTGCATCTGTTGTTGGATGAGTTGTACAGCGTGGATCTGGCCGGGATGCGCATCAAGCAGTCGTTCGGCACGGCGCTGAAATTGACCGACTGGTCGGCACCGGGCTGGAGCCTGCTGCTTGTGCTGCAGATTGCCGCCTGCTGGTGGCTGGCCCCCAGTCCGCTGGATTGGCAGCAAGTGTGGCAACAGCAGCAGATATGGCCCTGGTCGGCCGGCGGCAGCCTGGTGCCACCGCTGCAGGAGCTGAGCGAACTGGTACTGCAGGGGTGGGCACTGCTGATAAAGGGGATCTAATCGCCGACTGGCCCGAACCGGCATTTGCGCTGAGACTTAGGGGGGGCTGTTACGGGACATCCCCTAACAGCAGAGCCTTGTCCCACTCCGGGCCCTGGACCTGTTCCATGCCCGCAGGGAGTAGCTCCAGATGGTGAAGTTTATCAGTAAAAATATTCTAACCGGCCTGATCACCCTGTTGCCGGTGACACTGACCCTGTATCTGCTCTACTGGATCATCATCTCCATGGAGGCGGTTCTGGGCAACCTGATCCGCGCCTTGGTGCCTTACCACTGGTATGTTCCCGGCCTGGGCCTGCTGGTCGGTTGTATCCTGGCCTTTGTGGTGGGGTTGTTGATGCACGCCTATGTGGTGCAGAGCCTGTTTGCCAGGGGGGAGCAATTGCTCTACCGGATGCCGGTGATCAAGTCCATCTATCGGGCAATACGTGATTTCTTCGATTACTTTTCGCCGGAAACCCGCAAGGAGTTTGAACAGGTGGTGGCGGTCAGGCTGGGGGATAGCGAGTTGGAGCTGATCGGTTTCGTCACCCAGGCCAAGCAGGAGCGGCTACCGCCCGGGCTCCGCCAGGCAGGCTATGTACTGGTCTATCTGCCGCTCAGTTATATGATTGGCGGTTATGCGGTGTTGATTCCGAGCAGCGCGGTGCGGCCCCTGGACATGAGCCTGGAAGAAGCCATGCGCTTTACCCTGACCGCCGGTGTCACCGGCATCAGGCCCAAACCCGGATCCGGGAAGGGCGGAGGCGAGCATAAAAGCGACGCCGGAGGTTAGGCGACCGGGCAAGTTCTGCTATTATAGCGTCACTGGAAAGTCCCGTTCCGCCTCCCCCACCGGGCATCTAATCATAATTATCACGGTGAATTTCCAGACCACCCAACGTTGAACATTTCATACAGGACAAGTGCAATGAGTCTTGCCGACAAGGTTTTAGCCGTCAACAACGACCTTCCCATCCGTACCCAGCAGCCGGTTCACAGCGGCAAGGTGCGCTCTGTCTATTGGCTGACCGAAGCAGACAGCCGCCGGCTGATTGCCGAAAAGGGCTATAACGTGGCCGCCGACGCGCCCTTGGCGATCATGGTGATCAGCGATCGTATCTCGGCCTTTGACTGCATCTGGCATGGTGAAGGTGGTATCAACGGGGTACCGGGCAAGGGCGCGGCGCTGAATGCTGTCTCCAACCACTGGTTCAAGCTGTTCCGCGAGCAGGGTCTGGCCGACAGCCATATCTTGGATATTCCCCATCCCTTCGTGTGGATAGTGCAAAAAGCCAAACCGGTGAAGATCGAGGCCATCTGCCGCCAGTATATTACCGGTTCCATGTGGCGCAGTTATGCCAAGGGCGAGCGGGAGTTCTGCGGCATTCGCCTGCCCGATGGCCTGCAAAAAGACCAGAAGCTGCCGGAGTTGTTGATCACCCCGTCTACCAAGGGTGTCCTCAAGGGCATTCCCGGGGTGCCGGAGGCGGACGATGTGAACATTACCCGCCAGAATATCGAAGACAACTTCGCCGCCTTCAACTTCAGCAGCCGGGAGGATATCGCCCACTACGAAAAGCTGCTGAAAGAAGGCTTCGAGGTGATAAGCCGGGAGCTGGGCAAGCTCGATCAGATCTTCGTCGATACCAAGTTCGAGTTCGGCTATGTTGCCGATGCCGAAGGCAATGAAAAGCTGATCTACATGGATGAGGTGGGCACTCCCGACTCATCCCGCATCTGGGACGGCCCGTCCTATAGGGAAGGACGCATAGTGGAGAACTCCAAGGAAGGCTTCCGCCAGCTGTTGCTCAATCACTTCCCCGATCCGGATATCCTGCTCAACAAGGAGCGCATGGCCGAACGGGAGGCCTTGGCCCGGGACAATGCATTGCCAACCGAGGTACTGATGGACATCTCCCGCACCTATGTGGGTATCGCCGAGAAAATCACCGGTGAAAAGCTGGTGCTGTCCGACAACCCCAAGGCGGATATCATCGCCATACTGCGCGACGAATACGGCCTGGTGGACTGAGTCGCCGCCTCACCCATACCCCAATAATAATGCCGGGATATCCCGGCATTATTATTGGGGTATGGGTGATGTCAGCCGAGTTTGGGGGCGTCGTAGTCTTCCGGCTCGTCCGTGTAGATACAGACGTTGTGGTCTGCCACCAGGCCATCGGGGTTGACGCAGTGGGCCTGAAAGAAGTCATTGATGGCGCTGCGCTGACAATGGGCTTCAAAGCTGGCCATGTCGGCCCAGATCTCGTTGAATACCAGCGGATGGCTTTGGCCACCGGCAAAGGGACTCGGGATGTGCCGGGTGACCCGGTACTGCAGGCAACCGTCTTCGCGCAGGGTATCGGCTTCGAGCGCCTGTAACACGCGGAACAGCGCTTTTTCCTGGCCCGCTTTGGGCGTAAAGGCGGCAATGCAATAGACCTTGCTGGACATCTTTTTTCCTCGATTCTCAAAAGCAAAACGCCACCGCGGACGGTGGCGTTTGAGTAGTGGGTACGGGTACTCAGCGGGTGCCGAATACCACTATGGTCTTGCCGTGGGCGGAGATCAGGTTCTGTTCTTCCAGCATTTTCAGGATGCGGCCCACGGTTTCCCGGGAGCAGCCGACGATCTGGCCGATTTCCTGGCGGGTGATCTTGATTTGCATGCCGTCCGGGTGGGTCATGGCATCGGGTTGGCGGGCCAGGTTGAGCAGGGTCTCGGCGATACGGCCGGTGACATCCAGGAACGCCAGGTCGCCCACCTTCTGACTGGTGCTCTGCAGCCGCTTGGCCATCTGACCGGACAGGCGGATCAGGATTTCCGGGTTCACCTGGATCAGCTGGCGGAATTTCTTATAGGAAATTTCCGCCACTTCACAGGGGGTCTTGGCACGCACCCAGGCCGAACGCACCGGGCTTTCGAGTTCCTCAAACATGCCGAGTTCGCCGATAAAGTCGCCCTGATTCAGATAAGACAGGATCATTTCCTTGCCATCTTCATCCTTGATCAGCACAGCCACCGAGCCTTTCACTATGTAGTAGAGGGTTTCGGCCTTTTCGCCCGCATGGATCAGGGAGCTTTTCGCCGGATACTTGTGTATATGGCAATGTGACAAAAACCATTCCAGGGTAGGATCACTTTGGGGCTTGCCAATAACCATGGACTTTCCTCTTAATTAACTCGGGCGCAATACCCAGGCAACCAGGCTGCCTTGCCTTGTGGATAGTCGCTAGCATAAAAGGCTTGGACCCCGCCATCAAGAGCCTATGGGCTTTTATCCACTCGTCGAGACGGAGGCAATGGGCTAACATGCCACTTTTGCATGTTCATGGGAGGCGATATGAAAGCAAGAGTAAACTGGCTGCAGGATCTGTGCTTTGAGGCAACGTCCGAATCCGGCCACAAGATCATCTTGGATGGCACCAACCCGGGCAAGGGTCCCAGCCCGATGGAGGCGGTACTGCTGGGTGCCGGTGGCTGCAGCGCCATCGATGTGGTGATGATCCTGGAGAAGGGTCGCCATACGGTCACCGGTTGCGAGGTGGAGCTCAGCGCCGAGCGGGCCGAACAGCCCCCCAGGGTGTTTACCGATATTCATCTGCACTTTGTGGTGAGCGGCCCCGAGCTGGCCGACAAGCAGGTGGCGAGAGCCGTTCAAATGTCGATGGAAAAATATTGCTCGGTGATGATGATGCTGGAAAAGGCCGCCAAGGTCTCCCATTCCTTTGAGATTAACGCCGCCTGATGGTGGCAGGGTTTCGCTCAGGCGGAGCCGTTATCTAGCGGATTTTCCCGGTTTCCAGCAGTTGCTCCAGCATGGGGCGCAAAATCAGCTCCATGGCAAAACCCATCTTGCCGCCGGGCACCACCAGGGTGTTGCGGCGGGACATGAAAGAACCGTCGATCATCGCCAGCAGGTAGGGGAAGTCGACGTTCTTGATGCCCCGGAAACGGATCACCATCATGCTCTCATCCAGGGTGGGTATGGTCTTGGCGCTGAAGGGGTTGGAGGTGTCCACCGTCGGTACCCGCTGGAAGTTGATATGGGTGCGGGAAAACTGGGGGGTGATGAAGTTAATATAATCCTCCATCGAGCGTACGATGGAGTCGGTGACCGCTTCCCGGGAATGGCCCCGCTCGGCGGTATCGCGGATCAGTTTTTGAATCCACTCCAGGTTGACGATGGGTACCATGCCTACCAGCAGATCCACATGCTGGGCGACGTTTTGCTCCTCGGTGACCACGCCCCCGTGCAGCCCTTCGTAAAACAGCAGATCGGTGTCGTTGGCCAGCTGCTGCCAGGGGGTAAAGGTGCCCGGCATCTGGTTGAAGGGCACGGCTTCATCAAAGGTGTGCAGATAACGGCGGAACTGGCCGGTGCCGGTATTGCCGTATTCCTTGAAGAACTGCTCGAGCAGATCGAAGTCGTTGGCCTCGGGCCCGAAATAGCTGATATGGCGGCCCTGCTCCCGGGCCCGGCGAATGGCCACATCCATTTCCGGGCGGGTATAGCGGTGGAAACTGTCGCCTTCGACTACCGCCGCCTTGACACCCAGCTGGGCAAACATGGATTGAAAGACGTCGGTGGAGGTGGAGGTGCCCGCACCGGATGAACCTGTAACCGCAATAACGGGGTGTTTGGCTGACATAATGGGCCCTATTTATTCAGTGACTGTGGATGTTTATACGCAGTCGGCCGGGGGCAGGTCAAGGTTTGTGAGCCACCTGGGTCGCCGGCACTATGTTGATGCTGTCATGCAGCTCGCTGTAAAGGATGATCGCCTCGCCCAGCTTTAGCTGCTGTTTAACCTGCCGTACCTTTTCCGCCAGCTCGGTTTCCTGTTCGCCGTAATCGGTTCCTTCCCGCAGCACGAAGTGCTCGATTAGGTTGTTCAGGGTGTCTTCGGTCAGTTCTTGATAGGGAATGATCAATCTATGCTCCTAAGTATTTGGCCAATGGTCTGCCAGCCAGTCGGGGATACGTTGTTCCAGCCAGAAACGGGGGCGCCAGGGCGGGCCTTGCATAAAGCCCACGTGGCCGCCGGTCCGGCTTAATTCATAGTGGATGGTCGGCGACAGGGAGGCTGGGTCCGGGATCACTGCCGCCGACATAAAAGGATCGTCTGCCGCGTGGATCACTAGGGTGGGGGTGTTGATGGTCTTGAGCCTGGACAGGCCAGAGCAACGCCGGTAGTAGTCGTCGGCATCCCTGAAGCCATGCATCGGGGCGGTGATCCTGTCATCGAACTGTTTCAGGCTGCGGATCCGTTCCAGCTCGTCCGACCAGGCCTGGCCCGGGTGCCGGGCCAAGCGCCGTTGCCAGTTACGTTTCATGCGCTGCAGCAGGTAGTACTGATAGACTCGGGAGAATCCTTGGTCTATCCGCTCGGCACAGGCGGCCAGATGCAAAGGAGCCGAGATCACTGCGGCGCAGCATAAGGGATTATCCCTGTGCTCCGCCAGGTAATTGACCAACATGTTGCCGCCCAGGGAATAGCCGATGGCGGCCAGAGGGCGCCCGGGAAAATGGCTGGCAAGCCGCTGCAACAGGTAGTGGGGATCTTCGGTTGCGCCCGAATGATAGGCTGTCAGGGTTCGGTTGGGTACGCCGCTGCAGCCGCGGAAATGCATCAGCAGCGGCTGCCAGCCACGGGCATGGACGGCGGCCATCATGCCCTTGGCATAGTGCGATTGAACACAGCCCTCCAGACCATGAAACAGCACCACCAGGGGGCTGGTGTCGGGCAGCCGGGGCAGGCCCCAGGCCAGATCCACAAAGTCACCGTCCGGCAGCTCCAGGCGCTGGCTCCGGTAGGCGATGTTGGTCCGGTGCAGGTATTTGGCAAAGATGGTTTGCACATGGCCGCTGCGCGCCCACCAGGGAGAAGTAAAGGGGCCGGGCTGATTCATCTGAACCTACTAACAAGCTGACATATCGGGGTGATCGGGGCAGGGGGAGTGCCCGTCCGGTGGCACCATCATAAAATACTGGGCGCCGCCGGTAAAATCGAGTAGAACATGCTTTTATTCCTTTCGGTTTATATTGATGGATCTTGCGTTTATCGGCCCGGTCGCCGGCTTTGCCTTGGCAGCCTGTGGCACGCCCGGGCCCAATAACATGCTACTTACCAGCTCGGGTACCCGCTCCGGCTACCGGCCTACCCTGAAATTATTGCTGGGTATCATGCTCGGGTTGCAGACCCTGATGCTGCTGACCGCCCTGGGCCTTGGCCAGCTCTTTATCCTGTGGCCAGTGTTGCAGTGGGCGCTGAAAATCGCCGGCAGCCTCTACCTGCTCTGGCTGGCCTTTAAAATAGCCAGTGCTCCCCCTCCCGATCGGCAGCAAGGCGATACGGGCATGCGCTGGCATCAGGGTGCCCTGTTCCAGTTCCTGAATCCCAAGTCCTGGCTGATGGCCATCTCCGCCATCAGCGGCTTCACCCTGGCCGGAGAGGCTTACTGGCCGTCGACCTTCTGGGTGCTGTCGGTATTCCTGTTTTTCGGCGTGTTGACTGGCCATATATGGGCCCTGTTTGGCATGCATGTGCGGCGCTGGCTGCATACACCGCTGGATTGGCGGTGCTTTAATCTGCTGATGGCGGGCCTGACCGCCGTCAGTGTACTGATGATCTGGTGGTGAGCCGTTTTTTTTGTTAATTGATTAGCGATTATGGTCAAAGGGTGTAGAATTTGGGCGCATTTTGCCCTCTGGATGGCCGCTTAATTTACTTCCTTGCGTAGTCGATGAGACTGCGGCGAGGTGTGGAACTTACCGAAATAGTGCCATTTGGAACAATTACTTAGACCAAGGCAGTCATGGTTTCAGACACTGATACATTTAAAGAAATACGTCCCTACCGGGATGATGAGGTAGCCGCGGCCACCGAGCGCCTGATCCGGGATGATGAATTCATTGGCGCCATCGCCAAATACCGTTTTCCTGCTTTTTCCCAATGGGGTGGCCCCCTGTTGAAAGCCGCCATCCGGCTCTACCTGGGTTGGCGCTGGCGCAACCTCGCCAGCATTCGCCAGGTTCAGCTGGAAGTGGCGGGCTATATGGAGAAAATGATCGCCAATACCACCGGCGGGGTGAGTTATTCCGGCATTGAACAGCTTAAGCCGGGCGTCGGCTATCTGTTTATCTCCAACCACAGGGACATCGCCCTGGATCCGGCCTTCGTCAATTGGGGGCTGCACAGCAACGGCCTGGATACGGTGCGCATCGCCATCGGCGACAACCTGCTGCGCAAGCCCTGTGCCACCGAGCTGATGAAGCTGAACAAGAGCTTTATCGTCAAGCGCTCGGCCAAGGGACCGCGGGAGATGATGAAGGCCTTCAGCGAACTGTCCGCCTATCTGCGCCACTCCATCGATGAGGGCCAGTCCATCTGGATCGCCCAGAAAGAAGGACGGGCCAAGGACGGCGATGACAGAACAGATCCGGCTATCCTGAAAATGTTCTATATGGAAGGGAAAAGGCAGAAAATCCCCTTTAATGACTACATTAAAAGCCTGAACCTGGTCCCCGTATCCATCTCCTATGAATACGATCCGGGCGATCTGGCCAAGGCCCGCGAGCTGTACGCCAAAGCCCGCCACGGCTCCTACGAAAAAAGTGAGTTCGAGGATATTCAGAGCATAGTACAGGGCATTGTCGGCCAGAAAGGCCGGGTGCATGTCACCTTCGGGCAGCCGATCGGTGGTGAGTTTGAAGGTCCCGAGCAGTTGGCGCAGGCCATCGATCGGGAAATTCACACCAATTACCACCTGTTCCCCAGCAATTATCTGGCGGCGGGACAAACGGCCCATATTGATCCCAAGGCCATCGAACTGTTTGAGCAGCATATGGCACAGATGCCCCAGGACCTGCGGGAGCTGGTGCTGTCTATGTATGCCAGGCCGGTCGCCAACAAGGGGCAGGCTTAACGGGAGCAAGGCGGGTGGCACAGGAAATAACGGCCAGTCAGTTAAGCGGACTACGGGTCTTTGCCGTGGCCGCCAGGCTGCATAGTTATTCCGCCGCCGCCGCCGAGCTGCATGTCACCCAGGCCGCGGTCAGCCAACAGATCCGCAACCTGGAGCAGAGCCTGAACTGCCGGCTGTTCCGCCGTCAGGGCACGCAGATGTTGCTGACCGAACAGGGGGAACAGTTGCAGCCGCTGGTGGAGCAGGGTCTGGCCCTGCTCCACCAGGGCCTGTCCCTGCTCACCGATCCCCCCTTGGCAGGCCCGCTGGTGATCAGCGTGCTGCCCTCGCTGGCGGCACGCTGGCTGATGCCGCGGCTGTGGCGTTTCACCAGTGCCTACCCCACCATAGATATCCGTCTGTTGCCCAGCCAGCAGCTGGCCGACCTGTCCCGAGATAAGGTGGATCTGGCCATTCGCTATGGTCAGGGCCACTACCCCGGATTGCACAGCGAATTATTGATGCGGGATATGGCCTTTCCGGTCTGCAGCCCGGCACTGGCGGCTCGGTTGCACCAGGTCGACGATCTTGAACAGGTGACGCTTGTGGCGGCGCCCGAGTATGCCGGTGTCAGCTGGCAGAACTGGTTGGCGCTCTCGGGCCGGCAGTCGTTGTTGGCGCACTGCCGGAGCGTGACGGTGGATGACGGCAGCTTGGCGCTGGATATGGTGCTGGCGGGGCAGGGAGTGGCTTTGAGCCGCTCCGTGCTGGTGGCCGAACTGCTGCGTGAAGGCCGGCTGTGCCGGCCCTTCGTCGAACAGCTGGCGCCCCTGCATCAGTATTATATGGTGTGGCACCCGGATTCTCCCAAACAGGCGCGGATCCGGGCCTTTTGCCAGTGGCTTCTCCAGGAAGCGGACAGCGTAACGCCGGCAGGGTGAAGCTGGCGCCCTGCTAGCTTTCAGCTCTTTTAAGCCATTCCAGCCGCCAGTCGGCTTGGCCGTCCAGCGCCAGGGCCTGGCCCAGGCGGGGCAGCAGCCCGGCCAGCTTGCTGTCCAGCTGCCAGGGCGGATTGAGTACTATCATGCCCGAACCGTACATGCCGAAGTCATCGGCCTGTTGCTCCACCATCAACTCGGCGCACAGCACCTGCTCGAAACCCAGCTTGGCGAGCGCCTGTTTCAATTGCCCGCTGCGATCCACGGCCCTGGCCAGCAGCGGGTACCAGACCGCATAAATCCCGATGGGCCAGCGTTGATGAGCCTTGGCCAGGGTAGAGGCGACCCGCTGGTAGTCTTCTTTGATCTCGTAGGGCGGGTCAATCAGCACCAGGCCCCGCTTGGGGGTGGGCGGTAGCAGGCCGACCAGGCCTTCGAAGCCGTCCCTGTGGTGAATGGCGATGCCGTCCTGCCTGAGCTGGTCACGCAGTATATCGATTTCATTATTGTGCAGCTCCATCAGTGCCAGCCTGTCCTGGGGCCGCTTGAAATGGCGCGCCACCTGGGGGGAGCCCGGATAGAAGGCCAGCTCATCGCTATCGTTCAAGGCCCTGACGGCATCCAGATAGGTTTGCAGCTCGGGCCATCGCTCCTGCTGCTGCCACAACTTGGCAATGCCGTCCCGGTATTCGGCCCGTT
This sequence comes from Zobellella aerophila, assembly GCF_039539325.1. Taxonomy (NCBI): domain Bacteria; kingdom Pseudomonadati; phylum Pseudomonadota; class Gammaproteobacteria; order Aeromonadales; family Aeromonadaceae; genus Zobellella; species Zobellella aerophila. Next base: position 80,406 of record NZ_BAABCX010000006.1, read on the forward strand.
TCTGGGTCCATTCGTGGTCCAGGGCATAGCCGCCGGCACCGGCATGGGTATCTATGTAGCTGAAGCCCTTGTCCTTGGCGCCCAGGGCCTCGAGGATAAGGCATTGCACGGCATGTTTTAGCACGTCCGCATGGTTGCCGGCGTGAAAGGCATGGCGATAACTGAGCATTATTTTTCCTGTAAGGTACCGGCAAGCCGGGCTTGCCACAGCGGGGCATCGGCCACGCCGGATTGGGTGAGGTAGGTGAGCAGGGCACCGCTGCCGGTGACGGCGGGGTGCTCGTCCAGCACCTGCAACAGTTCGGCCTGTTGCCAGCGCTCCAGTTCCAGTTCGTGTTGCAGCAACTGCTGGTACTGTTCGCTGGGCAGATCATGCTTGAGATTTTTTCTCAGGTCGCGCCACTGGTCGAACAGCCTTGCCCGCTGTAATGCCCGATTATTAAAGGGCGCGAGGGGCACCGTCAGCCCCTGCTGCTCGAGCATCAGCAATAACAGCAACAGGTTGATATTGGCACCATGGTTATCCTGCAGCGCCAGGCAGGCCGGAGCCACGCCAGGCTTGCCGTAATGGCGGCTGCTGAACTGCCAGAAGGAGGAGGAGGTGATGCTCATCAGTTGACTTCCTGCTCCAGCTGTTCCAGTTGTTCCTGCAGCGCCAGCCACTCGGCTTCGGTGTCGGCCAGCTGCTGTTGCAGGGGCGACTGGGCCTGTAACAACTGCTGCAGGCGCGCCTTGTGCTCGGCCTGATACAGCTCGGGCTCGGCCAGTTCTATCTCGATAGCCGCCAGCTTGCCGCCGATCTCCTCCATCCTGCCCTCCAGTTTGCCGATGGCCTTGCGCAGGGGCTGGCTCTGCTGGCGCAGCTCGGCCTGGCGGCGCTTTTCCGCCTTGCGGGCCTGGGCCGAATTTTCTCCCCCGGCAGTGACCGCCGGCTGTGCGCTCTTTTCCCGTTCCAGCAGCCACTTATGGTAATCCTCCAGATCCCCGTCGAAGGGCGAGACCCGGCCGCCGTCCACCAGATACAGCTCATCGGTGGTGGCCCTGAGCAGGTGCCGGTCGTGGGAGACGATCACCATGGCGCCTTCGAACGCCTGCAGCGCCAGGGTCAGCGCCTCGCGCATATCCAGATCCAGGTGGTTGGTGGGTTCATCCAGCAGCAGCAGATTGGGTTTCTGATAGACGATCAGCGCCAGCACCAGACGGGCCTTTTCGCCGCCGGAGAAGGGGCCGACCGGCTCCTTGACCTTGTCGCCCCGGAAGTCGAAACCGCCCAGGTAATCCCGCAGGCTCTGCTCGCTGGCTTTTGGGTCGAGCCGGGCGATATGGGTCAGCGGCGACTCTTCCGGATGCAGGCTTTCCAGCTGATGCTGGGCGAAATAGCCCAGGCTGATGCCCTTGCTGGCTTCGAGCTTGCCCGACATCGGCGACAGTTCACCGGCCAGCAGCTTGATAAAGGTGGACTTGCCGGCGCCATTGCGCCCCAGCAGGCCGATGCGCGAGCCGGGCACCAGGTTGAGCTGGATATTCGACAGCACCGCCTTGCCCTGATACCCCGCCGACAGTTTTTCCATCACCAGCAGCGGGGTGGGCAGGCTGGTCGGGGGGCGGAAGCTGAAGCTGAATGGCGAATCCACATGGGCCGGCAGGATCAGCTCCATCCGCTCCATGGCCTTGAGCCGGCTCTGGGCCTGTTTGGCCTTGCTGGCCTTGTAGCGAAAGCGATCCACATAGCTTTGCATATGGCTCAATGCCCGCTGCTGTTTGTCGTACATGGCCTGTTGCAGCGCCAGCTGCTCGCAGCGCATTCGCTCGAAGTCCGAGTAATTGCCGGTATATTCGTTTAACTTGGCATTTTCGATATGGATGATGCGGTTCACCACCGCATCGAGAAAGTCCCGGTCGTGGGAGATCAGGATCAGGGTGCCCGGGTAGCTGTTCAGCCAGCGTTCCAGCCAGATCACCGCATCCAGATCCAGGTGGTTGGTGGGTTCATCCAGCAACAGCAGATCGGAGCGGCAGATTAGCGCCTGGGCCAGGTTCAGGCGCATCCGCCAGCCGCCGGAAAAATCCTTTACCGGGCGCGCCTGGGCGTCGGCGGCAAAACCCAGGCCATGGAGCAGCTCCGCGGCCCGGGCATGGATATGATAGCCGCCGTGGGTGTCCAGCCTGCCGTGCAGCTCGGCGATGGCCAGGCCGTCGTGGGCCGTCTCAGCCTCGCTCAGCTGCCGGCAAAGCCGGCGGTATTCCCGGTCGCCATCGATCACGTAGTCCAGCGCCGAACAGTCGAGCCCCGGGGTTTCCTGGGCCACGCTGGCTATCTGCCAGTCGGCGGGCAGGCTCAGCTGGCCGCTGTCCAGGCCGAGCTCGCCCTTGAACAGGGCAAACAGGCTGGACTTGCCACAACCGTTCTGGCCGACCAGGCCGACCTTCTGCCCGCCATGGATAGTGGCACTGGTATCTTTTAACAGGGGGCGGCCCCCCCGGAGTAACTCAATCTGGCTGGCGATGATCATGGCGTGGGCAAACTCATGGCGAAAAACGCCATTTTAGCCGGTTTTACCCCTCTGATGACAGAGGCTACCCAGCCAATGTCGGCAATCTTGCTCGAACTGGGGCACGCCGGCGAAACCATAGCGCTCGGCCAGCTGTTCCAGGCCCGTGCCCTGGCCGAGATCGCGCAGGGCAAACAACAACCTGGCCTGCAGGCGCCAGCTGTCGCCATCGGTGCCGAACAGGCGGCGAAAGTCGTCTTGTTCTGCACCATCAAGGGTAAATCCGCTCGGATCCCGGCAGACCTTGGCCAGCAGCGGCGGCTGGCTGTCGACAGGGGTAAAGGACAACTCGCGCAATTCATCATGGGCGGCCCGGCACAGGCGGCCGTAGGGACCTTGCCAGTCCCTGGGCTGCTGCCAGTGGGCCAGCTTGTCCAGCAGCGCGGGCAACAGGGCGGAAGCCGGCAGGCGGCCGCTGTCTCCGGGCTGTTCCAGGCGGGGGGACAGCAGCAGGGTGCTTACCCTGGCGCCGGCAAAGGCATGCCAGGCAAACAGGGTCTCACTGGCCAGATACACTCCCTGTCCCGCCACCAGCGGGTAATAGTGGCGGCCGAGTTGCAGCAGCCCCGAGCCCTGATGGACCAGCAACGCCTGGCCCTTGAGGTGGCGTTGACGCTTGCCCGGGATCAATTTGGTCGAGGCGTGAAAAAGATAACTAATGCTGTAATGCAGGCGTGAGGTCATTGTAGTTGGTTCGATTTTGGCGGAAAATTCGGGTTAGTTGTCACTCAGAGGATGTAGCCATGGAGACTCGCCGCAAGAAGCGCTTTATTGCCGGCGCCACCTGCCCTAAATGCCATGCTATGGATACCATGATGCTGTATATGGAGCACGGTGTCGAGAAGGTTGACTGTGTCGCCTGTGGCCATAGCCAGAGCCAGACGGATGCCAAGGTGAGCGAAGCCGGCGGCGGGGATGTGATTGGCCTGTTCAAGCCGCAATAGCCATATTTCACGAGTGGAAATATTGGGCTAGAATAGGTGCCGGCAGATCGAGGCAATCATATTCCCTGTGTAAGCTTGTTTTCTGCCATGATGGCCCCTTTGGGGCCATTTTTTGCCCGCCTCATTGCTTCCTTGTGTCATGCATTTCATCCCACCTGGCCATCATGTATCCTATGCACATATTCACGACCAGGGTAGAACCAATGAAAGTATCCCAAGACAGTGTAGTTACCCTCGATTACACCGTATCCAAGGCCGACGGCGAAGTGCTCGACTCCACCGAAGGCAAACAGCCGCTGCAATACCTGCACGGCACCGGCTATCTGGTAGCCGGCCTGGAAGCCGCCCTGCTCGACAAACTGGCCGGGGAAGACTTTGAAGTGACCTTGCCGCCGGAGCAGGCCTACGGCGAATATGATGACAGCCTGGTGCAGTCGGTCCCCGGCGAGCTGTTCGATGGCATGGAAGTCTCGGAAGGCGATACCTTCGTGGCCGAAACAGACGATGGCCACCGTCCGGTGACCATAGTGGAAGTGGCCGAAGAGTACGTGAAAGTCGACGGCAACCATCCGCTGGCGGGCATGACCCTTGTGTTTAAGGGCCTAGTACGCGAAGTGCGTGCCGCCACCGAAGAAGAGCTGGCCCACGGTCATGTGCATGGTGAACACGGCCATGACGACCACGATCATGATCACGCCGGCGGTTGCTGCGGTCACAAGCACTGAGCTGCATGAGGGAATACGGGGCGCTTCGGCGCCCTTTTCAATGGGCGGGGTGCGCCATCAATAGTGGGGGGGCGGGGTCTCCTCCGCCTGGCTGGCGATCTGCCCGCCCTGGATTTCCTTTAATTTTGAACCCATCAGGGTGAGCTGAGTCTTAAGCTTGGCGAGCTCGGCGCCCTGGGCGGTGATTTCCCGGTGGAGCTGCTCTATGGTGTCGTCCTGAAACGCCAGGCGGGTTTCGAGTTGTTCGATGCGGGCTTCCTGATTCATGCTGACCTCTTGTAGCTTGCCGGGCTTGGCTTATGACCTGGGCGACGGGGTGATCGTATTGGCTATTGTCACCGAATGCAGGAACAGACACCAGTTTCTTTGCCATGGAGCTGAAGCCCGACCGGCAGCGCCTTTCGACGCGGGAACTGACGAAAGATGCCGCAGTCCACAGGCCTGTGGATATTTTTATGCTGTTGGGCTTTCGCATGGGTAAGCTGAAACGGTAGTATAGGCCGTGAGTGATAAGTACTTTATTTTCCATGGGGTTGCGCCCCAGTTTGGAGTAGATAATGAAAAAACTGTTGCAAGTAAGTTTGTTGGCATCTGCTGTTCTGGTGGGGTTGAGTGGCTGTAAAGACGAAAAAGTGGCTGAGACTGCCCCGGCGGCAACCACTGAGTCCGGTGTTGAGCTGACCAGTTTTGAACAAAAGTCGGCCTATGCCATTGGTTTGTCCATGGGTCGCTATATTGGCTCTACCCTGGAAAAACAACAGGAACTGGGCGTTGACCTCGATAATGAAGTTATCTTGCAAGGTGTAAAGGACGGCTTTTCCGATCAGGGACAGATGTCTGACGAGGAAGTACAGGGCGCCCTGACCGCCTATGATGAGCGCATCAATACCCTGATTGAGGCGCAAGCAGAGGAAAAGGCGGCGGCCAACCAGGCCAAGGGCCAGGAGTTCCTGGCAGAAAACGCCAAGCGTGACGGCGTACAGGTTACCGAGTCCGGCCTGCAGTATGAAGTGCTGACGGCAGCAGAAGGCGATAAGCCGGCGGCCGAAGATGTAGTGACGGTACACTACACCGGCACCCTGATCGACGGCACCCAGTTTGACAGCTCGGTTGAACGTGGCGAGCCCGCCAGCTTCCCGCTGAACCAGGTCATCCCGGGTTGGACCGAAGGCGTGCAGCTGATGCCGGTGGGCGCCAAGTACAAGTTCTTTATTCCCGCCGAACTCGGCTACGGCGAGACCGGTGCCGGTACCATCCCCGGCAACTCGGTGCTGATCTTCGAGGTTGAGCTGCTGGAAATCGCCCAGGCCGAGGAAGTGGTAAAAGAAGATTAACGGCCGGCTAATCAGATAAAAATGGCGCCACTTGGCGCCATTTTTGTTGGTCCTGTTCAGTCGTTCTCTAACCAGCCCCGCCAGCGTTCGGGGGCTGCGAGCAGGGCCTCCTTGCGTGCTTTCGACAGCCGTTTTAGGCGCCGCTCCAGGCGCAGGGCCAGCGATTTGTCGGTGAGCGGCTGCTGCCATACCAGTACCGCCGGGCGGCGAGACCAGACATAGCGGGATGCCCGACGGGCATCCCGATTATGTTCCCGGCACCGTCGCAGCGGATCCAGGCTGATGCCCGTATACAGGCTGCCGTCCCGGCAGCGTAGCAGATAAATAAACCAGTTTTGGCTCTGTGATCCCGGGGCTGAGTTCATTTAGCCGTTTATAATCAAATGGTTGATAAGGCGGATAATACAGGGTTCCAGGATGAATAGAAACGATAACGGCGCGGCCCTGGTACTGGGCTCTCTCATCGCACTGGGCCTGGTCTGGAGCGGTAGTTATCTCAAGGACGCGGTCGCTATTTGGAAGCAGGCTGATCGGGTGGTGGCGGTAAAGGGCTTGGCCGAACGGGAGGTTCAGGCGGATCTGGTTGTATGGCCGCTTAGCTTTTCGGTCACGGCAGACACCCTGGCCGAGTTATATGAGGCGCTCGATAACGATCAGCAGAAAATCACCGTTTTTTTGATGCAGGCGGGATTCAGCGAACAGGAGATCAGGGCGACGGCACCGGCGGTCACCGATCTATGGATAGACAACTATGGTGAGCGACGGGCGCCACAACGCTACCGAGCCGATGCCATCGTGCTGGTGCGCACGGCTCAGGTCGAGCGGGTTAACAACATCCAACCGGAGGCGATTACCCTGGTCAGTCAGGGTGTACTGCTCAGGCAGCGTTTTGAACACAAGACCCAGTATCTGTTTACCCGTTTGAACGAGATCAAGCCGGATATGATTGCCGAAGCCACCGCCAATGCCCGGGCGGCGGCTCAGCAGTTCGCCAAGGACGCCGATGCGGAGGTAGGCGCCATCCGCTCCGCCCAGCAAGGCTATTTCTCTGTGTCCGATCTGGACGGCTATACGCCCGAGAAAAAACAGGTGCGGGTGGTCACCAGCGTGGAATACTCCCTGGAATAGCGCCGCCTTCAGCCGCCGGCCATACGATGGCGGCTAAGGTGCTCGGCAAAGGTCTCCGCCGGCATAAAACCGGTGATCCGGCTGCCCGCCGGCTCCTGTCCATGCTTGTCGAAAAACACCAGGGTCGGCAGCCCCAGCACCTGGAGTTCGTTAAGCAGATCAATATCGTCCGCGTCGTTGCCGGTCACGTCCGCCTGTAGCAGATGCATCTGCTCCAGCCGTTGTTGCACCATCGGCTGATTAAAGGTCTTATGCTCAAAGTCTTTACAGGCCACGCACCAGTCGGCATACAGGTCCACCATCACCGTCTTGCCCTGCTCCCGGGCAAAGGCCAGCTGCAGGCTCAGGTCGTCGACAGTTTTAATGCGGGTAAAACTGACCGGCTGGGCGGCCGGCGCCGGCGTGTGCAGTTGTTGCCAGCCAAACAACAGGGTCAGGGCAAGGCCGGCCATCAGTCCGAGCGAGGTGACGGAGCGCAGTGCCGACCAGGTACTGCGCCGGTTCTGGTGATAGAGGTAGCCAATCACCAGAAGTGCCAGCGCCAGCCAGAGCCAGAAAATCAGCGAGTCGGCTAGCAGCCGCGACAGCAGCAGTATGGCCACCGCCAGCAAGCCAAAGCCAAACAGGGCTTTAACCATGTTCATCCATGCTCCGGCCCTGGGCAGCAGCTTACCGCCACTGGTGCCGAGGATCAGCAGGGGCACCCCCATGCCCAGGCCGAGGGCATACAGGATCAGGCCACCGAGCATAAGATCGCCACTGTGGGCAACATAGAGCAGGGCGCCGGAGAGCGGCGCCGTGGTGCAGGGGGAACAGACCAGTCCCGAGATCATGCCCATGGCGGCGACACCCGGCGTGGAGCCGCCGCGCTGCCGGTTGGCCAACCCGGTTAACCGGGTTTGCAGCCGGCTGGGCAGGCGCAGCTCGTAGAGCCCGAACATGGACAGCGCTAGCATGCCGAACAGCAGTGCCAGGCTCACCAGCACCGACGGATGCTGAAACACCGCCTGGGCCTGCAAACCGATGGAGGCGACCACCAGGCCGAGCAGGGTGTAGGTCAGCGCCATGCCTTGCACATACACGAAGGACAGCCACAGTGCCCGAGGGCTGCTCAGCCGGCCGCTGCCGGCGATAATACCGGTGAGTATCGGATACATGGGGAAGACGCAAGGGGTAAAGGCCAAGCCTATGCCCAATAACAGGAAGACGCCCATATTGAGCCAGACACCCTGGTTGCTCAGGGCACTGGCCAGCCGCCCCTGTTCACTGGTATCGAACGACACTTTCATTGGCGAATCCTCTCCGCCTGTCGTGGCTGGAGAGGAAGTGCGTCCGGCGTCGGCCAGGGAATTAAGATCTATGCCGAGTCGCTCCGGTGGGTAACAGAGACCCGTGGTACACCCCTGGTAGGCGAAGGTGATCCTGGCCTCGGGACCGATATTTTCCAACGGCAACTGGAGCCGCAGGTTTTGGTAATAGACCTGGCTCTTGCCGAAGTATTCATCTTCATGGGGGCTGCCCTCCGGCAACAGCCACTGGCCCAATTCAGCCCCCTCCGCCGTTACCGAAATACTATGGCGATAGAGATAATAATCGGGCTCGATATCGACATTGATCACCAGCTGGCCGTCATGCTGCCAGTTGTCGATCCGGAACGCCTGGTCCACCCGCAGGAAGGCGTTTTGCGCGGGGGTACTATTGCCTGAGGTAAGCCGCTCCAGCAGGCCGGCGCTGGCCGGACCGGCCAGCAACCAGCAACAGGCTAAAAGAATACTAATTCTGTGTAACATCGGCTATCCACCTGGCATAACCTTGACCGGCCGCTTTCACATCCAGCGCCAGTATTTCGGGTTCATCATAGCTATGCAGTTGTTTAATTCGTTGACTGAGCTCATTAAAGCGGGAATAAGCCGTTTTGATCAACAGTTGTACTTCTTCCGCCTGCTCCAGTTTGCCCTGCCATTGATAGACCGACAGCACCTCGGGCAATAAATTGACACAGGCGGCCAGTTTTTCCTGGACCAGGGTATTGGCCAGCATCATGGCCTGCTGGCGATCGGGGCAGGTGCAAAGCACCACGACTAGCTGTTCCGACATGATTTTCTCCCGTTCAGGCAAGCCCAACTATACCCCGACCCAGGGGTAAAATCATCTTTCGGCACTGGCCCTGGTCGGTACCCGCCAGACTGGTCCGGGTCGGGAGGAACAGTCTGGATGCTTATTTAGGCTTGAAAGTGACACTGTTTGCCCTCATTTTACTACCTTGGAGCGATCGAAAGCCGAAACCGGCGTTATGAGGTAACGAGTGGGTAAAGTGTTTTTGTTATTTGTCGGCATGACCTTGCTGGAAATTTTTGTCTTTATCCAGGTGGGTTCCGCCATCGGCGCCTGGACCACCATCGCCTTGATCATCCTGACCGCCCTGGTGGGCATCAACCTGGTGCGTCATCAGGGGCTGAAGACCATGATGGATGCCCAACAAAAGATGAATCGGGGAGAGGCGCCGGCGCAGGAGATGCTGTCGGGCCTGATGCTGGGGATCAGCGGGCTCTTGCTGTTGATCCCGGGTTTTGTTTCCGATCTCGTCGGTCTGGCCCTGTTGCTGCCCCCGGTGCGCGAGCGGCTGGCAACCAGGCTGATGGGGAATGCCCAGGTGCATATGCGTCAGGGGCGGACCTTTACCCATGCGCCATATCACTATACCGAACAGGGGGTTGAGCGCCCCGGCATCAGACGTCATCCCCAGGACGAAGGCTCCACCTTCGAGGGAGACTACCAGCGTAAGGACGATTAACCACCGGGGCACTAAGCCGGGGGTCCCCAAAGGCGGATCTCCGGCTGTACATGTTGCTGTGGGTCTGCCCCATCGCTTGTCAGCATCAAGCCGACCGACGAGTACCCGCTCAGGCCAGCGGATGCTTGATCCGCGAGGGAAAGCGTCGCCAGGCGAACAGGCCGGCGATCAGCCCCGCCAGCATGTTCGCCAGCAGTATGCCCGTAAAAATGCCCACCTCGCCGCTCCAGCTGGCGCCCAGCCAGGCCAGGGGCAGTAACAGACCAAACAGCCGCAAGCCGTTCAGCATCAGCGAAATCACCGATACCCGCAGGCCGTTCAGGGCCGAGGCCAGCAGCATGAAGCAGCCCTGCAGACCGTAACCTAGCGGCACCAGCCGCAGATACAGGGTGATATGGTGGGCCACCGCTTCGCTCTCGGTAAAGGCCCGGGCAATCAGGGGCGCCAGCAGCCACAGCAAGGCAAATACCAGCAATTGAAAACCCAGGGCGAAGCGCATGCTCAGCAGCAGGGCGGTGCGACTGCGCTGATGCAGGCCGGCACCGGTATTTTGCGAGATAAAGGGCGCCAGTACCGAGCTGAGCGCCATCATCACGATCAACACCAGGGCTTCCACGCGGGAGGCGGCGCCATAGGCGGCCACCACCTCTGTACCCAGAGCGGCCAGCACCGTCATCAGCAGGGCGGTGGCGATGGGATTGAGCATATTGGTGAAGGACGCGGGAACGGCAACATGCAGCAGCTGACGCCAGTGGCCGCACAGCACCGGCAAGGGGGACAGGCGCCAGATCAACAGGCGTTCACGGGTTTGCAGCAGATACATGCCCACCAGCATGGCCATCAGCCAGGAGCAGGCAGAGGCGATGGCCGCGCCGCGAATGCCCAGTTCGGGAAAGGGCCCGAGCCCGAAAATAAGCAGGGGATCGAGCAGGCCGTTGACCAGCCCAGCCACCGTCATCACCAGGCTGGGGGTGCGGGTGTCGCCGGTGGCGCGGATCGCCGCATTGCCGACCATCGGCAGGATCAACATGGGCACCGCCAGATACCATATCAGCATATATTCATGGATCAGCCCAATCAGTGAGGTGCCGGCGCCCAAGGCGCGGAACAGGGGCTCAATGGTGCCGGCGCCGGTGAATGCCAGCAGGCTGACCAGCAGCACCGACAACAGCAGGCCGTCGCTGGTGAACTGGGCTGCCTGTTGGTGGTTGCCGGCCCCCAGCGCCTGGCCCAGGTTGGCGGACAGGCCGGCCCCCAGACCCATCGCCAGCGAGGTCACCACAAAGGTGACCGGAAAGGTGAAACTCACCGCCGCCAGCGCCTCGGTGCCCAGCAGTCCGATAAAAAATGTATCGACCAGATTGAACGCCAGGATGGCGACGATGCCTAGCGTCATGGGGCCTGTCATCCTGGCCAGTTGCGGACCTATGGGGGCGGTAAGCAGGGAGTTTTGTCGTGCCACTCGGACTCTCTTGATTGAACGTGGGTCATTACCGCGTGAGGATGGCGGCTATGATAGCGCCCCGACAGGACAAAATTTAAAAAATTTTGAGTTTTACCCTTGAAGGGGAGAAAAGCGCTCCCATATAAAGGGTCAACGGAACAGTTTGCGGCCTTGGGCCGTTTATCTCACAAGGTAACAACACTCATCAGGAGAGTTATCGATGAACATTCGTCCATTGCACGATCGTGTCATTATCAAGCGTATTGAAGCCGAATCCAAATCTGCCGGTGGTATTGTACTGACCGGTTCCGCCGCCGAGAAATCTACCCGTGGTGAAGTCCTGGCGGTAGGTAATGGCCGCATCCTGGACAGCGGCGAAGTGAAGCCCATGTCCGTCAAGGTTGGCGACAAGGTGATCTTCAACGAAGGTTTTGGCGTCAAGACCGAGAAGCTGGACGGCCAAGAAGTGCTGATCCTGTCAGAAAACGACATCCTGGCTATTGTCGAAGCCTAATTTCCATTCAGCTTAAAGGAAGAAAGAACAATGGCAGCTAAAGACGTAAAATTTGGTAACGATGCCCGCGTTAAAATGCTCAAGGGTGTGAACATCCTGGCCGACGCCGTTAAAGTCACCTTGGGCCCCAAAGGCCGTAACGTGGTACTGGACAAGTCCTTCGGTGCCCCCACCATCACCAAGGACGGCGTGTCCGTAGCCAAAGAAATCGAGCTGGAAGACAAGTTCGAAAACATGGGCGCCCAGATGGTGAAAGAAGTGGCTTCCAAGGCCAACGACGAAGCCGGTGACGGTACCACCACCGCCACCGTACTGGCCCAGTCCATCGTTAACGAAGGTCTGAAAGCCGTGGCTGCAGGCATGAACCCGATGGATCTGAAGCGCGGTATCGACAAAGCCGTGATCCAGGCAGTGGAAGAGCTGAAAGGCCTGTCCGTTCCCTGTAAAGACACCACCGCCATCGCCCAGGTAGGCACCATTTCCGCCAACTCCGACGAAACCGTGGGCGCGCTGATCGCCGAAGCAATGGAAAAGGTCGGCACCGACGGTGTCATCACCGTTGAAGAAGGCCAGGGCCTGCAAGACGAACTGGACGTGGTTGAAGGCATGCAGTTCGACCGTGGCTATCTGTCCCCCTACTTTATCAACCGTCAGGAAACCGGCACCGTCGAGCTGGACGACCCCTTCATCCTGCTGGTTGACAAGAAAGTGTCCAATATCCGCGAGCTGCTGCCGGTGCTGGAAGGCGTGGCCAAACAGTCCAAGCCGCTGCTGCTGGTTGCCGAAGATATCGAAGGCGAAGCCCTGGCGACCCTGGTGGTCAACAACATGCGCGGCATCGTGAAAGTTGCCGGCGTCAAGGCCCCTGGCTTTGGCGACCGCCGCAAGGCGATGCTGCAGGATATCGCCATCCTGACCGGCGGTACCGTGATCTCCGAAGAAGTGGGCATGGAGCTGGAAAAAGCCACTCTGGAAGACCTGGGCCGTGCCAAGCGCGTGGTGATCACCAAAGACAACACCACCATCATCGATGGCGTGGGTGAAGTTGCCGCCATCAATGGTCGTGTCGCGCAGATCCGTCAGCAGATCGAAGAGTCTTCTTCTGATTACGACAAGGAAAAGCTGCAGGAGCGCGTGGCCAAGCTGGCCGGCGGTGTTGCCGTGATCAAGGTGGGTGCTGCCACCGAGATGGAAATGAAAGAGAAGAAAGCCCGCGTTGACGATGCCCTGCACGCAACCCGTGCCGCGGTAGAAGAAGGTGTGGTTCCTGGCGGCGGTGTCGCCCTGGTACGCGTGGCCAGCAAGCTGAGCAGCCTGACCGGTGACAACGAAGATCAGAACGTGGGTATCAAGGTCGCCCTGCGCGCCATGGAAGCCCCGCTGCGTCAGATCGTCACCAACGCCGGTGAAGAAGCCTCTGTGGTGGTATCCAAAATCAAGGCCAGCGAAGGCAACTATGGTTACAACGCCGGTAACGACAGCTACGGCGACATGCTGGAAATGGGTATCTTGGATCCGACCAAGGTCACCCGTTCTGCCCTGCAGTTTGCCGCTTCCGTAGCCGGTCTGATGATCACTACCGAAGCCATGGTCACCGACCTGCCGAAAGACGATGCTCCGTCTATGCCTGACATGGGCGGCATGGGCGGCATGGGCGGCATGATGTAATCGACATCATCCCTCTTCCCAGGCGGTTGACTGCCGGGAGCACTTCAATCCGGGCCCAGGTGGCCCGGATTTTTTTTTATTGATACTTTCACTGAGCTTAGGTATTGATTAAATAGACCTGCCGATAGCTATCATTAGGCTGTTATGATGTCATGCTGCATCATATGTATCGGTACGGAGCAGATCCTTTGAATTGTTCTTTTATCGGGCGTGGTTGTTTATTTGCTATTGGCAATTAAATAGAGAAGAGCAGGGAGAAGCTGCATGAAACGGATAGGATGGCTGTTGATGCTGCTGGGATGGCAGCTACAGGCGCAGGAGGCGGTAGAGCCGGTAGTGTTGAGCATTTCGGGTCCCATTATCCAGAATGGCCGGCACCTGGAACGGATGGATTACACCCTGAGCCAGCTGCAGGCTTTGCCGCAGGTTAATATCACCACCTCCCATTTCTGGGTGCAAGATCCCCATACTTATAGCGGGCCCGCATTGCGGCAGTTGCTGGCGCCCTTATTTGCCCATACCACCATAAAAACCCTGACGCTGGGGGCCTTGAATGGTTACAGCGTTGCGGTTGACTGGGCAAAGGTGACGCCTTATGACCCTATTCTGGCCTGGCAAGATAACGGTTACGGCATGAGCCGCAGAGATAAAGGGCCCCTGTGGCTGATGCTGCCCTATGATCGGGTGCCGGTGTTACAGCAGGCGGAGCTTATCCATTTTATGGTCTGGCAGTTGCGGAACATCAAGGTTCAGACGGAGATTAACTAAGCGTGCAGATCCCGTTGGTATCCTGGTTCAAGAACAACCGGGTCACACTTAACTATCTTAAGACAGGCACAGCCCTGCTGTTACTGGGTATCATGATACTGTTTGCCATCGGCGCCACCCATACCCTGGTCAAAATCCGCGATCATAACAGCCTGCTGGAGCAGAGAACCTACGACGTGCCCTGGTCCCTGATGCAATTGCAATTGGAAATGGGCCGCTTTATCGATGCGGTGCGGCTACGGCATTACGGCGCCGTGACCCACGATGAACTGATGTTGCGCTACGATATTCTCTGGAGCCGTACCCCGGTGCTGTTAAGCGGTAAACTCACCGAGATATTGGGCGACAGGCCGGACCTGTTGCAATTAGTGCAACAAATTGAGAACCGTATCCAGGGGCTTGAACCTCAGGTGCTGGCACTCTCGCCCAACAGCCCTGCCTACCAGGCCATCCTGATTGAGCTCATTCCCTATTTCGAGCCCTTGTCCCAGACCGTGACCGCGACCATGCAGAATAATGTCCGGTTTTATGCCGAATATGATCAGGCCTATCGTGCCCTGAGCCAGCGGCTCAATATCCAGGTGGCCAGCCTGTTTGTCAGCGTGATCCTGCTGCTGCTGCTGCTGCTGCGGGAACATATCCGTCACCAGCGGCAGCAGCTGAAGGATCCCCTGACCCAGCTGGCGAACCGGGCGGCGGCCCAGCGCCGCTTGAACCGCCTGATCGGACGGGCCCAGCCCTTCAGTGTCACCCTGATAAAAATACGGCAATTTGGTGATATCAGCCGTAAATTTGGTTTTGAATTCGGTGATGAACTGCTGCAGGCGGTGGCCTGCAGGATGTCACAGTCTTTGTCCGCCAATGAGTATCTGGCCCGCCTGGAGCGGGATGAATTCCTGCTGGTAGCCGAGGGGCTGGTCGAGCTGGAAGAAGTCAGGACCCAGGTGTCCCGTATCCGTGAACTCATCGGCCGTAGGCAGAGCATCATGGAACATGATTTTTACCTGCAGCCCATGATAGGGGTTGCCCTGTATCCCTCCGATGCGGGGACGGCGGTCGAACTGGTTTCCCATGCGGAAATCGCGCTGGACTTGTGTCGCCGGCAGCAGGCACCCTATGTCTTTTTTGACCCCTCGCTGTTGAAAGAGATCACCCGTACCCGGCAACTGGCCAGTGATCTGATAGTCGCCATGGAAAACAACAGCCTGAGTCTGAATTATCAGCCGGTGATCGAGCTGTGGTCGGGCAGGTGCGTAGGAGTGGAGGCCTCGTGTCACTGGCACCACCCCGAATTTGGCGTTATTACCCAACCGGAGCTGGTTCGGGTGGCCGAGCAGTTTCAGTTGTCGGAGCGGCTGATCACCTGGGTCTTACGGCTGTCCTGCCAGCATCTGTATAGCTGGCACCGGCAGGGATACCAACAGCTGGGGCTGGCCTTGAATATTCCCCTGTCGGCGTTTCGCCAGGAACTGCTGGTGGCGATACAGGGTGAACTGAAGCAGACCGGCCTGAAACCGAAGGACCTGGTACTGGAGGTGAGTGAGGAAACCCTGATGCAGGATATTCCCGGCTCCATGGCGCTGATGGACAGCTTCGCCCGGCAGGGTATCCGCCTGGCCCTGGATGGCTTCGGCAGCGGGCTGTCTTCCCTGGGGCATTTATCCCGCGCCCCCCTCAGCTGGTTGAAAATTGACGCCGGCTTTATGTCCGGCATCGAGCAGCCGGGTCCAGCCCGCCATCAACTGGGCAATTTGATTGCAATGGGGCAGGTACTGAAACTGCCGCTGATATGTGAGGGCGTGGTCTCTGAGCATCAGCGGCAGGTACTCGGTGAATTGAGCCGGGAGTTATTGATACAGGGGGAGCTGATCATGCGCCCCTTGCCTGCCCTGGAGGTACAGGCCTGGCTAAAAAAACATGACTCTGAGTCGGGCCGTGGCCTGATGGCAGTGGCCCTCGGCTGAACTGTAGCGGGCCCTCTGGTCAGGACAGGCGCAGAAACTGGTTCAGGGTCTCGGCCAGCAGCTGGATCTTGCTGACCATACGGGCCAGCAGGGTGTTGTACTCCTCCATACTGGCCATTTCCAGCAGTTCCAGCTCTTCCGCCAGTTCGGCTACATAGGGCATAAAATGATCGGCATGGCTGGTAAACTGGCTGTCTTCCCGTAGCACCGCATTGAATTTTGCCTGCCCTTGGTCACGCAGGGTCTGCAATTTTTTATCTGCATCTATGGCCTGGTGATACAGCTCTTTAATGGTGTCATGCAGTTTGGCAGTGACGGAATCGTGCATGGGGGCTCCTTAACGGGGTTCAAGGCCAAGATCGATGGGGGTCTTGCTGGTTTCGCCACCGACTTCCCGCACCAGCTTGGGTACCAGAAAGCCAGGCAGACGGGCGAGCAACTGGGCCATCAGTTGCCTGGCCTGTTGCTCCTCGACATCAAAGTGGGCGGCCCCTTCGACCTTGTCCAGCAGATATAAATAATAAGGTAATACATCGGCTTCGAACAGCCGCTCCGACAGCCGGGTCAGGGTGTCGGCATCGTCATTGACCCCGGCCAACAACACGCCTTGGTTGAGTAGGGTAATTCCGGCTCGGCGCCAATCCTGACAGAGCCGGGCTAGGGTATCGTCCACTTCGTGGGGGTGATTGATATGCAGCACCATCACCGTCTGCAGTCGGCTGTCGGTCAGTCGTTGCTTCAAGGACCCGGTCAGCCGGCTCGGGATCACCACCGGCAGCCGGGTATGAATACGCAGTCGTGTCAGGTGGGGAATGGCTTCCAGCTGGCTGAGCAAGCTAGCCAAGTGTTCATCCTTGGCCATCAGCGGGTCACCACCGGAGAGGATCACCTCGTTGATCTCGGGGTGTGCGGCGATATAGTTCAAGGCTTCTTGTCGGCCGAGCTTGTCCTGGTTGTTGTCGCCGTAGGGAAAATGGCGTCGAAAACAATAACGGCAATTGACGGCACAGCCGCCGCGTACGATCAGCAGTACCCGCGAGCGGTATTTGTGCAGCAGGCCGGGCAGGACGCTGTCGTGCTCTGCCAGCGGATCTTTAACAAAACCGGGGACCTGCCGAAACTCTTCGGCCAGGGGCAGTACCTGGCGCAACAGGGGATCCCGGGCGTTGCCCTTTTCCATCTTGTCGGCGAAGGGGCGGGGTACCCGCATGGGGAACAGGCGACGTGCGGCCAGTCCGGCCTGCCAGGGAGACGGGTCCAGCTCCAGGTAAGCCAGCAGTTGTTCGGGGGAGGTAAACGCCTGGGCAAGCTCTTTTTGCCAGTTATTATGTAATTCGTCCCTATTTAGGGGTATCATTGCCGGCATTTTCTGCAACTCTGTCAAATTCACGAGGGTAAAATGGCCTCTTATAGTACCAATGAATTCAAGTCCGGTCTCAAGATTATGCTGGATGGAGAGCCTTGTGCCATTATCGAAAACGAATTTGTTAAACCGGGTAAGGGCCAGGCCTTTAACCGGGTGAAAATTCGTCGCCTGCTGAACGGCAAGGTATTGGAGAAGACTTTCAAGTCGGGTGAAAGCGTTGAAGCCGCCGACGTGATGGATATGGAACTGGCCTACCTGTATAACGACGGCGAGTTCTATCACTTCATGAACAACGATACCTTCGAACAGCTCGCCGCCGACGACAAGGCCGTGGGCGATGCCAAGCTGTGGCTGAAAGAACAGGATGTTTGTGTACTGACCCTGTGGAACGGCGCGCCCATCTCTGTTACCCCGCCCAACTTTGTTGAGCTGGAAGTGGTGGAGACCGATCCGGGCCTGAAAGGCGACACCGCCGGTACCGGTGGCAAGCCGGCCACCCTGACCACCGGCGCCGTGGTACGGGTACCGCTGTTTATCCAGATCGGTGAAGTGTTGAAAATCGATACCCGCTCCGGTGAGTATGTATCCCGGGTGAAATAACCCGAGCAGCAATACCAGCTTAGAAAACGGCGCCTCGGCGCCGTTTTCTATGAAAGGTCTGAAAGCCGGAATGTTTTAGTCAAGCCGTTGTTGTTCTGTTCAGACGCCGGCTTTGGCGGCGACAAAGGCAATTTCTACCAGCATGTCCGGGTTGAGCAGTTCCACCTTCAGACAGGCACGGGAGGGCGCGCAGCCGGCCGGCAGCCAGGCTTCCCATTCATCATTGAAGGCGGCGACATTGTTCCGGTCAGTGATGTAGATGGTGACCGATAAGATACGGGACATATCGCTGCCTGCCTGTGCCAGGGAAGCTTCGGCCAGGGCAAAGATCTGGCGCGCCTGATCTCTGATATCGGTGGAGGTATCTTCAGGCACCTCCACAAAATGCACCAAGCCGTTATAAATGGTGGCATCCGACCAGCGTGGCGCTGGATTGATACGTTGAACATCCATCGGTAATTCCTCGTAATGTTTAAAGCATAAATAAGGTAGCCCCGAATCTCCGGGGCCAGGCGGTTGATGATTCCCATTGGCTCCGCCGGCAGGCAGTATGAGCGCATGCCACCGGTTGGCGGGGCGGGAAAGGGTACTGATCCTATTTATCGGCGCGGCCATTGCAACTTTTTGGAGCAAGTAATCCGCTTGACGGAAATTGAGCCAGTTCTGAATTATCCATCCAGAGGCAGGCCAGGGGTAGGCTGGCCCTTTTATTTCGGTTAATTTTACGCCATTCTCATATCAGCCTAAGTGAAGAGAGGGTGCTTGTATGTTTCAGATCCTGGGAATAGATCATCTGGTACTGAGGGTCCGGCACCCGGAGCGAATGAT
The DNA here is from genome assembly GCF_039539325.1 of Zobellella aerophila. Taxonomy (NCBI): domain Bacteria; kingdom Pseudomonadati; phylum Pseudomonadota; class Gammaproteobacteria; order Aeromonadales; family Aeromonadaceae; genus Zobellella; species Zobellella aerophila. The sequence goes on from NZ_BAABCX010000006.1 coordinate 99,035, forward strand.
CGACTTTTATTGCCGTATTCTGGGCTGTCGGCTGGAACGGGAAAAAACCGATATCGGCCTGTATCAGCTGAGGGCCGGAGACAGCCTGATCGATCTGGTGGATATCCGCGGCCCTCTGGGCGGCGATGGCCAGGAGGCCGATCAGTGCAAGGCCAACATGGATCATTTCTGTCTGCGTATTACGCCGTTCGATGCCGATAATCTGCTAACCTATTTCAGCAAGGCTGGGGTTATCTGTGAGCCGCCGGTGATGCGCTACGGCGCCGAAGGTGAGGGGCCGTCGGTCTACCTCTTCGATCCGGAGGGTAATCAGCTGGAATTAAAAGGTCCCCAAGGGGCTGGCAAAGCGGCAGGGCAGGGGTAAAATCGCCTTTTTTGCCGGAATGCCCTATGACTCAGCCTGTTGATTGGCGGCCCTCGGCCTCCCTTGCCTTGTTACGGCAAAGGGCCGCTGTACTGGCCCGTATCCGCCACTTTTTCGGCCAGCGCGGCGTGCTGGAAGTGGACACCCCGACCCTGGCCCAGGCGGGGGTAACGGACCTGCACCTGGAAAATTTTGTCACCCGTTTTGTCGGGCCGGGTATGGCCCGGGGACGGTTGCTGTATCTGCAGACCTCCCCGGAGTTTCATATGAAGCGCCTGCTGGCGGCGGGCTGCGGGCCTATCTATCAAATATGTAAATCCTATCGTAACGAAGAATCGGGGCGCCTGCACAACCCCGAATTCACCATGCTGGAATGGTACCGGACCGGCTTCGATCATCACCGGCTGATGGACGAGATGGCCGAGTTGCTGATGCTGGTGCTGGAGTGTGCCGAGCCCGAGCGGCTGACCTATCAGGCGGTGGTCCGGCGGCAGCTGGGGGTATGCCCGTTGACGGCAACCCTGGATGAATTGAAGGCGGCGGCACAGGGGCTGGGGGCCGATGAGCTGGTCGCCCGGGAGGAAGACAGGGATACCCTGTTGCAGCTGATGTTCGCCTTGGGTGTGGAGCCGGCCATTGGCCAGCGGGTGCCCTGCTTCGTCCATGACTTTCCCGCCAGCCAGGCGGCCCTGGCCCGGGTCAGCCCGGCCGACCCGCGGGTGGCCGAGCGTTTCGAGGTGTACTACCGGGGGATAGAGCTGGCCAATGGCTTCCATGAGTTGAGCGATGCGGATGAGCAGCAGCAGCGCTTCGAGCAGGACAACCGGCTGCGTATCGCCCGAGGCCTTGACCCCAAACCGCTGGATGAATACATGCTCGCGGCCCTGCACGCCGGCCTACCCGACTGTGCCGGGGTGGCGTTGGGCGTTGATCGGCTGGTGATGCTGGCGCTTGGGGCTGAACGGCTGGAGCAGGTGATCGCCTTCCCCGTGGACCGGGCCTGAATTTGAGCGTTAAGCTGTAAGCGGTCGGCTATAAGCCACCCGGCGAGGCCTGCAGCAACAAAACTGTACCTGCAAGCACCGCTGTCTTTCTTCAAGCTTAACGCTTCCGGCTCCCCGAAGGGACTCTCACAGCCGGGGCGGGTAATTATCCAGCAGGTGCTGTACCAGGCCATATACCCGCTCGCTGCGTTCGGCGCCGCTTTGTTTATCGGGAAAGGCCCGCCTGGCCTTGCTTTGCCAGACCATCTTGCGGGTGCGGGCATCAGTCAGCATCAGGGTGAGCTTCTGTTCCTGTATCGAGCCATATACCCGCTCTTCATCATCCCAGTCATGCCAGTGAGAAAATCTGGAGTGGCGGGTGATGCGGGGGATAGTGGTCAGCAGCCGGGTTTCGGTGGTGAGGTGGTAACTCAGCCAGAGCGTCGCCTGGTCGGCCGGTTTGGGAGTCAGCCCTTTCTCCGCCAGTAGCTGGAGGGAATACTCGGCTATCCTGGCGCCATCCAGGGACTGAAAATTCGCCTCGGGAGAGAGAGCGACACTGTCGAACCGGTCGAAGTTGACGTTTTCATCATAGTCGTAGGGCGAGGCGCAACCGGCAAGCAGCAGACAACACAGGATGACTCTTATCATAACACCTCCGGCTTATACTTTGAGTATGGCTCCCTCAGTGCAAAATTTCCCTGGCCAGCTCCAGCAACGCCATGCGGGCCGGGTGATCGCCCCTGTCCTTGTGCCAGGCAAAGTAAAAGAAACGCTTCAGCGACAGTTCGGGGACCGGTAACGCCACCAGGGTACCGGCGGCGAGCTCTTCGCTTACACTCAGGCGGGAGACACAGCTGAGCCAGGGCCGGCATTGCAGCAGGCGCTTGATGGTCGGCAGGTGGGGATACTCCTGACGGATCTTCAGCGGTCCCAGCTTGCCCTGCAATGCCCGCTCAAAGGTGTCCCGGGTACCGGAGCCGGGTTCGCGTAAAATCCACTCGCTCTTGCTGAGTTGCTCCAGGCTGACCCGTGGGCATTGTGCCAGCGGGTGCTGGGGATGGCAGACGATCACCAGTTCATCTTGAGTCCAGGGCGCTATTTTGAGCCATTTCTCTTGTGCATGAGCCTCAACCAGGGCCAGCTCCAGCTTGCCGAGATACAGTTGGTTCAACAGGTTATGGGTATTGTCGACCACCAGGCTGATATCCAGCTGGGGGTAACGGCGGGAGCTGTGCTCGATCAGCTCAGGGATCCAGTAGTCGGCGATGGTGCGACTGGCGCCCAGCTTGAGGCGGCCGGCGATCGGGCTCTGGCCCTTAAAGCCTTGTTCGATCAAATAGCTTTCGGCCATCATCTTTTGGGCCCGCGGCAGCAGCCACTGGCCCCAGGCGTTAAGTTTAAGGCGGCGGCCGACCCGATCAAACAAGGGATGATTAAGCTGGCGTTCCAGCTCCTGCAACGCCATGGTGGCGGCCGACTGGGTCATGACCATCAGTTCGGCGGCCTGGCTCAGGCTGCCGCGTTCGGCCACGGTGACGAACAGCCTGAGCTGTTTAAGGGTAAAATTCATCTCGGGGTCAACCTCTGCCGACGTCGGTCGTCCTGATCGGCTGTTCGCCGACCAGACGAATATCGATCTGCTGATGAGGGATCTTGATGTCGTGCCGACGCAACCGTTCCAGCAGCAGGTTGTGCAGTTCATGGGTCATCGGCATGCGGTGGGACATGTCGTTGACATACACCCGCACTTCATAGACCAGGGCCGAATCGGTCATTTCCACCAGGAATACTTCCGGGACGGGGGAGTCCAGGATCAGCTTGCATTCGGCGATGGCCTCGTGGGTCAGGGCCTGCACCAGCTCGACGTCCGCATCCAGACGCACCCGGATCAGCAGCTTCACCCGGGTAATGGCATCGGACAAGGACCAGTTGATGAATTGCTCGGTAATAAAGGCCTTGTTGGGCACTATTATTTCCCGCCTGTCCCAATCCATGATGGTGGTGGCCCGGGTCTTGATTTTTGATATGGTGCCGGTCAAGTCCCGTATGGTGACGGTATCACCGATCCGGATGGGCTTTTCGAACAGGATGATCAGGCCGGACACGAAGTTGGCGAAGATCTCCTGCAGGCCGAACCCCAGGCCGACCGACAGGGCGGCGACCAGCCACTGGGTCTTGGACCAGTCGATGCCGAGCATGGCGAAGGTGGTAAAGGAGCCGACAATCAGCACCACATATTTGGAAATGGTGGTAATGGCGAAGCCGGTACCGGGTGACAGGTCCAGGCGCTGCAGCAGGCTCAGCTCCATCAGGCCGGGCAGGTTGCGCGCCGTGACCAGGGTCAGCACCACCACGAACACGGCGATCACCAGGTCTTTCAGGGAGATGGGCACCAGGCTGTCTTCGCCGGCGAGGGTACTGCTGACCTGCCACACTTCGATGGTGTCGAGAAAACTAAAGGCGGTATTGAGCTCGGACCAGAGCAGCATCAGCCCCAGCACATAGCCGAACATCAGGGCCGAGCGCAGCAACCCTAGGGATTGGGAGCTGATGGTGTTCAGATCCACCTCCGGCTCTTCGGTCACTTCCATCTCGCTGCTGGTTTGCGGCTCGACGCCGTCTTCCTTCTGTTTTCCCCGATCTTTGCCCCTTTGTGCCAGCATCTCGGCCCGTTTGCTCTTGGCCCGTTCAAAGGCCAGCCGGCGTCTCTGCAGCAGCATCCAGCGGCTCACCAGGTGGTAGAACAGCAGGAAGCTGACCCCGACCAGCACCGATACCTCAAGCTGACGCAACAGGGTGTAGGCGGTGAACAGATAACCCATCATGGCACTGAGCATGGCGATAAGCGGCGAGATGATCAGCACAGCCCAGAGCAGGTGGTTGACGTAGGTCAGATGCTCCCTTTTGGGGGTGGTGATCAGCAATGGCAGGCCTTCCCGGTACATGCGCCAGGAAAACAGGCTGATCAGCACGCAGCCGAACATAAAGCTGAGCCGGCCCTGGGTGTCGTACAGGGAGAACTCACGAAACTCCTGGGACACATAGAACAGCAGCAGGGCGGGCAGCAGCATCAGCATCAGGGTCTGGAACTGGCGGCGGATCCGCTGGACCTTTTGCCGCGACAAACTGAAATGCACCACCAGCAGGCCGTTGCTACGCATCAGGTTGCCGACCACTAGCAGGATAAATACCGGCGCCATCAGCTCCCTGAGTCCGTGTGCCAGCGCACCGACGATGGGCGGCGCCCAGGTCGAGTCGATGGCATTGCCCAGCAGGGAGAGCAGGGCGGGGAGCGGCAGGGCGGACAGCAGGCTGAGCAGCAGGGTATTGAAGGTGTACTGGTACTTGTCCAGGGTGACCTTGCCGATGCGGGGGCTGATGTCGGCCAGGTAGTCTTTCAGGCTGCGTCGGCTCAGGTACCACAGATACAGCACTACCAGGCTGCCCAGGCCATAGAGGGTCAGGTTGGCTGTTCCCTGCTGCAACAGGGACCGGGGCAGGGCCGTCCAGGTTTTGGCCTTCAGCAGCCAGCCCAGGGTTTCAGCCAGGGCCTGGGGAAAATGGCCGTCCAGCGGCCGCAGGTCCGGCAGCCAGAACAGGCGTTCGTCGGTGAGGGCCTTGATCTCCGCCAACTGGTTGTTTTGGCGGCTATAGGCCACCTTCAGCCGGGTCTGTTCGTGTATATAGTTCTCGGTGGCGACGATCAGCCGCTCCAACAGGCGCTGCTGGGTACTCAGCAGTTCTTCCAGCTGAGCCAGCTGCTCCGCGTCCAGTTCCGGATCCTGTTGTGCCAGTCGCAGGTTTTCACTGTAACCGTTGGTTTGCAGGTTATCGAGTGTTTCCTGGAAGCTGTATTTGTCGACCCGGCTCTGCACAATACGGGCTTCTAGCTGGGGCAATGGATAGGGCGCCGGCAGATCATTGAGCCGGTTGCGCAGGTTTTCCCCAAAGCCCCGGCTCACCTGCAGCCATTCCAGCTGTTCCTTGAGGTTGGCCTGCATGGTGGCCAGCTCGCCGGCCGATTGCTCGACCGCCTGATACTCCTGCTGCAAGGCTTCTATGGCCCGGCTCCTGTCGCTGAGCTGGGTAGACAGCTGTTGATTAAGCTCCTGTTGCTTGGAGAGCAGGGGGGTGTCCGACATGACTTCACCCAGCAAGCGATCGCTTTCGGCAATAGTGGCTTCGGTGGTCTCTCTGCGGAGTTCGTTTTGCCGGTTCTGCAGGGCTTCTATCCGGATGTCAAGATCGGCTATCTGCTTTTGCAGGAGGTCCAGGGTCAGCCGATCCATGCGGTTTCTGTTGGCAGATGAAAGCTGTTCCAGTTCAACGGCCTGGATACGTTTTTGCAGCGCCTGCTCACGTACCAGGGCGAGGATCCGGTTGGCGGCCTGCTGGCGGCCCTGGCTCTCATCGAGCTGCAATTCATCGAGACTTTTCTGGGTCTTGAGCAGCCGCTGACGCAAGTCGTTGAGCAGGTCGAGCAAACCGCTGTCGCTCAGCTCCAGCAGGTTCAGGGCATTGTTCAGCTCTTCCCGCTGCTGACTGAGTTTCAGGCGGCGGGTCTGGGCACTGACCAGGGCGAGCTGGGCCGCCTCTTCGGTCAGGTCCGCGATGCCGGCGGTGTCTGTGGGCTTGAAGTTTTTCAGCTGTTGTTCGAGTTTTTTGGACTTGGTCGGATAGCTGTCCATAAACTCCTTCAGCTCGATGGCTTGTTGCTGGTAGCGCTCGCCTTCCCGCACCAGTTGCAGGGCCTGGCCATAGCTGTCACGGAGTCGCTGCAGCTCTGGTTTATCTCCCTTGGGAACTTCCGCCAGCAAGGCTTCGATATCGGCCGCGGTCTGATCGGCCTGGACCACGGCAGGTATAAACAACAGGCTCAACAACAGCAGGATAGGGGCAAGCACGTGACACTCTCGACAATAATGGTTACAGATTGTTGCTAACCAGGTGATGAGCCTGGTTAGTCTATAAAGCAATCCCTTGGTTCCTTTCCGACTGTTCCCTGTTACTGCGGATTGATACGACCAAACTCCGTGCCCATCCGGGTTTGGGTTGCGGGAGTCAGCTCGGCAGACAGTGTAACCCTGTCAGGGGCAAACAGGCACACCACGGTACTGCCCAGTTTAAAGCGGCCCATCTCGTCCCCCTTGCTCAAGCGCGGGGCGGTTTCGGGCGCATAATCCCAGCGCTGTATCCGTTTGCCGGCCGGTGGTGTTATGGTACCCGCCCAGACGGTTTCTATGCTGGCGACTATGGTGGCGCCTACCAGCACCAAGGCCATGGGGCCGGCTTCAGTGTCGAAGATGCACACAACCCGCTCGTTGCGGGCGAACAGGCCGGGTACCCGGGACGCGGTGAGAGGGTTGACCGAAAACAGTTCACCGGGCACATACACCATGGTTTTCAATACCCCGTCCAAGGGCATATGGATGCGGTGGTAGTCTTTTGGGGCCAGGTAAATAGTGGCGAAATCCCCCCCCATAAAAGGTGCGGCCAGGGTCTTGTCACCACCCAGCAGGGTGCAGGCACTGTAGTCATGGCCCTTGGCCTGGATGATGCGGCCCTGCTGGATGGGGGCCAGCTGACTGATGGCGCCATCGACCGGCATGGCTAGCACCCCAGGCTCCGTCACCAGCGGGCGAGCATCCGGCTTTAATGGTCGGGTGAAAAAGTCATTGAAGCTGGCATAGTGGGCAGGATCCGGGTGCAGCGCCTCGTTCATGTTCACCCGGTAGCGGCGGATGAACAGACGAATCAGATACTGGCTCAGGCTACCGCCCTCCATGGCGGCCAGGCGGCCGACCAAGCGGGACAGCAGGTGTTTGGGTAAGAGGTATTGCAGCAGAATTTTCAGGTGATCGATCATTTGGTTACCGAAAAGCAGACATGGGTGGTTAGTTGGAAAATATGGGCTTCAGGCATTTTTTGGCAGATGTCGGGTGGGGCGATCGGCCATGGCATCGATAATACGGTGGTAGCTTTCCATCCGCTCGGGATGAATATCCCCCTGTTTCTTGGCCTGTTGCAACAGGCAGCCAGGATCGGCGCCGTGGGTACAGTCGCGGAAACGGCAGCCCCCCAGGTAGTCCCTGAACTCCCGGAAGCACCAGGCGACCCGCTCGGGCTCCAGGTGCCAGAGTGAGAACTCACGAATACCGGGAGAATCAATTAGGGAGCCGCCGGAGGGGAAATGATACAGGCGCGCGGTGGTGGTGGTGTGTTGTCCCAGGCCCGAGTTATCGGACACAGCCCCGGTGACCGCCTCGACATGGGGCATCACCGCATTGACCAGAGACGACTTGCCGACCCCGGACTGGCCGACAAAGATGCTGGTTTTATCACTCAGCGCCTGCTTGAGTTCGAGCAAGCCCTCACCGGTTTCGCAGCTGACCATCAGCAACCGGTAGCCGATATCCTGATAACGCTGCAATGCCTGTTCGGCCTGCTGGCGTTGCCCATCGGTGAGCAAGTCGACCTTATTCAACGCGATGATCGGCGGCATGCCCACGTCCTCGGCGGCGACCAGGTAGCGGTCGATAATATGGCAGCTGAGTTCGGGCAACACGGAAGACACCACCACTATCTGATCGATATTGGCGGCAACGGGCTTGATACCGTCATAGTAGTCGGGACGGGTGAGCACGGTTTGACGGGGATAAACCGCTTCTACCACGCCGCTGATCCCCTGTATGTTGTCGGCGCCGGGGCGCCAGACCACACGATCGCCGGTAACCAGGGAGTCCAGCGTGCGTCTCAGGTTACAGCGATGCACGGTCCCCTGGCCATCTTCGATGTCGGCGTGTTGCCCAAAGCGACTGATAACGACCCCCTCCTGAGGTGGCCCCAGCAGGCTGTCATCGATCTGTACGTTGTCTTTCTGGCGCAGGCGACGGCTGTGGTTATCACTAACCCTGCGTTTCTGCCCCTTGTTCAGGTGTTTTTTCTTTGTCACGGACTTCCTCAGACCAGCACTGATACCCGGCTATGATACACTTTCCCCTTAAAGCTTGTCCCCATTGCCGATCAAAGAGTAGCGATATGAGCCAGAATACCGAGAATCTGATTTGGGTTGATTTGGAAATGACCGGGCTGGATCCGGAAGAAAACAGGATCATCGAAATAGCCAGCATAGTAACCGACAAGGAGCTAAACGTGCTGGCCGAAGGGCCTGTGCTGGCGATCCACCAGGGCGAGGCCGAGCTGGCCAAGATGGATGAATGGAATGTGCGTACCCATACCGGCTCGGGCCTAGTGGAACGGGTAAAAAACAGCACGGTCGACGAAGCCCAGGCGGTGGCGCAAACGCTGGACTTTATGCGGCAGTGGGTGCCGGCAGGAACTTCCCCCATGTGCGGCAACTCCATCGGTCAGGACAGACGCTTTATGGTCAAACACATGCCCGAACTGGAGGCGTTTTTTCACTATCGCAATATCGATGTGAGTACGGTCAAGGAGCTGGTGCGCCGCTGGCAGCCGAGCCTGCTCGAGCAATTCACCAAGAAGGGCAGCCATCAGGCGCTCGATGATATCCGCGAATCCATCGATGAATTGAGGTTTTATCGGGCTCAGGTGTTCAAAATTTGACATTGCTGGAAACGGTTGCTGTTAAATTCGGCAACCGGTTCAGGGGGCTGAAAAAAATCTTGCATTCATTAATTCGGCTCGTATAATTCGCCTCCCGTAGCCAGTCGGAATTGTAATAAACGGCGGTGTACGAAGAAGTGTGCGGGAATAGCTCAGCTGGTAGAGCACAACCTTGCCAAGGTTGGGGTCGCGAGTTCGAATCTCGTTTCCCGCTCCAAATCAAGAAGATATGGCTTACCAGAGCGGTATCTGAAAAGTTCAAGTGTTAGCTAAACGTGTGTGCGGGAATAGCTCAGCTGGTAGAGCACAACCTTGCCAAGGTTGGGGTCGCGAGTTCGAATCTCGTTTCCCGCTCCAAATTGAAAGCATGGGTTACCAGACCGGTGTTTTAAGCAAGTCAAAAGTGTTTTGCGGGAATAGCTCAGCTGGTAGAGCACAACCTTGCCAAGGTTGGGGTCGCGAGTTCGAATCTCGTTTCCCGCTCCAAATCAAGAAGATATGGCTTACCAGAGCGGTATCTGAAAAGTTAAAGTGTTAGTTAAACGTGTGTGCGGGAATAGCTCAGCTGGTAGAGCACAACCTTGCCAAGGTTGGGGTCGCGAGTTCGAATCTCGTTTCCCGCTCCAAATTGAAAGCATGGGTTACCAGACCGGTGTTTAAGCAAGTCAAAAGTGTTTTGCGGGAATAGCTCAGCAGGCAGGGTTCAAGCTTGCTGAAGTCGAAGAGGGTCGCGACGCGGCCCCACGCAGAAGTTAAAAGTTTACGCGGGAATAGCTCAGCTGGTAGAGCACAACCTTGCCAAGGTTGGGGTCGCGAGTTCGAATCTCGTTTCCCGCTCCAAATAAAAAAACCGACCTAAGGGTCGGTTTTTTTATGCTTATTTTTCCATCAGATGTTTACACCCCCATCTTCTGATGCAACGGAGTTGCCTGTTGACGCAGTTTACAGACAACTCGGTGTTCGAGAAGAGGCAATAGAGATCGACTACCACGACCGTGCAATGCCATGGACGGCATTCCCGAGCCCTCAGGGATGAGTCTATGGCGTGTTGTGGGAGGTGGCTGTGTTGCCTCTGAGTTCAGGTTTAAAAAGATGATCGGATTTTTATTCAAATTGGTATAAGAAACAGAGTGTCAACGTTGTTTAGCCAAACCTAGGTGACAAGTCATCAGCGGGCATGCTTGGGCATGCCCTTGTCCACCGCCCGGATCAGTCGCTCCGTCTTGCGATCCACCTGCGTCAGTCCCGCTCGCTGTTGGCCCAGAGCCCAGTCGATATGCTCAAGCACCATGGCACTGACCTGCGGGCGTTTTTGTTCCAGGGCCTGAGCCACCTCGGCTGAAGCCGGGGCATTGCCCAGGGCCACGGCGATATTGCGCAGCCAGCGCTGATAGCCGATACGGCGAATGGGGCTGCCTTCGGTGCGCTTCAAAAACTGCTCTTCGGTCCAGGCAAACAGGACGAGCAGCTGGGGAGCATGCAGATTATCGCGGGCGGCAAAGTCCGGTTCCTTGCTGGCATCAGCGAAGCGATTCCAGGGGCAGATCAGCTGGCAATCATCGCAGCCATAGATACGGTTACCCATCAGCGGCCGGAACTCTTCCGGGATGGGGCCGTCCAGCTCTATGGTGAGATAAGAGATACAACGCCTGGCATCGACCACATAGGGAGCCACGATGGCGCCGGTCGGGCAGGTGGTGATACAGGCGACACATTTGCCGCAGCCCTCTGCCACCGGCTCGTCCACCGGCAGAGGCAGGTTGACCAGCAGCTCGCCCAGAAAAAAGAAGGAGCCCTGTTCGCGGTTGAGCAGCAGCGAATGCTTGCCCACCCAGCCCAGGCCGGCCTTGGCCGCCAGGGGGCGCTCCAGGATGGGGGCCGAGTCGACGAAGGGGCGGGCGCTGAGTTCGCTGAACACCTGGCTTATCTTGTCGGACAACTGCTTGAGCCGCTGGCGCAATACCTTGTGGTAGTCCCGGCCCAGGGCATAGCGGCTGATGTAACCCTTATCGGGCGCGCTCAATACCCGGGCGATGGCGGCTTGTTCGGGCATATAGTTCATGCGTACCGAGATCACCCGCAGGGTGCCGGGCAACAACTCCTGGGGGCGGGCCCGCATCATGCCATGGCGTGCCATATACTCCATTTCACCCTGGTAGCCCCTGGCCAGCCAATCGGCTAGCAGGGGCTCGTGATCGGTTAAATCGGGATCACAGATACCGACCTGGTCAAAGCCTAGCTCTGTTCCCCAGAGCTTGATATCGTTGGCCAAAGTATGTAGGTCGGGAGCAGTCATGGTCGCCATCGGTCTGGAAAATGGGCACAGTTTAACACATTCTCTCTGGCGCTCGGAGCAGATCCGGCTCGGTGAACGGCAGGCGGCCGGGGCGGCCGGGATCCAGATGTATGAACTGATGTGCCGGGCGGGGCTGGCGGTGTTCGAGCTGGCCCGGAGCCGTTGGCCCAGGGCGGAGCATTGGTGGATCTTTGTCGGTGGCGGCAATAATGGCGGAGACGGCTATGTGGTGGCGCGGCTCGCCCGGGCCGCCGGTATCCGGGTACAACTGGCGCAGCTGGGCGATGCCGAGGCCTTGCGCGGGGATGCGGCCCGGGCCCGGGATCAATACCGGGCCGATGGCGGTGCCATCGAAAGCGTCGGTGCCCTGCAGGGACAGCCGGATCTGGTGATCGATGCCTTGCTGGGTTCCGGCCTGAAAGGCGAGCTGCGGCAAGCGGCCAAGGGGATCATTAACCACATCAACCGGCTCGATGCGCCGGTGCTGGCGGTCGATCTGCCCTCCGGCCTCTGTGCCGATACCGGTCGTCTGCTGGGCGGGGCGGTGAATGCCAGCCTGACCCTGACGTTTGTGGGCCTCAAGCCGGGGTTGTTGACCGGCCAGGGTCGGGATGTCTGCGGCGAGATTTTACTGGCCGATCTGGGTATTCAGTCTCACTTGGGGCAAGCGCCGGTGGCCGATTTACTGCAATGGGATGAACTGCGGCGGTTGTTGCCCCGGCGCCGGGCCAGTGCCCACAAGGGCCTGGTGGGTCGCCTGCTGGTGCTGGGGGGCAACCGGGGCATGAACGGCGCCATCCGCCTGGCAGGAGCGGCGGCCTTGCGTTGCGGCACCGGCCTGGTGCGGCTGGTGAGCCATCGGCAACACTACCGGTTGCTGAATATGGCCTGCCCGGAACTGATGACCGCCTGGTATCCCGACTTTGAGGACTGGTCCTGGGGCCACTCTCTGGTGGTGGGGCCCGGGATGGGGCAGGATGCATGGGCCCGCTCCCTGTGGCTGTCGTCCCTTGCCTTTAGCGGTCCCCGGGTTGTTGATGCAGCTGGCCTGCAGTTGCTGGCGCAGACAGGGGCCAGGCCGGAGGAGTGCGGCTCCTGGGTACTGACCCCGCATCCGGGGGAGGCCGCCAGCCTGCTGGGCTGCTCGGTGGCAGAGATAGAAGCCGATCGGCTGGCGGCGGTGAGCCGGTTACGGGAACAATATGGTGCGGTCGTGGTCCTCAAGGGGGCCGGGACCCTGGTGGCTGATGAGTCAGGTGTCAGCCTCTGTCATTATGGCAATTCGGGGATGGCATCCGGAGGTATGGGCGACCTGTTATCTGGTATAATCGGCGCCCTGCTGGCCCAGGGAGTGGCCGCGGGACAGGCGGCGCGCCTGGGGGTGTGTCTCCATGGCTTGGCCGGTGATCGGGCCATCAAAGATGGAATGGTCGGTATGCTGGCTTCAGATCTGCTGCCGGATATCAGGCGTCTTATTAATCAAGTAGAAGAAGATGACAATAAAACAGTGGACCATTGAACTGGCCGACGAGGCCGCGACCCTGGAACTGGGCCGGCAGTTGGCTCAAGCCTGCACCCAAGCAACGGTGATTTACCTGCATGGCAGCCTGGGGGCAGGCAAAACCACCCTGAGCCGTGGCTTTATTACCGCCCTGGGTCATCGGGGAAAGGTAAAAAGCCCGACCTACACCCTGGTCGAGCCCTACCGGGCCGGCGACTGGCAGGTATATCATTTTGATCTTTACCGGCTGGCGGATCCTGAGGAACTGGAATACATGGGGATCCGTGATTATTTTACCCCGGACAGCTTGTGTCTGGTGGAGTGGCCGGAGCAGGGCGAAGGGATGTTACCCGCGGCCGATCTGGAAATAACCCTGAACTATCATGAGCAACGGCGGCAGGCAACACTCTTGCCGGTCAGTGCCGCAGGCCAGGTTTTGTTGGAGAAAATAGTAGCGTGAAGTCGATAGTCGCATTGCTCTGCACCTTATTCAGCCTGGGGGCCTGGGCCAATCAGCTGGAAAGTATCCGCATTTGGCCGTCGCCGGACAACACCCGTATCGTGCTGGATATGGGCGCCGCGCCCAGATTTAACTATTTTACCCTGAGCAACCCGCACCGGCTGGTGGTGGACCTGAGTCAGACTCAGAACCGGGTAAGCTTTAGCGAGGTGCAAAACAACAGCGAGCTGATCACTAGGGTCAGGAGCAGCAAGGCCCCCGAAGCGGGCAGCTACCGGCTGGTGTTCGAACTCAAGGCCGGCGTCAAGCCGGCGGTGTTTCCGCTGACGCCGGCGGGTGACTACGGTCATCGACTGGTGGTCGATCTGCCTTATGAGGATCAAAGCAGGGCCAGTCAGCCGGCGGTCAGGAATGCGGTGGCCGGCAGGGACACCATCGTCATCGCCATCGATCCGGGTCATGGTGGTGAAGATCCGGGGGCCATAGGACCCAGGAAAAACCGGGAAAAACACATCACCCTGTCGGTGTCGCGCAGGCTGGCCGAGCTAATCAACAAGGAGCCTGGGATGCGGGCGGTGCTGACCCGCACCGGAGACTACTACGTCAACCTCAATAAACGCTCGGAAATCGCCCGCAAGGCCAGGGCGGATCTGTTGCTGTCGATCCATGCGGACAGCGTGGCCAACGCAGGTCCCAGGGGCGCGTCGGTATGGGTCCTGTCGTCCAACCGGGCCAACCGGGAAATGGCCGCCTGGCTGGAGAAACAGGAACGCCAGTCCGAGCTGCTGGGCGGGGTGGGCGAGGTGATTTCCCAGACCGATGCCAATCCCTATCTGACCCGCACCTTCCTCGACTTGTCCATGGATAAGTCGCGGGCGGACAGCTATGCCATCAGCGAGCATATTCTGGCGGCCATGGGCAAGGTGGTGCGTCTGCACAAACGCAAGCCGGAGCATGCCAGCCTGGCGGTGTTGAAGTCGCCGGATATTCCCTCCCTGCTGATCGAAGCCGGCTTTATCTCCAATCCCCAGGAAGAAAGCCTGTTGCTCAGCGCAGATCATCAGCAGAAGGTGGCGCAGGCGGTGTTTAACGGTATTAAGTCCTATTACCGGGAAAACCCCTCCAGCCGCACCATGGTGGCCAGCCAGGACGTTGGCCAAGCCGCCCTAAGCGCACGTAAACATACGGTCAAGACAGGTGAAAGCCTGTCGGTGATCGCCCAGCGTTATGGGGTCTCGGTCGGTCTGCTCAAAGGCCACAACCGGCTGCAGTCCGACGTGGTCAGGGTCGGCCAGGTCCTGGATATTCCAAGCAGCTGACGATGCCGATTCAAATACTGCCAGCCCGGCTGGCCAACCAGATAGCGGCCGGTGAAGTGGTCGAACGTCCCGCCTCAGTGGTAAAGGAGCTGGTGGAAAACAGCCTGGACGCCGGCGCCGATCGCATCGAGGTGGATATCGAAAGAGGCGGCGCCAAGCTGCTCCGTATCCGCGATAATGGCACAGGTATCGCCAAGGATGAGCTTACTCTGGCCTTGTCCCGTCATGCCACCTCCAAGGTTAGCACCCTGGAGGATCTGGAGCAGATCCTCAGCTTGGGCTTTCGCGGCGAAGCGTTGGCTTCGATTGGTTCGGTGTCCCGTCTGGTATTGACTTCCAGGCCGGCCGAGCAGGCGGAAGCCTGGCAGGCGATGGCGGAAGGACGGGATATGGCGGTGAAGGTACAGCCTGCCTCCCATCCCCAGGGGACAACCGTCGAGGTGAGCGATCTGTTCTTCAATACCCCGGCCCGACGCAAGTTCCTGCGCACCGAGAAGACCGAGTTTGCCCATATCGATGAGGTGGTCCGCCGTATTGCACTGAGCCGTTTTGAGGTCAGCCTGAGCTTGAAGCATAACGGCAAGCCGGTGCGTCAGTACCGGGCCGCCAAACTGCCTTCCCAGCAGGATAAACGCCTGGCCGCCGTATGCGGACCCGCCTTTATTGGCTCGGCCCTGAGGCTCGACAGTGAACACCATGGCCTGAGACTATGGGGCTGGTTAAGCCCGGCCGACGCCGCCCGCAGCCAGGCCGATCTGCAATATACCTATGTCAACGGCCGCATGATGCGCGACAAGCTGCTCAATCATGCCATACGTCAGGCCTATGGGGAGCGTCTGGCGCCCGACACCAGCCCGGCGTTCGTGCTTTATCTGGAACTGGATCCCGGCCAGGTAGATGTCAATGTACATCCGGCCAAACATGAGGTGCGTTTTCATCAGGCCCGGCTAGTGCACGATTTTATCTACCAGGTGCTGGTACAGGCGCTGGAAGACGCACCTGCCATGGCGGCAGTCAGCGGCAGCGCGCACAGGGTTCGGGATGAAGACCATGTGCCGGTGCCGGCCGGTGTGCGCGAGCGGGCTCTGGAATTTAGCCCTCCCAACCATGGCTACGCCTATGCCGGCGGCTCAGGGAGAGGGCTATCGGGTCCGCGTGAGCAGGGCAGCAGCCTGAGCCGCCAGACCTGGCAGGGGCTGGATGCCCTGTTGACCACGGTACCGGCCGATATAGGTACAGCGGTACCGCCGGATGGAGAAGACAACCGGGCCCTGCTGGTGGTTCGGGGTTGTTATCTGGTGGCCGGTTACCGGCAGGCACTATGGTTGTGTGACCTGAATCGCGCCCGCGCCCATGATGACGGCCTGAAACTGCATGCGGTCTGGCAACAGGGTCTGGTGCCGCAGCCTCTGTTGCTGCCGGTGTCGGTACCGGTTTCACCAGAGCAACAGGCCGCCATCGGCGAGCAGGGCGAACTGCTGCAAAAACTGGGGCTGGAGTTGAAATCGGGATCCAGAGGCACCATTATCTTGACCCGGGTGCCGCAACCGTTGCGCCATGCGGATCTGGCCCGTCTGATCCCCCGCTTACTGGAGCGATTGATCGAGGACCTGGCGGCAGATCCACAGGCATTATGCATCTGGCTGGCCGAGCAAGGGCAGGCCGTCAGGACCGACTGGTCGTTGGCGGAGGCCCAAGTGCAGTGGCAGCGTTTGTTACAGCTGCATAACGGCGACGTGGCCGAATTGGCCTGCGTACAGGCCCTGGCCATAGAACAGCAAATTGATAGGTGGTTACATGGGGAATAAACCCCTGGCGGTATTTTTAATGGGGCCGACGGCCTCGGGTAAGACCAACCTGGCTATGGCGGCTGTTCAGGCCTTGCCCTGCGAGCTGATCAGCGTGGACTCGGCCCTGATCTATAAAGGTATGAACATTGGTACCGCCAAACCCAGTGCCGAGGAGCAGGCCCTGGCCCCCCACCGGTTGATCGATCTGCTCGATCCCAGTGAAGCCTATTCGGCCGCCGATTTTCGTCGTGACGCCCTGGCGGCCATGGCCGATATCACCGCCGCCGGGCGCATCCCTCTGCTGGTGGGTGGCACCATGCTCTATTTCAAGGCCTTGCTGGAGGGCCTGTCGCCCCTGCCCAGTGCCGATCCAGAGATCAGGGCCGGGATTGAAGCCGAGGCCGAAAAAGAGGGGTGGGGGGCCCTGCATCGGCAACTGGTCGGGATAGATCCGATTGCCGCGGCGCGTATTCATCCGAATGATCCCCAGCGCCTTTCCCGGGCGTTGGAAGTATATCGCATTTCCGGTAAAACCCTGACAGAATTGACCCAACGCAAGGGTGATCCCTTACCTTACAAAGTGTTACAGTTTGCCGTTGCGCCTAGAGAGCGGGCCGAGCTGCACCGGCGTATTGCCATCCGTTTTCAGCAGATGCTGGCTGCCGGTTTTGAAGATGAAGTGAGGTATCTCTATCAAAGGGGTGATCTGCATCCGGATTTGCCGTCAATCCGGTGTGTGGGGTATCGGCAAATGTGGGATTATCTGGCGGGTACAGTAGGCTATGATGAAATGGTGGCGCGCGGTATCGCCGCTACCCGCCAGTTGGCCAAACGGCAGTTGACCTGGCTGCGAGGCTGGCCCGAGTTGAACTGGCTGGATACCGATAATGAAGATGTTTGTCAGACCCTGGTTGAGCAGATCCGGCAGGCACATAATGAAATAAAACAATAAAAAGTTTCCACTATTACAAAAAATAAGGACAACAAGATGGCTAAGGGACAATCCTTACAAGATCCGTTTCTAAATGCATTGCGGCGTGAACGGATCCCTGTCTCTATTTACCTGGTGAATGGTATCAAGCTGCAAGGGCAGGTCGAGTCGTTTGATCAATTTGTGATCCTGCTTAAAAACACCGTCAGCCAGATGGTGTACAAGCATGCGATTTCTACCGTGGTGCCGGCCCGGCCGGTACATCATCAGCCCCCGGCGGCATCCGAGGCTCCCGAGCCGTCAACACCAGAACCGGATCAGGACTGAACTTGAGATCCCCCACCTGTTTTCTTGAATACCGCCCGGCGGTCACTTTTTTAGTGTCCGCAACATGGAGGAAATCCCTTGTTTGAACGCTATCAAGGTGGCGAGTCTGCCATTTTGGTTCATATCAATTTCACCGATGACAGTGAACGTGAAGCCCTGGATGAATTGGAATTGCTGGCGGATTCCGCCGGCGTGGCCACCTGTGCAGTGGTGACATCCAGTCGGGGTGCACCTCAATCCAAGTTTTTTATCGGTAGCGGCAAGGTTGAAGAATTGGCTGGGCTGGTGCAGATGCATCAGGCCGATGTGGTGATTTTCAACCACAGCCTGAGCCCGGCTCAGGAACGCAACTTGGAGCGGGAAGTGCGCTGCCGGGTGCTGGATCGCACCGGGCTGATCCTGGATATTTTTGCCCAGCGAGCCCGTACCCATGAAGGTAAACTGCAAGTTGAACTGGCCCAGCTGCGCCATCTGTCCACCCGGCTGGTGCGGGGCTGGACTCACCTTGAGCGACAAAAGGGTGGGATCGGCCTGCGCGGACCGGGGGAAACCCAGCTGGAGACCGATCGCCGGCTGCTACGCGAGCGCATCAAGTATATTCAGAAACGGCTGGAGAAGGTATCCCGGCAGCGGGAACAGGGCAGACGGGCCCGGCTGCGTAATGATGTGCCCACCCTGTCTCTGGTGGGCTATACCAACGCTGGCAAGTCAACCCTGTTCAACCGCCTGACCGAGGCCGGCGTCTATGTTGCGGATCAGCTGTTCGCGACCCTGGATCCGACCCTGCGCAGGATCGAGTTGGCCGATGTGGGCGCAGCCATCCTGGCCGACACGGTCGGCTTTATTCGCCATCTACCCCATGATCTGGTCGCCGCCTTCAAGGCAACGTTGCAGGAAACCCGGGATGCCGACCTGCTGCTGCATGTTGTGGATTGTGCCGACGAGGAGATGCAGGACAATGTCCGCGAGGTCGACGCCGTACTCGAACAGATAGACGCGAGTCAGGTGCCGGTGCTCATGGTCTACAACAAGATAGACAAGTTGGAACAGGCCGAGGGGCGTATCGAATATGATGATGAGAATATGCCGCGGGCTGTCTGGTTATCGGCCCAGAGTGGTCAGGGAGTTGCGTGTCTGTTCGAGGCCCTGAGCCAGCGCCTGGCGGGGGCTCTGGTTGAGCACCGGTTGACCTTGCCGCCCTCGGCGGCAAAATTACGCAGCCGTTTATATGCCATGAACGGCATAGTGAGCGAGGCGTTTGGCGACGCCGGAGAATATGTTGTCGATATCCGTCTGCAGAAAGCCGACTGGCAACGCCTGATAAAACAAGAAGGTGAGCAGCTAGAGCGCTTTATAAGCGACTGATTGCTTGGTAAAGTTACGTTCACAAACCAGAAAGACGGAGAAACAAATGGCTTGGAATGAGCCTGGAAATGGTGGCAAAGACCGTGACCCTTGGGGGAATAACGGTAAACATCAGGGTCCGCCAGATCTGGATCAGGTTATTCGTAACCTGAGTAATAAATTAGGTGGTCTGCTCGGTGGCAAAATACCCGGTGGCGGCAGTGGTGGCCTCGGCTCTTTTGGTGTGGTGGTCGCCTTAGTCATCGCCCTCGTGGTCTGGGTGGTCAGTGGTTTCTACACCATAGGCGAGGCTCAACGTGGTGTGGTGCTGCGCTTCGGCAAGTTTTATCAGATGGTCGATCCGGGCTTGAGCTGGAAGGCGACCTTTGTCGATCGGGTGTATCCGGTGGATGTGGAAACCGTGCGTTCCCAGCCGGCGTCCGGTTTTATGCTGACCAGGGATGAAAATCTGGTACGGGTAGAGATGGATGTCCAGTATCGGATTGTCGAGCCCCGAGCCTATCTGTTTAATGTCACCAATGCCGACGACAGTCTGAGCCAGGCCCTGGACAGCGCCCTGCGCTATGTGGTCGGGCATAGTACCATGGATGACGTCTTGACCGTGGGCCGTGAGCGGGTCCGTCAGGAAACCCGTGAACTGCTGGAGCAGATTATCGAGCCTTACAACCTGGGCCTGATGATCTTGGATCTGAACTTCCTGCCGGCGCGTCCGCCGGAAGAAGTGAAGGATGCCTTCGATGATGCCATCGCCGCCCAGGAAGATGAACAGCGCTTTATCCGTGAAGCCGAAGCCTATGCCCGGGAAATCGAACCCAAAGCCCGTGGTCAGGCCCAGCGGTTGTTGCAGGAAGCAGAGGGTTATAAAGAGCAGATCGCCTTCCGGGCCGAGGGTGAGGTGGCGCGTTTCCGGGAACTGCTGCCCCAGTATCAACGTGAGCCGGAGCTAGCGCGTCAGCGTATCTATCTGGAAACCATGGAAGAAATTTACAGCAAGGTCAACAAGGTGATCGTCGACACGCCGGAAGGCAGCAACAGCCTGCTGTATCTGCCGCTGGACCAGCTGGTTGAACAGCAGGATCGGCGTGCCGCCCGTCCGGATCCGGACAAGATCACCTCCGATTACCTGAATAATGGTAATGTGTCTGCCGGTCAGGATAGTGGTCAGCTCAGGCCGACCTCCGATCGCAGTAATATCCGTCCGACCTCAGGGAGAAACTAAACGATGAAAAGAGCATTAATCGTCGTTCTGGCCTTGGTTGCCATAGTGGTTTACTCCTCTATATTTGTGGTGGCCGAGGGCGAGCGGGGGATAGTTCTGCAATTCGGTAAGGTGAAGCGTGAAGCTGATTCCGAGCTGCCGACCGTCTATCAGCCGGGCCTGCATTTCAAGGTGCCGATGATCGATCAGGTACGTAAACTGGATGCCCGGGTACAGACCCTGGGTGACCAGGTGGATCGTTTCGTCACCTCCGAGAAAAAAGATCTGATCATCGATTCCTATGTGAAGTGGCGTATCGATGATTTCGCCCAGTACTACCTGTCCACTGGCGGTGGTAACCGCCTGCAGGCAGAAGGTTTGTTGCGACGCCGGATCAACAACAGCCTGCGTTCGGAAATCGGTATCCGTACCATTCGGGATATCGTTTCCGGTGAGCGGGGCGATGTGATGGAAAGCGCGTTGAAAGGCCTGTTGGAATCATCTTCCGAGCTGGGTATCAAGGTGGTGGATGTGCGTATCAAGCAGATCAACCTGCCGACCGAAGTGTCCAGTTCCATCTATCAGCGGATGCGTGCCGAGCGGACCGCGGTTGCCCGGGAGCACAGATCCGAGGGTCGCGAACAGGCCGAAATCATCAAGGCGGAAGCAGATCGCCGGGTGACGGTGATGATAGCGGAAGCACAGCGTAACTCCCGTACCTTGCGTGGTGAAGGGGATGCCCTGGCCGCCAAGATCTACGCGGATGCTTACAGTGCCGATCCTGAATTTTTCAGTTTTATTCGCAGCTTGGAAGCCTATCGCAAGAGTTTCGAGCAGGGCGGCGACATGATGGTATTGAAGCCGGACGGCGACTTCTTCCGTTACCTGAAAGACCCCTCGGGGAACAACTAAGTCATGTTAAAGGCCTGGGTAACCAGGCCTTTTTTCTATATGGAATCGGACACATGCAGCATTTGATGTTGGCACTAGCCCTGGTATTGATTATCGAAGGGTTGGGCCCGCTGCTTTTCCCCCATGATTGGCGTCGGCTGCTGAACCTGTTGGCCAATACCGAGCCGGCGCTGCTGCGCCGCATCGGCGGAGGACTGGCGGCGGCCGGCGCCGCGATATTTTATTTTTTCCGCTAAAGAGCCCGTTTCGTTTATTCCGACCTTGGTCAAAATTTGTTAGACTCCATTTTTAACAACCTGACAGTTAGTGAAAATGGGACAAAACGTTGTTGTACTAGGCACCCAATGGGGTGATGAAGGCAAGGGCAAGGTCGTGGATCTGCTGACCGATAAAGCCCGTTATGTCGTACGCTATCAGGGGGGCCACAATGCCGGTCATACCCTGGTGATTGATGGTAAGAAGACGGTTCTGCACCTGATCCCCTCAGGCATACTGCGTGATAACTGCACCTGCATCATCGCCAACGGTGTTGTACTGTCACCGGACGCGCTGCTCAAGGAAATGTCGGGACTCGAAGCCAATGGGGTTCCGGTAAAGGAGCGCCTGGTGCTGAGCGAAGCCTGTCCCCTGATCCTGCCCTACCATATCGCCATGGATGTCGCCCGGGAGCAAGCCCGCGGCGCGAAAGCCATCGGTACCACGGGCCGTGGCATAGGGCCCGCTTATGAAGATAAGGTCGCCCGTCGTGGTCTGCGGGTCGGGGATCTGTTCAATATGGCCAGCTTCGCAGAAAAGCTGAAAGAAGTGATGGAGTATTACAACTTCCAGCTGACCGGTTTTTATGGCGCCGAAGCGGTTTCCTACGAGCAGGTACTGGAGCAGGCTCATGGCTATGCCGAACTGTTGACCAGTATGGTGGTCGATGTCACCGATATGCTGGACAAGGCCCGTATCAAGGGTGAAAAGATCATGTTCGAAGGTGCCCAGGGCACATTGCTGGACATAGATCACGGCACCTATCCCTATGTGACGTCATCCAACACCACCGCTGGCGGCGTGGCGACCGGCTCCGGTTTCGGCCCCTGCTACCTGGACTATGTGCTGGGCATCGTCAAGGCTTATACCACCCGCGTCGGCTCCGGTCCTTTCCCTACCGAGCTGTTCGACGAAGTAGGCGAACACCTGGGAGTGAAAGGCAACGAGTTTGGTGCCACCACCGGTCGCAAACGTCGTACCGGTTGGTTTGATGCGGTGGCGATGAAGCGTGCTATCCAGGTCAACTCCATCTCCGGTTTCTGCCTGACCAAGCTGGATGTGCTGGATGGCCTGCAGGAAGTGAAGATCTGTATCGGTTACCAGATGCCCGACGGCACGGTGCGTGATGTACCGCCGATGGCGGCCGAAGGTTACGAAACTGTCAAGCCGGTTTATGAGTCCATGCCGGGCTGGAGTGAGAACACCTTTGGTGTGACTACGGTTGAGGGCCTGCCCCTGGCGGCGCGTAACTACATCAAGCGGCTGGAAGAAGTGACCGGTATTCCGATCGATATCATCTCCACCGGTCCGGATCGTGGCGAGACCATGATACTGCGTCATCCATTTGAAGCCTGAGTCGGGCTGATGGATAAAAAATGCCAGTCGTCAGACTGGCATTTTTGTTTCTGCTGTCAGGCGCCCGTTGGTTAGCTGGTGCGCTCGACCGCCATGCGGGCAAGGGTCGTCAGCGCTGCCTTATACTCGGAGTCGGGCAGTATGGCCAGGCTGGCGATGGCTTTGTCGGCCTCGGCCCGGGCCCGTTGCTCGCAGTATTCCAGGGCGCGGGTGTCACTCAGTATCTCCATGATTTCAGGCAGGTGATCCATGCCGGTACGGTTGGCGATGGCATCACGGATACGTTCGCGTTGGGCCGGGTTGCCGACCGCCATGGCGCGTAGCAGCGGCAG
Source organism: Zobellella aerophila (assembly GCF_039539325.1). Classification (NCBI taxonomy): domain Bacteria; kingdom Pseudomonadati; phylum Pseudomonadota; class Gammaproteobacteria; order Aeromonadales; family Aeromonadaceae; genus Zobellella; species Zobellella aerophila. Next base: position 122,011 of record NZ_BAABCX010000006.1, read on the forward strand.
GGTGGGTTTGCCTTCTGCCAGATCATCGCCCATATTCTTACCCATATCATCGGCATCCGAGCTGTAATCCATGATGTCGTCTACCAGCTGGAAGGCGGTGCCCAGGTATTTGCCATAGTCCAGCATGGCCTGCTCCACTTCCGGCGGTTGATGGGTCATCACCGCCGCCAGCCGGGTCGCGGCCTCGAACAGCTTGGCGGTCTTGCAGTAAATCACCTGCATATAGCTGTCTTCTGTGGTGTCCGGATCGTTACAGTTCATCAGCTGCAGGACTTCCCCCTCGGCGATGATATTGGTGGCCTCGCTCAGTAGTTGCATAATCCTCATGCTGTTGAGTTCGGTCATCATCTGGAATGAGCGGGTATAGAGAAAATCTCCGACCAGCACACTGGCGGCATTGCCGAACAGGGCGTTGGCGGTATCCCTGCCCCGGCGCAGGTCTGACTCATCCACCACATCGTCATGCAACAGGGTCGAGGTGTGAATAAACTCGAGCAGGGCTGCCAGCTTGATGTGGTCCTCGCCCGCATATCCCATTGCCCGGGCGGCCAGCACAGTCAACATGGGGCGCATACGCTTCCCCCCCGCACTGACGATGTAGTAGCCCAATTGATTGATTAACGCCACGTCAGAGTGCAGGCGGGACATGATAAGGCTGTTGACCGACTGCATATCCAGGTCGGTCAGTTTTTTTATTGCATTGATATCCATCATAAATATAAAGCCGGGCGATGCAGTTTAAAGCGATTAGTGGTAGGATTTTACACGATTTGGCAAAGGGTTAAACACGCATAGCACTGTGGTCAACAGAAAGCGGGAGAGGACGATCTTTTTCCGATTCTACCCTTGTCTAAGGGGATCAATTTGCGTACAATTCGCGGCCATTGTAGAACAGTTTTAGTGCACGTCCCCAAGAGGGAGTTTAGTGCCATATTTCGGAGTTAAAAACATGTACGCGGTAATCCAAAGCGGCGGAAAACAGCACCGTGTAGCCGAAGGCCAAGTTATTCGTCTGGAGAAACTGGACATAGAAACCGGTGCCTCTGTCGAGTTCGACAAAGTGCTGATGGTTGCCCAAGGTGAAAACGTAACAGTAGGTGTACCTTACGTTGATGGCGGCAAAGTAACGGCTGAAGTCGTTACCCATGGTCGTGGCAAAAAAGTCAAGATCGTTAAGTTCCGTCGTCGTAAGCACTCTCGCAAACAGCAGGGTCACCGTCAGTGGTTCACTGAAGTGAAAATCACTGGTATCAGCGCCTAAGAGGGGAGTTTAGTTCCATGGCACATAAAAAAGCAGGCGGTTCAACTCGTAACGGTCGCGATTCAGAAAGTAAACGTCTCGGCGTTAAGCGTTTCGGCGGTGAGTCTGTCCTGGCGGGCAACATCATCGTGCGTCAGCGTGGCACCAAGTTCCACGCCGGTGACAATGTAGGTTTGGGTAAAGATCACACCCTGTTCGCCAAAGCCGAAGGCAAGGTGAAGTTTGAGGTGAAAGGTCCCAAAAACCGCAAATTCGTCAGCATTGTAGCCGAGTAAGCTGCAGGTAAGACGCAATTAAAAGCCCCGCCAATTGGCGGGGCTTTTGCTTTATGTAAAACCGTGATTCTGGTTGGTTATACTAGGATCAGAATGTAAACGGGAGAAAGGTCGAAATGAAGTTTGTCGATGAAGCTGAGATCAAGGTTCAGGCCGGCGATGGTGGTAACGGTTGTATCGGCTTTCGCCGGGAAAAATATATCCCCAATGGGGGCCCGGACGGCGGTGACGGCGGTGATGGGGGCGATCTGTACCTGCTAGCCGATGAAAACCTGAATACCCTGATCGACTATCACTTTGAGCGTTTTCACCAGGCCGAGCGGGGCGAAAATGGTCGGGGTGCTAACTGCACCGGCAGGCGAGGCAAGGATAAGGTGTTGACGGTGCCGGTCGGTACCCGGGTCCGGGATGAAATGACAGGTGAAATTTTAGGTGACCTGACTCGTCACGGCCAGAAGCTGCTGGTCGCCAAGGGCGGCTTTCATGGCCTGGGTAATACCCGCTTCAAAACCTCGGTGAACCGGGCGCCGCGCAAGAAAACCAACGGTACCCCCGGGGAAGTGCGTAACCTGATACTGGAATTGCTGCTGCTGGCAGATGTGGGGCTGTTGGGGCTGCCCAATGCGGGCAAATCCACTTTCATCCGTTCAGTCTCTGCCGCCAAGCCCAAGGTCGCCGACTATCCCTTTACCACTCTGGTGCCTAACCTGGGCGTGGTGCGCTGTGATGGCCAGCAAAGCTTTGTGATTGCCGACATCCCTGGCCTGATCGAAGGCGCTGCCGACGGCGCCGGCCTGGGGATCCGTTTCCTCAAGCATCTGGAACGTTGCCGGGTATTGCTGCATCTGGTGGATGTATTGCCGGTGGATGGTTCGGATCCGGCCGACAATGCCCAGATCATCATCAATGAGCTGGAAAATTACAGCGAAGCGCTGGCGGACAAGCCCAGGTGGCTGGTATTCAACAAGCTGGATCTGGTGCTGGAAGACGAAGCCGACGAGATTATCGAGCGGGTCGTGACAGCCCTGGAATGGCAAGGTCCGGTGCACAAGATCTGTGCCCTAAGCAAAGAAGGCACCAAGGCGTTGACCCAGGAGTTGATGGCCTTCCTGGAAGAGCATCCCCGTACCGAACAGGAACTGCAGGAAGCCCAGGAACCGGTTAATTTCAAATGGGATGAATACCATCAGACCCAGCTGTCCGAGGTCGATGATGATGAGCTGGATGACGACTGGGATGACGAAGAGGACGATGGCCACGTCATCTACACCCGGGAGTAAGCCATGACAGTGTCGTTAATCGTGGCCATGACCAGGGACAACGTGATCGGCAAGGATAACGCCATGCCCTGGCACCTGCCCGCCGATCTGGCCTACTTTAAACGGACCACTATGGGCAAGCCGGTGGTGATGGGGCGTAATACCTTTGCCTCCATCGGCAGGCCACTGCCCGGTCGGCGTAACGTCATTGTCAGCGGCACCCTGCGCAAGGCGCCGGCGGGCACAGAGGTCGTCACCTCTCCTGCCGAGGCCCTGGCCTTGCTGGCAGCCGAGCCCGAGGTGATGGTGATCGGTGGTGGTCAGTTGTACCGGGCCTTTATGCCTTTGGCTCAGCGGCTATACCTGACCCGCATCGAGGCCAGTCTGGCAGGCGATACCCGTTTCCCGCCGGTCGGTGATGAATGGCGGTTAACCGCGGAGCTGGTACAGCCGGCCGACGAGCGTAATCAATACGAGTGCCGCTTTCAGGTACTGGAGCGTCAGCCGGCATAAGCCGGGCAAGGGGTGGCAAGACGCTCTCCTGTCTCCCAGCACAGCATGGTCAGGGTGCCACCCCAGACGCAACCGGTATCTAGGGCATGGATACCGGTCTGTTCACAGCGACCTTCCAGTGCTGCCCAGTGGCCAAATACCAGGGGTGGATCCTGATAGGCTGCCCTGAATTCAAACCAGGGGCGCAGTTGTTGTGGTGCCGAGGCCAGGGTTGCCTTATTTTCAAAATCCAGCCGACCATCGGGATAACAGAGGCGCATGCGGGTAAAGGCATTGATGCTGTACCGCAGCTGTTCCGTGGTCGACAAGTCCTGCCGCCACAGATCGGGTTGATTGCCATACATCTGCTGCAGCCGCTGTTTATATTGAGGTGACTGCAACTCGGCTTCGGCCATGCGGGCCGATGCCTTGGCCTGGTTCAGATCCCATTGGGGGGGAATACCCGCATGGGTCATCACAAAGCCATGGCTGTCATGCTCGGCCAGCAAGGGCTGATGCCTGAGCCAGTTAAGCAGGTCGGTCTTGTCGGCGGCGTGCAGGATAGCTGTAATGTTATCGCTGGGCTTAGGCTTGCCGATTCCATGGGCGATGGCCAACAGGTGCAGATCGTGATTGCCCAGTACGGTCACCGCCGCATTGCCCAAAGCTATTACCCGTCGCAAACAGCCCAGGGAGTCGGGGCCTCGCGCCACCAGGTCCCCGGTCAGCCAGAGTTGATCCCGGCTGGGATTGAACGCGACCCGGGCCAACAACAGCTCGAGGTCCCTCAGACAACCTTGCAGGTCTCCGACAATATAGGTGGCCATCAGTTGATGATATTGGGCAGAGCCAGGCGAAAGGGATCGATGGGAGCCTGAAATTCCTGACCGTCATCCAAGGTCATGGTATAGCTGCCTTCCATCACGCCGAAGGGGGTTTCCAGGCTGACGCCGCTGGTGTAGGTGTATTGAGCACCTGGCGGGATCAGCGGTTGCTCGCCGACGACGCCACTGCCTTCCACTTCCATGATCTTGCCATTGCCATCGGTGATCACCCAGCGGCGGCCCATCAGTTGTACCCCTTGCGGGCCGGTATTCTTGATGGTGATGGTATAGGCAAACACATAGTGTTGTTCATCGGGCGCGGAGCGTTCGGCCAGATAATGGGGAACCGTAGTAATCTGGATGGCAGTGGGCTCCATGGTTACTCCTTCTGCTGAGCCAGGGCATTGGCCAGGGCTACGTATTGGGCCACACTCAGGTTTTCCGGGCGGAGCGCGGGATCCAATCCTAGCTCGGTCAATTGCTCCGGACGGAATAGATGCTGCAGGCTGTTACGGATGGTCTTACGGCGCTGGCCAAAGGCGTCGGCGGTGACCCGGGACAGGCAGTCGATGCGCTCTGCGGGGAAAGGCGGTTGTTCATAGGGCAGCAGTTTCACCACGGCGGAATCCACCTTGGGGGCCGGCTTGAAGGCCTCGGGTCCGACTTCCAGCACCGGCACCACTTCACAGTAGTACTGCGCCATCACGCTCAGGCGACCGTAGGCCTTGCTGCCGGGCCCGGCCGACAAGCGTTTGACCACTTCTTTCTGCAGCATAAAGTGCATGTCTGCGATCACCGGCGCGAATTCGAACAGGTGGAACATCAGCTGGGTGGAGATGTTGTAGGGCAGGTTACCAAAAACCTTCAGCTTCTTGCCGGGCTCAAGCAGGCTGGCAAAGTCAAATTTCATGGCATCGGCTTGGTGAATCGTCAGCTTGTCCTGCAAAAAGGGATTGGTTGCCAGACGGGCCGCCAGATCTCGGTCCAGCTCGACAACATTCAGTTTTTGCAGCCGATCGCACACCGGGCCGGTCAGGGCGCCGAGGCCCGGGCCTATCTCGACCATGGTGTAGTCATCGCTGGGGGCAATGGCGCCGACTATTTGATCGATAATGTAGTCGTCGTGCAGGAAATTCTGACCAAATCGCTTACGGGCTTTGTGACCCTGGTGAACTTTACTATTCATCGCGTTTTTCTATCATCTCAATGGCTTGATTGACGGCGCACAGCATGCTACCCGCATCGATTTTATCGGTCCCGGCCAGCTCAAGCGCCGTGCCGTGATCCACCGAAGTGCGGATAAACGGCAGCCCCAGGGTAATGTTGACCGCCTTGCCAAAGCCCATATATTTCAACACCGGCAGCCCTTGATCATGGTACATGGCCAGGAAGGCATCGGCGTCTTTCATATATTTTTCCTGGAACAGGGTATCGGATGACAGCGGGCCGATCAGATCCATGCCCTCGGCACGCAGCTCATTCAGGGTGGGGATGATGATATCCAGCTCTTCCCTGCCCAGATGGCCGTCTTCACCCGCATGAGGGTTGAGGCCGCACACATAGATACGGGGCTGGGGGATGGCGAACTTACTTTTCAGCTCGCTGTGCAGTATCCGGGTGATCTTGGTCAGGCGATCCGGGGTGATGGCCTTGGCCACATAGGCCAACGGAATATGGGTGGTGACCTGGGCCACCCGCAGGCCGGGGGTGGCCAGCAGCATGACCACATCGGGGACGTTGGCTTCGTGGGCAAAAAATTCGGTGTGACCGCTGAAGGAGACCCCGGCCTTGTTGATAATGCCCTTGTTGACAGGGCCCGTGACCACTGCATCAAACTCGCCGGACATATTGCCGTCGGAGGCCCGCTTCAGGGTTTCCAGCACATAGAGGCCATTGGCCTCGTCCAGCTGTCCGGGGATGGCGGCTCTGGCCAGGCGGACCGGGGCTATGGTCAGGGTACCGGCGGCCTGGGGCCTGGGTTCCTGTTCCGGGTTATAGGGTAGCAGGAGCAAGGACTTGCCCAAGGCCTGGGCCCGACTCTGTAACAGCTCGGGATCGGCAATCACCACCAGCTCAACGGGCCAGCTATGTTCGGCCAGAGCCAGCATCAGCTCGGGGCCGATGCCGGCGGGTTCGCCGGGTGTTATCGCTATGCGTCTACAAATCACAGTTCACCGTTAGATAAGTTGGCGTCGACAATACGTATATAGGCCTCATCCCTCAGCTCATCCAGCCAGGTCTGAACTTCTTCGTTAAAGCGACGATTAAAAATTAACTGGTATGCCCTTTGCTCAGTGGCTTGTTCCGTTGCATCCAGGACTCGCTTGTCGTCAAGCCGCACCAGGTGCCAGCCATGTTCGGAGCGGAACGGTTCGCTCAACTGTCCGACTTCAAGCCGGTTGACGGTATCGCGAAACGCGCTGACATACATTTCCGGGGCCGCCCAGCCGAGATCACCGCCGTTGATAGCCGAACCGGGATCTTCAGAATACTGCTCGGCCAGGCTGGCCATGGAGGCTTGTCCGGCTCGAATGGACTCGGCAAAGCCGGCCAGCATGGACCGGGCTTTTTCCTCGCTCATGATGATCGACGGCTTGATCAGGATATGCCGGGCCTTGACTTCCACCGCCTGTACCTGCTGGCTGCTGTCTCTTTCGAGGTCAAAGATGGTCAGTATGTGCAGACCGGCACCGGAGCGCATGGGGCCGATGATATCACCCTTGGTGTGGTTCTTCACCGCCTCACTGAACAGGGAGGGCATTTCATTGATGGTCATCATGCCCCAGTCACCCCCCTCCAGGGCCTTGGGGCCGCTGCTGTGGCTGATGGCCAGCTGGCGGAAGTCGGCACCCTGCCGTAGCTGGGTGATCAGACTTTCGGCCTGTGCCTTGACGGTGCGCAGTTGCTCACTCGAGGGCTCGGCGGGCAGAGACAGCAGTATATTACCGACCCGGTAGCGGGTGTTGCTTTGGCCCTGCTCCTTGAGCATTTGTACTACCTGCTTGACTTCCTGATCGGAAACATTGATACGACGGCGGACCTGATTGCGGGCCAGTTCGCTCATCAGGATTTCATTGCGTACCTGGGTACGGAACTGGGCATAGGAAAGCCCCTGGCTGGTCAGACTGTCGCGCAACTGGGCCAGGGTCTTGCCTTCACCCTTGGCAATATTACCGATGGCCTGTTCCAGCTGGGTGTCGGAAATGCGCAACCCAAGGAGTTCGGCCTGCTGCAGCTGCAGGCTTTCCATGATTAACCGTTCGAGAGCCTGTTTACGCAATTTTTGATCGTCGGGCAGGGGCTGACCGGCGGCTATGGCGCTGTGTTTGACCTGGTTGACCAGATTGGTCAGCTCGCTTTCCAGTACCACATCCTGGTTGACCACGGCCACCACCTTGTCCAGCAGCTCAACCGCCTGACTGGTGAAGGTGGCCAGGCCCAGCCCGGCGGCGATGAGCAGTTGTTTACATCTTTTCTTCATGACAGGTCCTGTGCACAGTGAAAATTAGTCATTGAGGTTAAACGGACGGTAATAGGGTAATAACTGGGAACCAGGGCCGAAGTCACCGCTGCCGGTGCCCAGGGAGCTCAGGCCTTTCAGTTCAAAGCGCAGGCCGATACTGGTTTCCTGATTCACCTGGTTGGCGAGCTTGTCCGTTTTTTGCCATTGCTCCCAGGTCAGGCTGATAGCCCAGCAGCAGGAGTCATAGCGCAGTCCTATCAGAGTATCGATATTGCGATTGAGTTCAATATCCCGGTAATAGCCGCCGATCATGCGCCACTGGGGGTCCAGCGGCCAGGAAAAGGTGCCGCCCAGCTGATTCAGATCGTCCTCCAGGCTGGTGTCCTGGAAATAGTCCTGGTTCAGGTGGCGGAAACCTATCTGGGCCAGCTTGCCCTGCTCGTTGTATTCCAGGGTCATGTTGCCGGAGGCCAGCCGCTGTTCGCGGGTATCCTGCTGGGCCGAAGCATGGACAAACCAGTTGCCGTCCAGGTTGACATCGCCTTCAAAGGTCAGGAAGGAGCGCTTGACCTCGCTGGGGGTATCGGTGGGCAGCAGTCCGACCCGGGGGGAGACAAAGTTATAGGTCTGGGCCAGGGCCAGCCGCAGTCGTTCGGTGCCCAGCTGGTCATAGATGCGGCTGGTAAAACCGGCGGTCATCTGGTTGGCATCACTGATCCTGTCCAGGCCGGCAAAGCGCCGTTCGCTGAACAGCTGGTAGTAGTCCTGGCTCATACTGGTAGTGTCATACAGGCCGATATTGTCCTGGTCGGTGTAGGGCACGTAAAGATACTGGAGCTGGGGTTCCAGTGTTTGGGTGAAAGCTTGCTCGAACCATTGGGTTTCACGATCGAACACCAGGTTGCCCCTGACCCGGAACTTGGGCAGCAGGCGATCGACACTGGCATCGAGCCGATCGCTGACAAAGCCACGATCTTGGTAATAGGAAGCCAGGGTGTCGGGTACGTCCTGCTCAAAATGGGTGTAATAGGCACCGGCCTCGGCGGTCAGCAGGCCCCCGGGTTTTTCTATCAGGGAGACGATGACACTGGGCTCTATATGCAGGCGGTTGGCCTCAAACACATCCGGCCGATCATTGTTGAACTGGGACAGTTCCGAGTTCAGGCTGAGATCATACCAGCCGTAGCCCCGATAGCCGGTCAAATCCAGGCTGGGTGCCAGCTGAAAGGGGGCTAGGGTATCGGGCTTGAGGATTTGGTAGTCGCGCACTTCCGCCGTCAGTTGCCAGGCCCGGTCGTAATAGCCTCCCTGGAAGGATTGCAGCAACTGGTCATCGACCAGTACCCCGACCGGCGGGGTAAAATCATCCAGATAGTTGAAGTCACCGCCTGCCACTTTGGTATAGTCGACCCTGGCACGCCAATGATTCTCGGCATCGAAGTGGGCATTGTGTCGCCAGTTAAACAACCAGCGGGAGGTATCTTCCAGTTCGGTGTTGACCAGGCTGTCATCGTTGCCCAGATACTCGCCATAAAGCGTGCCTCTTTGCCCCTCTACGGGCATATAGCGGAACTCCAGCTGACTCATCAGGCCGCGCTCGCTCATATAGCGCGGGGTATAAGTGGCATCATAGTTGGGGGCGATGTTCCAGTAATAAGGCAAGCTGACATCGGTGCCGTTATCGCTGCTGATGTCCAGGGTCGGGTACAGGAAACCACTTTGCCGCTGGTCTTTCACAGGAAACTTGAAGTAGGGAAAGTAAAACACCGGCACTTCCTCGACCCACAGCACTGCATTCCAGGCTTCGCCGAACACCTGATCCTGCTCTACCTTGACTTCGCTGGCGCGCAACTCCCAGACCTCTTCGCCGGGGGGGCAGGTGGTATAGCTGGCACCATCCAGCGCTACCCTATTGGTATTGTCCGTCATCCGCACCTGCTCGGCCCCTCCCCGTCCGGGATTGCCGTGCAGTTGGTAGCGGGCCTGATCCAGTACGGTGTCTTTGCTGTCCAGGTTGGATGTCAGGGTTTGGTTGCTTAGCACGGTAATGCTGCCATCGGAATAACGAATATTACCTTCGGCCAGCACATCCCGGCTTTGTTGATCGAGTTCGGCGTAATCGGCTCGAAAGGTGCGATGGGCCTGCGCAACATTTACCTCACCCCGGTACAGGATCTTGCCATCCTGGGTGGCTTCCAGGTTGTCTGCCGTTACTTCGATGGGGGCTTGGTTGGCATTGGCGGAGGCATCGATACGCTGGGGCACATGGCTAAAGCAACGGCTGAATGAAAAGGGTGTCTCATCTTCTGGTGTTTGCGCCTGAGTTAAAGCGGGAGTCAGGCCGGTAAATAACACAAGGGGAAAGCCGATAATCCGTATTTTCATTTGTTAGCGCTCGCATCCACGGGTCTTGGCGACACCGGTCTGTGTTCCGGGGCTCAGCTTGGTTGAGCTTTTGGTGTCATTACTTTATGGTAGCTGGCTATGATAATGCATTCTTGCCGTCAGCACTATGACCCAGCCTTGCTGCTGTTTTTCTGATCCGGACCCTGCTCATGAATGACACTCTTTTTCTCCTATTTTGGCTTTCCTGCACAGCACCTTCATTGATCGGCTCGGGCCCTGGTTGCCGTGGGCAACGGCATGGTGACTGTGATGCAATGGGATAATGCGATGCTGGCGCGTATTAAAGGCAAGTTGATCGGTTTTTTATTCGGTTTATTGATCGGCAATATTCCCGGTGCCCTGCTGGGGTTATGGCTGGGTCATCTGGTAGATAAAAAACTAGCCAATGCCTGGCAAAGCCAGCAGGGGGCTCAAGCCGAATTCTTGTATGCCACTTTTGCCACCATGGGGCATATCGCCAAGTCAAGTGGTCAGGTGTCGAGCCAGGAAATCCGGCTGGCGGAACACCTGATGGCGCAAATGCGCCTGCAGGGAGAACAAAAAGTGCAGGCGCAGCAGGCGTTCCGGGAAGGCAAGGCGGCGGACTTTCCCTTGCATGACACCTTGCGTCGTTTCCGCCGGCAGGTGAGGGACAGCCGCAACCTGCTGCGTTTTTTCCTGGAGGTCCAGCTGCAGTTGGCGTTTGCCGATGGCGAGCTGCATCCGGCCGAACGACAGATTTTACATACCATCGCCGCCGAACTGGGCTTTTCCGCCGCCGATCTGGAACGCTTGCTGGCCTTTGCCGAGGCGCAGTTGCATATGTTCCGGCAGGGCGGGGGGAAGGCGGGAGCAGGTGCCTATACCCAGGCGCCGGAAGACCGGTTGCGGGATGCCTATCGTATCCTTGAGATAGAGGCGGGGGCCGACGATAATGCGGTCAAGCGCGCCTATCGCCGGCAGATGTCCAAGCATCACCCGGACAAGCTGGTATCCCAGGGCCTGCCCAAGGAGATGATGGAAATGGCCAAGGAAAAGGCCCAGGAAATCCAGCAGGCCTGGGAAACGGTCAAGGCGGTACGCAATATCCGCTGAAAGAGTGTGAATGGGGATTAGGGAGCGGGGACTCACAAATCCCCAATCCCGAGTTCCCGGTTTTTAAACCAGCCGGTTCTGCTCCCGCCCGGCCACAAAGGCCTCTATGTTGTCGATCAACTGGTCGGCCAAACGCTGCATGGCGGCCTGGCTGGCCCAGGCAACGTGGGGGGTGAGGATAAAGTTGGGGTATTGTCGGGCGGCCTTCATCAGCGGATGTTCGGGCGCCGGCGGCTCCTCACTGACCACATCGAAGCCGGCGCCGGCTATCTGCCTCCGGGCGAGGGCGGTGAGCAGGGCATCTTCATCCACCAGGCCGCCGCGGCCGGCATTGATCAGCAGGCTGTGAGGACGCATCAGCTCAAACTCCCGGTGACTTATCAGATGTCGGGTGTCGGCGTTCAGCGGACAATGCAGGCTGATGATATCGGCCCGGGTTAATAATTCATCGAACTCGACCCGACCAGGGCTGGCGGCCTGTCCTTTACGGGCCGCGACCATCACCTGCATCCCCAGCGCCTTGGCCAGCTTTTCCACATCTCGGGCTATGGTGCCGTAGCCGATCAGGCCCAGGATTTGCCCGGCCAGATCCCGGATCGGGTAATCGAAGTAGCAGAATTGTCCCGACGCCTGCCAGCGGCCGGCCTGCACCGATTTATGGTAGGCCAGCAGGTTACGGCTCAGCGCCATGATCAGTGCCAGTACATGCTCGGGTACCGAGTTTCTGGAGTAGTCGCGAATATTACAAACCGCTATCCCCAGCTCCCGGCAAGCTGCCAGATCCACATTATCACTGCCGGTGGCGGCGATGGCGACCAGCCTGAGCCGGGGCAGGGCGGTCAGGAGCTCCCGGGTCAGTTTGATCTTGTTGACGATGGCGATATCGACATCGGCCAGCCGTTGCATTACCTGCTCGGGCAGGGTGTGCCCATACCCTTGCCATTGATGGGCAAAGCCGGGCGGCCGCAAATGGATGCCCGGGGCCAAGGTGTCGGTGTCGAGAAAAGCCAGTTTCATCCTCTATTCCTTCAGTTTTATGTGATCAGGTTTACAGGGCAAAGGGCGCCGGGGCACTGAACTGCAGCCATTGCTTGGTCCTGGGATGCTTGAAGCCCAGCTCGGCGGCATGCAGCTGCAGATGGGGCGCCATCTCCAGGGCGGCGCCTTCGGCGTACAGATTATCGCCCAGGATCGGGTGCCCCATGCTCAGCATATGTACCCGCAGTTGGTGGGAACGACCGGTAATGGGGGTCAGCTCGATCAGGCTGCAGTCGGGCAGCCTGCGCAGGCAGCGCCAGTGGGTCAGGGCCGGCTTACCCTGTTCCAGGTTGACCATATGCCGGGGCCGGTTCGGCCAGTCACAGCAGAGCGGCAAGTCGACACTGCCGCTGTCCTGCTCGGGCTGACCATAGACCCAGGCATAATAGCGCTTGACTGTTTCCCGCTCGCGGAACTGACGGCTCAGCTCCCGGTGGGCCTTGGGATGCAGCGTCATGACGATCACCCCCGAGGTCGCCATATCCAGGCGGTGAACCACCTGCAGGGTCGGGAACACCCTTTGCACCCGCAACGACAGGCTGTCCCAATGCACGCGCTCCCGGCCAGGTACCGTCAGCAAGCCACTGGGCTTGTTGAGCACGATAATGCTGTTGTCCTGATACAGGATCTCGAACTGGGGATCCGTGGGCGGATCATAACGGAGTAAAGCCATAATGCTGCTGGATCCCTGGTTACTGGTGACTGACAACGATAAAACGGATGGCATCCAGTTTTAAGCGGGTGTGGCTCAACAGATTGTCGAGCTCGGTTTGCAGCTCCTGCAGATGAAGCAGTTCACTCTCGCGCACATTGGGGTTGACCCGGCTGAGTTCCTGCAAACGGGACAATTCCTCCCCGATGGATTCCTGCATACGCGTCCGGGCCTGTTCTACCAGCACCTGCATCTGTTGCTCGGCCATGGGCACGGCTGCCTGCAACAGGCCATGGATCACCGTCTGGGAGGCATTGACCAGTTTGCTGGCCAGGTGGCGATTGACCGCGCTGAGCTGGCGATCGAAGGCTTCAAAGGCCACCTTGTCCGCCAGGTTATTGCCGTTTTTGTCCAGCAGTAGGCGGATGGGGGCGGGGGGCAGGAAGCGGTAGAGTTGGGCATGATGGGCCGATTCCGCCACATAGACCAGTTCGACAAACTGGGTCCCCACCGGCAATGCCTTGTTTTTCAGGATTGCCACCGCAGTGGAGCCGATTTCCGAACCCAGTACCAGATCGATGCCGCCACGGATCATCGGATGATCCCAGCTGACAAATTGCAGGTCGTCCCGGCTCAGTGCGGTTTCCCTGTCAAAGGTGATACTGGCGCCGTCATCGGGCAAACCCGGGAAATGGGATACCAGCATCTGTTCGGTGGGGCGCAGCACTATCGCATTCTCTCCCCTGTCGTCTTGATGGACACCTACTTCATCGAACAACTTGATGGCGAAGATGGCCAGCGTCGGATCTTTATCCACATCCGCCAGGGTGGCGGCCAGCCCTTGGTTATGGAGTTCGCCGCTGGAGTTCAGTTCCAACAGGCGATCACGGCCCAGCTCCATCTGGCTGTTCAACTGCCCGGCCAATACCCTGGTTTCGTTAATCAGGGCATCGAGCGCGTCTTGATCCTGGCCGTGCCCGGCAAGAAGGGACAACAATTGCTCGGATACCTGCTGATACACGGGCTGACCGACGGCATTGGGTTTGCTGAAGGCGTCCATGCCCTGGTGATACCAGAGCGTCAGCGCTTGTTGCGCCGTGCCTTCCAGGTAGGGCACATGAATATCGATATTATGCTGCTGGCCGATGCGATCGAGGCGGCCGATACGCTGCTCCAGCAGATCCGGGTTCAACGGCAAGTCGAACAGCACCAGCTGGTGGGCAAACTGGAAGTTACGTCCCTCCGAGCCAATTTCAGAGCAGATCATCACCTGGGCGCCGCCTTCCATCTGGGCAAAGTAGGCGGCGGCCTTGTCCCGCTCCAGCAACGACATGCCTTCGTGGAACACTGTGCCTCTAATACCTTCCTTGGTGCGCAGAATATCTTCCAGCGCCAGGGCCACGCCGGCCTTGGCGGTGATCACCAGGATCTTGTCGTTGCGCTTGGCTTTGGCAAATTCCAGCAACCAGTCCACCCGGCTGTCGAACTGGGTCCAGGCGCTGTCACCGCCTTCAAACTGGCGGTAAATTTCTTCCGGATACAGGGCCTGCAATGCTTGGGCCGAGATATCCTGATGATTGCCCATCAGGTTGGCCACCCGGATGGCGGTCTGGTACTGGGCCGGCAGCGGCAGGCTATACAGGTGCAACTGGCGGGATGGAAAGCCCTTGATCACGTGGCGGGTGTTGCGGAACAGCAACCGGCCGGTACCGTGGCGGTCCAGCAAGCGATTGAGTAGGGCGTGCTTGTCTTCAACACAGCTCAGATCCGCCTGCTCCAGTCCATCGACAAAAGGTGCCAGACGGGCCATTGCCTCCTTACCGAGCGGTTGGTCGGTCAGCAGGTCTTCGGCGGCGCGGGCCAGGGGCTGGTAGGATTCTTCTTCCGCCAGAAAAGCTTCGTAGTCGTAAAAACGCTCCTGATCGAGCAGACGCAGGCGGGCGAAGTGGCTCTCATGACCCTGTTGATCGGGGGTGGCGGTCAGCAGCAGTACCCCGGGAATATGCTCGGCCAGGGCCTCGACCACTTCATAGGCACGGCTGGGTTTGTCTTGATCCCACACCAGGTGATGGGCCTCATCCACCACCAGCAGATCCCAGTTACTGTCCAGCAGTTGCTCGAAGCGCTTACGCTTTTTGGTAATAAAATCCAGGCTGCACAGGATAAGCTGCTCTGTGTCGAAGGGGTTTTCAGCATCGGCAAAAGCTTCGATGCAACGCTCTTCGTCGAACAGGGAGAAATGCAGGTTAAAACGGCGCAGCATTTCTACCAGCCACTGATGGATGAGTGCATCGGGTACCAGGATCAGGATGCGGGAGGCGCGACCCGACAGCCATTGCTGCTGGATAATCATGCCGGCTTCTATGGTTTTGCCCAGACCCACTTCGTCGGCCAGTAGTACCCGGGGGGCATAACGGCTGCCCACTTCACGGGCAATATGCAGCTGGTGAGGGATCAGGCTGATCCGGCCACTGGCTAGGCCCCGTAGGGGTGAACGACGCTGATTAAACTGATGCGTAAGTGCCTGATAGCGCAGGTTGAAACGGCCGATTTTATCTATTTGTCCGGCAAACAGCCGTTCCTGGGGTTTGTTCAGTTTAATAAAGTGATTGAGAAAGGTTTCTTTCAGTGTGCCGGGCTCTTCCGTATCCAGGCGTATGCCATGGTAGGTCAGCAGCCCGTGTTCCTCTGTTACCGACTCGACCTGCAGTTCCCAGTCCTCATGGCTGCTGATGGTATCGCCCGGATTAAACATCACCCGGGTCACGGGGGCATCATCCTTGGCGTACATGCGGTTTTCACCGCAGGCAGGAAATAGCATGGTAACCATGCGCACATCGATCGCGACTATGGTTCCCAGCCCCAGATCGGTTTCTGTATCGCTAATCCAGCGCTGGCCGAGGGCAAAAGGCATTCAATTCTCCAAGCTGCAGAGGGGGGATAAAAAAGGGGCGCTATCTTACCTTAAGGCACCCTAGGCTGCATCCGGCAATCGGTGCTGTCAGTAAATGATTGTCATCCCGGATGAACAACTCTCTTTAGCCTAGATAAAAACGGTAGTGAACAGCCGTAAAAAACGTCGATTGATTTAAAAGTGAGCGAACGGTTTTTTCTTTGCAAAAAGCCCTTGCGCAAAAATCGCGGCTCCCTATAATGCGCATCCACTGACACGGGGCAAGCCGCTCACGGTCACAAGGGTTGAAACAAAACGAAATAAAGTTTGCTTCAGCGCTTGACGAATTAAA
>NZ_BAABCX010000007.1:0-122242 GCF_039539325.1 Zobellella aerophila
ACGCAATCCGTTGTGTTCGTCAAGCAGTGAATGATGTTCTTTTTCTGCTTGTGACCGTGAGCGGCTTGCCCCGTGTCAGTGGATGCGCATTATAGGGAGCCGCGATTTTTGCGCAAGGGCTTTTTTGATATTTTTATTAAAAAAAGCCAACCTGAGCAAAAAACCAACCTAAAGCTTATTTTTTATACGTTTATTGCCGTTCAGCAGCCCTGCCGCCGATAAATTTCCTGGCAAAACCCTTGACCAGCTCCCAGTCGGTGAACTCGATATCCCGGCTGGTATCGGTACTCCCTCCGGTGATTTTCATGATCAGCTGGATAATGCGGGTCTGCCACCAGTTGTACTCACTGTATTTAAGTGCGCCCGCAAAGACCCCGATGGACTTTGGCCGCCAGGAAGACTTGGCAAGGAACTTCTTCACATAGGCGTTATTCTTGGGATCGGCCTTTTCAGGCTTCCTGGCCGTCAGGCAAACACAGAAGAAGCCCGCATCGGCGACTTCCAGCTGTTCACTGTGCGCGTAGATAAAGCTGTATACACTGTGATGGAAGTGCCCATAACGAATCGAAGCACCAAGCAGCACCTTGTCATACTTACTTAAATTTTTACGTGGCAGGGTATGCAGGTCCACCATATCGACCTCATATCCGGCGAACTCATCAGTCATGGCCGCTATTATTTTTTTAGTCTGGCCATTGCAGGATGAATAAAGTACCAACAGTTTTCCCATAGACTCCTCTTAGCTGCGCCAGAAGGCAGGCGTAAACAGCACCAACAAGGTAAAAATTTCAAGACGGCCAAAGAGCATGGCTAAAATCATAATCCATTTGGCGGTATCGGTTGTGGTACCGAAATTTGCGGCAACGTCACCCAGACCCGGCCCCAGGTTATTGAGTGTAGCAACCACGGCGGTAAAGGCCGTCAGCTCTTCCATACCGGTTGCCAGCAGGGCAACCATGCACACCACAAAGACCAGGGCATAGGCGGCAAAAAAGCCCCACACGGCTTCAACTACTCTATCAGCCAATGCCTTATTGCCAAGCTTTATTCGATAGACGGCCCTGGGGTGTACAAGGCGCTTTAGTTCCCGCATTCCCTGCAGGTTCAACAGCATGATCCGTACCACCTTGATCCCCCCGCCGGTACTGCCTGCACAGCCCCCGATACAGGAGGCAAGCATCAATAACACCGGTAAAAACAACGGCCACTCGGCAAAACCCGTGGTGCTGAAACCTGCCGTGGTAGAAATGGACACGGCCTGGAATAAGGCCTGATCAAGTGCCTGCAGGGGATCCTGATACACTCTGTAGGCCAGCAACACGCCCATGCATATCAAAGCCAGCACCAGCTGAACCCCGATAAATACCTTCACCTCGGGATCCAGACGATAAACGGACAGCCGCAGTCCCCGGTTGGCAAAGGCGGCAAAATGCAGGCTGAAATTCACACCGGCTATCATCAGAAACACCACGATAATCAGGTTGATCAGCGGACTGCCGAAATATCCGATACTGGCGTCGTAGGTGGAAAAACCGCCGATGGCAACGGTGGAGAAAGCGTGGCAAATAGCATCAAACAGATTCATACCCGCCAACCACAGCAGGATGGCGCAGACGATGGTCAGCACCAGGTAAATATACCAGAGGGTTTTTGCTGTTTCGGCGATCCTGGGCGCCACCTTGTTATCTTTGACCGGTCCGGGGATTTCGGCCCGGTACAGCTGCATGCCACCTATGCCCAGGATAGGCAGGATGGCCACGGCCAGTACGATGATCCCCATGCCGCCCAGCCACTGCAGCATCTGCCGATAGAAGAGGATCGCCTTGGGCAGGGTATCCAGCCCGCTGATTACGGTCGCTCCCGTGGTGGTCAGTCCAGAGAACGACTCAAAAAAAGCTTCTGCCACCGTCATTTGAGGCTCGGCACTGAGCATAAACGGGATGGCGCCCACACTGCCCAGCACGGTCCAAAACAGCACCACGATCAGGAAACCTTCCTTGGCCCTCAATTCCTTGCTATGGGAGCGATTGGGGAACCAGAGGCCAAGCCCCAGGATAAGACAGATGACAAAGGCGCTGAAAAACTCCAGGCCGCCGCCATCGCGGTAGATATAGGCCACCAGGGCCGGTGCCAGCATGGTCACACTGAACAGCGCGACCAGAATGCCGACAATGCGAATTATTGAACGTATATGCATGAGCTTCCTAGCGTACGCCTGCTGCCTGCTTTAAAGGATTGAATCTAACATCTTGGCTTGCACCCTGCCCTGGGTACGGTCACTGAGCTGACGGCAGAATGTAGAGGTGATCCGTGCATCGATCAACAACACGCCAGACAACCGGGAGCCATAATCCAGCTGCTGCCACTCACCCTCATATTGGGCCAGCAGGTTTTCCAGCACGGTTATATCCCCATAGTCGGCCACCAGGGCGACGCGACTCATGATACGGCGTTCCCGAGTCTCCAGCAGCCTGAGTGCCGCAGACACGGAACCGCCATAGGCCCGGACCAGGCCACCGGTACCCAGCTTGATACCACCGAAGTAACGACTGACCACCGCGGTTACCTCGCCCAGCCCCGCCCCTTGCAGCTGAGCCAGCATGGGTTTACCCGCCGTGCCCGAGGGCTCGCCATCATCGCTGAAACCCAGTACCTGGGTGTCAGTCGGTGCGCCGGCGACAAAAGCCCAGCAGTGATGGCCCGCATTCTGATCGGTTCGCCGCACACTTTCAATAAATGCCTTGGCATCCGCTGGCGTCGGCGTATGGGCAATATGGGCGATGAAGCGGCTTTTCTTTATTTCCTGTTCCCATACCAGAGAAGCGGCGGGGACAGGATAGGGTGACAACGCCATGAAACCTCACCTGTGAATGACCGGCAGATCCAAGATCCGCAATCGGCATTATCCTGATACAAAGGCTACGCATCATAGCATAGCCGGCAAAAAGACAGCGAAACCAAGCTTATCAACAACTTCAGATCATTTTAAACGATTGTTTTAAATTGGTGTTGAAAATTGCTTTTTTTCTGTTCATAGTGACCAGAGTCCTGTCCGGGAAAGTCGGAGCAGTCCAAGGGAAAAGGAGACATTAGGATGATCTACCAAGGCGAAGCCCTCTCTGTACAGCTATTGCAAGAAGGTATTGCTGAACTCAGTTTTGCAGCCAAAGGCTCGGTCAACAAGCTGGACCAAGCTACCCTGTTGTCACTGGAACAGGCCATCACCGCCCTGGAGCAGGCCCAGGACGTCCAGGGCCTGATGCTGACCAGCCAGAAAGACAGTTTCATTGTCGGTGCCGATATCACCGAATTTCTGGATATGTTCGAACTGCCCGAAGCCGAGTTGGGCAACTGGCTGGCCAAAGCCAACCACCTGTTCAATCGTATCGAAGACCTGCCCTTCCCGACGGTCAGCGTGATCAGGGGGTATGCCCTCGGCGGCGGATGTGAGTGCATACTAGCCACCGACTATCGCATCGGTGACGCCAGTGCCCGTATCGGTCTGCCCGAGACCAAACTCGGCATCATGCCCGGCTTCGGCGGCACGGTACGGCTGCCGCGGCTGATCGGTGCCGACAACGCAATGGAATGGATCACCACAGGCCAGGAAAACAAGGCCGATGCCTGCCTGGCGGTGGGCATGCTCGACGCCGTGGTGGACAGCGACCAATTAACGCAGGCGGCGATACAGCTGCTGCAAGACGCCGCCCTCGGCAAACAGGACTGGCAGGCAAGGCGAGTGCGTAAGTGCTCTCCCCTGACCCTGGACAAGCTGGAAGCCATGATGAGCTTCACCACCGCCAAGGGCATGGTCGCCGCCAAGGCAGGTCCCCATTACCCGGCGCCGATTACCGCGGTCAAAACCATAGAAGCAGCCTCGCCCCTGGACCGTGAGCAGGCCCAGCGCATCGAACAGGACAATTTCGTCAAGCTGGCCCATACCCCGGTGGCCCGGGCCCTGGTCGGTATCTTCCTGAACGATCAATATATCAAGGGCAAGGCCAAACAGGCCGCCAAGACCGCTCAGGCCACCCGCAAGGCGGCGGTGCTCGGCGCCGGCATCATGGGCGGCGGTATCGCCTATCAATCGGCGGTCAAAGGCATTCCGGTGGTGATGAAAGACATCAATGACCAGGCCCTGGCACTCGGTATGAACGAAGCCGGCAAGCTGCTCAACAAACAGCTGGAGCAGGGCAGAATCGACGGATCCAAGCTGGCCAGGGTGCTGTCTGCCATCACACCCACCCTCAGCTACGACGGCTTGCAGGGCGTGGACATGGTAGTCGAAGCCGTGGTCGAAAACCCCAAGATCAAGGCCCAGGTGCTGGCCGAAGTGGAAGCCAGGGTGGCCGAAAACACCGTCATCGCCTCCAACACCTCCACCATTCCCATCTCACGGCTGGCCAAGAGTCTGCAGCGCCCGGACAAGTTCTGCGGCATGCACTTCTTCAACCCGGTGCACCGCATGCCGCTGGTGGAAATCATCCGTGGCGAACAAACCAGCGAGGACACCCTCAACCGGGTGGTGGCCTATGCCGCCTCTATGGGCAAGGCCCCCGTGGTGGTCAACGACTGCCCCGGCTTCTTCGTCAACCGGGTGTTGTTCCCCTATTTCTTCGGCTTCAGCCAGCTGCTCGCCGACGGCGCCGACTTCGTACAGGTCGACCAGGTGATGGAGCGGGAGTTCGGCTGGCCCATGGGTCCCGCCTACCTGCTGGACGTGGTTGGTATCGATACCGGCCATCATGCCGCTGCCGTGATGGCCGAGGGATTCCCGGCTCGGATGGGCAAAACCGGCAAAGACGCTATCGACGCCATGTATGAGCGGCAGCGTTTCGGTCAGAAAAATGGCAAGGGCTTCTACGCCTACAGCCAGGACAACAAAGGCAAGCCCAGGAAGGAAGCGGATCCGGCCAGCTATGAACTGCTTAAAGAAGTGGTAAAAGACCGGCTCAGCCTGGAGCAGGACGACATCATCGCACGCATGATGATCCCCATGATCAACGAGGTGGTGCTGTGCCTGGAAGAAGGCATCATCGGCTCCCCGGCCGAGGCGGATCTGGCGCTGGTCTATGGTCTGGGCTTCCCGCCGTTCCGCGGTGGCGTATTCCGCTACCTGGATACCCTGGGGCTGGATACCTATGTGGCCATGGCCGACCGATTTGCCCACTTGGGTCCCCTCTATCAGGTAAGCCCCGGCCTGCGCCGGATGGCAGCCGACGGCAAGACCTTTTACTGATCCACGGCAGGAGATGACAGCATGAAAGACGTACTGACAGACGCGGTGATTGTCGATTGTATTCGCACCCCCATGGGGCGATCCAAGGGCGGCGCCTTCCGCCATGTCCGCGCTGAGGACTTGTCCGCCCACCTGATGAAGGGCCTGTTACAGCGTAATCCGGCCCTGACCGCCACCGAGGTTGAAGATGTGTACTGGGGCTGTGTGCAACAGACCCTGGAACAGGGCTTCAACGTGGCGCGCAACGCCGCCCTGCTCGCCGGCCTGCCCAAGGAAATGGCCGCCGTCACCGTCAACCGGCTGTGTGGTTCCTCCATGCAGGCCCTGCACGATGCCACCCGGGCCATCATGGTCGGCGACGGAGATGTGTTTATCATCGGCGGGGTCGAACATATGGGCCATGTACCCATGAACCACGGGGTGGATTTTCACCCGGGCCTGGCGCTGAATGTCGCCAAGGCCGCCGGCATGATGGGGCTGACCGCCGAAATGCTGGGACGCATGCATCACATCAGCCGGGAACAGCAGGACGCCTTCGCGGTACGCTCCCACCGGCGTGCCCATCTGGCCACCCTGGAAGGTCGCTTCGCCCGCGAGATCCTGCCCCTCAACGGCCATGGTGCCGACGGCAGCCTGCAGCTGATTGAAACCGACGAAGTGATCCGTCCGGAAACCAGCCTGGAATCCCTGGCCCAGCTGCGACCCGCATTCGATCCGGTAAACGGCACCGTCACCGCCGGCACTTCTTCGGCGCTGTCCGATGGTGCCGCCGCCATGCTGGTGATGTCCGCAGACAAGGCCGCCGCGCTGGGGGTCAAGCCCAGGGCCCGCATCAAGGCGATGGCGGTCGCCGGCTGCGACCCCTCGATCATGGGCTATGGCCCTGTGCCGGCTGTGCACAAAGCGCTGAAACGGGCCGGTCTCGGTATCCAGGACATAGATCTGTTCGAGCTGAACGAAGCCTTCGCCGCCCAGTCGCTACCGGTGCTCAAGGAGCTGGGGCTGCTGGAGGTGATGGACGACAAGGTGAACCTGAATGGCGGTGCCATCGCCCTCGGCCATCCGCTGGGTTGTTCCGGCGCCCGCATCGCCACCACCCTACTCCACCTGATGGAAGACAAGGATGCGAACTTGGGGGTAGCCACCATGTGCATCGGCATGGGCCAGGGTATCGCCACCGTGTTTGAGCGACTTTAACGGGTTCACATACCATGGCCGGCAAAGCGGGGTATCGGCCTAATGCTTGTCAGTTAAGCGTAAAACGGGATTGATTGGCTTCCCGCCGACACGCCGTAAACCCATCCCTGGGGGCTCTGCTGCGCCATCCCTGGCGCAGAAGGTCGGCTTGAAAGCCAACCCATCCCGTTAACTGACCGGCATTAGGCTATCGGCCCAGCTTTTTTACCCCTTCTGGTTGACCATTATTTCAACAGCATTAGAATGGTCGGGTTTATTTCAAGGTAGTGAATGTAATGACGATTTCTCTTTCAGATGCTCATCATATCCTGGACGCCACTGGCCTGCGCTGTCCCGAGCCGGTGATGATGGTACGCAAACAGGTGCGCGCCATGGTATCGGGCGAAACCCTGCTGATCACCGCGGACGACCCTTCCACCACCCGGGATATTCCCAGCTTCTGCCAGTTCATGGACCATACCCTGCTGTCCAGCCAGGTAGAACAACTGCCCTATCAATTCCTGATCCAGAAAGGCGCCTGAGCGCCTTTCTCGCCACAGCTGCTCCGCCGAAGGGCGAATGTGTGCTCTAACATAAGGCTGCTAAGCTAGCACTCCCCTCTCCCTGCGATACAGAAGGAATACCCATGCTCGCCGTCAGCCATGCCCTTGGCCCCCTGTTTCTGCTGATCCTGACCGGGGTACTGCTCAGACGACTGCGCTTTCCCGGAGAGCACTTCTGGGGGGAGGCCGAGCGCTTTATCTATTTCCTGCTGTTTCCTGCCATGCTGATCAGCACCCTGGCCACCGCCGATTTCGGCCAGGTGGCCTTTGCCGGCATGGTCGGCCTGCTGGCCGCCCTGCTGACCCTGCTTGCCCTCGGCCTGTGGCTGACTCGTCATCGCCTGGGAACGGACATGCCAGCCTTTACCTCTGTATTCCAGGGGGCATTGCGTTTCAATACCTATGTGGGTGTGGCCGGGGCCGTCGCCCTTTATGGCGATGCCGGCCTGACCGCCGCCGCCGTGGCCATCGCCATCATGGTGCCGTTGGTCAACATATTATGCGTGCTAACCTTTGTGGCCAGCGGCAGCTACGGGCAGGCGGGCATATGGGGGGCATTCAAGGCGTTGGCCAGAAATCCCCTGCTGCTGGCCTGTCTGGCGGGCATAACACTCAATATCACCGGCATTGGCTTACCCGGCTGGAGCCAGGACACCCTGGCGTTGGCCGGGCAGGCAGCCCTGCCGCTCGGGCTGATTGCGGTGGGGGTCGCCCTGCAGCTCGCCGCCCTGAAAGGGACGGGTCCCGCCTTCTGGCAGTCCTGCGCCATCAAGTTCGGCCTTTTTCCAGTGCTGGCATTGGGGATCGGCTGGGCGATGAAGCTGGCCCCGGTGGAGCTGGGTGTTGTGGTGCTGTTTGCCGCGCTGCCCACCGCCACCTCGGCATATATCCTGGCCCGGCAGATGGGCGGCAACGCGCCGCTGATGGCGGCTATCATTACCGGTCAGACCCTGCTGGCCATGGTGCTGTTGCCGATATGGATGTCGTTGCTGGCCTGGTTTAGCTAATCCATGGAAAGCAAAACGCCCCTTATGCGGGGCGTTTGAAACTCAAGAAGCCGATACCATCAGGACATGGGGCTCAGGGTGATCTCTACCCGACGGTTCTGGGCGCGACCCGACTCGGTGTCGTTGCTGGCGATCGGCTGATTAAAGCCCACACCGCGGATGTTGAAACGGTTGGCGGCGGCACCCTGGCTGATCAAGAACTGGCCCACGGATGCGGCGCGGCGCTCGGACAACCCCTGGTTATGGCTGGCGGAGCCGGTGCTGTCGGTGTGGCCGACCACGTTGACCCAGGTCTTGTCGTACTCTTTCAGCACCATGGCCACCCCGCTCAGGGTGTTGTAGAAGCTGGGTGACAGATCGGCGCTGTCCACCGCGAAGGTGATGGAGCTCGGCATATTCAGGATAACGCTGTCGCCGTTACGGGTGACGCTGACCCCGGTGCCCTGCATTTGATCGCGCAGCTTGGCTTCCTGCACATCCATATAGTAGCCGACGCCGCCACCGAGGGCAGCACCACTGGCGGCGCCGATCAGGATACCCTTCTTGCGATCGCTGGAGCTCGCACTGGCACCGCCGATCACGGCGCCGGCCAGGGCGCCCAGACCACCGCCGATGGCGGCTTTGGAGGTCTGGCGCTCACCGGTATAGGGGTTGGTGGTACAGGCTGACAAGGCCAGTGCGGCGACTACACCCAAGCAGACTTTTTTCATAGCGTTATCCATTTATAAAACAGAAGTAACAGACAATATAACCGTACGGAATAAATTCGACAAACCCCCGCCGTGCAATAAGTGTCAGCGACTGACGTTATCGGGATGACAGGGGCAGCTGAGCAGATGATCGTTGACCATGCCCACCGCCTGCATAAAGGCATAGCAGATGGTGCCGCCCACGAAGGAGAAGCCCTGCTTCTTCAGGGCCCGGGCCATGGCCTCGGACGCAGGAGTAGTGGCCGGCACTTGGTCGAGGCGCTGCCAGCGGTTAAGCACCGGCTCACCGCCAACAAAATCCCACAGCCATCGGCTGAAATCGATGCCTTGCTGTTCCATCGCCAGATAGGCCCTGGCATTCTTGATCACTGACTGAATCTTAAGCCGGTTACGGACTATGCCCGGATCCCGCATCAGCCGCGCCACATCCTGCTCCCCGAAACGGGCAATCTGTGCCGGATAAAAACCGGCGAAGGCAGCCCGATAATGGGGGATCTTGCGCAAAATAACATACCAGCTGAGCCCTGCCTGCTGGCCATCGAGGCACAGCTTTTCAAACAGCGCCCGGCTGTCATACTCGGGCACCCCCCATTCCTCGTCGTGATAGCGGATATATTCTGCGTCCCCGTTCACCCAACCACAGCGCTCCAGCATGATCTCTCCTCGAATTCGTAGATGTTCACAACGGGACAAGGTAGTCCCTGCCTGAATTCAGCCTATATTCACATCGGGTCAGAAGGTATACTCTTTGGTTTAGTTTCACACCGCTAATGCACCTATATCAAGGCGCGAACATGATGCAAAAATTTGACGTTAATACTTTTCAGGGCCTGATCCTGACCCTGCAGGACTATTGGGCCCGGCAAGGCTGCACCATAGTACAGCCGCTGGATATGGAAGTGGGTGCCGGTACCTCCCACCCGATGACCTGTCTGCGCGCCATCGGTCCCGAGCCGATCGCCACCGCCTATGTGCAGCCATCCCGCCGGCCCACCGATGGCCGCTACGGAGAGAACCCCAACCGGCTGCAACATTATTATCAGTTTCAGGTGATGATCAAACCCTCCCCGGACAACCTCCAGGAGCTGTATCTGGGCTCGCTCCAGGAGCTGGGCCTGGATCCGCTGGTGCATGATATCCGCTTCGTGGAAGACAACTGGGAAAACCCCACCCTCGGGGCTTGGGGACTGGGCTGGGAAGTCTGGCTGAACGGCATGGAGGTGACCCAGTTCACCTACTTCCAACAGGTCGGCGGCCTGGAATGCAAGCCGGTCACCGGCGAGATCACCTATGGCCTGGAGCGCCTGGCCATGTATATCCAGGGCGTGGACTCCGTCTACGATCTGGTGTGGTGTGACGGTCCCCTGGGCAAGACCAGCTACGGCGATATCTTCCACCAGAACGAGGTGGAGCAGTCGACCTATAACTTCGAGCATGCGGATGTGGACTTTTTGTTCGGCTTCTTCGAACAGTGCGAAAAAGAATGCCGGCACCTGCTGGAGCTGGATACCCCGCTGCCGCTGCCCGCCTATGAACGCATCCTCAAGGCCGGTCATGCCTTTAACCTGCTCGATGCCCGCAAGGCCATTTCGGTGACCGAGCGACAGCGCTATATCCTGCGCATCCGTACCCTCACCAAGGGGGTTGCCGAAGCCTATTATGCCTCCCGCGAGGCCCTGGGTTTCCCCATGTGTAAGAAAGAAGGATAAGGGACAAGCATGGCTGAACAGAATTTCCTGGTCGAGATAGGTACCGAAGAATTGCCGCCCAAGGCGTTACGCAGCCTGGGCGAAGCCTTTGCCGAGAACCTGAAGAACGAATTGAACGGTGCCGAGCTGTCTTACGGTGCCGTGCACTGGTATGCCGCCCCCCGCCGCCTGGCGGTCAAGGTGGATACCCTGGCTGCCGCCCAGGCCGACAAAAAGGTAGAGAAGCGCGGCCCGGCCCTGCAGGCCGCCTTCGATGCCGACGGTAACCCGACCAAGGCCGCCATCGGCTGGGCCCGTGGCAATGGCATAGAAGTGAGCCAGGCCGAACGGCTGAAAACCGACAAGGGCGAATGGCTGATGCATATCGCCGAGGTCAAGGGTAAGCCGGCGACCGAGCTGCTGACCGGGCTGGTCAGCCAGGCGCTGGCCAAGCTGCCGATCCCCAAGGCCATGCGCTGGGGCGATTACAGCACCCAGTTTATCCGTCCGGTACACACAGTCACCCTGCTGCTGGGCGACCAGCTGCTGGACGGGCAGATCCTGGGTATCGATTCCGCCCGCACCATCCGTGGCCATCGCTTCATGGGCGAGGCGGAATTCCAGCTGGAACATGCGGACCAATATCTGACACTGCTGGAGCAGAAAGGCAAGGTACTGGCCGACTTTGAGCGGCGCAAGGCGATGATCGAGGCCGGTGTCGAGCAGGCCGCCGCCGCCGTGGGTGGCAAGGCCGACCTCGACGATGAGCTGCTGGAAGAAGTCGCCTCTCTGGTGGAGTGGCCCGTGGTGCTGACCGCCGCCTTCGAGGAAGCATTCCTCAAGGTGCCGGCCGAAGCCCTGGTATACACCATGAAGGGTGACCAGAAATACTTCCCGGTCTACGACGCCGAAGGCCGCCTGCTGCCGAAGTTTATCTTCGTCACCAACATAGAATCGAAAGACCCGGCGCAAATCATCAGCGGTAACGAGAAGGTGGTTCGTCCCCGCCTGGCCGATGCGGAATTTTTCTTCAACAATGATCGCAAGGCGCCGTTGATCGACCGCCTGGATCAGCTCGAGCAGGTGCTGTTTCAGCAGCAGCTGGGCACGGTCAAGGAAAAGTCCGTGCGTATCAGCGCCCTGTCCGGCTTTATCGCCGCCTCCATGGGTGCGGATCCGACCCTGGCCGAGCGCGCCGGCCTGCTGTCCAAATGCGACCTGATGACCAATATGGTGTTCGAGTTTACCGACACCCAGGGCGTGATGGGCATGCACTACGCCCGCCACGACGGCGAGCCGGAAGCGGTCGCCCTGGCCCTGAAGGAGCAGTATCAGCCCCGCTTTGCCGGCGATCAGCTGCCAAGCCAGGATATTTCCGCCGCCGTGGCCCTGGCCGACAAGCTGGACACCCTGGTGGGCATCTTCGGCATCGGTCAGGCCCCCAAGGGTGACAAAGATCCCTTCGCCCTGCGCCGCGCCGCCCTCGGCACCCTGCGCATCTTGGTGGAAAAAGGCTACCAGCTCGATCTGCTGCCGCTGATCGAGCAGGCCAGGCTGCTGTATGGCAACAAGCTGAGCAATACTCAGGTGGCAGAGGATGTACTGGACTTTATGCTGGGCCGTTTCCGGTCCTGGTATCAGGATCAGGGCCATGGTGTAGATGTGATCCAGGCGGTGCTGGCCCGCAGGCCGACCCGCCCGGCGGACTTCGATGCCCGCGTCAAGGCCGTCAGCGAGTTCCGTGCCTTGGAGGCCTCCTCGGCCCTGGCCGCCGCCAACAAGCGGGTCGGCAACATACTGGCCAAGTTTGAAGGTGCCATCCCCGCCGGGATCGATCCGGCCCTGCTGCAGGATGAGGCGGAAAAAAACCTGGCCGAGCAGCTGACTCACCTGACCGCCAAGCTGGCCCCGCTGTTCGAGCAGGGTGACTACAGCAGCGCCCTGACCGAGCTGGCAGGCCTGCGTGAAGTGGTGGATACCTTCTTCGATCAGGTGATGGTGATGGCCGATGATGACGCCCTCAAGCTGAACCGTCTGGCACTGCTCAACCAGCTACGCAACCTGTTCCTGCGGGTAGCCGATATCTCCCTGCTGCAGTAACCCAATCTATACTCCGTCATCAAGCCCCGCTTTTTAGCGGGGCTTTTTTATGCATTTGGGCTTAGCCAGACGGTAACCAGTATGTTACAAATTAGCTATGGGTCTGCAGCTCCATATTCATCTCGACACAGGTTCAGACCCGAGCAACAGCAATCGTGAAGTAAGGGGATAATAATGATAAAAGTAATAATTGAGCGCCATATCGCCGAAGGGCTCGAAGATGCCTACCAGGAAACCATTCGCAACCTGATGATGACGATCACCGACAGGCCCGGCTTCCTGAAGGGGGACGCCTATCGGGACATCCATCATCCCAACCATTTCTATGTGATTTCCAACTGGGAAAATATCGGCTGCTGGGACAAATGGTGCAACTCTCCGGAGCGCCAGCATATGCTCAGCGAATTGGCGCCTTTCCTGGAAAGTGACGAAAAATACACTGTCCTGGCCCTGAAGGTCAGTTACGAAGCCGACCCCACCAAATACGCCAGGCCGACCCAGACCTACTCCTACTGACTTAAGCCGGTTTTTCCCTCATTGTTTCATGTGAAACATGCCGCCACTCCCGGTCGACAGGCCGGGAAATATCAGATACCGTGAAGCTTTCAGCAACAATCCCTGTTTCGGTAGTCCTCCTATGGAATTTTCAGTATTCGGTCAGAAATTTACCCGTCATTCCGGCATTACCCAGTTGATGGATGATCTTAACAAGGGTCTTTCCACCCCCAATACCATCATGCTGGGGGGCGGCAACCCGGCGGCCATTCCCGAAGTACTGGCCTATATGGATCGACAGGCCGGAGAGCTGCTGAAAACCGGGGCGCTGATCAAGGCCATGGCCAACTATGATGGCCCTCAGGGTAAGGACAGCTTTAACCGTGCCCTGGCTGCCCTGTTGTCCAGGGAGCTGGACTGGCCGATCGGTCCCGAGAACATCGCCCTGACCAACGGCAGCCAGAATGCCTTCTTCTATTTATTTAACCTGCTGGCCGGGGAATTCACCGGCGGCCGCAAGAAGAAAGTACTGTTTCCGCTGGCGCCGGAATATATCGGCTATGGTGACGCGGCCCTGGACGAAGGGCACTTTATCGCCTGCAAACCGGCCATCAGCCGGCTGGACAATGGCCTGTTTAAATACCATGTGGATTTTGAGCGGCTGGAGGTCGGCGATGATATCGGCCTGATCTGCGTGTCACGCCCCACCAACCCCACCGGTAATGTGCTGACCGATGAAGAAATCGAGCATCTGGACCAGATAGCCCGGGAAAAGGGCATTCCGCTGCTGATCGACAATGCCTACGGAACCCCCTTTCCCAATATTATCTTTACCGATGCCAAGCCGTTCTGGAATGACAACACTATCCTCTGCATGAGCCTGTCCAAGCTGGGTCTGCCCGGTACCCGCTGCGGCATCGTCATCGCCGAGCCCGGGATCATCAAGGCCATTACCAACCTGAGCGGCATCATCAACCTGGCGCCCGGCAGCCTGGGGCCGGCCCTGACCCTACCGATGATTGAAAGCGGTGATATCATCCGCCTGAGCAACCAGGTGATCCGCCCCTTCTATGAAAACAAGGCACAACAGGCGGTCGGCTGGCTGCAACAGGCCATCCCCCTGCCCCAGTTCCATATTCACAAGCCCGAAGGCGCCCTCTTCCTCTGGCTATGGTTTGAGGACCTGCCGATCCACAGCCAGGAGCTGTATGAGCGGCTGAAGCAGAAAGGCCTGCTGGTCGTGCCCGGCCATTACTTCTTCCCGGGCATAGAAGATGAAGACTGGCCCCACAGCAAGGAATGCATCCGCCTCAACTACGCCCAGTCAGAGGCCGATGTACAGGCAGGTATCGCCATCCTGGCCGAGGAGATACTGAGCATTTATCAGCAGTAATCCGCTCAAGACCTAGGCGGGATAAAAAAGAAGGCGCCTTATCGGCGCCTTTTATCAGTGATTACCCGGCTTTTCCGTCTCCGGCCGATGTTCCAGCACCGGAGCCTGGCCGATTTCAATGCGTCTTGGTTTGAGTTCCTCGGGTATTTCCCGCTGCAGGTCTATAGTCAACAGGCCGTTCACCAACCCGGCGCCCTCCACCTGCACATGATCGGCCAAGCGGAATTTCAGCTCGAAGTCCTGCTCGCTGATCCCCTGATAAAGGTAGCGGCTGTCGGCACCGGCCTTGGCCTTCTTGCCCCTGACCAACAACAGGTTCTGCTCGACCGACAGGCTCAGCTCCGCCTCCTTGAATCCGG
Organism: Zobellella aerophila; assembly: GCF_039539325.1. Lineage (NCBI taxonomy): Bacteria > Pseudomonadati > Pseudomonadota > Gammaproteobacteria > Aeromonadales > Aeromonadaceae > Zobellella > Zobellella aerophila. Next base: position 14,731 of record NZ_BAABCX010000007.1, read on the forward strand.
CCACGGCCAGGGTGATCCGATAGCTGTCCTGCCCTTTCTTTTCGATGTTATAGGGGGGATAGCCGTCGGCCTTGTGCTCGAACAGGCTTTCCACATCGTTGAACATACGGTCAAAACCGATGGCACTGCGATACAGGGGAGTAAAATCAAAGGTACGCATCTTCCTATCCTCCATTCAGCAATAGGGTAAACCGCAGGCCAGCCACCCGGATTGCGCCTGCGCCTTAACGGACTCTGATTATTGACTGTTACCTATAGCAATGGTCCTCGGCTTGGCAGCTTCCGGCACTTCGCGTACCAGATCGATATGCAGCAGGCCATTGACCAGATCGGCGCCCGTTACCTTGATATGGTCGGCCAGCTGAAAACGGCGCTCGAAGCCGCGCTCGGCTATGCCCTGATAGAGAAAATTCTTCTGGGGCTGCTCGGCCTGTTCTTTGCTGCCCTTTACAATCAAGGTGTTTTCATGGCTGGTAATATCCAGCTCTTCCCGGGCAAAACCGGCCACCGCCATGGAAATGCGGTACTGGTTCTCGCTCAGCAGCTCTATGTTATAAGGGGGGTAACCATTGCTGGTGCTGCCGCTGTTGGCGGCATTTTCCATCAGGGACGCCAGGCGATCGAAACCGATGGCGGAGCGGTACAGGGGGGAAAAATCGAAACGTGACATATAACTATCCTCCAGGGAGCGATGATTAAGGTGCCCTCCATACGGACGGGCGGTGCGGGCCCTCAACCGAGCGACCCGCCTGTTCAATTCAAGATATAGGGGTACCAGATCCGGCTTTCAAGAGCAGGAATGCATATTTTTTATCCAGGCTCAATTTCCGTCATCCAGGGCATCGGTTACGGCCCCCTCGGAAGCCGAATTGACGGTATGGGCATATTTGGCCAGCACCCCCCGCCGGTAGCGCGGCGACGGCGTCTGCCAGCGCGCCAGCCGGGCGGCTATCTCGGCGTCGGACAGCTGCAGCTCGAGCCGGTTGTGCTCGGCGTCTATGGTGATGATATCGCCGTTCTCTATGATGGCGATCGGTCCCCCCTGCTGGGCCTCGGGGGTGATATGGCCGACCACGAAGCCGTGGCTGCCGCCGGAGAAGCGGCCGTCGGTGATCAGGGCAACCTCCTTGCCCAGCCCCTTGCCCATGATGGCGGAGGTCGGGCTGAGCATCTCCCGCATGCCGGGCCCGCCTTTCGGGCCTTCGTAGCGGATCACCAGCACCTCGCCCGCCTGCACCGTGCCGTCGAGGATCCGTTCCAGGGTTTCTTCCTCGGAGCCGAATACCCGGGCCGGGCCGCTGAAGGTCAGCCCTTCCTTGCCGGTGATCTTGGCCACGGAGCCCTGGGGCGCCAGATTGCCGTAGAGGATGCGCAGATGGCTGTCGGCCTTGATGGGGTTGTCCAGCGGCCGGATGATCTGCTGACCGTCCGGATAGGGCGTCACCGAGTCCAGGTTTTCGGCCAGGGTCCGGCCGGTCACCGTCAGGCAGTCGCCGTGCAGCAGGCCGGCGTCGAGCAGGGTCTTCATCAGCGGCAGTATGCCACCGATGGCCACCAGTTCAGACATCATGTAATGCCCGCTGGGCCGCAGATCGGCCAGCACCGGCACCCGCTTGCCGATGCGCACGAAGTCGTCCAGGCTCAGCTCGACGCCGATGGCGTGGGCCATCGCCAGCAGGTGCAGTACCGCGTTGGTCGAGCCACCCAGGGCAATCACCACCGTAATGGCATTCTCGAATGCCGCTTTGGTCATGATATCCGAGGGTTTGATGTCCCGGGCCAACAGCTGCAGCACGGCGGCGCCGGCATTGTGGCAATCCTGCATCTTGTGAGCCGAGACCGCATTCTGCGCCGAGCTGCCCGGCAGGCTCATGCCCATGGCCTCGATGGCCGAGGCCATGGTGTTGGCGGTATACATGCCGCCGCAGGCACCCGGCCCGGGGATCGCGGTCTCTTCTATCTGCTTCACCTCAATCAGCGACTTGTCACCCTTGGCATGGGCCCCGACCGCCTCGAACACCGAGATGATATCGGTATGGTTGGCACCCGGGGCTATGGTACCACCGTAGACAAACACCGCCGGGCGGTTGAGCCGCGCCAGGCCGATCAGGCAACCGGGCATGTTCTTGTCGCAGCCGCCGATGGCCACCAGGCCGTCGAACCCCTCGCAGCCGGCTACGGTTTCGATGGAATCGGCGATCACCTCCCGGGACACCAGCGAGTACTTCATACCTATGGTGCCGTTGGCGATGCCGTCGGAAATGGTGATGGTGTTGAAGATGATGCTCTTGCCGCCGGCAGCATCGGCGCCACGGGCCGCCTCTTCGGCCAGGCCGTTGATATGCATGTTGCAGGGGGTGAGGTTGCTCCAGGTAGAGGCGATGCCCACCTGGGGCTTGTTAAAGTCGTCATCTTCGAAGCCAACCGCGCGCAGCATGGCGCGGGCCGGCGCCTTAGTGGGCCCGTCCACCACCTGGCTGGAATAGCGACGGGATTTATCGTTGGCCATGGGATTGTCCTGGCTGTCACAGTGAACCGGTATAGCTAGTGTAGCTGGTCAGGCAGGCGACATGGCTCAGGCCATCATTCACTTAAACTCGGCGTAGGGCGTCAGCGGTTGCGGCGGCAGATCCAGATCGCCCTGCCAGCCGCCCAGCGAATAGCGCAGATAGAGCAGGCCATGGCTGGGGGTATAGTCCCTGGCCTGCTGGATATCGATGCCCGCCCCCAGGGTCCAGTGCGCGTTCAGCCGGCGCTCCACCAGGGCGCGCAGGGTATAGCCGAAACCGCTGCTGCTGTCGCCCCGCTCCATGGTATCCGCATCGGGCAGCCCCTCCGGGAGCAGGCCCGGGCGCGGATAACGCGGCTGATCCTCGGTGACCGCGCGGGACCAGGAAACGGAGCCGCCCAGTTCCCATGACCAGTCGTCGGTGCGCTCCCGGTAGTTCAGCGGCACCGCCAGCGACAGGTATTGCTGCGGGCTGTAGTAGCCGCCCTGCCCCAGGGAGTAGCCGCTGAGATCCTTCTGGTATTGCCACCACATGCTGTTCAGGCCGACGCTGACCCGCCGCTGGGGCTGGTTGACCAGCTTGTAGTAGTAACCACCCATCAGCCGGGTACGCTTGTTATCCGCCACATTTTCACCGGTCAGCAGGCCGGCGCCGATATCGCCCCACAGGCCATGGGCACCGCCCTGATCGTAACTGCCGCTGAGGCTGACGCCGGTGGTGCGCACCCCGCCCCAGCGGATACCGGTATTGGGATCCCGGGTGCCGCCGAAGGACAACAGCGAGCCGGCCAGCGGCCGCCGGGAGGCGGTCAGGGTCCAACCGATATCCTGCCAGTCGCCGCTGTAGCCGAGGCCGCCGACCCAGTCCACCACCTCGAAACCGAGCGGTGTGGTACCGAGATCCCCCCGCCAGCGCTCATCCCGCCAGCCGACGCCGAGACTGGCGCCGGTGGCGGACTGATGATGATCGTCACTGCAGCCCACTGCCCGACAGGTACCGAATGTCTCCTCATAGACACCGCCGTCAAAACTGCCCGCATCCATCTGCACCATGTCGGAGCGCAGGAATGCCCGCCCGTCAAACAGGGGGGTCTCCAGCTCCAGCATGCCGGTATGGGCGCTCAGATCCGAATAGCCGCCGGTGCCGCTGGAACGCAGATAGTCATGATCGAAGGTGACGGTGGTATCCATCTGACGATACAGATCCGCCGCATCGGCGCGGAGGCTGCGGGTCAGCCAGTCATCATCAAGCTTGACCCGGGTCAGCCGGGTGAAGTCGTCATTCTCCGTCGGCGGCTGGTCCGTCAGCCCGCTGGCAGCCATCGCCTGCCCGTAATCACCCAGCGCCTGTTGCGGTTGCCCGAGTTGCCGGGCCAGCCTGGCCGCATCACGCAGCAACAGCGCGCTGTCCCTCGATGGCACCTGTTGCTGCGCCAATGGTCTGGCGTGTTGGAACAGCCGATCGGCCCGCTGCAATTCGCCGGCCGCCGCCCAGGCGTTGGCGGTCCGCCGTACGCCGCTCGCCGACAGCGTCTGTTGCTCAGTCTCTGTGCCCAGCTTGTGCAACTGCTGCCGTGCCTGGGCCAGCCTGCCGCCGGCGATCAGCGCCTCAACCTCACCCAGGCGCGCCTCGCCGTTTTCCGGCTCCCGTTCCAGTACTTGGCGATAGCCGGCCAGGGCCCGTTCAGGGTCACCGTCCTCCAGGGCCCAGTCGGCCAGGGTCAGCTCGGTACGGATGCCGGCCGGCTGTGCCTGCAGGGTGGCCAGCGCATCGGCGTGATCTCCCTGCTCACGCAGGCGGCGCGCCTCGGCCAGTATGCGATCCTGTTCGAGCCGCCGCGCCAGCTCGCCCATCTCCGTGCTCCAGCGGGCTCGGGGCAGGGTGTCCAGATGTGCCAGCGCCGCCGCCTCCCGCTCGCTGGACGAAAGATAGAGGGCATAGGCATACAGTTGCTCCGGATCATCGGGCAGGCGCGACGCCAGCTCGGCAAAGACCCGATCGGCCAGCTCCGGCTCGCCCGCCTGCCGCCAGTCCGCCGCCAGCCGGTAAGTCAGCCAGACATCATCCGGCGTGAGCTGCCGAGCCCGGGACAAGACTTCGGCCGCCGCCTGCCATCGCCGCCCCTGCTCCAGGACTTCCGCCTGCTGCTGCAACAGCTCGCTGCGCAGCCGGGGTTCGCCGTCCCCCAGGGCCTGCCGCTGGCGGCGCGGCAGCTGTTCCAGATAGCTCAGGGCCTGGGCCGGTGATTGCTGGCGATAGAAGGCGAGCATGCCCCGCAGGGCCCCGCCGTTAACCGGATCCCGGCTCAGCGCCTGATGAAAATAGCGCTCCGCCTGTTTCGCCTGGCCCCGGGCCAGCGCCACCTCTCCCAGCCCCAGCCAGGCATAGCCGTCGCCGTCGTCCAGCTCCTTCGCCCGCCGGTAGTGCTGCCGGGCCTGCTCCAGCTGCCGGGCCTGCAACGCCTGATCCCCCTGCTGGATCAGCAACCAGTAACGGTTGCTCCTGAGCAGGCTCTGCCATTTGCTGCGCTCACCACCGTCCGGATCCGCCTGCAATGCCCGCTCCAGCAGTGAAATGGCCTGGCTGCGGTTGCCCTCACGCCCATAGGCCTGGGCCAGGGCGCCCAGCAGGCCGGCATCATCCGGATAGGCGGCCAGCGCCCGCCGCAGCAAGGGGATGGCGGCAGCCCCCTGACCCTGCTCCACCAGCGCCAGCCCGCGGGTGCGCGCCTGGAAGGCCGGATCGGCCAGCAAGGCCTGCTGCTGCCGCAGCAGTTCATTGGCCTGCGCCGGTGCGCTACCCCCGGATACCGCCACCAGCCGCCGTAACTGGGCCAGGCTCGGCTCACCCACCGGCATCCGCTTTATCTGCTCCAGCCAGCGTTCGGCGGCCTGACCTCGGGTAGCCGGATCGGCGGCCATCTGCTGCAACAGGGCGAACCCCTGCCCAGGCCGATCCGCATCGAACAGCAGGCCGACCAGCACGCCGCGCAGGGTACCGTTACCGGGATAACGGCTGTCCAGTGCCTGCAGGCGGGTGATCGCCAGTGAGCGCTGGTCGGGCAACCGGGCCACCAGCCGCCAGTATTCCACCGCCAGATCCAGGCTGGGCAAGTCCTCGCCGAACAGGGCCTGATAGGCCTGCCGGGCCGCCGCCAGCCGCCCCGCCGCCGCCAGCAGCCGGGCCTGTTGCAGCTGCTGACGGCCCGCCGCCGTGGCCAGCAGCATGGCGCCTTGCGCCTGGCGATATTCGGCAGAATCCGGTGCCAGCCTGGCCAGCCGCTCCAGCTGACGGCGGGCCAGCTGCTGATCGCCCTGACGCAGTGCCAGCCGCAGCCGGGCCGCCATCACCTGCGGATGGCCGGGGGCGATCAGTTCCAGGCGATGCAGTGACTCCTCGACCAGGTTATCCCGGTAGCCGGCCTCGCCCAGCCTGATCTGCTCCAGCAGCCAGGACTCGGGTGCCACCGCCGCCTGGGCCGCCGGCGACAAGGCCAGGGCGAGCGGCAATCCCAACAGGCTTAACGAGAACTTGTGCATGCATCACCCCAACTCGTTAGCAGTTCACCCGCCTGATTGAAAGCATATCGCCGCCGATCCCAACCCTCGCCGAACAGGGTCAGCACCGCATCGTAATAGGCCCGATCTCCGGGGGGCTGCACGGCCAGTCGCCGGCGTTGGGCATCGGCCGCGGCCGTGCCCCGCAGCAGGGGCAGCAGGGCGGCGGAAAAGCCGACCGGTCCGGTACCCGAGGCCGCACCTGTCAGCGCGTCCACCCGTTCCGGCGGCGCGCCCAGCGTCGCCGTCAGTTCGACCATCGGCTGGAAGTGCATTATCAGTGCTTCTCTGTGAGGATCCTCGTCGGCCAGCATGCCGGCCCACAGATAGCTGCGTATCGCATCATAGCTGCCGGTACTGCCCGTCTCAGGATCCGGCAACCCGCCTTGGGGTTGCTGCCAGACCACCCAGTCGGGCACCAGCCCGGCGGGGGCCGCTTCCAGCAACAGTTGGTGATTGCTGCGCCGCATTGCCTGCCAGGGCCCCTCGAAACCGGCGAAGCGCGCCAGCAGCTGGGGCGGCAGATAGCTGGGATTGAGGGTCCAGTCCTGTTGTCCGACGAAACCAACCTTGCCGGGCAGCAACATCGGGCCCAGGCCGGGAATGTCCGCGACCTCTTCCCGGGCGATGCGCTGCAACAGCAGGGTACCCAGGACCCTATAACGGCGATTCTGCCACAGGCGGCCGGCTTCCAGCAGGTCATAGGCCAGCCACAGATCCGCATCAGAGGCGGAGTTAGGGTCGAGCACCGTCCATTGCTGCTGTTCATTGCGGCCCCATAGCCAGGCCGGCAGCCGTGCCGTCAGATCCCCGGCCGCCAGGTTGTCCTGGGTCCACAGCAGCAACCGCTCGAAGGTGTCCCGATCGTCGGCCACCAGGGCGAAAAACATGCCGTAGCTCTGCCCTTCCGAGGTGGTGACCTGACGGTCCCCGGCGGGATCGATCACCCGCCCCTGCTCGCTGATATAGGCCTGCCTGAACCGCTGCCAAGCAGGCCAGTCACAATCGGCCCACAGGCTGCCCGACCACAGCAACAACAGGCTCAGCATCCCCACATACAAGCTGCCCATGAGCTTAGTCCCGCTCATCCGGCGACAGCCGGCGGCGACTCAGGGTGCGCAGAACCCGCCACAGCACCAGCACCATCAGCAGCACGCTAAGGGCCGTCAGCGTGGCCAGGACCAGCGGATGCGGGGCCAGCGAAAACCAGATCCGCTCCCACCAGGGCAGATAGCCCACATAGTAGGCCTGGCCGACCCTCAGGCTGTTGATCCCCGACTCCCGGATCACCGCCACCGAGCCAGACAGGGCGGCACGTTGGCCGCCGTCGTTGATCGCCTCATTGAGCAGCTGATAACCCCGGGGGCTATCTGCCAGCAAGGCCACCACGCTGCGCTGTTCATGAAAGGGGGACTGGAAGCCGATCACCGCCGCCATGGGTCCATCCGAGTCGATTTTCGCTTCGCTCTCCGGCCTGTCATCCTCGCTATCCGGCATCAGCTCGGGTCGCGATGCCTGGCGGGCCGGCATCTGTACCCAGCTCCGGGTGGCCTCGAACAGTAGGTGGATGTTGCGATCATCGCGCAGTTCCGCCGGTATGGCACCGATCAACAGCACATCCAGATCCCTGTCCTGCTCCTGCTGCCAGTCATCGCTGAGGCGCACCCCCAGCGCCGGATAGCCGGTGTGCGCCCCGATGGCGCCCAGGGCATTGAGCAGGGCACTGAGCTGTGCCGGCCCCGGATGCTTGCCGACCACCGCCAGGCTCTGGGACAGATCCGCCAGCCGGCTGAACGGGAAGCCGGCATTGGCAAAGGAACGTAAATCCGGCATGGCAATGAAATGGCGGTAACCGGAAAAATCGATGGTGGAATCACCGTCGATCACCACCTCATTGGGGATCGGCTGGTAGGTTTCGCAACGCTCGGGCGTGCCCCCGAGAATGGCGTTGGCGTAGTCAAAGTTGAAGCGCAGCTGATTGCTGGTACCGAGCTGGAGGGCCGGTATGGTGAGCTGGTTATCGCCGGACGCATCCTGCAACAGCAGCAGCTGCAACAGCTTCTCGCCGCTCTGCCGCTCTGGCTTAAGCGAGTAGGTACGCAACAATTGATCGTTGAGGCTGACCACCAGCCGGGAGCCATCGTCCGTTTTCGGCGAGGTATAACGGTATTTCAACTGCATGGCGATGCCCGGATCGCGGGTCATAAACAGATCCGGCGGTAAATTCAGGGTCAGCGCCATCGGCGAGGGCTCCATGCCACTGGACTGCAATTGCCCGGGATAGTTTTGCAGCTCGGCAAAAGCAACCGGCCGGTCGGTACGCACCCAGTTGGGCGCGTCATAGGGCTGGCGCGGTGCCAGTGGCCTGACATCGGCGACGGTGACACTCTGGCCGCGAAACAGGATGCTGCCCTGGGCTATGCCCTGCACCGCCGTAACCAGATCCTGGTCGTCGCGACCGAGCACCAGCAACAGCTTGACGTAGGGATCCTGAGGATGGCTGATCATCTCCACGGTCGGGCCATCAACGGCGGGATAATCCTGCAGGAAGTCCGGTCGCTGGTCATTGGTGGCGAATACGATGCCATGGCGCTCGGGCAATTGGTTGAACAGCACCGGAAACCGCTGGCCGCGCCACTGGGCCTGGGCGCCGAACCAGGACGCCAGCACCGCCGCCGCTTTTTGCTGGGCCAGCGCCGGAGAGCCGGCAAACACCATCGGCAGGGTCAGCGGCCGGGTATCCCGGTCATCGAAAAACGGCTCGGGAAAATAGGACAGATCGTTCTTCAGCGGCAGCGCCTGATATCGCAGCGACAAGGAACTGCTGCTGGCCACATCCAGCCACAGGCTGCTGTGGACCGGATTTTCACAAATGCGTTGATAATGACCGATAAACCCCAGTTTTACCCGGTTGAAGTCGCCGATATAGCGGGGATCCAACGGCACCTGCACCCGGCTCTTGTTACCCAGCTGCTCAGGTGCAATCGGCACCACTCCCATCATTTCATCGTTGAGGTACACCTTTACCTGGGACTCGACCGGCAGCAATGCGGGTGACGGGATAAACTCCAGGTTCAGCGTGGCGCTGGACACCACCTCATCGCTGCGTACTCCGAATTCAACCTGGCCCTCGGGACTGCTGCCACGCAGGGGCAGGCTACCCTTCGACTGGGTCAGCCGCCCGAAGGCGAGCTCGACATCGCGGGTCGGGGCCTGTTCCAGCCCGGCAAGCGCCGTCTCGGACCCATGGACCCGGGCACCGATGCCTCCTAGCATCAGGATGAACAAGGTGATTATTTTTATCATTATTCCCTCATCAAGGTTGAGCAAAGGTCCGGGACGGCCCGGATAACGGCATGTCCTGGTCCGGATTGCGCGGAATAAAGGACGCCAGCCACGCCAGCAGCCGGCTCACCCCGGCAGACAGCCGTGTCAGCGGCGACGGCAGATAGTCGAGCAGGCTCTGAAATCCGTTCCAGCCCAACGCCAGCACATCACTCAGGCTGGCCATCGGTTTGTCGCGGGCAAACTCATCCTGCCAGCGGGCCCAGGTATCGGCACGGGCAAAGGTACACTGGATAAAGGCGATATGCTGTTCCCGGGTCATGGTACTCAACTGCAGTCCGATCCTGGTCCCGACCCGACGCCTCACCGTCGCCGGGAAAGTGCACTCCCGCTGACCCTGCTTGAGCAACAGGGTGATCGGCTCCCCTTCCTGTAGTACGCCGTCCTGGCGCAGTTCGATACCCACGCCGCCGTCCGAATAATCGCGCACCGTACAGGGAAACAGGTGACCGTCCGCGCGTTTGACGGCGGCGGGCAGGGCGATATCCACCCTGTGCGCCTGACGTACCTGCCTGGCTTCCACCGCCACCGCGATGGCCCCGCCCAGGATCAGCATATTGAACAGTACCCAGCCCAGACTCAGGATCACCGTCGGTATCTCATCCGCATCGCCGTATGCCAGCCGCCAGCCGCCGGCGATCAGCCCGCACAGGTTGAGCAGCACCAGCACCAGGTAGGGGCGGCTGATCTCCCAATCCACATGGGCCTGTTCGACCAGCCCGCCCTTGCCGGTGACATTGAATGTGCCCTTATGGGGATTAAACAGGGCCACCGTGGTCGGCCGGGCGATATACCAGGCCAGCACGCTTTCGTAGACCTCACTCCAGAACGAATAACGGTATTTACCCTGGATCCTGGAGTTGGCCAGGTTGGCATGGATCATATGGGGCAGCATGTAGAGCGCAATGGCCAGCGCCGGGGCGTAGATGATGTAAGCGTGCAACAGCAGGAAGGCCAGCGGTGCGGTCAGGAAGATCAGCCGGGGAATGCCCGACAGGAAATGCAGCATGGCATTGGCGTAACAGAGCCGCTGGGTCAGTTTCAGTCCCTTGCCCAGCAGCGGATTGTCCAACCGGAAAATCTGCACCATACCCCTTGCCCAGCGGATCCGCTGGCCGATATGGGCGGAAAGGCTTTCGGTTGCCAGGCCCGCGGCCTGGGGAATACGGATATAGGCCGAGGTGTAGCCCAGACGGTGCAGGCGCAGCGAGGTATGGGCATCTTCGGTCACGGTTTCCACCGCTATCCCGCCCACCTCATCCAGGGCGCTGCGGCGGATCACCGCACAGGAACCACAGAAGAAGGTGGCATCCCACATGTCATTGCCATCCTGCAGCAGGCCGTAGAAGAGTGACCCTTCGTTCGGGGTCTGGCCGAAGCGCCCCAGATTGCGTTCGAACGGATCCGGCGAGAAAAAATGGTGCGGCGTCTGCAGCATGGCCAGCTTTTTATCCTTGAAAAACCAGCCCATGGTCAGCTGCAGGAAGGTGCGGGTCGGCACATGATCACAGTCGAAGATGGCGACAAATTCGCCCTCTGCCTGCCGCAGGGCATAATTCAGGTTGCCGGCCTTGGCATGTTCATGGGTCGGCCGGGCGATATAGCGCACCCCCGCCTCCGCGGCGAACTCCCGGAACGTGGCCCGGTCACCGTCATCGAGCAGATAGATATTGAGCTTGTCCTTCGGCCAGTCGATGCCCAGGGCCGCATAGATGGTCGGCTTGACCACGCTTAACGGTTCATTGTAGGTGGGTACCATGATATCGATGACCGGCCAGTCGGCCGGCGCCGCCGTCAGCGGCGTCGGCTGGCGATGCAAGGGCCAGAGCGACTGGAAATAGCCCAGCACCAGCACCAGCCAGGCGTAGGTCTCCGCCGCCAGCAACAACAGGCCGAAGAGCAGGCTGAGCGGATCGTCCCAGTTCAGGGTCGAGGTATAGCGCCACCACAGGTAACGACAGGACACCAGCAGCGACAGCATGATCATCAGCAGCGCCGCAAACCGCCCGGGCAGCCGGCGCACCGCCATGGCCATCGCCCACAGCACCATCACAAACACCAGTTGGGTCTGCAGATCAAAGGGTTGTGATATACACAGCAGGGCCAGCAGCACCGAAACCAGCACCATCAGCATCCGCCCGATGCGACGGAGCCCTCGGGGAGAGGATGGGGAGGCGGTCTCGCTCTCCTGCCTGTCCGCCACGCTCGCCGAACGTCGCCGCCGGCTACCGGCATCGCGCCAACGGGCCGGCCATATCGGCTGCCTTTGTCCGGCGGGACGGGTCAGCAATAACCAGCCTGCCTGCAGCAGGTAACGCAGGCCGTCACCCGACCGGGGACGCTCCGGAGCGAGATGGGGAAACCAGTAGCCGTGCCGGGTGCGCAGCGCCTGCCAGCCGGGCGATTCCAGCCGAAACAGGGACCAGGCCAGGAGCAGGCCGGCACAGCACAGGCCGGCGGCCGGCACCGAGCTGCCCTGGCTGCGGTAACCCCGATAGCGCAGCCCCAGTGCCCGCAGCCCCTGACTGAGTAGCGGCCCCATCAACCAGTTCATGGACGCGACCCGGTCACATGGGCCAGGCACCAGCCGGCGAGGATATTGAGCTCGTCCGCGGCCAGGCTGACGGCACTGTATTCTCCCACCGGCTGCTTGACGGCCAGCGCCTCGGCCATAGCTTCATCCCGATGGATCGACAGCGGCAGCAAGGTATCCAGGTGTTGCCGCCAGTTTTGCTGCAGATCCTGCTGCAGGCGACTGTCGGCGGAAAACTGGTTGAGCAGCAGCCGGGCCCCCGGCGGCAGCGACTGCTGGTGCAGGCGGATATGGTTGTTGGCATCCGCCGTCAGCACGCAGAGCTGCGCATCGGCCGCCGCCCGCCACTGCTCGATACAGGCCGGCCCGGCGGCGGGCAGATCCAGCAGCAGCCAGTTATAATCGCCGCTGTCGCGCAGCTGGGTCAGGTATTGCGGCCAGCGTCCGGGCGCTTGCTGATGCCGTGCCAGCCAGCGAGAACACTCGGCCACCGACAGCTTCCCGAAGGGCAAGAAATCCAGCCCGTCCGCGTAGCGCAGCGCGTCCTGGTGCCAGGGCCGCTCATCCAGCTCCGCCCGGGCCCAGCCCGCCGTCAGTGAAAGCGGGGTGTTGAAATGCAGGCACAGCTGGTTGTCCGGCGAAAAGTCGATGGCCAGCACCCGCTCGCCCAGTCGGTGCAAGGCCCAGGCCAGGCCCGCCGTGATGGAGGTGGTGCCCACACCGCCGCGGATCCCCTGCAAAGCGATTACCGGCATGCGTCCTCGGCATCCGGCGCCAGGGACAACTCCTCCAGCAAGGGCCAGCGTTCGACAATGGCGGCCAGCTGCTGCTGCCGGCCGATATCCTGATATCCCAGCGCCGGCAACGACACGAGCCGGCTCAATGCGCCGAGATCATCCTGGGTGTTTTCTGCCCAGTGCAGGCCATCGTAATCATGGTTTTTATGCTTCATGCTGCCACTCGCAACTCTTTGATACATCAGCCGATATCATCGGGGATAGGGCACCCAGTCGCCCTCGTTGAGGCGGATATGGCTGTTGCCCTGAAACTCCATCACCACCGCATTATCATTTTCCGACACCGCTGTCGTTTGCGGCAGCCCCTGGACCAGGGCCTGCCAGTCGATATCGCTCGCCCCGAATACCTTGCCATCCACCAGCCGGGCGATCAGCTCGGAGAGCGCCAGATAGCTGCTTGGGGCCTTGATCTCGAGCACCTGCCCCTGGTGCGGCGCCTGCGTGCCGAACAGCTTGATGCCGACCGGGACCCGGGTCATGGACGGGCTGGGAATATCACGCAGGCCGGACAGTTGTACCTTGTCGCCAACCAGCCCGGCCCCATGCTCGGGCACGACCACCACCATCAGCCTGCGGCCGGATTGCGCCAGTTGATCGAAGAAGGCGTCCAGCTGATCGAACAGGGTACGGGCACGGGCCCGATAGGGGGCGGTTTCGTTTTGCCCGGGCAGGCGATTGCCATCATGCAGCGGGATCAGATTGAAGAAAGTGGCGCTGCGGGTATCGCCGGCGCCCTGTTGCTGGGAGAGCCAGCGACTGAACAGCTGTGCATCATTCAGCACAGGCTCGCCGTCAAACGAGACCAGCGACCGGGACATGCCCTGCTGTGACATCAGCGGCGCCTGCAGGTTGCCGTGGCGGCGCAGCTCGGCCAGGTAGCCGCCGAAGTCACCGCTATGATCCATGCCCAGCCGGGTGCTGAAACCCAGTTGCGCCAGGTTGTCGAACAGATAACAGCGGGGATCCGCCGGCTGATACAGCTCTTGTTGAGGACTCTGGCCACAGCTGGCGCGCAGCAGGCGGATCCCGGCCGGACCACTGTAGGAAGTCGCCGAGTTAAAGTCCTGGAAGCGGATGTCAAACCGCTGCCATAACGGGTGCGAGGCCAGCTCGACGGCCTCGAGATCTGACCAGGACAGCGAGCAGACATTGATCACCAGCAGATCGAAGGGCACCGCATCGGCGGGGAGCGAACTTGGAAACTCGGTCCGCCGTTGCCGCTCCTGCTGATAAAAGGCATCAAGAGCGGCATTCAGATTCTGATTGGTGGCCGGAGTCTCGACCGACGGCACCCTGGCCGGTACGGCCGCCGGCCCATCGGGCTGACGTTCTGCCAGCGGCGGAGCCGTCATGGGTAACAGATTCACCGCCGGGCCGGAAACATTAAGCACATTGAGCCAACCCAGGGCCGCCACCACCAATACCGTGAAACGGAGCCACTGGGCCAGGAACAGGTAGGCCACCCACAACACGAAGGCCGTCCCCAGCATCTGCAAGTTGATAAAGCGCAACACCAGCTCCAGCAGATACGCTGCGCTCAACCCCGCCAGCTGATCACCCTGGCTGAGCAGGCTATCGACACCGGGCAGCCAGGTATCATGATAAAACAGCCCCAGGCCGAACGGCACCGCCAGCCAGTGGCGCAGCCGATGCAGCCTACTCCCCGGGATCGGCAACAGCAGGAATGCCGCCAGTACCAGGTTGGCCAGCGGATGAAAATTCAGATAGCCGTACCACAGCAGGCCGAATTTCAGCAGGAAATAATAATTCCAGCCGCCCAGACCACGCCAGTGTTGCCCCAGGAGGGGCAGGGATGACGGAGAGCGGGCGCCATGGTTAATGTTTTGGGTCATGTTCCGGCTCTGTCGGGGTGGACGTTTTGCGCTGGCGGATCCCTTCGGATTTCAGATAGCGCGGTGACAACAGCAAGGCGCGCAGCCACTGCCGGAAACGGGGCAGCCAGCCACACAGGCAGTAGCCCAATGGCAACATGACGGCCGCGCACAACAGGAAAACTCCCACGATATCACTAATACGCATGGCTATTCCTCCCGAAAGACCGGCAAGCGGATGGCCTGGGGCCGGCGCCGGGACGGGCCGGTCGAGGAACTCGACGACACTAACTCTCCTCCGGCGCCGGCCTGGATCGGCAACCATTCCGTCGGCTGTCGCCGCCGTATTTTCTGTAACTCGTCCAGGATCTGGAGATCCTGATGCCATCCCCTCCGCCGACGGAACAGGCCGGCCACTGGTAGTCGGAAAATATGCTCCAAGGCCACATCCAGATCATTGATAACACAGGAAAAAAGAAATAGGAACAGGCAGTCGTCGACAACCGTGGCCAGATCGCCCTCCCTGTGTATACGACACAGGGTCAGGGACTGTGCCGCCCTCAGTCCGGGCACCGGCTGCAGGGCAACCAGCACGCCCTTGCCGTCTTCCGGCAGCAGCGGATGATCCATCAGCTCGATCAGGCTGGAGCAGAAACGCTCCTGACCGATCACCCCTTTCAGTCGCAGCGGCCGCTTGGCATCCAGCAAGGTACCGACATCCGAGGGCACATGACGCACATAGTCCTGCCCCTGGACCCCTTCCAGCAGGAGCAGGAAACGAGACAGGGGAACCTGGTGCGGTACCACAAGGTTGGCGCCACAGGCCAGCAGCAAGCGTTCATCGGCGTTACGCAGGCTGGCCGACATTTCCCGTATTACCAGCTTAATCCCCTTGCCCCGCAGGCAGCGCAATCGATGTATTTCCCGGGCCAGTGTCTCTATGTGCCGGCTGTTCAGCAGCGCGAATACCAGGGTGGCCGCCTGTGCCTGCTGCCCCGCCCCGGCCAGCGCCTGGTTGCTGTCAAACAGGCGCCAGTGTACCGACAGCGCCGGGGCGCCCTCCAGTATGTCTTGCTGGCACAGGACCAGGTGTTCGTCATTGCGGGGCTGGGGTTGCTGCCGGCTGTCTTCCCGGACCTGCCAGCCGTTTTCTCCCGGGACCAGCTCGAGCTGCTGACTGGCGCTGACGCCGCCATGGTTAAACCAGAACGCCACCTGATACGGATGTTTGTCCTGCAGCCAGCGCAGCCGAGCCAGGCCCCAGAGGGTTCGATGTTCGGCCAGCAATGCGACATGCAGTGACCCTCCGCCCGAGCCATGAGTGACAATCAGCAGGGTGCAGTCCTGTTCGCGCAACCAGCGGCTCATCCCCGACAGCCAGTCATGTAGCGCCGCCCGCTCAATGGCCTCTTGCCAGGGCCGGGCGGGAACATACAACAACAGCAAACGACCACGGGGCTTGAGGCCGCGCATCAGATCTTCGCGCAACTGCAGCAAGGCCCGCCAGCTTGCCGGCAATGAAAACAGCGGCAAGGTCTGCGGCCCGCGATCACCCAGCCCCTCGACTATCTCTGCCGGGGCACCGCCGGCGCAGATCAGCGCCGCCTTGGTGCTGGCCGGCTGGCTGCCGATCGCCTGCCGGCACAGTGACAGCGCATCGACCTGCAGATCCGCATGGACCCAGTACAGCCCGGAGCTCTGCAGCAGCTGCAGTTCATCCCATAAATGCCGGATGCCGAGGGGGAATGATGAAGTCATGATGGGAAAATTCGTGTTGGAAGAAGTGAACCGAATGATTATCGGCTTGGCGACGCGCGCATTGTAACACCGCGATATTGGTTATAAAACTATCGCAGTATCACCTCGTGGCAGGTCCTGGACACCGGCCTGCCTGGCTGTTCCCGAGCCGGCCCCGACTATTATCGAGGGCCGAAACGGGCCAGCTGCATTTCCCGCAACCGGCTCAGGGTACGCCGGAAAGGAAACGAGAGATAGCCCCCACCATAGAGTCGGGCAAGCGGTACCCGGGCTTCCAGATACAGGGGTATCCCCCTGTCGTAGCATTCATCGACCAGGGCGATGAACCGGCGCACGCCGTCATCCTGCCGGGACAACACCGGCAGCCGGCGCTCGCCGGCGGCAATCAGCCCGACGCCGTCTTCGGTGCCACGGGCGATATCCCGTCCCTTAGCCCCCTCGCTCAGGCAGGGCAGCCCGCTCAGCAGGATATGGGCGTAGCGGTCACAGAGTTCGATAAAGTCCATGGCCGCCAACGGCTGCTCGCAGAGCTGATGGTAGCGGCACCAGAGCACCCGTTCGCTGCGCCGCACCACGAGCACTTCCCGGTGCCCCAGGGTAAAGGGCCGGGTGGTGTCGTCATCACCGGCGCTGAGCCGGGCAAATTCCGCCGCCAAGGCACTCGATTGTGCGGATTCATTGACCCAGTAGCGCTGCCTCTCTGCCCCCGGGTGCAGCCGGTGATCCTGTCCGCCGTCCACGGCGGCGACCTGCATGGCAGACAGTATGGCGGCCACCGCCGGGGCAAACCTGTCCCGGTTGAAGCCGTTGGCATAAAGCTGATCGGGTGGCTGATTGGAAGTCACCACCAGCACCGTGCCCTGCTCGAAGATCAGCCGCAGCAGCCGGCCGAGGAGCATGGCGTCGCCGATATCGCTGACGAACAGTTCATCCAGGCACAGCACCCGCACGTCCCGGGCCAGCCCCCGGGCCAGCGCCTGCAGCGGATCCGGGGTGCCGGTCAGCTGAAACAGGCGCCGGTGCACCCAGCGCATGAAATGATGGAAATGCTGGCGGCGGCACGGCAGGGCCAGGCCCTGGTAGAAGCAGTCCATCAGCCAGGTCTTGCCCCGGCCCACCGGACCCCAGAGGTAGACCCCCGGTACCGGCCCCCCGTGTTCGTCGGCCCGGTGCAGCGCCTGATGGCAGCGTTCCAGCAGCTCGACCGCCTGCTGCTGGCCAGGGTCTGGACTGAATCCTTGCTCATTAATGGCCAGCTCCCAGACGGCGCGCGGCGATAATGCATTCATAGGGCTGATGGCCTTCGCTCTCCAACAATGGCCGCACAGGGTACCTGAAAGCGGCACAAAAAAAAGCCTCTCCGGGAGCAAGCCACCGGTCAATTCATCGATGTCAGGAAAAGGGATTACCTCAACCGACCTTCCGTTTCAGGGATGAAGCGGCAGGGTCATCCTCACGCCTGCACACCATAAAAAAATGCCGCCCCTGAGGACGGCATAACGACAGCTTGGGCTCAACCCTGATCAGATATCCAGGTTGGCCACTTTCAGGGCATTGGTCTCGATAAACTCACGACGGGGTTCCACATGGTCGCCCATCAGGGTCGAGAACAGCTCGTCGGCGGCGACTGCATCCTCTATAGTCACCTGCAGCATGCGACGGGTGCCGGGATCCATAGTGGTTTCCCACAACTGATCCGGGTTCATTTCGCCCAGCCCCTTGTAGCGCTGTACATAGAGGCCGCGCTTGCTCTCGACCATCAGCCATTCCAGGCCTTCGACAAAGCTGCCGATCGGTTTGGTCTTGTCGCCCCGTTTGACATAGCCGCCGTCCTCGATCAGGTTGGCGATGCCCTTGCCCAGGGCCACTATGCTGCGGTACTCACCGGAGGCGAAGAAGTCATAGCTGATCGGGAATTCCCGCTCTATGCCGTGCTGGCGCACCTTCACCTTGGGTAGGTACCAGTTGCGCTCTTCGAAGAAGCTGTAATCCAGGCTGTACTGGGTGCCGTTGCTGTTGTTTTCTTCCAGCGACCGGTTGATTTCCGCCACCCAGGCCTTGACCTGAGCCTCGTCATTGAGCGCATCCAGGGTCAGCTCCGGCTGGTAGATCAGCTCATTGAGCACCAGCTCGGGCGCCCGGCGGGACAGCCGGGAGATCAGCATCTGCACCTTGCGGTAATCGTTGACCAGCTTTTCCAGGTGCTCGCCACCGATGGCCGGCGCCGACTCGTTGACATGCAGGGTGGCACCATCCAGCGCCAGGCTGGTCTGGTACTGCAGCATGGCCTCTTCGTCCTTCAGGTACTGCTCCTGCTTGCCCTTTTTCACCTTGTACAGGGGCGGCTGGGCGATATAGACATAGCCCCGCTCGATGATTTCCGGCATCTGCCGGTAGAAGAAGGTCAGCAGCAAGGTACGGATATGGGCACCATCCACATCCGCATCGGTCATGATGATGATGTAGTGGTAACGCATCTTGTCCGGGTTGTATTCATCCCGGCCGATGCCGCAGCCCAGGGCGGTGATCAGGGTCGCCACCTCCTGGGAGGACAGCATCTTGTCGAAGCGGGCCTTCTCCACGTTGAGGATCTTGCCCTTGAGCGGCAATATCGCCTGGTTCTTGCGGTTGCGTCCCTGCTTGGCGGAGCCGCCCGCCGAGTCACCCTCCACTATGTAGAGTTCGGACAGGGCCGGATCTTTTTCCTGGCAATCCGCCAGCTTGCCGGGCAGGCCGGCCAGGTCCAGGGCGCCCTTGCGACGGGTCATTTCCCGCGCCTTGCGCGCCGCTTCCCGGGCCCGGGCCGCATCGATGATCTTGTTGACCACGATCTTGGCATCACCCGGGTTTTCCAGCAGGAACTCGTTCAACCGCTCGGCCATGGCCTGCTCGACGGCGGTTTTCACCTCGGAAGAGACCAGCTTGTCCTTGGTCTGGGACGAGAACTTGGGATCGGGCACCTTGACCGAGATCACCGCGGTCAGGCCTTCCCGGGCATCGTCACCGGAGGCCGAGGTCTTGGCCTTCTTGCTGAAGCCTTCCTTGTCCATAAAGGTGTTCAGGGTACGGGTCAGGGCGGCGCGGAAGCCGGCCAGGTGGGTCCCGCCGTCCCGCTGGGGAATGTTGTTGGTAAAGCAGAAGATGTTTTCCTGGTAAGAATCGTTCCACTGCATGGACACTTCCACCGCTATGCCGTCTTCCCGCTCGGCGGCGAAATGGAACGCCTTGGGGTGGATCGGGGTCTTGTTGCGGTTGAGGTACTCGACAAACGCCTGGATGCCCCCTTCGTACTGGAAGTGGGTTTCCTTGTTGTCTCGCTCGTCTATCAGCCGGATAGACACGCCCGAGTTCAGGAACGACAGCTCGCGCAGCCGCTTGGCCAGGATGTCGTAATGAAAATCGGTATCGGTAAAGGTTTCATGGCTGGGCCAGAAGCGGATCAGGGTACCGGACTTGGCGGTTTCACCCACCGCCGCCAGGGGGGCCTGGGGCTCGCCGTGACGATAGGTCTGCTCATGGACCTTGCCATTGCGCCAGACGGTCAGCTGCAGGGTTTCCGACAGGGCGTTGACCACCGACACCCCCACCCCGTGCAGGCCGCCGGATACCTTGTAAGAGTTGTCGTCGAACTTGCCGCCGGCGTGCAGTACGGTGAGGATCACCTCGGCGGCGGAGCGGCCTTCTTCTTCGTGTATATCGACCGGAATGCCCCGGCCGTCGTCGGAAACGGAGACGGAACCGTCGGCATGGATGGTGACGATAATATCTTTACAGTGGCCGGCGAGGGCTTCGTCGATCGAGTTGTCCACCACCTCAAACACCATATGGTGCAGACCAGTGCCGTCATCCGTATCGCCTATGTACATGCCCGGACGTTTGCGGACTGCGTCCAGACCCTTTAATACTTTAATACTCGAAGAGTCATAGGTGTGTTCACTCATTGGCTTACTCGCACTCCTGGGTTTCGGTGATTTCACCCTGTTTCACATGAAACAGCTTACTGTTATCCCGTGTTATCATCTGGCTTAGCTGAGCAACGTCGATGGCGGAAATAAACACCTGGGCACCGAGCTCGTTGAGCCGGTTGGCCAGCCGGTTGCGTTTCTCGTCATCGAGTTCAGAAGCAAAGTCATCTATCAGAAAAATACAGTCCTTGCCCGACTGCTTCTTCAAGTACAGGCCCTGGGCCAGGCGCATGGCACAGACCAGCAATTTCAACTGACCGCGGGACAACAAATCCTGTACCGGCATGCCCCGGGCCTTGATCCTCAGCTCCGCCTTGTGCGGCCCCGTCTGCGTATATCCCGCCGCCAGATCCCGCTCTATTCCCTGCTCCAGCAACTGGGCCAGCTCACTCTGGCGATCCCAGCCGCGAAAAAAATCGAAGGTGAACGCGTATTCGGGCAGAAAGTCCGCCGCCATCTCCGTAATCAGCGGGCTGATCACGGCGCAGTACTGCTGCCGTAACCGGCTCAGCCATTCCCCCTGCTGCACCAGCTGCTGATCCCAGTACGCCAGCTCCCGATAGGGCCGCTGTTGTCGCAACAGGGCATTGCGCTGTTTCAGGATGCGGCGAAAGGCGCCCCACACCGGAAAAAACTCGGGCGTCGAATAGAACAGCCCCCAATCCAGATAGGCGCGCCGCAGCTTGGGACCGCCGGTGAGCAGATTATACCCTTCCGGATGGATCAACTGAATGGGCAGAATATCCGCCAGCTCCGCCAGCCGCTCGGCCGCCCTGCCGCCGACCTTGAGCCGGGTATCGCCGCCGCGGGTCTTGCTCAGGCCGACCGCCAGGCCGTCCGTCCCCCGCTGCAGGCGGGCGAACAGCGTGAAGGCCTGCTCGCCCTGAGCTATCACCCGGCTGGTCAGATGGGTGCGGAAGGAGCGGCCGAAGCCCAGATAGTGAATGGCTTCGAGGATGCTGGTCTTGCCGCTGCCGTTGGCCCCCACCAACAGGTTGAGGCCGGGAGATGGGGTCAGGCGGGCATGGCGGATATTGCGAAAATCCTTGAGCTGCAGGTTGACCAGGCTCATGCTTACAGCCGCATCGGCATCACCACATAGAGCGCATCGCCATTGTCTTCCGCCTCGATCAGGCCGCTGCTGCTGGCGTCTTTCAGGCTGATCTTCACCTGCTCCGACTTCAGGGTACCCAGTATATCCAGCACGTAGGAGACGTTGAAGCCGATTTCCAGCTCGCCGCCCTGGTAATCCACGTCCAGCATCTCTTCCGCCTCTTCCTGCTCGGGGTTGTTGGCGGTGATCTTCAGGGTCTGCTCCTGCAGGTACAGGCGCACGCCGCGGAATTTTTCATTGGACAGGATCGCCGCCCGGGAAAACGCCTGCTTCAGCTCTTCCCGGCTGCAGATCAGGGTCTTGTCGCTGTTGCGGGGCAGCACCCGGCGATAGTCGGGGAACCGGCCGTCCACCAGCTTGGAGGTAAAGATAAAGCCGGAGGTTACGGCACGCAGGTTGCTCTTGCCGATCTGCAGACGCACGTCCTGCTCCTCGTGGTCGAGCAGCTTGACCAGCTCCAGCACCCCCTTGCGCGGCACTATCACCTGCTGGGCGGGCAATTCGTCCGCCAGCAGCTGGCGCTGGCAGGTGGCCAGCCGGTGGCCGTCGGTGGCCACGGTACGCAACCACTGGCCTTCGGTCTCGAACAGCATGCCGTTCAGGTAGTAACGTACATCCTGGATCGCCATGGAAAACTGGGTCGACTCGATCAGCTTCTTCAGCGCCTGCTGGTTGATATCGAACTCCAGCTCCGAGTTCCAGTCCTCGATATTGGGAAAGTCTTCCGCCGGCAGGGTGGACAAGTTGAAGCGGCTGCGACCGGAGCGCAGCAACAGGCGATCCGCATCCTGGGTGAAGCTCAGCTCGGCGCCGTCGGGCAGGCCCCGGCAGATATCCAGCAGTTTGCGTGCCGGCACGGTGGTGCGGCCTTCGGTCACCGGCCCTTCCAGGCCGACCAGGGCCACCATCTCCACCTCGGTATCGGTGCCGGTCAATGACAGTGAGTCGTTACTCACGTTCAGCAGAATATTGTTGAGAATGGGCAGATTGGGGCGACCACCCAGGGCACCGGATACCAGCTGCAGGGGACGCAGGAGCGCTTCACGACTGAGGGTAAACTGCATGGTGTTCTCCGAATCAGGAAGAAAGGGTACGGATGAGATTGGAATAATCTTCCTTTATATCATGACTCTCTTCGCGCAACTGCCCAATTTTTCGGCAGGCGTGCAGCACCGTGGTGTGATCCCGGCCGCCGAAGGCGTCGCCGATCTCGGGCAGCGAATGGTTGGTCAGCTCCTTGGCCAGGGCCATCGCCAGCTGGCGCGGACGCGCCACCGAACGGGAACGGCGCTTGGACAACAGGTCCGCCACCTTGATCTTGTAATATTCGGCGACCGTCTTCTGGATGTTGTCGATGGTCACCAGCTTTTCCTGCAGCGCCAGCAGATCGCGCAGCGCCTCGCGCACGAAGTCGATGTTGATGGCCCGGCCGGTGAAGTTGGCGTTCGCTATCACCCGGTTCAGCGCGCCTTCCAGTTCGCGTACATTGGAGCGCAGCCGCTTGGCGATAAAGAACGCCACCTCGTCGGGCAGGTGCATGTTGTTTTCCGCCGCCTTGCGCATCAGGATGGCGACCCGGGTTTCCAGCTCGGGCGGCTCTATCGCCACCGTCAGACCCCAGCCGAAGCGGGACTTGAGCCTGTCCTCCACCCCGTTGATCTCTTTCGGGTAACGATCCGAGGTCAGGATGATCTGCTGGTTGCCTTCAAGCAGCGCATTGAAGGTGTGGAAGAACTCCTCCTGGGAACGCTCCTTGTTGGCGAAGAACTGGATATCGTCGATCAACAGGGCATCGACGCTGCGGTAGTAGCGCTTGAACTCTTCGATGGCATTATTCTGCAGCGCCTTCACCATATCCTGCACGAAACGCTCGGAATGCATGTAGATAACCTTGGCGTTGGTCTTGCGGGCACGGATGCCGTTGCCCACCGCATGCAGCAAATGGGTCTTGCCCAGGCCGGTACCGCCGTATAAAAACAGCGGATTGTAGGCGCCGCCCGGATTGTCCGCCACCTGGCGGGCCGCCGCCCGGGCCAGCTGGTTAGACTTACCCTCGACGAAGTTGTCGAAGGTATAGTTGGGATTCATGTTGCTCTTGTGGTTGATCTGCGGCTTGTCTTCGGCCTGCTCCGTCCAGGACGGTGCCATCTGCACCTTTGCCTGGGGCTTGCTGTTGGCCATCAGGTTCACCTGCGCCGGCTTGTTGCCCACGTCAAACTTGAGCACGGGACAGTTGCTGCCGCAAAACTCGCCCAGCAAGCCGTTGATCCGCATCAGGTACTTATCACGCACCCAATCCAGCACGAAGCGGTTGGGGGCACGCAGGGTCAGGGTGTTGTCGCCCAACTCAGCCTGCAGTGGCCGGATCCACATACTGAATTCCGCCGAAGGCAATTCATCTTGTAGCCGGGCAAGACACTGCTGCCAAAGCATAGCGCTCATCTAAACTCCTGCGATTAAAGGGATCTGCTCAAGGGGGGGTTATTCTACTTAGCCGGGGGGGGGATCTCTAGCCGGATCATGCCGATCTTGGAAAATATGATCCTTGACTTATCCAAGATCATCACAACCTAATGCACAGGATCCGCTGTTTTATAAACAAGCTACCCACACCCAAGACGTGCCAGGATCCCGGGCCCGGTGACGGATCCGGCACCCAGTCATGATCCTGCGGCATGACCCCATACCCAGAAATTGATTGAGCGGCTCCTCGCCACTCGCCAGACTCGCAGCATGTCATGCTGGGTTGCCACCAAGCTGTCTCCCACGGCCGCGGCAACCGAGGATCTATCGAAAACTGTCACGGAGTGATGTTGATGTTGTCTACCAACCTGAGGCCCCTGGTGTTCTGGCCCACCTTCCTGCTGCTGCTGGCCGCCCTGGTGACCAGTTACCTGGACCTGGATACCTTCCTGGCCACCACCAAAGCATTGAACAGTGCCATACTGCAAAACTTTTCCTGGCTGTTTAATATCGGCAGCCTCTATCTGCTGGTGCTGGCGGTGGTCGTTTATTTTTCCCCCCTGGGCAAGATCCGCATCGGCGGGGATAAAGCCCAGCCCCTGCTGTCCAAGCTGCGCTGGTTTTCCATCACCCTGTGCACCACCCTGGCGGTGGGGGTGTTGTTCTGGACCACGGCCGAACCCCTGTACCATCTGTACGGACCGCCCGCAAGCGCCGGCCTGGAGCCCGGCTCCGCCGATGCCGCCCTGTTCGCGGTATCGACCATGTTCCTGCACTGGTCCTTCACCCCCTACGCCATCTACACCATCCCCTCGCTGGTGTTCGCCCTGGCTTTCTATAACCAGCGCAAGCGTTTTTCCATCGGCAGCATACTGGAGCCGGTGCTGGGCGCCCGCAATACCCGCCGCTTCGGCGGCCTGATTGACGCCATCGCCCTCTACGCCCTGGTGGCCGGCATGGCATCCTCCCTGGGCACCGGTGCCCTGACCCTGGCCGGCGGCATGGGCCAGTATCTGGGCGGCGATACCAGCCCGCTGCGCCTCGGCATCATCATCACCGTCATCGTGCTCACCTTCGTGCTGTCCGCCGCCAGCGGCCTGAAGAAGGGTATCGCCCGGCTGTCGGCGCTCAACGCCTGGCTGCTGCTGTTCCTCGGCCTGTTCGTCTTTGCCTTCGGCCCCAGCGTCTTCATGATCTCCCTGGGCGCCGAGTCGCTCGGCCTCTATCTGGACAACTTCTTCAGCCGCAGCCTGTTCAGCGGTTCCGCCGCCGGCGATCAATGGCCCCAGTGGTGGACCATCTTCTACTGGGCGGTCTGGTTTGCCTGGGCGCCCATCAGCGCCCTGTTCCTCGGCAAGATCGCCCGCGGCTATACGGTGCGCGAGTTCATCCGCATCAACCTGCTGTTTCCTTCCCTGTTCGCCATCGCCTGGATCTGCATCTTCTCCGGTGCCGCCATCTACCTGGAAATGCACCAGGCAGCGGGGCTGAACGATGTGCTCAATAACCAGGGGGTGGAACATGTGCTGTATCGGTTGTTCGAGCAGCTGCCGGGCAGCCAGCTGATGATTATCCTGCTGCTGTTTATCGCCTACATCTCTTATGTAACCGCCGCCGACTCCAATACCGACGCCATCGGCAGCCTCTGCACCCGGGGCCTGACCGCCGACAGCGACCTTAATACCGGCCTGCCGATGAAGGTATTGTGGGGCTCCATTATCGGGGTGGTGTCCTGGATCATGGTGTCCTTTGTCGGCTTGGACGGCGTCAAGATGCTATCCAACCTGGGTGGCCTGCCCGCCATGTTCATCATCCTGCTGGCCAGCGCCTCCCTGTGGCGCTGGCTCTCCAACCCGAGCCTGCTGGAGCCGGACAGCGCCGCTGCCCTGGCCGCCGACCCGCACTCACCCTCACACTCTTTTGAAGGAGCACCGGCCAATGCAGATCAAGCGTGAGTTTCCCCGCCAGGTGCGAGAAATAGAACATTTGCTGATCCCCCTCAAGGATGGTACCCGCCTGGCGGCCCGCATCTGGCTGCCCGCCGACGCCGAGCAGCAGCCGGTACCCGCCATCCTGGAATACCTGCCTTACCGCAAGCTGGACGGCACGGCGGTGCGCGACGCCCTGACCCACCCCTATCTGGCGGGTCATGGTTATGCCTGTGTGCGGGTGGACATCCGCGGCAACGGCGAGTCCGACGGCCTGATGCTGGATGAATACCTGCGACAGGAGCAGGACGATGCCCTGGAGGTGATCGACTGGCTGTGCCGGCAGCCCTGGTGCGACGGCAACATCGGCATGATGGGCATCTCCTGGGGCGGCTTTAACGGCCTGCAGGTGGCGGCGCGCAAACCCAAGGCGCTGAAAGCCATCATCACCCTCTGCTCCACCGACGATCGCTATGCGGACGATATCCATTACAAGGGCGGCAACCTGCTGCTGGAAAACCTGGGCTGGGCCGCCACCATGCTGAGCTTCTCCGCCGCCGTGCCGGATCCCCGGCTGGTGGGTGATGCCTGGCAGTCCATGTGGAAACACCGGCTGGAAAACATGCCGCTGCTGGCGGAAAACTGGTTACAGCACTCGCTCAGGGACGACTACTGGGCCCATGGCTCCATCTGTGAAAACTACGGGGATATCGAGGCCGCCGTATACTGCATCGGTGGCTGGGGTGATGCCTATCGCAACACCCCGGTACGGATGATGGAGCGACTCAAGTGTCCGAAGAAGACGCTGATCGGTCCCTGGATCCACAAGTATCCCCACTTCGCCATTCCGGATCCGGCCATCGGCTTCCTGCAGGAGGCCCTGCGCTGGTGGGATCACTGGCTGAAGGGCATAGATACCGGCATCATGGACGAGCCCGCATGCACCTTCTACCTGCAGGATGCCCAACCCCCCTCCGCCATGAGCGCCCACCGGCCCGGCGACTGGGTGCAGACCGACGGCTGGCCCGCCAGCCAGGTTGAACGACAGGTCTTCAGCCTGGCCGACGGCGGCCTGCAGCCCGGCGAGCACTCACTGACCCGGACCGCAGCCGTCTGCTCCCCGCTCACCACCGGGGTTCATGGTGGCGAATACTGTGCCATCTGGTTCGGTCCCGACTTCCCCACCGATCAGCGCCGTGACGATGCCCAGTCCCTGTGCTTCGACAGCGCGCCGCTGAGCGCGCCCCTGGCGCTGCTGGGCAACCCCAGGGTCTCGCTCAGGGGCAAGGTGGATCAGGACTGCGGCCAGGTCACTGTGCGCCTTAACGATGTAGCCCCGGACGGGCGCACCACCCTGGTCAGCTACGGCACCTTGAACCTGGCATTGCGCAACGACCCGGGCAAGCTCGAACCACCGGTGCCCGGCGAGGAGATGACGTTCGAGGTGGAGCTGGACAATATCGGCTACCGGGTGCCGGCCGGCCATCGGCTGCGCATCGCCATCGCCACCGCCCACTTCCCCCTGCTCTGGCCCAGCCCCAGGCTCACCACCCTGAGCCTGATACCCGGCCTGCAACGCCTGGAGTTGCCGGTATTCCAGGGCGAAACCATCGACAATCCCTTTCAGCCGCCGGAAGCGGCCACCCCGGTGGCCATGGAGTTCCTGCGCGAGGCCTGCCCCAGACGCACCATCAGCGAAGATGTCACCAGCGGCGAGGTCTGCGTGCGGGTCGAGGACGACATGGGCGCCTATCGTTTCCTCGACCACGGCCTCTGGGTGGAGCAGCAGGCCACCGAAGAGTACCGCACCCGGCCTTATGATCCCGATGCCTCCAAGGCCGATATCCGCTGGCTGTACCGGGTAGGCCGGGACGACTGGGAGGTCCGGGTGGAAAGCGAGCTGCGGCTGTCCTGCGACGCGCATCACTTCTATCTGACCGGCAAACAGGTCGCCTGGTTGAACGGGGAGCAATGTCACGAAAAATGCTGGGATAGCCGTATTCCCAGGGTAGCGCAGTAGCCTTGGACCACC
This sequence comes from Zobellella aerophila, assembly GCF_039539325.1. Classification (NCBI taxonomy): domain Bacteria; kingdom Pseudomonadati; phylum Pseudomonadota; class Gammaproteobacteria; order Aeromonadales; family Aeromonadaceae; genus Zobellella; species Zobellella aerophila. The sequence goes on from NZ_BAABCX010000007.1 coordinate 42,565, forward strand.
CGCTCGGAGTAAGGTAAGGGTTTATCAGTACAGGACAGCCGCAGGAAGCTTATATGTCCGAACGGATCAAGCCCCTACCTCCCCTTAACTGCCTGCAGGCCTTCGAAGCGGCGGCCCGCAGTCAGAGCTTCACCCACGCGGCCAATGAACTCAGCCTGACCCAGAGCGCCATCAGCCGGCAAATCAAGCGGCTGGAAGAGTCCCTGGGCCGCCCCTTGTTTCGCCGGGATGCCCTGGGGGTGGAACTCACCCCGGCGGGGGAACGTTATTTCCGCCTGGTGCAACGCCTGTTACGGGAGCTGGCCAGCGGCACCGCCGCCCTGACCCGGCGCCAGGGCTCGTTGCAACTGACCCTGGCCTCCAGCCCGACCGTGGCCTCCATGTGGCTGACCCGCAAGCTGCCGGAATTGCAGCAAGCCTGTCCCCAGCTGGATATCCGCATCCTGACCATGGAAGATCCCCGCCGACTCGATCTGAGCGAGTTCGATCTGGCGCTGTATTATCAGATCCCCGGTGAAATGGCCCCGGAGGGGGTCCACATCACCCCGCTGTTCGAGCAGGAGGACGTCATCTGCGTGTGCAGCGCCGGTTATCTGCTGCAGGCCGGTCCGGTGACCAGCCCCCAGCAGATGCTGCAACAGCACAGCATGCTGGTGGTGGAGGACTTCTATCACGACTGGCTGACCTGGGAAGACTGGTTTCAGGCGGTCGGAGAGCCTTATCAGGCTCCCAGGCGCACCCTGAGGGCCAACAGCTACCAGCTGCTGATGCAGGCCGCCCTGGCCGGACAAGGCATCGCCCTCGGCTGGTCCAAGCTGCTGGCGCCCTATCTGAAGGAAGGCTCCCTGGTTCAGGCCCTGCCCGAATACATGCCCAGCAAGGGGTTTCTGTCCCTGATGGAACCCAGTCACCGCCATACCTCGGCGGCGGCCCGCCAGTTCATCCGCTGGCTGCTCGATGACGGGAGCGAACGAACCGGCCCCGCCCGGGACAACGCCCCCCAGGACTCGTTGCCACCGGACCCGGCCAACGATTTATTCTGAATATCGGACAAAAATGCCACATTGGTTCAACAATCTGGCATTTTACCAAAGATAGCACTGGCCATTCCGGTTATGCTTTATTAAAAATACGTCTTTCACTTGCCGACCTGGTTCTTTAGGAGCCGGCAGCCACCACCGATAGAGAGAACATTATGCGTCATCCACTGAAGAGCCTGGTTACCGCCCTTGTGCTGCTGAGCACCCTGGCCAGCACATCAGCCGCACTGGCCGATACCATCAAGGTCGGCATGTCCGGTCGTTACTTCCCCTTCACCTTCGTAAAACAGGATGAGCTGCAGGGCTTCGAGGTCGACGTCTGGAATGAAATCGGCAAACGCGCCGGGCATGATGTGGAGTTTGTCACCGCCAACTTCTCCGGCTTGTTCGGTATGCTGGAAACCGGCCGCATCGACACCATTTCCAATCAGATCACCATCACCCCGGAACGCCTGGCCAAATACGACTTCGCCGACCCCTATGTCTATGACGGCGCCCAGATAGTGGTGCGGCAGGGCAACGACAGCATCCAGGGCCTGGATGATCTCAAGGGCAAGAAGGTGGCGGTCAACCTAGGCTCCAACTTCGAACAGCTGATGCGCGCCCATGATGTGGACAACGAGATCAACATCATCACCTATGAAACCAACCTGGAACAGGACGTGGTGCTGGGCCGCATCGATGCCTTCGTGATGGACAGGGTCGGCTCGGCCCAGTTGATCAAGGAGTCCGGCCTGCCCCTGCAGCTGGCCGGCTCGCCCTTCGATACCCTGGAAAACGCCTTCCCCTTCGTGAAGGGCTCCGAGCAGCAGGCGCTGCTGGCCGAAGTGAATGCCGCCCTGGCAGAGATGCGTGCCGATGGCACCCTGGCGAATATCTCTGAAAAATGGCTCGGCGTCGACGTCACCAGCAAGTGACGCCCATGCAATTCGACCTCGGCTATACCCTGGCGCTGTTTCCCATCCTGCTCAAATACCTGAGCACCACCATGGAAATGGCGCTGCTCGGGTTTGTGTTCGCCCTGATCATCGCCGTGGTGCTGGCGGTGATCAGAACCTTCGAGCTGCCGCTGCTCAATGCCCTGGCCAAGCTGTTTATTTCCTTCTTCCGGGGCACGCCGCTGCTGGTGCAGTTGTTCCTGCTGTATTACGGACTGCCGCAGATCATGCCGATATTTATCGGCCTCGATGCCTTCAGCGCCGCGGTGATCGGCCTGACCCTGCATTTCTCCGCCTATATGGCCGAGTCGATCCGCGCCGCCATCCTCGGGGTCCACAAGAGCCAGATGGAAGCGTCGCTGAGCATTGGCATGACCCGCTGGCAGGCGATGCAGCGCATCATCCTGCCCCAGGCGGCGCGCATCGCCACCCCGTCGCTGATGAACTATTTTATCGACATGATCAAGAGTACCTCCCTCGCCTTTACCCTGGGCGTGGCCGAGATCATGGCCTCGGCCCAGAAAGAGGCGTCCAGTAGCTTCAAGTTTTTTGAAGCCTTTATCGCGGTGGCCATTATCTACTGGCTGGTGGTGATCTTCTTTACCCATATCCAGACCCGTCTGGAGCGTCGTATGAATTCAGCTTATTAGGGCCGCCATGATCAAACTTCACAATCTGACCAAGATCTACAACGGCCAGGCCGTGCTCAACAACATAGAGCTGGAGATTAAAAAAGGCGAAATCGTGGTGATCCTGGGGCCTTCGGGTACCGGCAAGTCCACCCTGCTGCGCTGCCTGAACCTGCTGGAAACGCCGGAAGAAGGCACCCTGGATATCGACGATTTCTGGATCAATCTGGCCAGGCACACGGACAAGGAAGCCATAGCGCTGCGCAAGCGCACCTCCTTCGTGTTCCAGAACTATGCCCTGTTCGCCAACAAGACCGCCCGCGACAATATCGCCGAGGGCCTGATCACCGTCTGGAAACGGCCCAGACAGGAAGCCAGGGCCGAGGCCCTGCGCATCCTCGCGGATATCGGCCTGGCGGATAAGGCCGACGCCTATCCCTCATCCCTGTCCGGCGGCCAGCAGCAGCGGGTCGGCATCGGCCGGGCCATGGCCAGCCATGCCAAGGTGATGCTGTTTGACGAGCCCACCTCGGCGCTCGATCCGGAATGGGTGGAAGAAGTGCTGGGGCTGATGAAAAAGCTGGCGCTGGCGCATCAGACCATGGTGGTGGTCACCCATGAGCTGGGCTTCGCCCGGGACGTGGCGGATCGGGTGATCTTCATGGATGGCGGCCGTATCGTCGAGCAGGGGCCACCGGCCAAGCTGCTGACCAACCCGACCGATCCCCGCACCCGATCCTTCCTGCGCAAGGTGCTGCCGGGGCAGGCCGGCGACGCCTGAGCGGGCGCCGACCCGGGATCCGGATCCCTGCGCTTTTAGTTGCACCTGTATCACGGGGCTGTATAATCTCTGCCCCGCGATCCCCGAGGATCCCGGGATCGATCCCGGCTGGTAAAATACTTTCCATCCGGGGTCGTCAATCAACACCATGTCGATTGACGTTATATTCAGAACTGTTTAGAATTCGGCCTCTTTGGTGGGGCCGTCTCGGTGATGTTTAGGCGTCTATCGGGTTCATGGTCAAACTGTACAGCAAACTGACACAGCGGTAATAACTACTATGAAACGCACTTTTCAACCTTCAAATTTGAAGCGCAAGCGCAGCCACGGTTTCCGTGCTCGTATGGCCACCAAAAACGGCCGTAAAGTACTGGCCGCCCGTCGCGCCAAAGGTCGTGCCCGTCTGAGCGCCTAATGGCCAGGCACACCTTCCCACGGGAGTTACGTTTGTTAACTCCCGCACATTTCAAGAACGTCTTCGACAACCCCGTCAGAGCCGCATCTCCCCATCTCACACTGCTTGCCAAACCAAACGAACTGGGTCACCCCAGGCTGGGACTCGCCGTACCCAAAAAAGCCTTGAAACGTGCCGTTTGGCGCAACCGGATCAAGCGTGTTGCCCGCGAAGCCTTTCGCCTCAAGCAACATCAGCTGCCCGCCGTTGACATTGTCGTGATCGCCAAGAAAGGCATAGGGGATGTGCCCAATGACGAACTGTTCGAGCTGGTGGATAGACTATGGCGCACGCTCTCTCGCCGTTGCAATGGCTCAGCATAGGCCTTATTCGCCTTTATCAGCTGGTCATCAGTCCCCTGCTTGGACCCAGGTGCCGCTTTACTCCCACCTGTTCTCAATACGCTATTGAAGCCATTCGGCTACAAGGTTTTTTAAAAGGCGGTTGGTTAACCGTCAAACGTCTATTAAAATGCCACCCTTTAGGTCCAAGCGGCCACGATCCGGTCCCGCAACCCAAGCGAAGAAACTAAACTATGGAATCTCAACGCAATATACTTCTGATCGCACTGCTGCTGGTGAGCTTCCTCATCTGGCAACAGTGGCAAACGGATAAAGCGCCCAAGCCTGAACCGGTGCTGGCCAGCCAAAGCGGCACCGACAGCAGCGACGCTTTTGTGCCCGAGTCGGACTTGGCCGATGGCGACATTCCCGCCACCGACGCCCCTGTGTCCGCCGCCCGCCGCCTGGTGACCATCACCACCGACACCCTCAAGCTGTCTATCGACACCCGGGGCGGTGATGTGGTGCATGCCGAGCTGCTGGAACACGACGACGAACTGAACTCCGATGACAAGTTCGTGCTGCTGCGCAACGGTACGGATTTTGTGCATGTTGCCCAGAGTGGCCTGATTGGCCGCGACGGCCCCGACGCCCGTGCCGATGGTCGCCCTGTCTATCAGGCCGAACAATCCGCCTTTGAGCTGGCCGCCGATCAGGACAGCCTGTCGGTGCCCATGACCTATACCAACGACCAGGGCGTGGTCTTTACCAAGACCTTTACCCTTCATCGTGACCAGCACCTGGTCGAGGTCAGCTACCGGATCAACAACCGCAGTGCCGAGCCGGTCCAGGCCCAGCTCTACGCCCAGCTGAAACAAAGCGAAGTCGACCCCGATGCCGAAGGCGGCAATGCCCTGATGGCATCGGCCTACCGTGGCCCGGCCTACTCCACCACTGATACCCGCTACACCAAATACGACTTTCAGGATGTTCGTGAAGCCAACCTGAACCAGACCACCGAGGGTGGCTGGGTCGGCATGCTGCAGCATTACTTCGTGGCGGCCTGGATTGCCCCCGAGCAGGAAACCAACCAGCTCTACAGCCGGGCCAGGAGCAATGAAGGCATCATCGGCTTCAAGGCGCCGCTGGTGGATGTGGCCCCCGGTGCCGAACAGACCCTGACCGCCAAGCTGTGGCTGGGTCCCAAGCTGCAGGATGAAATGGCCGCCGCCGCCACCAACCTGGATCTGACCGTCGACTACGGCTGGCTGTGGTTTATCGCCCAGCCGCTGTTCAAGCTGCTGCAATTCCTGCAGGGCTTCGTGGTCAACTGGGGTCTGGCCATCGTGCTGACCACCTTCGCGGTACGCGGTATCATGTACCCGCTGACCAAGGCCCAATACACCTCCATGGCCAAGATGCGCATGCTGCAGCCCAAGCTGGTCGCCCTGCGCGAGCGTTACGGCGATGACCGCCAGAAGATGTCCCAGGGCATGATGGAACTGTACAAGAAAGAGAAGGTCAACCCGTTGGGCGGCTGTCTGCCGATCCTGGTGCAGATGCCTATCTTCATCTCCCTGTACTGGGTACTGATGGAGTCGGTCGAGCTGCGCCACGCGCCCTTCTTCCTGTGGATTGATGATCTCTCGGTCCGCGATCCCTACTTCGTGCTGCCTATCCTGATGGGCGCCAGCATGTTCGTGATCCAGAAGATGAGCCCGACCACGGTCACCGACCCTATGCAGCAGAAGGTGATGCAGTTCATGCCCATCATCTTTACCTTCTTCTTCCTGTGGTTCCCCGCCGGCCTGACCCTGTACTGGCTGGTGAGCAACGTGGTCACCATCGCCCAGCAGTGGTATATCTTCCGCCAGCTGGAGAAGAAAGGCCTGCACAGCAAAGCCGCTTCCTGAGGCCACTGGCCGCTAGCGCCATAAATCAATACACTGAAGGCGACCCCAGGGTCGCCTTTTTACTGCCCCCGAGGGCAAAGGAATACGCTTCGCCGACACGCTGTGAATACCTCCGTGTACGCTCCCCGCTTCACCCCTGAAACGGAAGGTCGGCCAAGCGCATCCCTTTACCCTCGCCAGAGTTATTTGTGGAGTAACTGAACAGATGTCGAACGATACCATAGTGGCCCAGGCCACCGCCCCCGGCCGGGGTGGTGTGGGCATTATCCGGGTTTCCGGCCCCCAGGCCGAGGCCGTGGCCCAGGCCGTGCTTGGCAAGGTGCCCAGGGTGCGCTATGCCGACTACCTGCCCTTTACCGACGAACAGGGGCGGGTTCTGGATCAGGGCATCGCCCTGCTGTTCAAGGGCCCCAACAGCTTCACCGGCGAAGACGTACTCGAACTGCAGGGCCACGGCGGCCCGGTGGTGCTGGACATGCTGGTGCGGCGCATCCTCACCCTGCCCGGCCTGCGCCCGGCCCGGGCCGGGGAGTTCAGCGAGCGCGCCTTCCTCAACGACAAACTGGATCTGACCCAGGCCGAGGCCATCGCCGATCTGATCGAGGCCTCCAGCGAACAGGCGGCCCGCTCGGCGCTGCAATCGCTGCAGGGAGAGTTTTCCAACCACATCCACGGCCTGGTGGAAGCACTCACTCACCTGCGGATCTATGTGGAAGCCGCCATCGACTTCCCCGAGGAGGAAGTCGACTTCCTCTCCGACGGCAAGATCGCCGGTGAGCTGTACGGCATCATGGATCGGCTGGCCGAGGTCAAACTTCAGGCGCGCCAGGGAGCCATCATGCGCGAAGGCATGAAGGTGGTGATCGCCGGCCGGCCCAACGCCGGCAAGTCCAGCCTGCTTAACGCCCTGGCCGGCAAGGAATCGGCCATCGTCACCGATATCGCCGGCACCACCCGCGACGTGCTGCGGGAATATATCCACCTGGACGGCATGCCGCTGCATATTATCGACACCGCCGGCCTGCGCGAAGCCACCGACGCGGTGGAGCGGATCGGCATAGAGCGGGCCTGGGGCGAAATCGCCCAGGCCGACCGCATCCTGTTCATGGTCGACGGCACCACCACCGCGGCCCTGCACCCCAAGGATATCTGGCCCGATTTCGTCGACCGGCTGCCGGCCCATATCGGCCTGACCGTGATACGCAACAAGGCGGATCTGAGCGGCGAAACGATGACAGTGGTCAGCGACGGCGAACATCCCGTCTACCCCATCTCCGCCAAGACCGGGATGGGGGTCGAAGCCCTGAAAGCCCACCTGAAAGACTGCATGGGCTACCAGGGCGGCACCGAGGGCGGCTTCAGCGCCCGCCGCCGTCACCTGGACGCCCTGCACCACGCCGACCAGCACTTGATCATGGCCAAGGAGCAGCTGGAGGTGTACATGGCCGGCGAACTGGTGGCCGAAGAGCTGCGCCTGGCCCAGGAACAGCTGTCGCAGATCACCGGCGAATTCAGCTCCGATGACCTGCTGGGCAGGATTTTCTCGAGTTTCTGTATCGGCAAGTAATCCCTGACTACCGTCCCGCCCATGTTAACGCACGGGCACTGCTCCCCGGTCCTGTGCCAGCCAGGCACAGGACCGCAGCCCCCTGGCGGGATCACATCCCGGTCAATAATCCGGTTCCGCTATCGAATACTGTCATCCACTTGCGCTACAGTCGAGCTCTCAGCCATCAACCCCAACAACCCAGAGAAACTCTCAGCCGTGAGCACACACAACCACTTCCGCCTGCTGGAGCAGTACCAGCAATACCAGTCCGTCATCCACAGCCTGATGGAGTCGATCATGACCAGCCTGAACGGGCCGGAACTGCTGCAGGACAGCCAAGCCCAGCAGCGGAGCATCGACTACCTCAGCCAGGCCTACCCCTTCGTCGAACTGCTCTACGGCCTGGACGGCGACGGCATCCAGCTGATGGATTCGGCCTACAGCCCCACCATGAGCGAACGGCAGCGCCGCTCGCCAGGCAAGGGCAGCGACCGCAGCCAGCGCCCCTACATGCTGGCCGCGAAACAGAGTGCCAACGCCGTCGTGGTCACCAACCCCTACCTGTCGAACGCCACCCATCAGCTGGCGATCTCGGTGGTGCGGCACCTGGTGGACGAGCAGGGCCGCGATCTCGGCTATCTGGTGATCAACTTCAACCTGCGACGCCTGATTTCCTACCTCAACGGCGATGAGATGCGCTTTCGCTGCCACCACTACTTCCAGTGGATCTACGGCCTGATCGGCGGCCTGCTGATCCTGGTCGCGGCCCTGCTGCTGTACTCGGCATTCGAATCCCTGCTGTCGGTGTTTGATGTCGACAGCAATGTCGCGACCGGGGCCTTCGGCACCGTCATCCTGATCACCCTGGGGATGTCGATCTTCGACCTGGGCAAGACCATCCTCGAAGAGGAGGTGCTGGTGAACAAGGACATCCACCACCACGACTCGACCCGGCGCACCATCTCCCGATTCATGGCCGCCATCATCATTGCGGTGTCTATCGAGGCCCTGCTGTTGATGTTCAAGTCGTTGCTCGACGGCGATGGCGGCGATCAGCTGATCAACGCGGTGTGGATGCTGATGGCCGCGGTGGCCATGCTCGGCGGCCTGGGGGTCTACCTCAAGCTGAGCCGGGACAGCCAGACCGCCGCAGACTAGCCTGTACTCCCATGGCCCGCCTTGCCTGGCGGGCTATTCGCCCTTATCCCTCCCTGCTCAGCAGCCCGCTGGCGCAGATAACGCCCAGGGTCACCAGCATCAGGCCGAGCCCGGTCAGCGGCTGGATACTTTCCTGCAGCAACAGCCAGGCCAGCAGGGTAGCGCATACCGGGGTCAGGGAGCCGATGGCGGCACTGATTTCGGCACCCAGTCGCTGAATGGCGTAGCCGAACAGGAAACCCGCCCCCAAGCCGACAATCAGTCCCTGCACCAGCAGCTGGCTCAGCCACTCGTGCATGGGTACCTGACTCAGGGTCAGCGGCGTCTGGCCGATCAGCAGGTAACCTATCGCCAGCAGGCCATTGGGCACCGTCACCACCGCCGCCACTTCCAGCGGCCTGAGCCCACTCTGGCGCACGCTGATAGTAAACAGGGCCCACAGCAGGCTGCACAATAAAAACAGCAACTGACCCAGGCCCAGGTCACCGCCGGCGCGATGGCCCTGCCACAGCAGGCAGCACACCCCGGCCAGTACGGCACCCAGCCCGAGTCGGCGCCAGACGGACAGAGGCTGGCGGAATACCAGCACCGCCAGCCCGGTCACAAACAGCGGCGCCGTGCCGGGGATCAGGGTGCTGCCCTGCACCACAGGCGCCAACCCCATACCGAACATGCTGAGCAGGAAGAACGGCACGCCGGCGCCCACCATCATGCCCAGTAGCCACAACGGATTCACCATCAGGAGCCGCGCCCGACGGGCCACCAACAGCGGCAGCAGCAACACACCAGGTACGGCATAACGGAACAGGGTAATATCCAGGCTGCCCAGCGGCGACAGGGCACCCAGCCGCAGCGACAGGAAGTATATCGACCAGATAAATACGGTGAACAAGGCGGCCAGATAGCCGATCCAGCGCTGACCCGCATGGGTCGACAGGGGCGTAACCTGGGTTAAGGCGGCGGTATGGGACATGTCTCGGATCTCCCTGCAATGGAAGTCCTGATTGTGCGCCCCTTGGCCTGGCTGATGCAGGCAAGTTCAGTCACAATATCCATCATAATTAGCTTGTTCAGCCAATAACAAGCACCATAAAAGAAAAAAGAGCCAACCCCATGCCTACCGTCAAACTGGACCGTATCGACCGCCAATTGCTGGATGCCCTGCAGCAGGATGCCCGCCTCACCACCGCCGAGCTGTCGGAGCGGGTCAGCCTGTCGCCCTCTCCCTGCGCCCGAAGGGTGCGCCGCTTCGAACAGGAAGGACTGATCGAAGGTTATCGCGCCCATCTCAACAAAGACCGGCTGGACCTGGGCATCACCATCTTCGTGCAGGTCCGCCTCAGCCAGCACAGGGACGCCCTGGTAGAGCAGTTCGAGCTGGCGGTTAAGGACATGCCCGAGGTGATCAACTGCCATACGGTGTCCGGCGCCTTCGATTACCTGCTACAGGTGGTCAGCGCCGACCTCAAGGGCTACGAACAGTGGGTACGGCGGCTGCAGAAGCTGCCCATGGTCAATACCGTGGACAGCAGCTTCGCCATACGCGCGGTCAAGGAAAACGGCCCCCTGCCGCTCTAAATGCCGGGCCACTACCCCGACATCCGCCGAACCATAGCACCGCTGGCCAACCGGTACAGGTTTCGACCATGATTAAACAGATAGTGACCAAGGAGGCGTTCCATGTGGCTTATCGATCAACTGGCCGAACAGGCCATCGACAAGGCCCGCCGGGAGGGCCAGCTGGATAACCTGCCCGGTGAGGGCAAGCCGCTGCTGCTGGAGGACGACAGCCAGGTCCCCGAGCGGCTGCGCGCCGGTTACCGGTTATTGAAAAACGGCGGCTTTCTGCCGCCGGAGCTGGAGGCACGCAAGGAATATCTGGCGCTCCACGCGCTGCTGGAGACGGTGGAGGCACCACAAAAGGCGGAACTGCAGCGCCGAATCCGCCAGCTGGAGCTGACCCTGGGTGACCGCTTCAGACAGCTGCCGACGGCGGTAAAACGGCAGGCGGCAGCCAGGAAGCCAGGAAGCCGGCACCCTGATTGCCGGCGAACATCATGAAATGAAAAAGGCCGGTTGGCGAATGCCAACCGGCCTTTTGCTTACCGGGAAATTCTACTCTCGGCTCAGGCCTTGTCTTCGGCGGCCTGGCAGGCGGCGGCGGTGAACAGCACGTCGGTGGAGCTGTTCAGGGCGGTTTCAGCAGAATCCTGCAGCACGCCGATGATAAAGCCCACGGCCACCACCTGCATGGCCACCTCGTTGGAGATACCGAATAGGCTGCAGGCCAGGGGGATCAGCAGCAGCGAGCCGCCGGCCACGCCGGAGGCGCCACAGGCGGAAACCGCGGCCACCACGCTCAGCAGCAGGGCGGTAGCCATATCCACCTGGATACCCATGGTATGGACCGCGGCCAGGGTCAGCACGGTAATGGTGATGGCGGCGCCGGCCATGTTGATGGTGGCCCCCAGGGGGATGGAGACCGAATAGGTGTCCTCGTGGAGCTCCAGGCGCTTGCACAGGTCCATGTTCACCGGAATATTGGCGGCGGAGCTGCGGGTAAAGAAAGCGGTCACGCCGCTCTCACGCAGGCACTTGAACACCAGCGGGTAGGGGTTGCGCTTGGTCTTGAAGTAGACGATCACGGGGTTCATCACCAAGGCGATAATCAGCATGGAGCCGATCAGCACGGACAGCAGCTGGCCGTAACCCCACAGGGCCTCGAAGCCGGTTTCGGCAATGGTGCTGGCCACCAGGCCGAAGATGCCGATGGGGGCCAGGCGGATCACCCATTTCACTATGCTGGAAACACCGCTGGAAATATCGTTAAACACCGTCTTGGTGGACTCGGAGGCATGATGCAGCGCCAGCCCCAGGCCGATGGCCCAGGCCAGCACACCGATGAAGTTACCGGTCAGCAGGGCATTGATGGGGTTGTCTACCACCTTGAACAACAGGGTTTGCAGCACCTCGCCGATGCCCTCGGGCGGGGAAGCTTCGGCACCGTTGGTGACCAGTACCAGCTCGGTCGGGAAGGCAAAGCTCATCACCACGGCGGTCAGGGCGGCGGTGAAAGTCCCCAGCAGGTATAGGGTCAGTATGGGGCGGATATTGGTCTGATTGCCTTTCTTGTGGCTGGCGATGGACGAAGCCACCAGCACGAACACCAGCACGGGCGCCACCGCCTTGAGGGCACTGACGAACAGGCTGCCCAACAGGCCGACGGAGCTGGCAACCGCCGGGAACAGGCTGGCCAGCAGGACACCGGCGATAATGCCGATCAGGATTTGGGATACCAGGCTGCCGCTGTTGGCCGCCCGCAGCAAGAGGGGTTGTGTTTGGTTCATAGTCATCCTTTATGGGTCAGAGTCCATCTCATACTCTAAAAACACTGCGACTCTATAGCAGAACTGGCTACAAAAAAACCAAACAAGTGGAATTTTGTAACGAGCGACACATTTATGGCTGAATTAACTTAACTTTTCGATATATAAGAACAGTTAAAAACATATTTTCGGTAATAAAAACCAAGTTGATCACGGCTTACCGATGATGGGCCTGTCTATAACAGCACCGGGTAGATTAACCACAGGACCTGATATCTATTTTCGTTTGGCTCCTTATTTTGCCGCCCCTGCTACGCTTTATGATCTCCCGGGGTAGTTCCGCCACCGCAGATCAGAGCCAAGAAGGGGATCCCATGCGCCGTATTGCCACACTCATCCTGCTGATGCTTATCCTGGCCCCGGCCGGTGCCCAGCCCCTGCCCCCGGAGCAAGTACCCACTCCGCTGCAGCCCTGGATAGGCTGGGTGCTGCACGGCGAGGAACAGCGGCACTGCCCCTTTATCCATAACCAGGGCGAGGCCTTTCGCTGTGCCTGGCCGACCCGGCTGACCCTGGAGCTGGATGACGACGGGGGCCGCTTCAGCCAGCGCTGGCAACTCTATCAGCCGGGCTGGATCAGCCTGCCCGGCAGCGACCGGCACTGGCCGCAGCAGGTGACCGTCGACGGCGAGCCGGTGCCGGTGTCCGTCGACCAGGGCCGGCCACGGCTCAGGCTCTCCGCCGGCAACTACCGGATCGAGGGACAGTGGCAATGGCCGCGCCTGCCGGAAAACCTGACCATCACCTCGGACAGCGGCCTGGTGTCGCTCAGTATCAACGGCAAGGCGGTAGCAACGCCGGACCTGGGAGATAACGGCCAGCTGTGGCTGCGCGAGCGCGATGCCGGGCCACGCGACCGGGATCCGCAGGGCGACGCCCTGACCCTGCAGGTCTACCGCAAGGTGGAAGACCGCATTCCGCTGCGGGTGACCACCCTGCTCAGCCTGGAGGTGGCCGGGGAGCAGCGCGAGTTGGTGCTGGGCCCTGTGCTGCTCGCCGGACATATCCCCCTGCGGCTGGACAGCCGGCTGCCCGCCCGGCTCGAACCCGACGGCAGGCTGCGGGTGCAGGTGCGCCCCGGGCGCTGGAACATAGAACTGAGCAGCCGCCATCCGGGCCTGGTCACCCACATACCGCTGGCGGCGGCACCGGCCCCCTGGCCGGAGCAGGAGGTCTGGGTATTTCAGGCCTTCAACCAGCTGCGCCTGGTGGAGGTCGCCAACCTGGAGGCCATAGATCCGCGCCAGACCAGTCTGCCCCAGCCCTGGCAGGAGCTGCCGGCCTACCGGCTCGCCCCGGGCGACAGCATGCAACTCAGGGTCATCCGCCGCGGCGATGCGGATCCCGAGCCCGACCGGCTCAGCCTGGAGCGGCAGCTGTGGCTGGATTTCGACGGGAGCGGCTATACGCTGCAGGACCGGATCAGCGGCACCATGACCCGGGGCTGGCGGCTGGAGGCCACCCCGGCCCTGGCGCTCGGCCGGGTAACCATCGACGACAATCCCCAGTTTATTACCCGCTTGCCGGGTGCGGAGCAGGTCGGGGTCGAGGTGCGCCGCGGTGCCCTCAACCTCGGTGCCGACAGCCGCTACCTCGGCGCCATAGACAGGCTGCCGGCGGTGGGTTGGGACGCGGATCTGCAGCGCCTGCGCACCCGGCTGCATCTGCCCCCCGGCTGGACGCTGTTTTCCTCCTCGGGAATGGATAACGCCCCCCACAGCTGGCTGCAACGCTGGACCCTGCTGGACCTGTTCCTGGTGCTGATCGCCGCCATTGCCACCTACCGCCTGTGGGGCTGGCGGTGGGGCTTGCTGGCCCTGATCACCCTGACGCTGATCTGGCACGAATCCGCCGGTCCGGGGGCCCCCCGATTCGTATGGCTGCACCTGCTGGCGGCGACGGCCCTGCTGCGGGTGCTGCCGGCGGGACGCCTGCGCGCCTTGATCGGCGGTTATCGTAACCTCAGCCTGCTGGCACTGGTGCTAATCGCCATCCCCTTTATGGTGGCCGAGGTCCGTATCGCCATCTACCCGCAGCTGGCGCGCGCGTCCGTCAGTCCGCCGCCCAGACTCGATGCCCGGATGGACGAAATGACCATCACCGCACAGCCGTTGCCGGCGGCACCCGGAAAAATGGTCAGGGAGCAATACAGCCAGGACGCGGTGCCGTCGCCCTCCCTCAGCCACTCCAGGCCGCTCCCCCGGCTCGACCCCAAGGCTCTGATACAGACGGGTCCCGGTCTGCCGGACTGGCAGTGGAGCAGCATAGAACTGAGCTGGAACGGCCCGGTACAACGCGATCAGCACATCGGCCTGGTATTGCTGTCTCCGGGAGTCAACTTGGTACTGAGCCTGCTGCGGGTGGCGCTGCTGGCCCTGCTGGTGCTGCTGATGGCCGGCTTCAACTACGCGCCCGGTCGCGGATTCTATCGCCAGACCGGTTTGCTGACGGCCCTGTTGCTGCCCCTGTTGATGATCCTGCCGCCGCCGGCCCAGGCCGAGATACCGGATGCCCGGCTGCTCGGGCAATTGAAGAGCCGCCTGCTGGCACCGCCCGACTGCCTGCCCGCCTGCGCCCAGGTAGCCCACATGGGGCTGACGGTCACCCCGCAACGGCTAGAGGCGCTCCTCGAGGTCCATACCCAGGCGGCGGTCGCCCTGCCCCTGCCGGCCAACGCCATGCACTGGTATCCGGAGCAGGTGCTGGTGGACGGCACGGCGGCCGAAGGCCTGCTGCGCGCCCCCGGCGGTGATCTGCACCTGCAGCTGCCGGCGGGCATCCATCAGGTCAGCCTGAGCGGGCCCCCGCCCGAGCAGAACAGGTTCCAGCTGCCGCTGACCCTGCGCCCCCACAGGGTGGCGGTGCAGGCCACAGGCTGGACCGTCGAAGGGGTGCATGACGGCGGCGTGCCCGATGCCCAGTTGCAGCTGACCAGGATCAGGACGACGGATGCCCCATCCGAGCTCAGGACACTGGAGCCCGGCGCCCTGCCCGCCTTTGTACGGGTAGAGCGGCTGTTGCGGCTGGATCTGGACTGGCTGGTCGAAACCCGGGTGGTACGCCTCTCCCCGCCTGCCGCTGCCATACTGCTGGAAATACCGCTGCTGGCCGGTGAGTCGGTGCTTACCGACGGCATCCGTACCCAGGACGGCAAAGTGCTGGTCAACCTGCCCGCCAACCAGCGGGAGGCGGCTTGGCAATCGAGCCTGGCGCAGTCGCCGACCATCACCCTGACAGCCCCCGACACCGACGGCTGGACCGAGGTATGGCGGATCGATACCGGCCCGATCTGGCACCTTGAAACGAGCGGCATACCGGTTGTCCACCATCAGGATCCGGCCGGCAGCTGGCTGCCCGAGTGGCGACCCTGGCCGGGGGAGCGGGTCGAGCTGAATATCAGCCGTCCCGAAGGGGTGGCCGGCCAGACCCTGACCATCGACGGTACCCGGCTGCGGGTACAACCCGGCAAGCACGCCATCGATGCCAGCCTGCTGCTCAAGCTGCGCAGCAGCCAGGGCGGACAGCACAGCCTGCGGCTGCCCGAGGGGGTGAGCCTGCAATCGGTCACCATCGACGGCAGGGCCCAGCCCATCCGCCAGCAGGACCGCCGGGTGACCCTGCCGCTGCTCCCGGGGTCCCAAGCCATAGAACTCAACTGGCGGCATGACGAAGGCATCGGCAGCCTGCTGCACACGCCGCGGGTCGAGCTGGACATCGCCAGCGTCAACAACAGCATAGAACTGGTGCTGGGCCGGGACCGCTGGACCCTGTTCGCCGCCGGCCCCCGCCTGGGCCCGGCGGTGCTGTTCTGGAGCCTGCTGGCCATCACCCTGCTGTTGGCCTTCGCCCTGAGCCGGGTGCCGTTCACCCCCCTGCGCTTCCATCACTGGCTGTTGCTGGGCATAGGCCTGAGCCAGGTGCCGCCGTGGATGGCGCTGGTGGTGGTGGCCTGGCTGCTGGCGCTGGGTGCACGCGGTCGCTGGCAGCATGGGGACGCCGGCCGGCTGTTCAACCTGGTGCAGGTGGGCCTGGTGCTGCTCACCGGGGCCGCGCTTGTCTATCTGTTCTATGCCATCCAGCAGGGCCTGCTCGGGCTGCCGGAGATGCAGATCGGCGGCAATGGGTCGAGCGCCTACCGCTTGAACTGGTACCAGGACAGAAACGACGGCGATCTGCCCCGGGCCTGGGTGCTGTCGGTGCCGCTGCTGGTCTACCGGCTGCTGATGCTGGCCTGGGCCCTGTGGCTGGCCTTCGCCCTGCTGCGCTGGCTGCGCTGGGGCTGGGCCTGTTTCTCCGGTCAGGGTATCTGGCGTCCGCTCCGGCTGCGCAGCGCGAAAAACGGCAAGGATGCGCCGCCGGGCCACGGCAATAACAATTTGGATAGCTGAACCGGCATGAGCACGGGAGGCGGATTTACGGTTTACCAGGGGACGGATTTTACCATACAGTACCCGATAGCTTTCGGGACAAGACGGTATCCACACTTAAGACAAGGAAAAACAACATGAAAAAGTCGCTAACTTCAGCACTCTTTACCCTTGCCATGGTGACGGCACAGCCCGGCGTGGCCGGCGAGCCCATCGTCGTCTCTTCGAAGATCGATACCGAGGGCGGCCTGCTGGGCAATATCATCTATCTGGCCCTGGAGGATGCGGGCCTGGAGGTGGAAAACCGTACCCAACTGGGCGGAACGCCCATAGTGCGCAAGGCCATCACCTCCGGCGAGATCGATATTTATCCCGAATACACCGGCAATGCCGCCTTCTTCCATAACAGGGAGGAAGACGCCGTATGGAAGAACTTCCGGCAGGGCTATGACCTGGCCAAGCAGCTGGACTATGACAACCACCGGCTGCTCTGGCTGACCCCCGCCGACGCCAATAACACCTGGGCCATCGCGGTGCGCCAGGATATCGCCGATAGTAACCAGTTACATACCATGAGCGACTTCGGCCGATATGTAACCCAAGGGGGCAAGATCAAACTGGCCGCCTCGGCGGAATTCGTGTCCAGCCCGGCGGTACTGCCCGCCTTCCAGCAGACCTACGGCTTCACCCTAAGCGACGATCAGCTGCTGGTACTGGCCGGCGGTAACACCGCGGCCACCATCAAGGCGGCGGCCCTGCAAACCGATGATACCAATGCGGCCATGGTGTACGGTACCGATGGCGCCATCGCCTCGGTCGGCCTGGTGGTGATGGAAGACGACCAGGGAGTGCAACCCGTGTACGCGCCGGCGCCCATAGTGCGTGAAGACACCCTGAAGGCGCACCCTGAAATCGCCGGCATCCTGGAGCCCATCTTCACGTCACTGGACGTCAAGACCCTGCAAGACCTGAACAGCCGCATCGCCATCGGCGGCGAAAGCGCCCAGGCGGTGGCCAGGAGCTATCTGTCCGAAAAGGGCTTTTTGAAGGACTGAGACCATCGGATTAAATATGCGTTCGGATTGCCAATAACACCGTTGAACGTGTACGCATCGGCCAAAGGGCCGGCTCCGCCGACTCGCTGCAAGTACATCCATGTACGCTCTCTGTTTCATCCCTGAAACAGAAGGTCGGCGGAGCAGATCCCTTTGTCCTCCTTTACGCTCTGGGGGCTGCGACATAAATCGGCGGTTTTTTAAGTATGTGCCAGGAGTATCTTTGAAGTCTTTTAACCTGGATAAAGTCGGCTGCACCCTCAGTTGCGCCCTGCTGCTGTCGCTGTTCGCCCTGCCCTTCGTCAGCCTGCAGCCCAACCGTATCATGCCCGGCCAAAGCATCGGCCTGCTGGATGCGGCCAACCCCAACACCCTGATACCGCTGCTACCGATGTTAGTGCTTACCAGCCTGCTATCCCTGGTCAAAACGGCAATACGCACCCGGTTGGTGCTGACCCTTCTGACCCTGATTTCACTGATGTATACCGTCGGTGCCAGCGCATCCCAGCTGCTGATCGAGGCCAATCCTCTGGCCCGGATCTCCCTCAACGCCAGCTTCTGGCTGGCGATATTCTGGTTGGCGCTACTGATCACCGACGCCGCCATCAAGCTGGCCTTACGCCCCCTGCCCCGGCTAGCTCTGGTAACCCTGATCGTGACGGCGGTGATGACCCTGCTGACCTCCGGCCACTGGGACTCCCTGTCACTGCTGCGGGAATATCACAATCAGACCGACTTCTGGAGCCAGGCGGTACGCCATCTGCAGCTGTCGCTCGGCAGCATCATCCCGGCGGTGCTGGTCGGCATTCCCCTGGGGGTGCGTTGTCATCGCTCACCCAGCCTGAAAGCCATGGTCTTTCCGGTGCTCAATATCTTGCAGACCGTCCCCAGCCTGGCCATGTTCGGCCTGCTGATGCTCCCCCTCAGCCTGCTGGCGACCAGCTATCCGCTACTGGCCGAGCTGGGTATCCGTGGCATCGGCGCAGCACCGGCGGTGATCGCGCTGTTCTTCTATTCGCTGCTACCCATCGTCAGCAACACCGTGCTGGGCTTCGGCAAGATAGATACCAAGGTGCTGGAAGCGGCCACCGGCATGGGCATGAGCGCCCGGCAACGACTCTACCTGGTCGAGTTTCCCCTCGCCATGCCGGTGATCCTCACCGGTTTCCGGGTAGTGGTAACCATGAATATCGGCCTGGTCGCGGTGGCGGCCCTGGTGGGCGGCGGCGGCTTCGGCACCTATATCTTCCAGGGACTGGGACAGACGGCGACCGATCTGGTGATCCTGGGCGCGGCACCCACGCTGCTGCTGGCCTTCCTGTTCGCCATCATCATAGATACCCTGATTGCACTACTGAGAGGCGGCAGACCATGATCGAAGTAAAAAACCTCTGCAAGCGGTTTGATAACCAAGCCGCCGTCAACAACCTCTCGTTCAGGGTGGAGTCGGGCCAGTTCTGTATGCTGGTCGGCACCTCGGGTTGCGGCAAGTCCACCACCCTGCGCATGGTTAACCGGCTGATTGAACCCAGCAGCGGCCAAATCCTGATCAATGATCAGGATGTCACCTCCTTGCCGCCGGAACAGCTCAGAAGACGCATTGGCTACGCCATCCAGGGAGTCGGCCTGTTCCCCCACAAGACCATCTATCAGAACATAGCGACCGTGCCCCGGCTGCTGGGCTGGAACAAAGGGGACATCAACGCCCGGGTGGCCGAACTGTTAACCCTGTTCAAGCTGGATGTGGACACCTTCGCCGGCAAATACCCGCATCAGCTGTCGGGCGGCGAGCAGCAGCGGGTGGGAGTGGCCCGGGCCCTGGCCGCCCGGCCGGAGCTGCTGTTGATGGATGAACCCTTCGGTGCCCTGGATCCCCTGACCCGGGAGCACCTACAGGACGAGCTGTTACGGGTGCAGAAGCTGCTGGGGATCACCATCATCATGGTGACCCACGACCTGGAAGAAGCGGTCAAGATGGCCGATGTCATCGCGGTAATGGATAAAGGCGAGATACTGCAGATGGACACCCCGGAGGCCCTGTTGCGTCATCCCCGGGCTGGTTTTGTACAAAACCTGGTCGGCGGGCTGGACAGGGCCCTGCGCCTGCTCACCATCCAACAGGTGAGTGAGGTGATGACCACCCTGAATGCCGGCACCCTACCGCCA
Source organism: Zobellella aerophila (assembly GCF_039539325.1). Lineage (NCBI taxonomy): Bacteria > Pseudomonadati > Pseudomonadota > Gammaproteobacteria > Aeromonadales > Aeromonadaceae > Zobellella > Zobellella aerophila. The sequence goes on from NZ_BAABCX010000007.1 coordinate 62,282, forward strand.
TCGACGCCCACCATCAGCCACGGCACCAATTTGCGCGATGCCCTGTCACTGTTGATCTGGGAGCATGCCGAGCGGCTCGGCGTGGTCAATGACGCCGGTGACGTCATAGGTCAGGTGGCGATGGCCGAGTTGCTGCAGCAAGGGGCCAGAACATGAAGACCCGGTATTTCCAGGGCTGGCTGGGAGTGACGATTCCCTTGCTGCTCCTGCTGCTGCTGACGCTGCAGATGGTATGGCTGGAGCCGCTGTTCCGCCCCTTGGTCGATGCCCGGGCCCCGGCCATCTACGCCCGCGACAGCTTCCTGAACCTGCTGCTCTGGCATCTGGCGGCGGTGTTTATCGCCATCCTTGCCGCCACCCTGGTCGCCCTCGGCGGTGGTATTCTGGTTACCCGCCCCGTCGGCCGGGACTTTTTACCCCTGGCCAGGGCCATCGCCAACCTGGGACAGACCTTTCCCCCGGTGGCGGTACTGGCCCTGGCGGTACCGGCACTGGGCTTCGGCCTGACCCCCACCCTGGTGGCGCTGTTCCTGTATGGCATGCTGCCCATCTACGAGAATACCGTCACCGGCCTGCAGCAGGTACCCGGGAGTGTCATCGAGGCGGCGCGCGGCATGGGTATGGGGCCCCTGCAACAGCTGTTTTCGGTCGAGCTGCCGCTGGCGCTGCCGGCAATCATCGCCGGCATCAGGATGTCGCTGGTGATCAGCATAGGCACCGCCACCATAGGATCGACGGTGGCGGCCAAGGGCTTCGGCGAGGTGATCATTGCCGGGCTGCTGACCGACAACATGGCCTTTGTGCTGCAGGGCGGGGTCATGGTGGCGCTGGTCGCCATCGTTATCGATGGCATTTTTCAACGAATCGAACAACGGCTCTCGCCGCCGGGCTGAGTCGTCAGTGCTTCAATAACGCCAGCAGGGCGCTGGCCGCCGGTTCGGAGGAGACCGGATTCTGGCCGGTGACCAGCAGGCCGTCGCTTTCCACATGGGGATGCCAGTCATCGGCCTTGCGGTAGTCGCCGCCGTTCTGCCTGAGCATATCTTCCACCAGGAAGGGCACTATGCCGGTCAGTTGCACCGCTTCCTCTTCGCTGTTGGTAAAGCCGGTCACTTTTTTACCGGACACCAGCGGGGTGCCAGTTTTGGTTTGGGCATGACGCAACACGGCCGGGCCGTGGCACACGGCGGCCACAGGCTTACCGGCGGCGGCCAGGGCCTCTATCAAGGCGATGGAGTCGGCATCCTCCGCCAGATCCCACAGGGGGCCGTGGCCACCGGGGTAAAACACCGCATCGAAATCGTCGGCGGACAGCTCGGTCAGCTTATGGGTATTGGCCAACTGCGCCTGCGCGGCCGGATCAGCCCGGAAGCGCTCGGTGGCATCGGTCTGTGCGTCCGGTAGATCACTCTTCGGGTCCAGCGGCGGCTGTCCGCCCCTGGGCGACGCCAGGGTGATGACAGCCCCGGCGTCCTTGAACACGTAATAGGGGGCGGCGAATTCCTCCAGCCAAAAACCGGTTTTCTTGCCGGTATCCCCCAGCCGGTCGTGGGAGGTCAGTATCATCAGGATACGCATATCGACTCCTTAACTCGTCGCAAAAAGCGTGCTTATAAGGGTAGCCGAAAGAACAACAGGCAACCCCGGCGCCAATAAAGCTGAAAGCGAGCGGCAGCCCCCTTTGCCTGAAGATTTGGATGCATCTGACTTATCGCTGACGGCTTAAAGCCGACTTTATCTCGCCATTGTTTGGTGAAACCCGACAAGAAGTGGATAATAACAGGCCTGGATGTAATGGATAACCCGCCGAGCCGACTATGACCACACTGACAATCACCCGCCCCGATGACTGGCACCTGCACCTGCGCGATGGAGAACAACTGAAAGACACGGTGCGCGATGCCAGCCGTTATCTGGGCCGCGCCCTTATCATGCCCAACCTGGTGCCACCGGCCACCACCACGGAAATGGCGCTGGCCTACCGCGAGCGCATCCTGGCGGTGCGCCCGCAAGGCAGCCGGTTTGAGCCGCTGATGAGCCTGTACCTGACCGACAACACGGATCCGCAGGAAGTCCGCAAGGCCAAGGCCACCGGCAAGATTGTGGCCTGCAAGCTATACCCGGCCGGTGCCACCACCAACTCCGACTCCGGCGTCACCGATGTGAAGAACATCTACCCGGTACTGGCCGCCATGCAGGAAACCGGCACCCTGCTGCTGGTGCACGGTGAAGTGACCGATTCCCGCATCGACATCTTCGACCGGGAAAAGGCCTTCATCGACACCGTGCTGCCGGATGTGGTGCGCGACTTCCCCGATCTGAAAATCGTGCTGGAACACATCACCACCGAGCATGCGGTGAACTTCGTGGAACAGGCCGGCGACAACGTGGCCGCCACCATCACCGCCCATCACCTGCTGTTCAACCGCAATCACATGCTGGCGGGCGGCATTCGTCCCCACTACTACTGCCTGCCCATTCTCAAGCGCAACACCCATCAGCAGGCGCTGGTACGGGCCGCCACCAGCGGCAGCAAGAAGTTTTTCATGGGCACCGACTCGGCCCCCCACTTCCAGCACCGTAAGGAAGCGGCCTGTGGCTGCGCCGGCGCCTACACCTCTCACGCCGCGGTGGAGCTGTATGCCGAAGCCTTCGAGGAAGCCGGTGCGCTGGACAAGCTGGAAGCCTTCACCAGCCACTACGGCCCCGACTTCTACGGCCTGCCCCGCAACGAAGACCGCATCACCCTGGTGAAGGAGTCCTGGGTCGTGGGTGAAACCCTGCCCCTGGGCGGCGACCAGCTGGTGCCGATCCGTGCCGGTGAAGCGATCCACTGGACCGTCAGGTAAATCGCTCGATCGCAGCAAAAACGCGGCTTAACGCCGCGTTTCAACCCCGTCATCGATGACGAGTCATCGCCTCAGCGATCTTTGGGAACGAAGATCACATAGTATTTCTTGGTGAACTCGAGGATCTGCCAGGTCCCCTTGAAGCCATAGGGGATCAGGAAGGCATCGCCCTTGCGGAAATCCTTGCTGTTGCCCCGCTCATCGGCGATGCGTACATGACCCTCGAGAATATAGCAGAATTCGTTGCGCTCACTCACCGCATGCCACTTGCCCGGCTCGCTTTCCCAGAAGCCGGCATCCAGCTGCCCGGTGGCATCGGTAAAGTAATTGGCCACCCCTTGCTTGGGAGTGCCTTCCAGGCGGCGCTCGGGCGGCGGCTCGCTGGCGGTGGGGGTCAGGGGGTGATTGGAAAATGTGACCAGATCATCAATATCAACCGGCATGACTGTCTCCTTGTTATGCGACTCGGAACAGCTTCAACCCTATCCCCCGGGATGATTAGCACCAAATCACCCGCCGTCATGGCACCAGGACCCACAGTATCATTTCATATGCCCGCTCCCATGAGCTAGATTGTACTCATGGGCCGGACCGAACGGGGCAGACGCCACCCCACTAACCTGTTACACTCGCGGCCCTTTTGCGCCATCAAAGCCGCACTTATTTTTTTTCCATCACACCCTTGCATTGCACACAGTCGCGATGCTGGAGACCGCATGAAAATCATGATCCGGGGACTGTCCCGACTAACCACAGAAGACAAGGTACTGGCCCTGCTGGCCCCCTACGGCCTAGTGCACTACTTTCACCTGGTGAAAGACAGCAACACGGGCAACTCCAAAGGGTTCGGCTTTGCCTTTATGCCCAATCCCTCCCAGGCCAAGGCCGCCATCAAGAGCCTGAACGGCATGGAAGTCGACGGCCAGAAGATCCGGGTGAAAAAGGCAGAGGCAAGCGAGGCGAAGAGCGGCGATGACCAATAACGATATATTAAGGCGTATCCGTTATGCCCTGGATCTGCCCGATCAACAGGCCATCGAGCTGTTCGGGCTGGCCGGTATCGAACTCACCGAGGCCCAGCTGCTGTCCCTGCTGGCCAAGGAAGAGGAACCCCATTACCGCAGCTGCGGCGATGAGCAGATCCTCGGCTTCCTCGATGGCCTGATCCTGCAGCGCCGCGGCCCGAAAGACGGCGATGCCGCCCCTCGCCCCGCCGCGGCAGAACATATCAATAACCTGATCTTCAAGAAGCTGAGGGTCGCCCTGGAGCTGAAAGAGGCGGATATCCTGGCCATGCTGGCCCTGGCCGGCTTCAAGGTCAGCAAGACGGAACTGACCGCCCTGTTCCGCAAGCCGGGGCACAAGCACTACCAGGCCTGTGGTGATCAGTTCTTACGCAACTTCCTGCAAGGGCTGGCCCTGCACCTGCGTCATTGATCAGCGGGCGGTCGGCAGACCGCCCGCCTCGTTCAGATTTCATCCCTTCCCAAGGTTTTCAGGATTCGATTCAGCTGCTCTTTCCCGCCCAGCCTGTCGTAGTACTTGGGCCAGACCTGGCTGATGGCCCTGTCCATCCATTCCCGCTCGTTGGCCGGCTCGATAATCTCCATCCCCTGACTGACCAGCTCGGCACGAATTTTATCTTCCTGCTCAACCAGATAACGGGCACTGAACTCCGTCGCTTCCTGCCCCGCCGCGAGTATCGCCTGTTGTACCTCGTCGCTCTGCGCCTGGAACACTTCTTCGCTGACAATCAGTGGTTCAATCGAGAACAGATAACGAATATTGGTGATATAATCCTGCACCTCACTGAACTTCATGGCATAGATGGTCATATAGGGGTTGTCCTGACCATCGACCACGCCCAGCTGCAGGCCGGTAAAGGTCTCCGACCAGGCCATGGGCGTGGGGTTGATGCCCCAGGCGCGATAGGTGTCGATCATGATGTCATTGGCCGGCACCCGCATCTTCAAGCCCTTGAGGTCGCTCAGCTCGTGGATCGGGCGCTTGGCGTTGGTCAAGGCCCGAAAGCCGGTATAGGTCCAGCCGATGATTCGAATATTGGCATCCCGCACCGTATTGGCCACCAGCTGCTGGCCCACCTCGCCCTGGGTCAGGGCGATGGCATCCTCCAGGCTCTGCATCATGTAAGGTAGAGTAAGCACTCCCACACTGGGCGAGAAAGGCGTCACATTGTTGATGGCCACCAGGGTGAAATCCAGCAGCCCCATGGAAGCATCGTTGATGGTGCTCTGCTCGTCGCCCAGCTGGCCGTTAAGAAACATCAGGGTACCGTGCCGACCGTCGGTTTTCTGCTCCAGCAGCTCGACAAACTTCTGCCCCATGACCTGCTGGGGGCTACCACCGCCGTCACCCAATGCCATCTTGAAAGGCTTGGTCCGGGCTGCCGCCTCGGTACTTATCAGCGTGGCCAGACACAATACAGCCACTCCCCATGCCCTGATCCCCTGCTTAAAACTCATCACAATCTCCCGTTTACCACGGCTCGAGGTGCCGTCGTTATTGTTATGCCAGATACCCAATCGAACGGCGATCATAAGGCAGCGCCGGCCATTTATTAGGGCCACCCACCCCGCTGAAGTAGAACCAAATGAAAATAATTTGTAAACACCGGTGAGCATTAATGTGCCACCCCACCATTCAGTTTAAAAAACAACCAACCAGCGACTAAAATGAATATTGTCCAGGGAGGATAGAATGATGCTTATAGACATGGATACGTTATTGGAGATGCTGTTTGGGCTGGCCACCTTCGCCATCCCCTTCGCCTTTTATTACCTGATCAGCGCAGGGATCCTGAGATGGTTAATGAAGATGCTGAATGGCAATGAACAATCAGGCGTCAATGTCGCCTATTTTGTCAGCGCCGCACTGGCGGTCGTGACCTGCTTTACCTACTGGTCACCCTAAATCACTGTTTCTCGGGTGTATCCCGTTACTGTGCATAAATTACGCGGCCCCATAGGGGCTCCGCTGCACCATCTGACTGCCAGGGATGGCGGAAATGTCGAAAATGCGGGAGCATTTTTCGACCCTGGCACAGAGGGTCTGCGTAGCGATATCCGGTCGCTGTCTCGAGTGAGCTACTATTCGGAACAGCTAGTTAGGTAGCAAGGGGCCACCAGGCCCCGTGATTAAATGAACACCCTGCAGTGATCGCTCACTTCCCCAGAACCTTGCGCACCCCGGCGCCATAGTCAGGATGCACCCGCTCAAACAGGGCCAGCTGACGCTCGACTATCTCATCGGGCACCCCGTCCATGGCCGCGGCGATATTGGCGAACAGCCGGCCCTGCTGACCATGGTCGAACAGCTCGAACAAGGCCCGCGGCTGGCTGAAATCGTCGTTGCCTTCCCGGTGATCATAGCGGTCGGCATCACCGTCCAGGGGCAGCGGCGGTTCCGCGTATCGCGGATCCTGGGCCGGGCCGTTGCAGGAGTTGGGCTCGTAGTAGGCATCCGGGTTGGGGTTGTTGGCAAAGAAACGCATGGGGCCGTCTTTATGATAATGATGCACCGGACAGTGAGGCTGGTTGACCGGCAGCGCCTCGTAGTGGGTGCCCAGGCGGTAACGGTGGGCATCCGCATAGGAGAAGATGCGCGCCTGCAGCATCTTGTCCGGTGAGAAGCCGATGCCGGGCACCACATTGGACGGGCTGAACGCCGCCTGCTCTATTTCGGCGAAGTAATTTTCCGGGTTGCGGTTGAGTTCCATCACCCCTACCTCGATCAGCGGAAAATCGCCGTGAGGCCAGACCTTGGTCAGATCGAAGGGATTATAGGGCGTCTGCCTGGCCTGCGCTTCGGTCATCACCTGGATATACATAGTCCATTTGGGAAAGTCCCCCTGCTCTATGCTGTTGAACAGATCCTCCTGGGTGGTTTCCCGGCTCTTGCCCACCACCAGTTCCGCCTCGGCGTTGGTCCAGTGTTGATGGCCCTGCTGGGTCTTGAAGTGGAACTTCACCCACACCCGTTCGTTGTCGGCATTGAGCAGGCTGAAGGTATGGGAACCGTAGCCGTTGATATGGCGAACGTCGGTTGGCAGGCCCCGATCGGACATCAGCATGGTCACCTGGTGCAGCGACTCGGGCGACAGCGACCAGAAGTCCCACATGGCGGTGGCCGAACGCAGGTTGGTCCTGGGATGGCGCTTCTGGGTATGGATAAAATCGGGAAACTTGTAGGGATCGCGGATGAAGAACACCGGGGTGTTGTTGCCCACCAGATCCCAGTTACCCTCTTCGGTATAGAACTTGAGTGCGAAGCCGCGCACGTCCCGCTCGGCATCGGCGGCACCCTGCTCGCCGGCTACGGTCGAGAAGCGGGCCAGCATGGGAGTCTGTTTGCCTACCCCGGCAAACAGCTTGGCGCGGCTGTACCGGCCGATATCCTGGGTGATGGTCAGGGTGCCGAAGGCACCCCAGCCCTTGGCATGCACGGTGCGCTCGGGAATGCGCTCCCGGTTCTGGTGCGCCAGCTTTTCCAGCAGTTGGTAATCCTGCAGCAGCAGGGGGCCGCGCGGCCCGGCGCTCTGGCTGTTCTGGTTATCGGCGATGGGGGCGCCGGCGGTGGTGGTCAGGGTCGGTCTTTGCTTGCTCATGGCAATACGTCCTTGGTGAGATGACCCTTCAAAAATAGACCAGATGTTGCCAGGGCAAAAATGCGTTATATCTTTAAAATAAATAGACAAAACCGATTAAAAAGCCAGCATCTGGGCCATCGGGCGATGTCTCATATCTCCTGATCCGAATACTCAGTAAGTCGTGGCGCCGACCGGCAGGGTCTTGCCCTGCTCCGAGCTTCGCATCGCCAGCTTGATGATATTCAGCCCGTCCAGGGCATCCTGAATGGCGACGGGCACGGCTCCCTCGCCCCGAATGGCCCTGGCGGTAGCATCATAAAAATAGCGATAGCCGCCAATCGCCGACTCGATCACCTCGGGCTCAGCGTCGGAATAAAGCATGCCGTAATCCGTCTCGGCTTCCTTGGCCAGGAAGGGGGAATCGGGCACTATGCCGTCGCGCAGCCGTTCTTCCTGGGGATCGAAACCGCGCTTGATATAACAACCCAGCTCGCCCTGCAGCTTGAAGCGCAGGGTCGGCCCGGGATGATAAGGGCTGGAATGCAGCAGTACCTCCTTATCGCTATAGTGCAACTGCACATGGAAATAGTCGGTTACCTTTGATCCCGGCCGCATCGCCAGGCAGCGGCCAGTCACCGCCAGCGGCTTGCCGAACAGCACCAGCACCTGATCCACTAGGTGGGCGCCCAGATCAAACCAGGAACCCACCCCTTCCCCGGGCTGCTCCCGCCAGCGCTGACCGGGGGTGGGACGGAAGCGATCGAAGTGGGATTCAAAGCCATGGATAGTGCCCAGACGCGCATCGGCGATCAGCTTCTTGATGGTGAGGAAGTCACTGTCCCAGCGGCGGTTATGAAACGGGATCAGGCACAGTCCCTGTGCCGCCGCCAGCCGCATCAGCTCCACCCCCTGATTAAGCTGGGTCACCATCGGCTTTTCCATCACCACATGCATGCCCAGCTCCAGCGCTTGGCGGCCCAGCTGGTAGTGCACCTCGTTCGGCGCCGTGATCACCACCAGTTCGGCGCCCGACTGGGCGAGCATCTCGTCCACCCGGGTATATACCTTGATCTCCGGCCAGTCCCTGGCCACTTTTTCGGGCTTTGAGCTGCTGATGGCCACCAGCTCGAAGTCGGGCAGGGCATCGATAAAGGGCAGGTGGAAAATACTGGCCGACTGACCATAGCCAATCACGGCGGTTTTGATCATGAAACATCCTCGTCAGAAATAATGCTTGATATCCATGTAGCGGGTGCGGATATGCTCGATCAACAGCTTTATCTTGCGCGGCGGCTGCCGGCTGTAGGGATAGACCGCATAGATGCCCAGCACCTTGCCCACCTGTTGGGGCAGCAGCTCCACCAGGCGGCCGGCCTGCAGATCCGGATACACCAGGCAACGGGGCACATAGGCCAGACCGTAGCCGGCGATGGCGGCCTGGCGCAGGGCGGCGGCATTATCGGTGGAAAAGTTGCCGCCGACCCGCAGCGGATATAGCTCCTCCTGGCGGCTGAACAGCCAGTCCCGGGCACCGCTTTCCTGATAACTGTAAATCAGGCAGTTATGCTTGAGTAAATCCCCCGGCACCATGGGCTTGCCGCGTCGGCCGATATAGGCGGGGGCGGCGCAGATGGTCCAGCGGGAGTCCAATATGTGGCGGGCGATCAGGTTGGAGTCATCCAGGTGACCGGTGCGGATCACCAGATCATAGCCCTCCCCGATCAGGTCGACGAAACGATTCTCCAACGACATATCGATCGAAATAGCCGGATGCAGATCACAAAATTCGGCCACCGCCGCCGCCAGCAACAGCTCGCCGGAAATGGTCGGCACCGACATCTTTATATGTCCCTCCAGCGCCTGGCTGTAGCCGGTTACGGCGTCAAATGCCTCCTGTGCCGACTGGGCCACCAGTCGGGCGCGCTGATACAGCACCCGCCCCGCGTCACTCAGGGTCAGCCGCCGGGTGGAGCGGTGGATCAGGGTACTGCCCAGCTCTTCCTCCAGCCGGGCGATACGTTTGCTGACCACCGAATTGGTCAGGCCATTGGCTTCCGCCGCCTTGCTGAACGAGCCCAGCTCGATCACCTGGGCAAACAGGATAAGGTCATCGGTTCTCGGCATATTTATCCAGTTTTGGAAACAATGAGTTTCATTATCTCTATATATCCACAAAAAGTAAGGCTTTAAGCTTACATCTCCTTAACACAAGGATGACGACTCATACCCTACAGTTAGATGTGTCTGTGGGGACACAGGTTAAACAATGGAAGTAACCCTTATGATCAATACTACCCTACTGGCGCTGCTGGCGTTTGCCCCCATAGTGCTCGCCGCCATCCTGCTGGTCGGCCTGCAATGGCCGGCCAAGCGTGCCATGCCCCTGGCCTTTGTCCTGACCCTGATCATCGCCCTCATGACCTGGGAGATGAGCCCGGCCCGGGTACTGGCCTCCAGCCTGCAGGGATTCGCCATTTCCCTGTCGCTGCTGTGGATCATCTTCGGCGCCATACTGCTGCTTAATACCTTAAAGCATACCGGTGCCATTACCACCATCCGCAACGGCTTTACCGCCATTTCTCCCGACCGGCGCATCCAGGCCATCATCGTCGCCTGGTGCTTCGGCTGCTTTATCGAAGGCGCCTCCGGCTTCGGCACCCCCGCCGCGGTCGCCGCCCCGCTGATGGTGGCGCTGGGCTTTCCGGCCCTCGCCGCGGTGGTGATGGGCATGATGATCCAGAGCACCCCGGTGTCTTTCGGTGCCGTGGGTACCCCCATAATAGTCGGCGTCACCACCGGCCTGGATAATGGCGCCATCGATCAGAGCCTGAATGCAACCGGTTCCGGCTGGGGTGCCTATCTGCAAACCGTCACCGACAATGTGGCGGTGATCCACGGCATCGTCGGCATCCTGATGCCGCTGTTTATGTGCATGATGCTGACCCGCTTCTTCGGCCGCAACAAAAGCTGGAAGGAAGGCCTGGACATACTACCGTTCGCCGTCTTCGCCGGACTGGCCTTCACCATTCCCTACGCCCTCACCGGCGTATTCTTGGGTCCCGAATTTCCCTCCCTGGTCGGCGGCCTGGCCGGCCTGGCGATAGTGGTTACCGCCGCCCGCAAGGGCTTCCTGGTGCCCAAGACCCACTTTGAATTTCCCGAAGAAAAAGACTGGCCGGCCGAGTGGCTGGGTTCGCTCGCCATCCACAAGGAAGATCTGCAGAAAAAACCCATCGGCCTTGGCCTGGCCTGGTTCCCCTATCTGCTGTTGCCGGTGCTGCTGGTGCTGAGCCGGACCAGTGACGGCTTCAAGGGCCTGCTCACCGGCTGGAACATCGCCTTCAGCGATATTCTCGGCGAAGCCGGCATCAGCGCCAGCATCCAGCCCCTGTACCTGCCCGGCGGCATACTGGTGTTTGTCTCGCTGGTGGCGGCGCTGACCCAGAGCCGCTCGATCAAGGCATTGATACCGGCGGTGGCGGAGTCGTCCAAGACCCTGATCGGTGCCGGCTTCGTGCTGATGTTTACCGTGCCCATGGTGCGCATCTTTATCAACTCCGGGGTGAACGGCGCCGACATCGCCAGCATGCCGGTGATGGCCGCCAACTTTGCCGCCGACCTGGTGGGCGGATTCTTCCCGGCGATCAGCGCGGTGATCGGTGCCCTGGGGGCCTTTATCGCCGGCTCCAACACCGTCTCCAACATGATGTTTTCCCAGTTCCAGTTCGAGGTGGCCCAGACCCTGAACGTGTCCACCGCGCTGATGGTGGCGCTGCAGGCGGTGGGCGCCGCCGCCGGCAACATGATCGCCATCCACAACGTGGTCGCCGCCTCCGCCACCGTCGGCCTGCTGGGCCGGGAAGGCACCACGCTGCGCAAGACGGCGCTGCCGACCCTCTACTACCTGGTCGCCACCGGCATTATCGGCCTGGTCGCCATCTATGGTCTGGGGTTGTCGGACCCGCTGTTGAAGTTGTCTTGATTTGCATTGTCTGTCAGCCAGTAAAGGCTGACAGGACAGCGGTGAGGAACCGATAAGCAGACCCTCCGCGCCAGGGATGGCGCGGCGGAGCCCCCAGGGAAGGGTTCACGGCGAGTCTGCGTTAGGACCTCACTGCTGGCGCACTATCCTAAGTAGTGTTATTTAAAGGAATTGCCTTATGTCGTCCGCTATTCGCATCTATCCGGCCAAACCGGACAAGGTGTACGTCTACGCCACCTGCCTGGTGGACATGTTTTCCCCCCAGAGCGGGCTGGACGCCATCCGCCTGCTGGAACTGGCCGGAGTTGAGGTCATCTATGTGCCCAAGCAGACCTGCTGCGGCCAGCCGGCCTACTCCTCCGGTTATGAGGATGACGCCAAGACCTCGGCTCTGAGCCAGATGGCGCTGTTCCCCAAGCCCTGGCCGGTGATAGTGCTGTCCGGCTCCTGCGGCGGCATGATGCATCATCACTATCGCCGGCTGTTCGCCGGCGGCAAAAATGAGCAGGAAGTGAATCAATTCTGTGATCGGGTATTCGAACTCACCGAATTCCTGGTGCGGGTATGCCGCATCCGGCTGCAGGATCGGGGACCGGCCACCTCTGTGGTGCTGCATACCTCCTGCGCCGCCCGCCGGGAGATGAAGGTACATGTCACCGGCCGCCAACTGCTGAGCCAGCTCGACCAGGTGGAGCTGCGCGAGCAGGCCTACGAGAGCGAGTGCTGCGGCTTCGGCGGCACCTTCTCGGTGCGCCACCCGGCGATCAGCGAAGCCATGGTGCAGGACAAGACCCGACACCTAAACGACACCAGGGCCGCCCAGCTGATCAGCGCCGACTGGGGCTGTCTGCTCAATATCAACGGCGCCCTCGAATATCAGAAACAGGAAATGAAGGGCATTCATCTGGCCAGCTTCCTGCTCGGCCGGCTGGAGGGCGATCATGCATAACCAACCCCAACTGTTCCATCCCCAGGCCGAGGCGGCGCTGGCCGATCAAGAGCTGCGCGCCAACTTCCGCGGCGCCATGGATTACCTGCGCGACAAGCGCCAGGCCGCCTTCACCGACCCGGACGAAGAAGCCGCCATCCGCGACCGGGCCGAAGCCATCCGCAGGCGTTGCCTGAGCAAGCTGCCCGCGCTGCTGGAGCAGCTGGAAGCCAACTGCATCGCCAACGGCATCCGGGTGCACTGGGCGGAGGATGCGGCCCAGGCCAATGCCATCTTCACCGATATCATCCAGTCCCACGGCGGCACCCTGGCGGTCAAGGGCAAGTCCATGGTCAGCGAAGAAATCGAACTCAACCATCAGCTGACCAAGGAAGGCATCAGCTGCCTGGAAAGCGACATGGGCGAATATATCGTCCAGCTCGGCGACGAGACGCCGTCGCACATCATCATGCCCGCCATCCACAAGAACAAACGGCAGGTGGCGGATCTGTTCGCCGAGCATGTGCCCGGCTTTGAGCACACCCTGGATGTGGATCGGCTTATCCAGACCGGCCGTAACGTGCTGCGCCAGAAATTCCGCGAGGCCCAGGTGGGCATCTCCGGGGTCAACTTCGCGGTGGCCGAGACCGGCACCCTCTGCCTGGTGGAAAACGAAGGCAACGGCCGCATGTGCACCACGGTGCCCGAGGTGCATATCGCCGTCACCGGCATCGAAAAGGTGGTCGAGCTGCTGGCCGATGTGCCGCCGCTGTTCAGCGCCCTGACCCGCTCCGCCACCGGCCAGGCGATCACCACCTACTTCAATATGATCAGTGGTCCGCGCAAGGACGACGAACTGGACGGCCCGAAAGAGGTACACCTGGTGCTGCTCGACAACGGCCGCAGCCAGGCCTTCGTGGATGAAGAAATGCGCCAGACCCTGCAGTGCATTCGCTGCGGCGCCTGCATGAACCACTGCCCCGTCTATACCCGCATCGGCGGCCATGCCTACGGCACCGTCTACCCGGGCCCCATCGGCAAGATCATCTCGCCCCATCTGATGGGGCTGGAGGCCACCCGGGAGCTGCCCACCGCCTCCAGCCTGTGCGGGGCCTGCGGCGAGGTGTGCCCGGTGCGCATCCCCATCCCCCACCTGCTGCAACGGCTGCGCCGCGAGGCCAAACAGGAGCCCCGCCCGGGCGTACCGGCCCTGCGCGGCCAGGGGGCGGCCAAGAGCAAGCTGGAAGCCTTCGTCTGGCGCAGCTTCGGCCTGCTCACCAGCAAGCCGGCCCTGTACCGCTTGCTGAGCTGGTGCGCCACCCGTTGCCGCAGCCTGATCCCCGCCAAACTGGGCCCCTGGACCCGTTGCCGCACCGCCCCCAAACCCGCCGCCAGGACCCTGCGCGTGCTGATGGCCGAGAGGAATAAATAAGATGTCGACTGCCCGTAACGCCATTCTCAACCGGCTGCGCCAGGCTGGCGCCCAGCCACTGCCGGTCAACAACCCGGACTACCCGCTCTGGCACCCGGACAGCCCGGCCGAGCCGCTGGACAAGTTAACCGAACTGCTGGAGCAGAACCATGCCGAGGTGCTCAGGCTGAACCGCCACGAACTGGTGACCACCCTTAGGGCCCATATCGAGCAGGCCGCCCTCAAACATATCGCCACCGGCACCGGCGGCGAGTTTTTGGCCGAGATCACCCGGGCGCTGGCCGGATGTGCCGAACAGCGGCCCTTTAACCAACCCCTGGAGCAATGGAAAGACGAGCTGTTCGACCGGGTTGATGCGGGCATCACCGGCTGCCACGGTGCCATCGCCGCCACCGGCACCCTGGTGCTCTGGCCGGGCCCGGCGGAACCCCGTACCCTGTCGTTGGTGCCGCCCAGCCATATCGCCATCCTCAAGGCTTCCACCCTGTATACTAACCTGCCGGCGATGATGGCCGACCAGGGCTGGGCCAAGGGCATACCCACCAACCTGCTGCTGGTGTCCGGCCCCTCCAAGACGGCGGATATCCAGCAGACCCTGGCCTACGGCGCCCACGGCCCGAAACGGCTGCTGGTGCTGATCCTGGAGGATGCCTGATGACCGCCCAATTAACGCAGCAGGCCCAGGCCTATGGTGCCCACGGCCCGAAACAGTTTTTAGTATTGCTCCTAGAGGATGCCTGATGGAACAGAGTTACCGCCTGCTGGCCGATGAACTGGCGCAGTTTCTGCCCGCAGCACGCATTATCACCGACCCGTCCCTGTGCCTGGCCTACGGCACCGATGCCAGCTTCTATCGCCTGCTGCCCAGGATGGTGTTGCGCCTGGCAAGCCAGGACGAGATGGTACGGACGCTGCGGTTGTGCGGCCGGCACCGCATTCACTGCACCTTCCGCGCCGCCGGCACCAGCCTGTCCGGCCAGGCTATCTCCGACTCGGTACTGATCACCCTCACCGATGACTGGCGCCGGCATCAGATCCTGGATGACGGCCTCAGGATCAGCCTGCAACCCGGGGTGATCGGCGCCGATGCCAACCGCTATCTGGCGCCTTTCGGGCGCAAGATAGGCCCGGATCCGGCCTCCATCAACAGCTGCAAGATAGGCGGCATCGCCGCCAACAATGCCTCCGGCATGTGCTGCGGCACGGCCCAGAACTCCTACCGCACCCTGGCCGGCCTGAGCCTGGTGCTGGCCGACGGCAGCCGGCTGGATACCCGGGATGAACAAAGCCGGGCCCGCTTCGCCGAGCAAAAACCGGCACTGCTGGCCGGACTCAGGCAGCTGAGCGAGGAAGTGAAAGCCAACCCCGAGCTGGCCGAGCGCATCCGCCATAAATACCGGCTGAAGAACACCACCGGCTACAGCCTGAATGCGCTGGTGGACTTCGAAGACCCCTTCGATATGCTCAGCCACCTGATGATAGGCTCTGAGGGTACCCTGGGGTTTATCGCCGAGGTGACCTATCACACCGTGCCCGACCATGCCTTCAAGGCCTCCTGCCTGCTGGTCTATCCGGAGATAGAAACCACCTGCCTGGCGGTCACCGCCCTGGCCAACACCCAGGTCGCCGCGGTGGAATTGATGGACGGTCGGGCCCTGCGCTCCATCGCCGACAAAGCGGGGATGCCGGATTTCATCAAAGACCTGGATCTGGAAGCCTCGGCCCTGCTGGTGGAAATACACGGCGGCAACGAAGCCGAGTTGCTGGCCCGGTGCGAGCAGGCGATGCAGGCGGTGGCCGGCTTCAGGCGACGCAACGAAGTGCCCTTTACCCAGGACAGGACCACCTGCGCCACCCTCTGGGCCATGCGCAAGGGGATGTTCCCGGCGGTGGGCGCGGTACGCGAGACCGGGACCAGCGTAATCATCGAGGACGTGGCGTTCCCCGTGGAACAATTGGCACCGGCGGTGCGTCAACTCACCGAACTGTTTGAACGGTTCGGCTATGACGAGGCCATCATCTTCGGCCATGCTCTGGCCGGAAACCTGCATTTCGTGTTTACCCAGGGTTTCGATTCCCGGGCCGAGCTGAAACGCTACGGCGGTTTCATGGATGCGGTCGCCCGGCTGGTGGCGGTCGATTACCAGGGTTCGCTCAAGGCCGAGCACGGCACCGGCCGCAATATGGCGCCCTATGTGGAACTGGAATGGGGCAAGGAAGGCTATGCCCTGATGCAACGGATCAAGGCGCTGTTCGATCCCAATGGCATTCTCAATCCGGGGGTGATCCTCAATGACGACCCCCAGGCCCATCTGAAAGATCTCAAACCCCTGCCCGCCGCCGACGACATCGTCGACAAGTGCATAGAATGCGGCTTCTGCGAGGCGGTGTGCCCGTCCCGGGACCTGAGCCTGACCCCCCGCCAGCGCATCGTACTTTATCGTGAACTGCAACGCCGGGAGGCAACAGACGGACCCATAGACGACTCACTGCACCAGGTATTCCAGTATCAGGGAGTGGACACCTGCGCCGCCACCGGCCTCTGTGAGCAACGCTGCCCGGTGGGCATCAACACCGGTACCCTGGTGCGCAAGCTGCGCGCCCGGCGCTACCAGAAATTCCAGCCCATCGCCCGCTGGACCGCGGAGCACTTCGCCTCCACCACCAGCGCGGTCAGGCTGGGACTGGCGGCGAGCCGGCTGGCCGATAAGGTGCTGGGTGACAGCGCCATGACCAGGCTGAACAGCGGCCTGCGCACCCTCAGCAACAACAAGGTACCGCTGTGGCTGCCGGAAATGCCGTCCGCCAACCGCCACCAACCGCACGGCTCGGCTCAGGGCAGGCCCAAGGTGGTGTATTTCCCCTCCTGCGCCAGCCGTACCCTGGGCCAGTCGCCCCAGGCCAGAGACCGGCGCCCGCTGACCGAGGTGACCCTGTCGGTACTGGAAAAAGCCGGTTTCGATGTGCTCATGCCGGACCGGCTGGAGCAGCTGTGCTGCGGCATGCCCTATCAGAGCAAGGGCATGGAAGATATCTCCCGGCAGAAAACCGCCGAACTGGAAGCCAGCCTTTGGCAGGCATCGGAGCAGGGCAGATGGCCGGTACTGATGGACACCAGCCCCTGTGCCCAACGCAGCCAGGAAGGCTTCAGCCTGCCGCTCAAGGTATATGAACCGGTGACCTTTGTGCTAGAACAGGCCGCCTCCCGGCTCAAGCTGGAGGCTGTCGACGAAACCCTGCTGCTGCATATAACCTGCAGCAGCCGACGGATGGGGCTGGCCGACAAGATGCTGCAACTGGCCCGCCGCTGTGCCACCCGGGTGGTGGTACCCGAGCATATCGAATGCTGCGGCTTTGCCGGTGACAAGGGCTTTACCACCCCCGAGCTGAATGCGGCGGCGCTGAGCCCGCTCAAGGCCCAGGTACCGGCCGGTTGCAGCCGGGGTATCAGCAACAGCCGTACCTGTGAAATCGGCCTCAGCCACCACAGCGGTGTCAACTACGAGTCCATACTCTACCTGGTGGATGATGCGAGCAGGTAACCCCAGCCTTCGGCGTCTCAAACAGGCGATACCCAAGACAGGGGCAAAGGGAATCGCTGCGCCGACCCGCTGCGCCATGGGCGAAGAATGCTCCTGCATTTTCGACATTTCCGCCATCCATGGCGATCAGACGCCGTAGCGGCCCCCCCCCCGGGAAGGGTTTAGGGGGTGTCGGTGAAGTGAGCCCTTTGACCCCGGCGAACTTCATCAACAAACGCCACCTACGGCTAGTAAGGCTTATTCCAGTTCCACATCCGACAGCGGCACGCAGCAGCAGGCCAGGATCACCCCGGCCTCCCGTTCCGC
Organism: Zobellella aerophila; assembly: GCF_039539325.1. Lineage (NCBI taxonomy): Bacteria > Pseudomonadati > Pseudomonadota > Gammaproteobacteria > Aeromonadales > Aeromonadaceae > Zobellella > Zobellella aerophila. The sequence continues at coordinate 79,927 of NZ_BAABCX010000007.1, forward strand.
CACCGACAGGGCCGGCGCTTCCGGCTGGGCCACCTCACCGGTTTTCAGGGTCTGCTTGCAGCTGCCGCAGATACCGGCCCGACAGGACCAGGGCAGGCTGATGCCCTGCCCTTCAGCCTGGGTCAGCAGATCCTGCTGGTTATTGCCGGTGAATTCCTGTCTGCCAAGTCGCACCTGCACCGCCCGTGTTTCACGTGAAACTTCGGCCGTTACCGGAGCGCTGAAACGCTCCTGGGCTATTTGCCGGGCGGGCACACCCAGGGCCTGCAGCCAGGCTCCGGCCTTATCCATAAACTCCGCCGGGCCGCACAGATAAATTGCCCTTCGCTGCACATCAGGAACGGCGGCCAGATGGCCCAGCTCCAGCCGGCCGGCATGTCCGGACCACCCCCTCCCCGCCCGGGTCAGGATAAAAGTCAGCCGCAGGCCTGGATGAAGGTCGGCCAGCGCGGTCAGTTCGGCGCGCGCGGGTATATCCCGCTCGTCACGGCAAACATGCATGAACACCGTATCCTGCAGCTGATCGAGATCCGCCAGTGCCCGTACCATGGACAGCATGGGCGTGACCCCCGAGCCCGCCGACAACAGCAGGTAGTTGGCCGCCGGTTTCAAACAGAAATTTCCCGCAGGCACATGGGCCAGCAGCTGGGCACCGGGTTGCAGAGCCTGGGCCAGCCAGTTCGATACCAGGCCGTCGGGCTGGCGCTTGACGCTGATACCGTAACGACCGGGCCGGGTCGGGCTGGAACTGAGGCTGTAATGACGCAGATGGCGACGGCCGTCTATATCCAAGGCCACCGGCAGGTGCTGGCCCGGCTGGTAATCGGCCAGCGGCTTGCCGTCCATCGCTTCCAGCCAGTAGGTATCCATATCCCGCGCCAGCGGCTCCCGCTCGACACAGAGCAGAGCACGGCGTCTGGGGGCCGAGTCCGGATAGCTGGGTGTCGAGGCATATTCCAGCACCTCTATGACATCGCCCTGGCGGATCTGTCCTTCGTTGAGCGCCACCAGGTTCTGGCCGAAATAGACCTCGCCATCCTCGCCCCTGCGATAGCGGGTCAGGGCCGCGAGTGGCTCTTTCAGCCGGTTGAAGCGAGCCGAGCCGGGCTCTACCGTGGTCATGATGCAGCGGCTGCAAGGCTTGGCCACCCGGAATTCTACCTCGCCTATGCGGATGCGTTTCCAGCCGTCTTCCTCGAACGGCCGGCTCGCCGATACCACCAGGTTGGTGCGGAACTGGGACATCTGCTGCAGCGCATCGGCACGCAGGTTGAGATCTTCAAGCGAAGCCTGTGAGATCAGCAGCAATGGATAACCGTCGGCAAAGCTGACACCGGTGCCCAGCTTTTGCCGGTAGCGGCCGGACTCTTCCCCCAGCCACAGCAGTTGCACCGGCTCCTCCAGTATCTGGCTGAACCAGGTATCATAATCCGGGTGGGTACTCCAGGCGGTAAAGCTGTCGTTCCAGACCCCGGTGGCTACCGGCCGCCGCTGAAACAAACCCGGCCGCACCGCCAACCCGGGCATGCCGGCAAATGCGAGCTCGAGCCCGTCGGCTACCTGGGTAACCCACACCTGTTGCAGACGGGGGTGGGTGCGGGCGGTGATAAAGCTGCCGTCCGGTCTGGCCAGCATATAGCGGCGATCGCCTTGCAGCCCTTCCCGGGAGACCCAGGCCTCGGCAACTGAAATACCGGCTGCCGATTTCAGCGGATAAAGGTGCAAGCCTGTGATCACTGCCATAGTATTCAGCCCTCAAAAATAAAAAAACATGCTACCCGGTTACTTTTCCGTACACTAGTCAGCACATATCGCTATGTAAGTCGCACAAAAGGAGAGTTTATGACCATTACACGTCAGGAAGTCGGTCAGCGGATGAGCCGCATCGTCAAACACAATGGCACAGTTTACCTCTGTGGCCAGGTTTGCAAAGATGCCACCCAGGATATTACCGAACAAACCCGCACCATGCTGGAAAAGGTGGATGAGCTGCTGGTCCAGGCCGGTTCCGGCCGCGAGCATATGCTGTCCGCCACCATCTACCTGAACACCATGGCCGACTTCGCCGCCATGAACGCGGTGTGGGATGCCTGGGTGCCCGAGGGGCATGCCCCGGCCCGCGCCTGTGTCGAGGCCGCCATGGCCCGTCCCGAGCTGCTGGTGGAAATTTCGGTGGTGGCCGCCGAACGATAAGCGCCCACTCCTGAACGGCAAAAAGACAAGCCCGGAAACACCGTAATGCTGTTCAGTTAAGGGGAGCCCCCATCTACCAAGCCGACCGTTGGCGTCATGGATGACGCCGCCGAGCTTCCAGGGACGGGATTTCGGCGAGTCGGCGTGTAGAGGAGGACTCCCCTTTTCATCTTAAGTGAACAGCACTGCGGAAACACCGGGCTTTTTCACATCATAACAGCGGGATCGGTTAAGTCATTACACCACACCCTGCTCGATCATGGCGTCGGCAACCTTGCGGAAACCGGCGATGTTGGCCCCCAGTACCAGGTTGTGGGGCTCGCCGAATTCGGCGGCGGTGCTGCTGGCACTGAGGAAGATGTTCTTCATGATCACCTTCAGTTTTTCGTCCACTTCCTCGAAACTCCAGCGTTGCATACTGGCATTCTGCGCCATTTCCAGCTGGCTGGTGGCCACGCCGCCGGCATTGGCCGCCTTACCCGGGCCATAGTGGATTCTGGCATCGAGGAACACCTCTACCGCATCCTGGGTGGAAGGCATGTTGGCTCCTTCCGACACGGCGATGCAGCCATTGGCCACCAGGGTCTTGGCGTCCGCTTCGCTCAGCTCGTTCTGGGTGGCGCAGGGGAACGCCAGCTGACCGGAGATACGCCATACCGCATTGCCGTCTGCCGGATAGTCTTCAACCGGAATAAACTTGGCATCCGGATGCACGACCAGGTATTCGTTCAGGCGCACCTTACGCACTTCCTTCAACTGCTTCAGGGTATCCAGGTTGATGCCGGCTTCATGGTAGAGGGTGCCGCTGGAGTCGGAGCAGGTCACCGGACGGGCTCCCAGCTGATACAACTTCTCTATGGTATAGATGGCCACGTTGCCGGCGCCGGACACCAGACAGGTTTTACCCGCCAGGGTATCGCCCTTGCTTTCCAGCATATACTCGGCAAAGTAGACACAGCCGTAGCCGGTGGCTTCCTTGCGCACCAGTGAGCCGCCCCACAGCAGGCTCTTGCCGGTGAACACGCCGTCATAATTGCCGGTCAACCGCTTGTACTGGCCGAACATATAGCCGATCTCGCGGGCCCCCACGCCGATATCGCCGGCCGGTACATCTGTGGTCGGGCCAATATGGCGATACAGCTCATTGATAAAAGACTGGCAGAAACGCATGATTTCGCCGTCTGACTTGCCCTTGGGATCGAAGTTGGCGCCGCCCTTGCCGCCGCCGATGGGCAGGCCGGTCAGGGCGTTCTTGAAGATCTGCTCGAAGCCGAGAAACTTGATGATGCCGGCGTTGACGCTGGGGTGAAAGCGCAGGCCGCCCTTGTACGGGCCCAGGGCCGAGTTGAATTCGATGCGGTAGCCCTTGTTGACCTGCACATTGCCCTGATCATCGACCCAGGGTACCCGGAACATGATCTGCCGCTCGGGTTCGACCATACGCTCGATAATGGCGTGCCGCTTATATTGCTCACTGGTTTCGAGGATAGGCTGTAACGAGTCCAGAACCTCCTCCACTGCCTGATAGAATTCTGCTTGTGCCGGGCTGGTTTTTTGAAGTCTGACGATGGTGTCGTGGATATAGGTCATCACTTGTCCTTGTTATTATTTTTTAAAAGTACCATCTGAAACACATATTCTGAGCACCCATTGAAATATGAAAGCCGGGATGCCGTCAATGACTAACCATATAAATAAATATTCTTAAATTTAAAATATTTATACGACTATCACCGGTTGCGCCCGACCCTGCCTCCTCCTGGACAGGCTAAAGCCGTCTATGCTTGATCTGTATGTCCAAGGAGGGGGAGGTATGGACGCGGAGCAGCTGGCGTTAACAGATCAGGAGCGCCTGGGACAGGCACTGATCAAGGCCGGGCATATCACCGAAAAAGACTTGCTGCGTATCGAGCGGATGCGTAACAGTCAGCCCGGCGCTGCCCCACTGGCCTCGCTGCTGCTCAACCTGGGCATGGTATCCGAGCGGGATCTGGCCAGGTGTCTGGCGGAAGTAACCGCATTACCCCTGAGCCAGAGCGATGAATACCCATTGTCATCGCCAATCGACACACCCTTACCCTACCGCTTCCTGAAAGAGCACCAGCTGGTTCCGCTGCGGCTGGAACAAAGCACCCTAGTGGTGGCCATCGCCAATCCCCAGCATGACTTCGCCGTCAAGGCCCTGGCCATGGCCTGCCAGCAACCGATCCGGCTGCAGGTCGGTATCGGCTCGGAGATAGGGACGGCAATAGAGAAACTCTACGGTGAAGGACAGAGCCGGATGGGCGATATCATGTCGTCGGTGGGCCAGCAGGACGAAGGGGAGGAAAGCATAGCGCAACTGAAGGACATGGCCAGCGAGGCCCCGGTGATCCGCCTGGTGAACCTGATCATCCAGAAAGCGGTGGAACTGAGGGCTTCCGATATCCATGTTGAACCCTTCGAAAACCGTCTCAAGATCCGCTACCGCATAGACGGGGTGATGCAGGACAGCGAAGCCCCGCCGGTCACTATGACGCCGGCCATCATTTCCCGCATCAAGATCATGGCCCGGCTCAATATCGCCGAACGCCGGCTGCCCCAGGACGGCCGCATAGAGCTGAAAATACAGGGGCAGGACCTGGATATCCGGGTCTCTACCGTGCCGACCATGCATGGCGAAAGCCTGGTGATGCGCTTGCTGAACCGGGAAAGCGTGGTGCTGGACTTCGGCGCCCTGGGGTTCGCCGGCGACACCAGACTCAGGCTGCAGAAGTTGCTCAAGATACCCCACGGCATGGTCATGGTCACCGGCCCCACCGGCAGCGGCAAGACCACCACCCTCTACACGGCATTGAATCAGCTCAATACCATGGAACGCAAGCTGATCACGGTGGAGGATCCCGTCGAGTATCAGCTGGAAGGGATCAACCAGATCCATGTCAAGCCGAGCATAGGACTGACCTTCGGCAGCGCCCTCAGATCCATAGTACGCCAGGATCCGGACGTGATCATGGTGGGGGAAATGCGCGATCTGGAAACCGCCCGCATCTGCGTACAGTCGGCGCTCACCGGCCACCTGGTGTTGTCCACCCTACACACCAATGATGCCGCCAGCAGCGTTACCCGGCTGCTGGAAATGGGGGTGGAAGATTATCTGCTGACCTCCACCCTCAATGGCGTTATCGGTCAACGGCTGGTGCGGGTGCTCTGCCCCCACTGCAAGGAAGAGTACAGTCCGCTGCCGGAGATGGTCAGCGAACTCAAGCTCCCATCATCCACATCAGACGGCAGCATACGGCTATTCCGGCCCAAGGGCTGCGGCCAGTGCGCCGGTACCGGTTACCACGGCCGGCTGGCCATTCAGGAACTGCTCATCATGAATGACGACATCCGCCGCCTGATACTCAAGCATGCGGATGCGGGCCGTATCCAGGAGGCCGCGATCAACGGCGGCATGAGGACCATGTACGGCGACGGCATTCAAAAAGCCTTGGCCGGGCTCACCCACGTGGAAGAGGTGATCCGCGTTACCCAGGAGTCCTGATATGGCGTTCTATTACTTCAAGGCGGTCGATCGGCAGGGCGAGATTCAGGAAGGCTGGCTGGAAGGCTGTGACCAGCAGGCCATAGTGCACCAGTTGCAGCACAGGGGTCTGATCCCCCTTTCGGTAGAGTCGGCGGACGGCCATAAGGGCATGGCTGCGGGCTTAAGCCTGCGGCTGACGAAAAAGGCCGTGGGTGAGCGTCAGATCCAGGTACTGACCCAGGATCTGGCGGCCCTGCTCAAGGCGGGCATCCCCCTGGAACGGGCCTTGGGCATCATGATGCGGGTGCGCATCAAACCGGCCGATATCAAACTGCTCGGCCAGATCCAGGAAGGGGTGCGCCGCGGTCAACCCCTGTCCAATGTGCTGGCCGAGCAGGATGCCGCCTTCTCCCATTTTTATCTCAACATGATCAGGGCCGCCGAAGTGGCGGGAACCCTGGAGCAGGGGCTGGCCGATCTCGCCGTCTATATGGAGCGCAGCCGCCAGCTCAAGGAAAAGGCGCTCTCTGCCCTGCTCTACCCGACCATCCTGCTGCTGGTTTCAGTCATGTCCCTGCTGATCATCCTCACCTATGTGATCCCCCAGTTTCAGCAACTGTTTGCCGATATGGGCCAGGCCCTGCCGCTGGCGACACGGATAGTGATCAGTGCCGCCGAATTCCTCAGGGACATGGGACCCTGGCTGTTGTTGCTGTTACTGCTGGCCCTGCTCGCCGGACGACGCCAACTGCAGCATCCCGAAAAGCGGTTGGCCTGGGATGGCTTCCTGCTGAGGCTGCCGTTGGCGGGCGAGCTGATCAAGCGGCTGGAAGTGGCCCGTTTCAGCCGCAGCCTGGGCACCCTGATGAATGGCGGCGTGCCCCTGCTCAACGCCCTGAACATCGCCAGGGATACCCTGGTCAACAGCCTGCTGGCCCAGACTCTGGACGCCGCGGCAGACAACCTGAAGGCGGGCAAGCGCCTGGCCGAGCCCCTGCTGGCATCGGGCCTGTTTCCGCCGCTGGCGATCCAGATGATCCAGGTGGGGGAAGAAACCGGACAACTGGAAGAGATGCTGCTCAAGGTGGCGGATAGCTACGACCGGGAGGTGGAAAATGCCATCCACCGCCTGCTGACCATACTGGAGCCCCTGCTGATTGTCAGCCTGGGTATCATTATCGCCGGAATCATCATCTCCATCCTGGTGGCCATACTCAGCATCAACGAACTGCCTGTATAGGGGGCTAGCGTGTATAACAAGACTCGTTATTTCTTATTTGGTTTTACCCTGCTGGAACTGCTGGTGGTGCTGGTGATCCTCGGCCTGCTCGCCAGCCTGGTCGGACCCCAGGTTCTGAAACAACTGAGTGGCTCCAAGACCAAAACCGCCAACCTGCAGATAAAGGAGCTGGGCACGGCGCTCGATCTGTTCCGACTGGAAGTCGGCCGTTACCCCTCTTCCTCCGAGGGACTGGAGGCCCTGCTCCGCCAACCCGCCGACACCCGTGGCTGGAACGGCCCCTATCTCACCAAGAAGAACCTCCCCCGGGATCCTTGGGGCAACGACTACCAATACCGCTACCCGGGCCATAATGGCGCCTATGATCTGTTCAGCCTGGGGGCGGACAACCAGGAAGGCGGCGAGGGTGAAGCCCGGGACGTGGGCAGTTGGGAATAACATGAAGCCCGGCTTTACCCTGTTGGAGTTATTGGTGGTGCTGGTGATCGCCATGCTGGCGTTGACGGTGGTGGCGCCCAGATTTTCGGCTCTGCTGCCCGGCGTCGAGCTGAAGACCTACAGCCAGCAGACCGCGGCCCTGCTTCGACTGGCACGCAGCCAGGCCATCGGCCGGGGTGAAGAGGTGGCCCTGACATTCGACGGCGAGACACGGGAAACCCGGATGTCCGACGGTGTCTATCCCTGGCCGGAGAATATCCAGCTGCAACTGCCGACGGCTGGCCCCCCCCGGGGGCCACAGGAAAAAAAAATGATTTTTTATCCGGACGGCAGCGCCAGTGGCGGCATGATCACCGTCTCGTCCTCGTCCCGACAATACCTTATAGAAGTGAACTGGCTGACCGGCAGGGTAAGCATCCATGAATAAGACAAGCGGCTTTACCCTGCTGGAAGTATTGGTGGCGTTCGCCGTGCTGACGGTAACCATGGGTGTCTTGCTGCAACTCTTTTCGCTTGCTATCCGTACTACCCAGGTGGCCCAGGAGCAGCAGAGGGCGCTGCTGCTGGCCGAATCCAAACTGGTGGAACTGGCCGCCGGCCGGATCCTGCAACCGGGGCGAGACCAGGGCCGGTTCGATGACAAATACTGGTGGCAAACCCGGATCGAGGTGTTTGATCTGCGCCAGATGACCGATCAGGAATCGGCTCTGGTTCCCTACCAGCTTTCGGTAACCGTGGGCTGGGGCAACAGGGAGCAGACGCTCAGCCTGTCCACCCTGCGCCTGGCCAGGGAGGGGCGATGAGGAAGGCGCTCGGTTTTACCCTGCTGGAGCTGATGGTGGCGCTGCTGCTGCTGACCCTGCTGGCCGGCCTGATATTCAGCGGCTTTCGCCTGGCCAGCCGAGCCTGGGAAACCATCAACGCCCACAGTGCGGCGGCCAGTGAAGGGGTGCAGATACAGCTGTTCCTGCGCAACCTGCTGGAGCAGGCCATCCCCATGGATATCTGGGATCCGGCAGAAAACTATCTGCTGTCGTTCCAGGGTACGCAAAGGGAACTGATCTTCCTGGCCCCCTTGCCACTGCAGTTGTCCCAGCGTCCGCGGACAACTGCAGCGCAAAAGGCCTGGTTTTATCTCGCTCTGGATGAAACAGACCCGCAGCATCCTCTGCTGCAACTGAAAACCCAGCCCTTTAGCCTGGATGAAGATGAGCAAAGCCTGGACTGGGCCCGGTTGCAGACCGACTTCCGGACACCGGGACTGATAGCGCCGCTGTTGACGCTGACCGTCGATAGCCTGACCCTGGCCTACCGGGCCAAAGAAACGGGTACCTTGCCCGACTGGCAGCATGAGTGGCTGGATGAAGGGACTCTGCCGGAATTGATACTGCTGCAGGCAGGTGGCGACCGGGATCAAGGTGCCTGGCCGGCGCTGATGATCACCCCCAGGAACAATAAGTATGAGATCAAAGAGACTTTCTGACCGTCAACAAGGCATCGCCCTGTTCAGCGTGCTCTGGGTGCTGATGCTGCTGACCCTGATCGCCACCAGCCTGTCCCTGACCAGCCGCAGCCAGGGCCAACAGAGCCGCAATATCATCGGTGCTGTGCAGGCCCGCTACCTTGCCGAAGCAGGCATACAACTGGCGCTGGTCAACCAGGGCATGGCCGCCGCACAGCGACCCTGGCTGGCCGACGGCAGTCCTTACCTCTTACCGATGGATGGCAACGAGCTCTGGATCGCCATCTTCAACGAAAGCGGTCGCATCGATCTCAATGTCACCGGCCCCGAGTTGCTGGATGGCTTGCTCAGGACCGCCGGGGTGGAAGACGACCTGCGAGCCAAGCTGGTGGACGCCATCCAGGACTGGCGGGACGAAGATGATCTCCACCGGCTCAACGGAGCCGAATATGATGACTATATTGCAGCCGGCCGGGAATCTGGTCCCCGCAATGCCTCCTTTGAAACGGTAGCCGAAGTTCAGCAGGTACTGGGGATGACTCCGGAGATCTACCGGCATATCCGCCATAGCCTGACCGTCCGTAACCCCCACAACGGCATCAACCCTCTGTACGCCCCGCGCCAGGTGTTGCAGGCCCTGCCCGAGGTGGATGAAACTCAGGTTGAGCAGTTCGTCAAGGACAGGCTCAAGAGCCATCAGGACGGTCTGCCCCCCCCGGCCACCGACTTCTTGCCCCGGCAGTTTCTGTCTGGTGGCTCTCCCAGCGTCAACTACACTATCCATACAGAAGCCCGCATGAATACAGGTAGTCGCTACCGTCTTTCTACCAATCTGCGGTGGCGACGCGGCCAGCCAGAACTGGAACAAATAATGCCGGAAAAGGTATCGCTGTTTACCGGGCCCGACTCTTAAGGGAGATTCCCTATGGATGGGGAAAAATGGACACATAGCCTGCTGCACCGGGGCCAAACCCTGTTGCAGCCAGTAGCCGGATTCTGGCAATGGTGGACAGGCCAGCTGCTTACGCTGCTGCCCGCCCGGGTTCGCAGTCGGCTGTTCGGGCAAAAACAGCAACTGACCGTACACCTCGACCAGGGCCATTATCGGCTGGAATCCGGATCCCGGGATATCCTGCTGGAATTCGAGGCTGAACCCACCCGGAAGCAGGAACAGATGCTGGCCCAGATACTGGAACAGGCCGCGCAAATCCGGCTCTGTCTGCCCATCAGCGAGCTGCTGTATACCCGGCTCAGGCTCCCCGCCGCCACGGCCGCCAGCCTGAACAACGTGCTGACCTTCGAAATGGATAAACATACCCCCTTTCAGGCACAGCAGGTCTATTTTGGCTACCGCATACTGGAACGGGAAAAGGGTAACGCCTTTATCCTGATCGGGCTCTTGCTGATCCCCAAGGAACGGCTGGATCCCCGCTTGGCCGAACTCAAACGGATGGGTATAGATCCCGCCAGGTTGCAAACCACCGATCTGCCCGACTCCCCCGTCATTACCCTGATCGCCCCGGAGAATGCCAGACAGAGCAGGATACAAAGGCTGCGTACCCTCAACGGTATGCTGATACTGGTGATGCTGTTGTTGGTGATCGCCACCCCTCTCTATCAGCGTCAGGCCAGAATTGACGCATTGAATGCCGAATTGGCGGTTCCCAAAAGCCGGGCTGAAAGAGCGGCTAAACTGAAGCAACAGCTGGATGAGTTACAGCAAAACCGGCTGTTTCTGGTGAAAGAAAAAGCGGCGGCGCCTTCCGCGCTGATCCTGCTGGACGAACTGACCCGGCTGCTACCGGATCACACCTGGCTCAATCGCTTCGAACTGCAGGAAGATACGCTGCAAATTCGGGGAGAATCGGCCAGCGCCTCCGAACTCATCGGTCTGATAGAAGGATCTTCCCTGTTTTATGATGTACATTTCAGCTCCCCGGTGACCAACAATCCGGCCACCGGCAGAGACAGGTTTACAATAGGCGCCCGTTTTGGTGAAGAGGTGGCGCCATGAGGCTCAGTACCAGACAGCAACAGCTTGCCGCCGTCGCCATCCTGACCTCTGTCTTGCTGCTATTCGGCCTGCTTCTCCATCCCCTGCTCAACCTGTTTATGCAGCAGGGGGCCACCCTGTCCCGGCTCGAAAGCCAGCTGGCCCGCTACCAGAAGCTGTCCGACAATCTGGAGCAGACCGAGCAGACCCTGCAGAGGCTGAAAAAAGAAAATCCCAGCGCGGATTTTTACCTGCCGGAAACCCGCCCTTCCCTGGCCTCGGCCTGGTTGCAACAGCACCTTAACCAGCTGGTCAGCCACAGCGGTGGCCAGCTACTCAGCATTCAAAACACCCAGGCCAACACCACTAGTCCCTTGTCCTCCATCGCCCTCAAGGTGCATTTAAGGGGAGAGATGGGGCAGCTGGTGCAGCTGTTCCACGCCCTGGAATCGGGCCGTCCCATGCTGTTTATCAATGACTTGGTTATCTCGGCCAGCCCCGGGCGCCGCAATATCAGGATCAGCCGTCATCTGCCGCCTAACCGGGGCCAGGATCCCAGATACCAGCAACTGCCTTCGTTGGATATCCGCTTCGACCTGCTCGGTTACGGCCAAAGGGAGGCGCCATGAACAGCCTTGTGGTTAACCTGCTGATCATGGCTCTGCCGGCACTGCTGAACCCACCGGTTTACGGACAGCAGGACAGCAACAGCTGGCTGAGCCAAGCGAGCTATCCTCCCCTTAAAAGTTTTCAAGAGATCATCACCCGCCCCTTGTTCGACGAGGGCCGCCGCCCCCGCCCCCCCCAGGATGCAGAAAGCACCAGTGAAACGGCGACGGCGCTGCGGGAAAAATGGCGGTTGACCGGAGTGGTGTGGGAAGGCGAGCAGCAACTGGCACTGTTCAGTGAACGCCAGGGGGCGGGACGCCTCCGCCTTAAAACAGACATGTATCTGGATGGTGGCTGGCAGTTGCAAGAAATCCAGGCCGAGGCCGTTATCCTGACGGATGGCGAGCAACAACTGCAACTAACGCTGAGAGAACCCAGGCCGGCGCCGGAAACAATGCCCAAGTCAGCGCCAACACAACTGCCAGGACGCGGAAAGCAGGAAGAAAAAACTGAAGCCAATAACGACAACCAGGGATGATAGCGGATATCATTATGACAACTTCGTATCAAGCAAGACGGCTGTTCACCACCCTCTCCTGTGTTGTGCTGATCTCCTGTGCAACCCCCTCCGGGAACAGGACCGCCCCGGACAATCCCTGGAACAAGCCAGACACCGCCGATAGCACGCCCCCTGTCCGCTCCCAACAACAACCCAGGCTCCCCCCGACCCAATCCCTGATAACGGCCTCCCAGCCGCCCGCACAGAACCGTGCCGAAATCTACCGGGGGTCGGGCAATTTCGTTAATCTGGGGCAGGGACAGGTATCGGCGACCGAGCCGGCGCCCGGCGATATCACCCTTAACTTTCAGGGCTCGGATATTGCCGAAGTGGTCAAAACCATACTGGGCGACATACTGCAGCTGAACTACATCCTGGATGAAAGGGTGCGTGGTCAGGTATACCTGCAGACCAGCCGGCCGATCAAGCGGGAAGCGCTGCTGCCCACCCTGGAAAGCCTGCTGCAAACCCATGGTGCCGCGCTGACCCAACGCAACAACCTGTTCGAGATAGTGCCCGCCACCGAAGTTCCGTCCGCCTCCCTGAATCCGCGTCTGGCGCTGACCACCGAACGGGGCTACCAGATGCTTATCCTGCCCATGCGTTACATTGGCGCCCGGGAAATGGAAAAAATCCTCGAGCCGATCAAGCCGCGTCAGGGGACGCTGATGGTGGACGACAGACGCAATATACTGACCCTGGTCGGTACCCGGGATGAACTGCAAAACATCCGGGATACGGTCGGTATTTTCGATGTGGATCAACTGAGAGGCATGTCGGTCGGCCTGTTCCGGCTACAGGCCACCAGCGCCGATATCATGGTCAATGAACTGCAGGCCATCTTTGGCGATCAGGCCGAGGGACCACTGGCCGGCATGGTGCGCTACCTGCCCATCGAGCGGCTCAACGCCCTGCTGGTGATCACCCCCCAGGAGCGTTACCTGACCGATGCCCGCGTCTGGATAGAACGACTCGATCGGGCGGAAAATCCCCGCGGCCTGAATATGTATGTGTACCATGTGCAAAACGGCAGGGCCGACCACCTGGCGGAGCTGCTGGCTCAGCTGTTTGAAAATCAGCGCAGAAACAGCCGCGGCAACGACCGGTCCCGCCCCGCAGTCACGCCGCCGGAAGCCGCAGGTTCGGCGCCGGGCAGCCCTTCGTCGAGCGAGCTTCCCAACCTGGCTGACCTGCAAGGCCCTCACTTGGATGTGGGCGACATCAGCATCATCGCCGATCTGGAGCGTAATGCCCTGGTGGTCATGGCGTCCAGTGCCGACTATGAAAAGGTGGAGCAGGCGATCAAACGGCTGGATATCCAACCGTTGCAGGTGCTGGTAGAGGCCACCATAGTGGAGGTCAGCCTGGAGGATGAATTGCGCTATGGCCTGCAGTGGTTCTTTAAAAACAACCTGGGAGGGGGCCGTACCGGGGTAGGTGCCGTGGGCACACTGCCCATTCCCTCCCCCTTTGACGGCGGCGTTGCCGCCTCGGCGACCTATGAGGTTTTCAATGCCAGCGGTACCCGCGCCCTGTTGACCGCCCTGGCCAGCGATTCCAAGCTCAACGTGGTATCGTCACCCTCGCTGATGGTGCTGGATAATCATACCGCCATCATCCGGGTAGGAGATCAGGTGCCGGTGCGCACCTCGGAAACCACCAATACCAGCAGCGACAACCTCAATATCACCAGCAATATCCAGTTCAAGGATACCGGGGTGTTGCTAGAGGTGACCCCCCGGGTCAATGCCGGCGGCATGGTGGTGCTGGAAATAGCCCAGGAGGTCAATGATGTGGCAAAAACCACCACTTCGGGCATCGACTCGCCCACCATCACCCAGCGCAAGATAGACACTCGGGTGGCGATACAGAGCGGCGAAACCCTGGTGCTGGGTGGCCTTATTCGAGAAAACAAGACCCAGGACAGCCAGGGTGTGCCCGGCCTTCGCCATGTGCCGGTGCTGGGCTGGTTGTTCGGCAGCAGCGGTACCAATACCAGACGCACCGAGCTGGTGGTGCTGATCACCCCCACCGCCGTCGCCAACCAGCAGGACGCCCGTGCCGTCACCCAGGAATACCGGCAGAAACTGCAGGAAGTTCACATGTAGCACACCGACGTGTCCAATGCCGTTCACTTAAGATGAAAAGGGGAGTCCTCCTCCACACGCCGACTCGCCGAAATTCCGTCCCTGGGGGCTCGGCGGCGTCATCCATGACGCCAACGGTCGGCTTGGTAGATTAACTGAACGGCATTACACCGACGTGTCGCTCTTTTTATGACGGCCGACATATCCGCGGTTCTCGCTCCCAGGCGGCTGCTCAGATGAGGAAAAGTCGGGCGTTGTTATACTAATTAGAATAAAGATCTGATCATATTTAAGCCAGATTCAGAGGCAACACAGTCACCTCCCACGACACGCCATAAACTCGGGAAATGCCGTCTGACCGCCAGGGATGTCGGTCAGATGGCGCGGCGGAGCCTATATGGAAGTATTCACGGCGTGTCGGAGGAGCTGGCCCTTTGTCCGCCTTTGCAGAATCACCAAACAGATCAGTTATGAAATCTGTTTGGTATTACCTGATCGTCACAGCCCCAACCGCGGTGGCACAACAGCCTGTCACGGCTCTTTTTTAGCAGATATGCAAACAGCAGATTCATCCCACAGCACTATATAGGGTTGCCAGCAGCCCCCCTGATGGCAGCCGACGGCACCGGCCACGGGTACCTTCGTAAAAATAACCTGACTTTGACTTGCGGGCCTTCGCCGAGTGACATGTATTCGACTGATTTTATCCATTATCCAGATGCGCCCCTCCTATTATCCTTGCCAAACAAAAGGCAAAATCTGCGCCAAATAGATAATGCATTGAAATTTATAATAAATAGTAGGAACAGAAATTAACAATAATAAAAAGTGTCACATAAATGATACGTCTAGCCAGAGCGCATTTTTGAGGCCCCCGCAATCCCATATTTATCCATCAACCGGTAAAGGGTGACTCGTGATATTCCCAGCATTCGGGCTGCCGACGATACATTATTGCGGCTATGGAGCAGGCAATTCTTGATGGCCGATATCTCGGCCTGCTCCCGCACCTGCTCCAGGGTGGGCAGGCTATGGCCAACGTCAAGATCTTCCAGTCCCAGATCGACGGGGGTAATCAAGCGATTATCGCTCATCACGATGGCCTTACGGACCCTGTTGATCAGCTCACGGATATTGCCGGGCCAGTCGTAATTATTCATGGCGACAATGGCCTGACGGCTGAAGCCTCTGACCCGGCAATGCTGATCCTCGGTGAATCTCCTGAAGAAATAGTTGGCCAGCAGTTCGATGTCGCCTTCCCGCTCCTTGAGATCCGGCACATAGATGCTGAGCACATCCAGCCGATAGTAAAGATCTTCCCTGAATTCACCTTCCCTGACCGCGGCCTCCAGATCAACATGGGTAGCCGCTATCACCCGGGCATCGACATGCAGGGTTTCGGTCCCCCCCAGGCGCTCTATGGTTTCTTCCTGCAAAAAACGCAGCAGGTTTACCTGCTGTTCCAGCGGCAGATCACCGATTTCATCGAGAAACAGGGTACCTCCCGCAGCGGCTTCGATCCGCCCGGTTTTACGACTGTGCGCCCCGGTAAAGGCGCCTTTTTCATGACCGAACAGTTCAGCTTGAACCAGGTTGTTGGGCAGGGCGCCGCAGTTGATGGCGACAAATGGACCGGAGTGACGCCTGGATCGTTGATGGATAGCCCGGGCAATCAGCTCCTTGCCGGTGCCGCTGCTGCCGGTGAGCAACACCGCGGCATCCACCCCCGCGACTTTACGGATCTGGCGGAACACCAGCATGATGGCCGCACTGGCGCCCACCATCTGACACTCTTCCCGATATTGGCGTTGCTGCCGCTCATATTCCTTTAACATCCCCAGGCCGTAGGTATGCCCCAGGGTGGCCGACAAAAAGTGACCATGATCCATTAACGGCAAGGTGTAATAATCGAAGAAATATTCATAAACCAGCCGGCTGAGCACCCCTTTCGGGATACAGGGCTCGTCGATAAGTGCTATCCAGAACAACGACGGCATCTGTTCAAAAAACTGTTCCAGCTCGTCCTGCTCACCGTTAGCCATCTCTCCCAGGCGAACCATCCCCACATGAAAAGTATGCTCGCGTAGCTGATGACAGGCCATCTGCAATGAATCCGCCTTGATAAGCTGCCACCCATCCAGCAATGGGGTCGGGTCATGGTTTTGTTCTTGGGATAAATCTACATATATTACTTTTCTGGGGCCCTGTTTTTGTTGTTGGGGCCTGCGTCCTGCTTGTTGTTGTATCATCCTTTGCGTCCTATCCTGTCCTGGAACAGACTACACCCAGTTTAGTACATCTGCGTCTGCCGCCGCCTTTTCCGCTGACAACGCCATATTCCCCTTGTTCAGCTCGGTTTAACGGAAACTTACTTCATTGATAAACATACCCTCTGGATCAGGGCCGGAAAGCACTCCAGCCGTTCCTGTACCATAGCCGTCTCTTGCGGTCAGTGGCCGCACCAAACTGTTTGGCTGGCTCAATATTCGCAGCAGGTATTAAATAACTGTTCCTAATTGTGCTACAGAAATCAGGCTCGAACGCAGACACGCCGTAAACCCATCCTTGGGGGCTCCGCCGCGCCATCCCTGGCGCGGAGGGTCTGCTTATCGAATCCTGACTTCTGTCTCGATATGTAGCGGTATTTGTATCAGTTATTTAAAGGGTCGGTGGCCTTAAATTAAGGCGGGTCTGCACCCTAATCAAAGCCCCTTAACCCGATTAGGAACAGTTAATTAAAATAAGCCGAAAAGGAGAAGAGCAGCTTCTATAGTTAACCATACGTGAGCACAGGGATTGTAATCATGTACGGTCATTATTTTGGTCTGAGCGAGTTACCCTTTTCCATTGCACCGGATCCCCGCTATCTCTACCTCAGCCAGCAGCACAGAGAGGCACAGGCCCATCTGCTGTACGGCCTGAACAGCGATGGCGGTTTCGTACTGTTGACCGGGGAGGTCGGCACGGGCAAGACCACCGTCTGCCGCAGCCTGTTGGAACAGGTGCCCCCCCAAACCGATCTGGCCTTTATTCTTAACCCCAAATGTACCGCCCAGGAGCTGCTGGCGGCCATCTGTGACGAACTGGCAATCAAGGTCAAGGGGGGCGAGAACCGCCTCAAACTGCTGACCGATGCTATCAATAGCCATTTATTACAGGCTCACGGCAACGGCCGTCATACGGTGCTGATCATCGACGAGGCCCAGAACCTTTCCAGCGAGGTGCTGGAACAGATCCGGCTGCTGACCAACCTGGAAACCAACCGGCACAAGCTGCTGCAGATCATCCTGCTGGGCCAGCCCGAACTGCTGGACAAGCTTAACCACCCCGAACTGCGCCAGCTGTCCCAGCGCATTACCGCCCGTTATCACCTGGCTCCCCTCTGTTATAAGGAAATGCAGGCCTATATCGCCCACCGGCTGGCGGTGGCAGGCATCGAAGCCCCCCTGTTCAAGCCAGCCAGCCTGAAGAAGCTCTATAAAATCACCCGAGGCATCCCCAGGCTGATCAATGTGATCTGCGACCGGGCCTTGCTCGGAGCCTATGTCCAGCGCCAGCCCAGGGTCGAGCTGAAAACCCTCAACCGGGCGGCATTCGAGGTACTGGGCCAGCCTGACAGTAACAGATACCAGCGCCCCCTGGCCTGGACCGGAGGCCTGCTGCTGATAGGTATAGGCCTGCTGGCCGCACTGCACTTCTGGCCGACACCGGACATCCATCGAGCCGAGTCCCGGCCAGCGGACGAGGCCGCAACCGAACGGGTGGCATCACTGAGCATGGAGCAGAAAGCCACCGACGATATCTGGCAATGGCCTGCAACCTTAACCACGGATGTCAGCCAGATCATGGCTTACCAGCGGCTGTTCGCCCTCTGGGGTATCGAATATCAGCCGGCGGAGCATCCCGTGGTGTGCCGCTTTGCCCGCAGCCAGCAACTGGACTGTTCCTTCCAGGATGCGGGTCTGGACACCTTACGACAACAGAATCATCCGGCCGTGTTCAGGTTGACCAGGCAAGACGGCAATGCCATTTACGCCACCCTCAGCCATATCGACGAGCAGCAGGCGCGAGCCAGGCTGACAATTGGTGACCAGGTAAAAACCATTGCCCTTACAGAGCTGGAGCGTCACTGGCCCGGCAGCTACGTCCTGCTCTGGCGTCCCCCCCCCGAATATCAAGACCCCCTCTATCCGGGTAGCCGGGGCCAGGCGGTCAACTGGCTGGAACGACAGCTGGCCCTCTGGCAAGGCCGCGCACCGCGTACCGAGGTGCGCTATGATGAACAGCTGGAAAATGATGTGAAGGCATTCCAGCGGTCTCATGGACTGACCGCGGATGGCATTTTCGGCCCCAATACCGGAATTTACTTTAACGCCACCCGGGTACTGGGCCTGCCGCTGCTAAACCGAGAGGTGGACTAGGTGTCTTACATCCTCGATGCGCTCAGGCAATCCGAACAACAGCGCCGACGGGCACAGCCTCCCCATATCCATAACTTGAACGTAGCCCCCAATGACACCACCACCATGCCCACCGTCAGCCGCGGGCGACGCCCCCTGGTCTTGGTGCTGTTGCTGTTTATCCTGGTGGTGGGCTATGGCTTATGGGGAAAATGGCTGCGGCAACAGGACGGCATATCATCCCGGCCCGAGCCGCCGGCCGCGAGCACCGACCGGCCGACGCCTGCTGAAACCAGCCAGGAGCTGACACAGACCATCCCGGCAGCGTCCATCATAGTGGCACCCGAAGCGAAGGCGGCCTCATCGCCGTCTGATCTGTCCCAGCTGAAAATCCGGCTCGACGAGCCTGCGGACACCCACATCATGGTCGAGCCTCTCGATCATCCAAAGCGGGGCAAGGCGCGGCCGGCAATCATCCCCGCCGAGCCCCTGATCACCTCAACCATAGAGGAGCCGGAGCCGGCACTCCCCGAGCGGGTCCTCGGCACCGATATCATAGAGCTATGGCAGCTGCCTACCGCTATCCAGAGCAGGCTCCCCACCCTCCGCCTGTCGGTACATATCTACTCGGCCAATGCCGATAATCGCATGGTCAATATCAATGGCCGGATGCTGCGTGAAGGCCAGAGCATATCCCCCGGGTTGCAGTTAAAGAGCATCACGTCCCAGGGAGTAATACTGAGCTTTGAAGGCAATGAATTTCATATGAGATCGATCGGCGGCTAAGCCGTAGGTCTCTGCCGCCGCTCCACACCGGGTAAAGCGGATGCTTTTTCCGGCCATAGGGGTAGAATGCCGAAAATTTCATCTGCAACAGGATACCATGAGCCACTTTACTTTACTGGTCGGCACTACCCTGGGTAATGCCGAAGATCTGGCCGATCATCTGGCCGAAAGGCTGCAGGATCTGGGTCATCAAACGGTTATTCATACTTCTCCCCAGCTTGATCACATCTTGATCAAGCCGGACCACTATCTCTTGCTGATCTGTTCAACCCACGGGGCCGGCGATCTGCCCGATAATATCGAACCTTTCTACCAGCAGCTCACCCAGCGACTCCCCGACCTCAGCGGCCTGAAGTTCGGTGCCATCGGCCTGGGCGACTCCAGCTACGATAGCTTCTGCGCGGCCATTCAGAAGCTGGATCATCAGCTGACCAGGCTGGACGCGGAACGGATCGGATCCCGGCTGGAGATAGACGTCGGCCAGCCGGATCTTCCCGAGCAGGCTGCCGAGCGCTGGCTGGATCATTGGCTCAATCAGCGCTAGATCCCGCCGGTTCAGCACAGATCCGGGGCTTGCTAACCACCAGATCCCAAGCCCCACTATTTTCTTTCCACCAAGTTATCAACAGATCCCGCTGAATTAACAATTCATTAAACCCCCCTCCAACCTGCGGCACCTGTTAATAAGTAACCTTAAAACCGGTTATAAACCTATAGTTATCCTATTAATTGTTTTCCATAAGCCCGGCACCTGTTGATAACCTCCCCGGTTAAACACCGGCTTTACCCGGCTACCCGGCCCTTTTTCCACATCAATTGATCGTCGCTAACCGCATGATCTTGCTGATCAAAAAACGGTTATTAACAGATCTGGATGACACTAATAATAGATCCAACAGAAGATCGATCTAGAGATCTAAGATCTAATAGGATCGAGTGATCCTCCCTTGATCTCGTTTCCATCCTTGCTGCAAAACGGCTAAAATGATCCGCCCTTAGGGATCCGACTGACAGCACGTTTCAAGAGTATTTGTTATGCAATATGAAGAATGGTTTGACGTAATTGTGGTAGGTGGCGGACATGCCGGCACAGAAGCAGCCACCGCCGCTGCGCGTATGGGTGCCAATACCCTTTTGCTGACCCATAACATCGATACCTTGGGGCAAATGTCATGTAATCCGGCAATAGGGGGCATAGGTAAGGGCCATCTGGTCAAGGAAATCGACGCCTTGGGTGGCGTCATGGCCGCCGCCGCCGACCGGGCCGGCATCCAGTTCAGGACCCTCAATGCCTCCAAGGGTCCCGCCGTCAGGGCAACCCGAGCCCAGGCGGATCGTCAGTTGTACAAGGCCGCCGTCAGAACCCTGTTGGAAAACCAGCCCAATTTAAAGATCTTTCAGCAGGCCTGCGATGATCTCATGCTGGAAGGCGATACCGTGGTTGGGGTAATCACCCAGGCCGGACTCAGGTTCCGGGCCAAAACCGTGGTATTAACCGTCGGAACCTTCCTCAACGGCCGGATCCATATCGGCATGGATAACTACCAGGGCGGTCGCGCCGGGGATCCTCCCTCCATCGCCCTGGCACAACGGCTGCGCGAATTACCCTTGCGGATCGATCGGCTGAAAACCGGTACACCGCCGAGGATCGATGCCCGCAGCGTAGATTTTTCGGTGATGCAACCCCAGCCGGGTGACGATCCGACGCCGGTATTTTCGTTTATCGGCAGCCGGCAGGATCAGCCTCGCCAGGTGCCCTGTTATATCACCCACACCAACGAGCAGACCCATGAGGTGATCCGCCAGAACCTGGATCGCAGCCCCATGTATGCCGGCGTGATCGAGGGGATCGGCCCGCGTTATTGTCCGTCGATCGAAGACAAGATCATGCGTTTTGCCGATAAGATCTCTCACCAGATCTTTGTTGAACCGGAAGGCCTGACCAGCAATGAACTGTATCCGAACGGAATTTCCACCAGCCTGCCCTACGATGTGCAGGTGGCGATCGTCCGCTCGATCAAGGGCTTCGAGCAGGCCCATATCGTCCGGCCCGGTTATGCCATCGAATACGATTACTTCGATCCCCGGGATCTGAAGACCAACATGGAAAACAAGTGCCTGCATAACCTGTTCTTCGCCGGCCAGATCAACGGCACCACCGGCTATGAAGAAGCCGGTGCCCAGGGGTTGCTGGCCGGCCTGAACGCCGCCTTGCGCGCCTTCGACAAAGAGGCCTGGTCACCCCGCCGGGATCAGGCCTATATGGGCGTGATGATGGATGACCTGTCCACCCTGGGCACCCAGGAGCCTTACCGTATGTTTACCAGCCGGGCCGAATATCGGTTGCTGCTGCGTGAAGACAATGCCGATCTGCGGCTGACTGAAAGTGGCCGGCAGCTGGGCCTGGTCGACGATCATCGTTGGGCCCTGTTCAGTGACAAGCTGGAAAAGATCGAACAGGAAAAGCAGCGGCTGAAAGCCACCTGGGTCAACCCCAAGCATCTGGCGGCCGATGCCCTGAACGGCATTTTGAAAACACCGCTCGGCCGGGAGCACAGCCTGGAAGAATTATTGCGCCGCCCCGAGGTGGATTATCGACAGCTGATGGCGGTGGCTGAGCTTGGCCCAGGCCTGGATCATGAGCAGGCGGCCGAGCAGGTGGAAATTCAGATAAAATATGCCGGTTATATCGAGCGGCAGCGGGATGAAATCGAAAAGCAGCTGCGCAACGAACACACCCGGCTGCCGCTGGATCTGGATTACAACGAGGTTTCCGGCCTATCCAACGAGGTGATCACCAAGCTCAATCAGGCCAAACCCGAAACCCTGGGGCAGGCCTCGCGCATTTCCGGTGTCACCCCGGCGGCCATCTCGCTGTTGCTGGTTAACCTGAAAAAACGCGGCTTGCTGCGCAAGTCGGCTTAAGGACTCATATGCTCGAACGTTTGCAGCAGTTGCTGGCCCAGAGCGGGCTGCGGGTTAGTCAGGCCCAGGCCGAACAGCTGGTTGAACTGGTCGCTTTGTTGAATAAATGGAACAAGGCCTATAATCTCACCTCGGTACGGGATCCGGGCGCCATGCTGGTGCGCCATATCATGGACAGCCTGGTAGTAAGTCCTTACCTGCAGGGACAGCGCTTTATCGATGTCGGCACAGGCCCCGGCTTGCCCGGACTGCCCCTGGCGATCATCAACCCGGACAAGCAGTTCATCCTGCTCGACAGCCTGGGTAAGCGCATCCGCTTTATCCGCATGGCGGTGCATCACCTGGGCCTGTCCAATGTCGAGGCGGTGCAAAGCCGGGTAGAGGATTTCCAGCCGGAACAGAAATTTGACGGTGTCATCAGCCGGGCCTTTGCCTCCCTCGATGATATGCTCGGTTGGTGTGCCCATTTGCCCACGGCCGAGGGCCAGTTCCTGGCACTGAAGGGACAATACCCGGAGCAGGAGCTGGCGGCGTTGCCGGCGCATCTTGAGCTACACCGGGTCTATCCGTTGACCGTACCCGAGCAAGAAGGGGACCGCCATCTGGTGGTCATCAAACAAGCCAGTCATTAGGGGTTTTCGGTGGGAAAAGTCATTGCCATTGCCAATCAAAAAGGCGGCGTGGGTAAAACTACGACCTGTATCAACCTGGCGGCGTCCATGGCGGCCACCAAGCGCAAGGTGCTGGTGATCGACCTGGATCCCCAGGGCAATGCCACCATGGCCAGCGGTATCGATAAATATCAGGTTGCCAGCACGGCCTACGATTTACTGGTGGACGAATTGCCGGTTGAGCAGATTGTCGAGCGGGAAACCAGCGGAGGTTATCACCTGATCGCCGCCAACGGCGATGTGACCGCGGCCGAAATCAGGCTGATGGAGGTGTTTGCCCGCGAAGTCCGCCTGCGTACCGCCCTAGCGCCGGTACGGGAGCATTACGATTATATCTTTATCGATTGCCCTCCCTCGCTGAACCTGCTGACCGTCAATGCCATGTCGGCGGCGGACTCTGTGCTGGTGCCCATGCAGTGCGAATATTTTGCCCTCGAAGGGCTGACCGCCCTGGTGGATACCATCAGCAAGCTGGCAGCCGTGGTCAATCCCAGCCTGAAGATCGAGGGGATACTGCGCACCATGTTCGACCACCGTAACCGCCTGTCCAATGAGGTGTCCGATCAGCTTAAGGGGCACTTCGGCGACAAGGTTTATCGCACCGTTATCCCGCGTAATGTGCGGCTGGCCGAAGCTCCCAGCTTTGGTTCGCCCGCCATGTATTACGACAAGTCCTCTCAGGGCGCCAAGGCTTACCTGGCGCTGGCGGGAGAAATGCTGAGACGGAGCGAGCATCAAGCAACAGCCACCGACAATGCGGAACACACTGTATGACCATTAAACGACGCGGCCTCGGCAAGGGGCTGGATGCCCTGCTCAGCACCAGCTCTGCCGCCAACCAGCGCCAACAGCAGGCGGAGAGCCTCTCCCGGGATGGAGTGAGTGGGGACTTACTCAACCTGGAGCTGGCTAAACTCCAGCCGGGTAAATATCAGCCGCGCAAGGATATGTCCCAACAGGCACTGGAAGAGCTGTCCGCCTCTATCCGTCAGCAGGGCATCATCCAGCCGATAGTGGTTCGCAGCCTGGAAAGCGGTGGCTATGAGATTCTTGCCGGCGAACGCCGTTGGCGGGCCGCCCGCCTGGCCGGCTTGAGCAGGGTACCCTGCCTGGTCAAGGATGTCGCCGACAGCCAGGCCATGGCCATCGGCCTGATCGAGAATATCCAGCGCGAAGATCTCAACGCCATCGAAGAAGCCCAGGCCTTGGCCCGGCTGATCGAGGAATTTTCCTTTACCCATCAGACGGTGGCGGAGGCGGTGGGCAAAAGCCGCAGCACGGTCACTAACCTGTTGCGGCTGAACCTGCTCAACGACGACGTCAAGCGGCTGGTCGAGCATGGCGACCTGGAAATGGGCCATGCCCGTGCGCTGTTGGCCGTTGAAGGTGAGTTGCAGTCGGCGCTGGCGCTCAAGGTTGCCCAGCGTGGTTTAACCGTGCGGGAAACCGAAAAACTGGTCAAACAGACGATTACACCAAAAAAAGCCCCAATATCTCAGCCTGCCTCCCCGCAAATCAGCCTGATTGAACAGGCTA
This sequence comes from Zobellella aerophila, assembly GCF_039539325.1. Lineage (NCBI taxonomy): Bacteria > Pseudomonadati > Pseudomonadota > Gammaproteobacteria > Aeromonadales > Aeromonadaceae > Zobellella > Zobellella aerophila. The sequence continues at coordinate 104,334 of NZ_BAABCX010000007.1, forward strand.
TTTTTGAAAAACTAGGTGCAAAGGTTGAAATAAAATCAACAAATAAGAACAAAGGTAAATTGGTTATTTCTTATAACTCATTGAATGAAATGAATAATATAATGAGCTTCTTCGGAGTGAGTGAAAAGTGAACCCTCCAAACCTGTAGTAATAATCCGATCACTTTCACTTATCTACCATAGTCAAAAAAATCACCGGGAACAGCGCAAAATAAGGATTTACTGCAATTGCATTTGCGCCATGCACGGGTATAATTTGACCTGCTTTTTTGGGGCTTATCTGGCTACTCTTGTCTGGCGTAGTCGGCGGGCCCCTAACTGTGTCAGGAGTTGTTGTGAAGCAGAAAAAGTGGCTCCTCAGCGATAGGCAAGTGGCGCTGGCGATTCTGTTTTGCCAATTGCTCCTGGTGGTCGGTGCCGCCAGTCTGTTTTATTACCAGGCCGGCGAACCTGCCGCTCGTTCCGCCCTGATTGGGGGCGGAATCTACTGGGTTCCCCAATGTCTGTTCAGCGTGCGGGTACTGGCGTTCGGTGCCAAGGATCCCACGCCGCGCGGTGTTGTGGCGGACTTTTACAGCGGGGCAGGGATTAAGTTTGGCAGTACTATCCTGTTATTCGTGATAGTGCTCAAGTACGTGGAGGTGCTACATGGCCCCCTGTACACGGCTTACGCCCTAGCATTGCTGATGCAGTGGATTCTTTCATTCACTCTCAACAACCGTTACTAGGAAAACACATGGCTGCAACAGGAGATGTCTTAACTTCCCAGGGTTATATCTCTCACCATCTGCAACATCTGCAGGTCGGTTCGGGGTTTTGGGCGTTAAATATCGATTCTTTGCTTGTTTCCGTTGTCCTGGGAATGCTGTTCTTGTGGGGCTTCAGTAAGGTTGCATCCCGTGCAACCAGTGGAGTTCCGGGAAAGTGGCAATGTGCCATCGAGCTGCTGGTTGAATTTGTGGATAAATCCGTCAAGGACGTGTTCCATGGCAAGAGTGCGTTGATCGCGCCCCTGGCGCTGACCATTTTTGTCTGGGTCTTCCTGATGAACCTGATGGACCTTATCCCGGTCGACTATCTGCCTCATGGTGCCGCCCTGTTGGGTGTTCCCTACCTGAGGGTTGTTCCTTCCGCCGATGTTAACATCACCATGTCCATGGCGTTCGGTGTCTTCTTCTTGATCATTTTCTACAGCATCAAGATGAAGGGCGTGTCCGGCTTTGTCAAAGAGCTGACCATGCAACCACTGAACCACTGGTCCATGATCCCTGTTAACTTGGTGCTTGAGACCGTGTCCCTGATCGCCAAGCCCATCTCTCTGGGTTTGCGACTGTTCGGTAACATGTACGCGGGTGAGATGATCTTTATCCTCATCGCCGGTTTACTGCCGTGGTGGTCTCAATGGGTCCTTAATGTGCCTTGGGCGATTTTCCACATCCTGGTCATCACCTTGCAGGCTTTCATCTTCATGATCCTGACCGTCGTCTATATGTCGATGGCATATGAAGAGCATTAATTAAAAAGATAACAATATATTAACAAGCTGTCATTTTAACCACTAATAATTGGAGAAAAACAATGGAAATGATTTTTATCGCTGCCGCTCTTATGCTGGGTCTGGCTGCCATCGGTGGTGCTATCGGTATTTCTATGCTGGGTGGCAAGTTCCTGGAAAGTGCGGCTCGCCAGCCGGACATGCTGCCTGCCCTGCGCGGCAACTTCTTTATCGTGGTTGGTCTGGTTGACGCCATCCCCATGATCACTGTTGGTATGGCCCTGTACCTGATCTTCGCCGTTGCCTAATGGCCCGGTATATCAATCAGTCTGCTAACCATTTTAAAGGAGAGTTGCGATGAACATGAACGCAACAATCCTCGGTCAAACGATCGCGTTTATCCTGTTTGTTTGGTTCTGCATGAAGTTTGTATGGCCGCCGATCATGGCTGCCATTGAAAGCCGCCAGAAAGAAATCGCCGAAGGCCTGTCCTCGGCTGAAAGAGCCAAGAAAGACCTGGCCCTGGCGCAAAACAATGCAACCGAACAGCTGAAGGAAGCCAAGCTGCAGTCCGCTCAAATCGTTGAGCAGGCCAACAAGCGCAAGGCTCAGATCATCGAGGATGCGACGCGTGAAGCCCAGGCCGAGCGTGAAAAGATTTTGGCACAAGCCCAGTCAGAAATTGAAGCTGAGCGTAACCGTGTCAAAGAGGAACTGCGTAAGCAGGTTGCTACTCTTGCCCTGGCGGGTGCAGAGAAGATCCTCGAGCGTCATATTGATGCCGCTGCCAACAGCGACATCGTTGAGAAAGTAGTAGCTGAACTGTAAGGGAACCTGAGCCATGGAAATGAAAACCATTGCTCGCCCCTATGCCAAAGCAGCTTTCGATTTTGCCGTTGAGAAAAATGCGGTTGAGAACTGGTTGTCGATGTTGAGCTTTGCCGCCGAAGTGGCGAGCAACGAAGGCATGGTCCATGTACTCAGCAGCGATCTGAACGCGGAAAAGATGGCCGAAGTGTTTTTGGTTGTCTGTGGCGAACAGCTCGATGAGCAAGGCCAGAACCTGATAAAGGCGATGGCTGTAAACGGACGCTTGAGTGTGTTGCCGGCGGTGGTGCAGGAATTCGTCTCTATGAAGACGGAGCTGGACCGGGAAGTGGAAGCCGATGTGGTCTCCGCTGCCAAACTGACCAAGCAACAAGTGGCCAAGATTCAGGCCTCACTTGAAAAGCGCCTGGAGCGCAAGGTGAAGCTGAATTGCAGCGTTGATAAAGCCCTGATGGCCGGCATCATCATCAAAGCCGGTGACATGGTAATCGACGGAAGTGTTCGGGGCAGACTGTCCCGCTTGGCTGAAACGCTGCAATCTTGATTGGGGAATAGAGCATGCAACTGAATTCAACTGAAATTGCCGAGCTGATCAAACAGCGTATCGAGCAATTCAATGTTGTCAGTGAAGCACGAAACGAAGGCACCATCGTCTCTGTAAGCGATGGCATCATTCGTGTTCACGGCCTTGCTGACGTCATGCAAGGTGAAATGATTGAACTGCCGGGCGGTCGTTACGCCCTGGCACTGAACCTGGAGCGTGACTCCGTCGGTGCCGTGGTCATGGGTCCTTATGCGGACCTGGCCGAAGGCATGAAGGTTCAGTCCACCGGCCGTATCCTGGAAGTACCCGTAGGCCGCAGCCTGCTGGGTCGGGTGGTCAACACCCTGGGTGAGCCGATCGACGGCAAGGGCGCCATCAACGCCGAGTCATCTTCTCCGGTAGAAGTGATCGCGCCCGGCGTTATCGATCGTCAGTCGGTCGACCAGCCGGTACAGACCGGTTATAAAGCCGTTGACGCCATGATCCCCATCGGTCGCGGTCAGCGGGAGCTGATCATCGGTGACCGTCAGGTAGGTAAGACCGCCCTGGCCGTTGACGCCATCATCAACCAGAAAGACTCCGGCATTAAGTGTGTGTACGTGGCCATCGGCCAGAAGGCGTCCACCATTTCTAACGTGGTCCGCAAGCTGGAAGAGCACGGTGCCCTGGCCAACACCATAGTGGTGGTGGCCTCTGCCTCCGAGTCCGCCGCCCTGCAATTCCTGGCGCCTTACTCCGGTTGTGCCATGGGTGAGTTCTTCCGTGATCGCGGTGAAGACGCACTGATTGTATACGATGACCTGTCCAAGCAGGCCGTTGCCTACCGTCAGATCTCCCTGCTGCTGCGTCGTCCGCCAGGACGTGAAGCCTATCCCGGTGACGTCTTCTATCTGCACTCCCGTCTGCTGGAGCGCGCTTCCCGCGTATCCGCCGACTATGTAGAGAAGTTCACCAAAGGCGAAGTGAAAGGCCGGACCGGTTCTCTGACCGCGCTGCCGATCATCGAAACCCAGGCTGGCGACGTGTCCGCGTTCGTACCGACCAACGTGATCTCCATCACCGATGGTCAGATCTTCCTGACCACCGAACTGTTCAACTCCGGTATCCGTCCGGCGGTTGATCCGGGTATCTCCGTATCCCGGGTGGGTGGCGCTGCGCAGACCAAGATCATCAAAAAGCTGTCCGGTGGTATCCGTACCGCCCTGGCTCAGTACCGCGAACTGGCAGCCTTTGCCCAGTTCTCTTCCGATCTGGATGAATCCACTCGTAAGCAGCTGAGCCACGGTCAGAAAGTGACCGAGCTGATGAAACAGCAGCAATACCGCCCGATGTCGGTTGCCGAACAGGGCCTGGTGCTGTTTGCCGCCGAAAAAGGCTATCTGGACGATGTTGAGCTCAAGCTCATCACCACGTTCGAAGCCGCGCTGCTCGCTTATGCCGATTCAGAACACGCCGAGTTGATGGCTGAAATCAACAAGTCCGCCGACTACAACAACGACGTTGTAGCCAAGCTGACGGCGTTGCTGGATAGCTTCAAGGCTACCCAGTCCTGGTAACCATGTGGCAGCTCAGGCTGCCACCTGAATTGGAGAAGCGAGATGGCCGGCGCAAAAGAAATACGTAGCAAGATCGGGAGTGTCAAAAACACTCAGAAGATCACCGGCGCTATGGAGATGGTGGCCGCGTCGAAAATGCGCAAGGCGCAGGATCGCATGGCTCATAGCCGTCCATACGCTGAAACCATGCGCAAGGTGATCGGCCACGTCGCGCAGGGGAACTTGGAATACAAGCACCCCTATCTCGAAGACCGTGAGGTCAAGCGCGTCGGGTTTATTATCATCTCTACCGATCGGGGCCTCTGTGGTGGTCTGAACATCAACCTGTTCAAGAAAGCCATCACTGAAATGAAGGCATGGTCTGACAAGGGCGTCAGCATCGACCTGGGACTTATCGGCAACAAGGCGGTAAGTTTCTTCAACCGCTATGGCGGTAAGGTCATCGCCCAGGTCTCGGGGTTGGGCGACAGTCCTTCCCTGTCTGAGCTGATCGGCTCGGTCAATGTCATGCTGGAGGCGTACGACAAGGGTGAGATAGACAGGCTGTATTTGGTGTACAACAAGTTTGAAAACACCATGGTTCAGAAACCCAAGGTCGATCAACTGTTGCCTTTGCCGCCGTCGGAAGAAAATGTGGCCAGTCACAGCTGGGATTATCTCTATGAGCCGGATCCCAAATCTTTGCTGGACAAGCTGCTGGTACGCTTTGTGGAATCACAGGTGTATCAGGGCGTGGTAGAGAATCTGGCCAGTGAACAGGCGGCGCGAATGGTCGCGATGAAGGCCGCCACCGACAATGCCGGCAACCTGATAGACGATCTGCAACTGGTGTATAACAAGGCTCGTCAGGCTGCGATTACCCAGGAGCTGAGTGAAATAGTTGCAGGTGCAGGTGCCGTATAAGGCAAAGGTATTCAAAGGTTTAGAGGATTTGACATGAGTAAGGGTATCATAGTCCAAATCATCGGCGCGGTTGTTGACGTAGAGTTTCCGCAAGATGCGGTTCCCCACGTCTATGACGCGCTGACGATCACGACTGAAGGCCAGGGCCAGGGTCTGGTTCTGGAAGTTCAGCAGCAAATCGGCGGCGGCGTTGTTCGCTGTATCGCCATGGGTTCCTCCGACGGCCTGCGTCGCGGTCTGGAAGTTGAAAATACCAACAACCCCATCAAGGTTCCGGTCGGCGTACAGACCCTGGGCCGGATCATGGACGTACTGGGCAACCCTATCGATGAGAAGGGCCCTATCGGTGAAGAAGACCGTTGGTCCATCCACCGTGAAGCGCCCAGCTACGAAGAGCAGTCCAACAGCACCGAACTGCTGGAAACCGGCATCAAGGTTATCGACCTGGTTTGCCCGTTCGCCAAGGGTGGTAAGGTCGGTCTGTTCGGTGGTGCCGGTGTGGGCAAGACCGTCAACATGATGGAACTGATCCGTAACATCGCCATCGAGCACAGCGGTTACTCCGTGTTCGCCGGTGTGGGTGAGCGTACCCGTGAAGGTAACGACTTCTACCACGAAATGACCGAGTCCAACGTTATCGATAAGGTATCGCTGGTATACGGCCAGATGAACGAGCCGCCCGGAAACCGTCTGCGCGTGGCGCTGACCGGTCTGACCATGGCCGAGAAGTTCCGTGACGAAGGCCGTGACGTGCTGTTGTTCGTGGACAACATCTACCGTTACACCCTGGCCGGTACCGAAGTATCCGCCCTGCTGGGCCGTATGCCTTCGGCGGTAGGTTATCAGCCGACCCTGGCCGAAGAGATGGGGGTACTGCAAGAGCGTATCACCTCCACCAGAACCGGTTCTATCACCTCCGTTCAGGCCGTTTACGTGCCCGCGGATGACTTGACCGACCCGTCTCCCGCGACCACCTTCGCCCACCTGGACGCGACCGTGGTACTGAGCCGTCAGATCGCCGCCCTGGGTATCTACCCGGCCGTTGACCCGCTGGATTCCACCAGCCGTCAGCTGGACCCGCTGGTGATCGGTCAGGAGCACTATGATGTGGCCCGTGGCGTGCAGTCCGTACTGCAACGCTACAAAGAGCTGAAAGACATCATCGCCATCCTGGGTATGGACGAGCTGTCCGAAGACGACAAGCTGACCGTATCCCGCGCCCGTAAGATCGAGCGTTTCCTGTCCCAGCCTTTCTTCGTGGCCGAAGTATTTACCGGTTCTCCCGGCAAGTACGTGTCCCTGAAAGACACCATCAGTGGTTTCAAAGGCATACTGGACGGTGAATACGACGCGCTTCCCGAGCAGGCGTTCTACATGGTTGGCTCCATCGACGAAGTGGTCGAAAAAGCCAAGAAACTGTAAGCCTCGAAGGAGTACCTGATGGCTGAGTATAACTTTCACCTGGATATCGTCAGTGCCGAAGAGCGTTTGTACTCCGGCACTGTGACCGCGGTGACTGTGTCCGGCTCTGAGGGTGAATTGGGGATCCGTTACGGACATGCCCCCTTGTTGACGGCTATCCGTCCCGGCCTGGTGCAATATGTGACCAAGGCCGGTAAACAAGAAGTCCTGTATGTTTCCGGCGGTATGCTGGAAGTACAGGGCAGCAGTGTGATGGTATTGGCCGACACTGCGATTCGCGCCGAAGATCTGGATAAAGCCAAGGCCGAAGAAGCCAGAAAAGCGGCAGAAGCCAAGCTGCAGAATTCCTCTCATGATGTGGATTATGCGGAAGCGGCTGCCGAACTGGCCCGGGCCATGGCGAAACTGCGTGTGCTGCAGCTACTGAAGCACAACGTGCGGTAACAGTTATATGGTGTAAAAAGCGACCTCAGGGTCGCTTTTTTTTTATAAAAAAATCAGAATAACGGCAGCTTTTTGATGGCGCGCTTTTGCATACCTGCCTTTTTATCATCAGGCACGGCCGATATCGGGTGGAAGCAGGAAGTAACTAAGCCGACCGTTGGCGCCATGGATGGCACCATCGAGCGTACATGGAGGTATTTACAGCGCGTCGGTGTGCTGCTCCTGCTGCCGCCGGAGCATTGGATTAATAGATTGCGAAAGTCCCCTGCATTTTTTATCAACGGGATCCTTAATCTTATGAGTACACAGGCGGTTATTCTGGCGGCGGGCAAGGGCACCCGCATGCGCTCTCCCTTGCCCAAGGTATTGCACCCGGTGGCGGGCAAGCCCATGGTCAGCCATGTGATCGAGGCGGCCAAAGCCTGCGCGGTGGATGGCATTCACCTGGTCTATGGTCATGGTGCCGAGCAGCTCAAGGCTCGTATCGACGAGCCGGGCCTGAGCTGGGTGCATCAGGCCGAGCAACTGGGCACCGGTCACGCGGTGGCGGTGGCCTTGCCGGATATGGCCGATAACGACAGGGTGCTGGTGCTCTATGGCGACACCCCGCTGCTGCAGCCCGAGACCCTCACCCGGCTGCTGGCGGCCCAGCCCGCCGGCGGCGTCGGCCTGCTCACCGTGACGCTGGATAACCCCACCGGCTATGGCCGCATCGTGCGTGAAAACGGTCAGGTGATCGGCATAGTGGAGCAGAAAGACGCCAGTCCCGAGCAATTGGCCATCAATGAAGTAAATACCGGCGTATTGGTGGCGCAGGCCAAACAGCTGAAAGGCTGGCTGGCACGGCTTAACAACGACAATGCCCAGGGCGAGTATTACCTGACCGATATCTTTGCCATGGCCCACGCCGATGGTTGCGAGGTAGCCACGGTGCAGCCCGAGTCCACCACCGAGGTGGAAGGCGCCAACGACAGGGTACAGCTGGCCGGCCTGGAGCGCGCCTATCAGGCGATGCAGGCCGAACGGCTGATGCGTTCAGGCGTGACCCTGCTGGATCCGGCCCGCTTCGATCTGCGCGGTAGCCTGACCACGGGTGAGGAGGTGACCATAGATGTGAATGTGATCGTCGAAGGGCGGGTGACCCTGGGCCACCATGTGAAGATCGGCGCCGGCTGTATCCTGAAAGACTGTACCATCGCCGACCATGCCGAGGTCAAACCCTACAGCATCATCGAAGGTGCCGAACTGGGGGTGGACAGCAGTGCCGGTCCCTTCGCCCGCCTGCGTCCCGGCGCCGTGCTGGCCGAGGATGCCCATGTCGGCAACTTTGTCGAAATGAAGAAGTCCCGGCTCGGGGCCGGTTCCAAAGCCGGTCACCTCAGCTACCTGGGGGACGCCGAGATAGGTGACAAGGTCAATATCGGCGCCGGCACCATTACCTGCAACTACGACGGGGTGAACAAGTTCCAGACGGTGATCGAGGACGGCGTCTTTGTCGGCTCCGACACCCAGTTGGTGGCCCCGGTGCGTATCGGCAAGAATGCCACCCTGGGGGCGGGCAGTACCATCACCAAGGACGTGGCCGAGGCCGAACTGGTGATAACGAGGGTGCGCCAGCGGCATATCAAAGACTGGCCACGGCCGGTGAAGAAAAAGCCCTAAGCGGTAAGCTGAAAGCTTAACCAACACGGCGGCGGATCTCGCTGCTGCGTTGGTTAAGTCTACTTTGCTTTAATATCCCAAGTCCCAAGTCCCAAGTCCTAAATCCGGTAAAAACTCTTCAAATCAGTCATCGACGCGGTCTGCCGATCGCTTCCAGCTTAAGGCGCCAAGCTTTTGCCTTGATCCCCTATCTTTTGATCTGCTAGCATTAGGTTTCAAATCGAAACTTAAGAAGTGCATGTCGAAACGAAACACCCAGCAGCGCCGTCATACCATTGTCAGCCTGCTCAACGAGCAGGGCGAAGTGACGGTAGATGAACTGTCTCAGCATTTTGAAACCTCTGAAGTCACCATCCGCAAGGACCTGGCCGCTTTAGAGAAAAACGGCCTGCTGCTGCGTCGCTACGGTGGCGCCGTGCCGGTGCCCAGTGAAATGGTGACGGAGAGTGTGGGCGAGCCGGTTTCGAAACGAAAGCAGGCGCTGGCCCGTGCCGCCGCCGAACGGATCCGTGACCATAACCGCATCATCATCGACAGCGGCAGCACCACCGCCGCCCTGCTGGGTGAGCTTGGTCACAAGCATGGCCTGGTGGTGATGACCAATTCACTCAATATCGCCAATGCCCTGCGTGAGCTGGAGCCGGAGCCGACCCTGCTGATGACAGGCGGCACCTGGGATGCCACTTCCGAGTCATTCCAGGGCCAAGTGGCCGAACAGGTATTGCGCTCCTACGATTTCGATCAGCTGTTTATCGGCGCCGACGGCATCGATATCGGGCGGGGTACTACCACCTTCAACGAATTGATCGGCCTGTCGCGGGTGATGGCAGAGGTGGCCCGGGAAGTGGTGGTGATGGTGGAATCGGACAAGGTTGGCCGCAAGATCCCCAACCTGGAGCTGCCCTGGAGTGCCATTCATACCCTGATCACCGACGATGGGCTGTCCGTCGAATATCAACAACAATTAGCGCAGAAGGGCATTAACCTGATCATTGCCCGAGAATCTTGAGGAACGCATTATGTGTGGAATTGTAGGGGCGGTTGCCCAACGGGATGTGGCGGAAATACTGGTAGAAGGCCTGCGTCGCCTGGAATATAGGGGGTATGACTCGGCCGGTGTCGCCATTGTCAATGGCAACGAACTGGGGCGGTTGCGCCGCCTGGGTAAGGTGCAGGTGCTGGCCGATGCCCTCGACCAGCAGCCGCTGGCCGGTGGCACAGGTATCGCACACACCCGTTGGGCGACCCATGGCGAGCCTTCCGAGCGCAACGCCCACCCTCATGTATCTGGCGACATTACCGTGGTGCACAACGGCATTATCGAAAACCATGAAGAACTCAGGACCGAGCTGCAGGCGATGGGCTACGAGTTTGTGTCCGATACCGATACCGAGGTCATTGCCCATCTGGTGCACCATCATCGTCAACACAGCGATTCCCTGCTGGCAGCCTTGCAGACGGCGGTGAAACAGTTGCGGGGGGCCTATGGCACCGTGCTGATGGATACCCAGGATCCGTCGCGTCTGGTGGTGGCCCGCTCCGGTTCGCCGCTGGTGATCGGTCTGGGCCTGGGGGAGAATTTTATCGCCTCCGATCAGTTGGCGCTGTTGCCGGTGACCCGCCGCTTTATGTTCCTCGAAGAAGGCGACGTGGCGGAAGTAACGCGTCGGGACGTACGCATCTTTGATGTTGACGGCCAGGCGGTCAGTCGTGCCGAGCTGGAATCCGAAGCGTCCCACGATGCGGGTGACAAGGGCGAATATCGTCATTATATGCTCAAGGAGATCTACGAGCAGCCCAAATCGATCACCGATACCCTGGAAGGCCGCATCACCGACTCGGCCGTGGTGGTCGAGTCGTTCGGCAACGGCGCCCGGGCCATCTTCGAGAAGGTGGAGCATATTCAGCTTATTGCCTGTGGTACTTCCTATCACTCCGGCATGGTGGCCAAGTACTGGTTTGAAGCCCTGGCTGGCGTATCCTGTGATATCGAAATCGCCTCCGAGTTTCGTTACCGCAAGTCGGTGGTACGCCCCAACAGCCTGCTGATCACCTTGTCCCAAAGTGGTGAGACCGCCGATACCCTGGCGGCCCTGCGCCTGGCCAAGGACTCCGGCTTCATGAGCAGCCTGGCTATCTGCAACGTGCCCGGATCTTCGCTGGTGCGGGAGTCGGATCTGGCCTTTATGACCCGCGCCGGCGCCGAAATCGGTGTCGCGTCCACCAAGGCATTCACCACCCAGCTGGCTGGCCTGCTGATGCTGGTCGCCGCCGTCGGCCGTTGCCGGGGCAATATGAGCGTCGATACCGAGGCCAAACTGGTACAGGCGCTGCGTACCGTACCGGCCCATATCGGCGATACCCTGGCGCTGGCCAAGGATATCGAAGCCCTGGCGGAAGAGTTTGCCGACAAGCAGAACAGCCTGTTCCTGGGGCGGGGCGATCAGTACCCGATCGCCATGGAAGGGGCGCTCAAGCTGAAGGAGATTTCCTATATCCACGCCGAAGCCTATGCCGCCGGTGAACTCAAGCACGGTCCGCTGGCGCTGATCGACGCCGATATGCCGATTATCGTGGTGGCGCCCAATAACGACTTGCTGGAGAAGCTGAAATCCAATGTGGAAGAAGTGCGCGCCCGCGGCGGCATCCTCTATGTGTTTGCCGACAAGGAAGCCGGCTTCCGGGGCGATGACACCATGCGGGTGATGCCAGTCAATCATGTGGACGAGGTGATTGCCCCCATCATCTATACGGTACCGCTGCAACTGCTGTCTTATTATGTGGCGTTGATCAAGGGCACGGATGTGGATCAGCCACGCAACCTGGCCAAGTCGGTGACGGTCGAGTGAGTCTGGCAGCTTCAGCAGGATAAAAATGCCATATGAACCGACCCGGGTCTGCACAGTTGCCGCCCGGGTTGGTTTCTTTTATTGGCGTTGCTCTTTTCCGGTCAACAGCCGACTGCTTTCCTGCTGGAGTAGTTTCTCCATTTCTGTTGCCGGCATCGGCCTGGCCAGATAATAGCCTTGTCCCTCGTCGCACCCCAGCTGACGCAGCCGCTGGTGCTGTGATTCATACTCTATCCCTTCGGCGATAACGGCGATGCCCATGTTATGGGCGAGGTTGATGATGGAGCTGACGATGACGGCATCTCCGCTCTTTGAAGCCAGATCCTTGACGAAGGATTTGTCGATTTTAAGACGGCGTACCGGAAAATTCTTCAGATAGGCGAGGGAGGAATAGCCGGTCCCGAAGTCATCAATGGCCAGATGCATTCCCAGGCGGTTCAGCTCCGTCATGGTGGTGATGGCAATATCCATATCCTCCATCAGCATACTTTCGGTGATTTCCAGCTCCAGCAAGTCGGGATTCAGCGCCAGCTCCCGCAGTATGTCGGCGATGTTGCCGGCCAGGCTGAATTGCCTAAACTGGGGGGCCGACAGGTTGACGGCCATCCTGATATTATAGAATCCGGCCCACTGCCAGGCATGCAACTGGCGACAGGCGGTCTCCAGTATCCAGTTCCCAAGGGGGACTATTATTCCGCTCTTTTCGGCGAGGGGAATAAAGTCTCCCGGATAGACCAGGCCCACCCCCGGTTTGTTCCAGCGTACCAGGGCTTCTACCCCGGCCAGCCTGCCGTCCTGCAGGCTGAACTGAGGCTGGTAGTGAAGCTCCATCTGATTCTGCTCCAGGGCGTATCGCAATTCGTTCTCAATCTTCACCAGGGAGATGGCCCGGGTATTCATTTCGGCATCAAATAATTGTACCTGATTGCGTCCCTTTTCCTTGGCCTGGTAGAGGGCGATGTCGGCATTCTGCATCAACGCCGCTTCATCCATACCATGTTGTGGATAGAGGGCCAGCCCGATGCTGACACTGATATAGAGGTTTTGTCCCCTCACCCGGATGGGGCTGGCAAAGGCGTCGATGATGCGTTGAGCCGCTCCCCTGGCCTGCTGCAGGGATAGGGTGTTGGTGATCACCAGGATAAATTCATCTCCGCCGAAACGGCACAGAATGTCTTCTTTACGGCTATGGCCCTGGATCCGCTGGGCTGCGGCTTTGAGCAGCTCATCTCCCGCCTGGTGTCCCAGGCTGTCATTGATCTGTTTGAACCTGTCCAGATCGATAAACAACATGGCGAGGCTGTTGCCCTGTTGTTCGGCCTGACCCAGATACTGAACGAGCCGTTTGCTGAACAGGTTGCGGTTGGCCAGTCCGGTCAGCAGATCGTAATGGGCCATTTTTTGCAGTTGGCTCTGCGAATCCTTGAGCATGGAAATATCGGAAAAGACGGCGACATAGTGGCTTATCTCATCGTTATTATTCCTGAGCGCGGTGACTGATAACCATAGGGGATAGCGCTTGCCGTTTTTTCTGTGCCCGGATATTTCACCCTGCCAGTATCCGGCCGCATGCACCGTCTGCCATAAGAGCTGCAGCTCCTGGGCCTGATTTTCTATGTGCAACACGCCCGATGGCGACTTACCTGCAATTTCGGCCAGGGTATAGCCGGTGATATTGGTATAGGCATGATTTACATAGGTGAGTCGGAGACTGTGATCGAAGATCACCACAGCCTCCAGAATATTCTTCAACACCAACCCATTGAGATACAACGATGCTTCGGCCTGCTTCAGGCGGGTGATGTCTTGTCCCTGGGCCTGTACGGCTGTCACCACCTCGTTTTCAAAAATCGGTGCCAGGGTCCAGAGCTGATGGCGGGGGTGTTCCTGGGATGGGGCCAGTCGTGCTTCGACATCGCTTACCTTGTGCCCTGTTCGCGCCCGGCAGATGGCCTGCTGAAGGGGGTAAAGCTGCTCAGTGCTAAAATGCTGGGCAAGTTCGGTACCTATGATCATTTCCTTGGCCTGCCCGAACAGGGGCATGGCGGCAGGGTTCAAGGCCAGGATGCGCTCGTTGTTATCCAGGATGATGGTCGCCGAGTTTGCGGTGTTGAAGAGGTTGGCGAGATCCTGTTTTTTGTGTTGCAGGCCTTCGACCATCTGCTCCAGGCTTCGACCGAGGAAGTTGAATTCCTTGATATGGCCGGGCTTAAAGGCCGCCTGCTGGTCACTGCTGACCCGCTCGGCAAAGTCGGTGAGCTTGGCGAGGGGAGAGGAAATCAGCTTCAGGGTATAGAGTGCCAGGGCCAGGGCGGCAATCAACACCAGCAACAGCGCCAGCAAGGTATTGTTCCAGTAGGCTTGCTGCAGTTGCTGAAATGCCTTGTTATCGGTGAGCAGCAGGACCTGCAATTGCTTCTGTTCACCATCAAGGCGCAAGGAGTGTCGGCTGAAGTAATAGTCCTGGATCTGACCCGAAGGGAGTCGGCTGGCCAAGGCCGACGCGCGCACAGTGGTAGGCAATGCACCGTCGTTATACCATGGTCCCACCGGCTTACCCTGCAAGATCAGCTGAAAGCTGAAGTTTTCGATCCCCTGATCCAGGAGGTTCAACAGCGTCAGGTTGTCGTTAAGGACCAGGCCACCGAGCAGGGAGCCCACCACCTGACCCGATAACGGCGACAAGATGGGATACCTGTGCACCAGTACGTTTAATGGCATCGGTGTGGTTTCCAGCTCAAGCCAGGACCAGCGGTCATACATGGGGAAGGAATTCGTCAGCCGGCCCAGAGATTGTGTCAGAGAATAGAAGGGTGAATTGAGATCCGTCCAATACTGCCCTTGCCGGGTCAGCGTCAGGATATCCAGATTCTCTCCGCCTTGTTTCTGTAACATGTCCTGCAGCAGCTGGCTGGCTGCGGTGTCATCGTTAGTCGACATCAGGGAAGCCAGGCGGGGATGTTCTGCGGTGGTTAACAGCAGGGTACTCAGGTCGTTCAGATAACCGTCCAGATTGAGCTGAAGGCGGTTACGAACCTGCTGGAACTGGCTTTGCATCCCCTCGTCGATGACTCTGGAGGCGCTACGGTAGGTCAATGCCAGCAAGGCAATGGCCAGCAGAAAGAAAGCGGGCAACAGGGCCATCAGCATCAGCCTGATCAGTGGCCTGGCGCGCGGATTACCTTGAGTAACGGAAGGCATAGGCTTGCAGTCGCTCCAGTTCGGCTGCGGGGCTATTTTGGCGGATGATAACAAAATCCCCGCTGTAGACCTGAGGGATATGATCGCTTTTCCCCTCAATATCAAGGCGGATGGCTTCTGCCATGGCGACGCCGTTATCATCATTCATGCGCATCACGGTCAGATCCAGGGAGCCTTGCTGCAGGGCTGTGAGTTCGGCGCTGCCGCCACCCCATCCGTTGAGGATAATGTCATCTTCCTTGCCCAATATTTTCAGGGCATCGATGGCGCCGATGGCGATATCCGTAGCGCAGGCATAAATCAGGTTGATATCAGGATCTGTTGTCAGGGCCTGCAGTACCGCGCGGGTTGAGTGCTCCCTGTTGATATCGGTGTAGAAGGCCTGGCGTTGGGTAAAATCGGGCAGGGTTGAGGTCAGCCGGATAAACTCATCCCCCCTTGCCTGGCTGATATAACCACGGGTGCCATACAGCATCAGGTAGTCGGCTTGCCCTCCGGTCATTTCTGTTATGGCTTCGGTCAGCAGCCGGGTTCCCGTGGCATGATCGAAACCCACATAGAAAAAGGGCTGCCGCCCATCCCAGCGCTTCAGGGGGGTGGTGATATTCTGCAAGATAAGTTTGGGTCGGCCACGCGCCATGATTTTTTCTATCAGTACCTGGTGGCGTTGGGCATCCAGGGTAAAGATGAGGTAGTCAGGGTCGTTTTTCAGGGCTTCGGCTATTTGTCGTTCCTGTTCTCGGAGTGCTGTATCGGGCCGGAAAAAATGGCTCTCCAAAGCATAGTGAACGCCTATTTCCTTAAGGCGGGCAGTAAAGCTTTGCTGGCTGCGATACCAATAGTCCGAGATTTGCTCTCCGGGATAGATCATCGCGATATGCACCGGTCTCTCTCCTGGCCATTCCCGGGGAAGGGCGGGTTTTCGCACCCGCTCCGAGAAGGAATTCAACCTTTGTTTTTGTTCCGGAAATGTCTGTAGATACTCCTGAAGAGACCAGTACTCGGGGCTTTCAGCCGAAACCTGTACAGGGATCAGCATACCTGTCAGTAGCCAACAGGCAAGTAATCGGCTTATAAACATTTTTATCCGTGTGATCTATTTATTAAGAAATCAGTGTAGTGCAAAAAAGGTTCATTTGAATATTAGTTTTTATTGTAAGCTGTGGCCAAAAGGAAGGCAGAATGACGGTTATCTCCTTCTCTTTTAGAGGCATTTAAGGACGCCGACAACCAACTACCACATAACCGATCCATGCAATGCCGCATTCGGAGCATAGGCCGAGTGCCTACGGCATCAAGGCGCAGCGGAGCCCGTGGATGGGGGTATGGCATGTCTACTCTGATTGGTGAGCTAGCATTTAGGAACCGTCATTTAGGGCTATGATGCTTATTTCGGTCTGTATGGCACAAATAACCCGTTTCTGTTAAATTTTATACAACATTATAGTCTGCAGGCCTGTTAGTCCCGGCTCTATACTCTCCTAGCTCTTATTGGTGCGCATCCCTATGACCATGTTCGAGAACTTATTGGTGATCGCCTTGCTGGTGGCCATCAGTTCCTTCTTTTCGGTATCTGAAATAGCCCTGGCCGCGGCGAGAAAGATGAAACTGCGCTTGATGGTCAGCGACGGCGATGCCAATGCCGAAAAGGTGCTCTGGCTGCAGGAACAGCCGGGGAACTTTTTTACCGTGGTACAGATAGGTCTGAATGCGGTGGCTATTCTGGGCGGTATTTTGGGGGAGGCGGCGTTTACGCCCTTTTGTACCGAACTGCTGCGATTGTTTTTTGATGGGGCCTGGATCCCCAAGGCTGGGTTCATCGCCTCTTTCTTTATCGTGACTTCTCTGTTTATCCTGTTTGCCGATTTGATGCCCAAGCGTCTGGCCATGATAGCCCCGGAGCGCATCGCGGTGGCTGTGGTCGGTCCCATGAGTTATTTCATCTTGGTGTTGAAACCCCTGGTCTGGTTTTTTAATGGCTTGGCCAACCTGTTCTTTCGCCTGTTCAAGGTGCCGACCATGCGCAAGGATGAGATCACTCCCGAGGATATTATCGCCATGATGGATGCGGGCGCCCAGGCTGGGGTGTTGCAGCAGCAGGAACATCACCTGATAGAAAATGTATTTGAGATGGAGTCACGTACCGTGACTTCGGCGATGACGGCACGGGAGAGCTTGATTTTTTTCACCCTCAAAGAGAGCCAAGACAGTATTAAAACCAAGATTGCGGAGCACCCCCATGCCAAGTTTATGGTCTGTGAAGACAGCCTAGATAAGGTGGTGGGCTATGTGGACTCCCGGGATATCCTGATGCAGGTGCTGCATCAGCAACCGATTTCGCTACAAAAAGAAGGTATAATTCGCACCCCCCTGATCATCCCCGATACCCTGTCCATGTACGAGGTGCTAGAGCATTTCAAAACCGCCGGGGAGGATTTTGCCATCATCATGAACGAATACGCGCTGGTGGTCGGCATTATTACCCTCAAGGATGTGATGAGCATAGTGATGGGCGAGCTGGTGCAATCCCAGGAAGAGCAGATAGTGGCACGTAATGATAATTCCTGGCTGGTGGAAGGGCTGACCCCCCTGGCCGATGTGATGCGGGTGCTGAATATCGAGTGTTTCCCCGACGACGAAAATTACGAGACCATCGCCGGTTTTATGATGTTTATGCTGCGCAAGATCCCCAAGCGTACCGATTTTGTGCTGCATGCCGGTTATAAATTCGAGGTGGTGGATATCGACAGCTATAAGATAGATCAGCTGTTGGTGACCCGAGTGGGGCTGTCAGAGCGGGTTTTGGAGGATGAAAAGTAGTAAAATAAATCGTTTTGGGTGTTTTTTATCCGAATGCTCATAAAAGTGATTTTTTTCTTAAAAAAGCCCTTGCGCAAAAATCGCGGCTCCCTATAATGCGCATCCACTGACACGGGGCAAGCCGCTCACGGTCACAAGCAGAAAAAGAACATCATTCACTGCTTGACGAACACAACGGATTGCGTA
>NZ_BAABCX010000008.1:0-116639 GCF_039539325.1 Zobellella aerophila
CACCAGATCAATCTTATCCAATCCATCGCTTGAAGCAGCTGTGAGCCGGGGGGGCTGGCTGAGCCAACTGCTGGCCGGTGTAATGGGATTGTGTTCAAGAGAATAATGCCAACCTGATTAAATAGATGAAGGAATTGCGTTGGGCATATTGACCACGGTGAGTTCAGATCAGGATCAACCAGATCACAGCTTTAATCAGATTGATATAAGCAAGCTTGCGGCCTGCTGCGTTTGGACTATCTTTATTTGGCTTATCTGTTCAGGCTCGCCGATCAAAGGTGGCAGAACACTGCCATCCGTTTGCTGGATAAATTAATTATAACTTTAAGGTGTTGATAATTAAGTATTTATGGTGATGGGCACGCTCTGCTCATAATCTAAGAGCATTAAAACACCATGGTAAGATTTTTTTGCAATTCAGGTTTGGTTGTTTTTTAAACATTTTGTTTTTGTTCTACAATGTCCCTGGGTCTGAAACTGTAAAGGAGATAGAGATGTTAGCTAGGCAGCGTTGCTATACCTTACAAAGTACCGAACCTCTTCATGCCAACATAGTGGTTAACCCTGTAGGCATGTTAGAAATTGATATTCCTGAGAAAAATCAACACCTATCCAGTGAGTTTGAGCATGTCCATTTCAAAGAGAGCAGCCAGGGAGTGCAGTTAATTTGTGACGATGCTGACTGTGTAACCCATAAAGAGGTAAGTTTGACGCTCTCACGTAAAGATGCTTTCGAACTCTGTGAAATCATCGATGATGCTATCGAAGAATACGAAGAACTGATGACAGACCTGTAACCGTGAATCCAGCCCCATTAAGTAAAGGTTGTTCAATCAGCCCTCCCAAACACCTTTTATCGGCCCCGTCCATCTGGATGGGGCTTTTTGTTATATGAGCCTGATGCTCTCTTTCGTTGCTAATAGCAATCGGATCGCTATTAAAGCCCGCCACTGATGTACCGGGCTTTTTGGCGTTTAGTCCACATCACGTCCCAGGGCTGCGCGCCGGATGCGATACCAGTGTTGCCGGCTCAGCACCACATTCTCGGCCTGTACGGCTTGTCTTACTCGTTCTATCTTGCCGGTGCCCAAGATCGGCAAGGGGTGGCTGGGTAGCATCATCACCCAGGCAAACACCACCTGGGCTATGCTGGAGGCATCCACCTCCAGGGCTATCTGGGCCAGCTCGTCTCTTAACGGCTGATAAGCGGGGGCCTTGGTCAGGGCGCCCCCGCCCAGGCAGGACCAAGCCATGGGTTTGAACTGTTGTTGCTGGCATTGATCTAGGGTGCCGTCTGTGATGGACTGCTGGCGTATGGGCGAAACCTCGAGCTGATTGGTCACCAGGGGAAAATCGAGCCGGGACTGTAATAAATCAAACTGGCTTGGCGTGAAGTTGGATACGCCAAAATGCCGAACCTTGCCGCTGCGTTTCAGCTGGCTAAAGGCCCTGGCTACTTCGTCTGCATTCATCAGTAGATCCGGTCTGTGCAGTAACAATAGATCGAGATGATCAGTGTTCAGGTTGGTGAGTGACCGATCGACAGACGCCTGAATATGGGATTTTTCACTATTGTAGTGGGCCAGGCGATATTGCGGTGTGTGTGCGGAGGGCAGGGCAATGCCGCATTTGCTGACGATCTGGAGTTGGTTTCTGAGCCGGGGCTTTAATTTCAGGGCCTGGCCAAAAGCCGTTTCACAGCCATAGCTGCCATAAATATCGGCATGATCGACGGTGGTGATACCCAGCTCCACATGTTGCTCTATAAAGCCCAGTAACTGCTGAGGTGACAACTGCCACTCGAGCAGGCGCCAGTAGCCCATGACCAAGCGGGAAAACTGGGGTCCTTCGGGACTGATTAAGATACGAGAAACCGACATAGTCACGACTCCTTGTGCAGAATATAAGTTATGTTCCCGGATACTAAGGGAAATATGACAGCCATCTTGTTCTTTGTTGTGATAAGCGGCATGTTTGATCTTAGCCCTGTTCATGCAAGGGTAGCCGTAATTCCACTATGCCGTCTTCCAAGTGCATTTCGACCTTGAATCCCAGTTTACGGGCCAGCACCAGCATGCCCCGGTTAGACGGCATGGTCACGGCACTAAGCATGCCAAGCCCTCGGCTTTTTGCATAGCGAATGATTTTTTCCATCAACAGCCGGCCCAGGCCTATGCCTTTGAGATCGGAACGAACCAGGATGGCGAACTCGGCATCCTGGTTGTCCGGATCGGAAACGGCCCTGACCACCCCCAAAATATCGCCGTCCAGGGCGACGGCGACAAAGGCCATTTCCCTGTCGTAGTCTATCTGGGTCATATGGGCGAGTTCTTCGTGGCCGATGACCACATCGGCAAAAAAACGCTTGTATCTGTCTTCATCGGAGACATGGCCGACAAAGTCTTTATGGGCGGGCTCATCTTCTGGCAGTATCGGCCTGAGCACTATGGGACTGCCGTCCTTGAGCTGGGCACTCTCCTCCCATTCCTTGGGATAGGGACGAATGGCTAGTCTGGCTTGCCCTTCGCCTTCATAGGGGCTGAGCTTCATGTTGACATCCAGGGCGACCAGCTCATTGCCGGATACCAGCAGGGGGTGTATATCCAGGCTGATGATCTCGGGATGATTGATGATCAGGTGGGATACCTGGGACAGCACCCGGCAGATGGCGGGAATATCCAGCGGTTGCTGGGATCTTTGCTCCCGTATCTTGCCGCTTTTGAGCGCGTGGATCACCAGATAGCGGGCCAGGGTCATGTTGAGCGGGGGCAGGGCCACGGCGGCCTGCTCTTCTCCCTCCCAGTCCACACCGCCATCGCCGAGTAGGATAATGGGGCCGAACACCGGATCCGAGCGCACCCCTATATGCAATTCCAGGGCGCCAGCCCGCCGGGCCATGCGCTGAACCTGCAACCCGGAGATACGGGCCCCGGGGTAGGTCTGGCGGACCCGATCCAGGATGCCATCGGCGGCCTGGGCTACCTCCACCGCCGAGCGTAGGTTGAGCATCACGCCGGACACGTCCGACTTGTGCGGAATATCGGGTGAGCGCAGCTTGATGGCCACCGGATAGCCCACTTGCCCGGCGATGTGGGTGGCCTCCGAGGCATCGGAGGCGATCCAGGTGGGCAATGTCTGTATGCCATAGCCGGCCATCAGGTTACTGACTTCATGGGTATCCAGGCTAAGGATTCCCGCGTCCAGCGCATGGCGGATCAAGCCGCGAACGGTATCGATGTCGTTTGGCATATCGGAAATGGATACCGGGGTTTCCATCAACAGCTTCTGGTTACGGCGATATTCCACCAGATGCATAAAGGCGCCGGCAGCGCTTTCCGGTGTGCGGTAGGTGGGTATGCCAGCCTCGGTGAAGCAGCGTCTGGCCTCAAACACGCTGGTTTCGCCCGACCAGTTGGTGAGAATGTTGAAGCGCCGGGCCCTGGGGTGCTGCCTGATGACCTCGATCAGGGCCTTGGCAACCTGGGTACTGGACACGGCGGCGGATGGAGCGTGCATCAGCAAGATGGCATCGAAGTCATCGCTTTCAAGCAGGGTTTTCAGGCTGTCCACATAGCGCGCCACCGGGGCATCTCCCACTATGTCGATGGGATTGGTATGGGACCATGCGGTGGGTAATACCTGATCCAGGGCCGCCAGGGTGACGTCGCTCAGGCTGGCCAGTTTTCCGCCCCGGGCCAGCAGGGTATCTATCGCCATGATGGCGGGGCCGCCACCATTGGTGAGGATTACCAGGCGCTCACCGCGCAGGCTTTGGGCATGGTTCAGGGTTTCCACCGCAGCGAACAGGTCGTGGGTATCCCTTACCCTGAGCATGCCGGCCCGGCGGATGGCGGCATCATAGGCGGCATCCAGTCCTACGTCACCGCCAGTATGGAGGTGGCCAAGCTGGGCACCGAACCGGGTTTTGCCGCTCTTTACCACCAGGACCGCCTTGTTGCGGGAGGCGGCGCGGGCGGCGGACATAAAGGTGCGGGCATCCTGGATGGCATCCATGTAGAGCAGGATGGCGTTGGTGTGTCTGTCCCGGGTCAGATAATCGAGCAGCTGGGCAAAGTCGATGTCGCAGGCATCGCCCAGGGAAATAAAATGGGAAAAGCCGATGTCGTTATGGCGGGCCCAGTCGAGGATGGTGGCGCATACGGCGGCCGATTGTGATACGAAGGCAATTCGCCCCGGTTTGGCGGGAAAGGGGGCAAAACTGACATTCAATCCCAGGTGCGGCAGGATCACGCCCATGCTATTGGGGCCGAGCAGGCGCATCTGGTAGTGACGGGCCAGTTTTTTCATCTGCGCCAGTGGCCCGGGTAGGGTGCCGGCGGCCAGGATAATGGCCGCCTTACAGCCTTTTTGACCAAGCGCTTCGATAATGCCCGGATTTTTTTCGGCCGGCGTACAGATAATGGCCAGATCGGGCACCCTGGGTAGGCTGGCGATGTCCGGATAGGCCATGACCCCGGCCACCGCATCATATTTGGGATTGATCGGCATTACAGGGCCACTGAAGTTGCCGGCGAGCAGGTTTTTCATCACCAGGTGGCCTGCGCCCTGAGTTCTGTGCGATGCGCCGATCACGGCTATGCTGGCAGGCCGAAAAAGCGCATCAAGTCCTTGCAGGGGCATGGCGACTCCTTAATATAGTGTGTGCTGCGCGGGCAGTCCCGGAATTATGTAGCATAGTATAAGGTATTGATCCTACGCCTGTTTTAATGGCAGCGCGGCCTTGAAGGCTGCCGCGGTTATCCTAGGCATTAACCGAGACTCAATCATGGAATCCTGGCTGTTGTTTATCCCTGCCTGTCTGGCCCTGAATCTAACACCTGGGCCGGATGTATTGTTTATTCTATCGCAAGCTTTGGGTGCCCGACGGGGTGGACTATGGGCAACCCTGGGGTTAGGCCTGTCCTATCTGGGCCATACCCTGTTGGCGGTGGTCGGCCTGTCGGCCCTGGTGATGCAGTCGGCGGCCGCCTTTACCCTGATAAAATACCTGGGGGCGGGATATTTGCTGTACCTGGGGTGGTGCAGCCTGCGCACCGCTTCCCGGCTGACCGTGCCGGCGGCGGCGCAAGACAGCGGTGCCTGGCGCACTTTCCGCAGGGGCTTGATGGTGGGCCTGCTTAATCCCAAGGTGGCGTTGTTTTTTCTAGCGTTCCTGCCTCAGTTTGTTTCGGTGAATGCCGTTCCGGTATCGCAACAGTTGTTATTGCTGGGGCTGGTGTTTACCCTGACGGCGACCCTGTGCAATGGCGGTTATGCGCTGATGGCCAGGGGGTTGCAGGCGCGCATCAGGGTCAGCCCCGGTGTTTCCCGGCTCACCGGCAAGTTGTCGGGGCTGATCATGATGGGGCTGGGGATGCGACTGGCGCTGAGCAAGGCGCCGTACTAAACACGGCTTATCCCCCGGCGCAGTTTACCCTGTTGAGTCGCTCCGGTTACACTGGTCGTGAGCGGAGCAATAAAGGATGGTTATGAATTTCCCTACCATTGAAGAATACATCGGTAATACCCCCCTGGTGCGCTTGCAGCGCCTGGCCGGCCATACCAACAGCCAGGTACTGGTCAAGCTGGAGGGAAACAATCCGGCCGGTTCGGTCAAGGACAGGCCGGCGTTGAATATGATCCAGCAGGCGGAAAAGCGGGGGCAGATCAGACCCGGCGATACCCTGATCGAGGCGACCAGCGGCAACACCGGTATCGCCCTGGCGATGGCGGCGGCGATCAAGGGCTATCGCATGGTGTTGATTATGCCCGACAATTCCACCGAGGAGCGCAAGGCCTCCATGCTGGCCTATGGTGCCGAGCTGATACTGGTGAGCAAGGAGGCCGGCATGGAAGGGGCCCGGGATCTGGCCGACAAGATGGCTGCCGAGGGGCAGGGCGTGATCCTGGATCAGTTCAACAACCCGGACAACCCGGAGGCCCACCTGCTGACCACGGGGCCGGAGATCTGGCGGCAGACCGAGGGGCGGGTGACTCATTTCGTCTCCAGCATGGGTACCACGGGCACCATCATGGGGGTGTCCCGTTACCTTAAGCAGCAGAACCCCGAGGTGCAGATCGTCGGCCTGCAGCCCTGTGAAGGCAGCCATATCCCGGGTATTCGCCGCTGGTCCGAGGCCTATTTGCCGGGCATCTTCGAGAAGAGTCGGGTGGATCAGGTGCTGGATATCAGTGAGGAGGAAGCGGTCGCGACCATGCTCAGGCTGGCGAAGGAAGAAGGCATTTTCTGCGGCGTCAGCTCCGGCGGTGCCGTGGCCGGCGCCCTCAGGCTGGCCGAACAGGTCGACAATGCCATCATAGTGGCCATCATCTGCGACCGGGGCGATCGCTACCTGTCGTCCGGGGTGTTCAACGGGTAACCGCAGGGATTAGGGAGCAGGGACCGGGAAGAGGGTAAACAACTTGTCAGTCCCCAGTCCCCGTTTTTCAGGCCGTTAACGCCAAGCTGTCGTCGCTGACCGGCTGCTCGCCCACATAGAAGCGGCCGCCCTGGCTGCCGAGGTAAAGGCTCTGGCCGCGACTGGCCTGTTCCAACTGTTGGCGGGGGAGTTCGGCTTCCAGTAATGGCCCCGGCCAGTCTTTGGGCTCCAGCTCCAGTCGCAGCAGGGCGCCGCGCGGGTTGAGGTCGGTCACCAGCACCGGCAGCAGGTGCCGGGCATCGGCTTGCGTGCTGAGGGTGATTTCGTGGGGGCGCAGATACCAGCTGGCCTTGCCCTGCCGGTGGCTGGCCACCGGCAACTGCAGCGGGTAGTGGCCCACCTTGAAACGGCTGCCATGGATCTCGCCGTCAATCCGGTTGACCTCGCCCAGAAACTCCAGCACGAAACGGCTGGCCGGCTGACGCCAGATTGCATCGGGGCTGCCGATCTGCTCGACTTTCCCCTGGCTCATGACCACCACCTGGTCCGACACATCCAGCGCCTCTTCCTGATCGTGGGTCACGAAGATGCTGGTGAAGTGCAGCTCGTCGTGCAGCCGGCGCAGCCAGCGGCGCAGCTCCTTGCGCACCTGGGCGTCGAGGGCGCCGAAGGGCTCGTCCAGCAGCAGCACCCGGGGTTCCACCGCCAGTGCCCGTGCCAGGGCGACGCGCTGACGCTGGCCTCCGGACAATTGCGCCGGGAAGCGATCCGCCAGGTGCGATAGCTGGATCATCTCCAGCAGGTTGCCGATCCGACGCTTGATATCATCGCCGGAGGGACGCTCCTTTTTCGGTTTGATGGTCAGGCCGAAGGCGATATTGTCGAACACCGTCATATGGCGGAACAACGCATAGTGCTGAAACACGAAGCCGACCTTGCGATCCCGGGCGTGCAGCCCGGTCACCTCGGTGCCGTTGAAGTGGATGCGGCCACCATTGGCCTGCTCCAGGCCGGCGATGATGCGCAACAGCGTGGTCTTGCCCGAGCCGGAAGGGCCCAGCAGGCCCACCAGCTGGCCGCCGGGCAGGTCGAGGTTGATGTCTTGCAGCACCCGGGTCTTGCCGAAGGACTTGTGAATACCCTCAATCTGAATACTCATGCTGGATTACTCCTGTGCTTCGGCGCTGTGCAGGCGCCACTCGAGATAGGATTTGAACATCAGGGTGACCACCGCCATCAGGGTCAGCAGGGCGGCGGCGGTAAAGGCGCCGACCGCGTTGTAGTCCTGGTGCAGCAGCTCGACGTGCAGCGGCAATGTATTGGTTTCACCGCGAATGCCGCCGGATACCACCGACACGGCGCCGAATTCGCCCACCGCCCGGGCGTTGGTGAGGATCACCCCGTACAGCAGCGCCCAGCGAATGTTGGGCAGGGTCACCTTGCGGAACAACTGCCAGCCGCTGGCACCCAGCAGCACGGCGGCTTCTTCCGAGTCGGTGCCCTGGCTGCTCATCAGCGGCACTAGCTCGCGTACCACGAAGGGGCAGGTGACGAACACGGTGACCATGACGATACCCGGCCAGGCGAACATCAGCTGCATGTCATGGTCGTCGAGCCAGCCGCCGACCGGACCGTTGACCCCGTACATCAGCAGATAGAGCAGGCCGGCCACCACCGGCGACACCGCGAAGGGCACGTCCATCAGGGTCAGCAGCAGCTGGCGGCCGGGAAAGCGGAAGCGGGTAACCAGCCAGGCCAGCAGGGTGCCGAACACCAGGTTGATGGGTACGGTCAGGGCGGCCACCAGCAGGGTGAGGCCGATGGCATGCAGCATGTCCGGCTCGTTGATATTCTCGATGATACCACCCACGCCGGCGGCGAAGGCGCCGGCGAAGATGGCCAACAGCGGCACTACCAGCAACAGCAGGGTCAGCACCACGCCAAGGCCTATCAGCAACCAGCGCCCCCAGGGACGGGAAGCATTCAGTGTAAGCGTCTGTTCCATCAGGCATTCCCCCTAATGCGGCGCATAAAGCGGCTCTGGATGCCATTGATCAGAAACAGCAGCACGAAAGAGGCGAGCAACACCACGCTGGCGATGGCACTGGCGGCGGCATAATCGAATTCCTGTAGCCGGATGAAGATCATCAGCGAGGTGATCTCGGTCTGCCAGGGCATATTGCCGGCGATGAAGATGACGGCGCCGAACTCACCCAGGCTGCGGGTAAAAGACAGTGCCGTGCCGGTGATCAGCGCCGGCTTCAGCTCGGGCAATACCACCCGGCTGAACGCCTGCCAGGGGCTGGCGCCCAGGGTGGCGGCGGCTTCTTCATATTCCGGGCCCAGATCTTCCAGCACCGGTTGCACGGTACGCACCACGAAGGGGACGCTGGTAAACACCATGGCGACCACTATGCCTATCCAGGTGTAAGACACCTTGATGCCCAGCTCCGCCAGCCAGGCGCCGTACCAGCCATTGGTGGCGAACAGCGAGGCCAGGGTCAGGCCGGCCACCGCCGTGGGCAGGGCGAAGGGCAGATCCATCAGGCCGTCGAGCAGGGCCCGGCCGGGGAAGCGATAGCGGGTGAGGATCCAGGCCATCAGCAGCCCGAACAGCATGTTGAACAGGCTGGCCACGGCGGCGGCGCTGAGGGTAACCTTGTAGGTGGCCACTACCCGCGGGTCGCTCACCACCTGCCAGTACTGGTCCCAGCCCATCTGGCTGGTATTGATCACCAGGCCGGTGAGCGGCAGCAGGATGATCAGGCTGACGAACAGCAGGCTGGTGCCCAGGCTCAGGGTAAAGCCCGGCAGCACCCGTTTGCTTGAACCCAACAGCGCCGCCATGACTCAGTGCCCCTGGGCCTGCAGCCGATCCAGGCTGCCGCCGTTGGCGAAGTGGGCGGCCATGGCCTGCTCCCAGCTGCCGAAGATGTCTTCTACCTTGAACAATTCGGTGTCCGGGAAGCGGTCGGACACTTCGGCGGCGACGTCTTCGTTATGGACCCGGTAGTAGTAGCTGGCCAGGATGCGCTGGGCTTCGGGGGTATAGAGGAACTCCAGGTAGGCCTTGGCCTGCTCGGCGGTGCCGTTACGCTCCACGTTGCGATCGATCCAGGTCACCGGAAACTCGGCCAGCACGTCCACCGGCGGCACCACCACCTGATAACCGGCCTCCGGGTTGAGCGCCCTGATGTTGTTGACTTCGGACTCGAAGGTGATCAGCACGTCGCCGATGCCCCGCTCAACGAAGGTGGTGGTGGCGCCACGGCCGCCGGTGTCGAATACCGCGACCTGCTTGACCAGCTTGCCCATGTGCTCGCGGATCTTGTTTTCATCGCCGTTGAACTGCTTGTGGGCGGCACCCCAGGCGGCCAGATAGGTATAGCGGCCGTTGCCGGAGGTCTTGGGATTGGGGAACACCAGCTGAACGTCGTCCCGGGTCAGGTCGTTCCAGTCCTTGATGCCCTTGGGATTGCCCTCGCGTACCAGAAACGCCATGGTGGAGAAGTAGGGCGAGCTGTCGTTGGGCAGGCGGGTCTTCCAGTCGGCCGGGATCAGCTGGCCTTTCTGATTAAGCACGTCAACATCGGTGACCTGGTTATAGGTCACCACATCTGCGCGTAGCCCCTGCAGAATGGCCTGGGCCTGACGGGACGAACCGGCATGGGACTGTTTGATCTCCAGCAGTTCACCGGTCTGCTGCTGCCAGTGCTCGACAAACACAGGATTGATTTCGGCGAACAGTTCGCGGGCGATGTCATAGCTGCTGTTGAGCAGTTCCTTCGCCTGGAGCGGCAGGGCGCTCAGGCCGGCGGCAAACAGCACAGAAGCCAGAAGGGATTTTCGCATGATGAACTCCAGGAGCAGGTAAAGGTGATGCTGATGAGTCTAATATGCTATTGAGGAATTTAAACTAAATTTGATAGTTGTTTTTGGAATATATAAGCAAGGGAGGATATATGATGCGGGCCCCCTGTACCGGCGGCCCGCCAGCAACAGGGTCAGGAGGTTTTCTGCCCCCTGGCTCGCAGCCGGCCCCGCCAGGGGGCCTGGGCACCGGTTAGTCGCCCGCTCAGTACCAGGTGTGCCCCGTAGCCGATGACCACGCCCCACAGGGCCGATGACAGCCCGTATAACGACAGGCCGGAGGCGGTGACGATAAAGGTGATCAGGGATGCCTCGCGATGGCGCACCTCTTCCAGCGCGGTAAACAAATTGCCGGCGATGGCCCCGAGCAGGGCAAGCCCGGCCAGTACCGCCACGAAGGCCGCCGGCAGCGAGGTGAACAGGCTGACGATGGTGCCGGCAAACAGGCCACCCACCAGGTAGAAGACGCCGTTGAACACTCCCGCCACATAACGGCGAGAGGGATCCTCATGGGCATCCTGGCCGGCGCAAATGGCGGCGGTGATGGCCGCCACCACTGTGCTGATGCCGCCGAACAAGGCCATCGGCAGGGACACCAGGCTGGTTACCCCGATCACCGGCCTGGCGCCGACCGGGTAGCCGGAGCCGTGCAGTATCGCCATGCCGGGCAGGAACTGGCCGGACAGGCTGACCAGCACCAGCGGTAGGGCCAGGCTGAGGGTCGAGGCCAGGGTCCATTCCGGCTCGATCAGCCGGGGCATGGCCAGCTCCCAGCGGATACCGGAAAGGGAGGCGCCCTCCACCACCACGGCCAGCAAGACACCGGCCAACAGCAGCAGGATCAGGGTGTATTTGGGCCAGATCCGGCGAAACACCACATAAGCCAGCAACATGCCGATGGCCAGGGCAGGGGAGCTTTCGATGGCGGTGAAGGCGCCGACACCGAACTGGAACAGGATGCCAGCCATCATGCCTGCCGCCACCCCCTTGGGGATGGTCCTGACGAAGGCATCGAAGCTGCCGGAAATACCGATCAGCAGGGTGACGGCCGCCGCGGTGATATAGGCACCGACGGCCTCGTTGAGCGACAGCTCCGGAAACAGGGTGACCAGCAGGGCAGACCCCGGTGCCGACCAGGCGGTGACCACAGGTGCTTTGAGCCAGAACGACAGCAGGATACCGGAGGCGGCGGCACCGAGAGAGATGGCCCAGACCCAGGAGGTCATCATCTCCGGGGACACACCGGCGCTGGCACCGGCCTGGAAAAAGATGGCGAGCGGACCGGCGTAGGACACCAGCACGGCCAGAAAGCCGGCGGCTACCGCCGACGGTGACAGGTCACGCAGAAAAGAGGTCATGCTCGGCTCCCGTGCAAAATAAGGCAACATCCTGCCCTCTTGACTGGCAGGTATTACAACATAAGGGTCAATAGCATAGCCCCGGCACGGGGCCGGGGCCATGGTAACACCGCAAGCGATCAGCCGTTGGCGATCACATTCGCTTCACCGGCCGGCCGGCTGGCACGGGTGCGCCGGCCAACCAGGGCAATGGCCAGGGTGGCGATGGCACCGGGCACGGCCAGCGCCAGGAAGTTCATCTGATGCGGCAGCGCCAGCGCCAACAGGGTCCCCCCCAGCATGGGACCGATGATGGCGCCGTTACGGCCGATGCCGGAAGCCCAGCCGAGGGCGGTGGAGCGGATGTTGGCCGGATAATACTGGGCCACATAGGCGTACAGCAGGATCTGGGAGCCGATGGTGGTGGCACCGGCAACGGCCATCAGGCTGTACAGCAGCCACATGGGGTGCGGATAGCCGAGCAGCACCAGGGAGGCGGAAGCCAACATGAAGAAACTGACCAGCACCGAGCGCAGGGAGAAGCGATCGGCCAGCCAGCCGCCACCCACGGCGCCGACGATGGCGCCGATGTTCAGTACCATCAGGAACAGCAGGCTGGAGCCCAGGGGGTAACCGGCGGCGGACATCAGCTTGGGCAACCAGGAGCCCAGGGCGTAGACCATCAGCAGGCAGCAGAAGAAGGCGGTCCAGAACATCAGGGTGCTCAGGGTGCGGCCGCCACGCAGCAGCTCCAGGACGGGAGCCTTCTGCACGTTGGCGGGCGGTACCACCAGCTGGTCCTGGCTGGAAATCTGCTGGTCGGGAGCAACCTTCTGCAGCAGTACGCGGGCTTCTTCCTGGCGATTCTGTGCCATCAGGAAGGCCACGGATTCAGGCAGGAATTTTATCATCAGCGGCAGCAGCAGCATGGGCACAATGGCCAGGTAGAACATGATCTCCCAGCCGTAGTTGGGCACTATCCAGATCCCCAGGCCGGCGGACATCATGCCGCCCACGGCGTAGCCGCTGAACATCAGCGCCACCAGGGTGCTGCGACTTTTCTTAGGCGAGTACTCGCTCATCAGCGACACCACATTGGGCATGACGCCGCCTATCCCCAGACCGGCGATAAAGCGCAGCAGGCCGAATTGCCAGGGGGTAGTGACCAGGCCGTTGAGTACCGTGGTGAGGCTGAACAGTACCACGCACATCAGGATGGTTTTCTTGCGCCCGAGCCGGTCGGACAGCATGCCGAAGCCCATGGCGCCGAACATCATGCCGAACAGGGCGCTGCTGCCCAGCAGACCGGCCACGTAGGGGTTGAGGGACCACTGATCCATCAGCAGGGGCAGTACCACACCGTAGATCACCAGATCGTAGCCGTCGAAAATAATGATCAGGGAACACCAGAACAGCACCTTCCAGTGGAAGGGGGTGAAGCTGGCGTTATCTATGGTCTCGTTTACATCTATCTGTCTCATCAGGTATTACTCCGTTTACTATCCATACGTCAGGAGTTCGGGGGCAGTCCCCGTTCAGGTAAAAAAAAGCCGCCATCCATCAGGCAGCCTTCTTCACATCTATCAGCCCAGATCTCCGCCCGCCACGGGGAGAATGGTGCCGGTGATATAGCTGGCATCGTCGGAGGCGAGGAACAGGATGGCGCCTGCCTGCTCGTCCAGCGTGCCGTAGCGATGCATGAAGCTGGTTGCCCTGGTCTGGTCGACCAGGGTCTGGTACCACTGCTGTTCACGCTCACTTTGTGCTTCGGTATTGCGCGGAGTCAGCCGGGGCGGGGCTTCGGTGCCGCCGGGGGCGGTGGCGTTGACCCGGATATTGTGCTCTGCATATTCGAACGCCAGGGCCACGGTCAGGGCGTTAACCCCGCCCTTGGCCGCGGCGTAGGGCACTCGCATCAGGCCACGGGTGGCCACGGAGGACACATTGACGATGGCGCCACCCTCACGTTTCAGCAGGTGGGGCAACACCGCCCGGCAGCACCAGAGGGTGGGAAACAGCGACCGCTGCACTTCTTTCTGGATCTGTTCCGGGGTGTAATGTTCGTAGGGTTGGGCCCAGATGGTACCTCCGACATTGTTCACCAGTATGTCGATACCACCGAAATGCTCGGCGGTTTTGGTCATCACGCTGTCTGCGCCGTCCCAGGATTCCAGGTTGGCTTGTACGGCAATGGCCTCCACGCCCTGTTGGTTAAGATCGGCCACCAACTCGAACACATGGTCTGCCAGATCCACCAGCACCAGTTTGGCACCTTCTTCCGCCGCCCGTTCGGCCACCCGCCGGCCTATGCCCTGGGCGGCACCGGTGATCACCATCACCTTGTTACTGAAGCGCGGCTTCATGCTACCGCCTCCGCAACAGCAGCTACGCTGGGGGTGAATT
Source organism: Zobellella aerophila (assembly GCF_039539325.1). Taxonomy (NCBI): domain Bacteria; kingdom Pseudomonadati; phylum Pseudomonadota; class Gammaproteobacteria; order Aeromonadales; family Aeromonadaceae; genus Zobellella; species Zobellella aerophila. The sequence continues at coordinate 13,991 of NZ_BAABCX010000008.1, forward strand.
TCTCGTAATGGAAGGAGTTCGGCTTGATGCCCTGGTCACGGAAGTAGCCCAGCACGGCGTCCACCATGGGAGGCGGTCCACACAGGTAGACATCCACCTCGCCGTGGTGGATGGGCGCATCCTGCATATGGTTGGTCACGTAGCCTTTGAGCGGGTGAGCGCTGTCGGCGCTGGCCACCACCGTCTTGAAGGTAAAGTTCTCTATCTCGGCGGCAAACTGCTCCAGCTCCTTGACACACACCAGATCGTCATCGTTGGTGACACCGTAAATCAGATGAGTCGGTTGCTCGGTACCCTTGGCCTTGAGGTATTCCAGCTTGGCTAGGAAGGGAGCCAGGCCGGTGCCGCCGGCCAGCATCAGTACCGGACGTTCCACCGGGCGCAGGTAGAAGCTGCCCATGGGGCCTGTGAGTGTCAGCGGGTCTCCGGCCTTGCACTGACCGACCAGATAACTGCTCATCAGGCCGCCCGGCACGTTGCGGATCAGGAAGCTCAGATCCCGGCTGCCGGGACTGGAGCTGAAGGAATAGGCGCGAGTCTCTTCGGTGCCCGGCACCTGAATATTCACATACTGGCCCGGCAGGAAGGCGATATCGTCGTCTGCGGTCACTTTCAGTTCGATGGCGGTGGGAGAAATCAGGTTCACCTCGAGCACGGTACCCTGAACCTTGGCGATGCCGGTCTTGCACATGGTGGAGGCAACGGGAATTTCTACCACACAGTCGCTGGCGGGTACCATCTGGCAGGTCAGAATCATGCCCTGCTCGGCTTCATCGTCGGTCAGTGCCTCGTCGATGTATTCGTCACCCAGGTCGAACTTGCCCTGGTGGCAGCTGCCCTTGCAGGTGCCGCATACGCCGTCGGAGCAGTCCATCGGCAGATTGATCTGATTGCGGTAGGCCGCATCCAGTACGGTTTCCCCTTCATTACAGCTGATGAAGCGGGTAACGCCGTCTTCAAAGTTAAGCGCGATGTTGTAACTCATCTTGGTTTCTCCCCACCCATTACAGGTGATAGATATCAATCACCTGATTGATGTAATCGTTGTTCAGAACTACCTTCTTCTCGGTGATCAGGGGCTGTTCGCCGCCGATGTCCAGGGTATAGAAGGAGGTACCGAAAAAGCTTTCGGTCTTGTGGTAGCGATGGCTGTTGGTCTGCCAGTTGAAGCGCAGTTTCACCTCGTTGCCTTCCCGGGACAGGATCTCCAGGTTGCTGGTCAGGTGGGTGGTGCGCGGCTCCGGCATGGAGCTGGCACCGGAGCGTTCGGTCTTGATCCGGTACACCCTGTCTTCCAGGCCATCACGGTTCGGATAGTAGATCAGAGAAATCTCGGTCTGGGGGTTCTCGGTCAGCTGATCTTCGTCGTCCCAGGCCGGCATCCAGTAGACGACGTTTTCGCTGTAGCACTTGAGCCACTCGTCCCATTGGCGGTCGTCCAGCAGACGGGCTTCGCGGTAGATAAACGCCTGAATCTGTTCAAAGTTCATTCGGAGTCCTCCATGGAAGTGATGGAAATAAGCTGGGCTCGTTCGGTTTCAACCGCCTGCAGCATCTCTTTTACCCAGTGCTGATGATGGGTCACGTACAGGCCTTCATCTTCCGGCTTGACGCCGCTGAGCACGGGCTTGAGGCCGATGGCTTCGGCACCGGCATCCGGGCCTTCAATCCAGTGGGCGGCGCCCCGGCTCATGTCGTTCCACTTCAGGCCGCTTGCCTCGTAACCCTGCTGGCAGGCGCGGAACTCTTCCAGATCGTCCGGAGTACCCATGCCGCTGACGTTGAAGAAATCTTCGTACTGGCGCAAACGCTTGGCGCGATCGGCGGCCGGCTCGTTTTTCGGTGCCCAGCAGTAGATGGTGATCTCGGTCTTGTTGACGGAAATGGGGCGCAGCACCCGGATCTGGGTGGAGAACTGATCCATCAGGTAGACGTTGGGGTACAGGCACAGGTTCTTGGTGGTGTTGACGATGGCGTCGGCCCGGGCCTCGCCCACTTTTTCCTGCAACCGTTCAAGCTGGCTGTAAACCGGACGCACCTGGGGGTTGGTCAGCCGGGTCCACAGCATCATGTGGCCATGCTCGAAGCCATAGAAGCCACCTTCGTTGGACCAGCTCTTGGCGTCGACCGCCTCGGTGCCGCCCTTGTCGTAGTTGCGCTGGCCCATGGTGGACAGGTAGTTCCAGTGCACCGTGCCGACGTGGTAGCCGTCGGCGCCGTTTTCGGCGGTCAGCTTCCAGTTGCCTTCATAGGTATAAGTAGAAGTACCGCGCAGAATTTCGATACCATCTTCGGCCTGGTCCACCATGTTGTCGATGATCTTGGTGGTCTCGCCCAGGTACTCGGTCAGCGGCAGCACGTCCGCATTCAGGCTACCGAACAGGAAGCCACGGTAAGACTCGAACTTCGGCAGACGCTTCAGATCGTGGGAGCCATCGGTATTGAAGCTTTCCGGATAGCCGCCTTTCTTCTGATCGCGGGCTTTCAGCAGCTTGCCATCGTTCTTGAAGGTCCAGCCGTGGAAGGGGCAGGTGAAGGAGGTCTTGTTGCCGCGCTTCTTGCGGCACAGGGTAGCGCCACGGTGAGAACAGGTGTTCAGCAGCGCCTGCAGTTCGCCGTCCTTGGTGCGGGTGATGACCACCGGCTGGCGACCTACTGTGGTGGTGTAATAATCACCGGGATTTTCCAGCTGGCTTTCGTGCCCCAGGTAAATCCAGTTGCCTTCGAAGATGTGCTTCATCTCCAGGTCGAACAGTTCCTGATCGGTGAAAACACCACGGTCACAGCGATAGTGGCCGGTGGCCGGGTCGGCTTCCACCGCGCCCCGGATCTTCTTTTCGAGTCGGTCGAGTTGGCGAGTCATGTTACATTACTCCATCTGGCGTTGCTGGCCTTTTCGGGCCTGTGTGCTCCCGGACCGCCTGCTGGCAGCAGGCGGTCGGCGTACAAGCAGTACGGTATTAAAAGTCGGTGTCAGTCGGCTTGGTTTTCCAGGGCGCGCAGGCGCTCGTGGCGGCTCTGCAGCTCGGCCTTGTCGGTCGACACCAGCTGGATGTTGAACTCCACCCGGGTGAACGGCTTGTTCAGGCCGAACTGCTCGGCGGCTGCGGCATCCTCGACACGGACGGCCTCTACCACCAGCGCTTCACGGGTGGCGAAGGCGAAGTCATCGTAGGTATATTCGTCACCGGCCAGGTTGATCTGGGTGGTCAGGTGCTTGTAGCCCGGCTTGGACACGAAGTAATGGATATGCGCAGGGCGGTTGCCGTGGCGACCCAACTGGTTGAGCAGTGCCTGGGTTGAGCCTTCCGGCGGGCAGCCGTAACCTGACGGAATAATGCTCTGGACGGTGTAACGGCCTTCGGCGTCGGTCTTGATGCCGCGACGCAGGTTGTACTCGCTCTGGGACTGATCGAAGTAGGAATAGGCACCTTTCAGGTCGGCGTGCCAGATTTCGACCAGGGTGTCGGCCAGCGGTTGACCGTTCTGGTCGGTGACCTGACCGGTGAGGATCATGGTTTCACCGTCCTGGGTGCCGTCGTCCATGCGGGCGAAGCCCTCGGACACCGGCGCGCCGGCCACGTACAGGGGACCTTCGATGGTGCGCGGCGTGCCACCGGCCAGGCCGGCCAGCTCGTCTTCGGCATCCATGCGGATATCCAGGTACTTGTCCATGCCCAGACCGGGAGCCAGCAGGGCGGCCTCGCCGTTCTTGCCGAGATCGTTGATGTAGTAAACGGCGCTCCAGAATTCTTCCGGCGTGATATCCAGATCTTCGATGATCTGGAAGACATCATGCATCACGCGGTGAACTATGGTCTTGACCCGCTCGTTGCCGCCTTCCTGGTTGAGACCGGCTACTTTTTCCAGCAGCTCTTTGACTTCCTGGGTTTCCATGGTTTTGACTGACATTGCCTGGCTCCTTGCATCAATTTGCATTTGTTTTGTTGTTGCGTGTTGGGCACTTCAAACGATTAACGATCATCCGCATGGATGGAGGACGGGTGCCGGCACAGGGGCGCGACGCTGATGTCCATGTAGGGGAACAGCGGCAGGCCGCTTATCAGCTCCTGCAGCTCGGCGTTGTCGGCCACATCGAAGATGCTGACGTTGGCGTAGCTGCCGGCTACCCGCCACAGATGGCGCCACTTGCCCTGCCGCTGCAGCTCCTGGGCGTAGGCTTTTTCCAGGGCCTTGATCCCGGCGGCGACGTCGACCGGCATGTCGTGGGGGATATTCACCTTCATCTCGACTTTGAACAGCATGGGTCTTTCTCCGTTTAGTAAACTTTGCGACGGTGCTTATTTCCGGCGGTATTGGGCCAGTCTGTCTTCATCTATCTCTATGCCCAGGCCCGGGCCAGTGGGCAGCTCGACGCCGTTGTCGTGGAAGCGCAGCGGCTTGACCACTATGTCGTCCTTCATCAGCAGCGGCCCGAACATCTCGGTGCCCCATTGAATGTTGTCGAGGGTGGACCAGGCGTGCAGGGCGGCGGCGGTGCCTATGGTGCCTTCGAGCAGGGTGCCGCCGTAGAGGCCGATGCCGGCGGCACTGGCCACGGTGGCCGCCTCCAGCGCCCGCAGCGGGCCACCGGCCTTGGCAATCTTCAGGGCCACGGCCCCGGCAAAGCCGGCTGCGGCCAGGCTGAACATGTCGCTGGCGTCGGCCACGGCCTCGTCCGCCAGTATCGGCAGGTGAAATTTCTCAGACAGGCGCACCAGCGCCGCCTGATCTTTCATCGGCGTGGGCTGTTCCACCAGATCGATGCCGGCCGCCTGCAGCTCGGCCATGCCTTTGGCGGCGGTCGCCTCATCCCAGGCCTGGTTGACGTCGACCCGCACGCTGGCGCTGTCGCCCACGGCGGCCTTGATCGCCGCCACGTGGCGCACATCGTCCATCAGCGGGCGGGAGCCGATCTTCAGTTTGAAATCGCGGTGGCGTTTGGCCGCGAGCAGGCTCTTGGCCTCGTCGATGTCCCGGGCGGTATCACCGCTGGCCAGGGTCCAGAGCACCGGAATATGCCGGTGCACGGCGCCGCCGAGCAACTCGGCCAGGGGACGGTTCAGGCGTTTGCCCTGCAGATCCAGCAGGGCGGTCTCGATGGCGGACTTGGCCAGGTTGTTGCCACGGGTAGTCCGGTTCAGCCTTACCCTCAGGGTATTGATGTTGTCTGCCGGCTGGCCGAACAGCTGGGGGGCGAAGTAGGTGTCGATGGTCAGCTTGACGCTTTCGGGGCTTTCCGGGCCGTAGGCCAGGCCACCTATGGTGGTGGCCTCACCCAGCCCCTCGAGGCCGGCGGAGTCTTTGATCCGCACTATCACCATGGTCTGGACACCCATGGTAGCCATGGAAAGCTTGTGCGGGCGTATGGTCGGGATGTCGACCAGGATAGCTTCAATGGACTGAATGATTGCTGACATGTAACCTCTGAACCTCGAGTGATAACCCTCTGTTACAGTGAAGTTACAATTTCGGGGTGGGGTGCACCAATATTGATTAAGTCACTACTGATACCTTGGAGGTATGGATGGAGTTGAGACATTTGCGATACTTCATCGCGGTGGCGGAGGAGCTGAACCTGACCCGGGCCGCGGAAAAGCTGTTTATCGCCCAGCCGCCGCTGACCCGGCAGATCAAGCAGTTGGAAGAAGAACTGGAGGTGCAGCTGTTCATCCGCAAGCCCCGGGGGCTGGAGCTGACCCAGGGGGGTCTGTACTTCCTCCAGCAGGCCCGCAATATCATGGACAAAATCGATGCGACCGTGCTGGCCACGCGCCAGATCGCCCAGCTGCGCAAGACGGTGTTTTCCATCGGCTTCGTGCCCTCGGTGTTCTATGGGCAGTTGCCGCTGATGGTGCGGCGCCTGCGGCGCAACAAGAACCTGGAAATCGTGCTGCACGAATTGAAAACCCAGGAACAGATAGAGGCGCTCAAGAGCGGCAAGATCGACATCGGTTTTGGCCGCGTCCACATCGAAGATCCGGACGTGGAACAGGAGGTGCTGTTCAATGAGCCGCTGATCGCCGCCCTGCCGGCCTCCCATCCGCTGACCGGACATGTGCCCACCATGGCGGAGCTGGCGGGAGTGCCTATGGTGGCCTTTCCCGCCGGTGCCGGCCCCAACTTTGCCGACATCGCCCTGGGGTTGTTCCATCGCCGGGGCCTGAAGGTACAGGTGATCCAGCAGGTCAACGACCTGCAGACGGCGCTGTCGCTGGTGGCTTCGGACATGGGTTTCGCCCTGGTGCCCGAGCAGGTGCGCAAGCTGCACCGGGAGGGCGTGGACTTCGTGCCGGTGGCGGATGACAACCTCACCATCCCGGTGATTGCCTCCCGTCGCCGTGGCGAAAACCCCAATGCGGCGATGCGGCTGGTCAACACCATACTGGTGGAGCTGGTGGAGAACCGGCTGACCGGGCGTTATCCCTGACTGACGAAGGGGTTAAAAACCTTCAGCGCTGTTTCCTGGTCACACCTCGGCGCTGTCTGATGGTGGTGCCGGCAGGCGGCGCCGGTACATTGAGGAGGACAAAGGGCGCTGCTTAGCCGACCTTCTGTTTCAGGGATGAAACAGAGAGCGTACAGGGAGGTATTCACAGCGTGTCGGCGGAGTAGTGCCCTTTGGCCGACGATCTGCATGGCGCGAAAGTCACCAAACACCCGTGACCAAGAGACTGCCTTCAGCCTTGCAGGGTTTCCCGGATCAGCCGAGCCTTTTCCTGCAGCAGCGGCAGGAAGCGGCCGGTCAGGGTGGCCATGTCCACCCGGGCGGCGTTGGTGCTGATGTTGATGGCGCCGAGCAGCTGCCCCCGCTGATCGAAGGCCGGCACCGCCAGCGAGCGCAGGCCGGAATCCAGCTCCTGGTCGACGATGGCGTAGCCCTGGCGGCGCACTATCTCCAGGGCCCGGCGCAGTTCGGTTTTGTCGGTGATGCTGTGTTCCGTATGGACTTCCAGCCGGACCCGCTCCAGATAGCTTTCCAGCTCGGTTTCCGGCAGCTGGGCCAGCAGCACCCGGCCTATGGAGGTGTAGGCGGCGGGCAGCCGGGTGCCGACCGCCAGGCGAATGGCCATCAACCGGTGTTCGGCGGCGGAGCGGGCGATATAGACCACGTCGTCGCCGTCGAGGATGCCCAACGAGGTGGACTCGCCGATCTCCCGGGTGATCTCCTCCAGATAGTGCTGGATCACCACCCGATACGGGTTGGCCGAGAGGAAGGCGTTGCCCAGTTGCAGCACCCTGGGGGTCAGCGCGAAGTGGCGCTGCTGCTTGTCCAGGTAGCCGAGGGCGTGCAGGGTCAGCAGGAAGCGGCGGGCCTTGGCCCTGTCCATACCGGTTCTGGTCGCCACCTCGCTCAGGGTCATGCGCGGATGTTGCTGATCGAAGGCCTGCAGTACCTCCAGTCCGCTGGCCAGGGCGGCGACGAAGTCCCTGTCTTCTGGTCTGAGCTTGTCCTCTGCGGTCATGGTGTTTCCCCTGTGAGGTGTCGATGGTTGTCCTGGCCACCCATGGTAGCAAAAGTTCGCATAACGAACCCCCGTTTTCATTCCTTCTTTTTTTCTGTTCATGAGCAAAAAATAATCTTTTCTTTTTCAACCTGTTAATCGATTTTTCAAAAAAATCGCCGGGATCGGGGTTTGCCATGGCCGGCGAATGGGTGTAAATATGTTCGTAATGCAAACTCAAGTTCGTAATGCGAACTTTAAATTCACCCAGGGAGGCGATACCCATGGCCCAATTCATGAGCCTGCACGACGCGATTGCCCGCTACCTCCAGGACGGCCACACCGTCGCCATGGAGGGTTTTACCCACCTGATCCCCTTTGCGGCGGGTCATGAAATCATCCGTCAGGAAAAGCGCCGGCTGACGCTGATCCGCATGACCCCGGATATCCTCTACGACCAGCTGATCGGCGCCGGTTGTGCCGAGCGGCTGATCTTCTCCTGGGGCGGCAACCCCGGTGTCGGCTCCCTGCACCGGCTGCGCGACGCGGTGGAAAAGGGCTGGCCCGCCAAGCTGGAAATCCTGGAGCACAGCCACGCGGCCATGGCCTGCGCCTACGAGGCGGGCGCCGCCGGCCTGCCGCTGGCGGTGCTGCGCGGCTACATCGGCAGCGACCTGCCCAAGGTGAACCCGCAGATCCGCTTTATCGAGTGCCCCTTCACCGGCGAACGGCTGGCGGCGGTGCCGGCGGTGCGGCCCGATGTGAGCATCATCCATGCCCAGCGCGCCGACCGGCAGGGCAACGTGCTGGTGTCCGGCATCATCGGCGTGCAGAAAGAGGCGGTACTGGCGGCCAAGCACAGCATCGTTACCGTGGAAGAGATCGTCGACGACCTGCAGGCCGATCCCAATGCCTGTGTGATCCCGGCCTGGGCCATCGACGCCATCGCCGAGGTGAAGCGGGGGGCCGCGCCGTCCTATGCGCACGGCTATTACCCGCGAAACAACAGTTTCTACAAGGAGTGGGACGCTATCGCACGGGATCGCGACAGCTTCAACAACTGGCTGCAAGAGCAGGTCTACAACCGGGGAGGGCAAACCCAATGACACTGGCATACAATTCTTCCGAAATGATGACGGTCACCGCCGCCCGCGCCCTGCGCAACAGCATGACCTGTTTTGTCGGCATCGGCCTGCCCAGTGAGGCCGCCAACCTGGCGCGGCTGACCCACGCCCCCGAAGTGGTGCTGATCTATGAATCCGGCACCCTGCAGACCAAACCCGACATCCTGCCCCTGTCCATCGGCGACGGCGAGTTGTGCGATTCGGCGCTGACCACGGTAGCCGTGCCCGAAATGTTCCGTTATTGGCTGCAGGGCGGGCATATCGATGTCGGCTTCCTCGGCACCGCCCAAATCGACCGCTATGCCAACCTCAACACCACCCTGATCGGTGATTATCAGGCACCCAAGGTACGGTTGCCCGGCGGTGGCGGAGCCCCCGAGATCGCCACCAACTCCAAGGAAGTGTTCATCACCCTCAAGCACTCCAGTCGTGCCTTCGTCGAAGCGGTGGACTTTATCACTACCCTGGGCTTCGGCCGTGACGGCAAGGGTCGCGACGGCGTGCCCAATATCGGCCGCGGACCGACCAAGGTGATTACCGATCTGTGCGTGCTGCAGCCCGATGCGGATACCAAGGAGCTGGTAGTGACCTCGCTGCATCCGGGTGTCACCCGTGAACAGGTGAGTGAGGCCACCGGCTGGCCGGTACGCTTTGCCGAGCAGCTGGCGCTGACCCCCGAGCCCAACGCCGAAGAGCTGGAGATATTGCGTTCGCTCAAGGCCAGAACCGCCGACCACCATGCCAAACCGGTATCCCAGGAGGCCGACCAATGAAGCCCGTTTATCTCTGTCATCCGCGGCGCACCGCCATCGGTCGTTTCGGCGGTACCCTGGCGGCGGTGCGCCCCGACGATCTGGCCGCCCGGGTGTTCAAGGCGGTGCTGGCGGATGCGCCAACGCTTGATCCCGCCGCCATCGACGAAGTGATCATGGGCTGTGGCAACCAGGCGGGGGAGGACAACCGCAACGTGGCGCGCATGTCGGCCCTGCTGGCCGGACTGCCGGTAACTGTGCCCGGCACCACCCTCAACCGGCTGTGCGGTTCGGGTATGGACGCGGTGGGTACCGCGGTGCGCGCCATCAAGGCCGGTGAGCTGGATCTGGTGCTGGCCGGCGGCGTGGAATCCATGTCCCGCGCGCCTTATGTGATGGGCAAGGCCAGCTCGGCCTTTACCCGTGATCAGCAGATAGAAGACACCACCATCGGCTGGCGCTTTATCAACCCGCTGATGAAGGCTCAGTACGGTGTGGACTCCATGCCGGAAACGGCAGAGAACGTCGCCGAACAGTTCGGTATATCGCGGGAAGATCAGGATGCCTTCGCGGTCCGTTCCCAGCAGAAGGCGTTTGATGCCCAAAGCGCAGGCCGCTTCGCCGAGGAAATCGTGCCGGTGGAAATTGAGCGTCGCAAGCAGGCGCCGCTGATCTTCGCCGATGACGAACACTTGCGTCCGGACACCCAACTGGACAAGCTGGCTAGGCTGCCGACGCCGTTCCGCGCCGGCGGCAGCATCACCGCCGGCAACGCCTCAGGCGTCAATGACGGTGCCGCCGCCATGCTGGTCGCCAGCGAGGAAGCGGTGCGGCGCCACGGCCTCAAGCCCATGGCCCGCATCCTGGGTATGGCCACCGCCGGGGTCGAGCCGCGCATCATGGGCATAGGCCCGGTTCCTGCGGTGCGCAAGCTGCTGGAGCGCCACGGGCTGTCGATGGATGACATCGACCTGTTCGAGTTCAACGAGGCCTTCGCCGCCCAAGCCCTGGCCTGCATGCGCGAGCTGGGGCTGAAGGACGACGACTCCAGGGTCAACCCCAACGGCGGTGCCATCGCCCTGGGCCACCCGCTCGGCATGTCCGGCGCCCGCCTGCTGCAAACCGCCGCCCACGAGCTGCACCGGCAGCACAAGCGCCTGGCCCTGTGCACCATGTGCGTGGGCGTCGGCCAGGGTATTGCCACCCTGATTGAGCGGGTTTAACTGTCCGGAGCCTGTCGAGTTGTCTTCCAGTGCAAGGAAGTCGACTAAAGGGACTGCTCCTCAGTCACGCCGAGCAAACTCGCCCCTGGGGCTCCACCGCGTCACTGACCGCCATGGATGGCGGGAATGCCAGAATGGAAGGGAGTATTTTCCGGCCCTGGCGCGGAGGGTCGGCGGAGCCGTTCCTTTTGTCCTCCTTGCTTGCTATCGAGTTGCCAGCCGATCTGCAACAGGCGATGCTGGAGTAGCACGATGCGGCAGCAGGGATTGCCGTCGCCGACCGTCCAATGTCAGGGACGGCATTTACCGAGTGAGCCAGGGAAGGGCTTGAAGCGTGTCGGAGGAGGCAGCCCTGCTGATGCTTGCGTGGCAGACTGAGCCGACTATTTGTGACTAGGAGCCAGGGCCCAAGGCCCTAACTATTTGGAGGCTGAATGTCTTTTCTGAAAATTGACGGCCGTGCCGTCGGCTATCGCCTGCTTGGCGACCCGGCGCTGCCGCTGGTGGTGCTGGCCCATCCCTTGGGCATGAGCCAGGCGGTGTGGGATGAACTGCTGCCCGCCCTGCTGCCCCGCTACCGGGTGTTGAGCTGGGATCTGCCCGGCCACGGCAGCAGTGCGGCCTGGCACGGGGCGAAAATCACCCCCGAGAACCTGGCGGCGGAGCTGCTGGCGCTGGTCGAGGTGGCTGGATCCGAGCGGTTTCACTTCGTCGGCACCTCCATCGGTGGGGTTATCGGTCAGCAGCTGCTGAGCCGCTACTCTGAACGCCTGTTGTCCGCGATCCTGACCAACACAGGCGCCGTGATCGGCACGGCCGAGGCCTGGCAAACCCGGGCCTCGGCCGTGCGGGAGCGGGGCCTGGGGGCCATGGCGGTGGACATAGTGCCGCGCTGGTTCGGCCCGGCCGCCTGCGAGGCCCAACCGGCCCTGCTTGATGGTTGGAACACCATCATGGGACGGGGTGACGCCAACAGTTACGCCCTGTTGTGCGAAATGCTGGGCCGCGCAGACTTCCGCGCGCGACTGCGGGATCACCAGGTTCCCCTGTTGCTGGTGGGCGGCAGCGACGACATTGCCACCCCGCCCGAGTCGTTGCGTACCCTGGCCCAATGCGCCGGCGCCGACGAGCCGGTGATCCTGGAGCGCATCGGCCATGTGCCCTCGGTGGAATGCCCGGCGGTTTTCGCCGAACTGCTGGTCACACGAGTGAGCCAACCTTCAACGATGGCGCCCCTGCCTGCAGGGAGCGCCCACGTCAATCGGCCTTAACGTTCCTATTTTCAGAAGACACCAAGCCCAGAACCTGCAAGAGATGACTCATGATGAACTCTTACGAAGCCGGTGCTGTTCGCACAACATACCCCGAATCCCATACCAAAGCGGTGTTGATCGCCTCCATCAGTACCGCGGCTATGCTCCAGATCGCCCTCTCCATCTGGCTGGGTGGTCAGGATGGTGTGGTACTGACGCTGTCTCTGTTAGGCGCACTGCTGGCCCTGGCTGCAGCTTGTCTGGCCCTGAGGTTGCCGGTGCGTATTGTCGACCAACCGGCACCGGAGCCCGTCGTTGTCGAAGTGCTACCTCCGCTGCTACCGGCGGCCGAACCCGAGCCAGTGAAAACAGCCCACCCGGCACCCGCTCCGGTCAACCATCAACGCTTGCTGGAACACCTCGGCAAACTGGGCGCCAACGCCGAGCTGATCCTGGAAGAAATGGCACAGGCCAGCATTCTGGCCCGGCAATCCGGTGACAAGGTGGCCGAGACCGCCCACAGCATCCGCACGTCGGAGGCCGCGATCCGCTCACTCGCCGGTTATATGGAGAATATCGATCGGGTATTCAATCAGTTGCAGGATCAGTCTGCCGAGATCGGCGCCATCGTGGGCAATATTCAGGACATCGCCAAACAGACCAACCTGCTGGCCCTCAATGCCTCCATCGAAGCTGCCCGGGCGGGGGAACACGGCCGGGGTTTTTCGGTGGTGGCATACGAGGTCCGCAATCTGTCCCACCGGGTGAACCTGTCCAGCGAACAAATTCGGAAAATTGCCGAGAACCTGGGGCATTCCGCCACCAAGGCCCGCACCGGACTGGAGAACATGGACCAGTCCCGTGGCGCCTGTTTGCAGGAGGCCAGCCTGGCGCTGGCCGCGATTGATAACATCCAAGCGGGAGCACAGACCCGCATGGAGATTGTTCAGCAGGTCACCCAACGAGTGGGCAACCAGCAGTCGCTAGTGGCGGATCTGCTGGCGGACATTGATGGCGCTAAGTAGGTGTAGGGCCTGCAATCGCAGGCCCTTTTGGTATCAGGAGGCGGGTTGTTCCAGCTTTTCCTGTTGCTCGGGCACCACGGAAACCGCCGGTTTAGCAATCAGCGAGCGGGTTTCTTCCACCGCCTCGGTCAGGATCACCTGGGTGAACTGGCCCAGCTCGAAAATCGCCTCTTTATCCAGATAGACGCGGCCGTCGTCCCAGCTGCACTCCAGCCGATCCCGGTTGGCGAGGATCAGGGAGGAAGGCATAAAGACCACGGCGCCGTTTTCTTGCAGGCGCAGTTTCACCCCGCCTCGGCCGATGTCGATGATTTCCGCATCGAATACTTTGGCCTCGGTGACCGCACTTTGCAGGTAACGTACGTACAACCAGTCGGCGATGTCCCGCTCGGCCCGGCGATGCATGCGCCGTTGCTCGGACAGATGGGTGGCCAGTTCAGCGCTGGGCGCATGGGCGTCATGCGCCTGCTCGGCCAGGATGGCCTTGATCAGCCGGTGGTTGATGATGTCGCCGTATTTGCGGATGGGCGAGGTCCAAGTGGCGTAGGCCGTCAGTCCCAGACCGTAATGCGCGGCCGGGGTCACGGCCATGGCGGCGAACGACTGGTAGCGGCGGATGCGGCTGTCCAGGTAGCTGGTTTCCTGGGCGTCCAGCCAGCGACGCAGGGCACAGAAACCGTCCAGGGTTGCCAGAGTATCCGGGTCGAACGGGGCTTCATGAGCCTGCAGCAGCTCGATGAGTTGCTCCATTTTTTCGCTGTCGAAGCCCGCATGCACGTTGAATATACCGGTGTTGGCATGTTCGGCCAGCCAGTTGCCGCAGGCCAGGTTGGCGGCGATCATGGATTCTTCCACCATCTGGTTGGCGATGCGCCGCTGATCCACATGGATGGCCACCACATTGCTGGCTTCGTCCAGCTCGAAGCGATAATCGGGTCTGTCCTTGAACACGATGGCGTGTTCGGTGCGCCAGCGGCTGCGGGCCTCGGTGAAGGCGGCCAGCTCGCGCAGCTGTTCGGCAATGACGTCGGACTCGGGTTGCCAGTCACCTTTCTGCTCCAGCCAGTCGGACACCTTGTTGTAAGCCAGCTTGGCCTGGGAGCGGATCCGGGCGGCAAAGAATTCCACCTGCTCGGTGACCTGTCCATCAAAGGTGACCTGCAGGCGGGCGCACAATGCTGGGCGTATTTCGCCGGCCTTGAGCGAGCACAGCTCGTCGGCCAGGGTGCGCGGCAGCATGGGGATATTGCGGCCGGGCAGGTAGACGGTGAAGGCCCGCTCGGCGGCGATTTTGTCCAGCTCGCTGTCGTGCGCCACATAGGCGGTAGGATCGGCGATGGCCACGGTCAGTTCCCAGCCGTTATCCAGCTTGCGAATACCCAGGGCATCGTCCATGTCCTGGGTGGATTCGCTGTCGATGGTGAACAGCGGCAGTTCGGTCAGGTCCTGGCGGGGCAGGGCTTCTTCCAGCGTTTGCCATTGCTCCTGATCCTGGGGTGCTTGGTTGGCCAGGGCATTGCGCGCCAGCACCACCCACCAGGGGGCGATGGGGTCGTCCACCCCGGCGACCAGCTCGACCACGTCGGCGAAGAAGCCGTTGTCGTTCAGGGCGTGGCGTTTCAGCTCGGCAACCACCCAGTCGCCGTCTTTCAGACTTTTTTCATCCAACCCCTTCTTGGCTCGGGCCTTGATAGCATCTTTAATCAGCGGATGATCCGGTACTATATTGAGCCGGTCGCGGAACCATTTCACCCGGGCGACAAAGCGGGTCATCCCCTGTTCAATCAAGGTATCGGGCTCGGCCACTTCCTTCTCGTTTTCGGTACGCACCAGGGCAGTGACCCGATCGCCGTGCAACACTTTCTTCATGTAAGGAGGCGGAATAAAAATACTTTCCTTCTCGCTCACCTCGAGGAAGCCAAAGCCTCTGGCGGTGGCTTTGATGGTCCCTTCCTTGGTGGGAATGGACTCGCGGATTTGTTGCTTGAGCTGAGCCAGCAGGGGGTTGTTTTGAAACATATGCGAAAACCTGTCGAAATATCGGCCTGACTATACGGATTTCATTCGCCAAAGCCAAGGAAACCTTGGCACGGGGCCGGGTTTATGTGCCCATCTGGGGCCGGCTAACCGTATTCCCGGAGCAGAGTGAGTCTGCCGAGATCCGGCTGGTCGTTGCCGTCCATGCCCTTGTCCAGCAGGTAGCGCAGCCGGTTCAGCATCGCCGCCCGGCCCGGCGCCCAGCGGTGGGCCAGGCGGGCCAGCTGGGCGTTGCCCAAGCCGCTTTCCAGGCTGTCGGCTACTACCACTTCCAGCCCCCGGGCCTGCGCCTGCCCGGCCAGCTCCCGACACAGCCCCAGGCCGCCCAGCTGGGTGGGCCTGAGCACCAGGGCCTTAAGCTGTTCGAACACC
Source organism: Zobellella aerophila (assembly GCF_039539325.1). Taxonomy (NCBI): domain Bacteria; kingdom Pseudomonadati; phylum Pseudomonadota; class Gammaproteobacteria; order Aeromonadales; family Aeromonadaceae; genus Zobellella; species Zobellella aerophila. The sequence goes on from NZ_BAABCX010000008.1 coordinate 29,222, forward strand.
GGGTAGTCAGTGGATGCATGGCGGCCAAGATCGAAGGCCACCGGCCAGCCATGGTCTTCCGCCAGTCGCTGGCTGGCGGCCATGTCGGCGGCGGGATCCAGCAACCACTCGATACGGCCGGGATCGATGCGCCGCCACAGCCCTGCCAACTGTTCTTCGCTCAGCCGCCCGCCCGCGTCCAGCACCAGCTGCAGGCTGGGCACCAGCAGGGTCAACTCGCGCACCAGGCCGGCGTCATGCTGCACTTCGCCGGTAAGGGTGAGCCAGGCCCGTCGGGGGTGCTCTCGGCGGCAGCGCCAGGCGCGGATAATGGGCTCCCGCTCGCCTTCCAGCAGCGGCAGCGACGGGGCCGCCTCGCCGTCGATGCCCGTCAGGGCACAGTCCAGTCCGAACTGCACCGAAGGCAGGCGGGCGTCGTGGGGTTCGCCCCGGGCCAGCCGCTCGCAGGCGGCCAGCAGCTCGTCCCGGGCCTCCTCCAGGCTTTCGCGGGACTCGCCGGGCAGGGGAGCGACCTCGCCCCAGCAGCCCTCGATGCACACATACAAACCCCGGCGGCGACCGAGGGGGGTGCCGTTGATGGTCAGTGCCATGGTCAGGGAGAGTTCATAGCCGTAAACCGCAATCCGCATATGTGGTGACCCCGTTAAGCGCCGTCAGAGATATCTTTAGTTAAAAATAACATCTGTCCGCCAGAGAGGGTAGTGCTGTTTTTACCGTCCTGGGTCCGGGTATGATGGGGCTTCCTTTCGTGACCAAGAGCGCGCCAATGCCCTTAAGCACCTGGCTGAACGCCATCCTGGTCTGGGGGGAGACCGCGGCTTGTTAGATCGTTGGTGCCGCAATCACCGTTAACAGCGTCTCGAGCCGGCGAGAGGATGATCGCGCGCCGAGATCAAGAAGCACCGCGAAGGAGTTCGTAAGCTTAAGATTAAAAAGGATATTTAAAAAATATGGCTGCTTTCTTCGGCAAAGAGTTGAGCCGGGATTCCAGCCCATCGAGTCTGAGAAGGCCACCTATCCCGTGGCCGTGTTGTGTCGGTTCATGCAAGTCAGCCGGAGTGGTTTCTATGCCTGGCGACGGCGCGGCGCTAATGTCCATCGTCAGGATTTGCACCCTGAGGTCAGAGAGAGCCACCGCCTGGCCCGCGTCATGGCGCTGCCAGAGGTGGTTAACCTTGGCTGGTGCACGGATGGGGCTGCATATTTTGCTTGGCTGCCAATAAAAAGGGCCCTGTACAGAGCCCAATGCCGTTCACTTAAGATGAAAAGGGGAGTCCTCCTCCACACGCCGACTCGCCGAAATCCCGTCCCTGGGGGCTCGGCGGCGTCATCCATGACGCCAACGGTCGGCTTGGTAGATGAGGACTCCCATTAACTGAACAGCATTACCTGTACAGAGCCCGGTTAATTTACAGTAATTCGGGTACCGACTGGCTCAGCTCGGCCGGCCAGACGCCGCACTGCACTTGACCGATATGAGACAGCTGCAGCAGCAGCATGGCCAGGCGGGATTGACCGATGCCGCCGCCTATGGTCTGGGGCAGCCGGCCGGCCAGCAGTTGCTGGTGCCATTCTTGGGCGGCCCTGTCTTCATTGCCGGTCAGCGCCAGCTGGCGGGTCAGCGCCTGCTGATCGACCCGGATCCCCATGGAGGAAATTTCGAAAGCATCTTCCAGCACCGGGTTCCATACCAGGATATCGCCGTTCAGGCCGGCCAGGCCGTCTTTGCCCACGCTGGACCAGTCGTCATAGTCGGGGGCACGCACATCGTGGCGATCCCCATGGCTGAGCTGGCCCCCTATGCCCATCAGGAACACGGCGCCCAGTTCCTTGGTGATGGCGCGTTCCCGGCCCTTGGCATCCAGTTCGGGGTATCGGGCCAGCAGCTCTTCTGCATGCAGAATATGGATCTGCTCGGGCAGGAAAGGCGTGAATTCAAACTCGGCGGCGGCGGCCTGCTCGGTGCGCTTGATGGCACCGTAAATGCGTTGCACCGTCTGTACCAGGAAGTCTGCATGGCGCTCGGCGGGGGACATCACCTGTTCCCAATCCCACTGATCCACATAGACGGAGTGGATGGGGCTGAGCCTGTCTTCATCCGGGCGCAGGGCTTTCATATGGGTGTAGAGGCCTTCACCCGGTTCGAAGCCGAAGCGACCCAGGGTGTGACGCTTCCATTTGGCCAGGGAGTGCACCACTTCGAAGCTGGCCTCCGGCAGCGCCTTAACCTTGACCTGTACCGCTTTTTCATGACCGGACAGGTTGTCCTGCATGCCGTCACCCAGGCGGCTCAGGATCGGTGCCTGAACTTCGAGCAGGTTGAGTTGCTGGGCCAACTGACCGGAAAAATACTCTTTTACAAAACGGATTTGACGCTGGCGCACAATATAACTTTGTTTCATCTGACTCACCTGGGTTGCTATATCTTTTGCAGGATAATCAGTTATGTTCGATTAGATTTCAACAATCATTGGCATAAAAACGGATTCTGTTTTATTTTCTATAAAAATTTTCCTTTATTTTGATGGATTGTTTAATTTAGATGGAAAAAACAGACTTTCATTACCGGATCGATAATCTCGATAAATCCATCCTGATGGCGCTGATGGACAACGCCCGAGTGCCTTATGCGGAACTGGCCAAACGTTTCGAGGTCAGTCCGGGTACCATTCACGTGCGGGTCGAGAAGATGAAACAGGCCGGCGTGATAGAAGGCACCCGGGTGCAGGTCAACTCCAAAAAGCTGGGTTACGACGTCTGTTGCTTTATCGGCATTATCCTGAAAAGTGCGCGGGACTACCCTCAGGCGTTGGCCAAACTGGAGCAACTGGAAGAAGTGGTCGAGGCCTATTACACCACGGGACACTACAACATCTTTATCAAGGTGATGACCCGCTCCATCGATGAGTTGCAGCGGGTGCTGATCAACCGTTTGCAGCCTATCGACGAGATCCAGTCCACCGAGACCCTGATCTCCCTGCAACAGCCTATCGATCGGGATGTTACGCCCTAGGGTGCTGGCGGGCAAAAAGAGGGCTCTTCGAGCCCTTTGTGTCAGTAGGTCATCAGACAGGTTTTAAGCTGATGATTTAAAAAGCGCATTACCTGCTGGCGGGTGACGATGCCAATCACCTTCTTGCCCTGCACCACAGGATACAGCTTGGGCTTGGCACCCCCCATCATGCGTGCCAGCTCAAATACATCGGTGTCCGGAGCCACGGTCATGGGGGTGGAACGCATCACGTCACTGACCTTGGCGCGGTTGTCGCAATAGTAATTGGCATTGATCAGTTTGGGGATGCAATCCTGCTCCGACAGAAAGCCGACAATGTGCCGCTGTACATCCACCACCGGCAGGCCGCTTAAGCCCGACTCCAGCATCCGATCCAAGGCTTCTGATATGGACATGTCGGCCGTCAGCAGGGGCAGGCTATGTCGCATAATTTCATTTACTTGTGCCATTGCCATTCTCCTTAAATGCTTGATAAGCCGAGTGTGGCAGTCTTTATATGCATTATCCAATAGGTGTCGCCTGATGGATTGATAGCCTTCACCTCGGCCTGTATTGAGCATAGAACATGGGGCTGCGACTGGAACGGTGCCAGCATCATTTATGGCGGGGTGGACCTGCGGCGACAGGGAGATGGTCAAGCGACTGTCTGTTTTTTGATACAGTCTAAGTTTTTAATTTTTAAGGAAATTATATTTGAGCTGTTCTTTTATGACTCTCAGCTGATACAGGTGGCATCGTCACCAGCAGAATTTTTTTTGTAAATAATTGAAAATTAAACATAAAAATCATTGGCCTGCAATTTGCTTATTTAGGGCTGTCTGATACTGCTTTAAGCACCACTGAGCAGCCGTCGGACTCGTGCAAGGATGCACATTCTGTACTTTTCAGACCGGTCCACCCCCGACCGGTTTTTTTTTATCCGCAGCACAGCCGCTTTTGATATCCTGCCTGCCTGCCGGGTTGATAAGTAGGTGTATGATGTCGAGGGCGGTGAGGGGCTTGGCTCCGCGTTCTTTATTGCAGTTGGTATTGATGGCTTTCCTGCTGGTGCTATTACCGCTGATTTTGCTGGTATATCAGAACAGCCGCAGCCTGGAGCAGGTGATAGGGTTGGCCCAGGACGGTATCGAAGGGGCGGTCAGGGACACCCGTCGGACATCGGACATGAATGATCTGGCCCTGGAGATGGAACGTACCATCAGACGTTATGCGGTCCTGGAAGATCCGGAGCTACGCTTGTCTTACCTGCGCCTGCTCGAGCGTTACCGCGGCGCCCTGGATGGCCAACTGGTTTCCGTTGATGCGGGGGCACTGACGACGACCATACCTCGGCTCCTGATTGAACTGGTCGACCTGGCCCAGGCCGACGGTTCGCAGATTCGTCAACGGGCAGCGATATTCGATCAATTCAATGCCCTGACGCTGCAACTGGATCAGCTGACCCGGGAGCAGGTGGATGTGCGTATTCAGCAGGTACGTCAGCATGTGCTGCAGCTGCGCCGGCAATTATGGTGGTTAAGTGCGGCCCTGGGTGGCGTCAGCCTGCTGTTGGTGCTGTTGTTCACCTATTTGATCATTCGGCCGGTGCGTCAGCTGGAGCGCTGTATATTAAGCCTGGGGGCTGGAATAGAACCCGATGACAGGCCGATCCGGGGGCCGGCCGAGCTGGTGGACCTGGGGGAGCGTTTGCAATGGTTGCACCTGCGTTTGCGCGAGCTGGAGGCGCAGAAGCTGCAGTTTTTGCGTCATCTTTCCCATGAGTTGAAAACCCCCCTGGCCAGTTTGCGTGAGGGGGCGGATCTCCTGCTCGAGCGGGTGACGGGCCCACTCACCCCGGAACAGATGGAGATTTGCGAATTACTGGTACATAACAGCTTCCGCCTGCAGGGACTCATCGAGCAGCTGCTGGATTATAACCGGGTGCAGCAGGTCCAGGTGTTCAAGCAAAGGGTCGATGTGCGCCCCCTGCTGGAGCAAAGCCTGAATGCCCATCGCCTGACCATAGAAGGCAAAGGCATGCAGGTTCAACTGGAGGTGGAGGAGGCCGAGCCGATTGCGGATGCGCACCGCTTGAAGCTGGTATTGGATAATCTCATCTCCAATGCGGTAAATTATGGTGACCAGGGTGGTCTTATCCGGATCCGTTCGGTCCAGGCCGGCGAGCTGTATTCCCTGAGCGTCGCCAATAGCGGACAACCGATCCCGGAACAGGATAAAGCGCGCATCTTCGAGCCATTCGTACAGGGTAGCCAGGAGCGCAAGGGGGTATTGAAAGGCTCCGGCATCGGCCTGAGTATCGCCAGGGAGGCGGCCCTGAGCATGGCGGGACGACTCCAGCTAAGTGACGATGAGGCGGGGCTGGTCTGCTTTGAACTCAGCTTGCCCGCAAGTACAGACACAGACAAGGATAAGATAAATGAATAAACACTGGCTTCTTTGCCTGTCGGCGTTGCTGTTGTCTGCCTGCACATCCCCGGTGTGGAAGACAACGCCTGTCGCATCGGAACCGGCTGCCATCGGAATATCCGCCATGGCGCATGATGAATTGCTGAGCTGGCTGAGCTATGCCGACAAGGTGCTGCAGAGCAATGACGCCGAGCGAAAGAGCAGCATTCAGAGCCTGCGTCAGCAGGCCAATAACAATGAGTTACAGCTGGCACTCTGGCTCAGCCACCCCAAGGCGGAGCCGGGCCAGCGTCAGCAGGCGCAACAGCTGTTGAGTCGGAATATGTCGTCAATCAGCCCCCGGCTCAAGCAGTTCTTCGCCGTCTATCAAGGATATAATCAAGAGTTATTGACGCTGAATGAGTTGGTCGAGCAGCGGCAGGCGCAGGTCGAGAGCCTGAGCAGCAAGCTGAAAGAACTGGCCACCATAGATGAGCAAATCAATGAACGCAAATACCAAGAGCCGGGCCAGCCATGAAGCGTAAGGCCAAGATACTGCTGGTGGATGACGATACCAGCCTGTTGAAACTCCTGGGGTTAAGGCTCAAGAGTGAAGGCTTTGTGGTACAAACCGCCGAGTCGGGTCCGCAGGCATTGGAGCAGCTGGAGAAAGAGCGGCCGGATCTGGTGCTGAGCGACTTGAAGATGGACGGCATGGACGGGCTGGCCCTGTTCGATCGCATTCAGGCCCAGTATGTGGGCTTGCCGGTGATTATCATGACCGCCCATGGCTCCATTACCGATGCGGTGACCGCCACCCGCTCGGGGGTATTCGGCTTCCTGACCAAGCCTATCGACAAGGAGTCCCTGCGCAAAACCATTAATGAAGCCCTGTCAGTGTCGCTGCCCGCCCATGAGACGGATTGGCAAGCGCAGGTCATGACCCGTAGCCCGGTTATGGAAGGGGTGCTGGAGCAGGCCAGGCGTATTGCCCCGCTGGATATCAGCGTGTTGCTCACTGGGCCTTCGGGTACAGGCAAGAAGCTGATGGCCCAGGCTATCCACGATGCGGGCCCGAGGCGGGACTATCCCTTTATGGTCCTTAACTGCGGCGCCTTGACCGAACAATTGCTGGAGTCCGAATTGTTCGGCCATGTGAAGGGGGCGTTCAGCGGGGCCCTGTCCGACCATCCCGGGCTGTTTCTGTCGGCCCAGGGGGGCACCCTGCTGCTGGATGAAATCGGCGATCTGCCCCCCTTGCTGCAGGTGAAACTGTTGCGTGCCCTTGAGCAGCAGCAGGTGCGCCCGCTGGGCAGCAGCCACAATGTGAGCATCGATGTGCGCATCCTGTCGGCGACCAGCCGTGATCTGGTCACCGCCATGGAGCAGGGGCAATTCCGGGAAGATCTGTTCTACCGCCTGAATGTGTTCAACCTGGCATTGCCGGCGCTCGAGGAGCGGCCGGAGGACATCCCCCTGCTGGCCCGGCATTTTCTGGATCACATCAGGCAGCGCCAGCAGACCCAGGTGACCGGATTTGCGCCAGAAGCGCTGGCCTTGCTGGCCGGTGCGGCCTGGCCGGGTAACGTGCAGCAGTTGCGCAACACAGTAGAGCAGGCGGTCGCCCTGGCCTCGGCGCCGGTGATCGGCCCTCAGCTGATCGAGTCTATCCTGTCCGGGGGCGGGGGGCATTTCCCCACCTTCAACGAGGCCAGGGCCGATTTCGAGCGGGTATACCTCCATAAGGTGTTGCGGATGACGGAGGGCAATGTGACCCAGGCGGCGGCGTTGGCCGGACGCAACCGCACCGACTTCTACAAGCTGCTCAACCGTCATGGCCTGGAGGCCAGCAGCTATAAAGACAAATCCGAACCGTGAAAGATTTTTTGGTGTGGTGCCCTCTATACCAAGGTAACCCCTACTTATGGATCCCGCATGCTGATAAAAATCTCCAAATCCTCCGCCCTCGGTGAGCATCAGGTCACCCCGGAAGCGGTATATCAACAACGTCGGCAAATTATCAAGGGCCTGGGATTGGGCCTGGGGGCCGCGGCCCTGAGTGGTTCGGCGAATGCCAGCCTGTTCGGCTTCCTCGATGACAAGGACGACGCGGCCAGGGTGGCGACCACCAGGCCGCTCGAATTCAGTCGCCCCGCCGGTTACCGGCCGGAGTTACCCCTGACCACCGAAAAGGTGGCGACCAGTTACAATAATTTCTATGAATTCGGCACCGACAAGTCCGATCCTGCCCGCCATGCCCAGCAGTTTAATACCCGCCCCTGGACCCTGACCATAGAAGGGGAAGTGAACAAGCCCCAGACCCTGGATGTCTGGGCCTGGCTCGAGCGGCAGCGGCTGGAAGAGCGGATTTATCGCCATCGCTGTGTCGAGGCCTGGTCCATGGTGATCCCCTGGCTGGGGGTGCCGCTGGTCGGCATCATCAAGTCGGCCGAGCCCACTTCCAAAGCCAAGTATGTGGCCTTCGAAACCCTCTATGACCCGGAGCAGATGCCTGGCCAGGCCTCCCGCTATGTCGGCGGTGGTATTGACTATCCCTATGTGGAGGGCCTGCGCCTGGATGAGGCCCTGCACCCGCTGGCGTTATTGACGGTCGGTATGTATGGCAAGACCTTGCCGCCGCAAAACGGGGCCCCCGTGCGGCTGGTGCTGCCCTGGAAATACGGCTTCAAGGGGATCAAGTCGATAGTCAAAATCCGCTTGACCGAGCAGCAGCCCCCGACCACCTGGAACCTGCTGGCGCGCCACGAGTACGGTTTTTACGCCAATGTTAATCCGACGGTGGACCATCCCAGGTGGAGCCAGGCCAGTGAGCGGGTGATTGGCGAGGGCGGCCTGTTTGGCAGTGAACGCCAGCCCACCCTGATGTTTAATGGCTATCAAGATGAGGTCGCCGGCCTGTATCAGGGTATGGATCTGAGGAAATGGTTTTGATCCGGCTGACCCCGCGCCGGCTGTTCTGGCTGAAAGGCGTCCTGCACCTGCTGGCGGCCCTGCCGCTGCTGTGGCTGCTGTGGGCCATCAATGCCGGTCGACTGAGCGCCGACCCCGTGCCCGAGCTGCTGCAGTTCCTGGGCCTGTGGGCGCTGCGTCTGCTGTTGCTGACCCTGTGTATATCCCCCCTGGCGAAAGCGCTGAAAAACGGCGCCCTGATCCGGGTCAGGCGGTTGGTCGGACTCTGGTGTTTCGTCTACGCCAGCCTGCACCTGAGTGCATGGCTGCTGCTGGATCTGCAGTTGGCCTGGGGGCTGATCGGCGGGGAGCTCGTCAAACGTGGCTTTATCACCCTGGGGATGCTGTCATGGGTGCTGCTGCTGTTGCTGGCGGCCACTTCGACCCAGGGCTGGCAACGGCGCCTGGGGCGCCGCTGGCAGCGCCTGCATGACTGGGTCTATCTGGTGGCCCTGCTGATCCCCATTCACTTCTGGTGGTCGGTCAAATCCGGCTGGATCGAGCCGGCCCTCTACCTGGCCGTGAGCCTGTCGCTGCTGTGGCGGCGGCGGGATAAACTGCTGCGCCTGGCTCACGGGTTTTACAAAGCACGCCCGGTTTAGGCTACACTGGCGACCGTTGATTGAATCCGCCTTGAGGACATTATGGACGACCAGCTGTGGGCCCTGTGCTATCTCGATGAGGGGGTGGCCCTCTCCATTATCAGCCGTAAAGAAACCCGTTGTCAGTGGTTGTCGGGGGAGGACCAGGCCCGACAATATGTGCTGCGGGACTACCTGCATTATGTCGCCGAACTGGGCGAGCTGGATCCGGAACAAACCGCCGCCGCCGGGGACCGCTTCGCCCTGCTGATGGAGCAGTATCCGGAGCCGGAGGTGCTGGTGGAATATCTCAATGATCTCACCGCCGGCCTGACCCGCATCATCTGGTTCGGTCCCCTGTATGCCCTGGCCGAAGACTCCAGCGATTTCGCCCTGGCACTGCGTGAACATTACTGGCAGGAATACGGTGAGGGTGACGAAGATCCCGCTCTGCCGGTCCCGGAAGAGGACTGGCCCTACCTGGTGGAAGCCATGGATGAGTTCCTGCTGAACGGGGATTACTGATCCCGTTCTCTCTTATGGCCTTACAAGCGATCCCATTTGCTAACAGGAGGGCAAAGGGAGGCGTTTCACCGACCGTCGCATGCCAGGGAGGGCACGTGCTGAGCTCCACAAGGAGGTGCCTGCAGCGTGTCGGTGGAGCGCTTGCTTTGGCCGACTTGTATGACAACTTCAGACGATTCAGGCCGCTGCCAGCATGATCCTCTATATCGCAGAAAAACCCAGCCTGGGCCGAGCCCTGGCCGATGTACTGCCGAAACCGCACCACAAGGGTGACGGCTTTATCCGTGTCGCCAACGGTGACGTGGTCAGCTGGTGCATCGGCCACCTGCTCGAGCAGGCCCAGCCCGATGCTTATGATCCCGCCTATAAACAGTGGCGGCTGGAGCACCTGCCGATCAGTCCCCGGGAATGGAAGCTGGAACCCAAGGCCAAAACCCGTGGCCAGCTGGGGGTATTGCGCAAGCTGCTGAAAGAGGCGCACGGCATAGTCCACGTCGGGGATCCGGATCGGGAAGGGCAGCTGCTGGTGGATGAGGTGATCAACTACTGTGCGGTGCCGGCCGCCAAGCGGGACCAGGTGCAGCGTTGCCTGATCAGCGACCTGAACCCGGGCGCGGTCAGCAAGGCCCTGAGCCGGCTGCGCAGCAACCGGGAGTTCGTACCCCTGTCGGTGTCGGCCCTTGCCCGCTCCCGGGCCGACTGGCTGTACGGCATCAACATGAGCCGGCTGTGCACTATCCAGGGCCAGAAAATGGGCTATCAGGGGGTGCTGTCGGTGGGCCGGGTGCAAACCCCGGTGCTGGGCCTGGTGGTGCGTCGCGATCTGGAAATCGAGTCGTTTCAGGCCAAGCCCTACTATGAGGTGGACGCCCTGTTGCAGACCGAGCGGGGCGAGCAGTTTCGCGCCCGCTGGCAACCGAGCGACGCCTGCCAGCCTTGGCAGGATGAAGAGGGCAGGGTGTTGTCCCGGGCCCTGGCGGAAAATGTGCTCGGGCGCATTGCCGGTCAGCCGGGTCTGGTCCGGGCGCTTTCCAGCAAGCGCAAACAGCAGGCGGCCCCGCTGCCTTATAACCTGTCGGCGCTGCAGATCGACGCCGCCCGCCGTTACGGCTTGAGCGCCAAGCAGGTGCTGGACAGCTGCCAGGTCCTGTATGAACGCCATAGGCTGATCACCTATCCCCGCTCAGATTGCCGCTACCTGCCGGAAGAGCATTTCAGCCAGGCGCCGGCGGTGACCGCCGCCATCGCCCGGTTGTGTCCGGCCCTGGCGCCGGCGGTGGCAGCAGCGGACCTCGGCTTGCGCGGCAAGGCCTGGAACGACAAGAAAGTCGAAGCCCATCACGCCATTATTCCGACCGGGAAAAAAACAGAGGGCGGCCGGCTGTCGGCGACCGAACTCAATATCTATCAGCTGATCGCCCGCCAGTACCTGGCCCAGTTCTACCCGGCCTGGGAATACGACGATAAACAGGTCGATATCGCGATCGCCGGCGGCCTGTTTATCGCCCGGGCCCGGCAGCAGGTCGGCAAGGGCTGGAAGCAGCTGTTTGAAGGCAGTGGCCGTGCCGAGCCGGAAGACGCTGCCGAGCTGCCGACTCGGCTGCCCGAGCTGGTTGAGGGGGAGGTGGTGCAGTGCCTGCGGGGGGAACTGCTGGACAAGCTGACCCAGGCTCCCAAGTACTTTACCGATGCCACCCTGCTGGCGGCGATGACCGGTATCGCCCGTTTCGTGACGGATCCCGAGGTCAAGAAGATCCTCAGGGATACCGATGGCCTGGGTACGGAAGCGACCCGCGCCGGCATTATTGAGCTGCTGTTCAAGCGCCAGTTTCTGCTCCGTCAGGGCAAGCAGATCCGGGCCACCGAGGCTGGCAAAAAGCTGATCGCCAGCCTGCCGGCCGCGGCCACCACCCCGGACATGACCGCTCGCTGGGAGGCTCAGCTGGACGCCATCAGCCGTAAACAGGCCGGCTATCAGGACTTTATGTCGGCGTTGGAGCAGTCCTTGCCCGAGCTGATGCAACAGGTCGACCCTGCCTCATTCCGTGGCCTGCAGGGCGGCGCCAGGCCCAAGGTATTTCGTAAACGCAGGACGCGCAAGACAGCGGCCGGGGCCAAATAACGCCATCGAGGGCCGGGCGTTCTATTGGGCCGTGACTGGCCCGGCTCCTTCCCCCGACGGCGATGCTATGCTTAGGCTTTGATTCGAACGAATCATCGCCTTTTCGCGCACCGGATGGATATCTGCCATGGACAAGATACGACTGCTGTTCGCCCTCTTCTCCATGTTTATTGGCGGCTGTAACCTGACCAGGGATGCCCAGTACCAGACCGCCTACGAGGCTGAAATACAAGGTGATGATGGCAGGGCGTTTCAATATTACCTCAGGGCGGCCCAGGACAATGGCTACCCCGAGGCCCAGTTTTCCGTTGCCAGCATGTATCTCGAGGGCAGGGGCACCCGCCAGGATACGGGGCAGGCAATCAACTGGTTCAAACGGGTGACGAGTGCCGGGGATCCGGTATGGAGCCCGCTGGCACACCTGCAGCTGGGCGCCATTTACCAGGGGCAATTTGGGGAGCAGCACCTGGACCAATCGCAGGCGGCGGAGCACTACCGGGCCTGTGCCGAGCAGGGGGATGAAGAATGCGCTCGGTTATTGGCGTTGCTTGGCCGCCCGCCAGCGCTGCCGTCGCCCTCGGTATCGCCGGCCATCCCTGCCATCGGCGGGGTCCCCCCTCCCGGCTCGGCGGCCGTTGAGCTGTATGCCCGGCGTGAACCCAGCGTGTACAAGATAGTGGTCTATGAGCGGCTCGGCGCCGGCCTTGAGCCCATCAGCCTGGGGTCCGCCATTGCCATCGACCCATATCGGGTCATCACCAACTATCACCTGGTTAAGGCCGGCGGTGTGCCCGTCAGCATCAATACCCAGGGTGAATATGTCCGGGAAGGGGATGTGCTGGTATGGCGGGTGATCAAGACGGATCCCAGGCGGGACCTCGCCCTGCTGGAGTTGCTCGAGCCCAACCGGCAACTGGTATTCACCGATGCGATTAAGTCATACAGCCAGGTTCGGGTCGGCGAGAAGGTGTTTGCCATCGGCTCGCCGGCAGGGCTTGAAAAAACCCTGACCGAAGGCATCGTTTCCGCGTTGAGGAATGACCGCGGGGTTCGCCTGATCCAGACCACGGCCCCCATTACCTATGGCTCATCGGGCGGCGCCCTGTTTGATGCCGAGGGGCGGCTGATCGGCATCACCACCAAGGGAATACAGGCGGGGGGCAACTTCAACTTCGCCATTGCGGTGGACGAGGTGCAGGCGTTCTTGGCGGAATAGGTGATACCAATCCGATAACTGTCCTGGCAGATTGCCAATACTCGCTACACGTTATAGATCGGCCAAAGGGCCCGCTCCGCCGACTCGCTATGGATACATCCCTGTACGCTCTCCGTTTCATCTGAAACGGAAGGTCGGCGGAGCAGATCCCTTTGTCTTCCTTGATGCACCGATATTGCCTGCTTGTGCTATCCACCGCCAACTCAGACGTTAACAAGAGGCAACAGGGCTTGCATCTACCGACCGTCACATCAGGCGAGATGCATAACTAGATGGTCTCAAACCGCAGCTGCCCGTCCCAGTCCCTGTGATTGAATACCTGGCCCTTGGCCCTGACCTCGGCCAGGGCGTCCAGATCAAGCGTGGCCATGACCCACTGGGTTTGGCCGGGCTCACCCATCGCCAGCACACCGTCGTCCGGATAGCCGTAGTCCACCGGGGTATAGATGGCGGCCCGGCCGGTATTGACGTCCACCGCCTCCGACCAGGGGGCCGTCCCTATGGTCGGAGACTGGGCCACGTAACACTGGTTTTCCAGCGCCCTGGCCTGGCAACCGATACGTACTCGGTTGAAGCCTGCCTGGGTGTCGGTACAGCTCGGCACCAGGATCAGGTTGGCGCCGGCCTCGACCTGGCGGCGGGCCAGCAGGGGAAATTCGCTGTCATAGCAGATGGCCACGCCTACCTTGCCGAAGGCGGTATCCAGCACCTTCAGCTCGGTGCCTGCGTTTATCCGCCATTGTTCGTTCTCGAAGCGGGTCATCTGCAGCTTGTCCTGCCAGTCGTCGCTGCCGTCGGGACGGAACAGGTAGGCGCGGTTGCGGTAGCTGTGGTCCGGCTGGCGTACCGGGAAGGTGCCGGCCAGTATGTGCAGCCCGTATTGCCGGGCCAGGGTGCCGAACAGGGCCTTAAAATCCGCCAGCAGGCCCTGCATGGCCTCCAGCTGACCATGGAGCGAGCGGTAGACCCGCTCCTCAAACAGGGAGGCCAGCTCCATGCTGAAGTATTCTGGAAACAGCAGGAAGTTGGCTTCCCGGTCGACCGCCTCTGCCACCAGGCTGCGGATCTTGCGTTCATAGGTGGCCCAGTCCGACAGGAAATCGATTCGGTACTGGGTGCAGGCTAGGCGAAGGGGGGGAGTCATGATGGGGTGTCCAGTCGCTTGAGATAAAATTGCATGGCCTTGTCGGTCTCGGCCGGCTGATCGATATCCTTCCAGCCGAAGCGGGTGTTAAGGCCGGGTTCGGGCCGGTAACCGAAATGCCGCCAGACTGGCTCCAGGGGTTGGTAGTCGGCGGGGCGCAACGGATGGCTGGTCGGCCGCTCGACGGTGCAGAAGGCCGAGTAAGCAAGGCCGCCCAGCCGGCGGGCGTGGGCCTCGCGCCCGTCGAAGAAGGCACGGTAGATGCCTTGGCCCCGATAGGCGGGTAGCAGCACGGACTCCGCGCAGTAGAAGATGCGCCCGATCGCCATGCCCTGCTCGATAAAGGGGCGCCGAAAGGCCTCCATCTCATGGCACAGCGGCAGCCCGGTGGAGGCCCCGACCAGCCGCTCGCCATCGAGCGCCAGCATGCAGACGCTGGTCTCGGTGCGGGTATAGGTGCTCAGGTACTCGGCCTCGTAGTCCAGGCTACCGTCATAGAGGTAGGGAAAGTCGCGAAACACCCGGATACGCAGCCCGGCCAGGCGATCCAGCCAGGGCGCCAGGCCCTGGCCGGTGACCGTAAGGAGTCGGACGGACGCGCTCATCAGGCGCTGACCTGGGCGACCCAGTCGTTGAGGTTGTAGTAGTTGCTGATGCGGGCGACCTTGTTGTCGCGCAGCTCGAAGAAGGCACCGGCCGGCAACCGGTATTGCTGGCCGCGGGCCTCGGGCAGGCCTTCATCGGTCACCTGGTATTCGCCCAGCACCACGAATTCGGCGGCGGCACGTGCGCCATCCGGGCTGGCCATGATCTGGATGTCGACCAGCCGCTCCCGGTAGTTGCGGTTCATGCGCGCCATAAAGGCGGCGAAGGCCTCCCTGCCGATTTCCCGTCCGCCCTGGTTGATGTCGTGCTGCACATCATCGGTCAGCAGGTCGAGGAAGGTATCCATGTCGCCCGCGTTAAAGGCCTGGTAATAATCGGCGATCAACTGTTCTGTGTCTGCTCTGCTCATGGTGTCGTTATCCTGGCTCTGAATCAGGGGGTAATCTCGGCGAAACCTCCGGGGTGGTCAAGGTGGTCCGTTCGCCCCTGCCGACAAATCACTTTTTCACCGCAGCAAAAATACGTGCTTCAGGAAGGGGCGGTTGCCACGGGATGGCTTAACCCGGCCCGGCACTTGGGGTACACTGACGCGGCGTCTATTCAGGATATTCCATCATGCTGCTCACTCAGGCATCCCTTGCCCCCTACAATACCTTTGGTCTGACCCAAACCGCCGACAGGCTGGTGGTGGTGGAGCAGAGGGAACAATTACTCAGCCTGTGGCAAGCGCGACAGGATGAGCCCTTGTTGATCGTGGGGGAGGGCTCCAACCTGTTGTTTACCGCGCCCTTCCACGGTCTGGTGCTGGTCAATCGGCTCAAGGGCATAGCGGTGACGGAAGCGGCCGATGCCTGGCTGTTGAAGGTTGAAGGGGGGGAAATCTGGCATCAGCTGGTGTGCTGGACCCTGGAGCAGGAGATGCCCGGGCTGGAAAACCTGGCGTTGATCCCCGGCACCGTCGGTGCCTCGCCGATCCAGAACATAGGCGCCTATGGCGTCGAGCTGGCCCAGTACTGCGAACAGGTGGAAAGCCTCGATTGGCACACTGGCGAAACCGTGCTCTGGTCCGCCGCCGATTGTGCCTTCGGTTACCGGGACAGCGTGTTCAAACACCAGGCCAAACATCATCTGATCCTGAGCGTGACCCTGCGGCTGCCTAAGGCTTGGCAGCCCCGCACCGACTATGGCCCGCTCGCACAGCTGGGTGAACAGGCCGAGCCCCGGCATATTTTCGAGCAGGTATGTGCGACTCGTCGCTCCAAGTTGCCCGACCCCAGGGTGCTAGGTAATGCCGGCAGCTTTTTCAAGAATCCCAAGGTCAACCTGGCCCAGGCGCAAGCCTTGCAGGCCGCCTGGCCCGGGATGCCGGTGTTCCCGGCCGGGCCTGGTCAGGCCAAGCTGGCCGCCGGCTGGCTGATCGACAAGGCCGGCCTGAAAGGCACCCGGGTGGGTGGGGCTGGTGTACACAGCCAGCAGGCGCTGGTGCTGGTCAACCATGGCGGCGCCACCGCCGAGCAGTTGATCCGCCTGGCCGATCTGGTGCGTAGCCGGGTCGCACAGCAGTTTGGCGTGCGTCTGGAGCCGGAAGTGCGCATCTTGAACGACGAGGGGGAAACCAACCTGGATGAGGTGCTGTCATGTCTGTCCTGACCCCGCTGCGGGAGGCCCTGCTCAAGCAGCTGGCCGATGGCCAGTTCCATTCCGGGGAGCAGTTGGGCGAGCGGCTTGCCATCAGCCGGGCCGCGGTCAGCAAGCACATACAGGCATTGAAGGCGCTGGGGCTGGATATCTACAGCGTCAGCGGCAGGGGCTATCGGCTGGCGGTGCCTTTACAGTTGCTGGATCCCGACCGGCTGGCTCAAGCACTGGTCCCGGCGCAGGTGGAAGTAGTGCCGGTAATCGGCTCCACCAACCAGTATTGGCTGGAATCCATAGTTCGACTGAGCAAGGGGGATGTCTGTCTGGCCGAATGCCAGACCGCCGGTCGGGGACGGCGGGGACGCACTTGGATATCTCCCTTCGGCGGCCAGCTGATCATGAGCATGTATTGGCGTATGGATCAGGGCATGGCGGCGGCCATGGGGCTGAGCCTGGTGGTGGGCATCGCCGTGGTCGAGGCCCTGGAGGCGGAAGGCTTTGCCGGTGTGCAGCTGAAGTGGCCCAATGACCTTTATCTGAACGGGCGCAAACTGGCGGGCATACTGGTGGAAATGTCCGGTACCGCCGGCGGTCCCTGCCATCTGGTGATCGGCATGGGGCTTAACCTGGTGCTGCCCCGAGAGCAACAGCAACGTATCGATCAGCCCTGGGCCGAGCTGACCGAACTGGCCCCGGTGACCGACCGCAACCGTCTGGTGGTGACCCTGGTCCGTTATTTACAGGACTATCTGAGCCGTTTTGAAGCCAACGGCATAGCGAGCTTTCGGGAGCCGTGGAACCGGCTGGACTATTTTAACGGCAAACCGGTGCGGGTATTGATGGGTGAGCAGGAAATTCACGGTATTGCCCGGGGCATCGATGAGCAGGGTGGTCTGCGCCTGGAAACGACGGCCGGTGTCAGGAGTTTCTTGGGCGGGGAGATCTCGCTACGCGGCGGCTGATTATTTCTTCAGCCAGATCTGCTCTACCCCATGAGCCCTGCCCTTGGTCAGGATCAGTTCGGCCCTGTCCTTTGTCGGCAAAATATTCTGCTTCAGATTCTTGTAGTTGATTTCCTGCCAGATGCGGCTGGCGACCGTCACCGCTTCTTCCTCGGTCAGCAGGGCGTAGTGCTTGAAGTAAGAATCGGGGTTGGTAAAGGCCCCGGAGCGCAGCTTGAGGAAACGCTCCACATACCAGGTTTTCAGCAGCCGTTCGTCCGCATCCACGAAGATAGAAAAGTCAACAAAATCAGAGACGAATACCCGGTGGGGCTCATGAGGATAATCCATGCCGCTCTGCAGCACGTTCAGCCCTTCGATAATGACGATATCCGGCTGTTCCACCACGGTTTCCCGGTCCGGGATTATGTCGTAGACCAGGTGGGAATAGACGGGGGCCGTCACCCTGGGCTTGCCGGATTTTATCTCGGACACAAACTGGACCAGGCGGCGAATATCATAGGACTGGGGGAAACCCTTCTTCTGCATCAGCCCGCGTTGCTCCAGTACCTGATTGGGGTAGAGGAAGCCGTCCGTGGTCACCAGGGCGACCTTGGGGTGCTGTGGCCAGCGTTCGAGCAAGGCCTGCAGGATACGCGCCGTGGTGCTCTTGCCCACGGCCACAGAGCCGGCGATGCTGATCACGTAGGGGACATGATGGGGAGCCTTGCCCAGGAATTGATCCAATACCCTGTTGCGCCTTTGCTTGGCCTTGATATAGAGATTCAGCAGGCGGGACAGGGGCAGATAAATGTCCCTGACTTCATCCAGTGATACTTTATCGTTCATGCCCTGCAGGCGTTCGAGCTCAATTTCCGTTAATGGCAATTGCACCGCATCACGCAGCTCTGACCAGGTTTCACGGGAAAAGGCCAGATAGGGGGAGTTGTTATCTATCTTCATGGGCGAGTCCTGTATTAGCCCGGGGACGATACACCATGGTTGAATGATGAACAAGGCAAGGCGGCCGGCGCGTTAATGAATTTTTGTATATTGACGGATACAGCAACGGCGATGTGTTCCCGAGCCAGGGCAGGGAAGTCGAAGAGGCACTCAGGATATCCGTCGCTGAGTGTTTTTTGCTCGAACAGGGCGGGCGGGATGAAAAACTTGCATCAAAGGTATTGCATCCACCTAATCCCTTGCCCTAGAATTCGCCTCGCTCTTGTGCCGGCATAGCTCAGTTGGTAGAGCAACTGACTTGTAATCAGTAGGTCGAGGGTTCGACTCCTTCTGCCGGCACCATAAAAATTTGGAGGGGTTCCCGAGTGGCCAAAGGGATCAGACTGTAAATCTGACGGCTCAGCCTTCGCTGGTTCGAATCCAGCTCCCTCCACCAAATTTGCAGAGCGCTGATTAAAGCGGTCTGAAATAAAGCGGTTTGACGGTTGTTTAAAGTAAAGAGTTTTGCGGGCATCGTATAATGGCTATTACCTCAGCCTTCCAAGCTGATGATGCGGGTTCGATTCCCGCTGCCCGCTCCAGATGCTGATATGGCTCAGTTGGTAGAGCGCACCCTTGGTAAGGGTGAGGTCCCCAGTTCGAATCTGGGTATCAGCACCACTTCTTTACCCCGACACCCTCAAGCCTTTTTTGTTATATACTTCCTACTTGCGATTCGCGTGGTATAGCTCACCACCAAACCAGTTAGAGGGACGAGCATGTCTAAAGAAAAATTTGAACGTAATAAACCGCACGTTAACGTTGGTACCATCGGCCACGTTGACCACGGTAAAACGACACTGACCGCTGCCATCACCAACGTCCTGGCTAAGCAGTTTGGTGGCGCCGCTCGCGCTTTCGATCAGATCGACAACGCCCCTGAAGAAAAGGCCCGTGGTATCACCATCGCCGCTTCTCACGTTGAGTATGACACCGCAACCCGTCACTACGCTCACGTTGACTGCCCCGGCCACGCCGACTATGTGAAAAACATGATCACCGGTGCTGCCCAGATGGATGGCGCCATCCTGGTTGTTGCCGCCACCGACGGCCCTATGCCGCAAACGCGTGAGCACATCCTGCTGGCCCGCCAGGTAGGCGTACCTTACATCGTTGTGTTCATGAACAAGTGCGACATGGTTGACGATGAAGAGCTGCTCGAGCTGGTTGAGATGGAAGTGCGCGAACTGCTGTCCGAGTACGACTTCCCGGGCGACGACATCCCTGTTATCCAGGGTTCCGCGCTGAAAGGCCTGGAAGGCGACCCCGAGTGGGAACCGAAGATCCTGGAACTGGCTGCCGCCCTGGATTCCTACATCCCCGAGCCTGAGCGTGCCATCGACGGCGCCTTCCTGCTGCCGATCGAAGACGTGTTCTCCATCCAGGGCCGCGGTACCGTTGTTACCGGTCGTGTTGAGCGCGGTATCGTCAAGGTGGGTGAAGAAGTGGCCATCGTGGGTATCAAGGATACTGTCAAGACCACCTGTACCGGTGTTGAAATGTTCCGCAAGCTGCTGGACGAAGGTCGTGCCGGTGAGAACGTAGGCGTGCTGCTGCGTGGCACCAAGCGCGAAGACGTTGAGCGTGGTCAGGTACTGGCCAAGCCGGGCTCCATCACCCCGCACACCGGTTTCGAATCCGAAGTATACGTACTGTCCAAAGAAGAAGGCGGCCGTCATACTCCGTTCTTCAAAGGCTACCGTCCCCAGTTCTACTTCCGTACCACTGACGTGACCGGTACCATCGAACTGCCGGAAGGCGTTGAGATGGTTATGCCTGGCGACAACATCAAGATGGTCGTCAACCTTATTGCTCCTATCGCGATGGAAGAAGGCCTGCGCTTCGCCATTCGTGAAGGTGGCCGTACCGTTGGTGCTGGCGTGGTAGCCAAAATCATCGAGTAATTGCGCTTACAATCGCATCGGAAAGCCCCTATAATAGGGGCTTTCTTGTATTAGGGGCGTAGTTCCAATTGGTAGAACGGCGGTCTCCAAAACCGACGGTTGGGGGTTCGAGTCCCTCCGCCCCTGCCATCCACCTCGCCAATAGCGGGGCTTTTGTGTCTGTGACAGACTCAAGTTTTTAAACAGGTAGCTTATGAGTGCAAACACCGAGAGCCAGGGCGGGGCTAAAGACACCCTGCTGTGGGGGCTGGTCTTCATTATTCTGGTCGCAGCCGTGGTAGCCAATTATCTTTATAGTGATCTCGCCGTCTTTATCCGTGCCGCTGGGGTAGTGGTGGCGGTCGCCATCGCGGGCTTCCTGGCCTATCAAACCCAAAAAGGCAAGAGCTCATTCGCCTTTGCCCGTGAGTCCCGCATGGAAATGCGCAAGGTGGTCTGGCCGACCCGACAGGAAGCTATTCAGACTACCTTGATCGTACTGGCCGTCACCGCGCTGGTGGGCCTGTTCCTGTTTTTGCTGGATGGCCTGCTGGTATGGCTGGTCAATCTGGTTACTGGAGTATAAGGATAAACCATGTCTGAACAAAGAATGCGTTGGTATGTGGTCCAGGCGTTTTCCGGTTATGAGTCCCGCGTAGCCAAGTCCCTGCGCGAGCATATCAAGATGCACGGCATGGAAGATCAGTTTGGTGAAGTGCTGGTCCCCACCGAAGAGGTGGTGGAAATGCGCGCCGGACAGAAACGTAAGAGCGAACGCAAATTTTTCCCCGGCTATGTGCTGGTGCAGATGCTGATGAACGACGATACCTGGCACCTGGTACGCAGCATTCCCCGGGTAATGGGCTTTATCGGCGGAACCTCCGACCGTCCGGCCCCCATTTCCGACAAGGAAGCCGATGCCATCCTCAATCGCCTGCAGGATGCGGTGGACAAGCCGAAACCCAAGACCCTGTTCGAACCGGGTGAAGTGGTGCGGGTCTCCGATGGTCCCTTCGCCGACTTCAACGGCGTGGTGGAAGAAGTCGACTACGAAAAGAGCCGGGTCAAGGTATCCGTGCTGATCTTCGGCCGTTCCACCCCGGTCGAGCTGGAGTTTGGACAAGTAGAAAAAAGCTGAGCGAATTTCACTCATCATCTCTTGCGAGGGGCGGCAAAAATCACTACAATTTGCCGCCCTTTTAACTTTGGGGAGCCGATAAGGAGCAAGACTCCGAGGCGCTATCACCCGTTCACGAGGTATTTTTCAATGGCTAAGAAAGTACAAGCCTACATCAAGCTGCAGGTTGCGGCCGGTGCAGCTAACCCGAGTCCTCCCGTTGGTCCTGCCCTGGGTCAGCACGGCGTTAACATCATGGAATTCTGTAAGGCGTTCAACGCCCGTACAGAAAGCCTGGAAAAAGGTTCACCGACTCCGGTTATCATCACCGTCTACAGTGACCGCTCCTTCACCTTCGAAACCAAGACTCCGCCTGCGGCCTTCCTGCTGCGTAAAGCGGCTGGCATCAAGTCCGGTTCCGGTAAACCCAACAAAGAGAAGGTGGGTACCGTTACCCGCGCTCAGTTGGAAGAAATCGCAACTGTGAAATTGCAGGACATGACCGGTGCCGATCTGGACGCCCGTGTTCGTTGTATCGAAGGTACTGCCCGGTCCATGGGCCTGGTAGTGGAGGGCTAAGACGATGGCTAAACTGACCAAACGCATGCGTACCATCCGTGAGCGCGTTAACGCATCACAAGAGTACCAAATCAACGAAGCCGTTGCCCTGCTGAAAGAGCTGGCGACCGCTAAATTCGTAGAGAGCATCGACGTTGCCGTTAACCTGGGCATCGATGCACGTAAATCCGACCAGAACGTGCGTGGCGCCACCGTGCTGCCGCACGGCACCGGTCGTGACGTGCGCGTTGCCGTGTTCGCTCAGGGCGCTAATGCCGAAGCCGCTAAGGCTGCCGGTGCCGAACTGGTCGGCATGGACGACCTGGCCGACCTGGTCAAGAAAGGCGAAATGAACTTCGACGTCGTTATCGCCTCTCCCGATGCCATGCGTGTTGTCGGCCAGCTGGGCCAGATCCTGGGCCCGCGCGGCCTGATGCCGAACCCGAAAGTGGGCACCGTGACCCCGAACGTTGCCGAAGCCGTTCAGAACGCCAAGGCCGGTCAGGTGCGCTACCGTAACGACAAGAACGGTATCATCCACACCACCATCGGTAAGGTTGATTTCGACGCAGATAAGCTGAAAGGCAACCTGGAGTCTCTGCTGGCTGCGCTGAAGCGCGCCAAGCCGGCCTCCTCCAAAGGCCAGTACATCAAGAAAGTCAGCCTGTCCACCACCATGGGCGCCGGCGTGACTATCGAGCAAGCTAGCCTGGATGTTGCTTAATTAAGCATTTACAAGGCGCGGGATTTCTCTTAGAATTTTGCGCCTTGTAATTTGGTTGGGGGCTTCGACTCCCGTCCAAGACCGCTGGAGACTTTAACGTCTTAATTTTCCAGCGTAGATGGTGCCGGGACCCAGTTAGAAAGATTTCCTTTCTTCTGGAATCTGCCACCTTGGTGCCCCCGATAAAGGGGCGTGTGTTTAATCTGGGTATAACCCAGGTGGAATCCAGGAGTTTAGCCAATGGCATTAAGACTCGACGACAAAAAAGCAATTGTTGCTGAAGTCAACGAAGCTGCCAAGGGCGCCCTGTCTGCAGTTGTTGCCGATTCTCGCGGCGTGACTGTAGCTGCCATGACCACCCTGCGTAAGCAAGCCCGTGAAAACGGTATCTACCTCAAGGTAGTCCGTAACACCCTAGCTCGCCTGGCAGTGGAAGAGACCAACTACGAATGCCTGAAAGAGGTGTTTGTTGGTCCTACCTTAATCGCGTTTTCCAACGAGCACCCGGGCGCAGCTGCCCGTCTGTTCAAGGATTTTGCCAAAGAGCAGAAAGCGTTTGAGGTGAAAGGTCTGGCATATGAGGGCGAGTTCATCCCCGCAGCCGATATTGACCGTCTCGCAAAACTGCCGACTTACGACGAAGCGATTGCGAAGCTGATGGCGACTATGAAAGAAGCCTCCGCTGGCAAGCTGGTGCGTACCATCGCTGCCCTGCGCGACAAGAAAGAAGCCGAAGCCGCCTAAGCTGTTTCTGGCTGCTTGATTACCGAATACTTCAGAACATTAGGAATTTGAGTCATGTCTATCACTAAAGACCAAATCATTGAAGCCGTTGCAGAAATGTCTGTAATGCAAGTTGTTGAACTGATCGAAGCAATGGAAGAGAAGTTCGGCGTTTCTGCCGCTGCTGCCGTTGCCGTTGCCGGTGAAGCTGCTGTTGCTGCCGAAGAGCAGACCGAATTTGACGTTATCCTGACTGCTGCTGGCGCCAACAAAGTTGCCGTTATCAAAGCCGTCCGTGGCGCTACCGGTCTGGGCCTGAAAGAAGCCAAGGGCCTGGTTGAGTCCGCTCCTGCCGCTGTTAAAGAGCAGCTGAGCAAAGGCGAAGCCGAAGCACTGAAGAAAGAACTCGAAGAAGCCGGTGCTTCTGTTGAGCTCAAATAAGCTAGACTATAGCTTAGCGGCCTGAGCAATCGGGCTAGGGCTGGTGAATCTTCATTCACCGGCCCTTTTGCGCTGTGGGATGAGGGGAATTTTCACACCGTTTGATCCCCTTGTTGTACCAGCCATCGGGTTTTGTCGAGAGACCCGGTCTGACAAAAAACGGTGTTTTAGAGCTGTCCCATTTGGACAGAGTGGGTCACTTATCAGCGAGCTGAGGAACCCTATGGTTTACTCTTACACAGAGAAAAAACGCATTCGTAAGGACTTCGGTAAGCGTGACCAGGTCTTGGACACGCCTTACCTGCTGTCAATCCAGCTTGACTCCTTCAAACAGTTTATTGATGCAGATCCGCAAGGCGAGTACGGTCTGGAAGCGGCTTTCCGTAGCGTTTTCCCTATCACCAGCTATTCTGGCTCTGCCGAGTTGCAGTATGTCAGCTATCGCCTGGGTGAGCCCGTGTTTGACGTACAGGAATGTCAAATCCGTGGTGTGACTTACTCGGCGCCCCTGCGCGTCAAGTTGCGCATGGTGTTGTATGACAGAGAAGCCGCGGCCGGCACTGTCAAGGACATCAAAGAGCAAGAAGTCTACATGGGCGAAATCCCGCTCATGACTGAAAACGGCACCTTTGTCATCAATGGTACCGAGCGGGTAATTGTTTCCCAGCTGCACCGCAGCCCGGGTGTGTTTTTCGATCATGACCGTGGCAAGACCCATTCCTCCGGGAAGGTGCTCTATAACGCCCGGGTGATCCCCTACCGTGGTTCCTGGCTCGATTTTGAATTCGATGCGAAAGACAACCTGTTTGTCCGTATCGACCGTCGTCGTAAGTTGCCCGCATCCATTATCCTGCGCGCGCTCGACTTCACCACCGAAGACATCCTGGCCACCTTCTTCGAGACCACCAAGTTCGAAGTGATCGATGGCAAGTTGATGATGGAGCTCAAGCCCGAGCGCCTGCGTGGCGACACCGCCTCGTTCGATATCGTCGTCGACGGTGAAACCGTGGTGGAAACCGGTCGTCGTATCACCGCCCGCCATATCCGCCAGCTGGAAAAGGCCGGCGTCGAGCAGATCGAAGTGCCGGTGGAATATGCCGTCGGCAAGGTGTCGGCCAAGGATTATATCAACGCCGATACCGGCGAAGTGATCGTGGCCGCCAACAGCGAGTTGAGCCTGGAAAACCTGGCCAACCTGTCTGTGGCCGGCTTCAAGCGGTTCGAAACCCTGTTTACCAATGAACTGGATCACGGCGCCTATATGTCCGAGACCCTGCGTGTAGATTCCGCCACCAGCCGACTCGAGGCCTTGGTCGAAATCTATCGCATGATGCGTCCGGGCGAGCCGCCTACCCGTGATGCGGCCGAGACCCTGTTCGAGAACCTGTTCTTCTCCGAAGACCGGTATGATCTGTCCACCGTAGGTCGGATGAAATTCAACCGCCGCCTGCTGCGCGATGATTCGAACGGTTCCGGCACCCTGACCAAGTCAGACGTCGTCGACGTGATGAAGCAGCTGATCGCCATCCGTAACGGCAATGACGAAGTGGACGATATCGACCACCTGGGCAACCGTCGTATCCGCTCCGTCGGCGAAATGGCCGAGAACCAGTTCAGGGTCGGCCTGGTGCGGGTCGAGCGGGCGGTGAAAGAACGGTTGTCGCTGGGCGATCTGGATACCCTGATGCCTCAGGACCTGATCAATGCCAAGCCGATTTCTGCCGCCGTCAAGGAATTCTTCGGTTCCAGCCAGCTGTCCCAGTTTATGGATCAGAACAACCCGCTGTCGGAAGTGACCCATAAGCGCCGTATCTCGGCCCTGGGCCCGGGCGGTCTGACCCGTGAACGCGCCGGCTTCGAGGTGCGCGACGTACACCCGACCCACTATGGTCGTCTGTGCCCGATCGAGACCCCTGAAGGTCCGAACATCGGTCTGATCAACTCGCTGGCCTGTTACTCGCGCACCAATGAATACGGTTTCCTCGAGACCCCGTATCGTAAGGTGGTGGACAGCCAGATCACCGATGAGGTGGACTACCTGTCGGCCATTGAGGAAGGTCACTTCGTGATCGCCCAGGCCAACGCGGCTACCGATGAAGACGGTCGCCTGCTGGAAGATCTGGTACCTTGTCGTCACAAGGGTGAAGCCACTTACATGAATGCGGACCAGATCCAGTACATGGATGTGAGCCCGCAGCAGATCGTATCGGTTGCAGCCTCGTTGATCCCCTTCCTGGAGCACGATGACGCCAACCGGGCCTTGATGGGCTCGAACATGCAACGTCAGGCGGTACCGACCCTGCGCGCCGACAAGCCGCTGGTGGGAACCGGTATCGAACGTGCCGTGGCGGTGGACTCCGGGGTGACCTCGGTCGCCAAGCGTGGCGGTGTGGTCGACTATGTGGATGCCTCCCGTATCGTGGTCAAGGTCAACGAAGACGAGATGCTGCCGGGCGAAGCCGGTATCGACATCTACAACCTGACCAAATACACCCGTTCCAACCAGAACACCTGTATCAACCAGCGTCCCTGTGTGATGCCGGGCGAGCGGGTGATGGGCGGTGACGTACTGGCCGACGGTCCGTCGACCGATCTGGGTGAACTGGCCCTGGGCCAGAACCTGCGTGTCGCCTTCATGCCCTGGAACGGCTACAACTTCGAAGACTCCATCCTGCTGAGTGAGCGGGTGGTGCAGGAAGATCGCCTGACCTCCATCCATATCCAGGAGCTGTCCAGCATCTCCCGTGACACCAAACTGGGTCCGGAAGAGATCACCGCCGACATCCCCAACGTGGGTGAGGCCGCCCTGAGCAAGCTGGACGAGTCCGGTATCGTTTATGTGGGTGCCGAGGTCAAGCCTGGCGATATCCTGGTGGGCAAGGTAACACCCAAGGGTGAAACCCAGCTGACCCCGGAAGAGAAGCTGCTGCGCGCCATCTTCGGTGAGAAGGCTTCCGACGTGAAGGACTCTTCGCTGCGGGTACCCAACTCCGTGTACGGCACCGTGATCGACGTGCAGGTCTTTACCCGCGATGGCGTGGAAAAAGACAAGCGCGCCCAGGATATCGAGCAGATGCAGCTGAAGCAGGCCAAGAAAGACCTGACCGAAGAATTCAGCATCCTCGAGGACGGCATCTATGCCCGCGCCCGCTCGGTACTGATCGCCGCCGGTATGAGTGCCGAGAAAGTCGACAAGATAGCCCGCGCCAAATTGCTGGAGCAGGCCCTGGACGATGAAGGCAAACAGATCGAACTGGAACAGATCGCCGAGCAGTATGCCGAGCTGAAAGCCGACTTCGATAAGAAGTTCGAGAACAAGCGTCGCAAGATCACCCAGGGCGATGATCTGGCACCGGGTGTGCTGAAGATCGTCAAGGTTTACCTGGCCGTGAAGCGTCGCATTCAGCCCGGCGACAAGATGGCCGGCCGTCACGGTAACAAGGGTGTGGTATCCACTATAGTTCCGATCGAAGACATGCCTCATGACGAGCATGGCCGTCCGGTCGATATCGTGCTCAACCCGCTGGGGGTACCCTCGCGGATGAACATCGGTCAGATCCTCGAAACACATATGGGCTTGGCTGCCCGGGGTATCGGCGAGAAGATCGATCGCATGATCAAGGAACAGCAGGAACTGGCCCGACTGCGCGAGTTTCTCCAGGAAGTCTATGACCTGGGGGATGGCGTACAGCAGAAGGTGGATATCGCCAGCTTCTCTGATGCGGAAGTTAAGGTGTTGGCCGAAAACCTGCGCAAGGGTTTGCCGATCGCCACACCGGCGTTTGACGGTGCCCGCGAGCGTGAGATCAAGCGCCTGCTGAGCCTGGCCGATCTGCCCGAATCCGGCCAGATCACCCTGTTCGACGGTCGTACCGGCAATGCCTTCGAGCGTCCGGTCACCGTGGGTTATATGTACATGCTGAAGTTGAACCACCTGGTGGACGACAAGATGCATGCCCGTTCTACCGGTTCCTACAGCCTGGTTACCCAGCAGCCGCTGGGCGGTAAAGCCCAGTTCGGTGGTCAGCGTTTCGGGGAAATGGAAGTGTGGGCACTGGAAGCATACGGTGCCGCCTATACCCTGCAGGAAATGCTGACCGTCAAGTCGGACGATGTGAACGGCCGGACCAAGATGTACAAAAACATCGTGGACGGCGATCACCGGATGGAGCCGGGCATGCCCGAGTCCTTCAACGTACTGTTGAAGGAAATCCGCTCCCTCGGTATCAACATCGAGCTGGAAGAAAATTAAGGCGAGAGACTGCCTCGAAATTACGGCGCCCTTCGGGGCGCCCAGGTAGAACTCCTGACAGGAGACTAACGTGAAAGACTTGCTTAAGTTTTTGAAAGCGCAGAGTAAGACTGAAGAGTTTGACGGTATCAAAATCGGTCTGGCTTCCCCGGACATGATCCGCTCTTGGTCCTATGGCGAAGTCAAAAAGCCTGAGACCATCAACTACCGTACCTTCAAGCCGGAGCGTGACGGCCTTTTCTGTGCCCGGATCTTCGGACCGGTCAAGGACTATGAGTGTCTGTGCGGTAAATACAAGCGCCTCAAGCATCGCGGTGTGATCTGTGAGAAATGCGGCGTTGAAGTTACCCAGACCAAGGTGCGCCGTGAGCGCATGGGCCACATCGAGCTGGCCAGCCCGGTTGCCCATATCTGGTTTTTGAAATCCCTGCCGAGCCGCATCGGCTTGCTGATGGACATGACCCTGCGCGATATCGAGCGGGTGCTGTACTTCGAATCCTACGTGGTGATCGAGCCGGGGATGACCAACCTGGAACGCAGCCAGATGCTCTCAGAAGAGCAATATCTGGATGCGCTCGAAGAGTGGGGTGACGAGTTTGACGCCAAGATGGGCGCCGAGGCGGTACTGTCTCTGCTGCGTGCCATCGAGCTGGAAAATGAAATCAAGACCATGCGTGAGGAGCTGGATCAGACCAACTCCGAAACCAAGCGCAAGAAGATCACCAAGCGCCTCAAGCTGATGGAAGCCTTCCATTTCTCCGGCAACAAGCCCGAGTGGATGGTGATGACGGTGCTGCCCGTGTTGCCGCCGGATCTGCGTCCGTTGGTACCTCTGGACGGCGGCCGCTTCGCGACTTCCGATCTGAACGATCTGTATCGCCGGGTGATCAACCGTAACAACCGCCTCAAGCGTCTGCTGGATCTGGCCGCGCCCGACATCATCGTGCGCAACGAGAAGCGCATGCTACAGGAATCCGTTGACGCCCTGCTGGACAACGGCCGTCGTGGCCGGGCCATCACCGGTTCCAACAAGCGTCCGCTGAAATCCCTGGCCGATATGATCAAGGGTAAACAGGGTCGCTTTCGTCAGAACCTGCTGGGTAAGCGGGTCGACTATTCCGGTCGTTCCGTTATTACCGTGGGCCCGACCCTGCGTCTGCATCAGTGCGGCCTGCCCAAGAAGATGGCGCTCGAGCTGTTCAAGCCCTTCATCTACGGCAAGCTGGAAGCCCGTGGCCTGGCGACCACCATCAAGGCCGCGAAGAAGATGGTCGAGCGGGAAGAAGCCGTGGTCTGGGATATCCTGGATGACGTGATCCGCGAGCATCCGGTACTGCTGAACCGGGCACCGACCCTGCACCGTCTGGGCATCCAGGCGTTCGAGCCGGTACTGATCGAAGGCAAGGCGATCCAGCTGCACCCCCTGGTGTGTGCGGCCTATAACGCCGACTTCGACGGTGACCAGATGGCGGTACACGTACCGTTGACCCTGGAAGCCCAGCTCGAAGCCCGTGCACTGATGATGTCCACCAACAACATACTGTCACCGGCCAACGGCGAACCCATCATAGTTCCGTCCCAGGACGTGGTACTGGGTCTGTATTACATGACCCGGGACAAGATCAACGGCAAGGGTGAAGGCATGTTGCTGACCAGCGCGAAAGAGGCCGAGAAGGTCTATCGTGCGGGTCATGCCGAGCTGCATGCCCGGGTCAAGGTGCGGATCACCGACTTCGAGAAAATGGAAGACGGCAGCGTGGTGGAAAAAACCGCCATTCGCGATACCACTATCGGCCGTGCCATCCTGTCGTTGATCGTACCCAAGGGGCTGCCCTTCGAGATGATCGATCAAGCGATGGGTAAGAAGCAGATCTCCAAGCTGCTGAACGGTTGTTACCGTCGTCTGGGTCTGAAAGATTCGGTTATCTTCGCCGACCAGCTGATGTACACCGGTTTCCATTACGCCACCCTGTCTGGGGTGTCCGTGGGCATCAACGACATGGTGATCCCGGATGCCAAGAAAGACATCATCAGTGAAGCCGAAGCGGAAGTCACCGAGATTCAGGAACAGTTCCAGTCTGGTCTGGTGACCGCCGGCGAGCGCTACAACAAGGTTATCGATATCTGGGCCAGCGCCAACGAGCGGGTGTCCAAGGCGATGATGGATAACCTGTCGAAAGACACCGTTATCAACCGCGACGGCGAGGAAGAGCTGCAATCCTCTTTCAACAGCATCTTTATGATGGCCGATTCCGGCGCCCGGGGTAGTGCCGCCCAGATCCGTCAGCTGGCGGGGATGCGTGGCCTGATGGCGAAGCCGGACGGCTCCATCATCGAAACGCCGATCATCGCCAACTTCCGCGAAGGTCTGAACGTACTGCAGTACTTCATCTCGACCCACGGTGCCCGTAAGGGTCTGGCGGATACGGCACTGAAGACGGCGAACTCCGGTTACCTGACCCGTCGTCTGGTCGACGTGGCCCAGGATTTGGTGATCACCTCCGACGACTGCGGTACCCATGAAGGCTTGTGGATGACCCCGCTGATCGAAGGCGGTGACGTGGTCGAGCCTCTGCGCGAGCGGGTGCTGGGCCGGGTGGTCGCCGAAGACGTGGTGCGCCCCGGTACCGAAGAGGAGATACTGGTTGCCCGTAACACCCTGCTCGATGAGAAGTGGTGTGACGAGCTGGAGGCCAACTCCGTCGACCGGGTCAAGGTGCGCTCCGTTATCACCTGTGACAACGACCATGGTGTCTGCGCTCACTGTTACGGCCGTGATCTGGCCCGTGGCCACCTGGTCAACCAGGGCGAAGCGGTCGGTGTTATCGCCGCCCAGTCCATCGGTGAGCCGGGTACCCAGCTCACCATGCGTACCTTCCACATCGGTGGTGCGGCATCGCGGGCGGCGGCGGAAAACAGTATCCAGGTGAAAAACGCCGGTACCGTCAAGCTGCAGAACGCCAAGTATGTTACCAACAGCGACGGCAAGACGGTGATCGTGTCGCGTTCTTCCGAGTTGACCATTATCGACGAGATGGGTCAGACCCGTGAGAACCACAAGCTGCCCTACGGCGCCCTGCTGGAAAAAGCCGACGGCGAAACCGTGCAGGCCGGCCAAGTTGTGGCCAACTGGGATCCGCATACCCACCCGATCGTTACCGAGGTAGCCGGTCGTATCAAGTTTATCGATATGATCGACGGCGTGACCATCAGCCGTCAGACCGACGAGCTGACCGGTTTGTCCAGCATAGTGGTGATGGATGTCAACGAACGTCCGAGCGCCGGTAAAGAGCTGCGTCCGACCGTGAAACTGGTGGATGAAGCCGGTAAAGACGTCTTTATCCCGGGTACCGACCTGGCCGCCCTGTACTTCCTGCCCGGTCGTGCGATCGTCAGCCTGGAAGATGGCGCCCAGCTCAACGTGGGTGACGCCCTGGCGCGTATCCCGCAGGAATCCGGCGGTACCAAGGACATCACCGGTGGTCTGCCGCGGGTTGCCGACTTGTTCGAAGCCCGTCAACCGAAAGAACCGGCCATACTGGCCGAGATCTCGGGTACCATTTCCTTCGGTAAAGAGACCAAAGGCAAGCGTCGCCTGGTGATCACCCCGATCGAAGGCGGCGACGCCTACGAAGAGATGATCCCCAAATGGCGTCACTTGAACGTGTTCGAAGGTGAAAAGGTTGAGAAGGGTGAAGTCCTGGCCGATGGCCCGGAGTCTCCCCACGATATCCTGCGCCTGCGTGGCATCAGCCCGGTGGCGAACTATATCGCCAACGAGGTGCAGGAGGTTTACCGCCTGCAGGGTGTTAAGATCAACGACAAGCACATCGAGACCATAGTGCGTCAGATGCTGCGTCGTGCCGAGATCCTGGATGCCGGTGATTCCGACTTTATCAATGGCGAACAGGGTGAAGTGGTACGTATCCGTCAGGCCAACCGTGTACTGGAAGCCGAGGGCAAGCGCCCGATCAGCTACCGTCACGTGCTGATGGGTATTACCAAGGCTTCCTTGAGCACCGAGTCCTTTATCTCTGCGGCGTCTTTCCAGGAAACCACCCGCGTACTGACCGAAGCCGCCGTTTCCGGTAAGGTAGACGATCTGCGTGGCTTGAAAGAGAACGTGATCGTGGGCCGTCTGGTACCTGCCGGTACCGGTTTCGCCTACCATCAGGGCCGTCAGGCCAAACGTCAGCCGGAGCAGCCGGTACAGATTTCGGCGGATGAAGCCGAGCAAAGTCTGGCCGACCTGCTCAACGCTGCCGGTAGCAATGAAGAATAAGTAATATCTCGACTCGCTGATAAGACAAGGGCTCCCGCAAGGGGGCCCTTTTTTATTGTGTGTCAGACATCTAAGGTGGAATGCTCATCCCAATTTCATTAATACCAATTCCAGTAAGGGTTTGATTAGCATTTGGATTCAGCCACCAGAGGCAACACAGCCACCTCTCACGACACGCCGTAAAGGCTCGGACCCGTCCCCGGCATGGTCACGGTCGTGAAAGGCGTTCTCTGTTGCCTCTTCTTGAACACCGAGCTGTCCGCAGACTGCGCCAACAGGCAACACCGGAGCATTCGTGAGGACAAAGGGAGCCGCGCCACGGATGGCGCGGCTGAGCCTACAAGGATGTATTTACGGCGGGTTGGAGGGACGGACCCTTGTCCGGGGTTGATATAAATCGATTGTCTAATGTGATGGGTGTCAGGCGCAGTGCCCTGCTGCCGGCGGGATGTCTGCGCTCTTGAACCAGGCGAGGGAGTCAGCCAGGGTCGTCACTTCACCGATCACGATCAGCGCCGGGCTTTCCACCCGGGTGGCCAGCTCGGCCAGCTGCTCCAGGCGTCCGCGTACCACCCGCTGGGCCTGGGTGGTGCCGCGTTCGATCAGGGCGATGGGGGTATCCCCGGCTCGGCCATGTTCAACCAGCCGTTGTTGGATATGCGCCGAACGCATCAGCCCCATGTAGATCACCAGGGTCTGGTTACCGGCCGCTAGCGAGGTCCAGTCCGGTTCGATGCCGTCCTTCTTGCAGTGGCCGGTGATAAACACCGCGCTTTGGGCATGATCCCTGTGGGTCAGGGGGATGCCCGCATAGGCGGTGGCCCCGGCGGCGGCGGTAATACCGGGCACCACCTGATAGCGGATGCCGGCCTCGCGCAGGGTTTGCAGCTCTTCGGCGCCGCGGCCGAACATGAAGGGATCGCCGCCCTTCAGGCGTACCACCCGTTTGCCGGCACTGGCATGCTTAACCAGCAAATCGTTGATTTGCTCCTGGGGCACACTGTGATGGCCGGCCTTCTTGCCCACGGAAATCCGCTCCGCTTCGGGGCGGATCAGCGCCAGGATGTCGTCGGAGACCAGCTGGTCAAACAAGACCACATCGGCTTTTTGCAGCTCGTTCAATGCCTTGATGGTCAGTAAATCGGGGTCTCCCGGACCCGCGCCCACCAGTATGACTTCACCGGTCTGCGGCGCCTGCATCTCCTGCTGTAGCCAGATTTCGGCGGCGGCCAGGTTGCCCTGTTTCAGCAGGGCATTCAGGGTCTGATCGTCCTGGGTCCGGGCCCAGAACCGACGCCGCTGCTCACTGTCGGCAAAGCACTGTTTTACCGCCTGTCGCAGGCGGCCCGAGAGGGTGGCCAGTTCGCCGAGGTGCCTGGGCAGCAGGGCATCCAGGCGGGCGCGCAACAGCCGGGCCAGCGAGGGGGCGCCACCGCCGGTGCTGAAGGCGACCTGTATCGGCGGTCGTTCGACGATGGAGGGGAAAATCACGGCGGAGCGTTTGCTGTCATCTGCCTTGTTGACCAGCAGGCCCCGCTGATTGGCCAGCTGATAGACCCGGGCATTGACTTCCAGGTCGTCGGTGGCGGCGATCACCAGGAATTGGCCATCCAGGTGGGCTTCGGCAAAGGGCATGGCCAGCCAGGTGAACTGATCCTGAATGGCCTGCAGCTCATCGGCAAGGGTGGGGGATACCAGGGTGACTCGGGCTCCCCGGGCCAGCAGCAGCCTGACTTTACGGGCCGCCACCGAACCGCCCCCGACCACCAGGCAAGGGCGCTGTTCTATTTTAATAAAAAGAGGTAGATGTGCCATGACTGGTCCCGCCGATTGATAAGATAACTAGACTATAGGCAGAAACACTTATCCCTCAAAATACTAAAAAATAATTTTTTATTCTTTTTTGGTATTTTAAAGGCATCTAAGCCCGTCAGGCGCAGCTGAGTCATTGCTGGCTCTCGCGCAAGTTCCTGCCGGCAATCCGAAGATCAAGAAGAGAGGTTAGGGTGTGTCCCGTTACTGTGCATTAATGTCGCTGACACTGTACCGCTGCGAGGCAGGGCGCGCACCGCGCAGTTTGGTGGGCCCAAATCAGCGGTAAGTCACGCGTCAACGGAGCGGCACAGCCTCAGCCCTGCGGGTCGCGGCCCAACAGGGCGGGCTCTGTGTTAGCAGGCGGTCCACTATGCGTTGCGCCTGCTGCCGTGGTCGCGCCCTGTTGGGAGGGCGACGAAATCATGAACGGTATCGGGACACACTCTGGATCCCATTGGTGGTTACTGGCGTAGCGGCGCCCGGGGCCAAGGCTGTTTATGTTGGCGGTAAGGTAGCGGGAGGCAGCTTAAATACCGCTGCCGTCCAGTTCCTGCTGCTCATGCAGGCCGCACTCACGCTTCATGCCATGGAAGCGGGTATCGGCTTCGCTCATGCCCGGCTCCCATTTGGTGGTGGTATGCACATCGCCTACCGAGACATAGCCCTGCTCCCACAGGGGATGGTAGGGCAGTTCGTGTTCCTGCAGGTAGTAGTGTACATCCTTGTTGCTCCAGTCGATCACCGGCAGAAACTTGAACAGGCCGTTTTGCAGCCCGAGCACCTGCAGACCCTCTCGGCTATCGGACTGGCTGCGGCGCAGGCCGGAAAACCAGGTGCCGGCATTCAGCTCGCGCAGGGCGCGCTGCATCGGCTCGACCTTGTTCAGCCGGTTGTAACGGGTGATGCCTTCCAGCCCTTGCTCCCACAGCTTGCCGTAGCTGGCCTCCTGCCAGGCGGCAGACGTTTGCGCCCGATAGACCTTGAGATTCAGCCCGAGCCGCTCGGTCAACTCATCGATGAATCGATAGGTTTCCGGAAACAGATAGCCGGTGTCGGTGAGGATCACCGGGATATTCGGCTTTTCCCGGGTCACCAGGTGCAGCATCAGCGCTCCCTGGATACCGAAGCTGGAGGAGAGCACCGGCTCTCCTTCCAGGTTCTCCAGTGCCCAGCGCACCCGCTCGGCGGCCGTCATGGCCGCCAGCTGTTGGTTCAAGGGGGCCAATGCTTCTTGTTGTTCCGCCCGGGACAAGTTGTTCAGCTCGTCCAGGCTGGGCAGCAGACTAGATGTCATAGTAGCTAGCATAGAAGTCCCTCGCAGAATCCACGACCGGGGCAATCACCTTGGCGCGGATAACAAAATCACCGAAGCCTTCACCGGGTTCACGCTCGGCGGCCCAGCGGCCGATCAGCACGTCAATTTCCTGCAGGATCTGGGCATCGGTGATGTTTTCCCGGTACATGCGCGGGATGCGCGTGCCTTCCCGGTTGCCGCCCAGGTGCAGGTTGTAACGGCCGGGGGCCTTGCCGACCAGGCCAATCTCGGCCAACATGGCGCGGCCACAGCCGTTGGGGCAGCCGGTGACCCGGAAGATGATGGCGTCGTCGGCAACCTTGTGCTTGGCCAGCAGTCCTTCGATGTCGGTGACAAAGGCGGGCAGCATGCGCTCCGCCTCGGCCATCGCCAGCGGGCAGGTGGGCAGGGCGACACAGGCCATGGAACTCTTGCGCTGCTCGGTGACATTGTCTTCGAGCAGGCCGTGGGCGCGCGCCAGCTTCTCTATCTTGGGCTTGTCCTTGGTGGCGACGCCGGCGATGATCAGGTTCTGGTTGGCGGTCAGGCGGAAATCGCCCTTGTGCACCTTGGCGATTTCCTGCATACCGGTTTTCAGCGGCTTGCCGGGGAAGTCCAGGATGCGGCCGTTTTCGATAAACAGGGTCAGGTGATGCTTGCCGTCTATGCCCTTGACCCAGCCGAAGCGATCGCCGCGGCCGGTGAATTCATAGGGGCGGCTGTCGGCAAACTGGATGCCGGCGCGCTTCTCGACCTCGGCCTTGAACACCTCGATACCGACCCGCTCCAGGGTATATTTGGTTTTGGCGTTCTTGCGCTCGGAACGGTTGCCCAGATCCCGCTGGGTGGTGACCACGGCGGCGGCCACCTCCAGGGTGTGGGACAGGGGAATAAAACCGAAATCGGTGGCCTTGCGCGGATAGGTGGCGGTATCGCCATGGGTCATGGCCAGGCCTCCGCCCACCAGCACGTTGAAGCCCACCAGCTTGCCGTTTTCGGCAATGGCCACGAAGTTGAGGTCGTTGGCATGCACATCGACATCGTTCTGCGGCGGGATCACCACAGTGGTCTTGAACTTGCGCGGCAGATAGGTGGGGCCCAGGATAGGTTCTTCGTCCGGGGTGTCCAGTCGTTCACCGTCCAGCCAGATCTCCACATAGGCGCGGGTCTTGGGCAGCAGGTGCTCGGAGATTTTCTTGGCCCACTCATAGGCCTCCTGATGCAGCTCGGACTCGACCGGATTGCTGGTGCACAGCACGTTGCGGTTGACGTCGCCGGCGGTAGCGATGGAGTCGATGCCGGTGCTGTTCAGCACCTGGTGCATGTGCTTGATATCGCGTTTGAGCACGCCGTGGAACTGGAAGGTCTGGCGGGTGGTCAGCCGGATGCTGCCGTAGATGCTGCTTTCTTCGGCAAACTTGTCGATCACCAGCCACTGCTTGGGGGTGATGATGCCGCCGGGCAGGCGGGCGCGCAGCATCACATTGTGCAGGGGCTCCAGCTTCTGGGCGGTGCGCTCGTTGCGGATATCGCGGTCGTCCTGCTGATACATGCCGTGGAAGCGGATCATCTGGAAGTTGTCGCCGTTAAAGCCGCCGGTAAGCGGGTCCTGTAAATCCTGCTCTATGGTGCCGCGCAGGAAGTTGCTCTCGCGCTTGAGGCGCTCGTTGTCGGACAGTTTTTGTTCGCTCATCAGTAAACATCCCTTTGGTAACGCTTGGCGCTGCGCAGCGCATCTACATATTCTTCGGCCTGTTCACGGCTCTGGCCGCCATGCTCGGCCACCAGCTCGATCAGGGCCTCGTGCACGTCTTTGGCCATCTGGTTGGCATCACCGCACACATAGAAGTGGGCGCCCTGTTCCAGCCAGGCATAGACTTCGGCGCCCTGCTCACGCAGCTTGTGCTGCACGTAGACTTTCTCGGCCTGGTCCCGGCTGAAGGCCAGGGAGACCTTGTTCAGCAGGCCGGACTTGACGTAGCGCTGCCATTCGATCTGGTAGAGGAAATCCTGGGTGAAATGGGGGTTGCCGAAAAACAGCCAGTTCTGACCAGCCGCATCCTGGGCTTCCCGCTCTTGCATAAAGGCCCGGAAAGGCGCGATACCGGTGCCGGGGCCCACCATGATCACCGGGGTGTCGCCGTTGGCCGGCAGGCGGAAGTTGTCGTTGTGCTCGACAAACACCCGCACCTGGCCGCCTTCGGCCACCCGATCGGCCAGGAAGGAAGAGGCCCCGCCGCTGCGTTCTTCGCCTTTCTGTTCGAAACGCACCACGCCCAGGGTCAGGTGTACTTCTTCTTCCACTTCCGCCTGGGAAGAGGCGATGGAGTACAGCCGCGGTGTCAGGCGGCGCAGGGCGGCCTGCAGCTGTTCGACGGTCAGCTTGGTTTTCTTCTCCCGGGCGATATCCAGGATCTGATGTTCGGCGCAGTATTCGCGCAACGCAGCCTTGTCTTCCACCAGCTTCAGCAATTTCTTGGCGCCGGACAGTTCGGCATAGGCCTGCACGAAGCTGGCGTAGCCCTGGGTCAGCTCGTAGTGACGGATCAGTGCCTCGCGGATGGACAGCACCTCGTCATCCACCTTGACCTTGGCATCGGCGGCCACCCCTACCTGGGCCAGCAGCGCGTCCACCAGGGCCGGATCGTTATCGAACCAGACACCCAGGGCATCGCCGGGCTGGTAACTCAGGCCGGAGCCCTCCAGGGAGATTTCGATATGGCGGATATCCTTGTCTGAATCCCGGCCGGTGATCTTCTGGTTGGTGATCAGTTCGGCCTGATAAGGTTTTTTCTTGCTATAGACACCGGCGGTCTGGGGCAGGCTGACCACGGCGCCGTTGGCGGCGGCTTGCTCGACCTTGAGGGCATCTTCCAGCAGGCTGATGGCCGACTTGCTCCAGGACTCGGCCGCAGCGTCGTAATCCACATCGCAATCGATCCGGTCCAGCAGGCGTTTGCCACCCGCATTGGCCAGGTATTCGTCAAAGTCCTTGGCCGTCTGGCAGAAGAATTCATAGGAAGAATCCCCCAGCCCCAGCACGGCATAATGCAGGCCATCGAGCTTGCCGACCTTGCCGGCCTTCAGCTGCTTATGGAATTCGATGGCGTCATCGGGCGGCTCGCCCTCGCCATTGGTGCTGGTGACGATCAGCAGGTGGGTTTCTTTCTTCAGCTGCTTGACCTTGAAGTCGGCCACATTGAACAGCCCAGCCTGAATACCGGCGGCATCGGCCTGCGCCTTGAGCGCTTCCGCCACGCCCTTGGCGTTGCCGGTTTGGGACGCATAGAGGATGGTCAGCGTGGCGGCGGGCTGGACGGCGGCGGCCGGAGCCACGGCCACACCCTGGGACTGCTGACTGATGCCGTAAAAATAGCCGCTGACCCAGGCCAGCTGGGTGGCACTCAGTTCGGCAGCCACCTGAGTGAGCTTGTGTACTTGTTGTTCGTTGAGCGGGCTGGCTGCCGCCGCGAGTTCCTTTAAAAGCATGACTGTGCCTTCCACTTTTCCAGATAGCGGATAGCTTAAGCCAGGTCAACGGAAAACAATAAAGAATAAAAGATGATTTTTTATTCCATCAAAGAATATGAATGATGTGTCCGGCGGTTTTACGGTCGCGGCTTGGCGGCGTCCAGCACGGGGGGCGAACGGAACTGGAAAGGAAAAACCGCACTCTTTCGACCGCATGCCAATTGTTAATCATGTTTCATTGGTGTTAAAATGGGCTACCAAATTCACAACGGGAGCGCCGGATGCACAAAAGTAAGCCCAGAATGATCTGGTTGCTTCTCTTCGTCGGTTATATCTCGAGTCTCGGGATACTGGCCACCATGATAGCCTGACCCGATACGACGGCGAGCCCGGCCCGCCGTTTTTAATCTGTCAGCATCATAAGCACAAAAAGAGCACCCGGGGTGCTCTTTTTGTTGCGCAATTTGTGGGCCTGATCTTAGGCCTGCTGGTAACGCTCGACAGAGGCCAGGATTTCGGCTTCGGCGGCGGCCTTGTCTTCCCAGCCGTCTACCTTCACCCATTTACCGGCTTCCAGCTCTTTATAACGCTCGAAGAAATGCTTGATCTGGGCCTTCAGCAGTTCGGGCAGGTCGTTGACGTCCTGGATATGGTCGTATTCCTTGGTCAGCTTGCTGTGGGGTACGGCTACCACCTTGGCGTCTTCACCGGACTCGTCGGTCATCTTCAGCACGCCGACGGGGCGGCAGCGGATCACCGAGCCAGGCACCAGGGGATGGGGAGTAGGGACCAGCACATCCACGGGGTCGCCGTCCAGGGACAGGGTCTGGTTTACATAGCCGTAGTTGCAAGGATAGAACATGGGGGTGGCCATAAAGCGGTCGACGAAGACGGCGCCCGTGTCCTTGTCGATTTCATACTTAATCGGATCTGCGTTCTGGGGAATTTCGATCACTACATAGATATCTTCGGGCAGGCTTTTTCCGGCCGGTACCTGGTTCAGGCTCATGACGTTTCCTTCAGTGTTGTCCGTTATTGGCTGAATAACTGAGTTTACCACCGTTACCGGGAGACATCTGTTATACAAATGGGTAACGGTGATTTAGGCGGCACATTATAACCGCTGTCGCACAGATCGCCAGACGGCTGCCCAAAGTGATGATGGATTGTTAGAATGTGCGCAATACAGCATCAAGGGCACTCTATGCATATTCATATACTGGGCATCTGCGGCACCTTCATGGGCGGCCTGGCGGTACTGGCGCAGCAATTGGGTTATCGGGTCACCGGCAGTGACGCCAATGTCTATCCGCCGATGAGCACGCAGCTGCAGCAGCAGGGTATCGAGCTTACCGAGGGTTATGATCCGGCTCAGCTCGAGCCGGCGCCGGATCTGGTGGTGGTCGGCAACGCCATGAGCCGGGGCAACCCCTGTGTGGAGGCGATGCTCAATCGCCGTATCCCTTATACCTCGGGGCCCCAGTGGCTGCTGGACCATGTGTTGCAGGAGCGCTGGGTATTGGCGGTGGCCGGTACCCACGGTAAGACCACCACAGCCAGCATGCTGGCCTGGATCCTGGAAGATTGCGGCCTCGAGCCCGGCTTTCTGATCGGTGGTGTGCCCGGCAACTTCGCCGTCTCCGCCCGTTTGGGGGATGCGCCTTTCTTCGTGATTGAGGCCGATGAATACGACTGCGCCTTTTTCGACAAGCGTTCCAAGTTTGTCCACTATAGGCCCAGCACCCTGATCCTCAACAACCTTGAGTTTGATCATGCGGATATCTTTCCCGATCTTGCGGCGATACAGCGGCAATTCCATCATCTGGTGCGAATGGTGCCGGGCCATGGCCGTATCCTGGTGCCGACCCATACCGAGTCCCTGGAAACGGTGAAGTCCATGGGCTGCTGGAGCGAGCTGGAATATGTGGGGGCCGACGGCCAGTGGCAGGCCGAGCCGCTGGGGCCGGACGGCAGCCGCTTTGCGGTCTGGCTCGACGGCAACAGGGTCGGCGAGGTGAATTGGTCCTGTATCGGCCAGCATAATGTCCATAACGGCCTGATGGCGCTGGCGGCAGCACGCCATGCGGGGGTTCCGGTGGTCGAGGCCATCGCCGCCCTTAATCGGTTTCGTTCGCCGAAGCGGCGTATGGAGCTGAAGGGTGAGGTGGCGGGCATTCGGGTATGGGATGACTTCGCCCATCATCCGACCGCCATCGCCACCACCCTGGGCGGGCTGAAAGCCAGCACGGCCAGCGGCCGGATCTTGGCGGTGCTGGAACCCAGATCCAACACCATGAAACTGGGAATACATCAGCAGGAGCTGGTGGACTCCCTGGCCGAGGCCGATCAGACTTATCTGTTCCAGCCTCCCGGGCTGGAGTGGGATCTGGCGGCGGTGGCGGCTGCCTGTCCCGAGGGCCGCTTGTTCCGGCAGCTGGACGAACTGATTGCCGTGCTGGTGGACTCGGCGCGGGCCGGCGACCAGGTACTGATCATGAGCAATGGCGGCTTTGGCGGTATCCATGAGCGTCTGTTGCTGGCATTGAGGGCAGCCCATGTACCCGCGTGAACAACAGGTCACTCTGGCGCTGACCGGCGCCTCCGGCGCCCCCTATGCCTTGGCCCTACTACGTCAGCTGCTGGCGGCCGGCATGCAGGTGCATCTGCTGGTATCCAGTGCCGCCCGGGTGGTGCTGGCTACCGAGCAGGGGGAGCAGTGGCCGGCCAAGGCTGATGCCCTGGCCGAATATCTGACCGAGGCCTATGATGCCGAGCCCAGACAGGTCCGGGTCTATGGCAGGGAAGAGTGGTTTTCGCCGGTGGCTTCCGGCTCGGGGGCGCCCAAACGCATGGTGGTCTGCCCCTGCTCCATGGGCACTGTGGCCGCCATCGCCCAGGGTGCCTCGGACAACCTGATTGAACGGGCCGCCGATGTGGTGCTGAAAGAAAAGGGTCAACTGATCCTGGTGCCGAGAGAAACCCCATTGTCCGCCCTGCACCTGGAGAATCTGCTTAAGCTCGCGAACCTGGGGGTGACCATAATGCCGGCGGCGCCGGGCTTCTATCATCAGCCTCAGAGCATCGAGGATTTGGTGCACTTCATGGTGGCGCGTATCCTGGATCATCTGGGCATAGAGCAGTCGCTGACCGAGCGCTGGGGTTATGGCAAGCCCAAGTGCCGTTAACCGCTATTTTCTGTAAAATACGCTTTTGAATTAAACAGGGTCCTTTGGATCTGGGGGAGTAAGCAAATGAAGCACACAGTTGAGGTCCTGATCAGTACCGAACAGGTCGATGCCAGGATCAAGGCGTTGGGCCAGGCGATTAATGCCCATTTCCAGGATGCGGAAGAACTGGTGATGGTGGGCCTGTTACGGGGGTCCTGTGTTTTCCTGGCCGACCTGTGCCGTCAGATCGAGTTGCCGGTGCGGCTGGACTTTATGACCGCCTCCAGCTACGGCAGCAGTATGGAAAGCAACCGGGACGTGCGTATCCTCAAAGACCTGGATGACGATATTCAGGGCAAGCATGTGTTGATCGTCGAAGACATCATAGATACCGGCAATACCCTCAGCAAGGTGAAGGAAATCCTCTCCCTGCGCGGCCCGGCTTCGCTGACCATCTGTACCCTGCTCGACAAGCCCGAACGACGGGAGGCCGAGGTGCCGGTCGACTGGGTTGGCTTCACCATTCCCGACGAGTTTGTTGTGGGTTATGGCATCGATTATGCCCAGCGTTACCGCAACCTGCCTTATATCGGTAAGGTGATCCCCCTGGAGTGAGCCAGTTTCTTGTTTCTATGAGTTAATCCTGATGCCCCGCGTCCGGAGCTCTGTCTGTTATTTGCCCGGGTACCG
This sequence comes from Zobellella aerophila, assembly GCF_039539325.1. Classification (NCBI taxonomy): domain Bacteria; kingdom Pseudomonadati; phylum Pseudomonadota; class Gammaproteobacteria; order Aeromonadales; family Aeromonadaceae; genus Zobellella; species Zobellella aerophila. The sequence continues at coordinate 71,782 of NZ_BAABCX010000008.1, forward strand.
CTCTGGGCATTTGTTTTTATTCCATGGAGCCAATAATGACCAAAGCACTGGAGATCAATGGCCTGCGCAAGACCTACGCCGGTGGCGTGGAAGCTTTGAAAGGCATAGATCTGGCAGTCAACCAGGGCGACTTCTATGCCCTGCTCGGTCCCAACGGGGCGGGTAAATCCACCACCATAGGGATTATTTCCTCCCTGGTGAACAAGACGGCCGGCAAGGTCAGGGTGTTCGGCTTCGATATCGACACCCAGCTGGAGCAGGCAAAGACCCAGATCGGCCTGGTGCCCCAGGAGTTCAATTTCAACCAGTTTGAAAAAGTGGGCCAGATAGTGATCAACCAGGCCGGCCTGTATGGGGTCGAGCGTAAAGAAGCCAAGGCACGTGCCGAGCGCTACCTGAAACAGCTGGATTTGTGGGAAAAGCGGGATATGCCCGCCCGCACCCTGTCCGGCGGCATGAAACGGCGGCTGATGATAGCCCGGGCCTTGATGCATGAACCCAAGCTGTTGATCCTGGATGAGCCTACCGCCGGGGTGGATATCGAGATCCGCCGGGCCATGTGGGATTTTCTCAAGGAAATCAACGAGCAGGGTATCACCATTATCCTGACCACCCACTATCTTGAAGAGGCGGAGATGCTGTGTCGCAACATCGGTATCATCGACAAGGGCCGGCTGGTGGAAAATACCAGCATGAAAGGCCTGCTCGGCAAGCTGAATGTGGAAACCTTTATCCTGGATCTGGCGCCCGACAGTCGTGAACCCTTCCTGTCCGGCTTCAACTGGCAGCTGCTGGACGATCACACCCTGGAGGTCGAGGTGAAGAAAGAACAGGGGCTGAACGGTGTCTTTGCCCAGCTCAACGAACAGGGTATTCCGGTACTGAGCATGCGCAACAAGGCCAACCGCCTGGAAGAGTTATTCGTCACACTGGTGGAGCAGGGGAGAACGACAGCATGAGCGGTCAACGTTATTACATCGCCTTTAACAGCATACTCCACCGGGAAATCGTGCGCTTCATGCGTATCTGGGTACAGACCCTGGTGCCGCCAGCCATCACCATGACCCTGTATTTTGTGATCTTCGGCAACCTGATAGGTTCGCGGATCGGCGAGATGGGCGGTTATTCCTATATGGCTTTTATCGTGCCCGGCCTGATCATGATGTCGGTGATCACCAATTCCTACTCCAACGTGGCTTCTTCTTTCTTCAGCAGCAAGTTTCAGCGTAACGTGGAAGAACTGCTGGTGGCCCCGGTGCCCACCTATGTGATCATCGCCGGCTATGTGGGCGGCGGCGTGGTCCGGGGCCTGGCGGTGGGGCTGATCGTCAGCCTGGTGTCGTTGTTCTTCGTGCAGCTGCCGGTGAGTCATCTGTTCAGCATAGTGTTTACCGTGTTGCTGACCGCCATCCTGTTTTCGCTGGCCGGGCTGCTCAATGCCATTTTCGCCCGCACCTTCGATGATATCAGCATTATTCCCACTTTTGTGCTGACGCCGCTGACCTATCTGGGCGGGGTGTTCTACTCCATCAACCTGCTACCCGGGTTCTGGCAGACGGTGTCCCATGCCAACCCGGTGCTCTATATGGTGAACGCCTTCCGCTATGGTTTCCTGGGTATCAGCGACGTGCCGCTGGCTACTGCCTACGGCATCATCATCGGCTTTATCGCCCTGTTCTACGGTGCCGCCTGGTACCTGATACATACCGGGCAGGGACTGCGCCACTGAGTGAAAAAGGCAGCCAGTTGGCTGCCTTTTTGGTTGTTAATGCCGCTGAAAATCGGCCAAAGGGCACTACTCTGCCGACACGCCGTAAACCCCTCCCTGGGGGCTCCGCTGCGTCATCCATGGCGCAGAGGGTCGGCGGAGCAGATCTCTTTGGCCTCCCATTGGCATAAGAGTTGTCTATATGACGTCAACCGGCGGCCATAAGTCTTCAGGCGGGAAAAGGGATTAGGCTCAGCCGGCCATCCGCGCCAGGGACGGCGCGGCTGAGCCTACAGGGAGGTATTCACGGCGAGCCGGCGGAGGCTAACCCTTTTGTCGGTATCCATAGAGCCGTCCGTGTCTAGTCCTGTAAAGGTGTAAACCTTATTCAGGACGGGATACCATTAACAAAAAGGCAGCCATCTGGCTGCCTTTGTCCTTTTCCCGTGGGGAAGGGGCAATCAGGCCAGCTGCAGGGGGATATCCTTGCTGGTGCGCACTATGTTGTTTTCCGCGTCCAGATACACCAGGCTCGGCTTGTAGCCGGCAATCTGCTGTTCTGTCATGGGGGCGTAGGCGCAGATGATGATGCGATCGCCGACGGCGGCCTTGCGGGCGGCGGCGCCGTTCAAGGAGATCATCTTGGAGCCTCGTTCGCCAACGATGGCGTAGGTATGGAAGCGCTCGCCATTCTCGATGTTATAGATGTCGATCTGCTCGTATTCGCGGATACCGGCCGCATCCAGCAGGTCCTGATCGATGGCACATGAGCCTTCGTAGTTCAGCTCGGCGTGGGTGACGCGGGCCTGATGCAGTTTGCCCCTGAGCATAATGCGTTGCATATCCATCTTACTTCTCCGTATTGCAAAAGCCCTTATAGGGGCACTACCTGGTTATCTATCAATCTGGCCTTGCCCAGATAGGCGGCCATTAAAATCACCACGGCCCGGCTTCGCTCCGTGATGGGATTCAGGGTATCCGCATCGACGATGTCTATGCCGTCGGTATGGAAACCCGCCTGATCCAAATGCAGACTGGCGGCCGCGACCAAGGTCGCGAAATCCCGTTCGCCGGCCTGGATCCGCTCCGCCAGCCGGCGCATGGTGGCGGCCAGCTCGGGCGCCTGGCTTCGCTCCTGATCGCTCAGGTAACCGTTACGCGAGCTCAGGGCTAGGCCGTCTTCGGCCCTGACCGTAGGGACCCCTAGGATCTCCAGCGGCAGATTCAAATCTGCGGTCATTTTACGGATCAAGGCCAGCTGCTGGTAGTCTTTTTCGCCAAAACAGGCCAGATCCGGCTGAACCAGGTTGAACAGCTTGCAGACCACGGTCGCTACCCCCCTGAAGTGCCCGGGCCTGAGGGCGCCTTCAAGTACATCGGCGATGCAGGGCACATTCACGGTCGTCTGCTGGGCCTGGCCTTGGGGATACATCAGCTCGGGGGTAGGGGTGAACACCAGATCGGCCAGCCCGGTGAGCCGTTGGCAATCCTGCTCTAGGGTACGGGGATAGGCGGCCAGATCGGCGGCCCGGTCAAATTGCAGCGGATTGACAAAAATACTGACCACCACCCGCTCGCAACGCGCGCGCGCCTGCTTAACCAGCTCGATATGCCCCTGGTGCAGGTTGCCCATGGTGGGCACAAAGCCGATGCGTTCGCCTTGGCGGCGGTATTGGCCGATGATTTGTCTCAACTCGGCGATGGTATTGACCAGCTGCATCTTGGTTCCTTAACTAAAGCTGTGCTCGGGGCCGGGGAAACGGCCGTCGGCCACCTCGGCTACGTAAGCTTCAATCGCCGCCTTGACGTTGCCGCTTTCGGCCAGAAAATTTTTGGTGAATTTCGGCACATAGCCGGAGGTGAGTCCCAGGGCGTCCTGCATCACTAGCACTTGGCCGTCGGTATCGGGGCCGGCGCCGATGCCGATTACCGGGATATGCAACAGCCGGCTGACCTCGGCGGCCAGTTGGCTGGGCACGCATTCCAGCACCAGCAGCTGGATGCCGGCCGCTTCCAGGGCCACGGCCTGGCGCTTGATCTGCTCGGCCTGCTCCGCCTTGCGCCCCTGCAGCTTGAAGCCGCCGAAGACATGCACCGACTGGGGCGTCAGCCCCAGATGGCCGCAGACGGGGATGCCCTGGCGGGTCAGCTGGGTGACGGTTTCCGCCAGCCATTCGCCGCCTTCCAGCTTGACCATATGGGCGCCGGCGCGCATCAGGGTGGCCGCACCGGCGCAGGCCTGCTCCGGTGTGCTATAGCTCATAAATGGCATATCGGCGACGATGAACATTTTTTCACTACCGTTAGCAACACAGCGTGTATGGTAGGCGATATCGTCCACGCTGACCTTGAGAGTATTAGTCTCGCCCTGCAGCACCATGCCGAGGGAATCGCCGACCAGGATGGCATGTACGCCCGCCTGTTCGAATAACTTGGCAAAAGTCGCATCATAGGCGGTGATCATGGCGATTTTGTGACCGGCCTGTTTCATGGCCAGCAGCCGGGCTGTGGTTATCTTGCTCATCTTGCTTTCCTGTTACTGCCCTTGCAGGCAGGTCATATCATTGGCTGGGCAGGTCAATAATAATTGGCTCAGGGCGGTACCGCAGGGCAGTACCAGATCCGGGGCCAGATCGGCCAGGGGATAGAGCACGAACTCCCGGGTTTTCATACCGTAATGAGGCAGGGTCAGGCGCTCATCGGTCAGCACCAGATCGCCGTACAGCAGGATGTCCAGATCCAGGGTTCGGGGACCCCAGCGCTCATCCTTGCGTTCTCGCCCATGTTCCAGCTCGATGGCCTGCAAGGCATCGAGCAGCCGATGGGGCTCCAGCCGGGTGTTAAAGGTCGAGACGCCATTGACATAGGGTGGCTGATCCTGCGGCCCCATCGGGCGGCTTTGATAGAGGGGCGAATGGCGCAGGCTGCCGGGTTCGGCCAGCGTATCCAGTGCCGTCTGTGCCGCCCTTATCTGGGCCAGTGGGTCGCCGAGATTGGCGCCCAGGGCCACGAACACCCGGGTCACGCTTCTTTTCTCCGGCGAGGATGGCGGCGGGGCCGGCGGCGTTTGGGTTTGGGCTTGGCCGGTTCATGGTCGGATACGGCCTGATGGTCGGATAGATCCGCATGCCGTGGCTGCGGCTTGACCGGGTTGTCCTGCTGGAAGTCGGTCCACCATTCGGCCAGCTCCTTGAGTCGGGGATCCAGCTCTGCCCGCAGCAGCAGGAAGTCGTAGCCGGCGCGGAACTTGGGATGTTCCAGCAACCGGTGGGGACGCTTGCCGGCCCGTTTGGGCAGGCGCTCCTGCAATTGCCAGATATCCCGCACCACGGAGCTGAAGCGCCGGGGGATGGCCACTGTTTTCACCTGACGGCCGATGACATCGTCGCAGGCCAGCATAAAGGCATCGTAGTAACCCAGGCCGCCGTCGTTGACAAACTCCTGGGTGCGGGTTTCTACCGGCCCCCATAACAGGGCGGCATACAGGAAGGCAGGCGTGACCCGCAGATCCTGGGCGATACGTTCATCGGTATTGGCCAGGGCCAGTTCGATAAAGCGGCCATAGCGGTTGTTGCCCTTGCCCATGACCTCGGCGGTTTCCGGGAACAGTGGGGCAAACAGGCCGTAATGGTGCAACTGCTTATAGGTTTCCAGGCCTTGGCCGGCGAGGAACAGCTTGAGGGTTTCTTCAAACAGCCGGGCGGGGGGAATATCGGCGAGCAACGGCGCCAGGGTCTTGATCGGTGCTTCGGTGCGCGGGCTGATGCTGAGCCCGAGCTTGGCCGAAAAACGCACGGCCCTGATCATCCGCACCGGGTCTTCCCGGTAGCGGGTTTCGGGGTCGCCGATCAGCTCCAGCCGGCGGGCATCAAGGTCTTGCAGGCCGCCGGCAAAGCCGAGCACGCTGAAATCGGCGATGTTGTAATAGAGGGCGTTGACGGTAAAGTCCCGCCGTTCGGCGTCTTCCTCTATGGTGCCGTAGACATTATCGCGCAGCAGCATGCCTTCGGCAGACTGGGCAGAGATATGTTTATTGGTGTTGACCTGGTGGTGATGGCCGCGAAAGGTGGCGACTTCAATCACCTCCCGGCCGAACAGCACATGGGCCAGGCGAAAGCGGCGACCGACCAGACGGCAGTTGCTGAATAAGTGCTTGACCTGCTCGGGAGTGGCGCTGGTGGCGACATCAAAATCCTTGGGCGAACGGCCCAGCAGCAGATCTCGCACACCGCCCCCGACCAGATAGGCGTCATAGCCCGCCTTGTTCAGGCGATAGAGTACCTTGAGGGCGTTCTCACTGATTTGTTGGCGCGAAATATTATGTTCGGCGCGCGTCAGTACCACGGGTTGCAAAGGCAACGCCTCCTGTTGTCGGGTCAGCAGCTTTTTACAAAAGCTGGCAATCTGGGAAAAAATAGGACACCTCGCAAGGCCTTAAGCTAAAAAATCGGCGCCCTATAATAGCGCAGGGCGCTAAAAATGCGAAATATCCGCACGATTCAGTTCTATCTTGGCCTGCACCGGGATGGCGGCTTGGTTCCAATGAGCCAGGCCCCAGTCGAGCAGGAGGCCGGGCTCGGCCCCCTTGAGCCCGGGCGGCGGTTGCTGGCCAAGAAAGTGCAGAGCCTGCCACAGCTGGGCCCCGGCACGCTTGCTATCCAGGCCGGGTGCATGGTTCTGCTTGGATAATTTATGGCCGGCGGTCACCGCCAGCGGCAAATGCAGCCAGCCGGGCTCGGGAGCCTGCAACAGCCGGTAAAGGGCTATCTGGCGCACCGTGGGCTCCAGCAGGTCGGCACCGCGCACCACTTCGGTGACGCCCGCATCCCGGTCGTCGATCACCACCGCCAGGTTGTAGGCATATAAACCGTCCCGACGGCGAACGGTGAAGTCTTCTTCTGCCAGCGGCCCGGGCACCTGGATATGACCCTGCAGCCGATCATCGAAGCCATAGACAGGATTGTCCATCTTCAGGCGAATGGCGGCGCCTTTGGGTGGGCGATGGCGGGTCCGGCAATGGCCCGGGTAGAAGCCCCCGGCCTCGCTGATCGATTTGCGGCTGCAGTGGCAGCAATAGGTTAACCCCCGGCTGGCCCAGTCATCCAGTACCGCCTGGTAATATTGATAACGCCGGCTTTGATAGACAGGGGGGCCATCCCAGTGCAGGCCGAAGTCATCCAGGGTGCGCAGGATGGCATCGGCGGCACCCGGTACTTCCCGCGGTGGATCCAGATCTTCGATACGCAGCAGCCACCGCCCCTGGTGGGCTTTGGCCTGCAGATAACTGCCGAGGGCCGCAACCAGGGAGCCGAAATGGAGGGGACCGCTAGGGGAAGGAGCAAAACGCCCTGTATAGCGGTTGGGCGTGGATGCTGTCATAGTGGGTCAGGCCGGTTTAGTAGCCGGCCATCTGCTTTTCCTTGATTTCGGCCAGGGTTTTGCAATCGATACACAGATCGGCGGTCGGCCTGGCTTCCAGTCGGCGGATGCCGATTTCCACGCCGCAGTGCTCACAGAAACCAAAATCGTCATCGTCGATCTTCTGCAGAGTTTTCTCGATCTTCTTGATCAGTTTACGTTCCCGGTCCCGGGCCCGCAGTTCAAGGGCGAATTCCTCTTCCTGGGCAGCTCTGTCTACCGGGTCGGGGAAATTGGCGGCCTCATCTTTCATATGGCCAACGGTGCGATCAACTTCTTCACGCAGCTGATTGCGCCAGGCACCCAGAATTTTACGGAAGTGCGTCTTCTGCACCTCATTCATGTATTCTTCGTCGGGCTTGGGCTGATAAGGCTCGACGCCGGCGATCGCCAGAATACCCAGAGATTTTTTGGTTTCGACTACTGGCATTCCGTATCTCCTAACTATGCAATGTTGCGCCAACCAAATTTAAGAAGCGGCTATCTATACCAGAAAGCATGTTAACAAGGCAATTTTGCAATGTGATTTCTGTCATCGGCCGTCGTTAAATACGACATTCGCCGCTTCTTGGGTCCGGAACCTGAGGCCGGTACCTTGGCACCTTTTTAGTAAGACCTCCATATGGGGGCGACGGTTTCGCCTTTCAAGCACTGGTTGCCATGAATAAATACTGGTTACCATGGCAGTCTATTAATGAACTATAGGTACAATTGTGCAGTTTTCCTCTTCTTTACAGCCAGCCCGGCTGATCCACAGATATAAACGCTTCCTGGCCGACGTGACCGTGCAGGGAAATACCCTGACCCTGCATTGCCCCAATACCGGAAAAATGACCGGTTGTGCCGAGCCGGACAGCCTGATTTACTTCTCGACATCGAATAATGCCAAGCGTAAATATGCCCATACTTGGGAGTTGACCAAGACGGCGGCGGGCGACTTTATCTGTGTCAATACCGCGCGGGCCAATGAGCTGGCGGCGGAAGCCCTGGCCGGCGGCGATATCCCCGAGTTTGCCGGCTACCATCAGATACAGCCGGAAGTGCGTTATGGTCAGGAGGGGAGTCGCATAGATTTCTTGCTGTCGGCCGGGAGCAAGCCCGATTGCTATATAGAAGTGAAAAGTGTGACCCTGCTGGAAGGGCAGGACCGGGGTTATTTTCCCGACACCGTCAGTGTGCGGGCGCAGAAGCATGTGCGGGAACTGATCGCCTGCCGGCAGGCGGGATACCGGGCGGCGATCCTGTTTTGCGTGTTACATACGGGCATTGAGCGGGTCAGCCCGGCGACGCATCTGGATCCGGACTATGCGGCCTTGCTGTCCCGGGCGGTGGCGGCCGGGGTGGAATGCCTGGCCTGGCAGGCGGAGATCAGCCCCCGGGGCATGCGCCTGGTACGGCCGCTGCCATTCACTCTCTAGCGGGTGGCCAGCTTCCAGCTGTGTACAGACTCATAACTTGGACCTTCTCTGGTTGTCTGGGAGGCGTAGAGGACAAGCCGGTCCGGTTGGTAATGGATGGGGGGGAGGGCGGGCAGGCGGCTGGCCGACGAGGTGTGACGGAACAGGCTGATATGGGGGTGAAAGCCTGTGCGGGAGGCGTCCAGTCCCAGTTCCTGAATGCCCAGTTCCGCCTGCCCGGCCAGGGTAATCAGCGGCTCGGGGATTTGGGTTGGACCGAGCCAGAGCACCTTGGCCCGGCCAAAGCAGCCCAGCTTGTCCAGCTCCAGGCTGAAGGCGACGAGGGGCAGGCGGTCCACCATCTGCTCCACCTGCGCCTGTTGCGCGGCGCCCAGTTCGCCCAGGAAGCGTAAAGTCAGGTGGAACTGTTCAGGCGGGATGCGACGTCCGGGCAGGGCCAGGCGGTCTTGCAGCTTGAGCAGAGGCCGTCTCAGCTGGTCGGCCGGGAAGGCCAGAAACAAGCGCTGTGTAGATTTCGGCATCCGGATAGTCCTTTGGCGGTGCTTTTGGCACAATATAGTCGTCTTTACCCATGCAGGTAACCTTGTGAGTCAGCTACCCATCATCGCCGCCCTGCCCCAGTTGGAGAAAGCCCTGGAGGCATCCCAAATCATAGTCGAAGCGCCGCCCGGCGCCGGTAAGTCCACCTGGCTGCCGCTCTGGATGCTGGAGCGGCCCGGACTTGAGGGCCGTATTATCATGCTGGAGCCCAGGCGGTTGGCGGCACGCAGCATAGCCCATTATCTCGCCGCCCAGCTGGGTGAAGAAGTGGGGCAGCGTATCGGTTACCGGATGCGGGGTGAAAGCCGCTGCGGTGCCCAGACCCGGCTGGAGGTGGTGACCGAGGGGGTGATGACCCGCATGCTGCAGACGGATCCCGAGCTGACCGGGGTGGCCATGCTGATCTTCGATGAGTTCCATGAGCGCAGCCTGCAGGCGGATCTGGCCCTGGCCTTTGCCTTGGAGTGCCAGGCGCTGCGGGATGAGCTGAAGATAATGGTGATGTCCGCCACCCTGGATGGCCTGGCCCTGGAGCGCCTGCTGCCCGATGCCCGGCTGGTGGTAAGCGAAGGCCGCAGCTTCCCGGTCGATTATCTGTACCTGCCCCGCAACCAGCAGTCGCCCCTGGCCGAAAGCATGGGCCGGGCCATCCTCACCGCCCTGGAACAGCATGGCGGCAGCCTGCTGGCATTTTTGCCCGGAGAACGGGAGATCCGCGATTGTGAGCAGTGGCTGGCCCCGCGGATCTCAGATCCGATTGAACTTAGGCCCCTGTTCGGGCGTCTGACCCTGTCCGAACAGCAGGCGGCGATAGTGCCGGCGGCGGCCGGCCGCCGCAAGGTGGTGCTGGCGACCAATGTGGCGGAAACCTCGCTCACCATCGAAGGCATCAGCCTGGTGGTGGACTCGGGCCTGGAACGCAGGGCCCAGTTTGACCCCCAAAGCGGGGTGAGCCGTTTGCTGAGCCGGCAAATCGGCCTGGCATCGGCAACCCAGAGGGCCGGGCGGGCCGGCCGGCTACAGGCGGGAGTCTGCCTGCGGCTATGGAGTCAGGAGCAACAGGCACGATTGTCTTCCCGGCGCCCGGCGGAGATAGAGCAGGCCGATCTGGCCGGTTTTTTGCTGGAGTGCATCGCCTGGGGAGCCGAGCCCGGGGCATTACCCCTGTTGACACCACCGCCGGAGCCCCTGCTGGCGGCAGCCAGACAACAGCTGACCGCCCTGGCGCTGATCACCGGGCAAGGCCAGCTGACGGCGCTCGGACGCCAGGTCTGGCAGTTGGGGGCCGAGCCCTGGCTGGGGCATTTGTTGCTGTGCGCCCGGCAATGGCAACAGCAGGGGCGGAGCGGTGCCCTGGCCGATGGGGTCTACCTGGCCTGCCTGCTGGAAGAAGGCAGGCTGCAGCCGGGCCCCCTTTCGGGCCAGGTATTGGCCCGAAAGGGGGCGCTGAAGGGGGCGGCCGAGCGTTGGTTTAAACGTTTGCAGGCATCGCCCGGCCAGCCCAGCGGCCAGTATATGGGGCTGCTGCTGGCCAGTGCCAGACCCGACTGGATAGCCAAGGCGCGCCAGGACCGGCGCTACCAGCTGGCCGGCGGCCTGAGCGCCGACCTGCCCCAGGGCAGTACCTTGCAGGGAAAGCCCATGCTGGCGGTGGCGGCCCTCAGCCAGTCTCCCCGGGGGCTGTTTATCCAGGGGGCCGAGCCGGTCGAGCTGGCGGCGTTGCAGCAATGTCTGCCGGAGCACTTCACCACCCGGGAGGCGCTGCATTGGGATGCGGAGGCAAATCGGGTGCGGGCCGAAAAGCAGCGGTGTCTGGGGCAGTTGATCCTGCAGCGCACCCCGCTGACGGATATCAGCCCCGAGCAGAAAGCCGAGTGCCTATTAGCTGAAATCCGCAGGCGCGGCTGGCAAGGCTTGCCGCTGGATGAGGTTGCCCGGCAAGTCTGGTTCAGATTGAAGCTGGCCGGACAGAAATTGGCCGACCAAGGCTTCGCTCCCTGCGATGAAGACACCTGGCTGGCCGAGGCCGAAAGCTGGCTGTGGCCTTATCTGCAGGGCCTGAGCCGCTGGGATGAGCTGTCCCGGCTGGATTGGGCGGGGATCTTAAAAAGCCGGCTGGACTGGTCACAACGGCAATTGCTGGATACCCTGCTACCCAGTCACCTCAGTCTGGCGACGGGAACCCGGGCCGAAATCCGTTATCGGGAACAGGAGGAACCGGTACTACCGGTACGGTTACAGGAAATGTTCGGCCAGTCCAGCACCCCCGAGTTGGCCAGGGGGCGGGTGGAACTGGTGCTGGAGCTGTTATCGCCGGCTCGCCGGCCGTTACAGATAACCCGGGATCTGGCTGCCTTTTGGGCCGGCTCCTATCGTGAAGTTCAAAAGGAAATGAAGGGGCGCTATCCCAAGCATGTATGGCCCGATGATCCGGCCAATACCGCCCCGACCCGGCACACCAAGAGACAGATGAAACACTGATTATGGCAAAACAGAGCAGAACCAAAAAATCAACCAAGAAGCCGGTAGCGAAACGCCGCTCCTGGTGGGGATTATTCATCAAACTCGGCCTGGTAGGGGCGGTGTTGATGGGCGTGTTCGGTATTTATCTGGACGGCAAGGTCAAGAGTCGCTTCGAAGGCCAGAAATGGGCCTTGCCGGCACTGGTATACAGCCGTCCCCTGGAGTTGTTTCCCGGGCAAAAGCTGTCTTACCAGCAGATGCTGCGCGAATTGCAGATGCTGAATTACCGCAAGGTAGGCGATCCGACCCGGCCCGGTGAATATTCGGCCGCGAACAACCGTATCGAAGTCCATCGCCGGCCGTTCAATTTCGCCGATGGTCCGGAAGAGGCGCGCCCGATTGCATTGACCTTTGAGGGTCAACGCCTGAAAAAGATGCAGAATGCAGAGAATGGTCGCGAACTGGGGTATGCCCGCATGGATCCGGTGCTGCTCGACCGACTGAATGTAGAAAAAAGGGAAGATCGCCTGCTGGTCCGGCTGGAACAGGTACCGCCCTTGCTGATCACCGCCCTGCTGACGGTGGAAGACAAGGACTTTTACCAACATGATGGGGTGTCGCCGCTGGCCATACTGCGGGCCCTGGTGGTGAATATCAAGGCGGGCCGCACCGTACAGGGGGGCAGTACCCTGACCCAGCAGCTGGCCAAGAACTTTTTCCTGACCCAGGATCGCAGCATCTGGCGCAAGATCCAGGAAGCCTATATGGCGGTGATCATCGATTTCCGCTACAGCAAGGATGAAATCCTCGAAGCCTATCTGAACGAAGTCTACCTGGGACAGAATGGCAGCCAGGGCGTCTATGGCTTTGGCCTGGCCAGTTATTTCTACTTTGGCCTGCCGCTGGGCGAGCTGACCGCCGATCAGGTGGCGCTGATGGTGGCCCTGGTCAAGGGACCCTCTTTCTACGATCCCTGGCGTAATCCGGAGCGGGCCAAGGAACGTCGTGATCTGGTGCTGCGCCTGCTGGCCAACGAGGGCCATATCGACCGTGACACCTACGAGCAGGCCAGCGACGCGGCCTTGCAGCCGATCGAGCGGGGCCGCATGGGCTATGGCCGCACCCCGGCGTTTATGGGGCTGTTGCGCGAGGAATTACGCGAGCGCTTCGGCGCCGAGTTTCTCAGCCAGTCGGGGATAAAAATATTCAGCAGCCTGGATCCCATCGCCCAGCACGCGGCCGAGCAGGCGGTGCAGGAGGAGGTCAAGCGGCTGAAGGCTAACACCAGGCGTGACGATCTGGAAGCGGCGATGGTAGTATCCAACTGGCGCAAGGGAGAGGTCAGTGCCCTGGTCGGCGGGGCCGATCCCAGCTTTGCTGGCTTTAACCGGGCGCTGGCGGCACGGCGTCAAATCGGCTCGCTGATCAAGCCGGCGGTCTATGCGGCGGCGCTGGCCAACGGCTATACCCTGGCCAGCCCGATCAAGGACGAGCCCATTACCCTGCGTAGCAACGGCGGACAGGTATGGAAACCCAATAACTATGATCGCAAGTTCCGTGGCCAGGTGATGCTGATCGATGCCCTGGCCAAGTCGCTGAACGTGCCGACGGTGAACCTGGGCATGTCCATCGGGCTGGACAAGGTGGTTGATAACCTCAAGCGGCTGGGGGTTCAGCAGCCGATCCAGGCCTATCCCTCCCTGATGCTGGGAACCCTGGAGCTGACGCCCTATGAAGTCAACCAGATGTACCTGACCCTGGCCAACCAGGGACTGTACCAGCCGTTGACCTCCATCCGGGCGATACAGGACGAGCAGGGCGAGCTTATCTATCAGCATGCGCCGACTGCCACTCAGGTAATGGAGCCGGAGGCCGGCTATCTGGCCCTCTATGGCATGACCAAGGTGGTCGCCAATGGCACCGCAGCTCATCTGGCGGCCCGCTTCCCCAACCGGGTGATGGCAGGCAAGACAGGCACCACCAATGATCTGCGTGACACCTGGTATGCGGGGCTCGACAACGAAGAGCTGGTGACCAGCTGGATAGGCCGGGACAATAACGGCGTTACCGGACTCACCGGCTCCAGCGGCGCCCTGCGGGTGTATAGCCGCTACCTGGACGAGCGGGGCGTCGATTCGCTCGAGCTGACGGTGCCGCCCGGCATCGATCAGGTTAACTTTGCGGTACAGGATGGGGTGCCGGCGGATCCCCGCTGTGAGCAAACCCGGTTGTTACCGGCCGAAGCGGCGCGCCTGTCGGGAGTGCGGGATTGTTACCAACAAAGCCCCATTCAACAGGGGACATTCGAGCAGCCGGTCAGCGATTGGTTAAGGGATATCTTTAATTTCGCCCGTTAACCCCTCTTCATCATGCTCTTCGGATCGGTCTGCTACCGTCGGAAGGGCATGGTGATACTCACCCCAGCATGTTTTCCTCCGCCGGTTCACAGGGTACCGTCTGGATACCGGCAATGAGATCCTTTTGTATCCTGTTCTCTTCCGTTCGCCCTCTTTATCGGCTCAATCGAGGTTAAATAGCCAAACTCTGTATATGCTGATGAATAGGAACATGGAGGATGTGTCATGTTTTACTTTCATCATGTGACCCTGAGTGTGCGTGACCTGTCGGTTGCCGAAGGGTTCTACAAGGGGTTGGGCTTTGAGCCGGTATACCGCTGGCAGGACGAGGCCGGCAGTTTGCAGATCTGCCATCTGCGTCTGGGGCAGGCCTTGCTGGAGCTGTATTGTTTCCGGCCCGAAGATGAGCCCGAGTTGTCGGTTCCTCCCTGGGCCAGTGGCTTCCGGCTGGGATTGAGGCATTTTGCCTTGCAGGTGGATGATCTGGACAAGGCGCTGGACGCCCTGTACGGAACGGGGATGCTGGTCGACAAGCCATCGCCGGTAAAGGGACAAACCTGTAGCCGCTATGTGTTTATTCTGGATCCGGACGGAAACAGCGTTGAGTTGCTGGAAGGACCGCTGGTGGAAATCCAGCGGCCCGAGTGAGTTTAGCCCTTCAGGGCCGCAAACGCCTTGTCGGCGGCGGCCAGGGTATGGGCGAGCTCCTGCTCGCCATGGGCGAGGGACATAAAGCCGGCCTCAAAGGCACTGGGTGCCAGATAAACGCCTTGCTCCAGCATCAGATGGAAGAAACGCTTGAAGGCCTCCAGATCGCAGCGGGTGACCTGCTCGTAGCGGCTGATGCTTTTCTCTTCGGTGAAGAAAAAGCCGAACATGGCCCCGACCCGGTTGGTGGTAAAGGGTATGCCATGTTTGTCGGCGGCGGCCTGTAAGCCGTCCACCAGTGCCTGGGTTTTGGTATTGAGGGTTTCATACACGCCTGGCTTGGTGATTTCACCCAGGGTGGCGAGGCCGGCAGCCATGGCAACCGGGTTGCCCGACAGGGTGCCGGCCTGGTATACGGGACCGGTCGGTGCCATATGCTCCATCACCTCTCTGCGGCCACCGAAGGCCCCGACCGGCATGCCACCACCGATCACCTTGCCGAGGGTCGTCAGGTCCGGTTTGACGTCGTAGTGGGCCTGGGCCCCCCCCAGCGACGCGCGGAAACCACACATTACTTCATCAAATATCAGCAGGGCGCCGTATTGATCGCAGATCTCCCGCAGGCCTTGCAGGAAGCCGGGCTCGGGCGGAATACAGTTCATATTGCCGGCCACCGGCTCGACTATGATACAGGCGATCTCCCGGGGGGCGGCGGCGAAGGCGGCCCTGACCGAGCCCAAATCGTTAAAAGTGCAGGTCAGGGTGTGCTTGGCGAAATCGGCCGGTACCCCGGGGGAATTGGGCTGGCCCAGGGTGAGGGCACCGGAGCCGGCCTTGACCAGCAGGCAATCCGCATGGCCGTGGTAACAGCCCTCAAATTTGACGATCTTGTCGCGGCCGGTAAAACCGCGGGCCAGACGGATGGCGCTCATGGTGGCTTCTGTTCCTGAGTTGACCATGCGTACCTGTTCCATCGAGGGCACCAGGCGTGACACCAGCTCGGCCATGTCCACTTCAACGCCGGTCGGGGCGCCATAGCTCAGGCCGCGTTCGGCGGCATCGATAACCGCCTGGCGCACCACCGGGCTGTTATGACCAAGGATCATGGGGCCCCAGGAGCCCACGTAGTCTACATAGGACCGGCCGTCCACATCATATAGGTAGGCGCCGTCGGCCCGCTCGATAAAGAGGGGGGTGCCGCCGACACCGCTAAAGGCACGTACCGGTGAGTTAACGCCACCGGGGATCAGTCGCTGTGCTTTGGCAAATAAATCGTCAGACTTGGACATTTCAAGACATCCTTTGTAATAGGGTACAGACTGAAGGCAGGTCAGCTGCCGGGTGTCAGGACTATAACAAAAAGCGGCTCATACTAGAATCCGACCATCAGGCTGGTAGTGGCTATGGCTAATTTGGCACAATGTGGCTTCATATGTTGTGGGGAAGGGGCTCGATGAAAAACAATATGTTGGCCAGATGGCTGACCTATTCATTGCTGGCGAACCTGTTATTAGCCATAGCCGCAGGCTACCTCTGGTTGCGCTATCAGGATAGAGGGCAAGCCCTGTCGGCAGTACAACGGCAGGAGGCCGGCACCCGGCAGGCCTTGCTGCAGGGCCAAGTCGAGTATCAGGCCTTGCTGAGCGCCCAGGGCAGCCTGCAAGCCCGGTTGCTGGAGCAGGACAAGCTGCTCGCCGAACAGGCCCAGCAGTTGGTGTTATATCGACAGGTGCTGGCACCGGGCGGGGCACAAGAGCTGATGCTGACCGAGGGCGAGATTACGTCCCTGCCGGATACGGGCAAGTTCCTGTTCCGTCTGGTGCTGTTGCAGCCGGAGGGAAAGGGGGGCAGGATCACCGGCCGGGCCAGGATCAGGGTGCAAGCGAGGCAGCAAGGTGAGATAGTGGCTCTGAGTGAACAAGCTCTGGGGTTGGCGCCGCTGCTGCTGGACTTCCAGTATTTTCAGATCCTGACCGGCAACCTGCAGCTACCGGCGGATGCCGAGGGACGACAGCTTGAGCTATTGCTGGAGCTGGATGGCCGGGGCAATAAAACATTCAGGCTGGCATGGCCGGGCAATACTTGAACTGATTACTCGGGTATTAGATAATTTTGGTCGACACCATATAAACGAGGTTGTGATGAGCGATGCAGTACCCTTGCCGATCCAGATGAGTGATTCGGCAGCAAACAAGATCAAGGCCCTGATCCTTGAGGAAGAGAATCCCGAACTCAAGCTCCGGGTCTATATTACCGGTGGGGGCTGTTCCGGCTTTCAGTATGGCTTCACCTTCGATGAGAAAACCAACGACGGCGATACCATAGTCGAAAAAAACGGCGTTATCATGGTGGTGGATGCAATGAGCCTGCAGTACCTGGTGGGCGGTACCGTCGATTATATTGAAGGCCTGGAGGGCTCCCGCTTCCTAGTGACCAACCCCAACGCAACCAGTACCTGCGGTTGTGGTTCCTCGTTCTCTGTCTAAGGCGACTTATGTCTTTGTTCGATTGGTTTAAGGGCGATGCCAATGCCGGTGGCAGCTTGCCCCGGGTTGCCGATGCCGGGCAGCTGGCCCTTTATCAAAAGCCCTGGTGTCCCTATTGCCAGCGGGTCAAGGCGGCGATGGCCAATCTGGGTCTTGAGCTGCAGGAATTCGATACCAATGAGTCCGAGCACCTGCAGAGCCTGCTGGCCGGTGGTGGTCAGCGTATGGTGCCTTGCCTACGTATAGAAGATGAGCAGGGCAACTATCACTGGTTGTATGAGTCGATGGACATTATCGCTTATCTGAACACCCGCTTCGGAGCCTGAGTCCATGGCCGAGTTTGTGCTGCATCCGCAATTGCAGGCCGATACCCTGGTATTGGGCGATCTGCCGCTAAGTCGGGTACTGCTGGCCAGGGACAGCCGCTATCCCTGGTTGATCCTGGTACCTAAACGGAACGGTATCAGGGAGATCCACTGGTTGACGGCGGCAGAGCAGGGGCAGCTGATCAAAGAATCCAGCGCCATTGGTGGGCTGATGGAGCAATATCTCACCCCCGACAAGATTAATGTCGCAGCCCTGGGGAATGTGGTGCCTCAGCTGCATCTGCACCATGTCGCCCGTTTTCGCTCGGATGCGGCCTGGCCGGGCCCGGTCTGGGGCCAGCATCCGGCCCTGCCCTATACCGACGCCGAGTTAGCGCAAACAGCCGGCCGGTGGCAGAGCTGGCTGGCGGCGCTGGCTGACTTTCGCCTTGGCTAACCACCAGTCCCAGCTTCCTCGGTCATGAACGGCACTCACTCGGATGGCCTGTTGCTGACCAGCATGGTGTCGCTTGCCTGAGTGAGCCGGGCCAGTAGCCGTTGGGCTTGAGGCCTGAACTTGACCAGCTCGGCATGGGGGAGCACTGGAGCATGGGGCAGGATCACGGTTTTGGGATCCTTGTGCACCCCATTTACCAGGAATTCGTAGTGCAAGTGGGGGCCGGTTACCCGGCCGGTGGCACCGACCGTGCCTATCTGCTCTTCCTGTTTCACCCTCTGGCCTTTTTTTACCATGCGCTTATGCAGATGAAGGTATTTGGTCAGGTAGGTGCCGTCATGACGGATAACCACATAGTTGCCGTTGAACTGGCTGTAGCCGGATTCCAGCACCACGCCGTTGCCGGCCGCCATCACGGGGGTGCCGGTGCGGGCCGCATAGTCGATACCGTTGTGGGCTCGGATCTGGCCGGTGACCGGATGCAGGCGGCGGGGATTAAAGTTGGAGCTGATATGGGTAAAGTTAACCGGAGCCCGTAAAAAGCTTTTGCGCATGGCGCGTCCTTCGGGGGAGTAGTAGTTGCCATCCGTATGGCGAACCGCCTGGTAAATACGCTCCTGGTTAACAAATTCGGCGGCGAGGATAGGGCCATCGGCAACAGCTTCGCCCTCCTTGTAGCTCCGCTCAAAGAGCACGGCAAAACGGTCGCCGGTGCGAATATCCAAGGCAAAATCCAGATCCCAGGCAAACATGGCCGCCAGATGCAGTATCTGGGTGGGATTTAAACCGGCCCCGGCGGCGGCGTTCCAGAAGTTCGAGCTGACCTCAGCCTGGGTGTGCTGGATGCGTTGTTCCAGTTCGTTGGTGAGCATATTGCTTTGCAGGCCTTGGGGGGTCTGACGTATTTCCAGGGTCTGGGCGACATCAACCGGATATATCAGCGCTGCGAACCGATCGTCGGCATCATACACCAGGGTGATCTGTTCGCCGGGGTGGATCTTTTTCAGGTTGTCTCCAGGCTCGCCCAGCAAGTCAATTTCATGCAGCAGGCCGGAAGGCAGTCCCTGTCGGGCAAAAATAGTCGAAAGATTATCGCCTGGGGCAATGGTGATCGAGATCTCCCGGGTGTTTGCCGGTCGCTCTGCCGGCTGGGGGGCAGGCGTTGGTGTCGGCTGCCGAATTTGGGGGGAGTGTGCGGTCGTGCTGCCCTGGCGGATGGAGTCTGCCTCATCTGGAAGCAACAGCAACAGCCCCATAAGGCCGCTTACGATACCGATAGCTATCTTGTGCCCTTTGGGCAGTAATTGAAATAGTTTGGTCACAGCCACTGAGAATGCTTCCCTGAATCTTGCGGGAAGTTTACAGGCTTTCCAATTTATCCGCCATTCCAGTAATATGCCTCTTTGATTTGCCCAATTTTTAGCATAGGAGTAAAACCGTCATGTCCCAGCTGGCAGCGGCATTAGCGGAAATTAAACGTGGTGCCGAAGAGATACTGGTCGAAGAAGAGCTGATCGCCAAATTGAAGGAAGGCCGCCCGTTACGGATCAAGCTGGGCATGGATCCCACGGCGCCGGATATTCACCTGGGTCATACGGTCATCCTCAACAAGCTGCGCCAGTTCCAGGATCTGGGCCATGAGGTATTGCTGCTGATCGGGGATTTTACCGCCCAGGTGGGTGATCCTTCCGGCAAGAACAGCACCCGTCCGCCACTGACCGCCGAACAGGTGGCCGACAATGCCAAAACCTATGCCGAACAAGCTTTTAAAGTGCTTGATCCCAATAAAACCCAGATCGTCTATAACTCCAGCTGGCTGGCCGAACTGGGTGCCACCGGGATGATCAAGCTGGCCTCCAAGCTGACGGTCGCCCGCATGCTGGAGCGGGATGATTTTAAAAAGCGCTATGCTTCGGGTCAGTCTATCGCCATTCATGAATTTATGTATCCGTTGCTGCAGGGCTATGATTCGGTGGCCTTGAAGGCCGATGTGGAACTGGGCGGTACGGATCAGAAATTCAACCTGCTAATGGGTCGTGAGCTGCAGAAGGAGGCGGGGCAGCCGGCTCAGGTGGTATTGACCATGCCGCTGCTGGAAGGTCTGGACGGGGTGAAAAAGATGTCCAAGTCCGCCGGTAACTATATCGGCGTGGACGAGGCTCCGGAACAGATGTTCGGCAAAATCATGTCGCTGTCCGATGAGCTGATGTGGCGCTACTTCGAGCTGCTTTCCCGCCGCAGCCTGGACGAACTGGCCAGCCTGCGGGATCAGGTGGCCGAGGGCGTCAACCCGCGAGATATCAAGATCCTGCTGGCCAAGGAAATCATCAGCCGCTATCACGACGAGGCCGCCGCCGAGCAGGCCCATCAGGATTTTGTGCTGCGTTTCCAGAAAAATGCCATCCCCGAGGATATCGCCGAGGTGACCCTGACGGCCGGGGAGGAAGGCATCGCCATCGCCAACCTCTTGAAAGATGCGGGGCTGGTGGGCTCGACCTCCGAAGCCCTGCGCATGATCAAGCAGGGGGCGGTCAAGCAGGACGGCGAAAAGCTGGAGGACGGCAAGCTGGTGGTGAGCGCCGGCCAGGCGGTCTATCAGGTCGGTAAGCGCAAGTTTGCCCGGGTGACGGTCGCTTAATATCATGAAAGGCCTCTTAGAGGCCTTTTTTATCTATGCAGGGAAAAGGCCGGCAGGGACAGGTGCCAGCGAATGGCCGCCACCCGCAGCGCAAAGGTGCCGATCATGCCTGCCAGGGTGGCTAGCAGCGGCGCCAGGTTCAGGGCCAGGGCGCCTGTGTAGAGGATGCCGCCGAGAATACAGGCGGTGGCGTAGATTTCCCGCTGTAGCACCATAGGCACTTCCCGTGCCAGCACATCCCGGATCATGCCGCCGGCGACCCCGGTCATTACTCCCATCACCACCGCCACCATTTCCGAGGTGCCGTGGGACAGGGCCTTCTCGGTACCGATAATGGTAAACAGCGCCAGCCCGAAGGCATCGGCCAGGGGTAACATATACCAGGGCAGGCGCCGGGGCAGCCGGGCGATATACTGCCCCAGCAAGGCGGTGACCAGTATCACCCACAGATAGACGGAGTCGGCTACCCAGAACACCTGTTCGGCGCCGATAATCAGATCCCTGATGGTGCCGCCGCCGATGGCGGTGACCGCCGCCAGCACAATTACCCCAAAGCCGTCCATGCGCAGCCGGCCCGCCACCAGCACGCCCGAGAAGGCGAATACGGCGGTGCCGAATAAATCACTCCAGTAGAACACGGAATCAACCAGCGGTGGCAATTGTCTTTACCTCAAAAAATAGGTGCGCCCTTGTATGTGAGGACTGAGGGGAGGCACCATCATGTCATGGTGGCGAGACGGGGTGTTGTCTTGCCAGCTCGAGCTTTTCGCACAAGTCTCGGATGCCCGTCGGCGTACGCGGGGTAAAGCGGTGCAGTCGCACCGTATCCACCGGCCACAACTGACCATGACGCACCGCCTGCAGCTCCGGCCATTGCTGCCACAGGCTCAGCAGCTGGTCGGTACTTTCTCCCAATATCACCTGGGGATCCTGCATCAGCACAAATTCGGTACCGACCTGGGGATAGGGGATCGGGCTATCAGCCAGGATATTGGTGCCGCCGCAGAGCTTCACCGCCTGGCCCATCCAGGTGCTGGCGTTGACCGACATCAAGGGGGGAGAGCCGAGCTGATAAAACACGGAGACCGGCATCTTATGACTATACTCGGCTTCGAGTTGTGCCAGCTGTTGACGGTAGTCGAGGGCCACTTCCCGGGCCTGCTCCCGGTGACCGGTGAGCTCGCCCAGATATTCCAGCTCATCGGCCAGGCTCAGCAGGTTTTTCGGCTCGGAGAAGGCAACGGGGATGCCCAGTTTTTCCAGTGGCTGAACCTGCAGGGCCTGGGCGCTTTGCCAGGCAACCACCAGATCCGGCCGCAGGGCCAGGATCTGTTCCAGGTTCAGGGAGCGGTAGTTGGCCACCTTGGGCAGGGCACGGGCTTCGGCCGGGTAGTCGCTGGCTTCGTCTGTCGCCACTACCTGCTCGCCGGCCCCTATCGCATAGAGCATCTCGGTGATATGGGGCGTCAGGCTGACAATACGCCTGGCTTCCTCCGCCGCAACCGGCTGGACAGGCAGCAGCAGTGCGACAAGCAGCCGGTTGACCGGCCCCGGTTTGACCAGGCGCATCCGGCTCAGCCTTCTAGTCGGGCCAGCATGGCCAGCACCATTTTTGAGGAATGGCGGGCGGCCACTGCTAAAAAGGCTTCGAAGGATTCGGCCTGTTCCTTGCCGGCGATGTCCGACAGGGCGCGGACCACCACGAAAGGCACGTTGAATTGATGGCAGACCTGGGCGATGGCCGCGGCCTCCATTTCGCAGGCCTTCATGGTGGGGAACTGGGTAACGGCCTTCTGCAGCTGATCTTCCCGGTGCATAAATTGATCGCCGGTGCAGATAAGGCCCACCGCCGAGTTGATCTCTGCCTGTTCTGCCAGGCACTGTTTCGCCAGATCGATCAGCGCCTGATCGGCGACAAAGGCGGCCGGCTGCTGGGCCATTTGCCCGGCTTCATAACCAAAGGCGGTGACGTCCACGTCATGGAAGCGTACTTCGCTGGATACCACCACGTCGCCCACATGGAGGATGGGATCGAAGCCGCCGGCGGAACCGGTGTTGATCACGCAGTCGGGCTGAAAGCGTTCCAGCAGCAGGGTGGTGGCCATGCTGGCGGCGACCTTGCCGATGCCGGAGCGGGTGATCACCACCTCTTTGCCCGCTAGGTTACCCTGGTAAAACTCGCAGCCGGCGACGGTGACGGTATTGGGGTTGCCCAGCTGGGTTCTTAGTTCGGCCACTTCCTGTTCCATGGCGCCAATAATGCCGATAGTCATAAGGGATTCTCCCACAAAGAAAATAATGGGGAGTTTACCACCATAGACACAAAAGGCCGATCTGAGTTCGATTTGAAGGCACTCTTCTCATATCAATCTGAGTAAACATCTGAGCATGTGTTGATACCAAGAACACAAAAGATGATTTATTTCATTACTGTGTAAACGTCGGACAAAGGGCCAGCTCCATCGACCGGCCCCAGATTAATGACACTCTTCGTTTCATCCTGCTGCGAATATTCACTGGATGTTCGGTCAGGCTGAAACAACTCGTCACGGCAAGCAAGCTCGCCCCATGTACGCTCAGCACATGACATCTGACCGCTAGGGATGGCGGTAATGCCGGAACGGCAGGAGTACTTTTCGGCCCTGGTATGTCACGGTTGTGGGAGCCGTTCTCTGTTGCTTCTTTCTGGGCTCTGAGTTGTCCAGAGACGGTGCCCACAGGCGACGCCGGTGCTCCCAGGAGGATAAAGGGATCTGCTCAGCCGACCATCCGCGCCATGGATGGCGCGGCCGAGCCTCCATGGGTGGATTCACGGCGGGTCGGCGGAGCGGGCCCTTTGTCCGGCTGCTTTGGTGAGGGCTATTTTGCAGTCATCATAAAAAAAGGCCACTCGATGAGCGGCCTTTGCTACTGAGATGAAGCGCGCTTACACCCCGATATAGTCCATGATGCCTTCGGCGGCCTTGCGGCCTTCGGCGATGGCGGTGACCACCAGATCCGAACCGCGCACGGCGTCGCCGCCGGCGAAGATTTTCGGGTTGCTGGTCTGATAGGCAAAGTCGGCCTGTTCGGGGGCGACGATGCGTCCGGAACTGTCTGCCTGGATATCATGGTCCTTGAGCCAGGGCTGGTCATGGGGCTGGAAACCGAACGCCATGATCACCGCATCGGCGGGCAGCACCTGCTCGGAGCCGGCGACCGGCTCGGGACGACGGCGGCCGTTGGCATCAGGTTCACCCAGCTGGGTGGTGACCACTTCCACGCCGGTGACCTTGCCGTCGGCATCCACCTGAATGCCGGTGGGCTGCAGGTTGAACATGAAGTTCACCCCTTCTTCCCGGGCATTCTGCACCTCACGACGGGAACCGGGCATGTTGGCCTCGTCCCGACGATAGGCACAGACCACGTTGGCCGCATTCTGGCGGATAGAGGTACGCACGCAGTCCATGGCGGTGTCGCCGCCACCCAGTACCACCACCCGCTTGCCGCTCATATCGATATAGTCGGATGCCTGTTTCTCGAAACCCAGCACCCGGTTGGCGTTGGAGATCAGGAACGGCAGGGCATCGAACACGCCGTTCGCATCCTCATTAGCCAGGCCTGCCCGCATGTACTTATAGGTGCCGACACCCAGGAACACGGCGTCATAGTCGTCCAGCAGCGACTGGAAGCTGACATCCTTGCCGATTTCGGTTTCCAGGCGGAACTCTATGCCCATTTCCTCGAAGATTTCCCGGCGACGGGACATCACCGATTTCTCCAGCTTGAAGGAGGGGATACCGAAGGTCAGCAGGCCACCGATTTCCGGGTAGCGATCGAACACCACGGGGGTGACACCGTTGCGTACCAGGATATCGGCACAGGCCAGGCCGGCCGGGCCGGCGCCGATCACCGCGACCTTCTTGTCATTCTTCACCACATGGGACATGTCCGGCCGCCAGCCCATCTCGAACGCCTTGTCGGTAATATATTTTTCGATATTACCGATAGTCACGGCGCCGAACTGATCGTTGAGGGTACAGGAGCCTTCACACAGCCGGTCCTGGGGGCAGACCCGGCCACAGACCTCGGGTAGGCTGTTGGTCTGGTGGCACAGATCCGCTGCCTCGAAGATGCGTCCCTCGTTGGCCAGCTTCAGCCAGTTGGGAATGTAGTTATGTACCGGACATTTCCATTCGCAGTAAGGGTTCCCGCAATCCAGGCAGCGATCGGCCTGCATCTGGGCCTGGCTGTCGGAAAAGGGTTCGTAGATCTCCACGAACTCGATTTTACGGGTGCCGATCGCCTTCTTGGGCGGGTCGACACGTTGTACGTCTATAAACTGAAATACGTTCTGGCTCATCACTATTTTCCTTTACTGCGCATGGACCCGCAGCTCTGCGGTAGAGCGGCTCTGGTGGCCCAACAGGGATTTAACATCGCTGGATTTAGGCTTGACCAGCTTGAACTTGGGCAGATATTGGTCAAATTTGGCCAAGATATGCTGTGCCCGTTCGCTGCCTGTTTCCTGCAGATGTTGGGTGATGATGCCGCGCAGGTGCTCCTGATGGATCACCAGCTCGTCGAGACCCAGCAACTCGACCAGTTCATAGTTGGTCCTGAGGTGGAAGTCATCGTCTTCATCCAGTACATAGGCAAAACCGCCCGTCATACCGGCGGCGAAGTTCACCCCGGTGCGACCCAGTACTGTCACTATGCCGCTGGTCATGTATTCACAACCGTTATCGCCCAGGCCTTCGACCACGGCGATGGCACCCGAGTTGCGCACCGCGAAGCGTTCGCCGGCCCGGCCCGCGACGTACAGGTGACCACCGGTGGCACCGTACAGGCAGGTGTTGCCGACCAAGGTGGCTTCATGGGAGCGGAAAGACACACCCACATGAGATCTGACGACCAGCTTGCCGCCGGTCATCCCCTTGCCCACATAGTCGTTGGCATCGCCGGTAAGGATCAGCTCCAGGCCGCCGGCGTTCCATACCCCAAAGCTCTGTCCGGCGGTACCGTCCAGGTGGATCCGTATCGGATCGGCGGCCATGCCCTGGTTGCCGTGGCGCTTGGCGATTTCACCAGACAGGCGGGCGCCCACGGAGCGATCGGTGTTGCGGATGGCGTAATAGTAATCACCACCGGCACTGTTCTCGACCGCGGCCAGGGTATCCTCGACGATCTTGAGGTTGAGCGGGCCCTTGTCGAAGCCGGGGTTGCTTTCCTGGCAGAACACACCCAGGCCCGGCTTGGGCTCGGGTTTGACAATGATGCCGGACAGATCCAGCTTCTGTTGCTTGGCGGTCAGGCCGGGCATGATGTCGAGCAGATCGGTGCGGCCGATCAGGTCGGTCAGCTTGGCGACCCCCAGTTGGGCCATCAGCTCACGGGTTTCCTCGGCGATGAACTTGAAGTAGTTCTCGACCATTTCCGGCAGGCCAAGGAAGTGCTCCTTGCGCAGCTTGTCATCCTGGGTGGCCACCCCGGTGGCGCAGTTGTTCAGATGACAAATGCGCAGGTATTTACAGCCCAGGGCCACCATGGGGCCGGTGCCGAAGCCGAAGCTCTCGGCGCCGAGGATAGCGGCCTTGACGATATCCAGGCCGGTTTTCAGGCCACCGTCGACCTGCAACCGGACCTTGTGACGCAGGCCGTTGGCCACCAGCGCCTGTTGAGTCTCGGCCAGACCCAGCTCCCAGGGCGAGCCGGCGTATTTCACCGACGACAAGGGACTGGCACCGGTACCGCCGTCGTAGCCGGAGATGGTGATCAGGTCCGCATAGGCCTTGGCCACACCGGTGGCGATGGTACCGACACCGGGTTCGGAGACCAGCTTGACCGATACCAGGCAGCTGGGGTTGATCTGCTTGATATCGAAGATCAGCTGAGCCAAATCCTCGATGGAGTAAATATCATGGTGCGGCGGCGGTGAAATCAGGGTCACGCCGGGTACCGCATAACGCAGCTTGGCGATTTCGGCGGTCACCTTGTGGCCGGGCAGCTGGCCGCCCTCACCGGGCTTGGCACCCTGGGCTACCTTGATCTGAATGACTTCGGCATTCATCAGGTAATGGGGAGTAACGCCGAAGCGGCCGGAAGCCACCTGCTTGATCTTGGAGTTTCTCAGGCTGTTGAAGCGGCGGGGATCCTCGCCGCCCTCACCCGAGTTGCTCTGGCCGCCGAGGCGGTTCATGGCGATGGCCAGGGATTCGTGAGCTTCCGGACCCAGGGCGCCGATGGACATGGCGGCGCTGTCGAAGCGGGGGAACAGATCCGAAGCCGGCTCAACCTGATCCAGCGACAGGCTGGCCTGGCCGCTGGTTTTTACCTGCAGCAAATCGCGCAGCATGGCGACCGGACGTTCGTTCACCAGCTTGGCGTAGGTCCGGTAATCCTCATAGCTGCCGGAGCGCACCGCTTGTTGCAGGCTGTTGACCACATCCGGGTTATAGCTGTGGTATTCGCCGTCATGTACATACTTGAGCAGGCCGCCCTGGTTGAGGGGCTTGCGGGCAATCCAGGCGACGCGGCTCAGGTTGAACAGGTCCTGCTGGAAGTCTTCGAAGCTGGCGCCCTGCACCCGGCTGGATACGCCCTTGAAGCACAGCTCGACCACATCCTGATGGAGGCCGATGGCTTCGAACAGCTGGGAACAACGGTAGGAGGCGACGGTGCTGATGCCCATCTTGGACATCACCTTGTACAGGCCTTTGTCGATGCTGTTGCGGAAATTCAGCAGGGCTTCGCGCAGCGGCATTTTCAGCACACCATCGGTGACCATGCGGCCCAGGGTTTCGTAGGCCAGGTAGGGATAGATGGCGGTGGCGCCAAAGCCGAGCAGCACGGCGAACTGGTGCGGATCCCGGGTGCTGGCGGTTTCCACGATAATGTTGGAGTCGCAGCGCAGATCGTTGTCCACCAGGGTGCGCTGCACGGCACCCACCGCCATGGCCGCCGGGATAGGCAGTTTGTCCTTGGCGATGTTGCGATCGGACAGCACCAGCAGCACGGTGCCGTCGCGCACTTCGGCAACGGCCTCGGCGCACAGACGGCGGATGGCCGCTTCCAGCCCTTCTTCGGCAGCATAGTTCAGATCGAGTACGCTGTGTTTGTAGTGGGTCTGTTCCAGTCCCAGCAGCTGATGGAAGTCGGAGTACAGTAGTATGGGGGAATCAAACTGCACCCGGTGGGCATGGCCATGGGTCTCGTTAAAGACGTTTTGCTCGCGGCCGATCATGGTGGCCAGCGACATGACGTGATTTTCCCGCAGCGGATCGATCGGCGGGTTGGTCACCTGGGCAAACATCTGCCGGAAATAGTCATAAACGGAGCGGGCACGGCTGGAGAGTACCGCCATGGGGGCATCGTCACCCATGGAGCCGACAGCTTCCTGGCCGTTTTCACCCATTACCCGGATCACTTGATCCAGCTCTTCCATCGAATAGCCGAACTGTTTCTGATAGGTACGCAGAGTCACTTCGTCCATTTCTGCCTGTCCGGCTTGGTCGTCAGGCAGATCTTCGAAACGGGTCAGACGGCGCTTGTGCTTGGTCATCCACTCCTTGTAGGGATGGCGGGTCTTGAGATCGTCGTCGATTTCGAAACTGGTCCAGGTCTTGCCGGAAGTGGTATCGACCACAAAGAGTTCACCCGGGCCGACCCGGCCTTTTTCCAGCACTTCGTCGGGGGTGTAGTCCCAGATCCCGATTTCCGAGGCCAGGGTGATAAAGCCATCTTTGGTGCGCACGAAGCGGGCCGGGCGCAGACCATTACGGTCCAGGGCACAGGCGGCGAAGCGGCCATCGGACATCACGATGCCGGCCGGGCCGTCCCAGGGCTCCATGTGCATGGAATTGAAGTCGTAGAAGGCGCGCAGATCTTCGTCCATCGCCGGGTTTTTCTGCCAGGCGGGCGGGATCAGCAGGCGCATGGCACGGAACAGGTCCATGCCGCCAGCCAGGAACAGCTCAAGCATGTTATCCAGGCTGGAGGAGTCGGAACCCTGGGTGTTGACATAGGGGGCCGCTTCTTTCAGGTCGGGCAGCAGGGGCGATACAAACTTGTAGGATCGTGCCTGGGCCCACTGACGGTTGCCGCCTATGGTGTTGATTTCACCGTTATGTGCCAGGAAGCGGAACGGCTGGGCCAGCGGCCAGCGCGGCTGGGTATTGGTCGAGAAGCGCTGGTGGAACACACAGATGGCCGATTGCATGCGGATATCCGCCAGATCCAGGTAGAACCGGGGCAGGTCGGCGGGCATGCACAGGCCCTTGTAGGTCATCACCAGGTTGGACAGGCTGACCACATAGAAGTATTCGTCGTTGACTCGCTTTTCGATACGGCGGCGCACTATATAGAGGCGTCGCTCCAGATCATTGCTCGACCAGCCGGTCGGGGCATTGACGAACACCTGCTCGATGCGCGGCAGGGAGGCCTTAGCGATTTCTCCCAGCACATTGGGGTTTACCGGAACTTCCCGCCAGCCGACCAGGCTGAGGGTTTCTTTTTCCAGTTCTTCATTGGTGATCTGGCGGATCTGTTCGGCGATAATGGGGTCCGGATTCAGGAACAGCATGCCTACGGCATACTGGCGACCCAGGTTCCATCCTTTATCTTCCGCGACGGCGCGAAAAAAACTATCTGGCTTTTGCATCAACAAGCCGCAACCGTCACCGGTCTTGCCATCGGCGGCAATCCCGCCTCTGTGCTGCATGCGATCCAACGCCGAAATCGCGAGTCGGACAAGTTTGTGACTGGTTTCGCCTTCTGTGTGGGCGATTAAACCGAATCCACAGTTATCCTTCTCAAGCGTAGGGTCATAAAGAGACATTGCATTCCTCCATTGCTCTAGCCTTGGGGCCGAGCGACTACTTTTGTCAGCACGACATGCTCTGAAGCGTCCGTTGCCACTGGTGGCTAATTTACCAAAATATAGAGATTTTTTTGTGACGTCAATTAAAGAAACTAATGTGTGGTGGCCGATCTTTTGACGTCCAAAGCAGAATATTTCAATGAAAAACCGATTCGTTTGGTTATAAATCTTATAATTTATTGCTTTTGCGGTTCATTTGTTTGTTGGTGTTGAAATCTCAGCATAATGTAAATTTGACGGTTTTATGTTGTAAAATTACAACATTTCATGTCTGGATTTCGAGCCATCTCACACTTTTCCGTATCGTGGTTGCACCAAGGAGGTGCAACCACGAGGAAGGGGCTTTAGTCAGCATGTGATTACAAATGCATTATAACTGCATATCTTCTCTTTTCTAGCCTTTTTTGAGCGCTGTTTACATAAGCTGAGACAAAGTTACGTCTATTGCTGCCAAGCTAGTATTTAATGTTGCCGGTATCGACATCACCCGCGTTATCATCAACATGACAGTCCGGAGTGGAGCCGGTATGCTGCCATCATGCCCTTTAAGACAGGATTGCTAGATGAAACCCATTAAAACCTGGGCCCAATATTATGTTGATTTAATGACCAAGCTTGGCATTGTGCGCTTCAGCGTACTGCTAGCTGCCTGCATTATCTTACTGGCGGTCTTTATCCAGGTTGCTGTCACCCTGTTTCTTAAAGGTACGGTCGAGAGTGTGGATCTGGTCCGTTCCATTTTCTTTGGACTCCTGGTTACCCCCTGGGCAGTCTACTTCCTGTCGGTGGTTGTGGATCAGCTGGAAGACTCCCGGCAGCGCCTCAGTCGTCTGGTTCAGCGCCTACAGCAGATGCGGGAGCGGGATCTGGAACTGAACAATGAATTGCAGGAAAAAATCCTGTTGCTCAACCGCCAGATCGAGGAAACCAATAAGGCCGAAGCCGCCCGGCAGCAGGCGATCGAGGACATGGAAAACGAGGTATATCAAAGGGAAAGAGCTCAGGTCGAGCTGCAGGAGCGCTCCGCATTACTGCGTTCCTTTATCGATACCTCGCCGGATCTGGTCTATTACCGTAACGAACAGGAGGAGTTCTCCGGCTGTAACCGGGCCATGGAAAACCTGCTTGGACGGGAGGAGCGGGAGCTGATCGGCCTTACTCCCTATGATGTTTATCCGGAAGATGTTGCCAAAAAGGTGGTGGAAACCGACAAGGTGATCTTTGCCCGTAATGAAAGCCAGACCTACGAACAATGGTTGGTCTATCCGGACGGTCGGCCCGCCTGTTTTGAGTTGCGCAAGGTGCCTTTCTTCGATCGCAGCGGCAAGCGCTTGGGTCTGCTGGGGTTTGGCCGGGATATTACCGAACGTAAGCAATATCAGGAGGAGCTGGAAAAAGCGAGCCGGGATAAAACCACCTTCATATCCACCATTAGCCATGAGCTGCGTACCCCGCTCAACGGCATCGTGGGCCTGAGCCGCATCCTGTTGGCTTCCGAACTCAGCCAAGAGCAGAGACAACACCTCAAGACCATCCACTTCAGCGCCGTGACCTTGGGTAATATCTTCAACGATATTATCGATATGGATAAGCTGGATCGCAGCCGGTTGGAACTGGCGCCCGAGCCCATGGATTTCCCCGGCTTCCTCGATGATCTGGAAAGCTTGGCTCGGCTGCAGGCCGAACAAAAAGGCCTGTATTTGCATTTCGATCGGGATGGTGACATGCCCGAGTGGATCCTGGCGGACGGTACCCGGTTGCGCCAGGTGCTGTGGAACCTGGTCGGTAATGCGGTGAAATTTACCGATGAAGGAGGGGTGACCATCCGCTGCATGGCCGACGAACTGGAGCCGGGAGAAGTCACCCTGCGTTTCGATATTGAGGATACCGGCATCGGTATTCCGGTCGAGTTGCAGCAGAAGATCTTCGGCCTGTACTTCCAGGTGGAGGGCAAGAAGCATGCAACCGGAACCGGTATCGGCCTGGCCGTCTCCCAGCAGCTGGTCGAGGCCATGCACGGTACCATAGAGCTGGACAGCGAGCCGGACGAAGGCTCCTGTTTCAGCATCACTATCAGTGTGCCGCTGGCCCAGGCGCCGGTGGACGATCCTTGCCTGGCCGGTATTCCTTCGCTTTCTGTCCTGCTGGTGGAGGATGTGGAGCTGAATATTACCGTTGCCTGCGCCTTGCTGGAGAAGCTGGGCCATAGGGTGACGGTAGCCCGGGATGGTGCCGAAGCCTTTGCCTTCCTGGCGGGGCAGCGCTTCGACCTGATCTTCCTCGATATCCAGTTGCCGGACATGACCGGCTTTGATATTGCGGCTAGGCTCAGGAGCGAAGCGACTGAACCCCTGCCGCCTGTGGTGGCACTGACCGCCAATGTGATCAGCGATAAAGGCGAGTACCTGGCCAAGGGCATGGATGATGCGATCAGCAAGCCGCTGTCCTCCAAGGCCCTGAAGGCCTGCCTAGCCCGTTTTTTCGGCCATAAACAGTGGCTCGCTCCGGCCGCCACCGAGACGGCCGGCGGCGAGGTTCTGGATCTGGCCTTCCTCAATGATTATGCCGAGACCGTGGGCGCCGCCGTGCTGCTGTCCAGCGTTACCCTGTTTGAGCAGATGTCGGGGGATTATCTGGCCAGGCTGGATGCCTTTATGGCCGAACGGGAGCAGGACGGCATCGTCGATGAAGCCCATAAGATCAAGGGGGCGGCGGGTTCCATCGGCCTGAGACGGATACAGCAGCTGGCGCAACAGATCCAGAGTCCGGAATTGCCGGCCTGGTGGGAGCAGGTCGAGGGCTGGATCCAGAGCATGAAGACCCAGCTGCCGCCGGATTTACTTGCGCTGCGACAATGGCTGGAGAGCAAAGAATGAATCCTTATCACAACCTGTTCCTGGCCGAACGTTTCTATACCGAGGATGGTGCGACCAGTTCGGCGCTGGCGGCCATCGAGGAGGATCGCAGCCGCATAGTACAGTGCTCGCCGGTACGGCGCCTGCAGCAGAAAACCCAGGTGTTTCCCCTGGACGTCAAGGCCTCGGTCCGCAGCCGGCTGACCCATTCTCTGGAGGTGAAAGAAACTGGCCGGCAGCTGGCGCGGCAGGTATTGCAGGAGATACCTGTTGAAGTCGATCGGGAGGCTTTTATCAGTCTGGTGGAGATGGCCTGCCTGCTGCATGATGTGGGCAATCCACCGTTTGGCCATTTCGGTGAGTCGGTGATTATCGATTGGCTGGGCAGTCAGTTATCCCCGTTGTTCCAACAGGCGGTGGGCTCGCCTTCGTTGCAGTGGCCGGCCTTGCTGGCCGATTTATGTCACTTCGAGGGCAATGCCCAAAGCCTGCGGCTGTTGCACAGCCTACAGGGACTCAACCTTACACTAAGTCAGCTGGCCGCCCTGCAAAAATACGCGCGCGGGGCCTATCAGCCCAGGACGACCGGGTCCTGGCAGCAGAAACCCGGGCACTTCTTCAGTGAACGGCTGCTGGTCCACAAGCTGCACCAATCATTTCCATCCACGGCCGGCGGGCGCTTTCCCCTGACCTATCTGCTGGAAGCGGCCGACGATATGGCCTATGGCATCGCCGATCTGGAGGACGCGGTGGACAGGGGGGTACTCAGCCTGGCCGAGCTGGAACAAGCGCTTAATGGAGAAGCTAATGCTTATCTGGTGCGTCGATGGCAACAGGCCAGGGTGGGGGAGCCGGGTTTCTTCGGTCGTTTCCGCCATGCCCTCAATCGTGATTTACTGCCCCTGGTGAGTGAGCAGTACCTGCTGCATCATCAGGCGATCCTGCAGGGCACGCATGCTCAGCCGCTGCTGGCGGTAGCGCGACCGGCCGCCGAAGCGCTGCACTGGCTAAAGGATTTCGCCCATCGGCGAGTCTTCAACCGACGGGAGGTCGAAGCCCTGGAGCTGGCCGGATTTGCGGCGTTGAAGGGGGTGCTGAATGCCTTTGCCCCCTTGCTGGCACTGTCGGCGGACGAATTTACCAGCTTGGGGCAACGCCAGGATGCCAAGGGGTTGGTGTTTCGGCGGCTCTATCACCGATTACCGCCCCGCCATCTGGCTGCCTACCGGCGGAATGCCGGACAGGCGCCAGGCTTTGACAATGATCAGGAGCGAGAGTGGTATTTCCGGGTCAGGCTGTTGCTGGATTTCGTGAGTGGCATGACCGACACTTATGTTTTGGAAGAATACCGGCTGCTGTGTGGCTTGCAGGGATAGCCAGCGGTGCAGCAGCCCGATCGGATGAAGCCTGTTAGCCACGGAAGCAAAAACATGCGCTGTATCCTCTTTGCACTGTCGTTGTTGATGAGCCCCCCGCTCTGGCCGCTCGAGCTCCCTGTGGTGATGTATCAGGTTGTCGAGGGCGAGGACTGGGTCTTGCTGGCCAGCCGCCATGGGCTGAGCGAACAGCAGTTACGCGATGATTATAATGCCGAGCTAAGCACGGCCGAGCTGGTTCAAGGGGACTGGATCCGAGTGCCAGGCCCGGCGGTGGCACCAGCTCTTTTTCCTCCCCTCGTTTCCCTGTCTGCTCCCCAGCAGCCCGCAAACGAAAAAATGATGCTGACCCTGGCCGGAGCCATGAAGGCTGCTGCGGAAGATCGGCTGGATATGTTTGTGGAGCGGGAGACCAGCAGCCTGACCGATGAAACCCTGTTATTCGGGACCCGTCAGCTGTCGGCCCTGCCCTGGATCTCGCCCGAAGCCTGGGGCTGGGATTATCAGCTGCCGCTGTTCGATAAAGACCTGCGCTTCAACAGCCGGATGGCGTTGCCGTTATCAGGTCGCTGGAAAGGTGAAATGGGGGTGGATTATCGGTTAGAGCGGCTGACCTATCAATTGGGGCTGAATTACCGCCAGCCGTTGCTCGGGGCTTGGCATGCTCAAGTCGCCCCCGTAGTGGACTATCAGGATGAGTACGAACACCGACGGGCAGGTGTGACTTTGGCATTGGCTCATCCCGATTGGCGCATGGGTATCAGCCGTTACCGGCGGTTTTCCGGCTGGCGCCATGGGCCGGACGGATGGGAGAGGCCGGCTTCCGGCCTGCTCTGGTTCGGAGAGGGACGAATGCCGTTTGTGTCGGGATTGACCATGGCGGTCAGTCGCTATCAATGGCAGGGCCATCGCCTCAGCCTGCAGGGTAGTGGCGACAATGACCGGGCCAGTGCGGCGCACCAGTGGTCGTTGAGCTATTCCCCCTGGCAACGGTTCCGTATACAGACCGACCTCAGGAGTAACAACCAGCGGCAATACGAGTCCAGGGTCAAGCTGGGGATCGAATTGCCCTTGAGTCTCTCCGGCGGCTGGTTCTGGCCCAGGCGGCCGGACCTGGGCTTGCTGAACTATCAACCCCTGCGCCATCACAGTGTGATGGTTCTGGAACAGGCGGCCTATGAGGCCTGGTAGTCGGTATTGGCGATGCTGGCCTTGGTTTCCTTGTGCAGCAGGGTCAGCAGCAGGATGGCGCGCTG
This sequence comes from Zobellella aerophila, assembly GCF_039539325.1. Classification (NCBI taxonomy): domain Bacteria; kingdom Pseudomonadati; phylum Pseudomonadota; class Gammaproteobacteria; order Aeromonadales; family Aeromonadaceae; genus Zobellella; species Zobellella aerophila. The sequence goes on from NZ_BAABCX010000008.1 coordinate 106,564, forward strand.
TTCGCCGTCGGGCTCCTGATAGATGGCCTCCAGGCCGCGGAAGGGCCCCTGGCTGATCACCACTTTGTCGCCTGTTTTTGGCAGGGTGGACATCACCCCCCGCAGTTCGTCGCTGTCGGCCCGGGCCATCAGTTCATACACCAGTTGACCCGGAACCTCGCAGGGATAGGTGCCGAAGCGCACCAGGGTGCGTATGCCCCGGGTCGAGCCGATGGTGGCGGAACTGGTAATTTCCAGATCGGTACGGAGAAAGATATAGCCGGGAAACAGGGCTTCAATGCGCTGCACCCGTTTTCCCCGAACCAGTTTCTCGATTTCCACATGAGGGTAGTAGGCTTCAACGCCCTGATTGTTCAGGTTTTGCTGCGCCCTTTCTTCCTCCCGGGGCCGGCAATGGGCCAGATACCACTTCTCCATAGAATCCCCTGGCTTGCAGATTAAACGGTAATTATGACAGCAGAAACAAAAAAGGCCACGGCTTGCCGTGACCTTGCTGTAATAGTGCGAGATGGCCTACCAACCATCAGCTTGGCTTTGGCCACTCCCAGTTTGCGTGACCCTTGCTGCAATAGTGTTGGCTTACCAGCCTTTGACTACGCCGCCTTTAAACAGCTCCAGTGCGGCCTGATAGACTTCTTCGCTTTGATAGGCTTTGACAAAGGTTTTGATCCGCTCGTCGTCCTGGTTGTCTTCCCGGGATACGATCAGGTTGACGTAGGGCGACTCCTTGTCTTCCACGAACAGGCCGTCACGGGAAGGCAGCAGATCGATTTGCGAAGCATAGGTGGTATTGATCACCGCCAGCGCGACATCTTCCAGCGAGCGGGGCAGCTGAGGTGCTTCCAGCTCGATGATCTGCAGGTTTTTGGGGTTGGCCGTGATGTCCAGGGTGGTAGCTTCCAGACCGGCTTCGTCACGCACTTCGATCAGGCCCTGTTGTTCCAGCAACAGCAGGGTACGGCCCAGGTTGGTCGGGTCGTTGGGTACGGCGACTTTAGCGCCGTCCGCCAGTTCATCCAGCGACTGGATCTGTTTCGAGTAGCCGGCGATGGGATAAACAAAGGTGTTGCCCACGGGCACCAGGGTGTAGCCCCGGTCGGCGATCTGCTTGTCCAGGTAAGGCTTGTGCTGGAAGGCGTTGATATCCAGGTTGCCGTCGTTTAGCGCCACATTGGGGGTGACATAGTCGCTGAATGACACCAGCTCTACGTCCAGGTCGTATTGCTCTTTGGCGACGCGCACGGCGATTTCGGCCACCTGTTCTTCGGAGCCGGCAATCACCCCCAGGCGCAGCGGCTTGGCCGCTTCTTCCTTGGCGGTTTCCTTGGTTTCTTCTCCACAGCCGGCGAGGGCCAGGGCGGAGGCCAGTACACCGACGGTGGCCAATGATTTAAATCCCAACTTCATGACAGAGCTCCTTAAGATGATTTAGCGATGATCGACATGGGTGACCAGTCGTTCGCCGATACTTTGAATGATTTGTACCAGAACCACCAGCATCACCACGGTGATCAGCATGATTTGCGGATCGAAACGCTGATAACCGTAACGGATGCCCACGTCCCCCAGGCCGCCGCCGCCGATGGCGCCGGCCATGGCGGAGTAGTTGACCAGGGTAACCAGGGTGATGATGATACCGTTGAGCATGCCGGGCAGGGCCTCGGCCAACAACACCTTGGTGATGATCTGGCTGCGCTTGGCGCCCATGGCCTGGGCCGCCTCGACCAGGCCGTTAGGCACTTCCATCAGCGCCCCTTCCACCAGGCGGGCGACGAAGGGAATGGCGGCGACGGTCAGTGGAACTATGGCCGCGACCGTGCCGATACTGGTGCCGACCACCAGGCGGGTAAAGGGAATGATGGCCACCAACAGGATGATGAAGGGAATGGAGCGGCCAATGTTGATGATGGTACCCAGCACCTTGTTGAGGGCCTTGTTTTCCCAAATCTGCCCGTCTTTGGTGACATGCAGGGCGATACCCAGGGGGATGCCCAGGACACAGGCGATGGCGCCCGAGCCGAAGGTCATGATCAGGGTTTCCCATAAGGCTGACAACAGCAGATTAATCATGGCATCGGACATAACCGAGTAACTCCACCTGAATTTTATGTTCTTGAAGATAGGCGATGGCCGCCTGGGTCTGTTCTGCCTCGCCGGCCAGCTCGGCCAGCATAAAGCCGAATTTGACCCCACCGGCATATTCGATATCGGCGCTGAGGATAGTCACATCCACCTCGAAGCTGCGGCTTAATATGGAAATCAGCGGCGAGTCGACGGTTTCACCGGTAAAGCCCAGGCGTACCAGGGGCAAAGTATTTGCTGCCGGCTCCGTCGTCAGCCGTTGCTGATATTCATCGGGTATTTCCAGATGGATGGTGGAGGCGATAAAGCGCCGGGCCAGCTCGGTTTTGGCATTGGCAAAAAACCAGGATACCTCGCCCTGTTCGATCAGCTCGCCGTCGTTGATGATGGCGACCCGATCGCAGATGCTTTTGACCACCTGCATTTCATGGGTGATCAGCAAGATGGTCAGGCCCAGCTTGCGGTTGATATCCTTGAGCAGGGTAAGGATGGACTGGGTGGTCTGAGGATCCAGCGCCGAGGTGGCTTCGTCACAGAGCAATACCTTGGGTTTGGGAGCCAGTGCCCGGGCGATCGCCACCCGCTGCTTCTGGCCGCCGGACAGGGCATTGGGGTAGGCATTGGCTCTGTGGCTCAGGCCGACCAGCTCCAGCAGTTCATCCACCCGCTGTTTGATGGCCGCCTTGTCCATGCCCGCCAGCTCTAGGGGCAGGGCCACATTGGCGAATACGGTGCGGGAAGACAACAGGTTGAAATGCTGGAAGATCATGCCGATCTTACGACGGCTCCGGGCCAGGGCACGGTTGTCCATGCCGGTCAGCTCCTGACCGTCGACCACCACAGAGCCCTGCGTCGGGCGCTCCAGCATATTGACGCAACGGATCAGGGTGCTTTTACCCGCCCCCGACTCACCGATTACGCCCATGATCTGGCCGGCTTCGATCTCCAGATCGACCGTTTTCAGGGCATAGACGGCCTGGTCACCGTCGCCATATTTTTTACTGATACCGCTTAGTTTTATCATCGGAGGTAAACCCTTCCGGCCTTGTTATTCACTGCTATAACAGATGAGAGTAGAGACACGTCATGCAAGCATAACGAATAACAGTGGATGCTAAGCCGTCTGGACGTCTGAGTCAATGTAAATTTCCCTGCCTGCCATCGGCCGTATCAGGCTGGTGCGTATCTTGCTATCTTTATTCCTAATGAGATAGGGTAGGCTTAGGTCTCCAGGTTCGGCTGGTAGCCTGAAGTTGCAGCTCGCCAAAGATCCAGATGGGTGCGTGTTCGACTCGGGCTGTCTTGAGGCAGGCGCCTGAGCCGCAGCCGGCTGGCATGGATGTTTTCGGCATATAAGGATACCTATGGGCCAGTACTTTCTGCGCCGGTTATTGTTACTGATACCTACCTTTATTGGCATTACCCTGGTGGTGTTCGCCATCACCCGTTTTGTCCCCGGAGGTCCGGTCGAACGCATGCTGATGCAGTCGCAGCTGGCGGGCAGCGAAACCAGTCAGTATTCCTCCAGCCGTGGCGGCCAGGTATTGTCGGAAGAGCAAATCGAAGAACTCAAGGAGTTTTACGGTCTGGACAAGCCGGTATTTGAGTCCTACTGGGAGTGGCTCAACAAGCTGGTACGGTTCGATCTGGGCCATTCGACCCGCTACTATGATCCGGTCTGGGAGTTGATCAAGGAACGACTGCCGGTGTCGGCTTTCTTCGGGATCAGCACCTTTATCCTCAGCTATCTGGTGTCCATCCCGCTGGGTATCCTCAAGGCGCTCAAACATAACAGCCGTTTCGACAGCATCAGCTCCATGCTGATCTACGCCGGTTATGCGCTGCCGGCCTACGTGGTGGGCATCTTCCTGCTGACGGTGTTCGCCTTCCAGCTGGGGTGGTTCCCGATGGGCGGTTTTGTCGGTGATGATTTTGATTATCTGGACGGCTTCTGGCCCAAGACGTTCAACCTGTTCCATCATGCCCTGCTGCCGTTGATCGCCTATGCCATCGGGGACTTTGCCGTGCTTACCATGACCATGAAGAACAGCCTGCTGGAAAATCTGTCCGCCGATTATGTACGCACCGCCGTGGCCAAGGGGCTGCCGTTTCACAAGGCGGTCACCGGCCATGCCCTGCGCAACAGCCTGATCCCCATCGCCAGTCATTTCGGCAATGTGATCTCGGTGTTTTTCGCCGGTTCTTTTCTGATCGAGGTGATCTTTAATATCGACGGCCTGGGTCTGCTGGGCTACGAGGCCGTGGTGGAACGGGATTATCCGGTGGTGATGGGCATACTGGCGATCACCTCGCTGCTGATGCTAGTGGGCAATATCTTGTCGGATATGTGTGTGGCGCTGGTGGATCCGCGGGTGCGCTTCGATGGCTAGCTTGATCTCGGAACTCACCCGCAAGAAACTACGCCGTTTCCGGGCTATCAAGCGGGGCTATTATGCCTTTTGCCTGTTTGCCCTGATGGTGCTGCTGGCGCTCTGTGCCGAGCTGTGGGCCAACAACCGGGCGCTGCTGGTCAAGTACGAGGGCCGGATCTATTTCCCTACTTATGGCGCTGTGATCACCGGCGATACCTTTGGCCTCGGCTATCGCTACGAAACCAACTACCGGGAGCTGAAAAAGGTGCTGGCCGAACGGCCCGACGACTGGGTGCTGCTGCCCCCTGTGCCCTGGAGCCCCTATGAGCAGGATTACAGCACCGGCAGCTTTCCACCCAATGCCCCCAGCCTGGAGAGCCGGCATTTCCTCGGCACCGACAATTCGGGGAGGGACATATTGGCCCGCCTGGTCTACGGTTTTCGTACCGCGGTCGGCTTCGCCTTTATCGCCCTGACCGCCAGCTACACCATAGGGGTCATCATCGGTTGCCTGATGGGATTTTTGGGTGGTAAGTTTGATCTTATCTTTCAAAGGTTTATCGAAATCTGGTCACAGGTACCCTTTTTATACGTGATCATGATACTGGTGTCCCTGACCCAACCCAACTTCACCCTGTTCGTAGCCATCAACGTGCTGTTCGGCTGGATGGGCATCACCTGGTATATGCGAACCCTGACCTACAAGGAAAAAGCCCGGGACTATATCCTTGCCGCCCGGGCCCAGGGCGCCGGACTGCTCCGTATCATCGTTCACCACATCCTGCCCAATACCCTGGTGATGATAGTCACCCTGGCGCCTTTTACCGTGGTGGCCAATATTTCTTTGCTGACGGCGCTGGACTATCTGGGCTTTGGTCTGGCGCCGCCGACCCCCAGTTGGGGGGAGTTGCTGCGCCAGGGGGTGAATAACCTGGATGCACCCTGGATAGTGGCCTCTGTGGTGACCGCCGTGTCCTTGGTGTTGATTACCGTGTCTTTTATCGGGGAGGCTATCCGGGAAGCCTTCGATCCCAAACATTTTTCGCGTTATGAATAGGCAGGGAAGATGATGAAAAAGCTCATGTCGATAATCACAGTGTGGTGCTGTGCCTTCGGTCTGCTGGCCGCGGAACTGCCGGCCGGCCTGCAATGGGAAACCAATAATGAGGATCCCATCTTCGCCTCTCCCGAGGCTAAGCGGGGGGGGGTGTTCAACATGATGATGACCAGCTTCCCGCTGACGTTCCGCACTGTGGGGCCGGACTCCAACGGCGGCTTCCGTTCTTTTGTGCTGGAAAACCAGCTGGGCCTGTACAGTATGCACCCGGATACCGATAGGCCGATTCCGGCACTGGCCACCCACTGGGCCTTCGGCGATGATCACAAGACCATGTATTTCAAGTTGAATCCTAGGGCGCGCTGGTCCGATGGCCAGCCGGTGACCGCCGATGACTTTCTATTTGCCCTGGAATTCATGCGCTCGGAGGTAATACGGGCGCCCTGGTATAACAACTACTACACCGAAGAAATCGTTGATATCACTAAATATGACGAGCACACCATTTCGGTGACCGCGGGCTCGCCCAAGAGCCGGCAGGAGTTGCTCAATACCGTCGGCCTGACTCCTCAGCCCAGGCATTATTATGAAATGAGCGACGATTGGGTGCGCAAATACAACTGGGCCGTGGTGCCGGTCACCGGCGCCTATGTCATCGATGAGGTGAAACGTGGCCGCTTGATCGGCTTCAAGCGACTGGATGACTGGTGGGGTAATGAACTGACCTATTATCAGCACCGCTTCAATGTCGATGAGATTCGCCTGACCGTGGTGCGGGATCTCAACATTGCCTATCGCCATTTCCTGCGCGGCGAGGTGGATACCTTCGGCCTGGTGTTGCCCGAATGGTGGCATGATAAGACGGACACCCCGGAATATCGCAATGGCCTGATCAACCGTATCTGGTTCTATAACGATATACAGCAAGGTCCCCAGGGCATTCACCTGAATACCTCTCATCCCAGGCTGCGGGATATCCGGGTGCGGCAGGGCATCGCCCATGCCATCAACATGCAGCGCATGCTGGACACCATCTTGCGGGGGGACTATGAGCGGATGCATACCTTCGGCACCGGCTACGGTGATTTTATCGACTATGATATTCGTGCCCGGGAGTTCGATATCACCAAGGCCCGAGCCCTGTTTGCCGACGCCGGCTACGACCGCCAGGGGCCCGGCGGCATCCTGATGAATGGCGAGGGTGACAGGCTGAGCCTGGCCCTGACCTATACCACCCAGGAACACACATCCCGGCTGGCGATACTGCGGGAAGAGGCGCGCAAGGCGGGGTTGGATCTGCAGCTGAACCTGGTGGACGGGGCGACTGGCTTCAAGGTGATGCTGGAGAAAAATCATGAAGCCGCCTGGTTGGGCTGGGGCGGCGGCGGCCTCTATCCCCAGTACTGGGAGTTTTTTCATTCGGTCAATGCCGACAAGCCCCAGACCAACAACCTTTTCAATATCAGTGATCCCCTGCTGGATCAGCTGGTTGAGAGTTACAGGATCACCTTCGAGTTACAGGATAAGGCCAAGATTTCCCGGCAAATCCAGCGACGGGTAGATGAGCTGGCGATTTTTATCCCCGGCTATCAGGTGCCCTATACCCGTGAAGCCTACTGGCGTTATGTCAAGTTGCCAGATTCGAAAGGAACCAAGCAATCCCCCTCCTTGTTTTGGCCGATGGAAGGCTATCCCTACAGCACTGGGGGACTATTCTGGATTGATACGAAGCTGCAGGACGAGCTCAAGGCTGGCGGCAAGCAATATGAGTCGGTGCTGGAGGTGGTTGAAACCTGGCGGCGTAAGGAGTCCTGATGGGCCCGCTGTTAACGGTTGAACACCTGGCGGTCAGCTTTACCACCGAAGAAGGGGCCTTTCGGGTGGTTGATGACGTCAGCTTCTCGGTATTGCCGGGGCAGACCCTGGGGCTGGTGGGGGAGTCCGGTTGCGGTAAGAGCGTGACCGCCCTCAGCCTGTTGGGGTTGCTGCCCAGGCCGGCGGGGCGGGTGGTGGCCGGGCGAGCCCTGTTCCAGGGGCAGGATCTGCTGGCGCTGAGTGCCGAACGGCGCTATCACATCCGTGGCAACAAGATAGCCATGATCTTTCAGGAGCCGATGACGGCACTGAACCCGGTGCATACGGTGGGGCGGCAGCTGATGGAGGTATATCGATTGCACAGGCCCGAGCTCGGCAAGGCGGCGCAAAAACGGGCGGCCCTGGCGATGCTGCAGCAGGTGGGGCTGCCGGAGGCCGAGGCCCGGCTGAAGTCCTATCCTCACCAGTTGTCCGGGGGCATGCGGCAGCGGGTGATGATTGCCATGGCCCTCGCCTGTGAGCCGGACTTACTGATCTGCGATGAACCTACCACGGCGCTGGATGTCACCATTCAGGCACAGATCCTCCATCTCATTAAAGCGCTGCAGGAAAAAACCGGTATGGCGGTGATCTTTATTACCCATGATCTGGGGGTCGTTGCCCAGGTGTGCGACCAGGTACTGGTGATGTATGCCGGGCGCAGTGCCGAGCAGGCCGGTGTCTATGATATTTTTGAACGCCCCCTGCACCCCTATACCCGGGGGCTGCTGGCGGCCATCCCCCGCCTGAGCCACCCCAACAAGGCCATCCTGCCCACCATCAAGGGCCAGGTGCCCTCTATCGAGGAGCAGGTGAGCGGGTGCCGTTTTGTCAACCGTTGTCCCCACGCCACCGCCAAATGCGTGACCCAGCCCCGTGCCGAGCTGGACGGTAAAAACCACAGCGTCTGGTGCCATCATTGGCGGGAGTGGGGCCAATGAGTACCTTGCTGAAGGTCGAGGGGTTGAAACAATACTTTACCCTGGGGGGAGGATTGTTGCGCAAGGGGCGGATCCTCTATGCGGTGGATGGGGTCAGTTTTGAGCTGGAGGCAGGCAAAACCCTGGGATTGGTGGGAGAGTCGGGCTGCGGCAAGTCGACGCTGGCGCGTGCCCTGCTCAAGCTGGAGGAACCGACCGACGGACGCATCCTGTTCGAAGGGCAGGACATCACCCATTTTTCTCCTTCCCGGATGCGGCCCTTACGGCAAAAGATGCAGATGGTATTCCAGGATCCGCAAGAATCCCTCAACAGTCGACATACCATAGGCACCGTGCTGCAGGAGCCTTTTGTCATTCATGGCCTGGGCAATGCCAGGGAAAGACGGCAATGGGCCGAAGACTTGCTCCGCCGGGTCGGTTTGCCGGTATCGGCCTTCGATCGCTATCCTCATGAGTTCTCCGGTGGTCAGCGTCAGCGTATCGGTATCGCCCGGGCCATGGCCCTGCAGCCGCGCCTGCTGATATGCGATGAGGCGGTGTCGGCCCTGGATGTATCGGTGCAGTCACAGATCCTGAATCTGTTGCTGTCTCTGCAGCAGGAGCATGGCCTGGCCATGCTGTTTATCGCCCACGACCTGTCGGTGGTGAAACATATCTCCGATCAGATTGCGGTCATGTACCTGGGGCGTATCGTTGAACAGGCGCCGGCCGAGGAACTCTATCATTCACCGCGGCACCCTTATACCCAAGCGTTGATCGCCGCCATCCCGGAGCCGGACCCGAGATCCCGCAAGGCGCCCATCATGCTCAGTGGTGAGTTACCCTCACCGGCCGCTCCACCTTCCGGCTGCCATTTTCGCACCCGCTGTCCCTATGCCGGCGAACGTTGTCGCCTGGAGGTCCCCCTGTTGGAAGGGAGGGAGCACAGGGTTGCCTGTCATTATCATCGGGAGATAGCATCGGGAAAACGTCAGCCAAAACCTCAGGGCATATGTCATACTGTGGCCCTGAACGAGCAGGCACAACCTAAGGATTATTGAGTGACTAAACCGGCAATTTTTCTCGACCGCGATGGTGTAATCAACCAGGACACCGGCTATGTGTCACATTCCGACGACTTTATCTTTATCGATGGCGTGATCGAGGCGTTGAAGACCCTGAAGCAAAAAGGCTATCTGCTGGTGGTGGTCACCAACCAATCCGGTATTGCCCGTGGCCTGTTTACCGAAGATGACTTTATGACCCTGACCGAGTGGATGGACTGGTCGCTGGCCGACCGGGGAGTCGATTTGGATGGTATTTATTTCTGTCCCCATCATCCGACCGAAGGCAAGGGCCCCAACACCCAGGCCTGTGATTGTCGCAAGCCGGCTCCGGGCATGTTGCTGGATGCCACTAACGAACTGGGCATCGATCTCGACGCCTCCTATATGGTGGGCGATAAACTTTCCGACTTAAAGGCGGCCGAAGCGGCCGGGGTCAAAACAAAAATCCTGGTTAGAACCGGTAAGGCGATTACTCCGGAGGCGGAAGCCATGGCCGATCATGTCTATCCCTCCCTGGTGGAATTTGCACAGCAAGTCGCCAAACTGGCGTGATTAACTGCAAATGGAGCAAAAAAAGAACGAACGGTGTGAGGGGGGCAAAAAAGCCCTTGCGCAAAAATCGCGGCTCCCTATAATGCGCATCCACTGACACGGGGCAAGCCGCTCACGGTCACAAGGGTTGAAACAAAACGAAATAAAGTTTGCTTCAGCGCTTGACGAATTA
>NZ_BAABCX010000009.1:0-104544 GCF_039539325.1 Zobellella aerophila
TTGTGTTCGTCAAGCAGTGAATGATGTTCTTTTTCTGCTTGTGACCGTGAGCGGCTTGCCCCGTGTCAGTGGATGCGCATTATAGGGAGCCGCGATTTTTGCGCAAGGGCTTTTTTGTGAAAAACAGCACTTTGGACTGCGTTTGCTCATACTCCAAGCAAAAGCACAGCTTAGCCACAGGGTTACACACAAGATCAAAGTGAGACCGCTTATTTTTTGGTCATATTTCACCCAGTTTGTTCAATGCAATAATCCAATGATCACATTTTTTGCTTATTTCTGCTCGTAAGCTTGCCATATGAGGCTATGCTAACTTTGATACAGTGCTGTAAGTCGTAGATTTCTTTGATGAAGTCGTTATTCAACAGGGTTATGGCACAGCTGATATCCATTTCCTATGAGATTAGATTGCCAATGAAGCTATCCCGATTTCCCGTTTATATTCAGTCGACCGCCGCCGCCCTGGTACTTGCCTTGATCGGCTATGTACTGATTTCCATGGTTAACCCTGCACTCGATGCCTCATTACTGTTTGCCTTAGGGTTGCTGCTCGGCGGCTTCTTGATTCCCCTGGTGATCCGCCCCCCTCAAGCAGAGGAAATTCCCACCACAACCCTTTATGTAGGTAATTTGCCCTACCGTGCCAACGAGGCTTCGGTGCGGGCTCTCTTCGAAACCTTTGGTCAGGTGTTGTCGGTGCGTTTGATGAAAGACAAACAAACCGGCAAGCGCCGTGGCTTCGGCTTTGTCGAAATGCCGGCAGACGCCGCCCGGGCGGCACAGGCGGCGCTAAACGACTCAGAGTTCCAGCAACGGACCCTGAAAGTCAGAGAAGCCAACGAACGTAAAGAAGAAGAGGGGGATGAAGAAAAGCAGCAATAATACCGACGATTGGCTCTCAAGGTGTAAACAGCTGCAACTCACCAAATCCTTCCACATTAAAGGCCCGGGCTTGTGTCCGGGCTTTTTCGGTGGCGGCGGTGCAAAAGATTTGCCCCGCCGCCATTGCCTGGCTTTGAAGACAACCATCCAGCAGATTGCTGACCCTGCGGGCAATGGCCTGACCGGAGTCCACCAAGGTTACATCAGGCAACAGCTGCTGAATTTCCTCTGACAACAATGGGAAGTGGGTACAACCCAACACCAGGGTGTCGGGCCCGCCCTCCCCTTGCCAGGGTGCCAGTATGCGGGCTAAACGCGCCAGCACGACCGGCTCTCCCGCCAGTTTATCTTCTGCCATCTTGACCAGCTCGGTGGTACCCAGCAGGCTGACGTCGAGATCGGCGGCAAAGTTTTGGATCAGCTCGGCGGTATAACGACGGGCCACGGTACCCGGGGTGGCCAGCAGCCCGATCCGGCCCTTTCCCTGCCGGCGGCTGTGCTCGGCCGCCGGCTTGATCGCCGGCACCACACCCACCACAGGGATGGAGAGTAGCTCCCTCAGGGCGGGCAACACATGGGTGCTGGCGGTATTGCAGGCAATCACCACCAGATCGACCCTGTGCTGCCGGGTAAAGGACTCGAGCAACTCCACGACCCGAGCAACCAGCTGCTGCTCGCTCAGCTCGCCGTAGGGGAAACAGGCGTTATCGAACAGATACAGATACCGATGGCCGGGTAAGGCCTTGCGAACTTCGCGATAGATGGACAGACCGCCCATACCGGAATCGAAGATAAGAATGGTTGCCACTGGCTGCCCTCGAAAAATCAGCCGCTATGATAACGCCAATCGGGCGGATCAAAAAAGCCGGCGCAGAGGCCTAATGCTGTTCAGTTAAGGGGAGCCTTCATCTACCAAGTCGACCGTTGGCGTCATGGATGACGCCGCCGAGCCCCCAGGGACGGGATTTCGGCAAGTCGGCGTGTGGAGGAGGACTCCCCTTTTCATCTTCAGTGAACGACATTGAGCGCAGAGACCGGCTTGTATCAATCAGGTAAACATCAGGACAAGGTATCCCACACCAACACACAGCAAGTACATCCATGTATGCTCGTCGATGGCATCCATGCCATCGACGGTTGGCTTAGAGAACACCTTGTCCTTCTTCATATCCCGCAGTGTTAGAACTCAAAGTTCCGCCACAAACTCAGAAGCGATAATCGGCGCCGATATAAAGCTCCATATCGGGCGCATCGTAGCTGTTGACTACCTGATAGTGCTTGTCGAACAGGTTGTTGATCTTGCTATTCAACGTCAGCTGCTGGGTCAGCGGGTAACGGGCACCGATATTCCAGATGGTATAGGATGGCAGCATTACATTGCCAACATCGGGGCGCTCTCCCACATACAGGGTCTGAACAAACAGGTTGGTATTGGCAACATCAACATCACCGGTCCAGCTGAACTTACGCTTGGCACGACGTAACAACTGCTCATCGTTATTGTTACGATCCTGCGCATCGGTATATTCCAGCACCACCTTATGATGTACCAGACCCGTTTCAGCCTTAACGACAAACTCAGCGCCTTTAATCAAGGTGTCGGTATTTCTTGACGAATTAACGACACCGCCATCAAATATAATCAGGTTATCGATCTCATTCCGATAGAGATTCAGCTCCCAACCGAACAAATCATAGTCACCGGAAACGCCCAACTCCCAGTTTTCGGACTCTTCAGGTTTCAAGTCAGGATTACTGAAACCTGGAAAATAGAGATCATTAAAACTGGGTGCGCGATAGGCCGTACCATAGCTTAAGGTAGACTTGTGCGCGTAGGGCAGAGCCAATGAAACAGCACTCTGCCAGGTGCCGTGAGTACCGAACTGTTCGTTGTCATCGACCCGACCGGTCAGTTCAACAGAGACTGGGGACCAGGTATGGAAGATCGAGGCATAAACGCCGGTATTATCCCGATTGGAGGCAGCGAAGGTTTGTCCAAAAGAAGTGCGTGACTTGCTTAACAGGCGTTCTTGCTGCCAGTCCACGCCGGACAATAAGTAGCCGTTTTGAGAATACTGGAACTGGCCCAAGCCCCCTAGCCGCGTTATAGCAGTGGAAATATTAGCGGCGGTGGACTTACCCATGGTATCCCGCCAGCTTCTCAGCTCGGTTTCGCCATAGCCGGCATCAAAGCGGACATAAAGCTGTTCATCGGAATAGCTAAGGGCTCCATCCGTCTGGTAGGTTTGCCTTTCGCTCTCATTAGCGGAAGTACCAAAATCAAAGGCATTGGTGAAATCAAACTCTGATTTGTTGTTCCAACCCATCAATGAAGCATCGGCAGTCCAGTTATCATCGATGTTATGGGTCAATCCCAACTGGCCATTAAACTGCTCGAACCCATCTCTGTCCGGCTGCATCTCTGCCGGCCTGATATCGTAGCCCCGGGTTTCCCGGTAGCCACCGGCCAGTTGCAGGTGGGTGTCTTCACCGAGCCACTGGTTGGCGGAAAGGTTACCGTCGTAATAGTCATGGCTGCCGGCCGTTGCGCTGACAGCCACTTCGTCGGCATCGGAGGTAGTTACCAGGTTGATCACCCCGCCGATGGCGTTGGCGCCATAGATGGCCGCCCTGGGTCCACGGATATACTCAACCCGTTGGATGCCGCTGACCGGAAACTGACTCCAATCGACACTGCCGGAAACGGACTGGGCAATGGGTCGCCCGTTGATCAGTACCAGGGTATGATCCGACTCGGTACCCCGGGTAAACAAGCTGGTTTGGTGCCCCAAGCCACCGGTCTGAGTTCCGAACTGGATCCCCGGCAATGCGCTTAGCAGCTCGACCACAGACTTGGGCTGTCGCCGTTCGATCTCGGCCTTGGTGATCACCTCGACCGGCGCCAGTACTGTGGCCTTGGGTTGCTTGACCCTGTTGTAGACGGTGATATCGGTGGAATCGGAGGAGTTTTGGGCAAAGACCGCCCACGGCAGCAAGCCTGCTGCCAGCCATTTTTTTGACATTGAATGCTTCCCTAGAACGCGTAGTCACGCCAGCAGGCCCTTCCTGTTGGCTCTTTGGCAGGTATTCGGGCTTGGAGGCTCGGGCCTGAGCCCACCTATGACGACGGCTTCCCACCTTACGGCAGTGCCTGGGTTCCCCTTGTCGCCTTCGTTCCTCCACACCGCTGCGCGCCAGCTCCGGATTCTCACCGGATTCCCGTTTACGCCTGTCGGCACCAAAGCGGGGGCATTATAGGGAAAGCCGACCTGACTGTATATGCATTGGCACCGCACAAAAAAACACAATTCATCATAAAAATAAATATGACGAAGATCTCAATTAAGTGAAGTTTATATATCTACAAAAAATCCCCATTGCTAGGCTGGCTCCACGTGGATCAGGCTATAAATAAAAACAAAACCCCACATGGAGAAGAGACAAGATGTCCAACGATAGCAAGCAGCCCAGCCGAGGCCTGCACGAGTTGTATGGAGAAGACCCGATCAAGGCTGATGAACTGGTATGGAACCGTGAGACAGATCCAGACAGCCGCCGCGGCTTCCTGAAGCGCAGCGGCCTGCTCGCCATGGCCACCGCCCTGGGCGCCAGCATCCCCTTCGCCAACAATATGCCGGCCGGCCTCATTCCCGCCGCCTTCGCCCAGTCAGACGAGCCCTTTAGCCTGCCGGGCAAGGAAGGCCTGACCATACTCAACGACAGACCCATCAACGCCGAAACCCCGCCCCATCTGCTGGACGACGAAATCACCCCGGCAAAGCATATGTTTGTCCGCAACAATGGCCTGCTGCCCAATATGAAAGACCTGGACCCGGCCGGCTGGACCCTGGAAATCGCCGGCGAGTCCTGCGAAACCCCCACCACTTTTACCATTGCCGAACTGAAATCCCGCTTCAAACACCATACTTACCAGCTGACGGTGGAATGCGGCGGCAATGGCCGTAGTGAATTTGTACCGGCTGCCAGCGGCAACCAGTGGACCACAGGCGCCGTCGCCAGCCCCACCTTTACCGGGGTCCGGCTGCGTGATGTGCTGGAAGCCTGCGGCATTAAAAAAGATGCGGTCTATATCGGCTACTATGGCGGCGATCTGCATCCCAGCGGTGATCCCAGCAAGGAGGCCATCTCCCGTGGCGTACCCATGTCCAAGGCACTGGAGGACGAGACCCTGATCGCCTGGGCCATGAACGACGAAGACATTCCCTACCTGAACGGGCATCCCCTGCGCCTGGTCTGTGGTGGCTGGCCCGCTTCCACCTCGGGCAAGTGGCTGAAGAAAATCGTCATTCGCAACAAAGTGCATGACGGCAACAAGATGGCGTCCCCCTCCTATATGGTTCCCAAATACCCGGTGGCGCCCGGCACTCAGGTGCCGAATGAAGATATGGAAATCATCGAATCCATGCCGGTGAAATCCCTGGTCACCTTCCCCAAATCCGGTATCAGCCACAAATTGGGTGAGCCCCTGCAGGTACGCGGCCATGCCTGGGCCGGGGATCTGGAGGTGAAAGAACTGTTTGTGTCCATCGACTTCGGTGCCAGCTGGCAGAAGGCGAAGCTGAAAGCCCCCGTCAATCGCCTAGCCTGGCAGCATTGGCAAGCCGAGCTGGAATTTCCGGAACCCGGTTACTATGAGATCTGGGCCAAGGCCGTCGACGATGAGGGGCAAGCTCAGCCCATGGTGGTACCGGGCTGGAACCCCAAGGGCTACCTCAACAACGCCTGTCACCGCATCGCGGTGCAAATTGTCTAGGAGGTCGTGATGGCACACCCTGCCGCCTTAGGTTTGTTACTGCTGGGGCTGACCTCGACGTCAGCCCTGGCCGCGGAACTGGATCCCCAGACCGGATTCAAGATAGCACCGGGTTGGGAAACCGTGCGCAATAACTGCACCGCCTGCCACTCCTCCCAGCTGGTAACCCAAAACAGCGGTAGCCGGGAACACTGGCTGTCGCTGATCCGCTGGATGCAGGATAAGCAAGGCCTGTGGCAGTTCGACGCCAATACCGAACAGACCATCCTGGATTATCTGAGCAGCGAATACGGCCCCAAGGCTGACGCCCGCCGCCCGCCACTGCGGGCCGATCAGCTGCCGGAAAACCCCTATCGTCAGCCGGCGCAGACTCAGTAGTTGATGCTGATATAGGGCACTTCCTCGGTGCCCAGCCGAGCCTTGATAAAAACGGTCAGTACAAAAAAGAAGTTGGCCAGCACATTGGCAAAACGGGGCAGGGTTTCATCGAAACGCCTGCCCTCCTCCTCCAGCCGCACCAGCATGCGCACTATCTTCTTGCCGGTACAGCGGCACAGGTGCAATTGGGGCACCGGCGCCGGCCCCCTGGGCAGCACAAAACCGTTCACCCGCCCGCTCGTCGCCTGCTGATAATGGCTGTACCTGTCCTTCAGCCAGACGATATCCTGTTCGAAGATACCATTCTTGCCCCGCACCGAACCATTGAGGTGATAGATCAGTGGCTGCAACCGTTCCAGATCGGCCCTGATCTCGTCAAAGCCTGCCGGCAGCAGCGACAAGACCACGCCGATATGGCAGCACAGTTCGTCGGTAAGGATTTCATAATCACAGGTGAGCCGGGTCTCGAAGATAAAGGGATAACACCACTCACGCAGATCCTCTGGTTTTTTACGCCGCATCATTTTCTCGCCTTTCCGGTAAAGCGCCAGTCTGGCAAAAGGTGTCGCCCGGAGCCAGTTATTTCCGGGCTGGCCATAAACTGGACAAATTCGCCGCAGGCCTTAGAATTTGCGCTCCGTTTTAAAGAGAGGCTAGTCATGAGCACAGAGGTCAACCCGCAAACTTACCAGGCACAGTTGGATGAAAAGGCCGAGCGGCTCCGGAACTGGTTCGCCCCCTTCACCCCGCCGATGCTGGACGTGTTTGCCTCCGAGCCCGAACATTACCGGATGCGTGCCGAGTTCAGGGTCTGGCATCAGGGCGATGACCTCTACTACATCATGTTCGATCAGGCCACCAGGCAAAAATACCGGGTCGATGCCTTTCCCGCCGCCTCCAGCCTGATCAACCAGGTGATGCCCCTGCTGCTGGCAGCGCTCAGGCCCGACCCGGTGCTGCGCCGCAAGCTGTTCCAGGTGGATTTCCTGTCCTCCCTGAGCGGCGAGCTGGTGGTCAGCCTGCTCTATCACCGCCAGCTGGACGAGGCCTGGCACAGCGCCGTCCAAGAGGTACGCCGGCAATTGCGGGAGCAGGGGTTCAAGGTGGATATCATCGGCCGGGCCAAGAAGCAGAAATGGGTGGTCGGCCAGGACTATGTGGTCGAACGGCTGCAGGTCAACGGCCGCGAACTCGTCTACCAACAGGTGGAAAACAGCTTTACCCAGCCCAACGGCAAGATGAACGAACAGATGCTGGGCTGGGCGCTCGACATCACCCGAGGTGCCCAGGGCGATTTGCTGGAGCTGTATTGCGGCAACGGTAACTTTTCGCTGGCGCTGGCGGCCAACTTCCGCCGGGTGCTGGCCACCGAAATCGCCAGCTCCTCGGTCAAGTCGGCGCAATACAATATCGCCGCCAACGGCATCGACAACGTCACCATCTTGCGGATGTCAGCCGAGGAATTCACCCAGGCGATGCGCGGTGTGCGTGAGTTCCGCCGTTTGCAGGGCATCGATCTGAACAGCTATGAGTGCAACACCATACTGGTGGATCCGCCCCGGGCCGGATTGGACGAGGACACCGTCAAGCTGGTGCAGGAATACGACAATATCCTCTATATTTCCTGCAACCCGGAGACCCTGCAACAGAACCTGGAGACGCTGTCCCAGAGCCACAACATCAGCCGCTTCGCCCTGTTCGACCAGTTCCCCTATACCCATCATATGGAAGCGGGCGTTTACCTGACCCGCAAAGGTTAAAGCAAGAAAAGAGCCGGCAGGCTCTTTTCTTTTAGTAAACAAGCACCGTTTTTGCGAGAGCCCCGCTCGGGGCTATTAAGGATAATATCCGCAACGGGGACACCGCTTCTGCAGCCATCACCGCGGCTATTTACGCCGCCAGCTGCCGTTGGCCAGCTGGATATACTGCCCCTGGGGGGTACGCTCTATATTCAGTTGGCCGGCACGGCTCTGTACCACGGCCAGGCTGGTATTATTACGCCTGGCGATGTCCTGATAGCTGGCCAGCCGCTTCCTGTTGATATCCTCCACTATGGCATTGACCTCTGAGGTCGCGGTGACGGCGCCGACCAGGCCATTCAACTGCTCACCAATCAGCCCCTGCTGCTTGGCCTGCTGTAAGTCCAGCGCCCATACCGACCAGCTCAGGGTAGTCACCAATAACAGTACAAACCAACGCATAGGCCCTCCTTAGAACAGCTCTTCTTCTTCGCTAAACAATTGTTCCAGCTCGCGGTCGACCTTGATGCGGATCTCGTGGTCCACCTTCACATTCAGGTTTACCGTAATCGGCTTATCCGGCACCACCACCTCAACCCTGGGGGTGCAGGCCGTCAGCCCAACCAGGCTCATCAAGAGCAGCATCTTCATGGTCACTTCTTCTCCCCCTGTAACCGGGACGGCAAGCTTTCACTGATATCGTGTGCGAATCTCAGGCTCGTCAACAACTGTAACAGGTTTTCCTCATGGTGATAATTCAAGTTCACCGGGTGGTCTTGCCCCATCACGGGCGCATGCCCCACCAGACGGCTGTCGATCACCGCCTCGCCGGTGGGCATCATGCTGATACTGGCATCCAGCCGCTCGTAGCGCAGATCCTTGAGCATGCCCAGGGTCAGCGCCAGCGACAGGTTGTCTTCTGCCGAGACCAACAGCTCCGCCTCGGCCTGGTAAGACAACCAACCGTCCCGGCTGTACATACGACCATTGCTGACCGATATCCCCTGCCGATAGCTGAAGGGCAACCGGCCATGCAGGCGGCCGTCTCCCGACAGGCCGGTGACCGCCACCTGGGTCAGCACCAGTGCCAGGGATATGTCGCTGAGATGCAACTCCCCGCTGAACTCGCTGCCCAGCGCCATCGGCGACACCGCCAGCTGGCCCCCCAACAAGCGGGCGGTTAATCCGGATAACCAGGGCTGGCCCCGCTCAAGGCGGAAGGCCGCATAGATATCCGACACCTCGACACCGGGATGGATACGAGCTATCGACAAGCTGTTAGTACCCTGGCTACGCCAGCCCGTTTGGCTCCAGCTGAGATCCAAATGGCCGGACGCCCCCTCGGCCATGACCCCCCGATAACTAAAATCGCTATCGGCAACCGACATCGACAGTCGTATCGGTAACTTGGGGTTAAGCAAGTCGGCGGCATTGAGGGAAAAGGTCAGCTCACCCGTCTCCAGCTCGAAGCCGGCCGGCACCGCCAGCCAGCCGGCCAACCATGCCCAAGCCTCCGGCAGGGACAAGGTCTGCTCCGCCACCGTCAACGCCAGTCCCTGGGGGCGGTAGCGCCAGTGGCCGAGCAGCGACAGCTCATGCCCCAGGCGGGCGCGGATCTGCCCCTGGTGATCGTCTAGCCCAGCCATATCCAGCAGGACAGCCTGCACCGGCAGTCGGGTTTGCTTCCAGCTCGCCTGGGCCCAGTCCAACTGCAACTCCAGCGCTTCCCGGGTCGACAGGGCCCGCCGCGGGGTAATACGCAGCTCCCGGATATCCGCATCCTGCCAGCGCAGCCGCGGCACCGTCAGGCTGGACCCGGGTAATATCTGCCAGCCTTGTGGACCAGATACGGCCTGCACCGCCAGCTGCCAGTCGCCCTCCACCGGAGACGGCAGGCCGCCACTGGCACGCAGCGCCAAGGGCTGGCCGGGTAACCATTCGCCAGACACCGCCACCACCTTGGGTAACAACGGATGCAGGGCACCGGCGGGCACATCGCCGCTCCAGCGCCAGCCGTCTCCCCAGGGCTCCAGCAGCAGGCGTAACTCACCCGGCCCGGTCAGCCACTCCAGCTCGATACGTTGTGCCAGGTGGCGCAGTTTGGCCGCCCCCTGCACCCTGCCTTGGGGCAGGTGCAGGGTCAGCATATCGACCTGGAAATCGATGGGTGGCAGGGTCATCAGCAGGGACAGGACCTCTTGCTCGCCCTCGCTACCGACACCGCCGCTGCGGGCACAGGTCAGATCAAAGCTCAGGCTGTCGGCATGCCCCTGGAGCCGCCCATCGACCAGGGTCAGCCGCACCCCATCGGCTCCTTCCCGGGGACAGGCCGGCACCCGGCTGGTCTGCAGCTCAAGCTGGGCCCATAGCCAATCCGGCGCCGGTGGCAGCGCCTTCGCCCAGCTGCTCACCAGCAGCAGTAACGGCGCAAACCAGCACCTTATATTCATCGTCACCCTTCACCCCACCAAAAAATGCATGATTTGGCGTCAATTGTTACCATGCTCAAATCAGCTGCCCCGCCGGCTGCAATAATTAAATGAGAAAATAGAGGAGACCGGAGCATGGACCAATTCGTGTTATGGGGCATCATTGCCTTTGCCGTCATCGTGCTCGGCCGGCGGCTGTATGTCTATTTTCACAATAATAGGCAATCCCATCACAGCCTGAGGGTGCGTATCGCCGGTAAACACAAGCGGCAATACCGACCGCGACGGAGCAACGAGCAGACCGGTGCGGTACCGAAAAAATGTGATTATTACGTCAGTTTCAGTCCCCTGGACGGGGGCACCGAACAGGCCTTCAGGGTAAGCGAGCATTTATTCGAGCAAATGCACGAAGGCAATACCGGCGTACTGGTCATACAGGGCAGCCGTTTTATTGCCTTCGAATCCGACGACGTTATCCTGGATAACGACTGAATACCGCGGTCTGGCCATCCTCGCTAAAACTCAGCACCTCGTAGGGGGTCCCCGGTATATCCATGCCGGGTGCGCTTTGCGGCATCCCTGGTATGGTCAGCCCCTGCACCGCCGGCCTTTGCTCCAGCAAGCGGCGCACATCGGCGGCGGGCACATGGCCTTCGATCACATAGCCGTCGATCAGCGCGGTATGGCAGGAAGCCAGCCCCTGCTTCAAGCCCGCCTCGGCCTTGACCGGTGCCAGATTATCACTGTTGATCACCTCCAGCTCAAAGCCTGCGGTGGTCATATGCTCGACCCATGCCTGGCAGCAGCCGCAGGACTCGGATTTATAGACCGTCATCTGCGCCGCCAACACGGGCCCAGCCAGCAGGCTCCAACCCAATACACCCCATGCTGTTAATTTCATCTGCTCCTCCTCGGCACAACCATACCGGTAAAATAACCATCCTCGATAAGCTAACACATTTCCAGAACCGGGAATTGACCTGCCTCAGTATTCAGGCCAGTGGCAACAGGTTATGCTGGCACGACTTCAACGCTATCATGCATGTAAACTCACATATTCACCGGAGCCTGCCTATGTCCTACCTCGCCGTCAAACACGCCCATATGCTGTTTGTCATGCTCAGTCTCACCCTCTTTATGCTCAGGGCCTGGCTGGCGGTGCCCTCTCCCGCCCGGAGCCAGCACAAGGTCCTGAAAATAGTACCGCATATCAATGATACTCTGCTGATAGGGTGCGGTATCTGGCTGGCGATACAAATCCACCAGGTTCCCTTTGGCAACAGCCCCTGGCTGACCGCCAAGGTCATCGGCCTGCTGCTCTATATCGTGGTGGGCACCATCGCCATTAAACGGGGCAAGACCCGGGCCCAGCGCCTCGCCGCCGCCCTGACAGCGATCGGACTGTTTGCCTATATCTATGGGGCTGCCATCAGCAAATCCCCCCTGTCCTGGCTGGCACTGTAAACAGAATGGCGGGCCCGAAGCCCGCCGTGCACTACATCAGGGGGTGATCACCGGAAACACCGGAAATTCACCCTCTGCCAGCCAGTTCCACTCGCTTTCCTGATACAGGGAGTTGGCGGATCTCGGATCCAGCATCAGCGCCGCAAGCGGCCCCATCGGCTGGTCCGTCGGCACCAGCAGATCGCCCGCTTTCAGCTCGGCGCTTTGGGGGCTGGTCCGCACCACCGCCTGCAGCTTTTCACGCACCCCCGGTCTGGCCTTGGGCTGAACGGCCAAGCGTTCGATGACCAGCCGTTCTATGGTCACCCGCCGCGGCGCTTCGAGCACCTCAAAGGTGATATGGTGACGCCTGAGCCAGTCGGCCATCCGCGCCTGCTCCCGGGTAATGCCGTAGGCCGCCGCCAGTTTGACCGGCTCCTCGGCGGCAATGGCATCGTGATTGGAGAAGCTGTGCATTTTTCGCTTGCCATCTTCCATCCGCACCAGGGGCAGGGACACCACGGGTTCGTGCTTATTCACTTCGAAACCCACTCCCATCCACAGGATCTGGCCGTCGTCGGCCGCGGAGCGCCACCGCTGCCTGGCCTGGCGTGACAATCGGGTCACCCGGTCCGCCTCGTCGGCGATCAGCCTGAGCATCTGCTCCATGCTGAGCAGCTGTTTGCGCACCCGCTCTACGATATTGCGCGGCGAATCATAACTGCCCTGCTTATTATCCAGACGATTCTCGACCAGGATGGAGATCCGTCCCTGCATGGCCGCGTAGTTACGCAGGTTGGTAATACCCAGCCCGCCCCGGGCCACCGATTGCTTGATGTCGGTGATCTCGCCCCGGTAGCGCACCGCCGGCAATCCCGCGGTCGACACCCTTTCCAGCAGGGCAGGCAACAGATACTGCTCGGTATAGGTACGCAGCTCGCCGTCGATATTCGGGTTGTTGCCCATGTCAAACTGGGCATCGACATCGGTCAGATAACCCTGTTCCTTGGTCAGTATCCGTTTCCAAATTCCGGACTCGTGCGCGTCGTACACCACGTCCGGCTGGAAAGTATGCAGGGCATCCACCAGCAGCCGGGTCTCACCGGCGTTCAACGCCACATAGTCGATATTGGTGTTATCCATGGTGGCGTTGTAACGGGAAGAAAGATCCCGACCGTCCGGGTTGGCCATGGCCACCAGCACCAGATTGAGTTTATCCAGCAACTCATGGTGTTCTCCCATCACCAGCTGTCGCGCCAGCAGCTGTATCGCCTCGGCACTGGACGGCTCATTGCCGTGCTGGGAACCCAGTAACATCACGGTCGGCTTGCCCTGTTGCGGAGCAAAGCCGGTCAGGAAGTCATCCGAATTCGACATCAGCAGCGCCTCAATGGGCCGGCCACCGGCGGATTTACCCAGCTCGACCAACCGTGCCCGGGGCGACAGCTCGTCCAACACCGCCAGGTAGGCGCCGATTTCCTGGCTGCTGGGCAAGGCTTGCTGCGCAGATTTCTCAAAGGGGCTCGGGGGAACCGGTCCAGCCCAGGCCAGGCTGGCGCAGAACACTAACAGACTCAGTAGTACCTTCATGATTTTCCGATAAGCTGGTTGTAATTCAGATACTTATAGTCCCAAAGCAGGGAGTCGCGCAACAGGATTCGTGCGTCAGGATCAGACCATAAACGGAAGCATGTAGAAAAATGGCGACAGTCACCGGCCAAAAACTTGCGACAAAACTTGTCACAACCTGAGCCTAGGATACAATCATCCCGAACGAGAGGGCATAACCATGAGTAAGAAACTGCTGAGACAACTGACCCTGGCACGCTGTGTTCCTTATCGTCCTTACAAGCTGACGGCTCGCCAGCTGCAAGAAAAACTGGAAGAAGAAGGCATCCAGGTAAGTCTGCGCACCGTACAGCGGGATCTGGAAGAAATGTCAGGTATGGGTTTATTTGACCTGACCTCCGATGATCGCAGCAAACCTCACGGCTGGTGCTTCGAACGTAATGGTTTGAATGACTTCGCCAACTTCATGCCGCTGTCGCTGGCCATGGCGCTGAAAACCTGGAACGACCAGGCGGCCGAGTTGTTGCCCGCCAGCGTACTGGCGGAACTGAACCCGATCATTGATAAAGCGTCGCAGGTGATCAAAGACAGCCAGAGCGAACTGGCCAGCCGCTGGATGGAAAACGTGGTCCAGCTGTCCAAGCCGTTCCCCGGCAACCCGGAGATACGCAGATCCACCAGCATACGCGACGCCATGTGGCGCGGACGCAAGTTCAGTGCCGAGATCAAGCGGGTGATCAAGGGTCGTACCGTCTGGTTGCGCTACGAACAGGTGAACCCGCTCGGCATCGTCAGCCGCAAAGACGGCCCCATGCTGCTGTGCACCGTATCAGACATGGATCCCAAGATTTACGGCATCCCCTTCGAGCATATCAAGGAAGTGGAGCTGACCAGCCGTCCCGTGACCCAGCCGAGGGAGTTCAGCGTCAGCAAGCTGATCCGCGAGAAAGGGTACGAGGAAGAGGCCGAAACCATCCACTTTGTCGGCCGCATCACCCATCAGAGCCGGGCGGTACTGGAAGACTCCATTCCGGGCCACAATCCGCGGCTGACCCGCTACGACAAACAGAGCGTGATGGTCGAAACCGATGTGAAAGATTCACCCGAGTTTCGCCGTTGGTTAACGGATATGGCCGGCAAAGTAGAAATTCTGGCGCCGGAGTCCCTTAAAGACTCTTAATATATTACCTTATAGGCGTGACCCTCAGGGGCTGACTGGTTCAGCCCCTGTTTTTTTAAGTGCGGAGCACGGGATGAACGATTTCATTTTTACTCCGGTAGAACCGGAAATTGACGCTATCCACATCAAGGTAGTGGGTGTGGGTGGCTGTGGTGGCAATACCGTCAACCTGCTGGCCGACAGCGCCCTGCCCGAGCATGTGGATATCATCGCCATGAATACCGATGCCAAAGCCCTGCAACAAAGCCAGGTAGGCATCATGCAGCTGGGCAAGGTGTTGACCCGGGGCCTGGGTGCCGGGGCCGAGGCCGACATAGGCCGCCAGGCGGCGGAAGAGAGCCTGACCGAGATCCGCGACCAGCTCAAAGGCGCGGATTTATGCTTTATTACCGCCGGCATGGGCGGCGGCACCGGCACCGGCGCCGCCCCCGTGGTGGCCAAAGCCGCCCGCGAGCAAGGCATCATGACGGTGGCCATCGTCACCCGTCCATTCGGCTTCGAGGGCAAAAAACGTGCCCGCGTCGCCGAACTGGGGCTGAATGAGCTCAGTGAACACACCGACGCCCTGCTGGTGCTGCCCAACGACTATCTGTTAAAGGTCCTGGGCGCCAACACCCCTCTACTGGCCGCTTTCAGCGAAAGCAGCAGGGTCATCCAGAATGCGGTCAAAGGGCTCGCCGATATCATCGGCCAGACCGGGCTCATCAATATCGACTTTGCCGATGTGCGCACCATCATGCGCCAGCAAGGCAAGGCGGTGATGGGCATCGGCCTGGGCCATGGCGACAACAAGGTGGAAGAGGCGACCCTACAGGCGCTGAACAACCCCTTGCTGGAAAAGGTTGAGCTGGCACGTGCCAAAGGCGTGCTGCTCAATGTGGTGGCCTCACCCGATATCGGCCTGGATGATTTCCAGAAGATCGGCGATCGGGTGGCCGACTTTGTCGGCGAAGACACCACTGTGGTATCCGGCATCAGCCTGGATCCCGCACTCACCGACAGCCTGCAGGTGACCCTGATCGCCACCGGTATCCAGCCGCCACAGGAACTGGTCGCCCCGACCAGGACCCAGGCCGAGGCGTCGCCCACAGAGCCCGAGCAGAGCCCCCAGGGGCTGGATATTCCCGCCTTCCTGCGACAGCGTCACTAAACGAAAAGGGCAAGCCGGTAACGACTTGCCCTTTTTGCTGATCCGGCACCCGGGCTCAGCGCCCCTCGGCTACCCGTCTTGTGTCCGGCTTAGCCAAACACATTCAGGCACCAGGTGATGGCCGGGATCGCCACTATGTCGATCAGCACGGCACCGCACAGAGGCGCCACGATGAAGGCCTTATGGGAAAACACCTTATAGCGGTCACACACCGCACCCATGTTGGCCACCGCATTGGGCGTCGCGCCCAGACCATGGCCGACAAAACCGGCACAGAGTACGGCGGCGTCATAGTTATGCCCCAGCAGCCGGAACATCACGAAGATCGCCAGCAATACGATGGCGACGGTCTGCAGTACCAGGATGATCAGCAAGGACCAGCCCAGATCGGCCAGCTGCCACAATTGCAGGCCCATCATCGCCATGGTCAGGAAGATCCCCAGGCAAAGGTCGCTGATCACATTGATGGCATTGTCCGGGATCGTCACCAATGAAAACTGCTCGTTAATATTACGCAGGATAATGGCGATAAACATGGCACCGACATAAGAAGGCAAAATGATATCCAGGTGTTCCCGCATGTTGGCGCTCAACCACAGGCCGGCCACCATGGTGCACAACACCACAGACACCACCTTTAACAGCAAGGCGCCGGTGATGGTCGCGTGGGTCGGCCTTTCCGACTGTTGCAGCACTTCCAGCTCATGAACCTGCTCCGCATGAATCTCTATCTTATGGCGGGAGATCAGCAAGCGGGCAACCGGCGCGCCCAGCAGGCCTCCGGCCACCATGCCGAAGGTTGCCGCCGCCAGGGCCGCCGTGGTAGCTCCGATCACGCCCAGGGCTTCGGCCTCGGGACCGAAGGCCGCCGCCGCGCCAAAGCCCCCTTCCAGCGATACCGCGCCGGCCATCAGTCCCAGCAGGGGATGCTCACCCAGGAGGGTTGCAACGCTGATGCCCAGGCCATTTTGCAACAAGGCCAGGCCCCAACAGGCCACCAGGTAGACACCCAACGCCTTGCCGCCCTTTTTCAGCAGCGCCAGGCTGCCGCCCAGGCCGACGGTGGCGAAAAAGGCGATCATCAGCGGCGTCTGCAACGCCATGTCAAACTTGAACTCCACGCCGGCAAAGCTGCGCGCACCCAAGGCGAACAGGGCGAAGCCGAAGCCGCCCAGCACCGGGGCCGGCACACACAGCTGGTTGAACAAGGGCACCATGCGTTGCAGGCCGATGCCCAGCATCAGCAACAGCGAGGCCAGCATGGTGGTGGTCATCACGTCGAGGGTCACTACAGTCATTCTATCTTCCTATCAGTATCCATTCGGTCCGCACCGTTCAGCGGGCGAGACGTTCCAGTAGACGCGCCGCAACGCGGGCGGTCTGGCTATGTTGATCACAGTCGGGGTTTAGTTCGGCGATATCCGCCATCAGTACCTTGTTGCTGCGCTTCAGCCGGTCGATGGCGTATTCCAGCAGGGACAACTCCATGCCCCTGCCGGCCGGTGCACTGACACCGGGTGCCACCTGGCCGGGCAGCACGTCCAGGCAGAGGGTGACATACAGGTAGTCCGCCCCGGCCGCCGCCTTGTCGAGCGCCACGATCAGGGGGGACAGGTCCCAGCCGTTCAGCTGCTCATCCAGCACAACCTCTGTATCCAACTGGCGGGCCCGATCGAACAACGCCCGGGTGTTGTTATTCCGGCTGACCCCGATACAGGTGTATTGAAACGGGATCCCCATTTCCTCGCAGAGCGAGGCACACTGATTAAAGGGCGTGCCCGAACTGGCCCTTGCAGACTGGCGCAGATCCAGGTGCGCATCGAAATTGACGATGCCGATACGGGGTTTGTCGTTGTGCCGACCAAGATGGTCGACCAGTCCCCTGAAGCTGCCGTAGGCAATTTCATGACCACCGCCCAGGCCGATCACCCTGTGCCCTTCGCCTAACCGGGCGGCCACCTGCTCAGCGTATAACTGCTGGGCGATTTCCAGTTCATCGTCACGGCAACTCACATCACCGCCATCGTATAACGGATCGGTCAGGTGCCAAGCCAGGTTGGCAGCGGCCGCCCGCAGGGCTGCCGGCCCACCGGCCGCGCCGCTCCGGCCCAGGTTGCGCTTTACCCCAGCATCACAGGCCAGCCCGAGCAATACCACCCCGGGCGCCTGTGGTGCCGACACCGGCAGGATCTGCTGATGCCAGCGACGGGCAGCACTTCCTTCCTCACTATCGATACGACCCTGCCACAGGCTCATATCGGCCGGGTTGTAGCCGGTTTTTGCTTTCATCTCCTCACTTCCTACCATTATTTCTTTAGTGCAACATGGATCCCAAACGGGCCGCGGTTTCACAGGTCCACCGCAGCCATTGTGCGGCCCCGCTGTCGGCCCGTTCGGCCGGCGCCATCAGGCTGATGGCACCCAGCAGATTGTCCCGGGAGCCGAAGACAGGGGCGCTGACGCCCCATACCCCAGGGTCTATTTCCCCTTCGCTGACGGCATAACCCTGCTCGCGGATGGTCGCCAGGGTGCCGAACAGCACTGCCCGTTCGGCCTGCGCCAGGTCCGCCAGCGCGTGGTCCCGTTCATCGTCGGCCATAAA
The DNA here is from genome assembly GCF_039539325.1 of Zobellella aerophila. Classification (NCBI taxonomy): domain Bacteria; kingdom Pseudomonadati; phylum Pseudomonadota; class Gammaproteobacteria; order Aeromonadales; family Aeromonadaceae; genus Zobellella; species Zobellella aerophila. The sequence continues at coordinate 18,147 of NZ_BAABCX010000009.1, forward strand.
CGCCAGCAATACCTTGGCGCTGGCGCCCTGCAGCAAAGGCTGGGACTGGCCTTTTTGGTAGCAGCAGCGCAACGGCTGTGAGCTGTCGATCATCTCCACACATAACACCCGGTCGCCGGTGGCCATCATCAAAGCCGCGCTTTCACCACTGCGCTCCGCCAGTTGCTCCAGCAGCGGCCGGGCCCAGGTCAGCAGGCTGTTGCGCTGCTCGAAGCCCACCGCCAGCTGGACTGCCATGGGCCCGGGCGCATACCTGCCGACCTCCCGTTCCTGCACCAAGGCCCAGCGCGTGAGGATAGACAGGTATCTATAGGTGCTGGACAACGGCAGGCCGGTCAGCTCTGCCAACTCCCGAGCCGTGATCGGCGCGCCGACCGCCGCCAGGGCCGATAACAACGCGAAGACCTTGTCTTGCGATCCGATTTTCTTGTGCATCATGGTTCCTGCATTTTGCAGGTGCTAAAAAATGTCGCACCCTGGATGAAAAGTAAACATGAATTCCCATAATACGAGAATATTTTTTTATTTTTTATTGTTTTTTCTATTAATGCGGTAATAACTAGATATTGCAGACCTGTTCTAAAAGAGCGGTTTTTACCGGCCAAGCCGTTGAATGGAATAGCAAAATAAAGATGCAGAAGGACGCCGTGGGAGCATAAGCGGACATGGGAACGGAACAAGATCCGTATGAAGCAATTCGCCGTTGGAGAATGCGCACCAAAAGAAAAAGGGCAAGCCGATAAGGGCTTGCCCGGATGAAGAATTCCAGCTGATTATTCGAGTCACCAACCCGAATAACTGTACTTCGAAAGCAATCTAGGGTCTCGGGCGACATTTAATCTCTAAAAACCATAAAACCCCAGCATTGATTGTTCATTGTTTGATATCGCTCCCGTTATTGCCGTTTTGACTGCGAAAACCGTGAAGCCACTCACGTATCTACCGCCACATCGACCCATACCAGCCGGTGATCGGAGCTGGCACGGCGATCCGGCCAGCCCCATTTATCCCAGAATAAATAGCCCAGCGGGTGAGCGGGCGGATACCAGTACACACCACTGGCCAGGGCCCTTAAGCGCCGGCTGGGCAACACATAGTCAAGCCTGAGTCCCTGGCTGTGGGTCCAGTAGGCCGGGGATCCCTGCCGCCCAGTCACCCCTTTCAGCCCATAGCCGCCGAGAGAAGCCGGGATCCGGCTGCCCCTGGCGACCTGGTAATTTAACGCCGGGCTCGCCAACAAGTTCCCGATAGCCGCGCGAAACCCGTCGCCGTCATTGGGATCGGCGTTCAGATCACCCAGCAGCACAAAATCCGCATCGGCCGCCAGTCCTCCCGCCAGCCCCCGGTCATCCACCAGATAAGCCCCCCTGTCGGGATGGATATAGTCCTGAAAAAGCCGCAGCTCATCATGATTACGGCAGCTGTTGCGGCGCTCGGGACCTTCGTCAATCGGCGGCGCCGGATGACAGGCCAGCAAATGCAGCTTGCGGCCATTGGGCAAGCGCACCGGCAGATCGACATGGTTTTTGGATGACAGCGGCAGAAAACGCAAGGCTTCACCGGTGAACCAAGGCCCTTCAGGGCCCACGGGCAGCCGGGCACCGGGCATGTCTTGCCACAGGAAATGCTGAAAACTGCGCAGATCATCCAACAGCAACGGCCAGCGCGACAGCACCGCCAGACCATACTGACCATGAAAATGACCAAAACCCAGACCGTCTTGTGGCAGGCGGGGCAGCGCTTGCCCAGTTAAAGATACCGGCGCCAACTTGCCGGTATTGGTCGGTACCAACCAGCGGTACGGATAATCGAGGCCGGGCACATCTTCGCCGCCCCGGGCCAGGAAGCCATCGCAGAACAACCGCAGGTGGCCGTCATCCCGGCCATCGCCGTCATGATCAAACTCGCTCAGCAACACAATATCCGGCCTGACCCGCTGCAGGATCTCGACCAGCTGGCGGATTTGCCGGTTACCACCGGCGGACAACTCCGCGGCCAGCACTCCTGGTGCGGCCCGGTCCAGGGCCAAGTTAAAGCTGGCGATACGAATTCGGTGCAAGGGGTTCAATAGCAGGCTTGCCTTTAGCGCTCAAACTGTCATCATCGGTGGACTCACGCATCTTTTTCAAGGATGAAAATAATGTTTACCATACTACTTTTTACGTCTTTGGCATTATTCAGCCTGCTCTACTTGCTGCGGCGGCGGCAGGAGAGCTTCTGCATCGTGCTGGAAGGTATCCAGATCCACGTGGAACGGGGCAGACCGCCCCAGGCCTTGCTCAGCCACTGCCAGCAGCTGCTGCAGGACTCCCGGACCCTCAAGGGCACCATCCGCGGCATCAAGAAAGGGGCGTCCATCAGTCTCAATTGTTCGCGTAGCATTCCCATCGCCTACCGGCGGGAGATACGGCAATTCTGGCAGCAGCAGCTACAGGCGCTGTAGCTTCGGTCAGAACATGTCTTGTCTGTCGGGGGAAAGAACCGGCCGGCTGAGGCAAACGGAATTTTGGCTGCGGTTTCCCTTGACCCCGTTGTCGTTTAACGCTTTGCTGAACCAAGTACCCCCTGTTGGAGAGATATTGTGATGAAACTCACCCCCCTGCTGCTTTGTACCCTGCTGGCCGCCTGCGCCGGCAAAGACACCGCCAATGCAGACGGCAAAACGCCCGCCACGACCCGGGACAACCAGACATCCACCTCCCAGCAAACCGCTCAACAGCCCGTGCCGAAAGGGGAATTTACCCAGATTGATGTCAAACGCTCCCAAGCGGTGATGGATCAGATTACCGAGGGCAACACGGAGTCCATTAACACTGTGCTGCAACAGCCCAACGACTATGCCCCGCCGGTGCTGTATCTGGTCTCTGCCATCATGTTCGACAATGACTACCAGGATCAGGCGGTGTTCTGGTTTTATACCGCCCAGCTGAGGGCCCGCAGCGACGCCAACAAGGCAATGGATAAAACCACCCACAACGCGATCAACCAGCTCAACCAGCAATTCGGAAGGCGCATCATCCCCTACGCCACCAGCAACCCGGACAGGCTGGCCGCCATCGTCAATCAGTCTCTGGAGTGGGACAGCAAGCAATCCCGCAACTATGATCCGCGCTGGATTGCCCTGACGGGTAAAGACATCCTGACCGAAACCAAGGTCAACTTCGCGCCCAAGGACAAATGGGCCGAAATCGACGCCCTGACCCGCAGCCAGTACCGGCAGGGGTTGGAACAGGCGCTGGCAGAAGTGCGCAAATCCGCGGAGCAGTGATCCCCGAACCGGCCGGCACCTGAGCTGAACGGGGCGCCCATGCGTGCATGGGCGCTACTGCCGGGCCAATTATCTGCCACCCTGGATCGACTGTCCCGCTACCTCCCCGCCCCCGCGCCTCATTTAGTTAGAGCCATAATATTTATATCCCCTCCCCATCTTGCACATTAGCGACATTTTGCTGTCGTTTATAGACAATAGCCCCATATTCTTAAAATTTAACATCGAGAAAAGAAAGCCAAAGGGCTTGATCATTCCTTCCCTAACGATTAGGCTGATTTTAATTGAACAATCAATCAACAAAAATATGCCTATCGTCGGAATCAAAGCAACACGCAGACAACAGCTGATCAACGCCACCCTGGAATCGGTGGCGGAGTTTGGTCTGCAGAACACCACCATCAACAGCATCAGCCGCCTGGCCGGCATGTCATCCGGCATAATCAGCCACTACTTCGGCGGTAAGCAGGGCCTGATCGAGGCGGCGGTGAAACAGTTGCTGGACGAACTGAAACAGGCGCTGCTGGAACGCGCCGGAACGGGCGACATCCCGCCGCAGCAACGGCTGATGATGATAGTGGAAGCCAACTTTACCGAGTTTCAACGTTCCCGGCCGGCGACCAAATCCTGGCTCAGCTTCTGGGCCCAGGCCATGCACGATCCGGCCCTGGCCCGCCTGCAGCACATCAACAACCGCCGGCTGATCAGCAACCTGCGTTATTCCTTTCGCCAGTTGCTGAGTGACGAGGCGGCCGGCGCGGCGGCCCGGCAAACCGCGGCCATGATCGATGGCTTCTGGTTGCGCAGTGCCCTGAGCAGCCAGCCCGAAACCGACTTCCAGGCCGCAGAGGCCCTGTGTAAACAGTTTATTGACGACCTGCTGAGGCAGAATGGAGTGAATTCATGTCATTGATGCGTTATCAGAATTTTGTCGACGGCCGCTACCAGGCCAACGACAGCGGTGAGGCCTTCGACGTTATCAACCCCGCCACCGGCGAGGTGATTTATCAGGTCGAAGTCGCCGACGACAAAATCAAGCGGCTGGCCATCAACAGCGCCCGTACCGGTTTCACCGCCTGGTCCGCCATGACCGGCATGGAACGCAGCCGCATCCTGCTGCGTGCCGTCGCCCTGCTGCGGGAACGCAATGACCTGCTGGCCGAGATCGAGGTGCGTGACACCGGCAAGCCCTGGCAGGAAGCCTCGGTGGTCGACGTGGTCACCGGTGCCGACTCCATCGAATTTTTTGCCGGACTGGCTCCTTCCATCGAGGGCAACCAGCAACAGCTCGGCGCCGATTTTTACTATACCCGCCGCGAACCGCTGGGCATCTGCGCCGGTATCGGCGCCTGGAACTATCCGCTGCAGATCGCCTGCTGGAAATCCGCCCCGGCCCTGGCCTGCGGTAACAGCATGATCTTCAAGCCGTCGGAAGAAACCCCGCTCGGCGCCCTCAAACTGGCGGAAATCTTCATCGAGGCCGGCATGCCCGCCGGGGTTTTCAACGTGGTGCAGGGTGACGGTGCCGTCGGCGCCTGGCTGAGCCACCACCCGGATATCGCCAAGGTGTCGTTCACCGGCGAAGTCGGCACCGGCAAGAAGGTCATGGCTGGGGCCGCCACTACCCTCAAGGAAGTCACCATGGAACTGGGCGGCAAGTCGCCGCTGATCATCTTCGATGATGCGGATCTGGACAATGCGGTATCCGCCGCCATGCTGGGCAACTTCTACACCCAGGGCGAGATCTGTACCAACGGCACCCGGGTGTTCGTGCACCAGGACGTTTATCCGGCCTTTATGGAAAAACTGCTGGAACGCACCCGCAACAACATAGTGGCCGGCGATCCCATGGATCCGGCCACCAACTTCGGCGCCCTGATCTCCCGTGGCCATTATGAAAAGGTGCTGGGTTATATCCAGCGGGGCATCGCCGAAGGCGCCACCCTCGCCCACGGCGGCCATGCGCTAGAACCGGCCTCGGCACCCAAGGGTTACTTTGTGGCACCGACCATCTTCACCGATTGTCATGATGAGATGACCATCTGCCGCGAAGAGATCTTCGGCCCCGTGATGTCGGTGCTGACCTTCAGCGACGAAGAGGAAGTGGTGCGCCGGGCCAACAACATAGACACCGGCCTGGCCGCCGGCCTGTTTACCCGCGACATCACCCGCGCCCACAGGATCATCCACCGGTTGCAGGCCGGCATCTGCTGGATCAACAGCTATGGCGCCTCGCCGGCGGAAATGCCGGTGGGCGGCTACAAGCTGTCGGGGATCGGCCGTGAAAACGGCATGGCGACCCTCAACCACTACACCCAGATCAAGGCGGTGTATGTGGGCATGCAGCCGCTGGAAAGCCCGTTTTAAGCGCTTTTGTTCCGGGTCGAGTAGCCAGCAACAGGACATGGCTTCACCGACCCACCGCACCAAGGATAGGTTTACGGCATGTCGGCGGAGCAGCCCTGCTGCAGATGGGCACCGCAAAGCCAGAAACAAAACAAGTTCGAGGCAGGAAATGAGTAACCAGAATTTTGACTACATCATAGTGGGCGCCGGCTCCGCCGGCTGCGTGCTGGCCAACCGCCTGACCGAAGACGGCCAGAGCCGGGTGCTGCTGCTGGAAACCGGCGGCAGTGACAAGAGCATCTTTATCCAGATGCCGACGGCGCTGTCGATCCCGATGAACACCAAAAAGTACGCCTGGCAGTTCGAGACCGAGCCGGAGCCTTATCTGGACAATCGCCGCATGCATTGCCCGCGCGGCAAGGTACTGGGAGGTTCTTCCTCCATCAACGGAATGGTGTACGTGCGCGGCCACGCCCGGGACTTCGACGAGTGGCGGGACCATGGCGCCGGCGACTGGGATTATGCCCACTGCCTGCCCTACTTCAAGAAGGCTGAGACCTGGGCCTTCGGTGGCGACCAGTACCGGGGCGGCGAAGGCCCGCTGGGCGTCAACAACGGCAACCGGATGCAGAATCCGCTGTACCAGGCATTCGTGGACGCGGGCGTCGAGGCCGGCTACTTCCACACCGGCGATTACAACGGCCGCCAGCAGGAAGGATTTGGCCCCATGCACATGACGGTGAAAAACGGTCGTCGCTGGTCCACCGCCAATGCCTATCTGCGTCCGGCCATGCAACGTCCGAATCTGACCGTGGTCACCCATGCCCTGGTCAACAAGGTGCTGCTGGAAGGCAAGAAAGCGGTCGGCGTCAGCTACCAGTACCAGGGAGCAGAGAAGCAGGCCAGGGTCAGTAAAGAGGTTATCCTCTCCGCCGGCTCCATCGGCTCCCCTCATATCCTGCAGCTGTCCGGCATAGGTGCGAAAGAAGTGCTGGCCAAGGCAGGCATCGAGCTCAAGCATGAACTGCCGGGGGTGGGCGAAAACCTGCAGGACCACCTGGAGTTTTATTTCCAGTTCCGCTGCAAGCAGCCGATCTCGCTCAATGGCAAGCTGGACTGGTGGAACAAGTTCAAGATAGGCAGCCGCTGGTTGCTGAACAAGGATGGCCTGGGTGCCACCAACCACTTTGAGTCCTGTGGTTTTATCCGCTCCAAAGCCGGGGTGGAATGGCCGGATCTGCAATACCACTTCCTGCCGGCCGCCATGCGTTACGACGGTAAGGAAGCCTTCGACGGTCATGGTTTCCAGGTGCATATCGGCCATAACAAGCCGAAAAGCCGGGGCCATGTACGGGTGGTATCAAAAGATCCGCAAACGGCGCCCCAGATCCTCTTCAACTACCTGGAACATGAGGATGACCGGGAGGGCTTCCGGGCCTGTGTCCGCCTGACCCGCGAAATCATCAACCAACCGGCAATGGATGCCTATCGCGGCGCCGAAATCCAGCCGGGTGAGCAGGTCAGCTCCGACGAAGAGATCGACGCCTTCGTGCGCCAGGCGGTGGAAAGCGCCTATCACCCCTCCTGTACCTGCAAGATGGGTACAGACGAGCTGGCGGTGGTGGATCCGTACACCCGGGTTCGGGGCATGGAAGGCCTGCGGGTGGTGGACTCGTCCATCTTCCCCACCATCCCCAACGGCAACCTGAATTCGCCGACCATCATGGTCGCCGAACGGGCGGCGGACTTGATCCGTGGCCGGGAGCCGCTGGCGCCAAGCGATGCCTATGTGGGCATGGACGACCAGTGGCAACAACGTCAGCGGGCGAGCAAACCGGCACGCGAACTGACTTAACACATTATTTTTGAGCATCCCTTCAGGGTTTAACTATCGCAATCAGCGGGCTTGCCTGCCGGGCAGGCAAGCCCGCTGACCGCGCGATACTTAAGGCCTGACTCACTCGACAGTGGAGATGAACGGCTGTATTAAAGCCGACAATCGGACGGCAGAAGGCACAGCACACCGACACGCGGTGATCTAAGGCCACCTTCGCAGGATGACGGCTGCGAACATTCACCGGATGTTCGGTCCGTCACCTGGCTTGGTGCAGGCAGCAAGCTGCCCCATGTACGCTCGACGGCGGCATCCCTGCCGCCGACGGTCGGCTTAGCTGTATCCTTCTATCGCCCCGGTGAATAACTGAACTGCCTGAAAGCTGAGAGTGGGTGGAATGCTCCTTTGTTTACACAACAGCAGGAGAACAACCAGTGTCTTTTATCAATATGGAAAGCAACGGGGGTGGCCAATGACCGCCCTGTTATCAGCCGGCATCCTGTTTACCTTCGCCGCCATCGCCCTGGTGTTGTACAAGTGGGGCAATGTCCGCTGCATCGGCGTCACCCCGGTGCGTACCTTCACCTTTATCGCCATCCTGTTCACCTCCGGCCTGGACGTGGGGCTGATCATGTTCCCGCTCACCGAGTTTGCCGGCTATGCGGATCTGGCAACCAGCGCCGAATACGCCTTTACCAACCCGCTGGCCATCGAGTTCGGCTTCTGGGGCTTCCTGATCTGGGGCTTCTACTTCCTCACCTGTTTTTACTTCTGCGTGATCGAGCCCAGGGTCGGCTTCTTCGAGCAGCCCCTGGTCAAGCTGGTTAACAACATAGTGATCATCGGCACCTGCGCCTTTACCGCCTACCTGCTGTTGAGCAATCTGCCCTGGTACCTGCCGGAGCTGGGCGACGGGGAAAGCCTGGTGGCCGGTTTCTACCTGATCGTGTTCGCGGTGATCGCCGTCTCCGTATATTCCAGCACCAGCCTGCGTTATGTACGCATCCTGAGCCTTGGTACCAGCTGGCTGTTTATCGGCCTGATCGCCCTGATGTTGGGCGGCGCCTTCCTGACGGATGGCGCGGGTATCGGCGAGTTTGTGGCGACCTTCGCCCTGGTCGGCGACTACTTCGGCAATATCCACCGGTTCGTGCTGCCACTCAATGACTACCACGAGTTCTACCTGTACTGGTGGTTCTCCTGGAGCATCATGATTGGTCAGTTCACCGCCCGCTTTGTCGGCGGCCTACGCACCTGGCAGTTGCTGGCGGCCATGCTGAGCTTCCCCTCGGTAGCCATCGCCACCTGGTTCAGTGTGCTTTACTACTATCACGGCAACGGCCTGGAAACCGCCGGTTTCTATAACTGGGCCATGGTGGTGGTGGGCATCACCATGGTGATCAACTCGCTCGACTCGCTGATCCGCCTGTATACCGACAACCTCAACCTGACGGTGCCACGCCTGGGCAAGGTCCGCTACCTGCTCGGCAACCTGACCGCCATGTGCGTACTAACCCTGCTGTTCCAGTTCGGTTCCCTGCAGATCCAGTGGGTCGGCGCCCTGGTGATCGGCCTGTTCTTCGCCTGCTTCGGCTATATCCTGGTGAAAAAATTCGAGCAGGTGCGCAGCATTGACAGCTCGCCTGCGGAAAACCGCATCGACTTCAGGAAGATAGAGTGGGCTAACTAACCCGGTGAAAACAACAATCCCGGCCTAGTGCCGGGATTTTTTGGCCAGGATATGGAGGCCCATTCCGCCGTTCCCCAGGGGGTAAGCGCGGCGCTTAGGGCTCGTCATCCGCCGGCCCCACCCACATAAAGGGGTTGTGGGCCACTTCCCACAGGTAGCCGTCGGGATCGGCGAAATACCCTGAATATCCGCCCCAGAACACCTTCTGGCCAGGCTTGACCAGCTTGCCGCCCGCCGCCACCGCCTGTTCGAGCAGCTCGTCCACCTGCTCCGGCGAGGCCACATTGTGGGCCAGGCTGAAACCAGCAAAGCCGCTGCCTTCGGCCGGCACCCCCGCATCCTCCGCCAGCGCATCCCGGCCATAGAGTCCCAACCAACTGCCACTCAGGGTGAAAAACGCCACCGACGGCGGCGACGCCAGCCGGGGAAAACCCAGCCCCTGTTGATAAAACTCGACCGAGCGCGCCAGATCGCGCACCCCCAGGGTAATCATGCTGATCCTTGATTGCATAGCACTTTACTCCGTGTTGTATCGGTGCAGAGCCGGCCCCGCCGATCCGTCAAGGTGATCTCAGGCCCGACATACTCAGCTCCCGGCGGCGGGCCACGGACTCAGCAAACATCTGCAATACTGTCAGAAACAAACGTTCTTATAAGAGAGAACTGCCTTCCACCCACAAGGAGCGACCCGGATGTACAAACAAATCATGATTCCTGTCGATCTGACCCATATCGAGCGCCTCGAAAAGGCCCTGCAAACCGGCGCGGATCTGGCCAAGCTCTATGGCATACCGGTCTGTTATATCGGCGTGTCGGCCAGCGCTCCCAGTGCCGTGGCCCATAATCCCGCCGAGTTCACCGCCAAAATGCAGAAATTCGGCAAGGAACAGGCAGAGAAGTACGGCCTCGAACAGGTCAGCAGCACCGCCTATATCAGCCACGACCCGGCGGTGGATCTGGACAAGACCCTGCTGAAGGCGGCCAAGGAGAGCGGGGCCGACCTGGTGGTGATGGCTTCCCATGTGCCCGGCCTGGCCGAGCATCTGTTCGCCTCCAACGCCGGCTATTTTGCCGCCCATTCCGATGCCTCCGTGCTGGTGGTGCGTTAGCAGGCCGCCATTAACGGCTCCCGCCTATCGGAATCGGTTGCGGTTGACCTCGTCGATCTGCTCGTTCAGTGTCCAGTAGTCATAAAGATAGCCGATCAGAAAGAGGCCACCGGTAAGAAACCAGATCAGCGCGGTCAGCCATTTGCCGAGATACAGGCGGTGGAGACCAAAAATACCCAGGAAGGTGAGCAGGATCCAGGTGACGTTATAATCCTTGCCGCCGGAAACATAGCGCCGGTCGGCCGCCCTGTCCATACCCGGAATAAGAAACAGATCCACGATCCAGCCGATAAAAAACAGCCCAAGGGTAAAGAAATAAATGGTGCCGGAGACGGGGCGACCATAGTAAAACCGGTGCGCCCCCATAAAGCCAAAAATCCACAGAATATAACCGATCACCTTATTGTGGGTATTGTTTGCAATTAACATGTGTTCTCCCTGGTTGATTAAGACTTGATACACTGGGCCAGTAACTTAGCAAAAAAATCACCGCCCTTGCGGCGGGTAAACTTGATATTGTGCTCGGGAATGGATTCGGGATCGTCATAATTCGCCAAGGCCTGCTCCATGCTGGCTTCGCGCAGGATGTGCAGGGTGGGATAGGGAGAGCGGTTGGTATAATTGGCCGCATCATCCTGGGGCTCGCCCTCGAAGCAATAATCGGGATGAAAACTGGCCAGCTGATATTGCCCCTCGTAACCTTGCTCAATCAGTAAATCATTGGCCGCGTCGACCAGGTCCAGATAAGGATAAAAACCCTCAAAACCACGAGGGATGATAAAGAGTGTCGTTTCAACCTGTGGGTTTTGATCCAAAAACTCGCATTCGGCGACCAGTTTTTTCAATACAGTTTTCGGCTTGTGCTCTTCGGCCACCACATAACGTACGCTGCCGCGCTCGACCTCGCGCCTGGCAAAGGGGCAGATATTATATTTCACGACGACCTGTTTGACCCAGTTTGCCGTCTGCTCGATCTGTTGCTGTTGTTCTGACATGGTAAGTTTCTCTTATATTTTCGGCAGCCAGACAGGGGCAGATCAATGCCGATGCTCGACCGCCCTCGGGTTATGGCTGCCATATGTCGCTGACCACCTGGTAAAGTCAGCCATATTGGGGCAAGGGGTTGCGGTGTTTATTGATAAACCCGGTCATTGTGTTTTAGCCAGCCTCCCGGGTGGCGGCCACGGGGATCGTGGTGGGTCCAGTGCACCACGCCCCCCTTGTCGTTCCATTCGTACTCGCCGTAGAACGCCACCGTATCCCCTACCTTCAGGCCGTTTATCCGCGGGGCCAGATCGATGTTGTGGGCAATCAGCAGCGTCTGGCCACTGGGCAACGCCAGCAGAAAGCGTTGATGGCGGGAGCCCTTATTGTCATCCGCCAGAAGACGCACAACCCGACCGCTGCCCTCCACCTGCAGATCGCTCTGCCGGTTGCGGTATGCCGCCATCAGGGGATCGGGGGCGGCCTGTTCGACCGAAACAAAAGGCACCAGCCGCGGATTCTGGGCCAGGGTGCCGACAAAGCCCAGCACCAACAACAGGGCAATAAACCATTTTTTCATCGACGGGCAAACCTCATGGCAGGGGACGGATGTTATTCTCTGGTAAAGGCAATATCCGCATAATAACCGACTGCGCGGCTGTTGCTGTTATCCGCGTCGGTCATGATGGCCACCGCATCAATATAGCGGAAATCCTTGCCAAACAATTGCTTGAGATCGGCCTTGAGATTGCGTTTTTCACTCATCCAGCCACTGTCGGCGGTCCGCTTGCGCAGCGCCAGCATCATCGCCTTGTCGCCGGTAAACGGGTTGGGCCAGCTCTGGCTGGCCATGGCCTGCTGCGACCACACATAGCTGACCGCCCGGGTACTGAGGAAGGTCCAGCCGTCGCGCACTACTATATAGACCCGCACGGCAAAATCATCACCGGCCTTGTCTTGTTCGTTGGTCACACTCGGAAACTGCTCGACCCGCCACATCCAGCTCAGCCAGGGCGTGCGGTCCAGGTCTATTTTCTTCTCGAAAAACAGGCCCGATGCCGATCCGGTGCTGTCTGCCCTCAGCACCTGCCGCTGCAGCTGCCGGTCGAAAACCAGGCTGTAATCGGTCTTGCCGGCAAAGCTTTCCGGCTTCCAAGCCAGCATGGCCTCGGGTGAAAAGCGCACATCGGCGTGGGCATTGGCAGCCAGCAAGAGCAGCAAGCCATGTAATAACAGTTTGTGCACTCCCTATGCCCCCTTGGGTTGGTCATGGCTCCATCAAGCTTAGGTTATGACGCCGCCACCTCGCCTTTAATCCACTCGCAAAACGTGGTCACCGCCGAAGACGGTTGAGGGTGGTGAAATAACCAGTAGATCCGCCGCTCACTCACCGGAATGTCGAACAGGGTACGCAAGGTCCCCTGGCTCAACTCCGTTTCAATCAGCCCCGGCGTGCGGCAGGGACCAGCCCGATCCAGATAAAGCGGGCTGGCCACCGGATAGGTCGCTCCCGAAAACAACCGCAGGGCATCCCTGTCGGGCGCCGACGCCTCATAGCGCCAGGTGATCAGTACATCGGCATCGGCGGTGATGGAGTCCTGCAGGGTACTGGCATACTGAATACTGATGGCAATCTCAGGGTACAGCTCCCTGAACCCGTTTAAACGCGGGATCAGCCAGCACACGGCGATGGAAGGCAGGCAACTGATCCGCAGGCGACTCATGGTGTTTCCCGCCGTCAGCTCGTTGACGGCCCGCTCCAGGCGCTGGAACCCCTCCCTGAGCCCTTCCGCCAACCACCTGCCTTCGGCCGTCGGCACCACGCCGCGACCGCTGCGGACCACCAGTGTCCGTTCCAGGGTTTCTTCCAGACGGCGCAGTTGATGACTCACCGCAGACTGGGTGATATGCAGTTCCTGGGCCGCGCCCTTGAGGCTGCCGGTCTGGACGATGGCATCAAAGGTTTTCAGGGCTGACAGGGTCGGCTGGCTCATATCTCACTTGACATAAATTCACATTAACCACGAATTTATATCAATTCTCACAAACAAAAACACATTTAGCCTTTCAGGCTCATGGTCATAGCCTGCCGGGTGACTCATGCAGCGATCACAGGCAGCACCGCACAACAATGCTACAGGGAAAAATTCAACGAGGTTTTAAATGGATAATGCTGTGCTGGTTTCGTTCGGCTTGTACCTGCTGCTGATGCTGGGCATCGGTCTGTATTTTTACCGTGCCACCAAAAATCTGTCCGACTACATCCTCGGGGGCAGGAACCTGCCGCCAAGTGTGGCCGCCTTGAGCGCCGGCGCCTCGGATCTGAGCGGCTGGGCGCTGATGGGCCTGCCCGGCGCCACCTTCTCCCAGGGCCTGGGACAGGCCTGGATTGCCTGCTGGACCATTATCGGCGTGTACCTGAACTGGACCCTGATCGCGGAGCGGTTACGGGTGTTTACCGAGGTCGCCGGCAATGCGCTACAGGGATGCCGCCGAACGTGCTGCCTGGTCATACAGCCCGGACATGGCGCGCAGGGCACCGGCAATCTGGTGCATGTCTTCCCGAGCGATACCCAAGGAAGACAGCGATTCCACCAGGCAAGCTTCGCGGATTTCGGCATAGTGGGTGCAGGTTGAACGACCTTCTTCGGTAGTCTTGAAGAAGGTTTCCTTGCCATGCTTTTCACCCGAGATAAGCTCCAGCTTGGCCAGCTTTTTCAGGGAGTAGCTGACCGTATGGCTGTCTTCGACATTCAGCACCAGGCAGATGTCCGCCAGTTTCTTGGCCCGCTCCCTGTGGTTGATGCTGTGCAGCACCAGAATATCCAGGGAGCCTAGCTCGGGAAGGCCCGTCGCGGTCATGCAGCGAACCATCCAGCGATTAAAAGCATGGCCTGCGATTATCAGCCCGAACTCGAATTCCGAGAGTTCCTTGGCTCTGTGCGAAAGGTGCTCGGAAGATACGATGGGGCCTCGGGGATCACCGGCGCGTATGCTGTTATTTTCCTTACTCATCAACGATTACTCATGGCATCTGGCAGATAGGTCACGATCTGCGGGAACAGGCTGATCAGCACAACACCCAGCAGCATCAAAAAGAAGAAGGGTAAGGCCGCACGAGCAATCTGCAAGATATTTTTTCCGGTAATGCCCTGCAACACGAACAGGTTGAAACCGACCGGCGGGGTTATCTGCGACATTTCCACCACTATCACCAGGTAGATGCCAAACCAGATCAGATCGATACCGGCGGCTTCCACCATGGGTAACATGATGGCCGTGGTCAATACCACCACTGAAATACCGTCCAGGAAACAACCCAGAATAATAAAGAACAGGGTCAGCGCCGCCAGCAGCATCACCGGAGACAGGTCCATGGTGCCAATCCAGCTGGCCAGCTCACCGGGCAGACGGGTAAAGCCCATCGCCGCCGTCAGGAAAGAGGCCCCCGCCAGGATAAAGGAAATCATGCAGGAGGTTCTGACCGTGCCCATGGCCGCGGCCATAAAGCTTGACCAGTTCAGGGCGCCATTGAAACGCGCCAGAACCAACGACAGTACCACGCCCACCGCCGCCGCTTCGGTTGGTGAAGCCAAGCCTGCATAGATGGAGCCGATCACCCCCACAATCAGTCCCATCATGGGGATCAGCTTGCGGGAGCGGCGGATTTTTTCACCCAGGGTGGTGCGTTCATCTGCGGGGGGGACCCGGCTCGGATTGCGCCACGACCAGAACATCAGGTAGGCGGCGAACAGGCTGATCAGCATCAGGCCGGGGAAGACCCCCGCCATGAACAGCCGGGCAATGGACTGATCGGTGGCCACCGCAAATACAATCAGGATAATGGACGGCGGGATCAGCAGCCCCAGGGTGGCCGAGCCGGCCAGGGTGCCCAGAATAAGGTGCTGATCGTAACCCCGGCGGGTCAGCTCGGGGATGGTCATCTTGCCCATGGTGGCGCAGGTGGCAGCGGAAGAGCCCGACACGGCGGCAAACAGTCCGCAGCCCACCACATTGGTATGCAACAGCCGGCCGGGAATGCGCTGCATCCAGGGCGACAGGCCGGTAAACATGTCTTCCGCCAGGCGGGAACGGAACAGGATTTCCCCCATCCAGATAAACATCGGCAAGGCGGTCAGCTCCCAGCTGTAGCTGGCGCTCCACACATCCGAGGCCATCACGTCGCCTACCGGTATTGAGGTAAACTGGCTGATGCCAAGCCAGCCCAGACCCAGCAGGGTAAAGGCAACCCAGACACCGCTGCCCAGCATCAGGAACAGGGCCAGCAGCAGCACCATCATCATCAACAACATAGTCAAACTCCGGAATTATTCGTGGCCAGTGTCGTTGGCTTGAAAGGTGGACGGCCGCAGCAATGCGGTAACCAGCACATCCAGCCAGGCTTCCAGCAGGGACAGGCAAAACAGCACTATGCCGCTCAGCATGGCGGCTTGAGGGATCCACAGCGGGACTCGCAAAATGCCGTAGGACACTTCATCGAAGGCCAGGCTGTCTTCCACCAGCCAGAAACTGTTCCAGGCCAGGTAGCTGCACAGGGCAAGGGCGATACTCAGGCAGCCGAGCTCGACAAAGGCCCGCGCCTTGGGGCCCAGACGACCAATCAGCAGGGTGACACGGATATGGCCACCGTTGACAAAGGTATAGGCCAGCCCGAGGAAGCTGACACCAACCAAGAGGAAGCCTGAGGCTTCGGACAAACCCGGAATTTCCAGCCCCAGGCTGTCATGGCCCAGCGACAGCAACAGCTTGTCGATTAACCGGCCGACGACCTGTAACGTGATCAAGCCGCAGATCAGGCACAGACACAGAACCGAGCCGTAGGCACCAAGTTTATAAATGGGATTCAATCGAAATTGCATAGCTCTTCACCACTGCTTGCAATAGAAGGGGTCCCCGGCCGCACGCAGCCGGGGGGAGATGACTTAGGGTTTCAGTTGCTGGTATTTCTCCAGGATCTGCTGGCCTGGCTCGCCGGCAACCTCGGCCCACTCCTGGGTCATGGTCTGGCCGATTTGTTGCAGTTCGGCTTTCAGCTCTGCGCTTGGCTCGGAGACCTCAATGCCGTTTTCGGCCAGGGTTGCCAGCGCCTGTCTGGTTTCATTCTTGCTCATTTCCCAGCCGCGCACTTCTGCCGCGGCAGCAGCATCCAGTATTGCCTGCTGGGTGTCAGCATCCAGACGGGAAAACGCTTTCTCATTCACAATCACCATGTTTTTCGGCAGCCATAGCTGCACATGGTTGAAATTGCTGAGGTAATCCCAGGCCTTGGTATCAGCACCGGTGGCCGGAGACGTGATCATGGCCTCTACCCGACCGGTACTGAAGGCAGTAGGGATGTCCGGTACTTCCACTTGGGTGGGCACGGCATCGGTCAGACGGGCCAGCCGCTCACTGGCGGTGTTATAGGCACGCATTTTCAGATTTCGCAGATCGTCAACACCATCGATGCTCTTCTGAGTATACAGACCTTGCGGTGGCCAGGGCACGGCAAACAGCAGGCGCAGACGCTGCTTGGCCAGCTCTTCGGAAATAACGTCTTTGGAAGCCTGCCACAAGGCCCAGGCTTCATCATAGCTGGCGGCCAGGTAGGGGACCGAATCGACATCATAGATGGGATTTTCATTGGCCAGACGAGACATGATCAGCTCGCCCATCGGCACTATGCCCCGGCGCACAGAGTTCTTGATCTCGGGATGGCCAATCAGGGCGCCGTTGGAGTGTACGTTGATCTTCAGCTCACCCTGGGTCCGCTGGGCCACATCGTCGGCAAATTCACGGATATTGACCGTGTGGAAGGTACGGTCGCCATAGGGCGTCGGCATGTCCCATTCGGTGGCCGCCGTCGCGGTTGCCGCTACTCCCAGGGTAGAAGCGCTTGCCAGCGCAACCTTCAGGAAAGATTTACCAGTCATTTAACAGTCCTCATTGTTGGTGCTGAACATCCATGCTTACAGATAAATCGTGTTTTTAGGTAGGTAAAAAAATTCCATAAGCCTTCAGATATCCACCGAAGAGGCCTCCATTCCGCTCCTTACAGAACCGGCTTGTGCCGCTGTAATTGCCTGGTGCGGGGCAGGCTAACCTAGGGGAAAGATTAGAAACAACCCAACCACAAGTCAACACCTTGCCGCAATATCACTAATATTATGTTTGCATTTTATTGATAAATTATTAGATTAATAACCTAATTGGATAACTTAGATGGAGCTACCTGCATGCCCAAACTATTGCTCAATGCCGATATGGGGGAAAGCTTTGGCCCCTGGGTCATGGGACTGGACAAGGACGTCATGCCTCATGTGGACCTGGCCAACGTGGCCTGCGGCTTCCATGCCTCGGATCCCGATATCATGCGCAGCACGGTGCGCCTAGCCTGTGAGCACGGCGTCAGGGTCGGCGCCCATCCGGCCTACCCGGATCTGGTCGGCTTCGGCCGCCGATCCCTGGCCTGCTCGCCCCGGGAAATAGAAAACCTGGTGCTCTATCAGGTAGGTGCGCTTGCCGCCATCTGCCGGGCCGAGGGCACCCGGCTTGCCTATGTAAAACCCCATGGCGCCCTCTATAACGACATGATGCAGGACCACGACAAGCTGCTGGCGGTGATGCGTGCGGTCGCCGCCTTCGATCCCCGGCTGCCGCTGATGGTGATGGCCACCGCCAATCCAGCCCCGGCACGGAAACTGGCCGGACAGGTCGGCGTCAACTTGTTGCTTGAAGCCTTTGCCGACCGGGCCTACGACGCCGCCGGTTTCCTGGTATCCCGCCGGCTGCCGGGCGCCGTACACCATGACTCCGAACTGATCGTCGAGCAGGCCAGACGTATCGCCCTCGGCCAGCCGCTGACCGCCATCGATGGTAGCGAGCTGCGGCTGCAGGCCGATACCCTGTGCGTGCATGGCGACAACCCCGAGTCGATTGCCGCCATCCGCGCCATCCGTCAGGCGCTGGAGTCAGCCGCATGAAGTACCGTCAAGACAGCGGGCTGCCGTGCCTGGAAAATGCCGGCATTGATGCCTGGCTGATCCGGCTGTTCGACGCCATAGACGAAGCCAACATGCCCTGGATTACCGCCCTGGTCGAGGCCTGCGAGCAGGCCCTGGGCGACAACCTGATCGACATAGTGCCCTCCTATACCACTGTACTGGTGCACTATGACCCGCTCCAACTGGATTCGCAGCAGGCCGCCGATCTGCTGAGGTCGCTGCTGGCCGGGCTCACCACCAAAGACATGGAGGCCACCGCCGCCGTCAAGGAACTGCCGGTCTGGTATGACCCCAGCGTCGGGCCCGAGCTGGCACTACTGCAACAGCACACAGGTTTCGACCTGCAGCACATCATCCGGCTGCACAGTGAACACCGGTACCGGGTATTCGCCCTGGGCTTTGCCCCCGGCTTTGCCTTTATGGGCTCGCTGCCCGCTGAGCTGGAGCTGCCCCGGCTGAGCACGCCCCGCAAGCGGGTGCCGGCCGGCAGCGTGGCGCTCGCCGGACGGCAGACCTCCGCCTACCCGCAAGCCTCCCCCGGCGGCTGGAACCTGATCGGCCGCACCCCGGCCCGGCTATTTGATCCCGACAGCCGGGAACTCAGCCTGCTCCAGGTAGGCGATAGGGTGCGCTTTGTGCCGGTCGATAAAGATGAATTTATTCGCCTCGGCGGCGATACCACGCCTACGGAAATGCTGTTATGACACAAGACACCCATCACGGTTACCTGAAAGTGATCAAGCCCGGTCCGCTGACCACGCTGCAGGATGCCGGCCGCTTCGGGGTGCGCCGACTGGGCATTACCCAGGGCGGCCCCGCCGATCTCCATGCCTGGGCCTGGGCCAACTGGCTGCTGGGCAACCCCTGGGGCACACCGGCGCTGGAGATCACCCTCGGCGGCCTGGAGTTGAAGGCCGAACAGGACTGCACCCTGGCGCTGTGCGGTGCCGATCTGGGCGCCACCCTGGACGGCGAGCTGGTCAGCTGCTGGCAACAATTCCGCCTGCGCCAGGGTCAGCACCTGCGCTTTGCCATGCCGGTGTCCGGGGTACGCGCCTACCTGGCGGTGAAGGGGGGATTTATTGCCGAGCCGGTGCTGGGCAGCGTGGCCTGCGTCACCCGTGACGGGCTCGGCGGCCACCAAGGCGACGGCCGCAAGCTGGCCACCGATGAGCGGCTGGCCTTTACAGCCCATGGCGGGGGGCTGACAACAAGAAAGGTGCCGGAAGCCGAGCGGCCGGATTACCGCGCCCCCGCCAACCTGGCGCTGATCCCCGGTGCCCAGGTCGCCACCTTTACCGGTGACAGCCTGTTTAAGGCCTTCAACTCACCCTGGGCGGTGGATACCCGGGCCGATCGCATGGGCGTGCGCCTGCTGGGTCCGGCCCTGCACAGCTCCCTTGACTCGATGATCTCGGAAGGCATCGCCCTGGGCGCGGTACAGGTGCCCCCCGACGGCCAGCCCATCGCCCTGCTCAACGACCGGCAGACCATCGGCGGCTATCCGCGGCTGGGCACACTCACGCCCCTGGCCTGCGCCCGCCTGGCCCAGTGCCCGGCCGGGCACCCAGTCTGGCTGAAGGCCACCGCCATCGAGGCGGCCCAGAATCAGTATCGCCGGTTCCGATCCAATTTCAGCGACGATGGCCGGAACACGGGCTGAATCTCCTGGTTATCACACTATGCGGTTACCCATCGATAAATCACGGTTCCTAATACCACAACATCGATCGGGTAGCGCACGCAGACATGCCATGCTCTCGTCCTTAAGCGCCCAGCTGCGTCACGGACCGCCATGGATGGCGGAAATGCCGAAATGGCTGGAGCATTTTCCTGCCCTGACACAGAGGGTCTGCCTGGCAATACCCAATTGCTGTCCTGAATGATCTACGAGTCGGAACAGTTACCAACACAAAAAACAATTAAAACATCGGTGAAATGTAGATAAAATGATGTGGTTTTACGAATAATGTACTGATAGACTGTTTAAAACCATATGGCTAGCCATGAGCCCAGTACTCCTTTCAAACCAGACAGTGCTAGGTATCCAACTGATGGAAAAGGGCTCATACGCCAGGACACAGCGCAAGAAATGCCCTGTTTAAATCGAATGGAACACAAGGAAGTTGAATAAGATGAAGACCAAAGCGCCGTTATTGTCCGTCGAATCACTGAGTGTTAATTTTGGTTCTAACTGTGTAGTCAACGATCTTTCTTTTAGCATCTATCCTGGTAAAACCCTGGCCATTGTCGGTGAGTCGGGTTCGGGAAAATCGGTCACCTCCATGTCAATCATGCGCTTGATTGACCATACCAACGCTACCATTACCAGCGGCTCGGTGATGTTCAACGACGGCCAATATAGCCATGATCTGACCCAGCTATCAGACAAGGCCATGCGCAAGATACGAGGCAAGGATATTGCCATGATCTTCCAGGAGCCAATGACCTCTCTTAATCCGGTTTACACCATAGGTGACCAGATAACAGAAGTGCTGATGCTGCACGAACAACACAGCAAAGCATCGGCCCGGGATGAAGCAATCCGCCTGCTCAAGTTGGTGCGCTTGGCAGATGCAGACGATTTGATAACTCGCTACCCTCACCAACTGTCTGGGGGAATGCGGCAAAGGGTCATGATTGCCATGGCTCTGGCCTGTAAGCCAAAATTGCTGATTGCCGATGAACCTACCACCGCGCTGGACGTGACCATTCAGGCGCAGATCCTGGCCATTATTCGGGAACTGCAGCGTGAACTCGGCATGGCTGTCATTTTTATTACCCACGACATGGGTGTCGTTGCCGAAATGGCGGATGATGTTGTCGTCATGCGCCATGGCAACAAGGTAGAAGAAGCTTCTGTTGAAGCCATATTCAGCAGTCCACAGCATCCTTACACCCAGGCGTTGCTCTCAGCGGTACCAAAACTGGGTTGTATGAAGGGTGAAGCCCTGCCACGCATCGACCCGCTCAAGGTGCTTAACGGCGACACCATACGCACCATAGGCACGAGTAAGGTTCAGGATACCGCCCAATTCAACGCCCCACCGCTGATCGAAGTCAGCAACCTGGTCACCCGCTTTGATATCCGCAAAGGTTTTCTGGGCGGTGTCAGTCACAGGGTGCATGCCGTTGAGCAGGTCAGCTTTAACATCTATCCGGGCGAGACGCTGGCACTGGTGGGAGAATCAGGATCAGGCAAATCGACGATTGGCCGCACCATACAGCAGCTGCAGCAAGCCACCAGCGGTGATATACGTTTTGAAGGTAAATCCATTGCGAGCATGAACCGGCTCGAGCAGATGCGACTGCGCCAGCAGATTCAGTATATCTTCCAGGACCCATTTGCCTCGCTGGACCCCCGTAAAACCGTCGGCTTTTCCATTGCAGAGCCCATTCACACTCACGGCCTCATCCTGGATCGCAAGGCTGTCACCCGACGTGTTCATGAACTGCTGGAGCGGGTTGGCCTGACCGAAGCTCATGCCGATCGTTACCCTCATGAGTTTTCAGGCGGCCAGCGCCAACGTATTTGTATTGCACGCGCCCTGGCATCCAATCCTCGACTGATTATCGCAGACGAAGCGTTATCGGCCCTGGATGTATCCATTCAGGCCCAGATCATCAACCTGTTTATGGAACTGCAGCAAGAACAGGGGCTGTCCTATCTCTTTATCAGTCACGATATGGCCGTAGTGGAAAAAATGAGCCATCGGGTAGCCGTCTTGCACCTGGGGCAAATCGTTGAAATGGGGCCACGCCAGGCCGTTTTTGATACCCCAAGCCATTCCTATACACAACGCCTGTTGTCTGCCGTTCCGGTAGCAGAACCGGGAATACGCAAGCACCGCCCCTTGCTGGAAGGGGAAATACCCAGCCCAATTCGTAAAGTGGGAGATGAACCTGCGATTCTGACCCTCAAAGAACAGACACCGGGCCATTTTGTATCTAACAACCAACAATACAAGAACGGCCTAAGAGCCTGAAAAGGATCTTCAGCCTGAACCTATACAGGTCTTCCAAAAGGAGTTATGCAAGTGAGAAAAACCAGAGTGTTTACCCATAGCCTGCTCGCTAGTGCCTTAATGCTCGGCTCAGTAACAGCCTACGCCAGTACCTTAACCGTATCCTCGCCTCAGGATCCCGGCAGTTGGGATCCAATTGACACCTTTCTGGTCAATTGGTCCTCCGTCGCCACCAATATTTTTGATGGCTTGACCTATCGCGGCCCGGATTTAAAACTGGTGCCAGGCCTTGCGACCGCATGGGAAGAATTAGACAAAGGCTCTCGCATCCGCTTCACTCTCCGTGAAGGCGTGACCTTTCACAATGGTGAGCCCTTCAATGCGCAGGCGGTCAAGTTCACTTTCGACAGATTGTTGGGTGAAGAAGGCGCACGTGGACCACAAGCCTCCAACTACAGTGCAATCAGTGAAGTCAACGTCATTGACGACTATACCGTTGACTTCCGCCTCGCTCAGCCTGACCCCGTGCTCCTGACCAAGCTGGCCGGGTATGGTGCCATGATAGTGCCGCCTCAATACATCACCGAGCATGGCGATGAACACTTCAACCGTAATCCCATTGGTACCGGACCATTTAAACTGGCCGACTATACTCCCAGAGAAAGCGTACGCCTGGACGCCTATGAGGACCACTGGGCTGGCGCTCCCAAACTCAGCCAGGTTAATTATCGTTTTATCTCCGAGCCGGCGACTGCGGTGGCCGAGCTACAGGCAGGTCGGGTCGATATCGTCATTCCGCCCACGATTCCGATCGGCATGATAGACACGATTAAAAACAATCCATCCCTGAGCATCGTCAGCGTAGCCAGCCCGACAGTAGAAGCGCTGCGGTTTAATACAAAATCGGGTATTACCGCCGATGAGCGCGTCCGCAAGGCCATCATCATGGCGGTTGATCGTGATGCCATCATTGACTCCATCCTTGCGGGTGAGGCACAGAGCATTGCCAGCTTCCAGGGCGCCTTGTCATTCGGCTATGACCCCGAGCTGAAACCCCTTCCCTATGATCCGCAGCAGGCAAAATCATTGCTGAAAGAAGCCGGTATCAAGCCAGGAACCCAGTTACAGATTGATGTGCGTGGTAATGACTCGACCTTTGGCGAGGTCGCGCAAGTGATCGCATCATACCTGCAAATGGTTGGGCTCAATGTCAGCATCCGTCCTTATGAGACCAACGTCCTGCTCAACGATATTATCCCTGCCGGACGTACCGGTGACATGTTCCAGCAAAAATGGGGAGGCTGGACCTTCGATTATGATAATACCGCCTATCTGATGTACCACACCGGGGAACGCTGGAACCCGTATGACAGCGATCCCAAGCTGGATAAAATGCTGGAAGAGCAACGCAGCCTGACCGATCAGGCTAAACGTGAACAGCTGTTGCAGTTCATAGCCCGATACACGCAAGACCGGGTACTGGAAATTCCCCTCTACAACGTGAATGCCCTTTACGGTGTCAATAATCGCGTTCAGAACTTCCAAGCCGCTCCCGATAATCGCCTGCGTCTTAATGAAGTGTATATCGCAGAATGATAAAAGCTCCGTCACCTGTATGGGTATGCAGGTGACGGAAATCATTTGAAAGGAGCTATCTTGTGGCACGATTCTTACTCTACCGTATCTTTCAGGCATTTTTTGTCATTATCGCCGTAACCCTTATCGTCTCTTTCGCCATACGACTCACCGGTGATCCGGCTCTAATGCTGTCTCAAGGTGCCGGTAGTGTGACAGAAGAAGACCTGGCTAACATTCGTGAGGCCCTGGGACTTAATCAGCCTTTCCTGGCTCAATATATGGATTTTCTCAAGGGACTGCTGGTCGGTGATTTGGGCAAGAGCTTCATGGGTGGGATCTCTGTTACCGAGTTGGTGGCAAGAGCCCTGCCAGCCACGCTGGCCTTGGCATTTACCTCATTAATCGTCTCTATCGTTATTTCTATACCACTCGGCATCAAGGCTGCCACTTCCCGTGGCCGCTGGCCGGACCAGGTCATCCGTATCCTATCTCTGGTGGGACTGTCATTCCCCAACTTCTGGTTGGCCATCATGCTGGTGTTATTGTTTTCCATTACCATGTCCTGGCTCCCCCCCAGCGGTATGGAAGGCTTTGAAAGTTTCATCATGCCGGCCGCCACCATGGGCATCATCCTGACCGCCACCAATGTGCGTCTGGTCCGCACCACTATGCTGGAAACGCTCAACGCCCAGTTCGTCATGGTCGCCCGAGCCAAAGGGCTTTCGGAAAACGTCGTACTCTACAAACATGCATTACGTAATTGCTCTATCCCATTAATCACCTACTTTGGCCTCCAGTTTGGCGGACTACTGGGTGGTATTGTGGTCATTGAACGCGTCTTCAACTGGCCCGGCCTGGGTACCCTGGCCTTTGATGCCGTAGCCGCTCGAGACTATCCCGTGTTGCAGGGTGTGATCACTGTACTTTCTCTGCTCATCATTTCGATCAACCTTATCGTCGATATTGCTTACGGACTTGTCGACCCTAGAATGCGTAAGGGGTAGCACATGACAACTCAATCTCTATCCGGGAATAACCAGTTTCAAAAATTCAAGAACCTGGAGTTCATTCTTGGTGCCTTGCTATTAGGCAGCATTAGTTTGGCTGTGCTGTTCTCCAGTTGGCTGTTCCCTGACGGCGGCACCCAAATCAACCTGGCAATGCGCCTGACAGCCCCCATGACCGAGCTGGCTTATCCTTTGGGCACAGACCCTCTTGGTCGTGACATCCTGGCAAGAGTCATTATCGGCAGTGAAATATCCCTTAAAGTGGGTATCTACTCATCCTTGGGTGCGGTAGCCGTCGGTATCATAATGGGATTAATTTCCGGCTATTACGGTGGCTTTATCGATGCGCTGGTCATGCGCTTCGCCGATGTCCAACTGGCCTTGCCCTTTATCTTGCTGGCGATCACCTTTATTGCGGTGATCGGGGGTGGCCTGACCAACATGATTATTCTGTTGGTCATATCACAGTGGGTTCAGTACGCAAGATTGGTACGTGGCTCTGTACTGGCCCTCAAGGACAGGGAGTTTATTCTCTCGGCCAAGGCCATTGGCGTTAAGGATATCCGCATCCTGTTTCAACACCTGTTGCCCAACCTGATAGGCCCCGTGATCGTATTGGTGACCTTGAATGTCGCCAACAACATACTGCTGGAAAGCAGCCTAACCTTCCTGGGCCTTGGGGTCGACCCGACCATTCCCAGTTGGGGAGGGATGCTGGCCGAAGGACGTACCTACCTGCAAACGGCCTGGTGGGTCAGCGTTTTTCCTGGATTAGCCATCCTGCTCACCGTGCTGGGGCTGAACCTGTTGGGTGACTGGTTACGCGATACCCTGGATCCTACCGGGAAGACATCGGTATGAGCCGGATACTTCTGCAACAACAGTTTGATCGTACCCTCGAGCAGCTGGTTCAGCGCTATGGCTGCGAAAAATATCGGGGCTATCGTTTAGAAGCCTGGCTGTTTGAAGACGAGGCCAGCCGCCGGGCAGCCGAAAGCCGCCTGGCCAAATTCGGAGTAAAGGCGCGTCTTCGCAGTGCTTACAAACCCCTGGTGCATGCCTTTCAGGAGGAAATCTCACTGGAGGGCGTGGCTTCAATCCATATCAGGTATCCTCGGCTACCGGAGCTGCCGCAACGCTTTTTGCTGGAAGCCTACCCCCTGGCGGCCCTGGTCGGTGATGCTCGCCTTGACTGGGAAGCGTTCGACACACCAGTGCTTTGCTATGAACTTATCGTGACGGAGCATACCGGCCAACAGCATACCCTCAAGGTGGAGGCGCCCAGCCGACGATACCGGGATCATATTGACACTCCACAAGTATCGCCCTGTGGTTTGCTCAGGTTGATATCACCGGCGGGCGATGTCACTGAAGCCGCCCTGCTGACCGACTATGAGGCCCTGTTCGACGCCGCCATGACGTGCCTGAGCGAGCATCCCTGGGGTGATCAGCAGCCGTGCTTTGAAGAGCTTAACTTTTCCGTCACCCTGCCTGTTGCCGATCAGCCCCTGGCTTATGGCCATGAAGCCATCAGCCTGCATGAAGCACTCCATGAAGACCTGTATTTTTCCTGCCTGGAGTTTTTCCAGCAACGTGCCGGCCTGCCGGTAGGCGATCGCACCCTGAAACCGGGGCAGATAGTGCCAGAGATCATCTGTGCCGCCGGCAACCCCCGGCTGGAAATCAGCCTGCGTCCGCTCAATACCGAGGAGCCAGTGCGCCCCAGGGTCTCGCTGGATCTCGCACCTCATGCGCCGGACAGCCGCCAGATAACGGAATATCTGGATCAATTCCCGGGAACAAGGCTGAAGGCACACTCCAGGGCTGGCCGCCCCGTTATCGCCGTGCACCATGCCGGGGATGATGCCGCCGTGATCATCAGCGCGGCTCAACATGCCAATGAAACCTCCGGTATCGTAGGCGCACTCCGCGCCGCCCGCACATTACAGCAACGAGGCAACAGCCACTTTGTCCTTTCTCCATTGGAGAATCCGGATGGATATGCATTACAGGGGAGATTGGTTGCGACGCAACCCAGCCATATGCACCATGCTGCTCGCTATACTGCGTTCGGTAACGACTTACAGAATCAGTCCAAGGGGGGTCATTACGAACATGCCATCCGGGAACAGGCCGAAGCCATCAGCGGGGCTCAGCTACATATAAACCTGCATGGTTATCCCGCGCATGAATGGACCCGTCCCCTGACCGGATATGTACCACGCGGCTTTGAGATGTGGACCATCCCAAAGGGATTTTTCCTGATCCTGCGGCACCACGGTTCATGGGCTGTGACAGGAAGGAAATTACTGGAAGAACTCACCCTTCGACTTGCCAGGGTACCCGGGCTTGTCGAGTTCAATCGTGCTCAAATTCAGCTGTTCGAGATTCATGCGGGCAAGCTTGAGTTTCCCATGATCAATGGCTTTCCCTGCTTGATAACAGAAGACGATCACCAACTGACTCCCTTGATGCTGATCACCGAGTATCCGGATGAAACGATCAAGGGCGAGGCATTTATTGATGCCCATAACGCTCAAATGGAAACAATACTTGCCGCTTATGATATATGGCAGTCTCTGGATAAACCGCAATAACACCGAGGGATAATCTCAACCAGATTGGCTTTATGAAGGCCGCCGCGGCGGCAGGGTTCGGCCGGTACCGGAACACACCCTAGCCCCAGCGCCCCCACCACAAGGCGGCCGGCAGTGTCAGGTTGGCCAGCACGGTAAGCCAGAATACCAGCCGGAACGACGGCTTGCGCGACTTGTGGCGCAGCAGATGCCGGGCCAGCCAGCCTCCCGGCCAGCCGCCGAGCGCGGCCAGCAAATGCAGGCTACGCTCGCGTACCCGCCAGCGGCCGTGAATGGCGGCCCGCTTGTCCCACCAGTACACCCCAAAGGTGATCAAACTGAGCACCAGGTACCATAGCGCCAGCCCCACATAGACCCGGATCATGCCTCTTGTTCCTGCACCCGTTGCCGCTGCTGCAGCCACCACATATGGGCATAGCTGCCGTCCTGCTCGAGCAATTGCTGATGGCTGCCCTGCTCAACGATGTGACCATCCTGCATCACCAGGATATGGTCCGCATCCACTATGGTCGACAACCGGTGGGCGATCACCAGGCTGGTCTGGCCGCGGGACACCTCGCGGATCGCCTGCAGTATGCTGCGCTCCGAACGGCTGTCGAGGGATGAAGTGGCCTCGTCGAACACCAGGATCGGCGGCCGCTTGAGGATGGTACGGGCGATGGCCACCCGCTGCTTCTCGCCGCCGCTGAGCTTGAGCCCGCGCTCGCCCACCAGAGTGTGGTGCCCGTCCGGCAACCGGGCAATAAAGTCATCGAGGTGCGCCAGACGGATCGCTTCCCTTACCTCGTCCTCGCTGGCATCGATACGGCCGTAACGGATGTTGTCGTAGATGGAGGCATTAAACAGCACCGTATCCTGGGGCACTATGCCGATGGCCCGTCGCAAAGACGCCTGACTCACCTCACGGATATCCTGGCCGTCGATCAATACGGCCCCGCTGCCCACCTCGTAGAAACGGAACAGCAACTTCACCAGGGTCGACTTGCCGGCGCCGCTGGCGCCCACCACCGCCACCTTTTGCCGGGGACGCACCCGCAGGCTGACCCGATCGAGGATCTGCCGCTCGGGACCATAGCCGAAGCTCACCTCGCGAAACTCGATCTCGCCCCGGCTGACGGCGAGTGGCGGCGCATCGGGAGCATCGTTAATGGCCGGCACCCGGCGCAGCAGCCCGAACATGCGCTCGATATTGGCCATGGAGCCCTTCATCTCCCGGTATACGAAGCCCAGGAAGTTGAGCGGCATAAACAGCTGCATCATAAAGGCATTGATCAGCACAAAGTCACCCAGGGTCATGGTGCCGGCCACCACATTGCGCCCGGCCAGCACCATCATGGCGGTCATCGCCACCCCGATGATCAGCGCCTGGCCGCCGTTGAGCGCAAACAGCGTCAGTCGGTTCCGGCGCCGGGCCACTTCCCATTGGGCCAGATCCTCGTCGTAACGCTCGGCCTCGTAGCGCTCGTTGGTGAAATACTTCACCGTTTCATAGTTGAGCAGGCTGTCGACCGCGCGCGCGTTACTCTGGGAATCAGCCTTGTTGGCGGCCCGTACATAGCCGGTGCGCCAGTCGGTGGCCAGCACCGACCAGGCCACGTACACCAGCACCGCCGCCAGGGTGATCAGCGCAAACCAAGCCGAATAGTTGATCAGCAGCACGCCGACCACCAGGGCGATCTCGAACAGGGTAGGCACTATATTGAATACCATGAAACGCATCAGGAAACTGACCCCGGACACGCCCCGCTCGATATCCCGCGACAGGCCGCCGGTGCTGCGGTTTAGGTGAAAATCCAGCTCCAGGGTGTGCAGATGATTGAACACCGCCAGCCCGATGCGGCGCATGGCCCGCTCGGTGACCCGGCCGAACAGGGTATCGCGGATCTCGCCGAACAGCACATTGGCAAAGCGCACCGTGCCGTAGGCCAGCAACAGCCCCAGCGGCAGCGCCAGCACCCGGTTTTCACCGGCATCCATGGCATCGACGATATATTTGAGGATAAAAGGCAGGCCGACGCTGGCGAGCTTGGCCGCCACCATGCAGCCCAACGCGAGCAGAATCCGCCCGCGATACTCGAGCAGATAGGGGAACAGCGTCCCGAGTGTCTGCAGTTGGAACTGGGTCTCATCCGCCTCCGGATGATAGGAACCATGTCTCATAAGGCAACCTGCTGAAGAATAAAAAACGGGAAGAGATACTGACCCCATCATAGCCACTAAATAGCAGTGACAAATACCGTTACATTTGGAACGGGCACGGCATTTTCCTGACCCCAGGGTGTGTCCCGATACTTGTTCATGCTTTCGTGACCGCCTTGCTTACCACTGATTTTGGGCCAACCAAACTGCGTGATGCGCGTCTTGCCCGGAGCGGCACAGCCTCAGCGTCATTTATGCCCAGTAACGGGACACTCCCTAACGTATTTTCATTGCCTCAACCGCCTTGTAACTGTTGGCGATATGCTCCGCCGCATCCGGCTGAACCTGTGTCAGCAGGATAAAGAGCAGATCCGTCACCATAAATTGCGCGTCGCGCGCGGAGATAGAGGAACTCCTGGCCTGATCTTCATCGGCGACCGTGTGCAGCACGACATCCGCCTCTTTGCTCAACGGGTTGTCCATCATACCGGTGATCGCCAGGGTCGCCGCACCACATGATTTGGCAACCCGGGCGATGTTGACAATATCCGCACTCGCCCCGGAATAAGAGAGAGCAATAAGCAAATCGTCCGAGGTCAGCGTGGAGGCGTTGGCGAGCTGAATATGGCTGTCGCTTTCGACCAACACCGCCCTGCCCAGTTTCATCAGCTTGAAGCCCAGGTCTTTCGCCACTAACGATGATGCTCCTACCCCCGCTATCTGGATCCGTGTGGCCCGCTGAACCAGATCCAGGGCGAGATCCAGATTATCATCGTTATTGGCATCCAGCGTCTTTTGCATGGCCCCGGCCTTGCTCTGCAGCAGCTTGTTCATGACCACGTGATGGCTGTCGCCCAGCTCGATGTCGCCATGGATGACGTCTCGTTCCTTGTCTCGCTGCCGCCCGATGGCGCCGCTCAGCGAGAGACGAAGGTCGGCGTAACCCTTAAACCCCAGCTTCTGACTGAATTTAACAATGCTCGACTGACTCACACCGATCGAGGCGGCCAGTTCGGACGAGGATTGCTGCACCAGCAATTCCGGCTGCGCTAACGCATAGCCGGCGATTTTCTGCTCGGTAGGAGACAGCTGAGGCTGCATCGCGGCGATTTTTAACAAGCTAGTCATGGCAAGAACTCTCAATTTATTGTCTTGGCCGGCTAACGGCACCCTGAGTTGCCAGCCAACCTATTCCTGACATTACACCAAACAGGAATTATTTATTCAACATTCCATGACCCTGATCACAG
Organism: Zobellella aerophila; assembly: GCF_039539325.1. NCBI lineage: Bacteria > Pseudomonadati > Pseudomonadota > Gammaproteobacteria > Aeromonadales > Aeromonadaceae > Zobellella > Zobellella aerophila. The sequence goes on from NZ_BAABCX010000009.1 coordinate 48,918, forward strand.
CTTTATGATTATTTTATTCACAATGCAAAGATAACTTGGAATATAATATTCAAAGCAAGATGAGCACTTCATCAATGGACAGATCCGACCATCAAACGTAGGGAAAGGACGATGAACACACAATTTACGTTGATTGACTGGCTGGTATTCGCAATGTACTTCGCCGTCATTGCCTACACCGGCTGGCACTTCAGCAAAAACAAAGTGACCAGTACCAAAGACTACTTCCTCGGCGGCAACAAGATGCCGATGTGGGTGGTGGCGATTTCGGTACTCGCCACCTCCCAATCTGCCGCGACATTTCTGGGTGGTCCAGAGCAGGGCTATCGCGGCAATCTCACCTACCTGGCGACAAACATAGGCGCTATTTTTGCGGCCTGCTTTGTCGCCTGGATACTGGTGCCCCGTTATTACAAATACAAGGTGTCGACGGTTTACGAGCTGCTGGAGGTCCGCTTCGGAGAAAAAGCAAAGAAGCAGGCGGGCTCCATGTACCTCGCGGGACGTATCTTCGCGTCGGGCGCGAGGCTTTATATGGCCGCGCTCGCCGTTGCCATGATTTTGTTTAATAACATAGCGGCATCCAGCGTCATGACCTCCTTGGTCATCCTCACCACGGTCGGCTTGGCCTATACCTATATGGGTGGGATCCGGGCGGTGATCTGGAGCGACTTGATCCAGCTCATCGTTTACGTCGGGGCCGCCATCGCCGTGATCATCTACCTGCTGACCATAGTCCCGGCCGACATCGGCCAGATAGTCGATGCCCTCAACAACCCGCTAGACGGCGACGCCTCCAAGCTGACGGTGCTCGATTTCTCGCTTGATTTCTCCCCCGCCGGCACCTTCAGCGTCTGGGCATGCATCACCGGCTTCCTGCTCCTCAATATTGCCGCCTACGGCATGGATCAGGATATGACCCAGCGCGTGCTCACCTGCAAGGATGAAAAAGAGGGCGCCAAGGCGATGATTTCATCCATCGTCATCTCCATCCCCGTGGTGCTGTTGTTTATGGCGATCGGGCTGTTGCTCTACATCTTTTACCAGCGCCCGGACCTGATGGGGCTGGCCGATGGCAAAGAAGTGGTACAAAGCTTCAATGGCGAGAACCTGACCATCTTCATGACCTATGTCCTCAACGAGATGCCGGCCGGCCTGCGTGGCCTGGTCACTGTCGGTGTGGTCGCCGCTACGCTGTCGACCCTGAACTCCGGGCTCAACTCCATGTCGTCGGTAGCGGTACAGGATCTGTACCGTCCCTGGCTCACATCACGCAAGATAGTGAAGGATGAACAGCATTTCGTTTCGGCCGGCCGTTTGGGCATGGCGCTTGCCGCCTTGGCGCTGGGAGCCATGGGCGCCCTATGCTTCTACTGGCAGCAATATAGCGACACTCCGCTGTTGTCTTTCGCCTTGAGCGTCATGGTGTTCGCCTACACCGGCCTGCTGGGCGTCTACTTTACCGCCCTGTTTACCAGCCGTGGTAACTCGGCTTCCGTGATTCATGCCTTGATCGCCGGTTTTTTGATCACCTTGCTGCTGCAGCCCTATGTCTGGGATACGGTGATGGGCTCGCTGAACCCGTCATGGCAAGGGGCACAGCTTGCCTTCCCCTGGCAGCTTTGCATCGGTACCCTGGTCTCGTTCTCCATCTGCGCTGCCGGTCGGCCGGAGGAAAATGCGCAGCCTTCAACCCAAGCGGTGTAACACAGGATGATCGGTCATATATTGGTAGTGGATGGCGGCGGTACCAAAACCGCAGCCTCCCTGTATGATGTCCGGGGTGATGAGCTGGCCAGCGTGATGGCCGGCCCATCGTCGCTGACCCAGGAGCTTGAGGGCGGGTGTGCCACGATCGCGGCTGTTATCGAACAACTGTTGTTGCAAACCCGTACCGAGGCGCCGGACTGCAGCATAGTCGTCGGTGTTGCCGGTGCCGGTAACCCGGTGCAGAGGCAGGCATTGGCAGCAGGGTTAAACGCCTACCCACATCTGCTGATCACCACAGATGCCCAGCTCGCACTGTACGGGGCCAACCTGGGTCGTCCGGTCAATGTGATCACCTTAGGGACGGGCTCGGTGGCGATGCAGCTCACCGCAACGGGCGATACTCGCCAGCTCGGTGGCTGGGGTTTTCCCATCGCCGATCATGGCGGCGGTGCGCAACTGGGGTTCAGTGCCGTACAGGCACTCATCGACGCCTATGATGCCGGCGACATAGCGCAGTCCCCCTGTCTCCTGGCATTGCAGGACAAGATTGGCACCACCCGTTGCGATATCCTGGCCTGGGTGCGGCAAGCCAAGGCGAAAGACTATGCGGCGCTAAGCCATATAGTCGCGCAACACAGCGAGCGCTGTACCCTGGCCCATGAGTTAATGCTGAAAGCGGCGCAGGCCGTGGACGCCTTGATCGACAAAATGGGCAGGGACAACATCCTGCCCATAGTGCTGCTCGGCGGCATGGCGCAGGTTATCTATCCGTATTTGTCTCAACAGCATCGCCAGCGGATCATCCCGACGCAAGGCTCCGCGCTCAGCGGCGGCGTCTTACTGGCGAAAAAAGAACTGGAGCGAGGTCCCCATGGCCGAAGGCAATAGCAAGGAATTACTCCATCCCCGGACCCAAGGCCGCTATATTGGCGTGATGTCCGGCACCAGCATGGACGGCGTCGATACCGTGCTGGTCGACGTCAACGAATCAGGCGTCACCCTGCTGGCACAGGATTGCTACCCCATGGCCGAGGCGCTGAAAGCGGCGCTGCTGGAAATCTGCCTGGGACAGCCTACCACCCTGGCCATGATCGGTGAACTGGACCACCGCCTGGGCCATCTGTTCGCCGATGCGGTGATCCAGCTGATGCATAAGGCCGGGGTACAGGCGGCAGAGGTGGTGGCCATCGGCTGCCATGGGCAGACCGTCTTTCATGCCCCCGGGCACCGCTATCCGTTCACCATGCAAATCGGCGACGCGAACATCATAGCGGCCAGGACCGGGGTCACCACCGTGGCCGATTTTCGCCGTAAGGACATGGCCCATGGCGGCCAGGGAGCCCCGCTGGTGCCCGCCTTCCACCAGCATCTGTTCGGTGGTGGGGAGCGCACCACTATAGTGCTCAATATTGGGGGTATCGCCAATATCTCGGTGCTGGCGCCGGGTCGCCCCGTGTTAGGCTATGATACCGGCCCCGGCAATATGCTGATGGACGGCTGGATACTGCGCCATCACCAGCAGAGTTATGATAAAGACGCGGCCTGGGCCGGCTCAGGCACGGTTAATGAGGCGTTGCTGACCGCCATGCTGGCCGATCCCTACTTTGCCAGGCCCGCCCCCAAGAGCACCGGCCGCGAGCTGTTCAACCTGCCCTGGCTGGACGAACAATTAGCCGGGTTCAGGGTATCAGCCGCGGATGTGCAGGCGACCCTGGCCGCCCTGACGGCCCGCTCCATTGCCATGGAAGTCGACAAGTTTACCGCCGGCGAACTGCTGGTGTGTGGCGGCGGCGTCCACAATCCGCTGCTGATGGCGGACTTGGCCCGGTTGCTGCCCGCCTGGTCCGTCGCCAGCACGGCGCGGCGCGGTGTGGATCCCGACTATATGGAGGCCATGGCGTTTGCCTGGCTGGCTCGGCAAACGATACACCGGCAGCCCGGCAACCTGCCCGAAGTCACAGGCGCCTCGCGGCAGACCAGCCTGGGGGCGATTTACCCCGCGGAATAACCACTGTTGCGGAATATAAAGGATCATCATGGCCAATAACGATTTAATCTCCGATTTAGCCCAGCTTATTTCTGAGGGGCGTAACCCCGACACCCTGGATATCGACACCCTGTCATCACTCGATATCGTGCGGAAAATCAATCAGCAAGATAAAGGGGTGGCGGACGCGGTGGAAACCACCCTGCCCCAGGTAGCGCAGGCCGTCGAACGGATCACCGCGGCATTCCGCAAGGGCGCCCGCCTGATCTACATGGGAGCCGGCACCAGCGGACGCTTGGGAGTGCTCGATGCCTCCGAATGTCCGCCCACCTTCGGGGTCGGCGAGGAGCAGGTGGTCGCCCTGATCGCCGGCGGCCAGGAGGCCATTTTCCGGGCCCAGGAAGGGGCTGAAGATAACCTTCAGGCAGGGGAAGACGACCTGAAGGCGATCAAGCTGCGGGCCGATGATGTGGTGGTCGGCATTGCCGCCAGTGGCCGCACGCCCTATGTCATCGGCGGGTTAAACTACGCCAACGACCTCGGCTGCACCACTGTGGCGGTCTCATGCAATCCCGCCTCCGCCATCGCCGCCATCGCCGATATCGCTATCTCTCCCGTGGTCGGTCCGGAGGCCTTGACCGGCTCGACCCGGATGAAATCGGGCACGGCGCAGAAAATGGTGCTCAATATGCTCACCACCGCCAGCATGATCCGCCTCGGGAAGAGCTACCAGAACTTGATGGTGGACCTGCGAGCCAGCAACGAAAAGCTAATTGCCCGTTCCATCCGCATCGTGATGCAGGCCACCGATTGCAGCCGCGAGCAGGCGGAAGACGCCTTGCTGAAAGCCGGCCAGGAAGTGAAGCTGGCCATTATGATAGTGATGACGGCCCTGCCCGCGGACGCCGCCGCCGCGCTGCTGGCGCAAAACCGGGGCATGTTGCGCCACGCCATCGACGCCGCTGGCGGCTGACTAACGGCTAAGCCGACCCACCCCGCTCACCGACCGGGGGCTATTAACAGCTGGTGCGCTGTGGGGCGCGACCCGGTGATGATGGCCGCTCCCGGGGTTGCCGATAAGGGCCCATGCAACCAGGCTCCGTTATATCTAGGCCGGGATGGTCAGGCCCCGCTGCACCGCCGGCCGCTGCAAGAACGCATCCAAGGCACGGGTGACATGGGCAAAATCGCCCATGCCCACCAGCTCACCCGCTTCGTAGAAGCCTGTCAGGTTGCGTATCCAGGGAAAGGTGGCGATATCCACGATCGAGTAGTCATCGCCCAGCAACCAGGCGTTATCCGCCAGGCGCCGGTTCAATACCCCGAGCAGGCGGCGCGCTTCCGCCACGTAACGATCCCGGGGGCGCTTGTCTTCAAAATCCTTGCCGGCAAACTTGTTGAAAAAACCGACCTGGCCAAACATGGGGCCAATGCCGCCCATCTGGAACATCAGCCACTGTATCGCCTGATAGCGTTCATGTTCATCCCCGGGCAGGAGCCGCCCGCTCTTGTCGGCGAGGTAGATCAATATCGCCCCCGATTCGAACAGGGGCAGCGGTTTGCCCCCGGGACCATGGGGATCGATGATGGCCGGGATCTTGTTGTTGGGGTTTAACGAAAGGAACTCCGGCGACAGCTGGTCGTCGCTGTCGAAATTGACGCGATGCGCTTCGTAAGGCAAGCCTGTTTCTTCCAGCATGATCGACACCTTCACCCCGTTGGGCGTGGGCAGGGAGTATAGCTGCAGGCGCTCGGGATGGCGCGCCGGCCACTTGCGGACGATGGGGAAGGCGGAGAGAGCTGTCATCCGGGGATCCTTATGGGTAATGTCATGTTCCGGTAAGCAGCCGGGCGCAGCAAAATCCTGAAGTGGATCCAGCAAGGGTTTGCCCAGCGCCGCGACCTGACTTTTCACTATACGGCTAAGTCGGGTGTAATACACCATCATACCCGCCGGTGAGCGAGTGCCTATTGCCACGAGTGGGGCATGGCCGGGCGGCATGCCAAAAAACCAGTGCCTCTGCGGGCATCAGCGCATCTTGATCCTGTGGCTGAAGTTGAAGTTGTGGCTAACCCGGATCCCATAAGCCGTGGCCTATTGATTCGAGTCCCCTCGAGCGGGTAGCCGGTTTGAGCCTGTATCGGGCGAACACGGGGATCGCAATGGTCCCGGCGCAATAGACCACGAACGGGCCGTCGGCGGCTCGCAAAAGAGGTTAGGCAGTTGCTTGACCCGTTACGGGTTTTTTCGCCACTCGAATTCCATCTGCACGGCCGTCTTTTCGGCAAGCGCTTGGCCGGCCAGCCTGGAGACCAAATGCAGGCTCATATCTATGCCTGCGGAGATCCCTCCTGATGTGACAAAGCTGCCCTCGTCAACCCATCTCTGGGAACTGAGCACGGTCAGATCCGGATATGACCGTTTCAGATCGGCGATATCCTCCCAGTGCGTCGTCACCCTCAGGCCAGCCAACAGCCCTGCTTCGGCGAGCAAAAAAGCACCTGTGCAAACCGACGCGACGAGCTGTGCGCCTTTCGCCACATGAGAAATCCAGTTTATGACGGCCGCTTTATTTAATTCCTCTCCGTGCACGCCGCCGACCACGATGAGGATGTCTATTTTCGGATGATCCTGAAAACCATAGTGCGGATTCACGCTATAGCCGGCCCGAGCCCTCACCGGTGCCTTCTCCTCGGCGATAAGGAAGGTGTTGAAAAGACCTTCTTGAGCGGCCAATCTGTCGGCCGTTGAAAACACCTCAAAGGGTCCCGAAAAATCCAGGACCTCGGCATTTTCATATATGTAAATCCCTATATTCAAAGTAGTGCTCTCCTGAATTTATAATGCCCGGGGCAGGTACACGCAGAGCTTGTTTTAACTCATTGATAAAGATGTTTTTTGTTGTGTTGAATGGAAAAAGGAAACATCCGGTGGTAAGCGTATCCCCTGCTTCCTCGTTTGGGACCATTTTTGTCTTCCGGGCTGGAAAAGGCAATGGCTAAGGCGCCCTGTGCGACTCAGCCGGTGCCGTTGTTCGGCAGGGTGCGTGTTCGGATGCGGAGTGAAGCCCGACTTGCGTGCAGCTTGGGGATAGGGGAAAAGTCTGCCGCTTGGATACCCAGCCGGTTAATGGCCGGGCATAACAAGGCCGGAGGGAAACTCCCGCTCCGGCCTGGAAATGCAGTGAGGCTCAATAGGTGGAACGCTGGATGGCCTCGCCGCCCGCTTCTATGTCCTGCCCGGCGCCACGCATGGTGTTGCAGCCACCAAGCAACGACAGGGTGAGCAGAGAAAGCAGAACCAGGGCCGGGGTACGTTTTTTCATGGGGATTATCTCCTTGCCGATGATGCTTATGGAGTCTAGCAGCTCCCTCTGGTTTCGGCCTGGCCCCCTCTACCCCGGCCCTGGTTCTGCTTATCTGCTCCGCTGCATGGCGCATCGGCGCCTTCAATGCCCAAAAGGGCCCACCCACACCCGCTGTCAGCAGGTGTCAGTAGGCCCGGATTTTTTATGTCCTGGCCTGGGCTCAGGCGACGATGGGCGTGATCTTCACCTGGGCGATGCGGAAGTCGGCCACTTCCACCACTTCAAAGCGCAGATCATCCCGCTCCATCACGGTACCGTTCTCCGGCAGCCGGCCACTCCATGCCAGCAGCATGCCGGCCAGGGTGGCGTATTCATCGTCCGGATCGACCAGCCCCTTGCGGTCCAGCACCTGCTCCAGGTAGTGCAGATCGGTGCTGCCCTTGACCAGCCAGCCATCATCCTGGGGCAGCACTTCTGGGGTCTCGTGTTCGTCGAGAAACTCACCCACTATCGCCTCCAGCAGGTCGTGGGGCGTTACCAAACCCTGGATGGTGCCGAATTCGTCGGTGATCAGCACCATGGTGCCGCGCGCTTCGCGCAGCACATCCATCAATCGGATGACGTTGATACTCTCGGGCACAATCACGGGATCGTGGTGCCGGGCCAACTCGGCCAGGGTCTTGCCTTCTTTCAGGCCCGCCACCAGTTCCTTGGCGCGCACCACCCCCAGCATGTTGTCCAGCTCGCCGTCACAGATGGGGAACAGGCTGTGGGGTACATCCAGCAGCTGTGCCATCACTTCGTCGGCATTGTCCTGTACATCCAGCCAGACGATATCCGCCCGCGGCGTCATTATGGTGCGGATCGAGCGTTCCGCCAGGGACAGCACGCCGCTGATCATATGCCGCTCTTCTTCCACAAAACCGTGACCCTCGTCTTGTCGGGGCTGGTTCTCGGGCTCGGCTTCCTGCTGATTACGGGCGCCCATCAGCTTGAAGATGGCGGCGGTAGTGCGCTCACGCAGGGGGATATGCGCCTCCTGGCGGATAAAGTTGCGCCGGGCCAGCTGGTTGAAAGACTCAATCAGAATCGAGAAACCGATGGCCGCATACAGGTAACCTTTGGGAATATGGAAGCCAAAGCCCTCGGCCACCAGGCTGAAGCCGATCATCAGCAGGAAGCTCAGGCACAGCACCACCACGGTCGGGTGCGCGTTGACAAAGTCGGTCAACGACTTGGACGCCGCCAGCATCACCACCATGGCCACGATCACCGCCGTCATCATCACCGCCAGGTTATCCACCATGCCCACGGCGGTAATGATGGAGTCGAGCGAGAACACGGCATCCAGCACCAGGATCTGCGCGACCACCACCCCGAAGCCGGCATAGGCCACATTGGCATCGGCCTCGTGGGTCTTGCCTTCCAACCGCTCGTGCAGCTCCATGGTGGCCTTGAACAGCAGGAACAGGCCGCCGGCCATCAGGATCAGATCCCGGCCCGAGAACGACAGCGCGCCCACCGAAAACAACGGCGTGGTCAGCGTCACCAGCCAGGACACCACACCCAGCAGCCCCAGGCGCATCAGCAGCGCCAGCGACAGGCCGATGATCCGCGCCCTGTCCCGCTGATGGGGCGGCAGCTTCTTTACCAGGATGGCGATAAACACCAGGTTGTCGATACCCAGCACGATCTCCAGGATCACCAGCGTCAGCAACCCGACCCATATGGATGGATCCATCAGGAATTCCATGACTTACCTCTTACATTCAATTTTGATAAAAACAGATTAGCCTGTGATCAGGCCAGAACGACACGCATGGTCGGATAACGGCAGCAATCAAGTCCGGAAGAGAAAGCAGGAGTCGGGAACAGCGGGAAAGACAACAGCGCAGAAAAAACAGGGTGTGCGGCAGAACTAAAGATGCGTTTCAAGCAACTTCGCGAACAGTCCATATGGTTTACCGGTTTTAGCCGGACCTCTTGGTTAAAATGAGCACACATCATAATCACAACGCCGCTTTTGGCAAATAAAAATAATGTGACAGCGAACCGAACGGGAGCTGGCCCGGGGCGAGAACGGCCTGCGGCCGCCCCCGCCCCGCTGGACTCAGGCCTTGGCTTCAAAACCGAAGGTTTCGGTGACGTAATCGATGTCCTTGTCGCCGCGACCGGACAGGTTGATCAAGATGGTCTGGCCCGGATTTGCCTGGCCGTGCTTGATGGCCCAGGCCACCGCGTGGGCGCTTTCCAGGGCCGGGATGATGCCTTCCAGGCGCGACAGCTTGTAGAAAGCCGCCAGGGTCTCGTCATCGCTGATCGCATGGTAGCTGACCTTGCCCTCGGTCTTGAGGAAGGAATGCTCGGGCCCCACCCCCGGATAATCCAGCCCGGAGGCAATGGAGTGCACCGGCGCCGGATTGCCGTCGTCATCGGACAGCAACAGGCACTTAAAGCCGTGGATCATGCCCGGCTTGCCGAAGGTCATGGTGGCCGAGTGCTCGCCCAGCGCGGTGCCCCGTCCCAGGGGCTCAATCCCGTTCAGGCCCACGCCCTCGTCGTCGAGGAAGGCACTGAACAGACCCATGGCGTTGGAGCCGCCGCCCACACAGGCACCCACCTGATCCGGCAGCTCGCCCACCATTTCAATAAACTGCTCCCTGGCCTCGGTGCCGATCACCGACTGGAAATCGCGCACCATCAGCGGGAAGGGATGGGGGCCGACCACGGAGCCGATGGCAAACAACGCGGTATCGGCCTGGCCGAGGTAAGACTCGAAGGCCGAGTCGACCGCTTCCTTGAGGCTGCGCCCGCCGAAGCTCACCGGCACCACCTCGGCGCCGAGCAGCTTCATGCGGGTAACATTGGGCGATTCCTTGGCGATGTCGATTTCGCCCATGTGGATCTCGCACGCCATACCGAAGTAGGCCGCCGCGGTGGCCAGCGCCACCCCGTGCTGACCCGCACCGGTTTCGGCGATCAGCTTGGTTTTGCCCATGTGCTTGGCGAGCAGCGCTTCGGCCATGCAATGGTTCAGTTTGTGGGCGCCGGTATGGTTGAGATCTTCGCGCTTGAGATAGATATGGGCACCGGCCTCGCGGCTCAGGTTGTGGGCGTAGTAAACCGGCGTCGGGCGGCCCTGGTAGTGCTTGCGGATATAGCGCAGTTCATTGAGAAAATCGGCGGAACGCCCTAGGGTCAGATAGGCCCTGTTAATATCGGCAAATTGCGACTCCAGCTGAGGGGGCAGAAAGGCGCCACCGAATTCGCCGAAATAACCGTCCTTGTCCGGGTGCTGCTTCAGATAACCCATGCGTGACCTCCTCAACTGTGTTTGTAGATAGATATTAAATCGGAGACCATTATCCATCTAAAAGCGTCCGGCACAATTCCCGAAAAGGAGAAGATCAGGCAGCACGGGGGGTGAATGTATTCAAAGCGTTGTAGCGCTTTCGTTCCAGAACAGCATCAATGACTTTTTCATGGATTGCTCCGGAATGGGGATAGCAGATGGTTTTACGAGCAAGCCGTTTGATCCGGGTTTTCAGCGCGGGATCCCGACGTTTAATAGACGAATATCTTATCTGCCAGGTGTCGCCGTGGATCGATACAATGCCGATGACTGCCCCGTTCGTCATTGGTTAACCATATCCTCAACGCCGTCGGGCTTGCTTTGCCCCCCCACTTGACACACTATCGTCATGGGTGGATTCCCGATGGGCGTGGGTAACAACTTCATCCTGTCCAAGCCTCCGTCTCAGGAGCAAAGGATCACAGCCTTCATCATCGACCGTCCGCGTGCGGTAAACCGATTACGCCCAATCCGATATGCCAGCCACTGACTGCCATCAGTTCACTGTGAGGACGCGGCATAAAATATTATTCTTATAATCATCTTGGAGAAAAATAATGTCTGACGAAAAAGTCGTAACCCTTGAAAAATCCGAGCCCGTATCACGTACATCCGCGCCAAAGGCAAATCCGAAATCCGGAGAGCCCTTTACCAACAACGTGACCTATTTTGATCATAGCTCAGGCAACTTCAAGGCCGGAACCTGGGATTGCACTGCCGGCAGCTGGGAGCATAACCATCCCAAGCTCGAGTTCTGCTATATCGTCGAGGGCAGCGTCAAAATAATTGAGGAAGATACGGGTGTGACCCATGTGTACAATAAGGGAGATTCCTTTGTGGTACCAAAAGGCACTCGCGTTACCTGGGTTGTCGACGAATACGCCAAGAAGCTCTTTGTCTCTGCCGCCCACCTTGAGGGCCTGTAAACTGGACCGAAAAAGCCTTTTTCTTTCAATAGGCCACAGGGTTTACCCCATGGCCTATTGGTATTTAGCCACATGCTTCATGACTTTATTGATATACCGTACATCAATGACCGTTCGACCATAAATCCTCCAGAAGCGAATAACTTTGCATTAAGATGTAAGGGGCGAAAAACGAATTCCCCCTAACCTAAATTGAACACCGTAAACACATAAGCTAATTTAAACCAAGAATACCTAGCGTTTTAGGTCTATTTGAACGCCTTGTTACAATTTGGCTTTCTAGTAAGCGACTGTGTTTTCTAGCTGCCCCGACGGTAACCGTCGTGCATTGATTAGTGTCGCCTCATATTTTTAACCACAACGCTCTGCTACTGTGCGACTTCTAACGTTTGACCGCTTCACGCCTTAACTCCTCGGTATAGTGCTGATATTTTTTCCTGGCCATCTTAAACCTCCCCGTCAGGCGTAAACCTAACTATAGAAGGTGTCTACTGTTCATGGGTAACTCGGCAGATTAACGCCAGAACTCAAAGATCACGCCTATCGCCAGCGCACAGGATAACGTCGGCCGGTACTGCGGTGAAATACCAGGCCGCCAATGATAATCAGCCCCGCCCCCAGGGCCACCGGCGACCACAAAAAGCCCCAGTCCTGGCCAGCCAGCATCACGATCAGCGGGTTGGCCCCGGCCGGCGGGTGGGTGGTATCGGTCAGCAGCATCAGGCTCACCGCCAGCCCCACCGCCAAACCCAGCGACCAGGGTTGCACCCCAAAGAGCGTTAAAATCACCAGGCCCACCAAGGTCGTCAGCAGATGACCAAAAAAGATATTCCAGGGCTGGGCCAGCGGACTCTCCGGCAGGCCAAACAGAATCACCATGGTGGCGCCGAAAGGTGCCATCAGCCACAGGCTGGAAGCATTCAGGCCGTCCAGCTCGGCCAGGGTGGTAATACACAGCATGGCGCCCAGGCCCGCCACTAAGGCCGGATAGCGTGCCGCCAGGCGGAAAACGCCGTTCTCGCCGCTCATAATAAATCCTCCCCCGTCAAGAAGCAGACCGATCTGTCTACACACAGAGCAAGAGTAGACAGATTGGTATACCCCTGTCAATATGCATGCACACACGGGAGAAACTCATGGATAAACGACAGCAGCTCGTGGTGACCGCCTTCGACCTGTTTTACCGGCACGGCATCCACGCCGTGGGCATCAACCAGATCCTGCAGGTCTCGGGCGTCGCCAAGAAAACTCTGTATCACCACTTTTCCAGCAAAGAGGCGCTGGTTGCCGCCGTGGTGGCCTACCGGGACGCCGCCTATCTGGAGTGGCTAAACGCCCGGTTGGCAGAGGGGGAGCAAACGGTAACGGGGTTGATCCATACCCTGTTTATGGCGCTGGATGACTGGTTCAATGATCGGGTCGAACAGCTGACCACCTTTCACGGCTGCTTCTTTATCAATACCTGCGGGGAATACGGTGAGCCCGGGCACGAGATACACCGGCTGTGTGCCCGGCACAAAGCGGCCGTGGTGAACATGCTCGCGGATTACCTGCGACGGACGGGTACGGCGGCACCGGCCACCAGCCGGCTGGCGCAGACCCTGGGCCTGTTGAAGGAGGGGGCCATAGTGCAGGCCCATGTGCAAGGAGAAAAACGAGCCGCCATCACCGCCGGGGAGCTGGCCCTGCGCCTGGCGGCCGATTAGGTAACAGGGGCTGTAATGGCATGATACCAATTACCTTAAGCATCTGATCAGACTTTTGGTCTGTACCCTAGAGGCAATAGAGAACGCCTCTTCTGCTACACCGAGTTATCCGCTGGCAGTACTAACAGGTGACGCCGGAGCATCAAGGGGACAAAGGAGCTGCTCCACCGACCATCACATGGCAGGACCGAAAAATGCGCCTGCCGTTCCGGCATTCCCGCCATCCCTGGCGGTCAGATGTCATGTGCTGAGCATCACAAGGATGTGCTTGAGCTAGTCGGCGGAGTGGGCCCTTTGTCCGGGATTGGTATGACAGTCAAAAAGATCGAATGTTTAATGCGATAGGTATGAGCCCAGGCCGGGTGCAATGAGGCCATTGGGGCCTCATTGCAAGTCAGGCCCTGACAACGCAAGAGACCCGCATTCACGGGCCTTTTGCGATTAGCGGCTGGCGGAATAGCTGTTGTCCCAGTCCTTCCATACCGGTTGCAGGCCGGTGGCGGCGATCGCCCTGGCCACCTCGGCCGGGCTGCGATCGTCGTCGATCTCAAACTGCTCCAACTCTGCCTCGTCGTCGGCCACGTAGCCGCCGGGCTGGGTCTTGGAGCCGGCACTGATGCTGGTTACCCCCAGCGGGATCACCTTGTCGCGGAATTCCCGGGCCTCGCGGGTAGACAGGCTCAACTCCAGCTCGCCGTCGAACAGCCGGTAGGCGCAGATCAACTGCACCAGCTGACGGTCGGTCATGATCGACTTGGGCTCCAGGCCGCCGGTACAGGGCCTAAGGCGCGGGAACGACACCGAGTAGCGGGTTTTCCAGTAATGCTTCTGCAGGTAGCGCAGGTGCGCCGCCACGTAGAAACTGTCGGCCCGCCAGTCCTCCAGGCCGAACAGGGCGCCCAGGCCGATTTTGTCGATGCCGGCCCGGCCCAGGCGGTCCGGGGTTTCCAGCCGCCAGCGGAAGTCCTTCTTCTTGCCGCGGATATGGTGCTGATCATAGGTCAGGTGCTGGTAGGTCTCCTGATAGACCATGACGCTGTCAAGGCCGTACTGGCGAAGCTCGGCGTATTCGGCCTCGGACAGCGGCTGCACCTCCATCATCACATAGCTGAAGTGACGCTTGATGATCGGCAGCATCTGCTTGAAGTAGGCCAGCCCCACCTTACCCTCGTGCTCGCCGGTCACCAGCAGCACGGTATCGAAGCCCATGGCCTTGATCGCCAGGCATTCCTGCTCGATTTCCGCCTCGCTCAGGGTTTTGCGCTTGAGCCGGTTGCTCATGGAAAAGCCGCAATAGGTGCAGTCGTTGGCGCACAGGTTCGACAGATACAGGGGGATATAGAAGCCCACCGTGTTGCCGAAGCGCTGGCGGGTCAGTTGATAAGACTGCTGGGCCATCCGCTCCAGGTAGGGCTCGGCCGCCGGTGAAATCAGCGCCATAAAGTCCTGCAAATCCCGCTTCGGCTTGGCCAGCGCCCGCTCCACGTCCCGCGCCTGCTTGCCGTAGATACTCATCTTGATGTCATCCCAGTCCATGGATGACCAGACATCGAAGAAGCTCATAGGGTCTCCAGGAAGGCGGTCAGCGGGCTGGACGCCTGGGCATGGCGACTCTGTCCGGCCAGCCCTGCCTCATAGGCCATGCGCCCGGCGCTCACCGCCAGCCTGAAGGCCTCGCCCATGGCTATCGGATCGCCGGCCACCGCGATGGCGGTATTGACCAGCACCGCATCGGCGCCCAGCTCCATGGCATAAGCCGCGTGACTGGGTGCGCCGATGCCGGCGTCCACCACCACGGGCACATTGGCCTGCTCGATGATGATTTCCAGGAAATCGTGGGTCACCAGACCCTTATTGGAGCCGATCGGCGCGCCCAGCGGCATCACCGCCGCGCAGCCCACCTCTTCCAGCCGCTTGCACAACACGGGATCGGCGCCGCAGTAAGGCAGCACGATAAAGCCGTCCTTGACCAGCCGCTCGGCGGCCTTCAGGGTCTCGATGGGATCGGGCAGCAGATACTTAGGATCCGGGTGTATCTCAAGCTTGAGCCAGTTGGTGCCCAGGGCTTCCCGCGCCAGCCGGGCGGCGAACAGCGCCTCGTCGGCGTCCCTGGCGCCCGAGGTGTTGGGCAGCAGATTGACGCCTAATTCCAGCAGCGGCGGCAAGATGTCGTCGCTGTGGTTTTTCAGGTCGACCCGTTTCAGCGCCATGGTCACCAGCTCGGTGCCGGTGGCGGTAAAGGCCGCCTGCATGGTGGCGCTGTCGCTGAACTTGCCCGTGCCGGTAAACAGCCGGGAGTTGAAGGTTTTATCGGCGATGATCAGGCTCATGTCAGCCTCCGGCTATGGCGTGGAACAGGGTGATCTGATCACCCCCGTTAAGGGTGATCTGTGACCATTGCGAGCGGGCCACCACCTGCTGGTTCAGGGCCACCGCCACCCCGGGCTTGTCTTGCTGCAACTGGGCCAGCATGCCTTGCAGGCTGGTGCCGGGGGTCAGTTGCAGGGATTCTTCATTGACTGTGACTTGCATTTTTTTCTCCACACACGGGGCAGCCAGGATCCTTGGGTACCCGCAGGGTCTGCCAGCTGTGCGCCTTGGCATCGAACAGCTTGAGCTGCCCCAGCGGCACTGTGCCGGTGCCGGTCAGCCACTTGATGGCTTCCAGTGCCTGCAGCAGGCCTATGGTGCCCACCACTGGGCCGATCACCCCGGAGTTGCTGCAATTGAGCCGTTCGCTGATGTCCGGGCCATAGAGGCAGCGGTAGCAACCGTGCCCGGCTGCCGGGTCCAGCGCCAGCAACTGGCCTTCGAAACGGATGGCCGCGCCGATGATCAGCGGCTTGCCCCAGGCATAGCAGGCAGCATTGATCGCCTGGCGGGTGGCCATGTTGTCGGTGCAGTCCAGCACCAGATCCACTTCGGCGACAAAATCACCGAGGGTGTCTGCATCCAGGCGCTGGTTGATGGCAATCATTTCGATCTCCGGGTTCAGCTGCAACAGCTTCTCCCGCGCCGTTTCCGCCTTGCTGTGCTGCAGGCTGCCGATGTCGTACAGGGTCTGGCGTTGCAGGTTGCTGACGTCCACCAGATCATGATCCGCCAGCCACAGGGTGCCGACCCCGGCCGCCGCCAGGTACTGGGCGGCGGGCGAACCTAGGCCGCCCAGGCCGACGATCAGCACGGCGGCATTTTTCAGCCTAAGCTGGCCCGCTTCGCCCACGTCCTCCAGCAACAGGTGCCGGCTGTAGCGTAAAAACTCATTGTCGCTGAGCATTGTCCCCCTCCACCAGTGCCAACAGCTCAAGGGTGGTGGCGTCCGGATCCTGTGCCTCGGTAATGGCGGTCACCAGGGCGATGCTGCCGACCCCGGTGGCAGCCACCAGCGGCACCCGTTCGCGGCTGATGCCGCCGATCGCCACCAGCGGAAACTCCGCCGCCATCAGCGCCACGTAGCGGTCAAGCCGCTCCAGCCCCTGGGGCCGGGACGGCATGTCCTTGGTCCTGGTCGGGAAGATATGGCCCAGCGCCAGATAAGAAGGCTTAAGCTCCCGGGCCCGCAACATCTCGTAATAGCCGTGGGTGGAAAGACCCAGCTTGAGACCGGCGGCGCGAATGGCCTCCAGATCCGCCACTTCGATATCTTCCTGGCCCAGGTGCACGCCGTAAGCGCCGTGCTTGATGGCCAACCGCCAGTAGTCGTTGATGAACAATCGGGCATTAAAGCGCCGGCCCAGCGCCACCGCCGCCTGGATATCGGCCTCGACCTCGGCGTCTGCCTTGTCCTTGATACGCAGCTGCAAGGTGCGCACGCCCAGGGTCAGCAGCCGCTCCAGCCAAGCCACGGTATCCACCACAGGGTAAAGCCCCAGGTTCAAGGTATCCATGGCCGCGAACCGGCCTTGCGGCAACTTGCCGGTCAGCCCCAGCCGGTCGCCCAACTCGGAGCCCGGCATCACCACGGTCGGGAAATCCGCCGGGTTTTCCGGCCAGCCCAGATGAGCGACCGGACCCGCGCCCCGGCCGACAAAGTCGGCACCTTGCAGCCCTTGGTTGATATAGGCCTTGGCCAGCACCAGGGCGTCCTCAATCGGATAATCCTGGGCAATGGCGGTGGCGATGGCCGACGCCAGGGTACAGCCGGTACCGTGCCCATGAGCCGTTTCCAGCCGCGGGCTGGCCAGCCAGATCTCGCGCTCGCCATCGGTGTAATAATCCACCGCCTGCTCGGCCGGCCAGGTCAGATGGCCGCCCTTAACCAGCACGGCCCCGGCACCCGCCGCCAGCAGGGCGGCGGCACCGGCCCTGAGCCCCTCGGGCGAGTCGGGCACGATGCCCGACAGCGCTTCCAGCTCAAGGGCGTTGGGGGTCACCAGATCCACCTGCTGCAACAACTGCCGTTGCAGCGCCGGCAGCAGGTTGGCATCGGCCATCGCCCGCCCGGAACTGGCCACCGCTACAGGATCCAGCACCACATAGGGCTTGACCGGCCATTGCCTGCGATATTCCTGCAGGTGTTTGGCCAGCACCTCGGCGTGCAGCCCGGTGGGCAGCAGGCCAATCTTGATGGCACCGGCCTGCATGTCGCTCTCCAGTGCCGCCAGCTGGCTGGTAAATACCTGCATCAGCACCGGCTCGACCATGGATACGGTGACCGAGTTCTGCGCGGTGATCGAGGAGATCACCGAACAGCCGTGGCCGCCAAACGCCTTGATGGTGTGCAGGTCGGCCTGGATGCCGGCCCCGCCGCCCGAGTCTGAGCCGGCTATGGTCCAGACAATGGGTCGGTTCATGCCTTTTCCTGCTCCAGCTTGTCGGCCTGGTGATACAGCTCACCGCCGCGCTTCTTGAACTCTTCGGACATCTGCGCCATGCCGGCGACCACGGTTTCGTTGTTGCCGTCCATGTCCACCAGCTGTACCGCTATGGCTTCCTGGGCGGCGGCGTAGTCACGCACTTCCTGGGTGATCTTCATGGAGCAGAACTTGGGTCCGCACATGGAACAGAAGTGGGCCACCTTGCCGGATTCCTGGGGCAGGGTTTCGTCGTGGTAGTCACGGGCGGTCTGCGGATCCAGGGCCAGGTTGAACTGGTCTTCCCAGCGGAACTCGAAGCGGGCCTTGGACATGGCATTGTCGCGAATTTGAGCGCCCGGATGGCCCTTGGCCAGGTCGGCGGCATGGGCGGCGATCTTGTAGGTGATCAGGCCTTCCTTGACATCTTCCTTGTTGGGCAGGCCCAGGTGCTCCTTGGGGGTCACGTAGCACAACATGGCGCAACCGAACCAGCCGATCATGGCGGCGCCGATGCCGGAGGTGAAGTGGTCGTAGCCAGGAGCGATGTCGGTGGTCAGCGGGCCCAGGGTATAGAAGGGCGCCTCGTGGCAATGCTCCAGCTGTTCTTCCATGTTGCGCTTGATCATATGCATGGGCACGTGGCCGGGGCCTTCGATCATCACCTGCACGTCGTATTCCCAGGCGACCTTGGTCAGCTCGCCCAGGGTATAGAGTTCGGAGAACTGGGCTTCGTCGTTGGCGTCGGCGATGGAGCCGGGACGCATGCCGTCACCCAGGGACAGGGACACGTCGTAGGCGGCACAGATTTCACAGATTTCACGGAAGTGCTCGTACAGGAAACTTTCCTTGTGGTGCGACAGGCACCACTTGGCCATGATGGAACCACCGCGGGAAACGATGCCGGTGACCCGCTTGGCGGTCATGGGCACATAGCGAAGCAGCACGCCGGCGTGGATGGTGAAATAGTCCACGCCCTGCTCGGCCTGTTCGATCAGGGTGTCGCGGAACACTTCCCAGGTCAGGTCTTCGGCCACGCCGTTGACCTTTTCCAGCGCCTGATAGATGGGCACTGTGCCGATGGGCACGGGGCTGTTGCGCAGGATCCATTCACGGGTCTCGTGGATGTAACGGCCGGTGGACAGATCCATCACGGTGTCCGCACCCCAGCGGGTGGACCACACCAGCTTCTCGACTTCTTCCTCTATGCTG
This sequence comes from Zobellella aerophila, assembly GCF_039539325.1. NCBI lineage: Bacteria > Pseudomonadati > Pseudomonadota > Gammaproteobacteria > Aeromonadales > Aeromonadaceae > Zobellella > Zobellella aerophila. The sequence continues at coordinate 67,912 of NZ_BAABCX010000009.1, forward strand.
GAAGTCACCGCCGAGTTGCCGATGTTGGCGTTGATCTTCACCAGGAAGTTGCGGCCAATGATCATCGGCTCGGATTCGGCATGGTTAATGTTGGCGGGGATGATGGCGCGACCTTCGGCTACTTCCTTGCGCACAAATTCGGGGGTGATGTTTTCCGGCAGGTTGGCACCGAAGTTCTGACCCGGGTGCTGCTTGAGCAGCATTTCGTCCCGCACCCGCTCGCGGCCCATGTTTTCACGGATGGCGATATATTCCATCTCGGGGGTGATGATGCCTTTGCGGGCATAGTGCATCTGGGTAACACAGGCGCCCACCTTGGCCTTGCGCGGCTTGGGCATGTGTTCGAAGCGCAGGTGATCCAGGCCGTCGTCGGCCATGCGCTGCTGGGTAAACTGAGAGGTCACGCCTTCCAGCTCCTCGGTATCGTTACGCTCGAGGATCCACTGGCGGCGCAGCTGAGGCAGGCCCTTGCGGACATCCAGTTCGGACTCGGGATCGCCATAGGGGCCGGCGGTGTCATAGACGGGGATAGGCGCATTGGGCTCGAGGATGGGATTTTCCTGGGTGCCGCCCTTAAAGCTGTCGGCTAGGCGGATTTCCCGCATGCCGACCAGCAGATCGGGACGTGAGCCTTCGACATAAATACGGCCGGAATTGGGGAAGGGCTCGCCCTTGAGGGAGTGAATATATTCCTGAGCCTGGCTGCGTATTTCACGTCTGTTTATTTTTGACATAGCAATCTCACCTTTGCGTCCATTAGGTATGTTAAGAATGCTTGCCAGGAGTGTTGAAGAAGAACCGGGAGGGTTGGATGTTAGGGCCCGATTCTCACTTGCTTCCCTTCGCAGGTATTAGCCTGATCAGGTTCAACGGATCCCGCGTATGCGGTCTCAGCCCAAGGGGCACTCCGACAAGATGTGCGGCCAGTATAACCAGAGCCCGCCGGAAAAAGCAAAGCCGCCGCATGCAATTCACATAAACTTTTTTTAACCCTTTGTAAACAAAGATAAGCCGTTTTTTAAAAGGGCCAGTTGCGGTTTTCTTGGCGGACCAGAGGCGGTATTTTCAATAACAGGGCTCCTTGCGGAGCTTGTTTCCTGACAAAGTCAGCCATCGTGTGAAAAACGCCAAAAGGCCCACTCTGCCGACACGCTGTGAAGACATCCCTGTACGCTCCACCGCGTCATCTGACCGCCATGGATGGCGGAAATGTCGAAAATGCAGGAGCATTTTTCGACCCTGACGCGGTGGGTCGCCGGAGCTTGTCCTTTTGCCTTTACCGCTGGACGTTACGGTTTAACAGGATCATTGCAGCTTGCCGAGCGCTTCCTTCATCAGCTGCAACTGCTGCTGTTTCAACCGGCTGTCGGCCGCTATCTTCTCCAGGGTGGCCTGCTTGAGCTCGGCGTCTTCCATCTTGTCGGCCCGGCTCTCCGCCAGCATACGGTGCAGGATCATTTGCTGTTCCATAGCTTCCAGGCGGGCGCTCTGGCTGGCCAGGTACTGTTTCTTCAGCGCCGGGCTGTCCATCTGCTCCAGCCGTTTGACGAGCCGCTGCTCGAACTTCTGCGGATCCATTTTCATGCGGTGATGGCCCATGCCATGACGGCCCTCACCGCCATGATGGCCTGTTTCGCCCATCCGCTGTCCACCGTCACCCTGCCCTTTGCGCTCACCATGGGACCATTTCGTGCCCGTTGGTTCGGCACCGCTGGATTCGACGGCGCTGACCAGCACGGGGGCGGCAAGCAGGGTGGCGGCAAGCAGCAATACGGTTTTTTTGGTGTTCATGGTCTCTACCTCTCGTGTGGGTTCGAGGCTAAGTAAAACAGCCGGCTGTCAGCAAACTGTGTCTGGCTCGCCCTTTTTTGTAGCAAAGTGTGACGCCTTTGTCGGCTGACACACTTTGACATTAATTGCCGCCAAAACCACCTTATACTGGCCCTATAGACCAATCGGGGACAGAGATGAACAAAGGCAGGCACCTGCTGGTGGTGGACGATCACAGCGAAATACGCGATTTGCTAAAACGCTTCCTGGAGCAGCACGGCTATCTGGTCTCCGGCGCCCGGGACGGCAGGGAGATGCGCCAGCAGCTGGCCCGCCAGCCGGTCGATCTGATCATCCTGGACCTGATGCTGCCCGGCGAAGACGGCCTGAGCCTGTGCCGGGAACTCAGGGCCACCAGCGAGGTGCCCATCATCATGCTCACCGCCATGGGCGAAGATACCGACCGCATCGTCGGCCTGGAAATGGGCGCCGACGACTACCTGCCCAAACCCTTCAATCCCCGGGAGCTGCTGGCCAGGATCAAGGCGGTACTCAGGCGCAATCCCGAACCGGGCCTGAGCCAGGCATCAAAAGAGCAGCGGCAGATCCGCTTTAACCAGTGGACCCTGGATATGGCCCGTCGCGAGCTGCTGGATGATAAAGGCGTGACCATCAGCCTAAGCACCGCCGAGTTTGATCTGCTCAGGGTGTTTATCCAGCATCCCAACCGGGTGCTGAGTCGGGACCAGCTGCTGGATCTGGCCCGGGGCCGGGAAGCCCAGGCCTTCGACCGCGCCATCGACACCCTGGTCAGCCGGCTGCGGCGCAAGCTGGAGCCGGACTCCAAGAATCCGACACTGATCAAAACCATCTGGGGCGGGGGCTATATGCTGGTCGCCGACATCAGCCATGTGGATTAATCGCCTCGGTTATTGGGCCGGCAGCCTGGCCGGACAAATCGTCCTGGTGGCGCTGTTTGCCCTGCTGCTGATCCAGCTGATCAGCGTACAAATCTATCGCCTGGAGCGGGAAGAGGCGCTGGGGCTGGTCAACAGCCGTTTTACCCTGCAACGGCTGACCGCCGCCACCCGCCTGCTCAACGAGGTACCCGGTGAGCTGAGATCAGAGATCCTGAAGGCCAGCCGCAGCGAAACCCTGCTGCTGACCATCGATGCCTCCCGCCCCGAGCCGGCCGCGCGCAACGCCAAACTCGAACATATAGTGCGGGCCAAGCTGGACTATCCTCCCGGGAGGGCCGTGATCATCAGCGCCGAAACCCGCAACGGGGTGCTCGAGCTGCCGCCCCACCCTCATCACCATCGCCACCTCGGCCGGCGACCACCGCTGCCGGATATCCGCCTCTATGGCGCCATCGAGCTGGCCAATGGCCAGTGGCTGCATTTCACCTCGCTGACGGACCGGGAAACCCCGGGTTGGTCGGTTAAGGCCGTGCTGTCGCTGGTGCTGCTCGCCGGCCTGCTGACCGGGCTGATGATCTGGCTGCTGCAGCGGACCACCCGCCCGCTCAAGGAGCTGGCCCGGCAGGCCGAACGCCTGGGCCGGGGCGACAAGGCCGAGCCCGTCCCCGAGAGCGGGCCGCGAGAAATTTGTGAAACCCTGGCGGCCTTCAACCGCATGCAGGACCGGCTGGACAGGTTCGTGTCCGATCGCACCCGCATGCTGGCGGCGATCTCCCACGACCTGCGCACCCCCATCACCAGCCTGCGGCTGCGCACCGAGTTCCTGCCCGACGGCGAAGACAAGCACAAACTGCAGGCGGGACTGAAACAAATGGAACAGATGCTCAACGCCACCCTGCAGTTTGCCCGGGAAGATGGCTTGGCCGAGCCGGTACGGGATCTAGACCTGCCCAGCCTGCTGGAAAGCCTGTGCGACGATCTGCAGGACAACGGCCATGATGTCTCCCTAGTCGAGCAGGCGCCCATCATCTATCGCGGCCGCCCCACCGCCTTGCGCCGAGCCCTGCAGAACCTGCTCGACAACGGCGTGAAATACGGCGGCAAGGTCGAGGTACGGCTGCTGGCCGGCAAGGAGTCGGTGCGTATCCTGGTGCACGACCATGGCCCCGGTATTCCGGAGCAACAGCTGGAGGAGGTGTTCAAGCCCTTTATCCGCCTGGACAGCGCCCGCAACCTGGAAGACGGCAGCGTCGGCCTGGGCCTGGCCATCGCCCGCACCCTGATCCACCAGCATGGTGGCAGCCTGGAACTCGCCAACCACACCCGGGGCGGGCTGCTGGCCACTGTGGTACTGCCCCGTTAACAAGTACTTGATTGTCATGGAATAAAAACCAATACTGGGCGCCAGTATCAAATAAGTGAACGCTCAAAAAAGGTCATTTCATGCTCAAGGAAGAACAAGCCCAGGCCATGCTGAAGGCCGCCCGGGAACATGCCGTCCAGCTCGGCGTCAGGGTCAATATCGCCATCGTCGATGGCGGAGCCCACCTGCTCGCCTTCAACCGGATGGACGGCGCCATGCTCGGCTCCATCGAGGTCGCACTCAAGAAAGCCCGCACCGCCGTGCTGTTTCCCATGCCCGCCGAACAGTTCGGCGAGATCATCCGTCATGCCGAGCTGACCGGCATGGAACACACCAACGGCGGCCTGGTCGCCTTTGCCGGCGGCCTGCCGTTGCATATCGATGGCCGGCTGCTGGGCGCTATCGGCATCTCCGGAGCCAATGCCGAACAGGACAAGGCCATCGCCGAACAGGCCATTCTTCAGATAATGGGTTAAGCGAGAGCGCTTTACAGCCAGGGGGAAAATTCCTACAGTCTTGGGTCAAATGACACCCGGATACTCCGGCGATCAGGCACAAGGAAAGGCCCCATGAAAGACGCAACCCTGGCTGTTCATCACGGCTACACCACGGATCCCACCACCAAATCCGTGGCCACCCCCATCTACCAGACGGTGGCCTATGAATTTGACAGCGCCCAGCATGGTGCCGACCTGTTCAACCTGGAAGTACCGGGCAACATCTATACCCGCATCATGAACCCCACCAACGACGTGCTGGAACAGCGGGTCGCCGCCCTCGAAGGGGGCATCGCCGGCCTGGTGGTCTCGGCGGGCAGCGCCGCCATCCACTACGCCATCCTCACCCTGGCCCGGAGCGGCGACAACATCATCACCACCCCCCAACTGTACGGCGGCACCTACACCCTGTTCGCCCATATGCTGCCCAGCCTGGGGATAGAGGTGCGCTTCGCCGATGATGCCAGCCCGGAAGCCGTCGCCCGCCTGATCGACGACAACACCAAGGCGGTATACTGCGAAAGTATCGGCAACCCGGCGGGCAATGTCGCCGATATCCAGGGCCTTGCCGACGCCGCCCACGCCCGAGGCGTGCCGCTGATCGTCGACAACACGGTGGCCACCCCCATGCTGTGCAAGCCGATCTCGTTCGGTGCCGACATTGTGGTCCACTCGCTCACCAAGTACATCGGCGGCCACGGCAACTCCCTGGGCGGCATCATCGTCGACAGCGGCAAGTTCCCCTGGGCGGAACACAAGACCCGCTTCCCACTGTTCAACGAGCCCGAGCCGGCCTACCACGGGGTGGTCTATACCGACACCTTCGGCCCCGCCGCCTTTATCGCCCGGGCCCGTACCGTGCCGCTGCGCAATACCGGCAGCGCCCTGGCACCGCTCAACGCCTTCCTGCTGCTGCAGGGCCTGGAAACCCTGCCGCTGCGCATGGAACGCCATGTGGAAAACACCTTCAAGGTGGCCGAGTTCCTGCAAAACCACCCACAGGTGGCCTGGGTCAACTATGCGGGACTAAAGGAACACCCGGATTTTGAGCGGGCCCAGCGCTTTATGGACGGCAAGCCGTCGGCCATACTGTCGTTCGGCCTGAAGGGCGGTTATGGCGCCGGGGTGCGTTTCTACGATGCGCTCCAGCTTATCAAGCGACTGGTGAACATAGGTGACGCCAAGTCCCTGGCCTGCCACCCGGCGTCCACCACCCATCGCCAGATGAGCGAGGCCGAGCAGGCCCAGGCCGGGGTCAAGCCCGAGATGATCCGCCTGTCCATCGGTATCGAGCACAGTGACGATATCATCGCCGACCTGAGTCAGGCGCTGGAGGCCTGAACATCTGCGTTCCCACGCAAAGCATGGGAACCTGGATGCGGTAAAAACAGGGCCTGATTCTGGGCGGCAAAAGGGTTCGCTCCCCCGGCTCGCTGTGAATACCTCCCTGTACGCTCAGCCGCATTATCCCTGATGCGGATGGCCGGCTGAGCGAATCCTCCCTTTCACCACCTGCCGGCTTCTACGCACCCTGTTTGTCACCCAGGGACAACAGGGGTTATCTCTGGCCCTTTCAACCATCCTCGGCCATGCTTGAGGATATGCCCGAACAGGAGCCAGTCATGTCCGTTAATCCGGAGTTATCGCCCCGTCGTCATTCCAGCCTGGCCCAGGATGAGCAGGCCCTGGTCACAGAACAACTGCAGCATTTCGGCATAGAGCCCGACAGCCCCTACGGCCAGCGCCTGGGCCAGGCGGTGCTCAACCTCAACCGCACCAACCAGGATATTCACGCGCTCTGGCAGCTGACCCGGGACACCCTCGACAGCCTCCCCCCCGAGCAGCAGGTCAGCCGTTTCAACGCCAAGAAGTTTCTCGCCTTTCAGCTGGCCAAGGTGCTGGAAAACCTGCAGACCCCCTTCCGCCAGCAATGGCGCGGATTGAACATGGAGCTGGGTTCTCGCCTGGCCAAGGGCCCCTATCCGCTGTTCGATCGAGTGCCGGCGCTATTTTCCGCCAACCCGGTGATAGTGCGCACCGCCACCTATGTCTATGCCTGTACCGAATGGATAGACGATGCCTTCCAGGGGAGGGAATCCAGCCATCCCATCTACACCCGGCTGCTCAACCCCACCTCCCTGGCGCTGGCCAATACCATGGTCGAGCTAGAGGCCGGCCACCACAGCGCCGACTATCTGGCTTGGAACTTCAATTCCGGGATGGCCGCCATCGACGCCCTGCTGGGCACGGTGCTGGAACGTCACGACATACTGCTGGTCAGCCGCAATGTCTATGGAGGCGTGCATCAGCTGCTGCAGGATTATTATGCCCGTCCACAGAAGCTGGGGGTTACCCTGGCCTGGTTCGACGGCACCACCGGCGATGAATTCCAGCAGGCCCTGCAACGGCTGCTCGCCGACCACCGGGAGGCTCTGGACCGGGGCGCCCGGCTGCGGATCTATCTGGAGTCACCCTGCAACCCCCATGGCCTGATGCTGGATGTGCCCGCCATCTGCCGGCACAGCCACCGGGCCGGCGCCCTGGTGATGCTCGACGCCACCCTGGCCACCCCCGTGCTGTTTCGCCCCCTGCAAAGACCGGACAAGAACGAACGGCCGGACTTCGTCATCCACTCCTATACCAAGGATCTGAGCGGCACCGGCAGTACCACCGCCGGGGTGGTCATCGGTGAACAACCACGCATGTTCCTGCCCAAGGGCGAACCTGGCTGGGAGCAAACCCTGTTCTGGCAGGTATATTACATCAAGGGAGCCTTTCTCGACGGCGACAAGGCCTATGAGGTGATGACGGGGCTGAAGACCCTGGAGCTGCGCATGCTGGCCAAGTGCATCAATACCCTGGTGTTTACCCGCTTCCTGGATTCCCATCCGCAGATCCGGGTGAACTCCCACGCCCTGGAGGATCACCCCAACGCCGGCTTGCGCCGACAGCTGCTCGAGCTCGGCCTGCCCAGCCCGCTGTTCACCTTTGATCTGGAGCCGGCCAAGCTGCCCCGGGAAGCCTTCGTGCGCTTCTTCGATGCCCTGGAGCCGGCCTTCAGCCATATGGTCAGCCTGGGCCAGACCAATACCCTGGTGCTCTGCCCGGCGCTGACGTCCCATTCCGAACTGGACGATGCCGCCCTGGCCGCCGCCGGCATCAGCCGGACCGGCATCAGGGTGGCCATGGGCATAGAGCGGGTACGGGAGCTGATCGCCCATATTATCCTGGCCACACGCCTGCATATCGATCCCGTCAGCCCCGGCTTCAGCGCGCGCTTTATGGCCCCGGAGCGGGTAGACGAACTGGTCGACGTCACCACCCTGGCCGTGCACCGGCAACGGTTAACACAGCAGAGCAGGCTGACCGAGCTGTTATAGCAGGCTCTCGCCCAGTCCCAGGGCCAGCTTGGCGGCCAGCAGCCACATTAGGGTGCCGATGGCGCCATCCATGGTTTTCTGTACCCAGGGCCGGCTGAGCCAGGCGCTCATCCGGGCCGCCGCCAGCGCCAGGGTGAAGAACCACAGCAGCGAGGCGCTGAAACAACCTAGGGCGAAGGCCCATTTGTCCCGTTCGGCAAAACCACCGCCGACCGAGCCCATTATCATCACGGTTTCAATATAGACCTGTGGATTAAGCAGGGTCACCGCCAGCACCCCGATGATCACCGCCTTCAGCCCCCGTTCACGCCCGTTCAGCGCCACCGACTGCCCTTGCTGGAACACCCGGCGCCAGCAGTGCGCCCCGTACAACAGCAAAAACACCATGCCCGCCAGGCTGATGCCCCAATAGAGCACGCCATGAGACTGCAGGGCGGCACCACCACCGAACACCCCCAGGCTTATCAACAGCACATCGAACAAGCTGCAGATGGACGCCACCAAAATGTGGTATTGCCGCCGCATCCCCTGATTGAGCACGAAAGCATTCTGCGCCCCGATGGGAATAATCAGCCCCGCCCCCAGCGTAAACCCCTGTATCCAGGGAAACCAATACATAACGCCGCACTCCTGTTAAATCACGCGAGGGGGACGGTTGTTCCGCCCCCTTCAATACCAGACTGGCTATTCAGCTCATACCTTGGGCAAACTCTTTCAAGGCCGACAAGGCGGCTTCTGCTTTTTCCGATTGCACAAACACATGATCGTGATAATAGGCGGCGACCACATTTGCACTGATGCCATACGATGCCAACTTTTCCGCTACTGCCGCCGTCAGACCTACCGCCTCCAGGCTCGAATGCACCGTTAACGTGATTTGCCTGAATCTGGCGTCAAATGTCAGCTCGGCCTGTTGTGCCGTTTCGGCCAACACTATCAAGGTCAAACCTTCTGCTTCCCTGAAACAAGCCAGCGGATTCAACTGTACATAGTCCGAATAATCACCCTCGACCGTACAGAATACATATTCACCCTCTTGAATCTCGGGTGACATGGATGTCAATAATTCATCCAACTCAACCATTCCCGGCATAGCCTTGTCCTCGTTATTGCAGCAACTTGATTGCCTGAAGGCCCCCGATACCTGCCGTTATCGGCTTGCTATTCATGGGCGACTTAAACAATGGAAGCCAGACTAGAGAAAGGCTAAAGTTTAGTAAAACTAATAAAATTTCATCATCATAAGAATAATTAATAACGGGAAGCATTAATGAGCGAACTGGACTACAAGCTGCTGGAAGCCCTGGACAAGGTAGTGAGCGAGCAAAGCTTCGAAGGCGCCGCCCGCCTGCTGCACCTGACCCAGTCGGCGGTGTCCCAGCGCATCAAACAGCTGGAACTGCGCCTGGCCCAGCCCCTGCTGGTGCGGAGCCAGCCGCCGCTGCCGACCGAGGCCGGCCGGCAGCTGCTGGCCCATTACCGGCAGGTGAGCCAGCTGGAAAACGCGCTGATGGCCGAGCTGCTGCCCGACGCACCGCAAAAACCGCTGGGGGTCACCATAGCGGTCAATGCCGACAGCCTGGCCACCTGGCTGATCCCGGCGCTGACGCCCCTGCTGCATTCCCATCCCATCGAGCTGAACCTGCTGGTCGAGGACGAATCCCGCACCCTGGACAAGCTGAAGAGCGGCGAGGCCTTCGGCGCCATCAGCCTGTCCGCCAAACCCCTGCCGGGCTGCCGTTGTGACCGCCTGGGCCAGATGGACTATATCCTGGTGGCGACCCCCGAGTTCAAGGCCCGCTACTTTGCCGATGGCCTGGGGATCGACGCCCTGCTGCGTGCGCCGGCGGTGGCCTTCGATCAACGGGACGACATGCATGCCCGCTATATCGAGCAGCATTTTGGCCTGGCCGCCGGCGACTATCCCTGCCATACGGTGCGCTCATCCGAAGCCTTCGTCGCCATCGCCCGCGCCGGCGCCGCCTATTGCCTGAACCCCCGGCTGATGATTGCCGACGATCTGGCCCGGGGCCGGCTGGTGGAGCTTTATCCCCAGGAGCCGCTGATCCAGACCCTGTACTGGCACCGTTGGCTGCTGGAGCGGGGCATTCACAAGGATCTGTCCCGGCGCCTGATCGACCATGCCCGGCAGTTTCTGCCCCCCCCTTGACTCTGGAGATACCTCCAGGGTCTAAACTCCTCCTATAACCAACAAGGAGAATCGCCATGGGATCTTGCTGTCATCATTCATCACCCAAGCACAAGGCAGCCGGGCATCGGCATACCGCCGGCTGTGCACCTCGTACCGAGCCAGGCGTGACCTGCGGTCCACAGGCCGACATTCCTTCGGCCACCACCGCCTCGTCCGACTCCCCTCCCGATGAGGAAAGCGACACGGCCCCCGGGCGCCATCGCTGGCAAATCCAGGGCATGGACTGCCCAAGCTGCGCCGCCAAGATAGAGACCGCCCTGCGCCGGCTGCCCGGGGTGCAGAGCGCCGAGATCCGCTTTGCCACCGAGCGGCTGGAGGTGTGCTGGCAGGCCCCCACGACCAGGGCCGATATAGAAAGAACCATCCACATCGCCGGCTTCGGCTTCACGGCCAGTGCCGCTATATCAACGGCGGTACCTAAACGCCATCTGACCGACCATGTCAGGGACTACTGGGATATCGTCCTGCTGTTGCTGCTGATGATAGTGGCGGCCCTGGTCAGTACCCGCTATGAGCCGGCCGGCGGCTTGTTGTTCAGCCTAGCCACCCTCTGGGGGCTCTGGCCGGTCGCCGTGCGGGCCTGCCGCTTGGCCCGCACCGGCTCCCCCTTTTCCATCGAAACCCTGATGACCGCCGCCGCCCTCGGCGCCCTGGTGCTGGGCGAAACCGCCGAGGCCGCCATGGTGCTACTGCTGTTCATGGTGGGCGGAAAACTGGAACGGCTGGCCGCCGAGCGGGCCCGTCGCGGCGTCAAATCGCTGATGACATTGGTGCCCGACACCGCCCTGCGGGTCACCGCCATCGGCACCGAGCAGGTCGACGCTCACCGGCTCAGGCCCGGCGATACCATAGAAATCCACCCCGGCGCCCGGCTACCGGTGGACGGTACCCTGCTTTCCCCCCTCGCCGCCTTCGATGACAGCGCCCTCACCGGCGAGTCGATGCCGATCGACAAGCGGGAAGGCGATAATCTTGCCGCCGGCAGCCTGGTGGTGGACATGGCGGTGCGGGTGCGGGTCGAGTCCCAACCCGGTCACAACGCCATCGACCGGATTTTGCACCTGATCGAGCAGGCCGAGGCCAACCGGGCGCCCATCGCCCGTTTTATCGAACGCTTCAGCCGCTGGTATACCCCAGCCATGATGCTAGCGGCGCTGCTGGTGATGCTGGTGCCGCCGCTGGCCTTCGCCGCCGCCTGGGAAACCTGGGTCTATCGCGGCCTGGCGTTGCTGTTAATCGGCTGCCCCTGTGCCCTGGTGATTTCCACCCCGGCGGCGGTCACCTCGGCGCTGGCCGCCGCCACCCGCATGGGGGTGCTGATCAAGGGCGGGGCGGCGCTCGAGCAGATGGGCAGGATCCGCACCATGGCGTTCGACAAGACCGGCACCCTGACCACGGGCCGGCCGGAGCTGGTGGAGCTGCAGGTTTACGCCCCCTTTAAGCGTGAACAGGTCTTACAGCTCAGCGCCAACCTGGAGTCCGGCTCCCATCATCCGCTGGCGAAGGCACTGGTGCAGGCCGCCGCCCGGGAAGGCATAGTCCCCCGGCATATGGACGACAGGCGCACCCTGCCCGGCGCCGGTATCGAAGGTAAATGGCAAGGACAGCGGCTGCTGCTGTGCAACCCAGACCACTTGCCCGAGCAGGCCTTGAGCGCGCCACAGCGGGCCCGGGTGTCGGCACTGCAGCTCGAGGCCTGCACCCTGGTGGTGTTGACCCTGGATAAACAGGTTGCCGCCCTGTTCGCCTTCCGGGACAGCCTGCGAGCCGATGCCCAGGCCGGGATCAGCGCCTTGCAGCAACTGGATATCCGCTGCCTGATGCTGACCGGCGACAATCCGGCCGTCGCCTCCCGGATGGCGGAACACCTGGGCATCGAATACCGGGCCGGACTCAAGCCCCGGGACAAACAGGAGGCCGTTGCCCGGCTGAATGGGAAACAGCCGCTGGCCATGGTGGGGGACGGCATCAACGATGCCCCCGCCCTCAGGCAGGCCAGCGTCGGCATCGCCATGGGCCAGGGCACGGATGTGGCGCTGGACACCGCCGACGCCGCGCTCACCCACAGCCGGCTCACCGGCTTAGCGGACGCCGTGCGTCTATCCCGTGCGACCCATGCCAATATCCGCCAGAACGTCACCCTGGCGCTGGGACTCAAGGCCATCTTCCTGGTCACCAGCCTGACCGGCATCACCGGCCTGTGGCTGGCGGTGCTGGCCGATACCGGCGCCACCGCCCTGGTCACCCTCAATGCCCTGCGGTTGCTGAGGTTCCGAAACGACGGAAAATAAAAAAAGCCCCCGCGATGCGGGGGCTTTCGTCTGTATGTTGCGCGCGCACGCCTTACCAGGCACCGACCACAAAGCCCAGCCGCTCCGGCAGCCACAGGGCGATGCCGGGGAACAGCATCACCAGCGCCGAGAGCATGGTCAGCATAAAGAACAATGCCCAACCGCAGGTTTTTTCCAGCCGGATGCCGGCAATCTGGGTGGTGGCCATCAGGTTGATGGCCACCGGCGGGGTGAACTGGCCGATGGCGATGTCCATCGCCAGCAGGATACCGAACCAGATCGGGTTCCAGCCGAAATGCTGCATCAAGGGGATCAGTATGGGGGTGATGATCAGATAAATGGAAATGGCATCCAGCAACATGCCCGCCAGCAGCACCAGCACCATGATCAACATCATCAGCACCCAGCCGTTGGCCAGATGGGTGAAGGTACCGAGGGTGGTGCCGGCCCAGGCGAAGATGCCAGCCAGGGAGATAATGATCATCACCACCCCCGAAATCATCCCCGCCTCACCCAGCAGATGCCATACATCCCTGAGACTCAGCTGGCGGTAAACGACGATTCCCACCAGCAGGCCGTAGGTCACCGCCACCACCGCCGCTTCGGTCGGGGTAAACAGGCCGGAACGCAGGCCACCGAGGATCAGCACCGGGGCAAACAGTGCCGACAGGGCCCGGTCAAAGCTCTCCTTCAGGGGGCGGGCGCTCGCCTTTTTGCGGGTCTTCCCAGCCATGGCGCCTGGCCAGCCACCACACCGGCAGCAGCAGCGACAGCCCGGCCAGGATGCCGGGGAACAGGAAGAGCCAATCGTGGCAGGGTAGAACAAAACACCAGCCGAACGGGCGGCGACACGACGGTCCGCCATAGTGGAATGAAGGGGATTGCAAAGTCAACCGCAAACAGGAGCCGGCAGGCTCCTGTTCAGGGTTGTTGGCAACACCGTCGGCCCTGGCGGCCAGGGAGCATCACCTTGCGTTGCGGCTCAGTCCCGGGGATCGAGCAGCTCTATCCAGTGCTTGACCGGCACCTGGGCCTTGCTGGCCAGGTGCAACTGGCAGCCGACGTTGGCGGTGACGATCTGCTCGGGGTCGCCTGCGGTAAGCGCCGCCAGCTTGTTGGTCAGCAGCTGCTGGCTGAGTGTAGGCTGCAGCACCGAATAGGTGCCCGCCGAGCCGCAGCAGAGATGCCCGTCCTTGACCGGAGTCAACTCCACCCCGGCCTTGCGCAGTATGGCCTCCACCTGGCCGCCCAGCCCGAGCGCGTGCTGCAGGGTACAGGGGCAGTGTACCGCCGTCTTGCGGCCCTGGCCGGCCAGGCCCAGCCGGCTCAGGTCCTCGTCCGCCAGCACCTCGCTCAGGTCCCGGGCCAGTTCACTCACCCGGCGCGCCTTGTCCGCATAGGCAGGGTCTTCCCTGAGCTTGTCGCCGTATTCCTTGACCATGGCACCACAGCCGGAAGCGCTGATGACGATGGCTTCGGCCCCGGCTTCGATGAGCGGCCACCAGGCGTCGATATTGCGGCGCATAAAGCCGAGCCCTTCCTCATGGGCCGACAGGTGGTAGCTGACCGCGCCGCAACATCCCGCATCGGGCGCCTGCTGCAGGCGAATGCCGAGCCGGTCGAGCACCCGGGCCGCCGCCGCATTGGTGTTGGGGGTGGCCGTCGACTGGGCACAGCCGCCCAGCGCCAGCATGAACCGGGGGTGGCGGGTGGCGGGCCAGGTGCCGGCCTGCTGGGCTGGGGGGACCTTGGCCGCCAAGGCCGCCGGCAACAGGGGCTTGCCGAGCCGGCCCAGCGCCAGCAGGGGGCCGAACCGGGACGGATAGGGCAACACCTTACGCAGCACCCAGCGCAGCAGGCGCTGGCCGCCGGGCCGGGGCAACTGCTGCTCCATGATGCCGCGGCCGATGTCGGCCAGGCGGCCGTATCTGACCCCCGAGGGGCAGGTGGTTTCGCAGCTGCGGCACGTCAGGCAGCGATCCAGGTGGGTCTGGGATTTCTCGCTGACCTCGCCGCTTTCCAGCATCTGCTTGATGAGATAGATACGCCCGCGCGGGCCGTCCCGCTCATCGCCCAGCTCCTGATAGGTCGGACAGGTGGCGGTGCAGAAACCGCAATGCACACAACTGCGCAGTATGGCTTCGGCTTCCTGGATCTCGGGGTGATCCAGGTATTTCACATGGATGTCTGTACGCATGATATCGTCCTTTACAACCAGCCGTAGAGCCGGCCCGGGTTGAAGATACCGTCCGGGTCCAGGGCGGCCTTGATCCGCCGCTGGAGCTGGCGGAGTGGCGCCGGCTGGGTATGCAACACTTCACCATGGCGGTCGCCGCCGCGGAACAGCGCCACCTGGCCGCCCGCCGCCTCGGCCAACGCCTCAAGCTCGGCCTTGTCAAAGGTGCCGCGCAGCCAGCGCTGACTGCCACCCCAGTCGAGCAGCCAGGGGGAGCGGGGCAACGCATGGCTGGCGGTGGAGCCGACCGAAAAGCGCCACAGGGGCGCGTCCCCGGCAAAGAAGGCGAGCCGCTGTTCGCGCAGATCCCGCCAGAAGGCATCGCCCTCCTCCAGGATTTCTCCCGGCCATTGACGGGCGGTGCTGTCTACCGCGCTGGCGGCGCCGGCCAGGCGCAGATAAAGGCGGTTGTCCAGCCAGCAGGCCGCGGTGAGCGGACGGGGCTGGCCCGCCAGTCGGTTCATCTCGGCCAGTGCCGCGTCGGCCGGGGGGGCGGTACACCGCATCGACCGCCATCCGGTGATGAGTCGTCATCCGGTGACGCCGATGGACGAAAGCGACCTCTGCCTGCACCTGGGCAAACAGACCGGCAAGACAATCGCGCTGGCCGATATGGTCACACTGTGCCGCGACGACGTCGACGCCCAGATCGACCGGCTGCTCGACGGCAACGCCGAGGTGCTGCTGTACGACGTGCCGGACCCGGAGGTACAGCGGCAGGTCGGCCACCAGCTCTGGCGCACCCGCCGGCCGGGCGGCCAGTTCATGGTCGGCTCCTCGGGCATCGAATACGCGCTGATCCAGGCCTGGACCGAGAGCGGCATGATCCCGGGCACAGCCGAGTACGCGAGCCCGGGCGCGGCCGAGCGTATCGCCGTGGTGTCCGGCAGCTGTTCCGAAATCACCGCCGGTCAGATCGCCTGGGCGGAACGCAACGGCTTCGTCGCCATCGCGCTGGATGCCCGCGACATTGCCGATCCGCAGCAGAGCGACCGTGCCAAGCAGGCCGCCGTCGAGCGGGGCTGCGAGGTGCTGCACCAGGGCAAGAGCGTCGTCTTCTACACCGCGCGCGGCCCGGAGTCGAACCTGGTGGCCCCCGAGGAGCGCAGCTAGGCCTTCCGCCACCGCATCGGCGCCTCGCTGGGCGAGATCCTGAAACGGCTCACCGAGCTCGAGTCGCTGCGTCGCGTCGTGATCGCCGGCGGCGATACCTCGAGCCACGCGCTGCAGCAGCTCGGCGTCTACGCCCTGACCACGCGCCTGCCGCTCGCCGAATCCCCGGGATCGCCGCTGTGCACGGCCCACAGCGACAACCCCGCCTTCGACGGCCTCGAGGTCGCGCTCAAGGGCGGCCAGGTCGGCACCGAGGCCTACTTCGGCAACATCCGCGACGGCATCGGCTGACCTCGTTTGGGGCGGGGCTTCCATCCGACGGGAAGCCCCGGCCATACGCGCTCCACGCCTCAAATGAAAAGCCCCCGCAAGCCAAGGCTTGCGGGGGCTTTTGTCTGCGCATGCGAGGCGCCGAGGATTATTTGGCGACGACCGGCGGCCGCACGCCCAGGGTATGGCAGATTGCATAAGTCAGCTCGGAGCGGTTGAGGGTGTAGAAGTGGAAATCCTTCACCCCTTCCCGGCTCAGCACCCGTACCTGATCGATGGCGATACTGGCGCCCACCAGGTTGCGGGTATGCTGGTCATTCTCCAGCCCCTGATAACGCTGGTGCATCCAGCCCGGGATCTTGACGTTGGAGAAACCGGCAAACTTCAGCAGCGTCTGGTAGTTGGACACAGGCAGTATACCCGGCACTATCTCCACATCGATGCCGATGGTGACGCAGCGGTCACGAAAACGCAGGTAGGACTCCACATCGAAGAAGAACTGGGTAATGGCCCGGTTGGCACCGGCATCCACCTTGCGCTTCAGGTTGAGCAGGTCGGCCTGGGCACTCTTCGCTTCCGGATGTACCTCGGGGTAGGCGGCCACCGAAATATCGAAATCCGCCTCTTCCTTCAGCAGGGACACCAGATCGGCGGCATACATATCCGGCTTCTCCAGGCCCTGGGGCAGGTCGCCGCGCAGGGCGACGATCTGGCGAATGCCGTTGTTCCAGTAATCACGGGCGATGCCGCGCAATTCATCGCGGCTGGCATCGATACAGGTCAGGTGCGGCGCGGCAATCAGGCCGGTCTTGTCCTGGATATCCTTGATCACCTTGTGGGTCCGATCCCGGGTGCCGGAATTGGCACCATAGGTGACGGAGACAAACTTGGGGGCCAGTTCCTTGAGCCGCTCAACCGAGTGCCACAAGGTCTGTTCCATCTGCTCGCTGTTAGGCGGGAAGAATTCAAAAGATACATTGATATCGCCGTTTAAATCGGCCAAGGATTGGTTCAGCGCTTCTACATGACGCGCGCTATGAAATCCCATGTCTGTCTCCTACAACTTAAATAAAAATCTATTCCTTACACCCTGGACTCGGCATAGGCCCTGCGCAATACCTGCGTGGCGGACACCATGTTGGCCAGGGCTTCACGGGTTTCTTCCCAGTTGCGGGTCTTGAGACCACAGTCGGGGTTGACCCAGATACGCTCTTTCGGCGGACGTTCAACGGCCTTTTCGATCAGTGTAACCATTTCCGCCACCGTGGGAATACGAGGCGAGTGAATATCATACACGCCCGGGCCTATCTCGTTGAGATAGGCGAAATCCCGGAACATATCCAGCAGTTCCATATCGGAGCGGGAAGTTTCTATGGTGATCACACCCGCACCCAGGCGGGCGATGGATTCGATGATTTCGTTGAACTCAGAATAACACATACGGGTGTGGATCTGGGTAGCATCGCTCACTATGGCAGCACTTAACCGGAACGCTTTTTCCGCCCAGCCCAGGTAGGCCGCCTGCTTGCTGTCGCGCAGCGGCATCAGCTCGCGGTAGGCCGGCTCGTCGATCTGGATGATACCCATGCCGGCGGTTTCCAGAGCCGCCACTTCGTCGCCCAGCGCCAGGGTGATCACCTCCTGGATTTTCTGGGCGGCAAAGCCATTATTTTTATCCCCGTGTTCTCTCCGGCCAGAAGGACGTTTAGACGTCCGAATGGCTGTATATTTGCACGGCTAAACTTCTGGAGGCAAGGACTTCTTTTAATAAAGTGATAAGAACTGATTTTTTAAAAGTAGATAGCATATAAGAACAAAAGGGTCAGCTTGGCCGGAATTAATGGCTGGGAGCCAGGAGCCGGAGCCTGCGCCCAGGTATGTGAAGTTGGGGATTGGCTGCGGGCGGGGCACCCGCAGTAAAGGACTGGGCTAACGCACAATGCCGTTCACTTAAGACGAAAAGGGGAGTCCTCCTCCACCCGCCGACTCGCCGAAATCCCGTCCCTGGGGACTCGGCGGCGTCACTGACCGCCATGGATGGCGGGAATGCCGGAACGGCAGGAGCACTTTCCGGCCAGGACGCCAACGGTCGGCTTGGTAGATGAGGACTCCCCTTAACTGAACGGCATTAGGGCTAGCGCACGCCCTTTTCGGTCAGGATCCCGGTGATCAGCGCCACCGGGCTGAGCAGGTGGTCGCGCATCATGGCGCCGGCTTGCGGGTCGCGGGCCAGGATGGCGTCGAACAGAGCCTGGTGCTCCTGCTGCTTGACCGCCAGCGCCTGTTCACTGAAGACCGTCTGCCGTAACCATAAATAACGGTAACGGGCCGCCTGATCCATCAGGGTCTGGCGCACCACCAGCAGCTGGGGAGAACAGCAGCCGGCGGCC
Source organism: Zobellella aerophila (assembly GCF_039539325.1). NCBI lineage: Bacteria > Pseudomonadati > Pseudomonadota > Gammaproteobacteria > Aeromonadales > Aeromonadaceae > Zobellella > Zobellella aerophila. The sequence continues at coordinate 86,354 of NZ_BAABCX010000009.1, forward strand.
ACCGCCCGGTGAAAGGCCTGGTGGCGCACATCCCAATGAGTCAGCTGATCTTCAACCGAGTCCAGCTGGGTCACCTTGGCCAGGGCGTGATGCGCCGCCACCACCCCCGCCTCCCACATGTCGTCGCCGCGCGCCAGTGCCAGCTCCACGATCAGGCCTTCCAGCTGGGCCCGGGCATCATAGATATCCTTTAGTTCCGCCAGCGACATGGGGCTGACCCTGAAGCCCCGCTGGCTTTCGGCGGTCACCAGCCGCTCCACCACCAGTTGCGACAGGGCTTCCCGCAAGGGACTGACCCCCAGGCCATAGCGGGTTTTAAGGGTGCTCATCAGCAGCTTCTCACCCGGTTCGAAATGACTCTGGATAATGTCCTGCTTCAGCCCCTGATAGGCGGCCTTCGCCAGATTTTCCCGCGGGGATTCAAGATTGCTCATGCCGTCTTCCTGAAATAGACAATGAAGAGATTATATCGAAATTGCTGATGAGATCATAAAACGGAGATCATTCATTGACAATAACAAAAAATGTCGACATTTTATATATACGACGACATTGTGTTGTCATACTTACAGATACAGGAGTGTCCCATGTCCAACGTCGCCACCGCCGATTTCACCAACCACAAATACCAAGGGTTCAGCCTGGCTCCCTCTGCCCAATCGAAGCGCCTGCTGGAGCTGCGCTTCGATGAGAAAGTTGTCAGCGATTTTCTGGCGGCGTGCGCCGAATGGCCGGTCCAGGCCCTGGAATACAAGTCCTTCCTGCGCTTCCGCGTCGGCCAGATCCTCAACGATCTCTGTGGCCAGGCACTGCAGCCCCTGCTGATCAATACCCTGGTCGACCGCAACACCGGCGGCCTGCTGATCACGCCCGAAGGGTTGAACCAGGTTGAACAGGCCGAAGACATGGTCAAATTCACCACCGCCGTGGCCCATCTGTTCGGTCGTTCCAACTTCGATGCCATGAGCGGCCAGTACTACGCCCGCTTCGTGGTCCAGAACCAGGACACTTCCGACAGCTATCTGCGCCAGGCACATCGGGTGATGGAACTGCATAACGACGGTACCTTCGTCGAGCAGGACACCGACTATGTATTGATGCTGAAGATCGACGAAAAGAACATGGAAGGCGGCAATTCCCTGCTGCTGCACCTGGACGACTGGGAACACCTGGAACAGTTCTACGCCGACCCCATGGCCCGCCGGGTGATGCGCTGGGCCGCGCCGCCGAGCAAAAACACCACCAAGGACGTGTATCACGCGGTGTTCGATACCGATCGCGGCGGCCAGCCCATCATGTCGTACATCGACCAGTTCGTGCAGCCCAAGGATTATGACGAGGGTGTCTGGCTGGCGGATCTTTCCGAGGCCCTGGAAACCAGCGCCAAAAAAGTATCAGTCCCCGTGCCCATGGGCTCCTTCCTGGTGATCAACAACCATTTCTGGCTGCACGGCCGGGACAAGTTCGTGGCCCACGAAGGCTTGCGCCGGGAGCTGATGCGTCAGCGCGGTTACTTTACCCATGCCAAGACCCTGAAAAACCCGCAGCAGGTATAATGCCCTCGTGACCCGTCACGCAGGCGTTCCAGGATAACAATGAGCACAACAGACGCCGGGGCCAGACCCCGGCTTTTGCCCCTTTAACCAAAGGTGAACAGAGCAGTGTTTGATTTCATCATTATCGGTGGCGGCATCGTCGGTATGTCGACCGCCTGGCAACTGAAAAAAACCTATCCCGACAGCAAGATGCTGTTGCTGGAAAAGGAGTCCGGCCCGGCCCATCACCAGACCGGCCACAACAGCGGCGTGATCCACGCGGGGGTCTACTACACCCCCGGCAGCCTCAAGGCCAAATTCTGCCTGGAAGGCAATATCGCCACCAAGGCCTTCTGCCGCGAGCATGAGATTCCCTTCGATGAATGCGGCAAGCTGCTGGTCGCGACCAATGAGCTGGAAATGGAGCGCATGAAGGCGCTGTGGGACAGGAGCGAGGCCAACGGCCTGGAGCGCTACTGGCTCAATGCCGAGGAGCTCAAGGAGCGGGAGCCCAATATCACCGGCGTCGGCGGTATCTTCGTACCTTCCAGCGGTATAGTGAACTACAAGCAGGTCACCGCCGCCATGGGCAAGGAGTTTGAGCGCCTGGGCGGCGAGATCCGTTACAGCACCGAAGTCACCGGCTTGAAGGAAGAAGCCAGTCAGGTGGTGGTACAGACCACCCAGGGCGATGTGCAGGGCAAATATCTGGTGTCCTGTTCCGGGCTGATGGCCGATCGGGTAGTCCGCATGCTGGGACTGAAACCCGACTTCAAGATCTGCCCCTTCAGAGGCGAATACTATCTGCTCAAGCCCGAGCACAACCAGATAGTCAATCACCTTATCTACCCGATCCCGGATCCCAATATGCCGTTTCTGGGCGTGCACCTGACCCGCATGATAGACGGCACGGTAACCGTCGGCCCCAACGCCGTGCTGGCCTTCAAGCGGGAAGGTTACGACAAGTGTGACATCTCCCTGAAAGATACCCTGGAAATGCTGACCTATCCGGGCATCCTCAAGGTGCTGATGAAGAACCTCAAGCCGGGCCTGGTGGAAATGAAAAACTCCATCAATAAGGCAGGCTACCTGGAACTGGTGCGCAAATATTGTCCCAGCCTGAATGTGGACGATATGACGCCTTACCCGGCGGGTATTCGTGCCCAGGCGGTGTCGAAAGACGGCAAGCTGGTCGATGACTTCCTGTTCGTCAACACCAAGCGCACCATCAATGTATGCAACGCCCCGTCACCCGCGGCTACCTCGGCCATCCCCATCGGCGCCTATATTGTCGATAAGGTCAGGGCCCAGGTTGAACAACCGGCGGTCGTCGCTTAAAAAAAGGGCAGACCCGGTCTGCCCAAACACTGCCGAGCTTTATCCCCTTAATCCACCTTGCAAAACCGTTAAAACCTGTAGCCCAGCCCAACCATAAACACGACCGGATCGATACTGGTATCAATGCTGCCAACCGCGGTATTAACCTCGGTCTCGATATCGATATACCAGGCAGAGGCGTTGGCCAATAAATTGTCGTTAATCGCCATATCAATTCCTATTTGAGCCACCAGCCCCAGGAATCATCAAGTTCTACATCGGTGTTGCTCAGCGCGCCACGGCCTTCTTCATCAAAGAAAGTCGTATAGTTTATGCCGGCACCAATATAAGGACGCAGCTGGCTCTGGGCGTTACCAAAATAATATTGCCTCATCAGGGTCGGCGGCAAATGCTGGATTTTGGCAACCTCACCCAAACCCGCGGTGCTCACGGAATGCGTAAAGGGTGTCGCGGCAAGTAATTACAGCCCCCAGTTATCCGTCACCATATAAGACAGAGTCAACCCAATTGAGTATTGGTATCCGCTTCCAGTTTCCCGCTTCCCAGGACACTGGCAGAGCTGGTATCGGGGGTGAGGGTAGCGCTACCGGCCCGTACCAGAATATCACCGGCCTGATGGGCCTGTGCCACGGGGGACAATAATGCCGCTGCAACCAAGAGGGAAAATTTTTTCAATGCTCTGTCCTTTGCTGTTCTTAAATACGCTAAAAACGTGCCGCCAAGTCCGCCTCAGCGGAAACAGAGACATGTTGATTTAAAGCAAGTCAGGAACAGAAAACAGCGCTGGGGAAAAGTGGGCGATGTCAGGTAAATAATCAATGAGGGGACTGGTTTAAATATCGAGCTTGGGGTATATCTTAGGTGTTGAGTTCAGGCAGCGCTTTTGGCGTTGCCTGCTTTTTTATGGAGGTTTATATGGCTCAGCTGCCCCCTATTACCATTTCAACCCTGGATCTGGCCCGACTCGAGGCCCTGCTTGAACACCAGCCGGATTCGGAAGCAATACATCGGCTGGAAGACGAGCTGGATCGCGCCACCGTGGTGGAACCGGCCGACATGCCTGCGGACATAGTCACCATGAACTCGACCATCAGCTTTACCATGGCGCACAACAAGGACATCTTTACCAAGACCCTCTGCTACCCCCGGGATATGGACGGCGCCAAAGACAAGATTTCGGTGCTCGCGCCCATCGGCAGCGCCCTGTTGGGACTCGCGGTAGGCCAGAGCATCGAGTGGCCCGGCCCCCAGGGCAAGACCCTGGCCGTGACCATTACCGCCGTCGGCTATCAGCCGGAGCGGGCGGGCGATCATCAGTGAACAATAAAAAGGGCGCAAATAATGCGCCCTTTTTATTGTTCACTGCCTCGTCATTTAATGAACTGCCGGCCGGAACTGTTGCTCAAATGACAACCGCAAGGCATGCTTGGGGTTTCCTTGCCTGACCACCTGTATCCGATGAATAACCTGCTGGCCAGCTTGGCCTTTTCCATCACCATTACCGGCCCTATCTGTCTATTGCTGCTGCTGGGGATAGGCCTCCGCCGCACCCAGATGATGAGCGACGCTTTCATCGACGGCGCCAGCAAGCTGGTGTTTAACATCGCCCTGCCCATGCTGCTGTTTACCAGTATCGTCAATACCGACTTCAGCCAGATGGCCAGCCCATCGTTGATTTTGTACGGGGTACTGGCGACGCTGGCCGTCTACCTGCTGCTGGAAATCCTGGCCACCCGCCTGACGCCGCAAAAACCGCTGCGGGGCATACTGGTACAGGGTGCCTTTCGGGCCAATATGGGGATAGTCGGCCTGGCCTATGTAAATAATGCCTACGGCACCCAGGGGGTGGCAGCCATCGCCATGTATGTGGCCTGCCTGACCATCCTCTTCAATATCCTGGCGGTGGTCACCCTGAACCGCAGCCTGAGCCGGGACCAGGGCCTGCAGTTGGGCAAGATCCTCTCTGGTATCGTCAAGAACCCGCTGATTATCGGCATCCTTGCCGCCCTGCCCTTCGCCGCCACCGGCACCCCGCTACCCGATGTGCTGATGAAGACGGCTCAATACCTGGCCCAGATGACATTGCCGGTGGCGCTGTTATGCACCGGCGCCACCCTCAGCCTGAAACGGGGCAGCGAAGAAACCGGCCTGCTGATGCCGGTCGCCCTGCTGCGGCTGCTGGCGATACCGGCGCTGATCACCACCGGCGGTTTTATCATCGGCTTCCGGGGCGCCGAGCTGGTCATGCTATTTCTGATCAACGCCTCCCCCACAGCCGCCGCCAGCTATGTGATGGTGCGCGCCATGGGCGGCAACGCCGTGCTGGCCGCCAATATCATTGCGGTCACCACCCTGGGTTCCCTGCTCACCGCCAGCCTGGGTGCCACCCTGCTCAAGGGCTTGGGCTGGTTTTAAGCAGTCAGATACTGACCTTCCACCTCCCGGATTCGTGGGGAAGCAGACTCTGCAGACCAAATGCTTAATCGGACCGCTATTACCCCCGAAACAATACATTTTTGCACCTTTACAGATATTGTCTTCCAACGCCCGCCGCCCAGCCTATACTTGAATCCTCAGGGAGCCGTTGCGGCCCTATGACTAGGCCCAACGAAACAGCATAAACCCTAACACATAGGGGGGAAGGGCAATGGAAGATCGCCGCAGACACCCGCGCCGTAAAACAACCTGCAAAATACGCCTGAGTAACGAACACTTCGGGCCGATCAAGGGCAATATCAAGGACATGTCCGAAGGAGGCGTCTTTGTAGAAGCCGTCACCACCTCAGATTTCTCGGTCGGCATGCGGCTTGAAGCCGTGATCCTGGACTCAGACTGGGACCAAACCCTGCCATCGCTCACCATGAAAGTGGTGCGGATAGAAGCAAATGGCATTGGCCTGGAATTTGTCGGCCTCGATTAGGGTGTGTCAGGCTATTGTCCATCAATGACGCCGATACCCTGCCACGTCAGGGCAGGGACACACCGCCATGTCGTTACCGTGGAAGGGCCAGCCTCGCCTGCAAGCCACTGGCCCGCTCGATCCGCCTGACAATCGCCCGCTCAAGTATGCCCGGCTCGACAAACAGGTCGAGCCGGGACTTGGCTCGGGTGATGCCGGTATAGACCAGCTCCCGGGTCAGGATAGGGTTCAGTTCGGTAGGCAGGACCAGCACCGTATGGGCGAATTCCGAGCCCTGAGACTTATGGATGGTCATCGCATACACGGTTTCATGGGCCGGCAGCCGGCTGGGCCGAAAACCCTTGAGCGCACCGTCGGGCAGCTGAAACCAAACCCTCAACTCGCCGGCCGCATCCGCCAGCACTATGCCGATGTCGCCGTTATACAGTCCCTGGGCATGATCGTTTTCCATCACCATCACCGGCCGGCCGGCAAACCACTCCTGGCGGCCGATAAGCCCCTGTTTGACCAGCCCGGCAACTATGGCTTCATTCAATCCCGCCACGCCCAACGGCCCTTCACGCAGGGCCACCAGCAGCTGAAACCGGCCAAACAGTTTCAGCACTTCGACCGGCGGCCGGCCCGCCCTGATGGCCTCAAGATAGGGCCGATAACCCTGCAGACACAAGTGCAGCAGCTGACCGTAACCCTCACCCGCCAGCCCGTGCTGGGCAATATCCTGAAAATCCATCGCCAGTGTCTGGCGCAGGACCGCCACCTGCCCGCCGTTGACCGCCGCCGCCAGCCGGCCGATGCCGGATCCGGCATCGAAGCGGTAGCTCTTGCGCAGCAGGCACAGCTGGTCCCGCAACGGACTGCCCTCGGCAGTCATCCAGGCCGACAGATCCTGCCCGGTTACCCGCTGCAGCCACCAGCCGTGCTTCGGGCTGATGCCCTGTTCGGCGAAGGCACAGATGTCCCCCAGCACGGCCCCCGCCTCCACCGAGGCCAGCTGATCCCGATCACCCAGCAGGATCAGCCGGGCATGGGGCGGCAGGGCATCCAGCAGGCACGCCATCAACGGCAGGTCGACCATGGATGCCTCGTCCACCACCAGCACATCCAGATGCAGGGGGTTGTCCCTATGATGACGGAACCGGCGACGGCCCGGGATCACCCCCAGCAAACGATGCAGGGTACCCGCCTGATCAGGTATCGCCGCGATCACCTCCGGGGGCAGATCCAGGCTGTGGCGGGCCGCGCCTATGCTCTCGCTCAGCCGGGCCGCGGCCTTGCCGGTGGGCGCCACCAGCCGGATCAACGGCGGCCTGTCGGCCGTGCTGACCAGCAGCCCCAACAAGCGAGTCACTGTGGTGGTCTTGCCGGTGCCCGGACCGCCGGAGATCACCGCGAAGCGTCCCGCCAGCGCCGTGGCCACCGCCTGTTTCTGCCAGTTCAGACAGGCCGACTCGGGCACCAGCCGATCCAGCTCGTGCAGGACCTGGTCGTTGTCCGCCGCCAGTAACAACGTCAGGATAGCAGGCCAGTCCAGCGACGCGGACCTGACGATGTCCAGCTGATCGGCAAGCCAGCTCCGGCCGTCAAAGCCGGGCCCCCGCACTTGAGCCAGCCGCTGAAACAGCCCCCGATAGTCGCGGGCAAAGAGCGAATTCAGCGGCTCGCCGACCTCGGGCCGTGGCGCCGAATTCGGTTGCAGCAGCCAGCCGGCCACCGTCTGTTCATACTGCCAGTAACGGGCCAGGTAAAGGCGGCCGAGCTCCAGCCGCAGGGGCGCCCCGGGCCCGACCACGGGGCTCGATACAAGGCTGCCGGTCAAGGAGGGCAGCTCACCCAGCCAGGCCGTCAGGCCGGGGGCGTCCCGGGTCATCTGCGCCAGCCTGTCCAGTGGCAGGCACACGTGGCCGTGCCCCAGCGCCCGGCTGACCAGGGCCGCCGCCAGCACCACCGCCGGATTGGCATCATAGCTGCCGATAAACAGGGCAAACTGGGCGTCTATCGGCCTGAGTTCCCGGTCGGTGACCAGCTCCGCGAGTCGTTTACGCATGGCTCGGCTCCCCGGCAAACAAGGCATCCAGCCCGTTGATCAAGGCAGCCTCGGGACGGGTATGGAAAATGCCGGTATTGGCGCCCACTTTCATTCCTCGCAAGAACAGGTAGAAAACGCCGCCGAAGTAGCGCTCGTAGTCATAATCGGCGATCCGCAGCCGCAGCAAACGGTGCAGGGCCAGGGTATAGATCAGGTACTGCAGATCGTACCTGTGCTCGATCATCGCCTGCTGCAGGGCCTGTTGGCCATAGTCCGCCGGGCTGTCCCCCAGATGGTTGGACTTGTAATCCAGCAGGTAGTAGCGGCCCTGATGCTCGAACACCAGATCGATAAAGCCCTTGAGCATCCCTTTGACCCGCTCGAAACCGAGGGGGCCGGCGACCATCGCCAGGGGATCGTGCGCCTGCAACAGCCGGTTCAGCTGCGGTGCGTCCAGCCCGGCCAGGGGCAGGAAGAACTCCAACTCCACCTTTTTCTGCCCCTGGCCCAGCCGCCGCAACTGCAGGCCGGTTGCCAGCTCGGTATCCAGCACATCGGCAACCAGCTGTTCCAGCGCCGGCAGCCAGTGGGTTTCGTAACCGTTGCCACCCAGGCTCTCGGCCAGCAGCTGGTGTAGGCCATCGCCGACCGCCTCGGGGAAATCCAGGCGCTCAAATACCGAGTGCAGGAAGGTACCGGCCCGGGCGCCGCGGGGAAACCGGAAGATATCAAAGCCAGCGGACGGCCCTTCGCTACGCTCTCCGGCCACTTCCAGATCCAGTTGCAAGTATTCGAGCCGGCTGCCGGCTCCGCCCTGGTGACGGGACAGGGCCGAGTAGGAAGTCAGCCACCAGTCCCTGTCTATCCGGCCGTCAAACTCCAGGGCCGTCGGCGCAGCGCCCGCCTCGGCTGCCGGCTGGTAACTGGCCGCAACGGGCTCCAGCGGCTGCAGCAGGGCGGTATGCTCGCAGCTCAGCGCGGACAGGGCCTGGTCAAGCGCCTCTCCCCCCCCTTCACGTCCCAGTTGCAGCAGGTAGCCCAGGCCGCTGTGATGCAGATCGGTCGGCGCCTTCTTGCCGTTGCCGCGCTTGATTGGCGCGACTCCGATACGGGTGCCGTACACTGCCCGGGTCAGGCCCACATAAAGCAGCCGCAGATCTTCCGCCAGCCGTTCCCGATCGGCCTTTTCCCTGCCGGCCTGCTCATCCAGCAGATCCAGTATGGTCCGGCCGTCCTGATGATAAAGCGGGGCGCCGGCGGGTTTGAACTGGCAGATAAAGGGCAGATACACCAGGGGATATTCCAGTCCCTTGGACTTGTGAATGGTGACTACCCGCACCAGATCCTGCTCCGACTCCAGCCGCAGCTGCTGTTCGGCGGCCTCGCCATTGGGGCTGTCTATCTGCTCGCCCAGCCAGCGCACTAGGGCGTGCTCACCGTCCAGCTGCTGGGCCGCCTGCTGCAACAGCTCGCCCAAATGCAGCACATCGGTCAGCCGCCGCTCACCCTCGTTGAAGGCCAGCAGCCGGGGCGGAATATCCCGCCTGAACAGCAGGGTACGCAGCATGGGTAGCACCCCCTGTCGCTGCCACCGGCGCCGGTAGTCGGTGAACTCCTGCACCAGCCGTTCCCAGGCGTCTTCATCCTGATTGAGCTGGTCCAGCTCGACCAGGGTCAGACCCACTATGCCGGTGGCCAGCGCCGCCCTCAGCCGGCGATCGTTGCCCGGCTGCAGGCAGGCATGCAGCAGCAACAGCAGCTCACAGGCTTCCCGGGTAGCAAACACCGAATCCCGGCCCGACAGGTAGACGGAGCGGATCCCCCGCTCACGCAGGGCCCGGCGCACCAGGGCGGCCTCCCGGCCGGTACGCACCAGGATGGCGATGTCCCCGGCACTGACCGGCCGCTGTTCAAGCAGCGCCTCGCCCCGTTCGCCCGCCTCCAGCAAGGCATGGATCTCCTGGGCCGTCCACAGCGCCTGCTGTTGCTGATAGCGCCCGGCATTCACCACCTGCTGGTCGGCTTCCCGATAGAGCCAGAAGCCCAGCGCTGGCTGGCGTTGCCCCCTGAACAGCAGCCCCGGCTTGCTGCGGGCCGCCCTGACCGGCTCGAAGCTGATATCCTCCCGATAGATAAAGGCACCCACCTCGGCGTCGGCCCGGGCAAACAGGGCATTGGTGGCCGCCACCATCTCGGCGGTCGAGCGCCAGTTGGTGCCCAGGGTGTAGTGGTCCTCCACTTCGCGCCTGGCCTGGATATAGGTGAAGATATCGGCGCCACGGAAACCGTAGATCGCCTGTTTCGGGTCGCCGATCATAAACAGCCCGAGCCTTGGCTCATCGCCGTACAGGCGCCGGAAGATGCGGTACTGCAGCGGGTCCGTATCCTGAAATTCGTCGATCATCGCCACCGGGAACTGCTGGCGGATACGCTCGGCAAGCACCGGGCCGGCGTCCGCAGCCAAGGCCTCGTCCAGGTTGGCCAGCAGATCGTCAAAGGTCAGCTGGCCGCTGATACCCTTGGCCCGCTTGATACGCGTGCGCAAAACCCGGATGGCATGGGCCAGCACCAGATCGCGGATATCCCGGTGCATCGCCATAAAATCCTCGATCTGGCCGAACAACGGCAGGGTGGGTGGGCGACCGTTCTTGCTCAGCTTGTCCAGCAGCACGCCGAGGCCAAAGCGCGCCAGCTCCCCGGGCACCTCGTAATCCCGGGTCGGGGCCTGAGCCCACCCGCCTATCTTGTTGAGCCAGCCGGCAAAGTTCTTACCCGTGTAGCCTTTGACATGGCCTTCAAGCTGGCCGGCCACCTCCTCCGCCTGCCGCCGCCAGGCCTGCTTGAGCTGCTCTATGGCATCGATAATGTTCTGGTGGCGCTCGCTCAGGCTCTGCTCGGGCCCGGTCTTGATCTTCAGCTCGCCGTTGGGCAGATAGGGCTGTACCGCCGCCAGCAAGGCCTGGGGGTCCTTGAAGCTGGCCCGCACCATGCGTGCCAGGGAGGGCTCCAGCCGATAGAAATGGGCGCGCCAGAAGTCGGCCGCCGCCTCGAAACGCAGCCGCTGCTCGTCGGTAACAAACTCGGCCTCGAACAGGGTGCCGGATTCAAACGCATTCTGCTTCAGCATGCGCTGACAAAAACCGTGGATGGTAAACACCGCCGCCTCATCCATCTGCCGCTCCGCGGCCAGTAGCAGCCGGGCGGCCAGCCGGTGATCCGCCACCTCATCCAGCAGTTGCTGCAGCAGGGGATCCTGGTCTTCGCCACGGATAAAGGCCAGCCGGGCCTGATGGATACGCAAGCGGATGCGATCGCGCAGCTCTTCGGTGGCTGCCTGGGTGAAGGTCACCACCAGGATTTCATCCACCCCCAGGGCCCGGCTGTAACCGCAGTTGTCCGGGCCATGGCCGAGCAGCAGCCGCAGATACAGGCTGGCGATGGTATAGGTCTTGCCTGTGCCGGCCGAGGCCTCGATCAGCCGGTTACCGGACAGGGGAAAACGCATGGGCTCCAGCAGCTTACTCATGATCAAGCATCTCCATATGGCTCAGCAGGGGCCCGAAAATCCGCCGGGCCAGTAATTGCCAGTCTTCCCGGGTAAGCTCGAATTCGGGGAAGCTGCGGGCGATATAGGCGTTTTCCGCTTCCCCCGAAAACAGATAATCGCCTTCGAAGACCTTGCGGGCCTGGCTCATCGCCTTGTCCCGCATATCGTCTTGCAACCTGCCCTGTTCATCGAGGGCGAACTCGGCCCAAGCCAGGGCCGTCTTGGGGAAGAAGGGCAAGGGGGCGCGCATGCCCTCCTCCATCAGCGCCAGCAGATCGGCCAGCAGCAGCCTGGCATGGTCCGGCTCCAGGGGCAGAAACTTCCTGCCGTCGTCCAGGCCGAACAGCCAGCTCTCGGCGGGCTCAACCGCGCACAGGCACAGGTGTTCCAGCCATTGGCGCAGCAGGAAGCCGGCATTGAGGCTGCCCGGCCGGTAGCGGATCAGCCTCCCCTGATAACGCCCCTTGAGCCAACCGGTCAACAGCCGCCGATCAAAGCCCAGGCGGACCTCCACATCCTCATCGGCCCGGGCCAGCCAGGGCTCGAGCCGGGCCGCCAGCTGATTGATACTGCTCTGATTTTCCTCCAGCACCAGTTCACCGAAGACACCGCTGGGCAGGCTGCCGGAAGCCAGCAGACGCGCCGCCTGCTCTTTCACCGGCAACTGCCGCAGGCAGGCATCGAGCAGCACATCCCGCAGCCGGTAGCCGTCCAGATTATCCAGGCTGAACGGCTCGTCTATGGCAGGTTTGAGAGAATCCAGCTCGAACCAGACCTTCAGCCGGCGCTGGAAAAAATAGCTGCAAGGCAGCCGGAAAAAACGCTGCAGCTCGGCCAGTTCCAGCTCCTGCTCCGCCTGCCACTCCTCGGGCAAATCCAGTACGACCGCTTCGGCGACGGGTGCCACGGCTTCCTGCAGGGCCGGCAGCCACTCCCGGGCATAGGAGCCGGGCGGTTCGGCACCGAAATAGCGATGGCTGTAGGGGGTGAGCGGGTGTGCCCGGGTCAGGCGGGCCAGCGTACTCCGGTAGCTGGTATCCCCGTCTTCCTGCTGGTGGCCCTCGGGCACGAAACCCTGGCCGATGTAGTCAAGCAGCTCGGTCAACAGCACGGACGGCACCTTGGGGCTGTTGTCCTGCTGGCTCATGCCCACATAGGAGATATACAGCCGTTGCTGCGCCGACAGCAGCGCCTCGAGGAACAGGTATCTGTCATCGTCCCGGCGGGATCTATCCCCCTTGCGGTTGTCCTCCGCCATCAGGTCGAACCCCATGGGCGCCAGGCTGCGGGGATAGACACCGTCGTTCATGCCCAGCAGGCACACCATGGCGAACGGAATCGAACGCATTGGCATCAGGGTGCAGAAGTTGACCTGCCCGGCCAGGAAGCGCTGACCCGAGCGCTGGTTATTGAGGGCTTGCGAGAAATGGTCGGCGACCACCGCCTGACTGAGCTCCCCCCCGAAGCCGGCCTGATCAGCTTGCACCCTGAGCCTTTCTATCTGCTGATAAATCAGCGCCAGCAGGGGCTCCGCCTGCTCATCGGGCAGGTAGAGCCGCTCCAGCAAGGCGCCGAGCAGCGCCTGCCAAGCCACTATGGTATGGTCCTGACGCGCCTGCTGGATAAACTCGGACAGCACGTCGACAAAGGCCGCCAGCTTGCCCAGCAGCTCGGCGTCCATGCCCTCGATCTCGGTATAGGGCAGTACCTCGCCAAACAGCCGGTCCTCGGCCATGGCATAACCCAGCAGCATGCGCCTGAGGCCGAACAGCCAGGTATTCTGCGGCATCTGACTGAGCTCGAAGCGCTCGGCATCCGCGTCATTCAGGCCCCAGCGGATGCCGCTCTCCTCCGCCCAAGCCTTGAGCCGTTCAAACTGCTCCGGACTCAGTTCGAAACGGGCCAGTACCGCAGGGACTTCCAGTATTTCCAGCAACTCCGACAGGGTACAGCGGGCGTGGGCTAGCCGCAGCACGGCCAGGAAACTGAGCAGCACCGGGCTTTCCTGCTGGGCCGAGCGGTCCGACAGGGAAAACGGGATAAAACGTTCGCCGCTGGCGGCGCCGAATACCGCCTGGATATAGGGACTGTAGGCATTGATGTCCGGCACCATCACTACCACATCCTTGGGCGCAAGCCCGGGATCGGCTTCAAAAGCCTTGAGCAGCTCGTCGTGCAATACTTCCAGCTCGCGGATCGGGCTATGGCAGCTGTGGATCACCAGCGAGTCATCTTCCGGGATAATGATCGTCTTATGATGGCTGCTCGCCAGCCGCTCTTTATCCAGCACCGGCTCGGCGCTGTTGCGCAACTCCAGGATATCCTGTTGCAACCGGTGCAGCAGAGTATCGCCGAGGGGCTCGACGAAGGCGTCTATTTCATTGGGGCCCAGCTCCGCCAGCAGCCACAGATGATCCCGGCCCTGCTTGCCCATGGAAGCCAGCAGGGGGTTCCCCTGGCTGGGCTCTCCGTCCTCGTCAAACCAGTGTTCCAGCTCGGCCCCCGCCGGCAACAGGCCGATGTCCGCCACCGGCTCTCCCCAAGGACGGCGCCGCTGTTCCGCCACCCGCTGCAGCAGCTGCCGCCGAACCTGCCGCCTGTTATCCTGGATATCGCCCCAGTAATAACGGCAGGGGTTGGTCAGCAGCAGGTGTACATCCGTATGCCGGCCGAGGGCGTTGAGGGCTTCCAGGTATTTCGGCGGCAAGGCGGAAATACCGAAGATAAACAGCCGTTTGGGTAGCGAATGCCGGAGCTCGCCAGCGGCCAGGGTATCGATAAAAGACTGGAACAGGTTGGCCCTGTGGCAAAGCGACTGATCCAGCTCCCGGGTACGCGATACCAAGGCGCGCCACAGCACCGGCTGCCAGGGGTGGGCCTCGGCCCGCAGGCCACCCCCCTGCTCCCAGTCCTGTATCCATTCGGGCCGGTAGACCAAATACTGATCGAAGATATCGGCGATATTGCCGCACAGCTGGTAAAGCCGGCGACCAAACTGATCGTCGGCAAGGTAATGGCGCAACGGCAGGAAAGCCTCCTCCTTCAGCTGGCCAGGCAACAGGCTCATCAGCTTCCAGACCATGGCCTCTTTATTGAAGGCGCTCTGTTCCGGTACCCCTTCCAGGGTCTGGACAAACATCTTCCAGATAAAACTGGCCGGTAGCGGAAATTCGATATTGGCGGCGATGCCGAAGGTGCTCGCCAGCTCCAACTTGAGCCACTGGGCCATGCCCGGGTTTTGCACCAGTATCACTTCGGCGTCGAAGGGGTGTGCCAGCGGCTCCATCCGAATCAAAGACACCATCAGCTCTTTGAGAACATCCAGCCGATTGGAATGGTAAAGAGTAAACATATGCTGCGCCAGCTGCCGAACGAAGAGAGAATTGTTAAACAATAACGGCGGGGAAGCAATGTGGGCTTCGTACTTGCCGCTTGCCCACAGGCCGGGCGCCTGGCCCCCGGTACCGCCCTGAACAAGGAAAAACACCGATGGTTTTAAGCGAACCGCTTATTTTTTGCGATGTGCTGCGCTATCGTCTAGCTATCACACCCTGATACTTCAACTCTTTTGAATATGTCCCGAGATAAATCACTGACCCTGGAAGCGCTGCGCGTGCTGGATGCCATAGAACGCAGGGGCAGCTTTGCCGCCGCCGCCGATGAACTGGGCAAGGTGCCTTCCGCCCTCAGCTACACCATACAGAAACTGGAAGATGAACTGGATCTGGCGTTGTTCGACCGCTCCGGCCACAAGACCCAGTTCACCCCCGTCGGCCGCCTGATGCTGGAACGCGGCCGGCAGTTGCTACATGCCGCCAGCCAGCTGGTGGCTGACGCCAGGGCACTGGAGCGCGGCTGGGAGACCCAACTCACCCTGGCCATAGACGGCATCATGCCGAGCAGCCGGATATTTCCCGTGCTGGATGCCCTGTCGAAACAGACCGACACCGACATCCGGCTGGCCCATGAGGTGCTGGCTGGCACCTGGGAAGCACTGGAAACCGGTCGTGCCGACCTGGCCATTACGCCGTTGCGGAAAGATACGGTGACCAGCCCCGGGATCAAGACCCAGTTCCTATATCGTGAAACCTTTGTCTATGTGGCCCATCCCGATCATCCGATCCATCAGGAAAACGGCCCACTGACCGAGGAAGTATTGTCGCGCTACCGGGCTATCGCCGTGGCCGATACCGCCCGTTTCAAGCCACCGCTGACCTTCCGGCTGTTCGACAAGCAGTCGCGACTGACGGTCAGTACCATGCAGGACAAGATCAGTGCGATGAAAGCGGGCCTGGGGATCTCTTCCATCCCCTTGGGGTGGCTGGGAGACATGCTGGAAACCGGCGAGCTGAAGGAAGTGTCACCCAGCTGCCGGGAAACCACGAACGTGGTGCTGGCCTGGCGCCGGGACTCCATGGGCAAGGCCAAGAGCTGGCTTATCCGCCAGCTTCCGGCCCTGTTCCTGGAACAAAACGATCAGGCTGTGCCGCACAATGGATGAACAATAACGGGCTGTGCCCTAAAGGTCGATCAGCAGGCCCTTTTCCAGCGATCTGTCCAGCAAGTGATTAAACAGCTGCCACAATGGCTGGGAGGCCTGCTCGATGATCGCCAGCTTGTCCTGCACCTGGGTCTTGGTAACACCCGCCTCGGTCCAGCTTTTACCCTGGGTATGGGAGTTGAGGATAAAGGGCAATATCCTGTCTACCGCGTTGGCGAAGACCGCATTGGCCGTTTCTGCCGTTTCATACTCCAGCCAGTAATCCAGGTATTCAGCCGCCTGCTCTGCCGGCAACAGGCCGAAGATCTTTTTGGCGGCGGCCAGCTCCCGCTCATATTTACCCTGGTTGGCCTGCTCGTCGAACAGGAAGGTATCACCGGCGTAGATCTCGACCAGATCATGGATACTCAGCATCCGGATGATATGCAGCAAATCCAGCTGTTCCCGATGATCCGCATGCTCGAAGGCTATCTGAGCAAACAGCACTATCTGCCAACTGTGCTCGGCGGTGTTTTCCCTGCGGCTGTCATCGGCGTTAAAATTCCGACGGATAACATTTTTTAATTTATCGACTTCCAGCAGGAAGGCGAGCTGACGTGTCAATCCTGGCTTCATCATACTGTCATTCATGCCCATTATACTCGCCTGCGTTTAGGCAGGTATTGATCCAGCCAGCCAAGCAAGCTGTCCATAACCCCGGTCAGCAGCAACCAGCTTAAACCGAAGGCGGCAACAGAGAAGGCGCCGACATAAATGTCGGTCAACCAGTGGGCTCCCCCCATCACCCTGGGAGCGGAGAAAACCAGCACGAACAGGCCGCCCCACAAGCCCGCCTTCCAGGACAGATAACGCCAGACAAAAGCGGTGAAGATCATCAGCATCAGGCCATGATCACCGGGGAAGCTATCGCCGGAGGAATCCTTGGTCTTGAACCCCGCCAGTTCGGTGAGGCGATAAACGCCTTCAAAGGTCAGGGTCGGGCTGGGCCTGTCGACGGGAATGGCCCGCCCCAGCTGGTTCAGGCCCACCGCCGTCAGCAGCATCAGCAGACCAAGCAGCAGCAACCGCCGCTTCTGTTCCGGTGTCGCCTTGCGATAATAGCTGTAATAAAGCAGTCCCATGGCGGCTATGGCGACCAGATCAAAGGCCCTGTTATTGGCGATACCAATCACATTGACCCAGGCCTGGCTCTCGCCCAGCTTGTTGTTGAAATAGTAGAAAACGCGGCTGTCAATATCGAACCAGAAGCCATGGTTCGGCAGCCAGAACCAGCTTGCCAATATCGCTATCGCCACCAGGTTCCAGGCGATGAGCCTGACTACTTTGCTGTGCATGTATCGCTCCCGTAAAAAACGGATATTGTACGGGATCCGTCATCGTCATGGCAGCAGCTGGCAGGCTTTTCACCGCCCATTAGGCAACCGCACCGGTATTCCCGGCCCCTCGTCTCGGGGCTGCTCGTGGGCCGGTACGGGGACAGCGGCGGCTGTCTGTGCTTAACTGTTCTACACCGGCAGGGAAAAGCATCGCCGGAAACTCCGGTCTGATCCAGAACTTCACCTGGGCGGTTACCAAGGGAAGCAACCACATGGCAAAACACCGAATAATACTCCACCTATTAACGACCCTGGTCCTGCTGAACGGTTGTTCCGACGATGGCTGGCGCCATGCCAGCCGCGACCCGGCAGGCATGGCGCCGGATCCGGCTAACACGCCGGAGGCAGTCATCCAGGTTTATGGCGCCGATGCCTGGGGTTGGCGCGGCTGGTTTGCCATTCATACCTGGATTGCCGTCAAACCGGCCAACGCCTCCCAGTACACTGTATATGAGGTCGTCGGATGGCGGGCTCAGCGGGGTCTGCCGGCCCTACGGATCACTCAGGACCATCCGGATCGTTACTGGTACGGCGCCAAGCCGAGAATATTGCTGGATAAACGTGGCGAAGGCGTCGGCATGCTGATCAGCAAGATCGAGCGGGTCGTCGATAAATATCCCTGGAAAGACAGGTACCGCCTCTTCCCGGGACCAAACAGCAACACCTTTCCCGCCTGGGTCGCCAGGCAGGTGCCGGAGCTGGGCCTGGAGCTCCCCTTCAACGCCATTGGCAGCGGCTGGGCGGATCAAGCCCAGCAGTTTCATTAACGGGGAATAATGGCCGGGTGGCAAAGGATTGCCTTTGAAGGTCGAGGAGCCAGCGCCGATTTCTTCCAAGAGGTCCGGCGCAGCCGTAAACAAAAAAGCCCTGACCGTCAGGTCAGGGCTTTTTGTTTGATGGCGGAGCGGACGGGACTCGAACCCGCGACCCCCGGCGTGACAGGCCGGT
>NZ_BAABCX010000010.1:0-6664 GCF_039539325.1 Zobellella aerophila
AATTCAAGATCTTGAATTTCCAATTGTGGCTTGTTAGACATAATTTTTACCCCGTGGTTTATAATTGTTACAGTGCAACACCCTGCACATAAATAGGTATAGGTGTTACATTGTGACAATGCAACTAAAGGGGAAGAAAATGTCTGTTACAGTACGAATTAGTGAGGATGCTCACAAAACACTCCTACAACTGGCTGCGGAAATGACCGTAGCCACCCAGGGCGCACAAAGATTCACAGCCGCAGACGCACTGGACGCACTGATCCAAACGCAGTTAGACAAGGACGCAAGGGAAGAAATTGTACGTCCGATGCAAGAAGTGTAAGGGACTCAAGGGAGTATGAAAAATGGGCACCGGATGTGGGAAAACTCCGGAAGTCCGGAAAAAAGGGAGGTGTTACTTGCACCTCCCTTTGAACCCCCTCAGGCGGCCAACCTGTACCAGTCAGGAACGGCAAGAGAGGACAACATGATCTCATCCGTGCGAATGTGAACCCGAAGGCTAGTCACGTCGCACGGCATGGATATGTCAATACCCAGGGCAAGAAGGCGCTTTTTGTGGACGTAGAACTGACTATCACCCAACCCTAGATCCATACCATGCAGCCAGCGAAGGAAAACCGATTCAGTGACCCTAGCAGCCCGTTCACCGCAAACCTCGTAAGACACAAGTTGTTGACCGATATTGTCGTAACTCACTTTTGATACGCTCATACTATCTACCCATTTTTCGGCAATAATTAAATAATCATCCGCGACACGGCCAGCCGTTAAGCCGGTGCGGTAAAAGCGCAAGTCTTTATCACGAAGCCAATTATTTTTCAGTTTGTACTCAAGACGCACGACACCATGATGCAGGGCATATTGTTTGACCCGTTCATAATAATCCAATTCATCCTGATTAATCTTACCGTCTCGTAACAAGACGGCAAGACGTGATTTAACTCGGGGCAAATCAAACTCAGCCCCTTTAGAATAAAACCCAAAATAAAGCCGTCTGGAGCCCTCACCCCAGGTAACGCCATGCTGATAAAGTTTAGGCAGTCGCCTATTATGCTTAAAAGATGCCATGGCACGATAAAATTTAGACTCGTTGCCCTGACCTACCTGATAATTTCTTGTTACGTGTATTTCCTGGATAACAGCACCAGTATGAGCAATGACCTCATTCTCGGCGGGCAAATCATAACCCACAGCATAGGCAGGACAATGACGGCCAACACGCAATGGCTTAATACTGGTTGCAGGTGTAAATGGCGGCAAACCACAATCAGAAAGAATCCGGTTGTAAACGGTAACACAATCGTCAAGACTGGCCAGCCCAAACAAATTATCAAGCCGATCAAACCGGCTGGGATTGCCCGACATTTCAACCGTGTGACCGTCACAACGGATACTGATTGACGTGCTGTAAGAGCCCTCTATGCGCGTTCGGCTTTTTGTCTCAAACTCCTCCCCTGTCTCATAATCAAGATGGGACGAAAACAACTTACACACCAGGGGCAATGTCCTACCCTCCGGCATAATGTGTGTCTGTTTTATACTAAGCCAATCAAAAAAATACATATCAAGACTCCCTGTGCTGGGCCTTATACTGCTCAACCATACGCCGGACCTTTTCTTCAAGCGCAACAGGGATACGAACGGTTTTAGTTTGATATGGCAACCTGGGTTGACCAGGACCGCGCTTTTGATCACATCTGTTCATAGTTATAACCTCCATGGCCAGCATTAATCATATTTTTGATCACCTCCAACGTCATCAAGCAATCACCAAAGGCCCTATGAGCCTCAAACATAATAGGGTCAATACCACATTGAGACACAGCAGATGTTAATTTTTGCCACTTCCAACCGCCCCGGTAATCATCCCAAGAACCATGAAATTCAGCGTAATCGAGCATGGCACAAAGGCTAACAGCAGAAATATCAGCAATCATCATCCTGAATTGATGAAGAGCTGAATCTGAATGACCACTGAAATTATTGTCTATTGATTGAGCCATTACGCGCAAATCATACGCGGAATTGTAAATATAAAGCGGCAAACCTGATTTAGTAACTATCTCATGTAATCGAGAAAGCACGGCGTAAAATCTAGGCCAGTTTTTAACATCCTCATCGGTAATGCCGTGAATAGCAGTGGCAGCGGAAGGGATAGGCATATAAGGACAAACCAGAGTATTAATCAACTCAGTGCCATTGCTATCAATTAACGCCAGTTCGACGACTTCAGCGGAATTGTCGAGACCTGTAGTTTCAGTGTCAAGAATTAAAAATTGTGGTTTCATGTGATACCTCATCAAGAATCAAGATAAAAAAAGTTACCGAGTAACAAAGTAACTATAGAGCATGATATTACATGTTACAAGTATTAAGAGAAAAAAAGTGGAATTACATCAGGGGGTGCCGAAGTGGACATAGATAGGCGCCTATCGGCGGACGGCAGCTCCGCGCCGTCGCAGTATAGAGGTGACATGAATAGTTGAAATAAATACGTGAATGATCCACCTCAAAGTGACTGTGAAAGGGCGCTGAAAACCCGGTGTCCCGGACAGTTTCAATACGACATAGCGGATAGTGATTGCCGAACATCAAAAGACAGGTTTAGCAGGGCGCGGGGAGGAACGGCACTGTATGAGAGATAGAGGACGCGAAAAGGATCAAAGCTGAATGGGATTGCGAGGCACTTGACCAGCTCGACCAGGAGCGGAAGGAGGTAAAGGGCAGGACGTGTCCTGTCATGCTCTGGGAAGGTTTTGCATGGCTTCGCCATAAAAGAAAAGGCCCAGAAGGGCCGATTGGTTCAATGCGAAATGCCATATTCATCATCAATCAGATAGTAAGTAATGACATCTTTTGTACCTCCAACAATATAAGTAAACAATTGCTCACCGTCATTTAATTTAGGTAATGAATCATAGAACTCTAAGGGTGAAACATAAACAGGATTACCGACACACTCAATTAATCCACGTTCGCTTGAAAATCCAGTTACACCATTTGAATTATCGGCATGTAAATAAACGAGTATTGATTCCATTTTGTGCCCCTTGTGTTTGCTGTGGTTACATTGTAACTATAGCAAAGGTTAATACTTGTGACAAGTATTATTGGGTTATTTTTAGCCATTTGTTTTTTGAGTCGGAGCAAAACAGGGAAGCCACAAAAAGAATTGTCAACATGAAAACATTAAAAATAAAACGGAAAGGATTGAACCGTTTTTTGCCATAACGACCAACAAGATGCCAGGGAGTTAACATGCAGTGCAGGCCATTGGTATTTTCCTCACTGATGACTTGCTTGGTATCATAAAGAGGATAGATAGCGGAACCGGTATATCTAAACGAATCCTCAACCATGCCGGTTTCGAGATTAGTCATTTTAGCTTTGTGATACCGCATATAAATGGGCAGCTTGAAGCGTTTTTTAAAGATCATCCGATAAATTGTGCTAACTATGGGAATTGAAACAATTTTAATTGCCCTCATTTCATAATCAATAACGGCCCGGCGAACCTGGGCGTTAAGACTATCAATATCCTGTATTTGTAGAGCAATATCCCATCCATGTTTCCTTCGATGACGAAGCCAATCGACAATTGGTTTAACGTGGGGTTTATTCCATTCCTGGCTGTTAAGAAAAACCCCGGCCTCATCGAGCAATAAAAGGCCGTTTTCATCCCCATATTCCGGCCTGGGATTGCCAGGGCCGACAATGCCGCCTGCCTCAAGCTCGCGCAAAATATCGATACTTAACATATCGGGAATGCGATAAAGACGAATTTTACTATTACGCTTATCGCGAAAATTTTCGGGAAATAAATCCATGTTGGTTACTACAGGTCGACCAGCGGAGAGATAATCACGCGCCAGGCCGACAGAACAGAGGCCCTTACCCTGGCCGGTGCGACCCGTTACCGCTATAACGCCATCAATCATAAGGCCCCCTAATAATTACTCATACCGATATAATTACGCTGCCATTTATAAAGAGCGATGGCGCCATAACAGACAGCATAGAAAGACAAAATCGAAGCCCAATTTTCAGGAACAACCCAGGATGCAGCGACTTGAATTGGATAGGGCATAACCCAGGTTAGAGCGGCACCGGCGAGCCTAATAGTGCCATATGCGGCAGCAATAGCAGCAATAAGGATGGTCAGGCTAGCGACCCGATGAGCAATCCCCTTATTAAATATTAATGCCCGAAACTCAGACAAACCATTAAACATTCCGCCGAGAAAAGACGTAAAAGAACCTATTGCAGATGATACAGCAGCCATATTAGTTTAACTCCCGTGTTGCGATAGAAAACAAATGCCACATAGCAAGGAACCAGAGCATATAACCAATTACTTCTTTGCCCTGGTCGATTTTTTGACAGCCAGCAGCGCCAGGGAACGACAATGAGGTGCCGATAAAATCAAGAGTCATAGACTGACAGGAAGCGGCACTGATAGTCGGAAGATCAAACAAATCTGGCAAATCCAACGATTGGTTAATAAGATCCATTAAATCCTCGTCGTCTAAATCCTCATCATCCTGTCTGTTACTAGGGTCATTAGCATCAGCCTCAGCAGCAGATATAGCAGATTCATCAGCAGCAGCTTGTTCAGCCGCCAAAGTAGCGGCAGCCTCAGCAGCGGCAACCCGCTCAGCCTCTAATATTTCGGCCATGGACGCGGCAGTCAATGGAGCATCGGCCTCGCTATTTAGAGCATCGGCTTGACCCTCGGGAGTGTCCAAGCCTTGTATATCGCTGGCCATATCAGCTATACGATCATAATCCGCAGGGTCGATATATCCTGGCGCATTAGGGTCTGTTGATTGAGCGATACCATCCAACATGTAATTAATATAATCCTCGTCCTGTTGAGTAACCGCATCCGGCAGATATGTAAAATCATCTGTTGGGATTAAGTGAGACCAATCATTAGGAGCATCAGGGTTACGGAGAGCCTCTTTTGTCGGATTAGCGGCAATATAGGGCATAACTGAATCAAGAAAATCCTCATCAGCAATAGGAATATCAGCGGGCGGTAAAAGCTCATCGGTAGGAATTTTTATATAACCTGAATAACTGGAACCAAAGGATTTCCAAGTGGCGTTTGCTCGACAATCAGATGATGAACAAGACCAAGCGCCAACGATTTTGACATTATTAAGAGCAGAGCCGAATTGAGTATTCCAAATATTTAGCGCAGTGTTGATAGATACAGAATCACGAGTGACATTTGTAGAACCACCACTATTCATCAAATACACAGTAGAACGCGACTTATCCATATCGGGAGCTGAACCCGATGGATCAGGTTGATAAACATTGCCGTCATCGTCGAGTATATAATTCATTGCAATCATGGCAGCTATCCAATAGGGAGACCGTTTTAAAAATGCAGAGCCACCAGATTTTAGAATTGAGCCGATAGTTTGTTTCTGAATCGGTAACAAGCGAACTCGATAAGGGTGACTGGCCTTTGCCCCCTTAACAACAACCTTGGTTTTGACAGTTTCGCCGGTTACTTCATCGATATTAGAAAGATCATAGACTGATGCGGCCACGCCGTATTGATTTGCCATGGCTGCATTGATTGGCCATATGAAAATAGCCAGGGTCAGGGCAAGGGGCTTAAAAATTCTCATATGGAATCACCGAAAAATGGAATTAAAAAAGGCTCTATCGGTCAAACTGCGTTTGACCTCAAGAGCCAGTTTTTACTTAAATTTTGGAACCGAAACGCTTGAACAGTTTGAAAAGCACCAGAGCACCGAACAATGCAATTACAACCGGCCAAACCAAATCAGCCATGGCAAGCCCATCGGCCTGGACAGTTGCCAATTCCGTGCTAATAGCAGCCGGTAGGGCAGCATTGGCAGAGCCAGCAGCGAGAGCGGTAACAACAACAACTGATGCAGTTACAGCACGGGACATCATGTATTTAATGCGAGTAATCATAACACCACCTATATTTTTTCAGACAGTTTTTTAAAAAAAGTTATCAGGAACGAAGTCCCGTAACCCATTGCGAACGCGGCCAAACTGTATCCGGTATAAACACCGTCAACAAAGAGATCCGCTATTTCCCCCGCGAGTGATTCCATTACTACCTAAATCCTCCCGCGATGAAACCCAAACAAAAACAGAGTATGACAAATGACCTTACCGCCAATTCAGCCAACGCTGTCCAGTCCTGTAAAGTCATCTCATACATTTACGGCACCATAGAAAAAAATGTAACAAATGCGGCAAATGTGGAAACTATGCCGAGCCCGAGCATGAAAAAAGCGAGCTTAGCCATTAGCCACCGCCTTAGGCGCCGAAGCGGATGACGGAATATATTTTGATGAGTATGAGATACCACCGAATTTATCAATCCAGGGTTCAGGATGGAGATCATAAAATCCAGGGCGGAGCGCATCGGCGGGCTTTTCAGTGTAGAGCAATGCCCTGTCAGGATAGGGACGGTTGGGAACATGGAGATATGCCACCTGTTTGTAATATTGCTTACCCTTTTGGCTAGTAAATGGACCCAGCAATTCAAGATCTTGAATTTCCAATTGTGGCTTGTTAGACATAATTTTTACCCCGTGGTTTATAATTGTTACAGTGCAACACCCTGCACATAAATAGGTATAGGTGTTACATTGTGACAATGCAACTA
>NZ_BAABCX010000011.1:1655-4857 GCF_039539325.1 Zobellella aerophila
TGCTCTTTAACAACCTGGAAAGCTGATGAAATAATTTGTAGTTCTTGATACGCAAGTGTCTTGGAACTTCTTGGCGAAAAATTGTTGTAAGCATCAGTCACGATGCGTGCACTCTGAGCCGGTTCCCCGTCAGTCCTTTGGGCTGAGCGGAAACTTCTTGGGGTTGTATGGTTAAGTGACTAAGCGTGCACGGTGGATGCCTTGGCAGTCAGAGGCGATGAAGGACGTGCTAACCTGCGTTAAGCACGGGTAAGCTGGTAAGAAGCGCTTGAACCCGTGATGTCCGAATGGGGAAACCCACCGCACTTCGGTGCGGTATCGCAACGTGAATTCATAGCGTTGCGAGGCGAACCGGGAGAACTGAAACATCTCAGTACCCCGAGGAAAAGAAATCAACCGAGATCCCCTTAGTAGCGGCGAGCGAACGGGGGCCAGCCCTTAAGCGGCATGGATGGTAGTGGAACGGTCCTGGAAAGGCCGGCAATAAAGGGTGATAGCCCCGTACACCAAACTGTCTGTGACGTGAAATCGAGTAGGACGGGACACGTGATATCCTGTTTGAACATGGGGGGACCATCCTCCAAGGCTAAATACTCCTGACTGACCGATAGTGAACCAGTACCGTGAGGGAAAGGCGAAAAGAACCCCTGTGAGGGGAGTGAAATAGAACCTGAAACCGTGTACGTACAAGCAGTGGAAGCCCACTTGTTGGGTGACTGCGTACCTTTTGTATAATGGGTCAGCGACTTACTTTTAGTAGCAAGGTTAACCGTATAGGGGAGCCGTAGGGAAACCGAGTCTTAACTGGGCGAATAGTTGCTAGGAGTAGACCCGAAACCCGGTGATCTAGCCATGAGCAGGTTGAAGGTTGAGTAACATCAACTGGAGGACCGAACCCACTAATGTTGCAAAATTAGGGGATGACTTGTGGCTGGGGGTGAAAGGCCAATCAAACCGGGAGATAGCTGGTTCTCCCCGAAAGCTATTTAGGTAGCGCCTCGGACGAATACTACTGGGGGTAGAGCACTGTTTGGGCTAGGGGGTCATCCCGACTTACCAACCCCATGCAAACTCCGAATACCAGTAAGTACTATCCGGGAGACACACGGCGGGTGCTAACGTCCGTCGTGAAGAGGGAAACAACCCAGACCGCCGGCTAAGGTCCCCAAGTTCTGGTTAAGTGGGAAACGAGGTGGGAAGGCTCAGACAGCCAGGATGTTGGCTTAGAAGCAGCCATCATTTAAAGAAAGCGTAATAGCTCACTGGTCGAGTCGGCCTGCGCGGAAGATGTAACGGGGCTAAACCAGGCACCGAAGCCGCGGATTCAGAATTTATTCTGAGTGGTAGGGGAGCGTTCTGTAAGTCTGCGAAGGTGTGTCGTGAGGCATGCTGGAGATATCAGAAGTGCGAATGCTGACATGAGTAACGATAAAGGGGGTGAAAAACCTCCTCGCCGGAAGACCAAGGGTTCCTGTCCAACGTTAATCGGGGCAGGGTGAGTCGACCCCTAAGGCGAGGCCGAAAGGCGTAGTCGATGGGAAACGGGTTAATATTCCCGTACTGGCGTGTATTGCGATGGGGGGACGGAGAAGGCTAGATGGGCCAGGCGTTGGTAGTCCTGGTGAAAGGATGTAGGCAGAGTGTTTAGGCAAATCCGGACACTTAATGCTGAGACCCGAGACGAACGCACCACGGTGCGGAAGTCATTGATGCCCTGCTTCCAGGAAAAGCCTCTAAGCTTCAGATACACGGCAATCGTACCCCAAACCGACACAGGTGGTCGGGTAGAGAATACCAAGGCGCTTGAGAGAACTCGGGTGAAGGAACTAGGCAAAATAGTACCGTAACTTCGGGAGAAGGTACGCTGGAGCGGGTGAAGTCTCTTGCAGATGGAGCCTGAGCCAGTCGCAGTGACCAGGTGGCTGGGACTGTTTATCAAAAACACAGCACTGTGCAAACTCGCAAGAGGACGTATACGGTGTGACACCTGCCCGGTGCCGGAAGGTTAATTGATGGGGTTAGCCGCAAGGTGAAGCTCTTGATCGAAGCCCCGGTAAACGGCGGCCGTAACTATAACGGTCCTAAGGTAGCGAAATTCCTTGTCGGGTAAGTTCCGACCTGCACGAATGGTGTAACCATGGCCACGCTGTCTCCACCCGAGACTCAGTGAAATTGAAATTGCGGTGAAGATGCCGTATACCCGCGGCTAGACGGAAAGACCCCGTGAACCTTTACTACAGCTTGGCACTGAACATTGACCCTACATGTGTAGGATAGGTGGGAGGCTGTGAAGCGGTGACGCCAGTTGCCGTGGAGCCATCCTTGAAATACCACCCTTGTATGTTTGATGTTCTAACGTAGGCCCCTGAATCGGGGTTGCGGACAGTGCCTGGTGGGTAGTTTGACTGGGGCGGTCTCCTCCCAAAGAGTAACGGAGGAGCACGAAGGTTGGCTAAGTACGGTCGGACATCGTACGGTTAGTGCAATGGCATAAGCCAGCTTAACTGCGAGACGGACAGGTCGAGCAGGTACGAAAGTAGGTCATAGTGATCCGGTGGTTCTGCATGGAAGGGCCATCGCTCAACGGATAAAAGGTACTCCGGGGATAACAGGCTGATACCGCCCAAGAGTTCATATCGACGGCGGTGTTTGGCACCTCGATGTCGGCTCATCACATCCTGGGGCTGAAGTCGGTCCCAAGGGTATGGCTGTTCGCCATTTAAAGTGGTACGCGAGCTGGGTTCAGAACGTCGTGAGACAGTTCGGTCCCTATCTGCCGTGGGCGTTGGATGATTGAGGGGGGTTGCTCCTAGTACGAGAGGACCGGAGTGAACGAACCGCTGGTGTTCGGGTTGTCATGCCAATGGCACTGCCCGGTAGCTACGTTCGGAATCGATAACCGCTGAAAGCATCTAAGCGGGAAGCGAGCCCCGAGATGAGTCATCCCATGGACTTCGAGTCCACTAAAGGGCCGTCCGAGACTAGGACGTTGATAGGCAGGGTGTGGACGCGCTGTGAGGCGTGCAGCTAACCTGTACTAATGACCCGTGCGGCTTAACCATACAACACCCAAGAAGTGTGAGGCCTTGCGGTCGAGACTACAAAGCAAGAATGGTTCATCAGTTTTCCAGATGTTGTTGACCCAGACTGGTCAACAACCCAGTTTATGCCTGGCGGCGATAGCGTTGTGGTCCCACCTGAC
>NZ_BAABCX010000012.1:0-2848 GCF_039539325.1 Zobellella aerophila
ACCTCGATCTCCACGGTTGAGGCCGGCCAGACCATCACCGGGCTCAGCTTCACGGTCAGCAACGTCGCCGACGGCAGCAGTGAGGTGGTCAACCTCGACGGCACCGCCATCGTGCTGACCCACGGCAGCAGCGGCAGCACCGCCGGCAACGGCCTCGGCTACAGCGTCTCGGTGGTGGGCAGCACCGCCACCGTGAGCTTGACCGGCGGCACGCTGTCGACCGCCACCGCCCAGACGCTCATCGACGGCATGAGTTACCAGAACAACAGCAATACCCCGAGCACCAGCAACCGGGTGGTGACCCTGACCAGCCTGCAGGACAGCGGCGGCACCGCCAACGGCGGCGACGATACCGCCAGCCTGGCGGTGGCCTCGACCGTCACCCTGGTCGGCGTCAACGACGAGCCGACCCTGACCGCCAACGCCAGCAACCCGACCTTCACCGAGGGCGGCGCCGCGGCGGGCCTGTTCACCGGCACCGACATCAATACCGTCGAGGCCGGCCAGGCCATCACCGGGCTGAGCTTCACCATCACCAACGTCACCAACGGCAGCAACGAGCGCATCAACGTCGATGGCACCACCATCGTGCTGACCCACGGCACCAACGGTTCTACCGCGGGCAACGGCCTCTACTACTCGGTGATGGTGATTGGTACCACCGCCACCGTGACCATGACCGGCGGTAACCTGTCGGTGGCGGCGGCGGAGACCCTGGTGGACAACCTGAGTTACCAGAACAACAGCGACGTGCCATCGACCAGCAACCGCGTCGTCACCCTGACCAGCCTGCAGGACAGCGGCGGCACCGCCAACGGCGGCGACAACACCGGCTCGCTGGCGGTGGCGTCCACGGTGACGGTGGTCGGCGTCAACGATGCGCCGAGCTTCGATATCCCGGGAGCAGCAGGGATTGTCGGCACGGCGATCGGGGACGGCATGGCCCGGGGCTACAGTGTGGTCGCCCAAAGTGATGGTAAGGTTCTGGTGGCGGGTTATAGCTGGAATGGTACCGACGACGATATTACCCTGGTGCGTTACAACAGCGATGGCAGCCTCGATCGGAGTTTCGGCACCGATGGCGTGGTCACGACCGGCATCAGCGTGGATGATGGCGGCAACACCCTTGCCAACGAGGAGGCCGGGGACGACCGTGGTTACAGTGTGGCGGTTCAGGCGGACGGCAAAATTCTGGTGGCAGGTGTAAGTCGGACCAGCGACACCAATGGCGATATTGCCGTGGTGCGCTACAACAGCGATGGCTCTCTGGATACCAGCTTCGGTAGCGATGGTGCCGTGGTTATTGGTCTGGATGGCGCCAATGTCGCATATCCCGTGAATATGGTGCTCCAGTCCGATGGTAAGGCGCTGCTGTCCGTCTCTGTGCCGGGCGCGATTACACTGGTGCGCCTGACCGACAGCGGGAGCCTTGACAGCGGTTTCGGTGATGGCGGTGTGGTGAGTACCACTGCCGGCGGCGACTCGGCTAACATCAGCGGCTTGGCACTGCAAAGCGATGGCAAGATCCTGGTGACGGGCTCTCTGTATACCGTTGCGAATGGGCCTTTCAGCGGCAGAGAATTGCTGGTAGTGCGGTTTCTGGAAGATGGCTCTCTCGATGCCAGTTTCGGGGGTGGAGACGGGATAAGTCGCCTGTTTGCCTCTTTTTCGGCCTCCACTGCAGGGCTGGCTCTGCAATCGGACGGTAAGATCCTTGTCACCAGTGTTCGCCAGGTATTCAGCGGCGGGCTGACGGCCCATAACGATCTGGTGCGCCTGAACAGTGACGGTACGCTGGATACCGGTTTCGGTACTGGCGGAGCTGCCGATATCAGCATGCTGGGTTGGAGTCAGTTCAAAGACGTGGCGGTACAGGCCGACGGCAGCATCCTGGTGGCAGGCAACAAGAATGTGTCGGGTAATGGTGTCGACTTTGCACTGATGCGCTTTACCGGTGCCGGGGTTCTCGATACGGGCTTCGCCGACGGTGCCGCATCTATTACCACCGACATCGGCAACGCCCACAATTACGCCTGGGATATGGCACTGGATCCCGATGGCAAGATCCTGCTGGCCGGTAATCGTTATGTGGGTGCCGATAATGATTTTGCCGTGGCGCGCTACAACAGCGATGGTACGCTTGATACCAATTTCGGCCGTTATACATTGAGTGGTACCGTGAACTTCACCGAAGGCGGCGCGCCCGTGGTGCTTGACAGCGATGTCCAGATCTTCGATGCCGAGCTTGATGTTGGCAACTATGCGGGGGCGACACTGACGCTGCAGCGCCATGGCGGTGTCGATGCGAGTGACCAGTTCTCGGCTATCGGAACCCTTGCTGCGCTGGTGGAGGGGGGCGATCTCAGCGTCGACAGTACAGTGATCGGCACGGTGACGACATCTTCCGGGGGGGGCTTGGTGCTCACCTTCAATGCCAACGCCAGTCAGGAGCTGGTCACCGCTGCCATGCGCCAGATTGCCTATGCCAACAGCGCAGACAATCCGCCTGCCTCGGTACAGATCGACTGGCTGTTCTCCGATAACAATACCGGAGCACAGGGTAGCGGCGGTGCGCTCACAGCAACCGGGGCCGTGACCGTTGCAATCACGGATATCAACGACGAGCCGACCCTGACCGCCAACGCCGGCAACCCGACCTTCACCGAAGGCGGCGCCGCGGCCAGCCTGTTCACCGGCACCGACATCAATACCGTCGAGGCCGGCCAGACCATCACCGGGCTGAGCTTCACCATCACCAACGTCACCAACGGCAGCAACGAGCGCATCAACGTCGATGGCACCACCGTGGTGCTGACCCACGGCACCAACGGCAGCACCGCCGGCAACA
>NZ_BAABCX010000013.1:0-1560 GCF_039539325.1 Zobellella aerophila
CTTGGTATCACCACCGTCCACATCGGTATCGTTGCTCAGCACATTGCCGGTACCGGCGCTGCCCACCGAACCATTGGCCACCCCGCCCGCCTCGACGGCGGTGACGCTGTCGTCATGGGCCACCGGGTTATCGTTGCGACCGTCGAGGGTGATGGTCAGGGTCGCACTGTCGGTGAGCCCTCCCGCATCGGTGAGGGTGTAAGTGAAGCTCTCGGTCAGGGTCTGGCCGCTGACACGCAGCGCCTGCACCGCCGCATTATCCTCGTCGATCACATAGCTGTACGAACCATCGCTATTCAGCGTCAGGCTGCCGTACTGGCCGGCCAGGGCCGTGCCCACTTCACCTGCCGTTTCACCGAACAGCACAGCGGTGACGGTCTGGCTTTCACCATTGGCGTCGCTGTCCACATCGGTATCGTTATCCAGCACATTGCCGCTGGCGTGGCTGCCGGCGCTGCCATTGGCCACCCCGCCCGCTTCCACCGCAGTGGTGCTGTCGTTATTGGCCACCGGATTATCGTTTGCACCTGTCAGGGTGATGGTCAGCGTGGCGCTGTCGGTCAGGCCACCGGCATCAGTCACGGTATACGTAAAGCTCTCGCTCAGGGTCTGGACACTGGTGCGCAGCGCCTGGACCGCCGCATTATCCTCGTCGATCACATAGCTGTACGAACCATCGCTATTCAGCGTCAGGCTGCCGTACTGGCCGGCCAGGGCCGTGCCCACGCTACCGGCCGTGCCCGAGCCACCCTCGGCGCCGGTGCGCACGGCGCTGACCGTCCTGGTATCGCCGCTGTCAACATCGCTGTCGTTGCTCAGCACATTTCCCGTGCCGTTGCTGCCAACCGTGCCGTTGACCACCCCACCGGCCTCGATAGCCGTGGCGCTGTCATCCGTGGCCACCGGCGCGTCATTCACCGCCACCACCGTCACCGTGGACGCCACCGCCAGGCTGGCGGTATCGTCACCGCCGTTGGCGGTGCCGCCGCTGTCCTGCAGGCTGGTGATCGTGACCACCCGGTTGCTGGTGCTCGGGGTATTGCTGTTGTTCTGGTAGCTCATGTTGTCGATGAGCGTCTGGGCGGTGGCGGTCGACAGCGTGCCGCCGGTCAAGCTCACGGTGGCGGTGCTGCCCACCACCGTGACGCTGTAGCCGAGGCCGTTGCCGGCGGTACTGCCGCTGCTGCCGTGGGTCAGCACGATGGCGGTGCCGTCGAGGTTGACCACCTCGCTGCTGCCGTCGGCGACGTTGCTGACCGTGAAGCTGAAGCCGGTGAGGGTCTGGCCGGCCTCAACCGTGGAGATCGAGGTACCGCTGAACAGGCTCGCTGCGGCGCCGCCCTCGGTGAAGGTCGGGTGACTGCCGTTGGCAGTCAGGGTCGGTTCGTCGTTGTTCTGCACCACGGTGACGGTGGAGGCGATGGCCAGGGAAGCGGTGTTGTCGCCGCCGTTGGCGGTGCCGCCGCTGTCCTGCAGGCTGGTCAGGGTGACGACGCGGTTGCTGGTCGACGGCCCGTCGCTGTTGTTCTGGTAACTCAGGTTGTCCACCAGGGTCTCCGC
>NZ_BAABCX010000014.1:0-619 GCF_039539325.1 Zobellella aerophila
GGGGAACCGGCTCAGAGTGCACGCATCGTGACTGATGCTTACAACAATTTTTCGCCAAGAAGTTCCAAGACACTTGCGTATCAAGAACTACAAATTATTTCATCAGCTTTCCAGGTTGTTAAAGAGCGTGACTTAAAAAGTCAAAGTGATACATTGGCGTACAACGTATGACTTTGACATCTCGGCATTCAGGATAAATGGTGGAGCTAAGCGGGATCGAACCGCTGACCTCCTGCGTGCAAGGCAGGCGCTCTCCCAGCTGAGCTATAGCCCCATTTAGCCTTACATCACCAAATTCACCTGGGTGAATTTGGTGGGTCTGGGTGGACTCGAACCACCGACCTCACCCTTATCAGGGGTGCGCTCTAACCACCTGAGCTACAGACCCAAATCCTGTTTGGCAACGTTCAACCGTCGCCAAATCGCATCAGCCAGGCTCATGCGACAAGTCACTCTTTCATATCAAGCAAACTGTGTGAACACTCAACAGGTGTTGAGAATTTAAGGTAAGGAGGTGATCCAACCGCAGGTTCCCCTACGGTTACCTTGTTACGACTTCACCCCAGTCATGAATCACTCCGTGGTAAACGCCCTCCCGAAGGTTAAGCTATCTACTTCT
>NZ_BAABCX010000015.1:0-557 GCF_039539325.1 Zobellella aerophila
CCACGGAGTGATTCATGACTGGGGTGAAGTCGTAACAAGGTAACCGTAGGGGAACCTGCGGTTGGATCACCTCCTTACCTTAAATTCTCAACGCCTGTTGAGTGTTCACACAGTTTGCTTGATATGAGTAGAGCGCTTTTGATAGAGGCGTGGTGATGAGTTTGCCTATAGCTTGTCACACACCGAGTTCAAGCAAGCCGGCACAGGTGAGAGTTTCTTTCTTGTCGCTCGGGTTCGCTGAGCTCACCACTCGCCTTTACCAAAAATCCGCAACGCGCAGCGTTGCAAAGCGATTTTTGGTCCCCTTCGTCTAGAGGCCTAGGACACCGCCCTTTCACGGCGGTAACAGGGGTTCGAATCCCCTAGGGGACGCCATTCGCCTGAGAATGCAAAGCTAAAGCGATTTAGCTTTGATTTCTTCGTGAAATCTGCTCTTTAACAACCTGGAAAGCTGATGAAATAATTTGTAGTTCTTGATACGCAAGTGTCTTGGAACTTCTTGGCGAAAAATTGTTGTAAGCATCAGTCACGATGCGTGCACTCTGAGCCGGTTCCCC
>NZ_BAABCX010000016.1:0-512 GCF_039539325.1 Zobellella aerophila
CAGGGTCTCCGCCGCCGCCACCGACAGGTTACCGCCGGTCATGGTCACGGTGGCGGTGGTACCAATCACCATCACCGAGTAGTAGAGGCCGTTGCCCGCGGTAGAACCGTTGGTGCCGTGGGTCAGCGCGATGGTGGTGCCGTCGACGTTGATGCGCTCGTTGCTGCCGTTGGTGACGTTGGTGATGGTGAAGCTCAGCCCGGTGATGGTCTGGCCGGCCTCGACGGTGTTGATGTCGGTGCCGGTGAACAGGCTGGCCGCCGCGCCGCCCTCGGTGAAGGTCGGGTGGCCGGCGTTGGCGGTCAGGGTCGGCTCGTCGTTGACGCCGACCACCGTCACCGTGGAGGCCACCGCCAGGCTGGCGGTATCGTCGCCGCCGTTGGCTGTGCCGCCGCTGTCCTGCAGGCTGGTCAGGGTCACCACCCGGTTGCTGGTGCTCGGGGTATTGCTGTTGTTCTGGTAACTCATGCCGTCGATGAGCGTCTGGGCGGTGGCGGTCGACAGCGTGCCGC
>NZ_BAABCX010000017.1:0-504 GCF_039539325.1 Zobellella aerophila
TCCTAATTCTGCTAATACCTGGGATAGTCTCGCAGAGGGTTATTTTACCTTGAACAATAAAGAAAAAGCTATTCTATATTATAATAAAGTAATTAAAATGGATCCCGAAGGTGTTGGAGAAAATGCCAGAGAGATGTTAAATATGATAGAAAAACTTTAAATGATATTTTGTATACTATTTTAACTAATATTTTTTTGACTAAAAAAACAAAGAAGAATGTAACGACATTCTTCTTTGTTAAAATTCTATGTTTTAAAACTTATACCTAACCGTTAACCTTCCATTTATTCCAGGTTCCGAACTAGAAAAATAGGTGTTATAATACCCCCCACCTGTATAAAGTAAATATTCATCTAATAAGTTAAAAATATTTAATGAAACATCTACCTTATCTTTTTTCCAACTTAAGGCACCATCAAGTCTAAAATAATCGGGTAAAATAAAAGGGATATTATCTTTTGAATCCCATTGAATGTTATCTTTAGCATATCGATAGCCTAAAG